>NZ_JBLVPL010000001.1:0-1508378 GCF_048286755.1 Flavobacterium labens | reverse complement strand
TGAATTTTGAAAGTAAAAGTTTTTTCCGCTACAACACCCTATCCAAAGCAAAGGGTGGCTTTATCCCCAGAAAACTGTGAATCATATTACCTATAGACAACCTGATCACACCTTTCTTTACCTATACAACCTTATTGCACTTTACCTTTATTCCCTTTTTTACAGCCGCTTTGTCCATCTTACTCCTAAAAAAAGCTCCAGCTCTCTGCCCACTAACCAAAAAATCGCATGAATCAGTGAAATGACTTTATACGATGACAACTTCCCTTTTTTTAGTCGCTCTTATATATAAAGTAACAAAAATTTATCCTGTTGATCTTAATATGAATTTATCATACAGTCATCAATGCGATAAAGTAAACAGGGCAGCGTTAGGGATAGCAGTGGAAAGCCCACAGTCTGGTTGAGTCTCAAACCCAACCAGACGAGGACTTGTAGCGGATAGCTCGACTCATTATATAAAGAGAGGCAACTATAAGTAATGAATAGTTGCCTCTCTTTATATGATGGGGAACGCCCAAAATAATATTCTAATCGAAACGTATGGCTTTTACCGGTGAAATTTTAGTTATTATGTAGGAAGGAATTAATAATACTAAGAAACAAACGGTCACTGTAAGCAGATTTAATAAAAGTATATATCCCCAATTTAAGTATACTGGCGCTTGATTGACGTAATAATTCTCAGGAGGAAGTTGAATTATCCCGAATTGTTGTTGGATTAATAATAATGAGATACCAATTAGATTTCCCCAGAACAGCCCTCTTACTATAAGATAGAAGGCATTGTACAGAAATATTTTTCGGACTGACCAGTTATTAGCTCCCAACGCTTTTAAAATCCCTATCATTTGTGTTCGCTCCAAGATAAGTACTAATAGCGCTACTACCATATTGATTGTGGCGACAAGAATCATGACTACTAATATAACGATAATGTTGAAATCGAATAGTTGAAGCCATTCGAATATATAACTGTATTTTTCTATTATAGTTTTGGAATCTAATGTTGATGCTGTTTGCGCATAAACCTGTTCTCCTGTAGATTCTATAGTATTAAAATCATCTACAAAAACTTCGAAAGCTCCGATTTGGTCTGGAGCCCATTTATTGATGCGCTGCATGTGGCGGATGTCTCCTATTATATAAGTAGCGTCAAATTCTTGAAAGCCCGAATTGAAAATTCCAACAACATCAAAATTCCTTAGGTTATACCCTTTCTCTTTCATGAAGAAAGTATTGAATCCATCACCCACTTTTAAATTCAGTCTGTTTGCAATAAACTGAGAAATCACAACTTCTTCGTTTAAATCCCCTTTGACATTTGGAATTCTTCCTTCTATAATGTATTCCTTTATATTATCCCATTTATAATCGTTTCCAACTCCTTTGAAAATAATTCCTTCGAAAGCAGTTTCAGTTCTAATAATTCCAGCTTTACTGGCTATCGCTTGGATGTGCTCAACTGCGGGAACCGAAGTGAATTTTGGATAAAAATCTTGTTTTTTAGAAATAGGTGTCAGGGTGACCTCGGATTGATTGTTATCATAATTAGAAATAATGACATGCCCATTGAAAGCCGATACTTTTTCTCGGATTTTTTGCTGCAGTCCTATTCCTGTCGCCACCGAAACAATCATCATAATCATACCAATGGCAATTGCCGAGATTGCAATTTTTATAATTGGTGCAGATATGCTACTTTTATAATCTTTAGCAGTTATAAGTCGTTTGGCGATGAAATATTCTAAATTCAATTTGATTGCTTTTCTAATTTGGATTTGCTACGCCAGTTTGCGTTGCTAAAGCCAAAAATACAGCTAAAACACGAATTACACTAATTGACCTTAATTTTATTTGAACCTATATATGAACTCATTTTTTAAAATATTGATTAGTTTTATATTCTTAACAATCATTCCGACTTCCTGTTCAGCCAGAAAGACAGACGCAAGGATAAATGCAAAATCAGATTTAGAAATAGTTAAAGACAAACCAAAAACAGACATAAAAACTGGAGCAGATAATTACAACAACTATTTACCATTATTAAAGAATCAGAAAATTGGGATTGTAACCAATCAAACCGGCATTCTCTCTAACAAAACACATTTGGTCGACTTTCTTTTAGAAAAAAATATTGCTATCCAAAAAATATTTGCCCCAGAACATGGTTTTCGCGGAACTGCTGATGCGGGCGAACATATCATTGATGGAAAAGATTCCAAAACAGGACTGTCAATTATTTCGCTTTATGGCGACAACAAAAAACCGAAACAAGAACAATTAGCCGGAATTGACATTATGGTTTTTGATTTGCAAGATGTGGGCGCTCGATTTTACACTTATATTTCTTCGCTACATTATATAATGGAAGCCTGTGCCGAAAATAACATTCCGCTTTTAATTCTTGACCGACCAAATCCGAACGGACGTATTGTAGACGGGCCAATTCTTGAAAAGGAATTTACCAGTTTTGTGGGTATGCATCCAATTCCTTTGCTTCACGGAATGACAATTGGAGAATATGCACAAATGATAAATGGCGAGAAGTGGTTAAAGAATGAAGTACAATGTAAATTGACTGTTATTCCCTGCATTAATTACAACCGAAAAATGAATTATAGTTTACCTGAAAAGCCTTCGCCGAATCTTCCGAATGATCAATCAGTGAATCTTTATGCAAGTTTATGCCTTTTTGAAGGTACGAATGTAAGTGTGGGAAGGGGAACTGAAAAACAATTTCAGATTTATGGTTCTCCTTATTTACCAAAAAGTGATTTTAGTTTTATTCCTAAACCAAATTTTGGCGCACAAAATCCTGTTTATAATGGAGTACTTTGTTATGGCGAAGATTTATCAACATATTCAAGACTGAATCAACTGGAATTAAAATGGATAATTAAGGCGTATCAAACCACAAAGGACAAATCAAAATTTTTCAATCCTTTTTTTACAAAATTAGCAGGAACTAAAAAACTGCAACAGCAAATTGAAGCAGGAACTTCGGAAGAAAAAATCAGACAAAGCTGGAAGAAAGGATTAATTGAGTTCCAGAAAAAGAGATCGAAATATTTGATATACTAGTCTAATGTTTTAAAGTCAAAAGTCCTAAAGTACCTTCAAAATAGCATTTAACTTTCAAACTATTCTCTTTATGACTTTAAGACTTTTGACTTTATGACTATAAAAGCGGCAATTTCTTCTTCATTTCCTCGACAATATTAAAAGCAGCCGGACAAATTGCCACGTTTTTCAATGTTAAATCAGTAATCTGTTGAAACTTTTTTCTATCTGTATGTGGAAATTCTCTGCACGCTTTTGGACGAACATCATAAATCATGCATGCATTTTCATTATCCAGAAAAGTACATGGAACGCTTTGCAAAACATAATCCCTATCTTCATCGATGCGAAGATATTGCTCAATAAACTGTTGTGGTTTTTGTCTAAGATATTTTGAAACACGCTCAATATCCGCATCCGTAAATAATGGCCCTGTCGTTTTACAACAATTGGCACATTTTAGACAATCCGTTTTCTTAAATTCAGCATCATGCAAGTCCTGCATCACATAATCCAGATTCTTTGGCGTCTTCTTTTTCAGCTTATCGAAATACTTTTTGTTTTCGATATGCTTATCTTTGGCTTCTTTAGGAAGATTGTTTAAAATATTGTCCATTCGTAGGTTTGTTTTTTCGGTTATTCGACAAAACATTCCGCGAAATTACTTAAAACAAATCAACAAATTACCAAATTAACACATCAACTATAATGAAAGACCTTTTTGGCAAAGCCATACTTGATTTTCAAACTAATAATTCCCCGGAAGATTTAATCACAGAAACCTCTATTTCTGAAGAAGATGAAATGAGTGTTGAATATCTATTTCGTACTTATAATGAAATGCCAAAACTGGAGCAAAAAGCCTTGCAACTTGCGAAAGGAAAAATTTTGGATGTAGGTTGTGGCGCTGGAAGCCATAGTTTGTATTTACAAAACGAAAGAAATTTTGATGT
Organism: Flavobacterium labens; assembly: GCF_048286755.1. Lineage (NCBI taxonomy): Bacteria > Pseudomonadati > Bacteroidota > Flavobacteriia > Flavobacteriales > Flavobacteriaceae > Flavobacterium > Flavobacterium labens. The sequence goes on along the minus strand of NZ_JBLVPL010000001.1, from coordinate 1,504,359 downwards.
TCGTTCAATTGATATTTCTCAAAATGCAATTGAAGCCTGTAACCTAAGAGGATTAAAAAATGCTCAAGTTCAAAATATTCTTGAAATGGACTCTGATAATCCTGAAAATAAATTTGATACCATTTTATTATTAATGAATGGAACCGGTATTTTTGGAACACTAAAAGATACCACTAAATTTTTACAGAAACTAAAAAGCTTGCTAAATCCAAACGGACAAGTTTTAATTGATTCTTCGGATATCATTTACATGTTTGATAATGATGAAGATGGCGGGAAATGGATTCCAAGTAATGGTTACTATGGCGAATTGACTTTTACAATACGCTATAAAAACGAAAAAGAAGACAAATTCCCTTGGCTGTATTTAGATTATAACACGCTACAAAATGCGGCTTTCGCCAATGGATTACAAAGCGAGTTAATTCTTGAAGGGGAACATTATGACTATTTAGCGAAGCTTTCGATTTAAAACACATTTATAATATGGAAAACTCAACATTAGAACATTTACGTTATCCTATTGGAAAATTTATCGCACCAGAAATCTATTCAGGAGAATATATAAATAATAAAATAGCAGAAATCGCCAGTTTCCCTGAACGATTGAAAAAAGAAGTACTTCAAATAACCGAAGAACAACTTGAAACAGCATATCGCCAAGATGGTTGGACTATCCGTCAAGTAATTCATCATTGTGCCGATAGTCACATGAATTGTTTCATTAGAATAAAATGGGCGCTGACAGAGGAAAATCCAACAATAAAATTCTATCATGAAGATCGTTGGGCTGAATTACATGATAATTTAACTATGCCCGTTCAGCCGACCCTTTCCTTTCTGGATGGATTGCACTATCGTTTGGCGTATTTAATGAATAGTTTATCTAACGAAGATTTAGAAAAAACATTTATACATCCTGAAAATAACAAGAAATTTAAAATTAAGGAAATAATAGGAACTTATGCTTGGCATGGAAACCACCACTTAGCGCATATCACGGAATTGAAAAAACAAAAAGGTTGGTGATTGAACGTTTAAACTATTTTCTCCAACTATAAAAATCCCAAATACAGTTTGCATTTGGGATTTTTAAATTTTAAGGAATATTCAAATATTTATGTGTTTGTAAAGAAACACGCCATTTTGGATTATTCATCACATAATCTACTATAAGTGGAGTCATTTCTTCTTTTTTGCTCCATTCTGGCTGTAGAAATAAAATAGCATTACTATTTACTTTTTCAGCTTGCTCTTCAGCAAAAATAAAATCATGTTTATTATAAATGATAACTTTCAACTCGTGTGCATTATCATAAACAGTTTTTGTCGGTAATTTATTTTTCTTTGGAGACAGACAAATCCAATCCCAAGTTCCGGTAAGCGGATATGCACCCGAAGTTTCAATATGAACTTTTCTATTATTCTCTTTTAGCTTTTGCGTCAGCAAAGTCATATCCCACATTAAAGGCTCCCCCCCAGTAACAACAACAGTCTCTGAATATTTACTTGCGTTAGAAACAATTAAATCAATACCTGTTGGAGGATGCAATTCAGCGTTCCAGCTTTCTTTAACATCACACCAATGGCAACCCACATCACATCCACCAATTCTGATAAAGTATGCAGCAGTTCCTGTATGAAATCCTTCCCCTTGAATAGTATAGAATTCTTCCATTAATGGTAGCATAGCACCTTTATTAACTTCTAATTGTATTTCTTTTGATAACATTATTTAATTTTAAAATGCAAAGATAGTTAATTTGAAAATGAGATAATTTGAAAACAGAAACTAAAACAATAAACTTTGAAGAACCAAAATTCACGGTTGCTATTTAATTGCTTGCAATGATTTTACAAACAGAATTCAACCCTATTATTTTAAAATTTCAAATACTATTAAAAACAAAAAACCGATAGTTAAAAAACTATCGGTTTATAATATGAAGAAACAAGTATCTTATTTCAATGTTTTCATTGATTCAGTTGCGTAAGCATTAGCAGGATCAAGAGCTAATGTTTTTCTGAAATAATCCATTGCTTTCGCTTTATCAGTATTAGCATAATTAGCAGCAATATTATTGTATGACTCAATAATTTTAGCTTTAACAGCAGGTTTAGCTGTTTCTTCTGCACCTAAAGCTGTAACTTTAGCAACATAATCCTCATAATTCTTAGTCATAACATCATCTTTTTCAAGCAATCTATTCGTTCTAGCTCTGTAAAGATATGCTTCATGATATGCAGGAGATGCTACTAATACTCTTTCGAAAGCAGCATCTGCTTTTTGCAAAGCTATAACATCTGGTTTTACATCTTTACCATTATTAGCATAATAATTTGCTAAACCATAATAAACATTATCATCAAGATATGTTTTAGAATCTGCAATATTAGAACCAAATTCAAAAATAGAAGCAGCTTCTTTATATAGTTTTTGGGTAAATAATTTTTTACCAACTTCACTTAAATCTTGAACTGCCAAAGGTTCCATTTCAACAGCCTTTTTAATATCTACTAATCCAGCATTAAAAGCAGCTGCATCAATTGACAATCCATCAGCACTAGTTCCTTTTTTAATTTTTGTTAGACCTAAATATAAATAATCTAAAGCAATGGCTTTATTTCCTGGAGCAGTGATGAAACTTTCCAATGACTTAATAGCAACATCAACATTTCCATTTTTATAAGCAGCATATCCTAAATAACGATAGATTCTTGGATTAACTTTATCTAATTCAATCATTTTATTAGCTTCAACTTCTAGAGCGGCATAATCTTCTACCAAGATAAGGAAGTCAGCACGACGCATTCTTGAGTGAATAGAATAATCTGTCAAAGACATGTATTTATCGTAATATCCTATCGCAGTTTTATAGTTTGCAGCAGCTTGAGACGGTTTGTTACGTGCAATTTTATAATATGTTTCAGCTAGTTCTCTATAAACAGGACCATAATTAGGGTTTATAGCGATAACTTCATTGTAAGCTTTCAAAGCTTCGTCATACGATTTAGCGCCTTTCAACAAAACACCCAATTGCATTTTAGCTCTTAGTAAAGTATTATCTGCTTGAAAAGCACTTCTATACGCTACATAAGCTTCATTTTGTTTACCATCACCATAATAAGCGTCTCCTAATGCTAGTTGTAATTGAGCATCTTGAGGATTGTTTATCACAGCACGGTTCAAGATAGCAATTGCACTTTTATAATCTGGTTTCGCAACATTCATGTAAGCTCTTGCTATATAAACATACTCTTGTACGTCTTTCTTTTTAATGTCCTTAGTAGCCAAAGCAAATTTAGCTTGTGCTCCAGTCACATCATTTTTATCTAAATCCATTTGACCTAAACCAATATAATTTAATTTAGCCCCTTCAGATGTATTTAATCCATTTTGAAAATAAATTTTAGCAGAATCCTCAACACTTTGAGTAAGATATACATTCCCTAAAGTAAAGAAAGCTGCACCATTACTTGGTTTTGCTTTGATAATCGATTTTAATATCGATTTAGCACTTTCAAATTGCTCTGCATCGACAGCCTTTTTTGCCTGATTAATATCTTGTGCTTGACTCGCAAAAGCGGAAGCCAACAATGCAACACTAAAAAATTTAAATTTATTCATTTTAATTGTAGTTAATTTATTTTTTATCATTTTGGTCTTTACCAATTATTGTAAACTTTCTTGTTGGAATACGAACCGGTAGCAATCCAGATTTTAAAATTATTCTTTGTCCGACATCTCCAGCAACAAATGAGGCAAAGCCCATTCCTAAACCTGAAAAACCTTGACAATTGATTATATACAAATCGCGTGCCAAAGGGTATTTTCCTTCTGCAATATTATTTTGCGATGGGATATAATAGTTATCACTTTTAAGACCTTTAACACCTAAAGAGGTAACGTTATCAACGTATTTTTGCATTGCTGGCAAAGGTTGTGAAAGCCAATTAACACCAACTACTCCAATCATACCATCATTTTCTGAGACATACTTTATAACTTCATCATTAGATTTAAATGAGAAAACACCATTTTCAGGAATAGCATTTATACCTGCCAATGAATTCATATATCGAACAGTACTTGAGTTTAGATTATCAAAAACCAACCCTTTGATTGATGCAACAGGCTTGCCTTGCATGAAACTAATAACATCTTGTAACGCAACCAGCGTATCTTTATTGCTTTTGTTTCCTATAAAAGCTATAGCATCGGTAGCAAAAACAGTTATTTTAGGATTAATTTTTCTTTGTTTGAAAATCTTCAATTCTTCGGCAGACAAATTTCTAGATAAAATAGCAATAGCTGCTTTTTCTTTAAATAAAGAGTTGACTGTCTCAGATTCAGATTTAGCGACAAGCGTTACTTTGGCTTCGTATTCATTTTCAAATACTGAAACTTGATCTTCAACAATAGGTGCTAAGGTTTCGTCTACATAAATGATCGTCGAACCTTTTAGAATAGTTTCCTTAGCATTTTTATCTGATATTTGATTACATGCAAAAACCAATACTGCTACTAAAAACAAAATAAAAAGAGAAAGTTTAGAATGATTTTTCATGATCTAGTTATTATTATCATTAATAATTCGGAAGAATCTAAAGGAGGCATAAACAATAAGCAAAACACCAAAAGCTATTCTATAAGTAGGTGTCATTGATAAAGGAAAATTCTTCATAAAGATAATAAATAAACCTAAAACAAGATAAACTAGAAAAAACAAAATTCCTAAAACAAGAAGAAATCGCTCTTTAAGCGATTTCTTCTTAATATTATTAAGTATGTTATTTAACATTATTCTGCAGATTGAATAGTAATAGGAAGCGAATAAAGTACTCTAACTTTTTTACCATTTTGCTCACCTGGAGTCCATTTAGGACATTTTTTCAAAACACGGATAGCCTCTTTTCCAGTACCGTAACCAATATCTCTAATTACTTTGATATCAGTTAATGAACCATCTTTTTCAACTACAAAAGTAACATAAACTTTACCTTTTAATCCTTCTTCTTCTGGAGTTTGATAGTTATTACCAACAAATTTATAAAACTTGTCAATACCACCTGGAAAATCAGGTTTAACTTCAATACCAGCAGTGTTATAAATTTGGTTATCAACCTCTTCTACAACAGCTGCAGTTCCTGTACCTACTGGTTCAACAGTTAAGACAGCATCAGGATCTCCTTTAATAGTTTCTGCACCTAATTTCTTATCTTTTATTTCGACAGTTTTAGGTGGTTCTTCGGTTACCTCTTCCGCTTTAGCAACAACAGGCTTAACAAATTTTACCTGATCTACTTTTGGCGGTGGTGGAGGTGGTGGAGGAACATCTTTTTTTACTTCTTCTTTTTTAGGAGGTAATTTGATACTAACAATTTTAGTATCTAAAGTATCATCACCATCAGAAGAATCAGGCAATAACCCTAAAATAAGTGGCATACTAACTGCTATAGCAAAAATAATTGCACCAAAGATAAGCGCTCTAACAGTAGTCTTGTTATTTGATTTTCTTAGTTCGTAAGCGCCATAAGCCTTATTACGACCTTCGAATACAATATCAAGCCATTGGTTTGTGAATATATCTAATTTCATTTTTCTTAATTATTAGGTTATAGAGTAAATATGAATATTATTTACTTTCTAACAATTTTAGTTCTTCTGGAGAAAAATCATTAACAATTGCATTAGAAGGTACTCCTACAATTGCCATCTCATCAAGTATATCTACTAAATTACGATAATTTGATTTTTTACTTGGTTTGATAATTACAATTAAACCTTTGTCTTTGTTCCCAGTGTATTCAACTACTGATTTTTTTCTTTTCAATAATTCCTTACGAATTCCTTCTTTACCATAAGAAATATCTTTAGGACCAGCAATTGGAGTTGCTAATAAACCCATATAATATACCATTTTATCATTGTCTCCTAATAAAACCGTTAGTGTGCGGTTTTCGTCAACTTTGATTGGCTTATCCTTAGTCTTATCATCTTCTTTATCTGGCAAACCCAAAGGCATCGATTGCGGTTTAGACAACGTAGTTGTAAGCATAAAGAATGTAATCAATAAGAATGCCAAATCCACCATAGCAGTTAAATCTACTTTTGAATTTGATTTTTTACTTCTTACTTTTCCACCTTTTTTGCCTCCACCGTCGCCAGTATTTAATTCAGCCATTTTAGTGTATTTTTTTTAGTTATTTATCTGTTGCTCTTAAACCAGTAACTAGGTTAAAGCTATTGATTTTTTGATCTTGTAAAACATCCATTACTTGTTTGATAGCAGGATATTCTTCTTTCGCATCACCTTTTATGGCAATTTGCAATTCTTTATCATTTACATCAATATTTGCAATACGAGAATTGTAAATCCATTCTTTCAATTGATTATCTAGTGAATCCTTAGGAACCCCTGATTGTACACCAGGCTTACTTCTGTCAGCAGTTTTCATAGCAATCAATTGTTTAAGTCCTGAAATTGGAACTCCAATACCTTCCATTAAACCAAAAGTTTCAGATTCACTTTCTGTAAATTCAACACCATATTTTTGTCCCATCAACTCAAGAGCTCTTTTTCTAACCTCTCTCCCTTTCAGGTCGTAGAAAACTTTTCCTTTACCAATAGTTATAGTAGCTAAATTATCTTCTGGCAACTTAGATTGAACCGTTGACGCAGGCGTATCTACTGGCAATGCTTCCGGTATCTTAGCCGTTGCTGTCATTACAAAGAACGACAACAAAAGAAAAGCGACATCACACATAGCAGTCATATCGGTAGACCCTGCTTTTTTCTTCATTTTTATAGCCATCAATATTATTTTTTATATTTACAAGAAAATAGGATCTTTCTTTTCAGACCACTATTTTCCTGTAAATTAAATTATTAATTATTTTTGTGTACTTCTGAAGTGTCTGTAAGTATTCACAATTGTATTACCCGCCTCATCAATAGAGTAAGTCAAAGTATCAATTTTAGAAGTAAAAAAGTTGTAAGCGATAATTGCTAATGCTGAAGTAGAAATTCCTGTAGCTGTATTAATCAATGCTTCAGAAATACCATTTGCAAGTGCAGCTTGATCCGGAGTACCAGCAGCAGATAAAGCACTAAATGCTTTAATCATCCCTGTTACTGTCCCTAATAATCCCGCAAGAGTTCCTAAAGATACCATTGTAGAAAGTACAGTCATGTGCTTCTCTAACATTGGCATTTCTAATGAAGTAACCTCTTCGATTTCTTTGTGGATAGTTTCTGCAGCAGCTTCGCTGTCTAAACCTTCTCTTTTAACTTCTTGATATTTCAATAAAGCTGATTTTATTGGATTTGCAACAGAACCTTTTTGTTTGTCACATGAAGCGATAGCTCCTTCAATATTACCTGCTTTAATATCTTTTTGTACACTTGTCATGAATTGATCAAGATTTCCTGTACCAGCCGCTTTTGAAATTACAGCATAACGCTCAAATGAGAACACAACAACCATTAACAATAATCCTAACAATACTGGTACAATAGGACCTCCCTTGTAAACCATTGCTAACATATTCCCAGGTAATGGATGACCTGTATTAACGCCGCCCTCGAAATTAGCGCCATTACCCATTATGAAATTCCAAATTAACCATCCAACAAAAATACATGCTACAATAATGATTCCTGAAATCATTCCTCCTCCGTTTGCCGCTTTTTCTTTTTTAACGTTTGCCATTTTTTTTTAATTTTAATAGTTTTAAATAAATTATCTTAGTTATATTAAACTTGTAGTGGAGCAAATTTATATTTTTAGTTTAAATAAAAAAACTTTTTTTTATTTTATTATAATTAAATTTATTTCAAAAACATATTCACCATTTGTTAGCTTACATTTATATCAATAAACACAATCAAATAGTCCTTTTTATATAAAATACCATATTTTTTTAAGAATAATTAACACAATATTTCAAAAATAAACTATTTAGCAAGAAAACTATTATTTTATACTATTAACAATAAAAAAGCAGGAAAACTGCAGTATGCACTAAAATTTCAGGTTTTGTAAAAAAAATAATACCTTGCAAATGATTTAAATCTATACTTATTATGAGCAGAAAAGCAGATTTCATACAACAAATTACAGACGGATATAGTTCTAAAGGAGAAAGCATTACTCTTGGGGGAGCCATATTAGACGGAGAAGCTTTGGCTGACGTACATGTAAAAATACCTCTAAAAACATTAAACCGTCATGGATTAATTGCCGGTGCAACTGGAACAGGAAAAACCAAAACCATACAAGTATTATCAGAACAATTATCATCCTTTGGAATACCGGTATTGATGATGGATATAAAAGGAGATTTTAGTGGTATTGCAAAAGAAGGAGAAGAGAAAGCATTTATTACCGAACGTCATGCTAAAATAAACATCCCTTATAATACGGCAAATTTTCCTGTTGAATTATTGAGTTTATCTGAACAAAATGGTGTACGTCTTCGCGCTACTATCTCTGAGTTTGGACCGGTTTTATTTTCCCGAATTCTAAATTTAAATGACACCCAAGCTGGAGTTGTTTCTGTTATTTTCAAATATTGCGATGATCATAAAATGCCTTTATTGGATTTAAAAGACATCAAAAAAGTAATTAATTATATCACTGAAGAAGGAAAAGACGAAATTGAGGAAAGCTATGGTAAGATTTCCACTTCAACAACGGGTACAATACTTAGAAAGATAATAGAATTAGAACAACAAGGTGCCGAACTATTTTTTGGCGAAATGTCTTTTGAAGTTGACGATTTAATGCGCATTGACGAAAATGGAAAAGGATACATCAACATCTTAAGATTAACCGACACTCAAGACAAACCAAAACTATTTTCAACATTTATGCTGAGTTTATTAGCTGAAATTTACCAGCAAATGCCTGAAAAAGGAGATTCGGATCAACCAGAATTAGTAATTTTTATTGATGAAGCTCATTTAATTTTCAACGAAGCCAGCAAAGCATTATTAGAACAAATAGAAACGATAGTAAAACTAATTCGTTCTAAGGGAATTGGAATTTACTTTATCACACAAAACCCAATGGACATTCCAAGTGGTGTTTTGGCGCAATTGGGTTTAAAGATCCAACATGCTTTGAGGGCTTTTACTGCCAATGATCGAAAAGCCATCAAACAAACTGCAGATAATTACCCTACATCTGAATTTTATAAAACTGATGAAATCTTAACTAGCCTAGGAATTGGTGAAGCGCTCGTTACAGCTCTGAATGAAAAAGGAATTCCAACACCACTTGCAGCTACAATGATGCGTGCTCCTATGAGCCGAATGGATATTTTAACCGAGAGTGAGATTCAAGAAATCAACAACAAATCTAAACTGGTGAAAAAATATAGCGAACTTATTGATCGCGAAAGCGCTTATGAAATGCTAAATAAAAAAATTACCGTTATTGAAGAAGAAGCTGCAGAGCAAGAACAGGAAAAAGCATCTGAAAAAGAAGAAAGTAAAGGTCCAAGCACCGCTAGTGTAGTGGGGAAATCTGTTTTAAAAGTATTGACAAGTGCTACTTTTATAAGAGGTGCTTTTGGTGTATTAACCAAAATGTTTAAAAAATAAAGTATAATACCCTTTTAGAATTAAACCTCTAAAAGGGTATTTTAAAAAATAACATTAAAAATGAAAAAATATTTTATTCAAAAAACACCTTTTGTTGTTCCAACAACTGATGGCAAATTGATAGAAGAACATCACGGAATTGCAACCACAAACAATCCTGAAATTTCAATCGCCCATATGATTGCTCCGCCTAAATGGAGCGAACCCTTTCAAATACCAGAATTTGAAGAGTACACCTATGTCATAAAAGGAAAAAAGCAATTCATCATCGAAGATGAAATTGTAATTCTTGAAGCGGGTCAATCTATAAAAATTGAGAAAAATACTCGGGTGCAATATTCCAATCCTTTTGACGAACCTCGTGAATATATTGCCATTTGTAAACCTGCTTTCGATTTTACTAAAGTTCACCGTGAAGAATAAACAGTGTGAGTAAAATAAATACTATCGTAAATATTCAAGTGAGTAACTTGGAAAAACTATCGCAACAGCTCTAGTATTTTATTTTCAACAGCTTCTGAATCCCATATTTCAGTAATATTCTCCATTTTCAAAACTTCTTCCATAATAGCATTTTGATAATCTCCAATAGCCAAAGCTTCTGCATAAGGACGATTACTAAAGGTAACTCTACTATAAAGTGGAATCCATTTTTCAGGATATTTATCTGAAAATGATTTTTCTATTTTCTTTTGCAACAAGAATTTCTCATCAGCCGTTTTAGAACTCATTTCCATAAAATTGCGATAGGAAAGTTCTGCAATGGCATCAGCATTAGGTTTACGGGATTTTTGGTATTCAGAGAAAATCGTTTCCCAATCATCGCCATACTTTTCAATCATATCATAAAGAATCGAAATATCCTCAAAGCCCGCATTCATTCCTTGTCCGTAAAATGGAACAATGGCATGACAAGCATCACCTATTAAAGCAATTTTATCTTCATAAGTCCACGGAAAACATTTCATGGTCACCAATGTACTTGTTGGATTTTTAAAAAAATCCTCAGTCAATTTTGGAATTACATCAATAGTATCCGGTAAATTCTTTTCAAAAAAAGCTTCTACCGCTTTTTGATCTTTCAAAGAAGCAAAAGAATTATCGCCTTCAAAAGGCATGAACAAAGTGCAGGTAAAACTTCCGTCCAAATTAGGTAATGCAATTAACATATATTCACCTCGCGGCCAAATATGAAATGAATTCTTGTCTAGTTTATGCGTTGCATCCGAATTTGCAGGAATATTTAATTCCTTATATCCAATAGGTAAAAATTCTTGGGAATAATCAAACATGCTTTGACGTTGCATGCGATGGCGGATTCTGGAAAAAGCTCCATCAGCACCAAAAACCATATCGTATTTCATTTCTTCCCAGGCACCTCTTTCAGTTTCTCCAATATGCAAAGTAGCATCATCAAGGGTTACATCCCAGATTTTATGTTCGAAAAAGAATTCAGCTCCTGCAGCTTCTGCCAAATCTATCATTTTCCTGTTCAAAGTCCCTCTGGAAATGGAGTAAATAGATTCGCCTACTTGTCCATAATTTTGAAAATTAAGTTTATCAACAAGATGAATGGCCCTTTTATCCATCGGGATGGCAATTTCTCGCACGGCATCACCCACTCCTACGCCATCAAGCGCTTTCCAGCCTCGGTTAGACATAGCTAAATTAATAGAACGACCGGAAAACTGAATTTGTCTAATATCTGGGCTTCTATCGAAAACATGAACCGTATGACCAGCTTTGCGAAGGTAAATAGCTAATAAAGATCCAACTAATCCAGAACCTACAACCGCTATTTTTTTTGGAATTTGCATTAATTTTTTATAAAAAGTTAAGCAAAATTACTGATTTTATTAGACTAAGAACTTTAAAACTATTAATTTTTACGTGGAATAAAAATCAATTTTGTTGAAGTCCTAACAATCTCCTCCTTGTTCAGCATCATTCTTCTAAATTTTCCTGCATTGTAAAGCTCCGCTTGATCACTGTAATGCGCGCTTAAAGGATTCCCCGATTGCCCTGTAGGTAGGACACTCCAGCTATTTTCTATATCCGAAAAATCAATAATCCTTCTCGTTGACGGACCTCCTTTTACGATATAATTTCCATCATCGGTAAAATCAAAAAACAAATTATTAATAACTTCTGTGGAACCTGAAACTTCAAAAGGACCTACATTGAAAATCCTTCTTAAAGCAGCCACTTTCCCCAACGGATGCTGATGTTCTACCGTATGCACTTTATTCCAAGTCCAATCAGTAACTGTCGCTCCCAATTGTTCTTCTAAAGCTATAATCGACTCTTTAAACGATTGTGATATAATTTTACTTCGGGTTTCTTTTTCGTTTTTAGTATTGACATTATCCCACCAAAGTGACGTTGCATTAACAATTTGCTTTGCGATAATTTGCTTCATAATATGAGTTCCTAAAAATTGCTTGAAATTAGCGGCGCCAAGTTCATCCTCGAAAGTATTTTTCAAATAGTTAAAAATCCATTTATTGTAAATCGTTGGCCCAACATCAGCAAGGTTATTCGAACCTTTCCATTCTTTCAAAACTGTCAAAGCTTCTTTCTCGTTTTCAGAAAGTGATTTCTCGTCCAAATTTGAGATTAACTGCTTCACTACTTCCGGGGAAACAGATGATGTATTATCAAAAATCATTTCCCCAACAGCAGTTTTATCCCAATTTGATTTTGGCTCTAATAACTGCGTAATTCTTTTTGCTCTGTCTTCAGGAAGGTAATAACCTGGATATAAAAATCCATCTATAGGTTCCGGCTGATTATTAGCAGAATATACATAATTCCATTTTGGATTTACTGCCGAAGGATTTTTGGAAAAATCTAAATATTCTTTAATATCATCTTTACCACTGGCACCATCCAAAATAAAATTAGGGTTTACGTCCGCATTATGCTTGTATAATTTTCCCGTTGCCCACCAAGCCACATTTCCTTTGGCATCACCATACATCACATTCAATCCTGGCGCCGCTATTAAACTGACCCCTTTCTGGAAATCGGCTTTACTTTTAGCGTGCGAAAGTTGATAAACAGCATCTAGAATTTGTATGGGTTGCTGCGTATAAATCCAAGACATTGCAACAGGTTTATCTTTTATTAAACCATCAATCAAGTCATTAACAACCGGCCCGTGGCGAGTCACTTTTACATTCAAAACCACATTAGCAGAATCTTTTACTTTTATTGTTTTTTTTCGAATTTCATACGCACTGAAACCAGTTGGTGTCTTATAAGCATTTGCATCATTTGGATTATTCTCCTCTTGGTACAAATCAATATCATCATTCTCAAACATTGTCAAACCATAAGCATACTCGCGATTGTGCCCCAATAAAGGATACGGAGTTCCAGCCAGATAACAACCATACAATTCAAAATCTGGCGTTACAAGATGTGCTTCATACCAAGTTCCCGGTTGCGAAAACCCAATGTGTGGATCATTAGCAAAAATGACTTTCCCGTTTTTAGTTTTCTTTGGAGCAATAACCCAACTGTTACTTCCTATAAAAGGAGAAATTGGAGACTGATCTAAAATCGAGGCTACTGACTTTGAAATAGCGCTATATTCTTGAGCAGTTTCTTTGGCATTTTTAATTCGGGTGGTATTAAACGAACCATCAATACCAAAATCTTTGAGATACTCCATTCCGTATTTGTTTCGAATATCAGTAAATAACGGATCTGATTTTTGAGCCATCGCAAAACTAAAAGACATGTATCCAAAAATATTATAAACGTCTTTGATTGTAAATTTCTCTTTTTTGACGCCTACCAAACTGAATTCTATTGGTGTAGTTCCTTCGTCCATATATTGATTGATTCCATCTAAGTAAGCCATCGTCAATTGATAACTTGGACTGTTTTTATCCAAGCCTGCGATTGCTTTGGAGGAAGCTTCTTCGATTCCCAATCCAGCAAAGAATTTATCGTTTTTCAATGCCACTGAACCAAAAATTTCTGATAATCGTCCCGGTGCAATTCGACGCATCAATTCCATTTGCCATAATCGATCTTGGGCATGCACATAACCCAAAGCCATCATCGCATCTTTTGAATTTGTTGCATAAATATGTGGAACGCCAAACTCATCAAAATACACTGTTGTTTCTTTTTGAATATTTTTCAGTTGCAATTTGCCTTCGTATTTTGGTTTTAAATAAAACCCATAAATAATTAAAGCTACCGCTAAAACGGCTACTACCGAAAGTAAAGTCAGAAGGACTATTTTAAGTTTTTTCATATTTAAATAAATTGATAAACAAATATATAGGATTTGAAAATGATTTAAAACAATTTATTTAAACGAGTGTAGTTTTAGTAAAATCGATTAAATACAATTATTTTGTTTAATTTATTTTAAAATTAATTAAACAAAAAGTATATTTGTTCCAAATTAAAAAGATATGAAACACATTTCTAGAGATGATATTTCTCAAATGGAGAAAGTCGAAAGATTGAATTTAATTAATTCTTGCACTGGTTATAAATCAGCTAATCTTCTAGCTACAAAATCCCTTGATGGAAAATCTAATGTGGCTATTTTTAGCAGCGTAACGCATTTAGGAAGCAATCCTGCTTTGATAGGATTTATCATGAGACCCACAACCGTACCAAGAGACACATATAAAAACATCCGAGAAACTGGTTATTTTACTGTAAATCATATTACGTTAAACATGATTGAAGATGCGCACCATACATCGGCAAATTATGAATTAGGTATTTCTGAATTTGACAAAACCAATCTGGAAGAGGAATATAAAAATGATATAGAAATTCCATTTGTAAAAGGAAGTCCCGTGCAATTGTATTGTAAGTATGTAAATGAATATTACATCAAGGAAAATGATACGATTCATGTGATTGCGTCAATCGAAAATTTATTTTTTGAAGAAGAATTAGAAAATAAAGACGGCTGGCTACAAATTGACAAAGGAAATGTTGTGGCACTAAACGGACTCGATGGGTATTGTTTACCCAAATTAGTGGATCGTTTTCAATATGCTCGAAAAGAAATTCCAACCACTTCATTTTTCAAAAAATAAAAAATGAAAAAGCTGCGATTAATCCTTGGTGATCAGTTGAATTTAGAACACTCTTGGTTTCAAGAAAGTGATGACAACACAATATATGTTTTGACCGAAATGCGTCAGGAAACGGATTATGTAAAACATCATATCCAAAAAGTAGTGGCGTTTTTTCTGTCGATGAGGAATTTTCACACAGCGATAAAAGAAAATGGACATCAAGCAGTCTATTTTCAAATTACCGATGCTGAGAATCCACAAAATTTAGAAAAAATCATTGCCTTTTGTATTGAAAAATATAAAATTCAAAAATTCGAATATCAATTACCCGATGAATACCGCCTGGACCAACAACTAAAAACGATTTGTTCCAATCTAAAAATCGAATCAGAGGCATTTAACTCCGAACATTTTTACACCACGCGTAACGAACTTTCTGATTTTTTTGAAGGAAAGAAGTTGTTATTAATGGAGAATTTTTATCGGAGCATGCGCAAAAAACACCATGTTTTAATGGATGGAAGCACTCCGTTAGGCAATCAATGGAATTTTGATGCTGATAATCGCAAAAAATATAAAGGTGAAGTTCCGGTTCCTTCAGAAAAAAATTTCCATACCAATGTTTCTGAAGTTATTGCACAAATCAAAGAAGCAGGAATCATGACTTTTGGAAACATCGATCCAGATAATTTCAGTTGGCCTACTTCGCGTGAGCAATCATTGGAGGTTTTAGATTATTTCTGCACTAATCTGCTGAAACATTTTGGTGATTACGAAGATGCGATGCATACAGATGAAAAATTCCTTTTCCATTCCCGTTTATCTTTTGCAATGAATAGTAAAATGCTTTCGCCAAAAGAAGTAATCGAAACCGTTCTTTCTTTTTATCATGTAAATGAAACTGAAATAACTATCTCACAAGTCGAAGGATTCGTAAGACAAATTTTAGGTTGGCGCGAATACATCCGAGGAATTTATTGGAAAGAAATGCCCAATTATGCCCAAATGAACATCTTGGAAAACACAAATAAATTACCAGATTTTTTCTGGACGGGTAAAACCAAGATGAATTGTATGAGCCATGCTATCAATCAAAGTTTAGACGAAGCTTACGCGCATCATATTCAGCGGCTGATGGTAATTGGAAATTTTACGCTACTCACACAAATTCATCCTGATGAAGTAGACGCTTGGTATCTTGGCGTGTACATAGATGCTATTGAATGGGTCGAAATGCCCAACACTCGAGGTATGTCACAATATGCAGATGGTGGAATTATAGCCACAAAACCCTATGTTTCCTCCGGAAGTTACATCAATAAAATGAGTAATAATTGTGCCAAATGCCATTACAATGTAAAAGAAAAATTTGGAGAAAAAGCGTGTCCTTTCAATTCGTTATATTGGAATTTTCTAGATGAGAAAAAAGAATATTTTAAGGGAAATCAACGCATGGGAATGATGTTGAATTTATTAAATAAAATGAATCCCGAAGAATTATATAAAATTAAAGTTAAGGCCAATGCCATTATTCAAGACATGGATTCCTATTAAACTGAAACATCCATAAATAAAAAGAGTGCTTAAATTCTATACGAACTTAAACACTCTTCATTATAAGAATAAATTTATTCCTTTTTACTTCCGTCTATAATAGCTCCTGTTCCCGCACCAATACCAGCACCTGCAACACCACCAATTATAGCTCCTTGAACTTTTTTCTTACTTATGATTGCACCTGTGGCAGCTCCAACTCCAGCTCCAATTACAGCACCTTTAGCAGTACTACTCCAACCTTTCTTTTGTGTGGTTGTAGTAGTTGTAGTGGTCGCAGCCGGTTGATTGACAACAACAACTTCTTTTTGAGTTTCAATTTTAGCTTCCTCAATTTTAGCCATTTCAACCTGCATGGAATCAATAACTCTTTGTTTTTCAATTTCTACTTTCATTGAATCTACAGTCGCTAGTTTCGCTTTTTCAATTTCCATTTTTCCTTGATTTTGACAAGAAACAACAACTGCAGCTATTAGTATAAAATATAATGCTTTCATAATTTTAAGTTTTGTAATTAATAACGCTACAAAGAAACATGTAAAACTATCAATAACCTTTATACAATTTAAACTATTTTTTATATAATTCAATGTCTAAATTATTTTAGAATACCCGATTTCAATATTTGTCCAAAGTGATACATGTCTTCAAAAGAACAATACAATGGAACTGGTGCTAACCGAATTACATTAGGTTCACGCCAATCCGTAATCACCCCATTTTTCATAAGATAATCAAACAAACTGCGTCCTTCCCCATGCAGTAGCACTGATAATTGTGACGCTCTTTCTGATGGATTTGACGGTGTAATAATTTCGAAAGTACTATCGACTTCTTTGTCTATTTCATGCAGAATGAATTCTAAATACGAAGTAATTGCATCTCTTTTTTGAATTAAAGCGTCCATTCCTATTTCATCAAACATTTCCACCGATGCTAAATAAGGTGCCAAAGAAAGCACTGGTAAATTACTTATTTGCCAACCATCGGCTCCATGAATTGGGTCAAAAGTTTGTTCCATTTTGAAACGACGTTCTTTATTGTGTCCCCACCAACCCGCAAATCTTGGTAACTCCGAATTGTTGTGGTGTTTTTCATGAATAAAACATCCTGAAGCATTTCCAGGACCTGAATTCATGTATTTATAACTGCACCAAGCTGCAAAATCTACATTCCAATCGTGCAATTCCAGTTTTATGTTTCCTGCAGCATGCGCTAAATCCCAACCCACATAAGCACCCGCTTTATGACCAGCAGCAGTTATGGTTTTCATATCAAAAACTTGTCCTGTGTAATAATTAACACCGCCAATTAAAACTAAAGCCAACTCGTCACCTACCTCATCAATTTTGGCCAAAACATCTTCTAAGCGAATGTTGTGTTCGCCTTCGCGACGCTTGATTTCAACAATCGCATCTTCTGGTTTGTAACCATGAAAATGAACCTGACTTTGAAACATATATTGATCCGAAGGAAATGCTTTTTCTTCGCAAATAATTTTATATCTTGTCTTTGTTGGTCGGTAAAAAGAAACCATCAACAAATGAAGATTTACGGTCAATGTATTCATCACAGTAACTTCACTCGGTAACGCGCCCACAATTTTACTCAACGGATTTGCAAATCGCTCGTGGTAATCCCACCATGGTTTATTACTGTAAAAATGACCTTCAACGGCGAGATTTGCCCAATCATTCATCACCTCATCTACATAATTTTTAGTACGTTTGGGTTGTAATCCCAGTGAATTTCCTGTAAAATAAATTACTTTTTTTCCATTTACCTGGGGAAAAATAAATTCATCTTGGTATTTATGTAATTGATCTTGTGAATCAAGTTGTTTTGCAAATTCAAGGGTGTTTTCGAAAGTCATGATTTGTATTTTGTTTTGTAAAAGTAGTAAAAAAGGACCGATAGATAAAAGACTTTTAACTGATTGGTATACCATAAAAGAGTTAAATTTTCGAATGCAAAAAAATAGTTTCAGATTCCTATACGGAATTAAGGAACTACTCGTTATTTAACTATATTGAATTTAAAACTCCTAACTATGCTTAAAAACAGTTTGAACGTTATTATTATTGCTATCGCCTTGGTAATTTCCTCGTATTTATTTTCGAATGCTTTTCAGAATCGAAATAAAAGTAATGATACCATAAGTGTTACTGGCTCGGGAAAGAAAGATTTCGTCTCGGATTTGATTGTTTGGAACGGTTCTTTTTCTAAAAAAAGCGTGACATTGAAAGAAGCCTACGCAGCATTGGATTCTGACAGAGAGAAAATAAAAAGTTATTTATCAGGCAAAGGAATTGCTCCGAATGAGATGGTATTCTCAGCGGTGAGTTTCAATAAAGATTTTGAAACTACCTTTAACGAAAACGGAACGACAAGACAGCAAATTTTTACTGGATTTACCTTAACCCAAAGCGTGAGCATCCAATCAAAGGAAGTAAATAAAATTGAGGAATTATCCAGACAATCTAGTGAGTTAATAAATTCTGGTGTGGAATTTTATTCGTCTCCTCCTGAATATTACTACACTAAACTTGCCGAATTAAAAATAAAAATGATTGCCGAAGCTACAAAAGACGCCAGTATCAGAGCTAAAAGTATTGCTGAAAATGCAGATGCGAGTTTAGGAAATCTAAAAAAATCAGACATGGGTGTTTTTCAAATTACGGGTCAAAACTCATCGGAAGATTTTTCTTATGGCGGTTCCTTTAATACGCAATCCAAAAACAAAACAGCTAATATTACGGTACGACTGGTGTACCAAGTGAATTAGGAATACAAATCATAAATCCTCCCGAAATTGTTTTGTGTGAGGGATGGAAGCGGCATCCTTTATTTTCTTTCTTTAAGAAAATAAAGATACAGCGTACAGCCCGACCCTTGGGGCACACACAAAAAAAAATCTCGCCATTACTGACGAGATTCTGTTATTTAGAATATGATTATCCCGAAGTTTCGGGACAGATTAGATGATTAACATCGCGTCACCGTAAGAATAGAATTTATACTCTTCTTTGATAGCTTCCGCATACGCTTTTTTCATTAAATCATGTCCACAAAATGCGGAAACCATCATTAATAAAGTTGATTTTGGCGTGTGGAAATTAGTAATCATACACGTTGGAATTGTAAAATCATGTGGAGGAAAAACAAATTTATTTGTCCATCCATCAAAAGGATTCAAAGTGTTTTGTGACGATACTGAACTTTCAACGGCACGCATAGAAGTGGTTCCTACGGTACAAATACGTTTCTTTTTAGCTTTGGCTTCATTCACAATATCACAAGCTTCTTGAGTAATTTTTAATTCCTCAGAATCCATTTTGTGTTTTGATAAATCCTCAACCTCAACTGGGTTGAAAGTTCCCAAACCTACGTGAAGCGTTACTTCGGCAAATTTAATTCCTTTGATTTCCAGTTTTTTTAATAAATGTTTCGAGAAGTGCAATCCTGCAGTTGGCGCTGCAACAGCTCCTTCTTCTTTAGCATAAATGGTTTGGTAACGTTCCGCATCTTCCGGGGTTACGTCTCTAGAAATATATTTTGGGATTGGAGTTTCTCCAAGTTCTGTTAATTTATTTCTGAATTCTTCATAAGAACCGTCGTAAAGAAAACGCAATGTTCTTCCACGAGAAGTCGTGTTGTCGATAACCTCAGCTACTAACGAATCGTCATCTCCAAAATATAGTTTGTTACCAATTCTGATTTTACGAGCCGGATCAACTAAAACATCCCAAAGTCTTTGCTCAGAGTTTAATTCTCTAAGTAAAAAAACTTCGATTCTTGCTCCAGTTTTTTCTTTGTTTCCATACAAACGCGCTGGAAAAACCTTAGTATTATTCAAAATTAAAACATCGCCGTCATCAAAATAATCGATAACATCTTTGAACATTTTATGCTCTATAGTTCCTTTCTTACGATCAATAACCATTAGACGTGCTTCGTCTCTGTTTTCAGCCGGATATTCAGCAAGAAGTTCTTTAGGTAAATCGAATTGAAAATGTGATAATTTCATTTGATAAAGTTATGAGTTATAGATTATGAAGTGTGAGTTTTGAGGTCATGCTTCTAAATCGTGTGCAAATATACGATTGTGAGATAGGCGTTGTCAAGTGTTTTGCTGTTTAATTTAGTTTCAAAATTGCAAAGTAACAAAGCAGCAAAGCTTTAGCCCCGTAAACATTGAGAATTAAGATGTAATTTCAGATACATTAAAATCTAATTTTTTCATGTCTTCCCAAAAATCAGGGTATGATTTAGAAACTACTTCGGCATTTTCGCTAATTATTGGCACTTTTAAAGCTAATGGGGCAAATGCCATCGCCATTCTGTGATCGTTATAGGTAGCGATTTTAACATTGTGATTGATTTCATTTGAAGCCACAAGCGTCAAGCTATCATTAGTCACTGAAATATTGGCTCCTAATTTTGTTAACTCAATTCTAAGTGCTTCGAGTCTGTCAGTTTCTTTAATTTTCAAGGTGTGAAGCCCAGTAAGATGGCAACCAATTCCTAGTCCAAGGCAAGTAACCACTATCGTTTGAGCGATATCTGGCGTATTATTTAATTCTAAGTTTAAAGTTTCGGGTTTAAAACCCACTTGTTTTGTAAGCGTCATTTTGTTTTCTTCAAAATGCGTTTCAACTCCCATTTGTTTGTAGATTTCAACCAAAGCCGAATCGCCTTGTAAACTGGTTTTTTTATAACTGGTCAATGAAATAGTGGCATTTTCAGCCAAAGCAGCCAAACTAAAAAAGTACGATGCAGAACTCCAATCGGATTCTACGGTCATTACTTTCGTTTCAACTTCTTGTTTTGGATAAACGGTAATTACATTCCCTTCGAAACTGGTTTTAATATCCAAATCATTCAACAAAGCCAATGTCATTTTTATATAAGGAACTGAAGTAATCTCACCTACTAAAGTGATTTCGATACCATTTTCCAGTTTTGGCGCCACTAATAACAATGCCGATATGTATTGACTGCTTACATTTGCAGGAATATTAACCTTAGAAGCTGTGATTTTTTGTCCTTTGATTCGAATTGGCGGATAACCCACTTCTTTCTCGTAAGAGATTTTCGCACCCAATTGTTCCAAGGCTTCCACCAAAACTTTTATGGGACGCTCTGTCATTCGCTGAGAACCAGTTAAAATTACTTCACGACCTTCGTTTACTGCAAAATAAGCCGTTAGAAATCGCATCGCTGTTCCCGCATGATGAATGTCAACTATTTCTTCATTTCCCTTTAAAGCTTTTTGCATCACTTCACTGTCATCTGAATTAGAAGTATTGGCCAAAGTAATATTTGGAAACAAAGCTTGCAATAATAATAGTCTGTTGGTTTCGCTTTTTGAACCGGTAACTGCAATTTGAGCTTGTAAATTAGAATGGGAAGTTTGTAACAGTAAATTCATATTTTTAATTATGAGTTATGAGTTATAGCTTTCGCTTACGACTCAAAAAATTTAAGGTCGCAATTTACCACTACTCACTCACAATTCATAATTTACAATTCACAAATTATTTGAGTTTTTCGTTGTTTTTGTGACGATCTTTGTCTCGAATAGATTTTAAATCCATCTTTTTATCGAAAGCAGCCTGCAAATCGATTCCAGTTTGATTTGCTAAACACAATACTACAAAAACCACATCAGCTAATTCTTCACCAAGATCTTTGTTTTTATCACTTTCTTTTTCGGATTGTTCTCCATAACGGCGGGCAATAATTCGGGCTACCTCACCTACTTCTTCAGTAAGTTGCGCCATATTGGTCAATTCGTTAAAATAACGAACGCCGTGTTCTTTGATCCAAGTATCTACGTCGAGTTGGGAATTTTTTAGGTTCATGATTATATTTTAATTAATACTATTCTCTCATTTTGTTTTTCAATCATTTTTTGATAAAACTCTTTCAACATTGGATAATAATCTGCAACAACGATTGGTACGTTTATTTGATGCGTAAGTACTAACTGAATCAAGTTTCCAGATGTATTTATCATAAATTTAAATCCTCCCAAATTATCCTCCATATTTAAAAGTAGCGGAGTAGGAATTGTTTCGACTTTATAACCGTCTGGGATTTTAATTGTAATGTTATATTTATCGATAAAAGGAAATCCATAATCTACAGGATAAGCCCTATTTTCTTGTTTAAAAGGATTTTGTTCTACAGCAAAAAAAAGCATTGGATTTATATAAATTGCACCACCAATGTTCTCACTAAAATTTGAACCAGAAAACGAAAAATTCTCCACAATTGGTAACTTTAAATCATTTTCGTTTGTTCTTGAATACTCACTTATCTCTATTTTATTATTATCATTCTCTAATTTTTCAAGATAAGCATCTTCTTTAACATTCTTGATATTTCCTCTAAAAATAATCGCATTATAATCTGTTCTTTGACGTTTCAACTTTCCAGAAACTTGTCCGTTAATATCAATCTCATAGCTCATCATTACTACGTCATTTGATGGGACCTTCGCCATTAAATCTACTTCTATAGAAGTACCGTCATTGCGTATCAATCTTCCTACCCAATTCAAAGCCCTCAATGGTAAAACATTTGGAGTTGAAAATCGATCCGTAGCATCTAGCAACACCAACCCTTTAGGCGTTTCAACTGCAGCAATAACATAATTAAAAGCAGTTCTATTAGGAAACAGTGCAATTCCGTTAGAGCGAGTACTCACTAAAACAGGATTTGCAGTTAATCCTGCATAACGCAACATGGCTGTAAGCATCAGATTAATTTCGGCTACATTACCCGTTTTGTCTTTATATGCTTTTTTCACCCCATCATTGCAGGAATAACCATAATAATCATTCCATTTTACAGTTTCTTTTACATAATTAAAAATTGCTAAAAACTTTTCTTCAGGTGAAGAAAGCCCTGCAATAACAACTTTTAAATCTTCCTCAAAATACCCTGTTTTATTCAATTCAGGCCCAAAATCATCATAATCATAAATTGTTTTAGTTACTGATGCCCAATCGGCAGATAACGTCTTGTAAGGTTGATTCGGGAATTTTATAACAGAAAGTTCGTGAGAAACACTTGTAGTGTAGTTTGCAATATTATTCACATAAGCTTCCTCTTTCATAGCAGGAAGATTTTCTGCAACATAAACAGTTCTAGTTTCTACAAATTCTAACTTTTCTTGAGTAGAAATACTACCCAATCTCTCTCCTGGACTTGCTTTTGGTCTATAAGAATAACTTAAAGACTTACTGCTACTCTCCTTGGTGATTTTCGGAGAAATAAATCCTTTTATGTTTGGATTGTACACAAAATACTCTGGTATAAAAGTTTTAAATTCAGAGTAATTAACGGGAATACTCGATTGAAAACTCCACTCTGTTAACTCACTAAAGCGTGATGAACGAACTATGTACTTAAATTCTACAACGGACCCAACTTTTACATTGGGTAGTGTTATTTTTTTCTGACCCCAATATTTATTTACCTTTTCATCAAACTCGCCATCACTTTTTAGTTTCGTTTTCTCAATCTTGCCATCTATAAAATTATAAGTAACAACATCTGAAAAAGACACTACTTCTTTCGCATTTGAACCTATGTAATAACTAACTGCTTTATTTGCCCACTCATATCCCTCTTTTTTATAAATTTTGATACGAGTTGTAACCTCTGTAATCATCTTAAAACCATCATCTTGACTATATTCAAAATCAACTGCTCCTTTTTCAAACAGAATAGCAGCAACGGCGGTAGAATCTGTCGGGTTATTTTTTTCCTGGAGTTCTTCTATTGAAACTTTCCCTAATTTAAATTCTTGTGCGTTTGTATCTAAAACAAATAGAACAAGAAATAACGATGCTATAACTTTGATTATTTTCATTTAACTACATTTTTTTAAGTACTATTTTTTCATTCTGCTTGTCAATCATTTTCTGAAAGAATTCTTTTAAAGCAGTATAATAATCCGCTGGAACTATTGCTGTGTTAATATCAGAGGTAATTGAAATTTGGATTTTATTTCCAGTAGCCCCAATAATATATTTATATGTTCCAATGTTATCTGGCGTAGCAATATTCATTGAAACAGGTAAAGATTCTACAGCATAACCTTCTGGTATTTCTATCATAATATTATATTTATTCTCGATAGGATAACCAAAATCAATCGGATATGCTCTTACTTCCTGTTTAAAAGGATTTACTTTAGTTGACAAAAACAATAATGGAGCTATATAGATTTTTCCATTTATACTTTCAAAATCTTTGGAATCTTTAAAAGTATATGTTTCAAGAATTGGCTTAGCCAGGTTCAAATCATTTTCTCTAACATAATCTGTTATTTCAATAGCATTGTTTTTATTTTCTAATTCTTCCAAGTAATTATCTTTACTTGTTATTATGTTTTTTTGTCTAAAATAAAGCGCCTCATGATCGGTAAGTTGCTTTCTAACTTTCCCGGTAATTACACCATTGCTATTGATAACAAAACTAGTATTTATGATTTCTTTCGAAAGTGTTTTTGGCATCAAGTCCACTTCTACAGATGTTCTATCTTTTCTAATCAACCTTCCAAACCAGTTCAGGTCTCTTAATGGCAAAACATTAGGTAACGAATACTTCTCAGTTGCATCCAATAAAATTAAGCCATCTTGTATTTCTACAGCTGCAATTACATAATCAAAAGCTGTTCTATTAGGAAATAATGCTACTCCGTTAGCACGTGTACTTAACAATACCGGATTAGCGTTGATTCCAGCATAACGCAACATAGCAGTAAGCATCAGGTTAATTTCGGCTACATTTCCTGTTTTATCTTTATATGCTTTTTTCACACCATCATTACACGAATATCCATAATAATCATTCCACTTTACACTAGATTTAACGTAATTAAAAATAGCTGCTATTTTTTCTTCTTGGGTATTCAACCCTTTGATTAAAGCATTTATATCATCTTCAAAATAACCTGTTTTATCCAATTCTGGTCCAAAATCATCATACTCATAAATTGTCTTTACTACTGATTTCCAATCAACCGAATAGGGTTTCAAAGGCTGATTAGGGTATTGTGTCATTGATAATTCCTGTACCAAACTTGATGTGTAATTATCAATATTATTTACAAAAGATTCTTCATCCATTGCCGGTAAATTCTCTGCCAAATAAGTGGTTCTGGTTTCTTCATATTCCAGTGTACTTTCATAAAATGATGTATTGACATTACTGGAGCTTGTTCCAGCTTGTTTACTTTCCATGTCCAAAAATTTAATTGTTTTTGGTTTTTTCTCTACCGTTACTTTTGGAAAAATGAATCCTTTTTGATTGGTATTATAAATAAAATATTGTGGGATAAAAGTCCTGTACTCTGAATAATTTACCGGAATTGTGGTCTGGAAGCTATACTCTCTCGGCATTCCAATACTCAATGATCGAATTGTGTACTGAAATTCTATTACAGTCCCTTCTTTTACATTTGGCATTGTTATCTTTTTCTGCCCCCAAAACCTATTGATGGTCTCATCAAATATTCCATCACTTTTCAATTTCGTCTTCTCTATTTTTCCATCTAGTAAATTGTAAGTTACAGCATCCGTAAAAGAGATATTTTCTTTAGAATTATTTCCTAAATAGTAGCGCACTTTTTGATTTGCCCAATCATAACCTTCTTTTTTATAAATCTTAATCCTGGTTTTCACCTCAGTTATCATTACAAAACCTTCGCTTTTAGTATATTCAATACTCATCTTTCCCTTTTTGAATAATATCGCCGCTACTGCCGAAGGGGTTTTAGGATGTTCTTTTTCTTCTAATTCCGCAATCGAAACTTTACCCAATTCAAAAGTTTGTGCTTTGGTATTTAAAAAAAATAAAGTAAAAAAAAGAATAATGAGAAACTGGTTCCATTTCATAGTTTTATTGGTTTTGGGTTAGAATAATTTTGGCATTATCATTTTTTGAAATTTGTTCTATAAAAAGACGATATTCGTCATATTCTTTGTTCGAATACAAACCTTTTTTTACAAATAAGGTTCTTTTATAAACCAAATTAGCGGCATCCGTTTTTATAATCTCAGTTTTATAATTACCGAATTTACTGCTCAGTTCATAATTTTCAGGTAAAAATTCAGTAGAAAAACCAGAAGGAAGAGTTATAGTTATCTCATCTTCGTCCAAAAAACCTCTTTGTATCTCTAAAGGATTTTTACGGTTTCTTATTCTCTTGACATAAGCATTTGTTTTATTAAAGGCATTAACAACAAATATCAACTTATTTGAGGTAAGACTTCCGTAATTCACAGCTTCTATAGCTACATTTTCAGTTAAACGAATCTTATCTTTATCATTAGAAAATGATATTTTATTGATTTTCAAATTATTAATATGTCCCCAATACTCTTTATAATGCGCCTCTTTTTCGGTTGGCTGTCTATTTTCAATAAGCGCTTTTTGATTGTATTGTGATCCTTCCGAAGCAATTGTAATTTTTCCAGAAAAATCTCCATTTGTTGATAAAACATATGTTCCTTTACTAATTTGAGTGTTTCCATTATCTTCATAAACTTTGGTTCTAACAATCTCGCCTCCATCCGGTTTTATTACTAAAACCTCTCTATCATCTGTAAAAGTACCTTGATATCCAAAGGGATCATCTTGACTGGTACATTCTAACCAAGTGTAATTATTTCCATTTGGAATAGACAAAATAACGTGATTTCCTTGCATAGATACAAAATCAGACTGAATGCTTAGTTTTTTCCTATCTCCATAGAGAATAGTATAATAAGATGGCACATTTACCACATCCAGTAAGGCCTTAGTATAATTAGTCAATGCTTTACAATCTCCATATCCCAAACGATCTACATCACTGGCAAGCATAGGTTTCCATCCGCCAATTCCAACTTGAATACTGATATATCTTACTTTTTGTTGTACAAAATTGTAAATTAATTTTGCTTTTTTAATTGGGTCTTTTTCATCTCCAACAAGGGCCTTTACTTTCATTTTGGTTTCATCTGGTAAATCAGTTGTTCCCAATAAAATTTTATCAGAATACCATTGTCCAAACTCCTTCCAAGTCTTTGCATTTCCGTCTACTCCTTCTAAATGAAACAACTCTAATCCCATCATCACTTTTGGAAAAATAGAACTGTAAACCGGACTGTAATCTTCTTGTTTTTGAGCCAGAATATTGGTAGCAGTATATGAAAGTTGCGTTGCAGTATCAATAGTTTTATCAATTTTGGAATTTGAAAAATTGAATTCCATTTTCTTAAAACCTAAATTATCAGGATATTTTACATTCAAAATACTTTTTTCGACACTTACAAAATAATCACTTGAAGGATACCATTTCGGAATAAAAGCAGTAGTAGAAGTTTCTATCTCGCTATCAAAAACTATTGTAAATGGATATTGGACGGGAGTATAATCTAAATAAAGATAACGGTTATCCGAGAAAAGGGTACCACCATCAACTGCGCTTTGGTCTTTGAAATCTTTACGCTTAATTTTTTTGATTTCGTTTCCTAAAATATCATAAACAGTAGCTTCGATATTTCTAATATTAGTCCTTTTATCATAACTTTCAATTGCATCAATTGCGCTAAGACCTTTTTCATTTAGAACCGTAACTACTCTTTTAGTTATGATATTCATGCTTCTTTGTGAAGCAATAACTATGTCTATTTCATTTAGACGAACAACAGCATTAGCATTTTCTTTTAAGCTATCGGAAATATTCAAAGAGTTATATTCTATCTTTTGAGCAAAAATAAAAGAAGTAAAAAACAAAAATAGGAAAGAGATATTTTTAAAAATCATAAAATTCTTTTTATCAAAAATATAAGAATTTTTCGATTAAAGAAAACTTAATCTCTATTTTTACTGTCAATTACTATCGTTACAGGACCATCATTCAGCAAAAGCACTTTCATATCCGCACCAAAGATTCCCGTTTGTACTTTTTTACCTAGTTCTATTTCTATTTTTTTTACAAAATTCTCATACAATGGAATGGCCACTTCTGGTTTTGAAGCTTTAATATAGGAAGGACGATTACCTTTTTTTGTAAAAGCATGCAATGTAAATTGACTAACCACAATAATATCTCCGTCAACATCCTTTACAGATAAATTCATCACATCATTTTCATCCCCAAAAATGCGGATGTTAGTAATCTTATTAACCAGCCAATCTATATCTTCTTGAGTATCGGCATCTTCAATACCAACTAAAACCAATAGTCCTTTTTGGATATCGGCTACAATTTTATTGTCTATAGTTACGGAGGCGGAGGAAACCCTTTGAAGGACGATTTTCATTTTTGAAATTGATTTTTGAAATTGCTATTGTTATTCCCTCGTTTTATCACTAATTATCCTATCTTCATTATGAATATCAGTACGGTAATTTTCATCATCGCCTTCCAGAATTTTAAGATAACTTCTATAACGGGACCAAGCGATTTCGTCTTTTTCTAATGCGGTTTTAATAGCACAATGCGGTTCGTCTTTATGCAAACAATTATTAAATTTACATTGTTCTTTCAATTTGAAAAATTCAGGGAAATAGCCGCTAATTTCTTCTTTTTCCATGTCTACAATTCCAAAACCTTTGATACCTGGTGTGTCAATAATTTTAGCATCAAAAGACAAATCGTACATCTCGGCAAAAGTTGTCGTGTGTTGTCCTTGCTTGCTTGCTTCAGAAATTGTTTTTGTTTTTAAATGTAAAGAAGGCTCCATTGCATTTACCAATGTTGATTTCCCAACGCCGGAATGCCCAGAGAACATACTCACTTTTCCAATCATCATTGCTTTCAATTCCTCAATTCCTTTCATTTCAGTCGAAGAAACGCGCAAACATTTATATCCAATTTCCTGATACACATGTTGCATATACAATTGTTCGTCTAGCGTAGCATCGTCAAACGTATCTATTTTGTTAAAAACTAGTATCGTTTCAATTCCATATGCTTCGGCAGTAACCAGAAAACGATCTATAAAATTAAAAGTCGTTGGCGGATTATTAATGGTAACCAACAAGAAAACCCTATCAATATTAGACGCAATAATATGCATTTGATGTGATAAATTCACAGATTTCCGAACGATATAATTCTTCCTGTCGTGAATCTTGTGAATGGTTCCCGTAACGGTATCTGAGGATTCTTCGAGTTCATAATCCACAATATCGCCCACAGCAATAGGATTGGTACTTTTGATTCCTTTAATTCGGAATTTCCCTTTCATACGGCATTCGATAAAATCACCTTGTTCAGATTTTACGGTGTACCAACTTCCTGTAGATTTGTATACTAGTCCTGTCATGGTGCAAAGGTAAAATTTTGTTTCAAGTTTATCCCGACACTTCGGGATAAAGTTTAAAGTTTTTGAACTACCTATAAATAAAAAATCCCCACACCTTTTGAAAAAAGCTGTAGGGATTTATTTTTTGAAAAAAAACAATGATTATGCGTTCAATACTTTTTCTTGGTGACCAATACTTTCTTGGTGAATCGCTTTGAACATTTTTAATACAAATTCCTCAGTCAATCCTTTTTTCTCACCCTCTAAAATCATTTTTCCTAGAATTTCGTTCCAACGATTGTTTTGCAATACAGCAACGTTAGCATCTTTTTTCACTTGACCTATTTCGTCTGCTACCTTCATACGCTTCCCTAATAATTCCAATAAAGTAGCATCTAAAACATCTATATTAGCTCTTAACTTAGCCATTTTTTGAGTAAACTCATCAGATACATCATTTACTTTTCTCACTTTCAAATCAATAAAAATTTGTTTCAAAGCGTCTGGTGTAACTTGTTGTGCAGCATCACTCCAAGCATTGTCTGGATCGTAATGTGTTTCGATAATCATACCATCATAATTCAAATCCAAAGCTTCCTGCGTTACTTCAAGAATCATTTTACGGTCTCCTGTAATATGAGACGGGTCAATGATTAAAGGTAAATCAGGGAATTTATTTTGCAATTCGATAGCAATCTGCCATTCTGGAATATTTCTGTATTTTGTTTTTTCGTATGTAGAAAAACCTCTGTGAATTACTCCTAATTTTTCAATTCCTGCCATGTATAAACGCTCAACACCACCCAACCATAAAGACAAATCTGGATTTACCGGATTCTTAACCAATACGATTTTTTTAGTTCCCGCTAAAGCATCTGCAATTTCCTGCATTGCAAATGGATTTACGGTCGTTCTGGCACCAATCCATAATACATCGATATCATATTCCAAAGCTAATTTTACGTGAGCAGCATTTGCCACTTCCGTTCCCATTAGCAATCCGGTTTGTTCTTTAGCTTTTTTTAACCATTTCAATCCAATTTCACCAACACCTTCAAATCCTCCCGGACGTGTTCTTGGTTTCCAAATTCCTGCTCTAAAAACACTTACATCTGAATCTTTCAATTCATGTGCAATTTTCAATACTTGTTCTTCTGTTTCAGCACTACAAGGTCCTGCGATCACAAATGGATGAGTTAAATTGAATTCATTCAACCAATTTCTCATTTCTTTCTTGTTTTCCATCTTTTCTAATTTTATTTTTTTAGTTTTTTGTGTTGTTCTTTTTTAACTGTAAAATGTGACTGATCACTTTTTCACGTTCATTCCGTTTAATATTTCCTTTATTTTATTGACGCTTTGCATTTCATTGTAAATCGCATCATAATCTTCCTTTTCTAATAATTCTTTAAACTTTGACAAATTCGAAATGTATTCTTCCAAAGTTTTTACAACATGCTTTTTATTCTGTTTAAAAATTGGCGTCCACATTGCTGGGGAACTTTTGGCTAATCGAACTGTGCTTTCAAAACCGGAACCTGCCATATCAAAAATATCCTGTTCATCCTTCTCTTTATTGATTACCGTTTTTCCCAACATAAAGGCACTGATATGCGATAAATGCGAAACATAAGCAATATGTTTATCGTGTGATTTTGGATCCATATAACGTATTCTCATTCCCATTGCGGTAAAAAGTTCCAACGCCTTTTCTTGTAACTTGAAAGTTGTTTTTTCGACCTCACAAATTATATTCGTTTTCCCTTGAAACAATCCTTTTATTGCCGCCGAAGGTCCTGAAAACTCTGTTCCTGCAATAGGATGTGTGGCAATAAAATTCCGCCTTTTAGGATGATTGGCAACCACTTCACAAATAGGAGTTTTTGTAGAACCTACTTCAAAAACAATCGTATTATCCCCAATAACATCCAATACTTTT
Organism: Flavobacterium labens; assembly: GCF_048286755.1. Taxonomy (NCBI): domain Bacteria; kingdom Pseudomonadati; phylum Bacteroidota; class Flavobacteriia; order Flavobacteriales; family Flavobacteriaceae; genus Flavobacterium; species Flavobacterium labens. The sequence goes on along the minus strand of NZ_JBLVPL010000001.1, from coordinate 1,472,888 downwards.
GGCAATACTATTAGCGCTACATCAACAGGAACCGAGACGATTACAAAGTCTGCATCCACTAAATCTTCAAATGTAGCACCAGCATCCACAACTCCTAAAGCTATGGCTTCCGCCAAATGACTTTCGTTGCTATCAATTCCATAAATTTTGGCTTCAGGATGCAGTGTTTTAATGTCCAATACCATCGAACCGCCTATTAATCCTATTCCAATTACGTATATTTTCATATTTTATATTATTTGGGATTCGGGATTTTCGAATTAGGATTAATTTGAATTCCTAAATCAAAAAATCCTAATTCCTAAATCTTTCTATAGCTTCCTGTACTTTTTCTTCTTTTACACAAAGTGCAAATCGTATGTATCCTTCTCCATTAGAACCAAAAATGGTTCCCGGTGTAATGAAAATAGATTTGTCATATAAAATTTCATCAATAAATTTCTCTGCTGATGTAATCCCGTCAGGCAATTTTGCCCAAACAAATAATCCAACACCTTCCTTATACACTTTACAACCTAATTTCTCAGCCAGTTGTTCGGTAAGAATTCTGCGTTTTCTATAAATCGCATTCATCGATTCAAACCAAGTCTTGTCACTTTTCAATGCTTCAATTGCGCCCTTTTGAATCCCGTAAAACATTCCGCTGTCCATGTTGCTTTTTACTTTTAAAACTGCATCGATACAAGCTGCATTTCCTAGAAGCATTCCAACTCTCCAGCCCGCCATGTTGAAAGTCTTACTCAAAGAATTCAATTCTAAAACCACATCTTTTGCGCCTTCCACTTGCAACAAACTCATTGGATTGTCATTTAAAACAAAACTATACGGATTGTCATTGACTAATAAAATATTATTTTTTTTGGCGAAAGCCACTAATCTTGAAAACAACTCTAAACTTCCTCTTGCTCCTGTTGGCATGTGCGGATAACCAATCCACATTATTTTCACTTTCGATAAATCCAGTTTTTCCAAAGCTTCAAAATTCGGTTCCCAATTATTCACTTCTTTTAAGTCATAATAAACTGGAACTGCTCCTACTAAATTAGTCACCGAAGTGTATGTTGGATATCCTGGATTTGGAATCAGCACCTGATCGCCTTCATTCAAGAAAGCCAGCGAAATATGCATAATTCCCTCTTTGGAACCCATCAAAGGCAAGATTTCGTTAGCCGGATTCAACACAACTCCGTAATTATTTTTATAAAAATCAGCCATGCCTTGACGCAATTCCGGTAATCCTTGATAACTTTGGTATTGATGCGCATTTTCATCTTGCATTGCCAGAACTACTGCATCAATTACTGCTTGTGACGGTTGTAAATCCGGACTTCCAATTCCCATATTAATAATTGGTTTCCCTTCAGAAGCCAGTTGTCTTACTTCTCTCAATTTTGATGAGAAATAATATTCTTCAATTATATCGAGACGTTTTGCTGTAGTAATCATGTTTAAATTTTAAGATTCTTTTGACTTTGTAACTTTGTAGCTTTCGACTAATTATAATTTTGTGTTTTTATATTCGCCTAACACTTTGAAATACTCCGCCATAATGATCAATAGTGACTTTGCTTTTGCATAATCCTCGTATTTCTCGAAAGTAACATCCACAAAAAACGAATATTTCCAAGGTGTTTCTATTTTTGGTAACGACTGAATTTTGGTTAAATTCAATTTACAATCGCTCATTACATTTAGTACTGCAGCCAAACTGCCACGTTTGTGATCCAATTCGAATTTAATGGACGCTCTGTTTATTTCGTTTTCCGGGACAAAAGAATTGTCCTTTTTGATAATCACGAAACGAGTCATATTATTTTTAATTGTTTGAATTTCCGGAGCCAAAATCTCTAAATCATACATTTCCGAAGCGGTTTTACTGGCAATTGCGGCAATTCCTTTCAATTGTTTTTCCTGAATTCTACGTGCCGTTTCAGCAGTATCTTTGTCTTCGACTAATTTTATGTTTGGGTATTTTTTCAGGAATTCCATACATTGTAAAATAGCCATAGGATGCGAATGTACTTCCAGAATATCTTCCATTGTTTGACCTTTTAAAGCCATTAAATTCTGATGAATTCTCAAATAATGTTCTCCTATTATGTGCAAATTGTTTTTGTCAATCAATGCGTAATTTGGAATAATAGGACCCGCAATAGAATTTTCTATCGCCATAACCGCTTGATCTGATTTGCCTGAAAGCAGGTTATCCACTAATTCTTCAAAAGACAAACATTCATCGACAGCAACTGCCTGACTGAAATATTCTTGCGCCACCTGATGGTGAAAAGAACCCGTTATCCCTTGTATTCCAATTATTTCATTCATTTTTACACCTTTTTAAGCAAAAAAAAATCCCGATTTTCATCGGGATTGTATATTTATAGTATCAATTTAATTTTATAATCAAATAACCATACAACAATCCCTTTCTACTTTCCAGAAGAAATAATAAGAATTGCTAAAATAAAATCGGTTACTCAACATCTTGTTGTTTTTTTGTATTAATTACTCTGCGAATGTATACATAATTTCTAGCTAACCCAAAAAAAAAGCTGAATTTATTAAACAAAAAAGGGATTCGCTAAAAAACTGGTTATTAATTATGTAATAATTAAAAAAAGGCTTTTAAAATATTTTTTAATCAGCGTGTCTTTATGATTTTCAGAAATTGAAATATTCTTTTTCCAGAATTTCACCCTTAAATTCAAACCAAATTACGCTACTAATTTTTCAGTAAGCCATTTTTTCCCTTCCGAAATTCGGGTTACCATCATTGCCGATACTAAATCACCATTCGCATTCAACAACGTCGCCATTGGATCTACCAAAGTCCCCACAATCATTGCAGCCGGCAAAGCCTGCTCCATAGGAAATCCATAAACGGTTATCGCCAGAATTTCTCCTATATAACCTCCATTTGGAATTCCGCCTTCAACTACTGAAACAATTACTGTAATTCCCAAAGCCATCAATAAGGTATTGGGGTCTGTGAAATCTTTTCCAAACATGGCAAAAATTACTGCAATTTTTATAATGGACGACATACTAGAACCGTCTTTATGCAAAGGTGCGCCAAGTGGAATAACTACATTCCTGATGTGAGTCGGAATATTCATTTTTTCAGCACCTTCCAGATTGGCAGGAATTGTCGCAATGCTGCTACACGTTCCTAAAGCTGTTAATGAAGGTGTAATATTATTTTTCCAAAACACTTTAAATCCTAATTTTCCTCCGGCGATAAAAGCGTACAAACTAAAAAATACTACAAAATAAAACGCACAAACCGCATAATACAATCCCAAAGGTTTTGCATAAGCACCAAATAATTGCGGTCCAAAAATCCCAACTTGATACGCAAAATAAGCTCCCAATCCTATTGGAGCCGTTTTCATAATGATGTGTAACAATTGTTTCATCACTTCATTGCCTGAATTCAAAAACCGACTGAAATCTTTCCCTTTTTCGCCCGATTGCAAACTAGCAAATCCTATTAAAAACGAGAATATGATGAGCGCCAACATGCTTTTTCGAGAAAGTAGCTCATAAAAATCTCCCGCTGTAAGCAACTGGGTAATTTGTGAACCTGTGGTGCTTTCCTGAATAGTTTCTAATGGGATTTTAGAAATGATAATATCTTGCTGAATGGGAAATAACAATACACCAACTATCATCAAAATAGCAGAAATCAGTACTGTACTTAAAAATACTCCAATGACAATGACAAACAATTTTCCTAGTTTCTCTGATTTTTCTAAATTAGCAATCGAAGATGCGATCGTAAAAAAAATCAACGGGATAATTGCTGTAAACAATAAATTCAGAAATATATCGCCCAAAGGCTTAATCACCTCTACTCCTTTTCCAAAAACTAAACCCAAAATACTTCCTGCCAGAATTCCGCCAAGTAGCAATAAAATACTTTTGTAATTTTTCAAGAAACTGCCCGATTGTGTATTTTTCAAATTCATATCTATATAGTTTAGGGTAAATATATAAATCTAAAATAGAATATCATCCCGCTTTGTAAAACTTTGACAAAGGACTTTTTAGCTATTGAGCTACAAAAAACAATAAATCAATGCTTTTTCTGTTTACTTTTGCAACAAATAAAATTCCATGTCAATAGAAGTAAATAATATATCAAAAAGTTACGGTGCCCAAAAAGCATTGGATAACATTTCATTTTCTATAAAAAAAGGAGAAATCGTTGGTTTTTTAGGTCCAAATGGAGCCGGAAAATCAACTTTAATGAAAATATTGACAACCTACATTAATGCCGATGAAGGTTCAACAATCGTAAATGGAAACGATGTAAACACTCAACAAAAAGCCGTTCAACTTTCTATTGGTTATCTTCCAGAACACAATCCATTGTATTTGGATTTGTATGTTAGGGAATATTTGGCTTTTAATGCTGATGTGTATAAAGTAGCCAAATCCCGAATCGAAGAAGTAATTCAATTGACCGGTTTAAGTACCGAAAGTCATAAAAAAATAGGGCAATTATCTAAAGGATATCGCCAGCGTGTAGGTCTTGCCAATGCTTTATTGCACAATCCTGACGTCTTGATTCTTGATGAACCAACTACAGGTTTAGACCCAAACCAATTGATGGAAATTCGTAATGTGATTAAGAATGTCGGAAAAGACAAAACGGTTTTCCTTTCTACGCACATTATGCAAGAAGTTGAAGCGATTTGTGACCGCGTGATTATAATCAATAACGGAAAAATTGTTACCGATAAAAAATTGGACAACTTAATTTCTGAAGATACAGCACAAGTTATCGAAGTAGAATTTGATTATAAAATAGAAGAACAAGCTATTTCCAAAATTGAAAATCTTGTTTCTTATAAAAATACGCACGATATGATTTGGGAATTGACTTTCAAAGCGGATAAGGACATGCGCCCGGCAGTTTTTGATTTTGCAAATGCCAATGGTTTAAAAACCTTGCAGCTGAATCAGAAGAATAAAAATTTGGAGGCCGTATTTAGAGAGATTACGAAATAGTTACAACAACAAAAAAGCTCGTTCAAATCCAATTTTAAACGAGCTTTTTTTATGAAATACGATTGAAAATTAAAAAATCTTACTCGCAATTTGTCTAATATTTTCTGATTTTCCCATAGAATAATAATGCAAAACGGGAACGCCGGCTGCTTTCAATTCTAACGATTGTTGAATCGCCCATTCTATTCCTACTTGTCTGATATCCGCATTGTTTTTACATTGATCAACTGCATGAATTAAATCTTCAGGCAAATCAATTCGAAAAATTTGCGGCAATACTTGTAAATGTCTTTGTACTGCGATTGGTTTAATTCCTGGAATAATAGGAACTGTAATTCCCATTTCTCTGGCTTTAGCAACAAACTCAAAGTATTTAGCATTATCAAAAAACATTTGCGTCACCACATAATCAGCACCTGCATCTACTTTTTCTTTCAATCTTTTCAAATCGGAAATTAAAGATGGAGATTCCAAATGTTTCTCCGGGTATCCCGCAACTCCAATACAAAAATTGGCTTTGTTATCAACATCCATCACATCATGCAAGTACTTCCCGCAATTCAGTTGGTTAATTTGTTTTACCAAATCAACAGCAAAATCATTTCCTCCTTGTTTAGGAACAAAAGACTGCTCGTCCTTCATCGCATCGCCACGCAAAGCCATCACATTATCAATTCCCAAATAATGACAATCGACTAATAAATATTCGGTTTCTTCTTTGGTAAAACCACCGCAAAGCACATGAGGAACTGTATCTACATTGTACTTATGCTTGATTGAAGCACAAATCCCAAGAGTTCCAGGACGCATTCTGGTAAGTTTTTTTTCCAATAATCCATTCCCTTTATCTACATAAATAAATTCTTCGCGAGAAGTGGTTACGTCGATAAATGGCGGTTTGAACTCCATCAACGGATCAATATTATCGTATAATTCCTGAATGCTTTTGCCTTTTTGAGGCGGAATAATTTCAAAAGAGAATAAAGTTTCTCCTTTTGCTGCTTCTATATGCTGTGTTACTTTCATTTTATTTGTTTAAAGTTCCAAGTTTAAAGTTTAAAGTTCTCTCGAGGAACTTGAAACCTTAAACTTTAAACAAAATTCCTAATCTGCTATATTGGGGTTCAACCATTTCATGGCTACTTCTGTCGAAACGCTTCTTCGTTTGGCGTAATCAATAACTTGGTCTTCTTTTATTTTTCCAAGTCCAAAATACTTACTTTCCGGGTTTCCAAAATAATATCCAGAAACCGATGAAGCCGGCCACATCGCCATACTTTCCGTTAAAGTCACACCTATTTCTTGTTCTACATTTAGTAATTTCCAAATCGTAGGTTTTTCTAAATGGTCAGGACAAGCCGGATAACCCGGTGCTGGGCGAATTCCTTTATAAACCTCTTCAATCATTGCCTCGGTAGATAAATTTTCATCAGCAGCGTATCCCCAAATTTCCTTTCGGATTTTTTCGTGAAGGTATTCGGCGAAAGCTTCTGCAAAACGATCCGCCAATGCTTTCACCATAATCGAATTATAATCGTCTAAATCTTTTTCGAATTCAGCCGCCCATTCATCCACACCAAAACCGGTCGTTACACAAAACGCACCCATATAATCCGTTTTACCACTGTCTTTCGGAGCAATAAAATCAGATAAAGCGATATTTGGAGCACCTTTGGTTTTTTGTGATTGCTGACGCAGAGTCAAGAATTTCTCTAATACTTTTCCACTTTCATCGCTCAATTCAATATCATCATCATTTACTTGATTTGCAGGAAAGATTCCGTAAATTCCTTTGGCAGTCAATTTCTTTTCTTTCAAAATAACTTCCAACATTTCTTTGGCATCCGCAAAAACTGAAGTAGCTTGTTCACCTACAACATTATCAGTAAGAATCGCAGGATATTTCCCGAACAATTCCCATGTTCTAAAAAACGGTGTCCAGTCAATATAAGGAACCAAAACATCCAAATCAACTTCGATTGTTTTTGTTCCAATAAAATTAGGTTTCATTGGGTTGTAATTATCCCAATCTAATTTCAGTTTATTGACACGAGCTTGCTCAATTGTCAAGAAATTTTTGTCTCGTGAACGATTCAAAAATGTTTCTCTAAAAGCATCATATTCTGCTCTGATGTCACTTGCATATATTTTTTTCTCACTGTTCAATAAATTTCCCGCAACCGTTACGGCTCTCGAAGCATCATTTACGTGAATTACAGTCGATTTATATTGTGGTGCAATTTTCACGGCAGTGTGCGCTCGTGAGGTCGTTGCTCCACCAATCATCACCGGAATTTTTATATTTCTTTTGTCTAACTCTTTAGCGAGATAAACCATTTCATCAAGCGAAGGTGTTATCAATCCGCTTAAACCGATAATATCAACGTTGTGTTCTATTGCTGCCGCGATGATTTTCTCAGGAGCAACCATGACACCTAAATCGATGATTTCGTAATTGTTACAAGCCAAAACAACAGAAACAATATTTTTTCCAATATCGTGTACGTCGCCTTTTACCGTCGCCATTAAGATACGACCTGCAAAGCTAGAAACACCATCTTTTTCGGCTTCAATAAATGGCAATAAATAAGCTACCGCTTTCTTCATTACACGAGCTGATTTTACCACTTGTGGCAAAAACATTTTTCCCGAACCAAATAAATCTCCCACGACATTCATTCCTGCCATTAAGTTGATTTCGATAACTTCAATAGGTTTTGTTGCTGCCTGTCTGGCTTCTTCAACATCGATTTCTATAAATTCATCTACTCCTTTTACTAACGAGTGCGTCAATCGTTCCTGAACAGTTCCTGAACGCCATTCTTGGACTGCTTTTTCATTACTCTTTACATCTCCTTTTACATTTTCGGCAAAGTCTAATAATCTCTCGGTTGCATCATCGCGTCTGTTTAGAATAACATCTTCAACGCGTTCTAAAAGATCTTTTGGAATTTCGTCGTAGATAGAAAGCATTTCCGGATTTACGATTCCCATAGTCATACCATGTTGAATCGCATGGTACAAAAACACTGAGTGCATCGCTTCTCGAACCGTGTCATTTCCTCTAAATGAAAACGAAACATTACTTACTCCACCACTGATATGTGCATGAGGAAGATTTTCTCTAACCCATTTGGTTCCTCTAAAGAAATCCAATGCGTTCAAGCGGTGTTCTTCCATTCCAGTTGCCACTGGGAATATATTTAAATCGAAAATGATGTCTTGCGGAGGAAAACCAACTTTGTTTACCAAAATATCATACGAACGTTGGCATATTTCTATTCGACGTTCATAATTATCCGCTTGACCAACCTCATCAAAAGCCATAATAATTGCCGCAGCTCCGTATCGCTTAATCAATTTAGCGTGATGAATAAATTGTTCTTCTCCTTCCTTTAAAGAAATAGAATTTACGACACTCTTTCCTTGAACCACTTTTAACCCCGCTTCTATAATATCCCATTTTGAGCTGTCAATCATGATTGGCACTCTGGAAATATCCGGTTCGGCAGCAATTAAATTCAGGAATTTTGTCATGGCATATTCACCATCCAGCATTCCTTCATCCATATTAATATCGATGATTTGCGCGCCACCTTCTACTTGCTCTTTAGCAATACTGAGTGCTTCTTCGTATTTTTCTTCCTTGATTAATCGAAGGAATTTTCTAGAACCTGTAACATTCGTACGTTCACCAATATTCACAAATACGCTTTCCGGCGTAATGATTAAAGGCTCTAATCCCGATAATACAAGGTTTCTTCTAGTTTCTGCTTGTGCCATTTTTTATTTTTTTGTGCCTCAAAACCAATAATTACAATGAATTCATGGCTATAATTCAGACGCGGTAAAGCGCATCTTTACGTTTACATTGTTGCTGTTGATACTCTTGGTTTGTAATCCTTAGCAATATCTGCAATCAACTTGATGTGTTCTGGCGTTGTTCCGCAACAACCACCTATGATATTTACTAGATTATCGTCTAAATATTCTTTGATGAAAGCTTGCATTTGTTCTGGTGTTTCATCGTACTCTCCAAAAGCGTTTGGCAATCCTGCATTAGGATGTGCCGACACATTGAAGGAAGTATTTTGCGACAAAGTTTGCAAATAGGGCTTCAACAAATCAGCTCCCAAAGCACAATTGAAACCTACGCTCAACAATGGAATGTGTGAAACCGAAACCAAAAAAGCTTCCACGGTTTGTCCTGAAAGTGTTCTTCCTGATGCATCGGTAATGGTTCCGGAAACCATGATTGGAATGTCGATATTGCGTTCGTCTTTGACTTCTTCGATGGCGAAAAGTGCTGCTTTTGCGTTTAACGTGTCGAAAATAGTTTCTACTAAAAGTAAATCACTTCCTCCGTCAATTAAGGCTTCTACTTGTTGCTTGTAAGCAATACGCAAATCATCAAAAGTTACGGCTCTGTATCCCGGATCATTTACATCTGGTGACATGCTTGCCGTTCTGTTTGTTGGTCCTATTGACCCGGCTACAAAACGAGGTTTGTCTGGATTTTTGGCTGTAAATTCATCGGCTACTTCACGGGCAATTCGTGCCGATTCGTAGTTGAGTTCATATACCAAATCTTCGAGATGGTAATCTGCCATTCCAATTGTAGTTCCTGAGAAAGTATTGGTTTCAACGATATCCGCTCCTGCTTCAAAATAAGCTGCATGAACTGCTTTGATAGCTTGTGGTTGCGTAAGTGATAATAAATCGTTATTCCCTTTTAAAGAATGTGGAAAATCTTTGAATCGTTCTCCTCTAAAATCTTCCTCTGAAAAATTGTAACGTTGCAACATGGTTCCCATAGCTCCATCGAGTACGAGTATGTTTTTTTTAATTGCTTCTTGAATTGTTGACATCTTTTGTTTTATTCTCGCCAATACTAAGTATTAAGCGCTTATTATTAATTACAAAAGTTCACTATTTTAACTCTTTAGCCCCGATTGAAGCGATATCCTTTTTTTTCTGGTCCCGACGGTTCGGGACAGAAAAAAAGATATAGCGGAAAGCGGGAACGGTATTGGCAAAAAAAACGCCAAATGTTCGCTCCTGATACTGAAATTAATTCATCAGGCTAAAAATATATGTTGTCAAGAAAAGGTTTGAGAAATACTAAGTGAGTATTCGTGTGTTATCTATCTTAAATACTGAAATTGGTTCAGTACAAAGTAGAATGTAGCACCTTCTTTAAAGATAAAGGGTTGCTAAGGTTTCATTGGGTCTTTCCCTCCGCCTTTCGTGATAACTTTCAATAAATATATGAACAGTGCAAAGTAAAGACATAGCGCTAATACTTGCAAGTATTAGCGCTATATTTTTTAACTAGTTTGTGCTAAGTTGTTAAACTATGGCTTTCACAACGGCTTTTGGAGCTTCTTTACGAGTTCCGTCAAATCCGTCAACACCTGAAACTGTAGTATATTTCAATACATATTTCTTACCTGGATTGATGATTTGGTAGGCTGCCTGACACATTAATGTTGCTTCATGGAATCCACAAAGAATCAATTTTAATTTGCCTGGATATGTATTTACGTCACCAATAGCGAAAATTCCAGGAATATTCGTTTGGTAATCCAATGCATTATTTACTTTGATTGCATTTTTTTCAATGTCTAATCCCCAGTCTCCGATAGGACCTAATTTTGGTGTTAATCCAAAAAGCGGAATAAAATAATCCGTAGCAATAGTTCTGTGCGCTCCATTTTCTTCAATATCAATTGATTCTAAATGCTCGGCTCCGTTTAAACCAACTACTTCTGCCGGTGTAATCATTTTTATTTTTCCTGAGTTCTTCAATTCCTGTACTTTTTCTACAGAGTCTAAAGCGCCTCTAAATTCGTTTCTACGGTGAATCAAAGTTACCTCAGAAGCAACATTCGACAAGAAAATACTCCAGTCCAAAGCAGAATCTCCTCCTCCGGCAATCACTACTCTTTTGTCTCTGAATTTTTCCGGGTTTTTAATAAAGTATTTAATTCCTTTGTCTTCGTAAAATTCGATGTCTTCGATTAATGGTTTTCTTGGCTCAAAACTTCCTAATCCTCCAGCAATAGCAATTACTGGCGCATGAAATCTTTTCCCTTTATTTGAAGTCACAATAAAACTTCCGTCTTCTTGTTTTTCAATCGTTTCAGCACGTTCACCAAGAGTGAATCCTGGTTCGAACTGCTTGATTTGTTCCATTAGATTATCTACTAAATCTCCTGCTAATACTTCCGGAAATCCCGGGATATCATAAATCGGTTTTTTAGGATATAATTCAGATAATTGTCCGCCTGCTTGTGGCAAAGCATCTAAAATATGACATTTCAGTTTTAACAATCCTGCTTCAAAAACTGCAAATAAACCTGTTGGTCCGGCTCCTATTATAAGTATGTCTGTTTTAATCATTTTTATATTCTTTATGTAATGTAATTGTGCTAAACTATTTAATTGCAAATTAACGATTGATATTTACTACTTTAAATGATAAATATCAGTTGAATTCTTTGCTCTTTATTCTATTCTCTTGGCTCTTTATTCTTCAACGACTCGGTAATTTCATTCATCTTTTGAACTTTTTCTTCGAAATTTCCTTTCAGCGTTTTACGATATTCATTCAGGTTTTCGACCATTTTATTGATATCGTCCGGAATGATTTCTTCAAAAAACTCCCGTAATCTTTTGGCAGTTGTTGGTGATTTTCCGTTGGTCGAAATAGCGATTTTCACATTTCCTTTAGTTACAATTCCGCCCAAATAATAATCACATAATGGCGGTGTATCAGCAATGTTGCAAATTAAAAATCTTTTTCGGGACAAATCGTATACTCTTTTATTTACTTTTAAATCATCGGTGCAGGCAATTACCATGTGGCGTTTGCGAAGCATCCAGCGATTGAACTTTTTATGGGTTAATTTTACCGAAGGATGTTTTGCGGCTAAGCTTTCCAGTTCTGGTAAAAACTTTGGGGCAACTACCTCAACATTCGCATTCGGACTCGATTTCAACATGAAAGATAATTTTTCTAATCCCACATTGCCTCCACCTACAATAAGTACATTGAGGTTGTGCAATTTTAAAAATATTGGATATAATTCGTTCCTTTCCAATGTTATTGTATTTCTTTTGATATGAATTCTTCGTAAAACCCTTTCAATTTATTGCTTTCTTTGACTACTTCTCCAATCACAATAATGGCTGGCGAACTTAATTTGTTTTCTATAACCACTTCTTGGATTGTGTCAATCGTTCCAACTCCAATTTTTTCTTGTGGAGTAGTTCCGTTTTGAATAATCGCAACGGGAGTTTCTCCTTTGGATTCCTTTTGGAATAATGAAACAATTTGTGATAATTTACTCATTCCCATCAAAATCACAACAGTTGCCGATGATTGCGCTGCTAAAGCCACATCATTTGACAATTTTCTATCAGAGGTTGTACCCGTAATTACCCAAAAACTTTCCGAAACACCTCTTTTTGTCAAAGAAATTCCTTGATAAGCGGGAACTGCTATCGATGATGAAATTCCGGGTACTACAAATGTAGGGATTCCAAAACTTTCTGCGAATTCTATTTCTTCGCTTCCACGACCAAAAATAAATGGATCACCACCTTTTAATCGAACGACATTTCCATAGGTAAGCGCATTATCAACAATCAACTGATTGATTTGGTCTTGTGTATATTCATGACAGCCTTTTCGTTTACCAACAAATATTTTGATAGCATTTTTTGGTGCATGAATCATTATTTCATCATTGGCCAGCGCATCATACAAAACCACATTTGCTTCAGCAAGTGCTTTTACTCCTTTAAGAGTAAGCAAATCCGGATCGCCAGGACCAGCGCCTACTAAAGTTACTTTGGGTTGTACTGTATTATGCATTAGCTAAATCTTTTGCTCTGTATTTTTCTATGTTTTCAAAAAAGGCAACTCCTTCTTGAATGTATTTTTGTGCAAATTCCGCAGAAGGCTCATTCGCTCTGATTTGGTATACTAAATCTTTGAACGTTGAGTCCAACTCGATTTTATTGCTTTCGATGAAAACCGTGTCAAACAAATCGATGATTCCTGCATGGTGGTTTGTTTTTTGGTTTTCAGCAAGCAATAATGCTTTAGCTCCATTTACAAATCCAGCGTATGCCAAATAAATTGCATCAGCCCATTTTCCTTCATCAAAAGCTTCTTGTGCAAAAGTCATTTTATCTTTAGCTTCTAATATCAAAGTAGCTACTAAATCAATAACAACTCCAGCACATTCTCCTACTCCAACAGCTTTCACGTAGTTATCAGCATTTCCCCAATCTACAAAATCAGCTTCGGTAAGATTAGTCAAATCGGCTAATGGTTTCAAAAATTCATAGAAGTATTTTTCCCCTTTGGCATCATAATAATTCAAAAATGATTGTCCGTTTCCGTTCGCTTCAAAATCATTTAAGATGAAACGTAATGCATCAGGTCCTCTTCTACTTGGAATTTTTATTACTTTATCAGAAAATCTTCCGTTTCCATTTCCTAAATTTCCTCCGCCTAATAACACTTGAAGTGCTGGCGCCACTAATTTCCCTGAATTGATAGACATTCCCTGGAAACCAATTTCGGCCATATTATGTTGTCCACAAGCATTCATACAACCACTGATTTTAATCGTGATTTCCTGATTGTTGCTGTATTGTGGATATTCCGTTTCTAAAACTCTTTCTAGTTCTACTGCAATTCCGGTGCTGCTTGCAATTCCTAAATTACACGTATCTGTTCCCGGACAAGCTGTAATATCTGAAATGGTATTGTAACCCAAAGCCACAAAATCTAATTTGGCTAATTCTTGGTAGAAAAACGGTAGGTTTTCTTCTTTTACGTGACGTATTAAAATATCCTGTCTCAAAGAAAAACGCAATTCATTAGCCGCATAATTTTTGATTAATTCTGCCAATGCTCTAGCTTTATCGGTATAAATATCACCCAATAAAACTTTGATTCCAATCGCCACATAACCAGCTTGTTTTTGTGCGATTACATTTGATTTTTTCCAAGCTTCGAAAGCTGCTGTGTCTTCGATTACTACTTTTGGTGCTTCCAATAAAGGAGCTGGAATTGCACCATCAAAAACAGTTGTATCGATTTCAACTGTTTGGTAAGACAAGGCTTTTTTCTCTTCTTCCACTAATCGTAAAAACTCGTCTCTTCCCAAATCTTTGATTAGGAATTTCATACGTGCTTTCAAACGTTTCGCTCTTTCGCCGTAGCGGTCAAAAATTCTCAAAACGCCTTCGGTTGTTGGAATAATTTGGTTTACCGGAATAAATTCGGACAGCAATTCGGCGTGGTGTGGCTGTGAGCCTAATCCTCCACCAAGCATAACTTTGAATCCTCTTTCGCCATTTACAATTTTTGGTATAAATCCTAAATCATGCAAATAACTCAAAGCGGTATCTCTATCCGATGAAGAGAATGAAATCTTTACTTTTCTACCCATTTCTTGGTTGACGGGGTTTCTTAATAAAAACTGAAACAAAGCGTGAGCATACGGTGAAACATCAAAAGGTTCTTCTGAATCAATTCCTGCTGTTTCGCTCGCCGTAATATTTCTCACAGTATTTCCACAAGCTTCACGAAGTGTAACATCATCTTTTTCCAGTTCAGCCCAAAGTTGTGGCGTTCTGTCCAAACTAACATAGTGAATTTGGATATCCTGACGTGTAGTAATGTGTAAACGTCCGGTTGAATACTCATCTGAAACTTTAGTAATACGCAACAGTTGTTCGCTGGACACTTTACCAAAAGGCAATTTGATACGAATCATTTGTACGCCTTCCTGACGCTGACCGTAAACTCCTCTGGCCAAACGAAGGCTGCGGAAACGCTCATCGTCAATTTTTCCGTCACGGAATAAAGCAATTTTTCTTTCTAAATCGATAATGTCTTTTTGGACAATCGGATTTTCTATTTCGGTTCTAAAACTTTCCATCTTTTCTTGACTTTAGGCTATTGGATATTAATTATGTTTGGATTTTATTTTTGGCTTAAGCCAAAAACTAACGAATAAATCCAACTCCCGCTGTGGTATTAGTAGCAACATCTATTAAAATAAAAGCGCCGTTTGATTTGTTGTCGTTGTAGGCATCAAAATACAACGCTTTACTCAATTTAATATTTACTTCACCAATTTCGTTAATGCTCAACTGAGTTGCTGGCGTTACCCCAGAATAATCGGTTGCGATTACATTTTTCACACTTTCAATTTTTGCTAAAACTCTGTTGGTATTATGTTGTACCAAATATTTAGCACCTGGAACTAACTTTTTGCTGTCCATCCAACAAATCGTTGTATTAATATCTTTTTCGATTCTGGGAAGCTCATTCGATTTTACAATCATGTCACCTCTTGTTACATTGATATCATTTTCCAGTTCCAAAGTAATCGAAGAACCTGCTGTAGCTTCATCAAATTGTTTGTCAAAAAAGTGAATATTAGTCACTTTAGATTCTGTCAAAGAAGGAAGAACGGTTACCGCATCTCCAACTTTAATATTATTACCGTATAATTTTCCGGCATATCCTCTGAAGTCATGATACTCTTCCGTTTTTGGTCGGATAACCGTTTGAACTGGGAAACGTGCTTTTCCTGTTTCAAAAACATCTTCTGGCTCTAAAGCTTCTAAATGTTCCAAAACCGTTTGTCCAGTGTACCAAGGCATGTTTTCTGATTTGTCTGCAACGTTTCCTCCGTTAATAGCACTCAACGGAATGTAACTTACGTTTTGCTCTTTAAAAGCACTTTTGCTATTTAATTCCTGAAAATCAGCTTTGATTTTGTTGTATACTTCTTCTGAATAATCAACTAGATCCATTTTGTTTACCGCAACAATCACTTCTTTTACTCTCAATAAATTATTGATGAAAAAGTGACGGTACGTTTGCTCAATAACTCCTTTACGGGCATCAATCAAAATGATAGAAACCTGCGAAGTCGAAGCTCCCGTAACCATGTTTCGTGTATATTCTACGTGACCTGGGGTATCGGCAATAATGTAACTTTTCTTGGCAGTCGAAAAATAAATATGTGCCACATCAATCGTGATTCCTTGCTCTCTCTCAGCAACCAAACCATCGGTAGCCAAAGAAAAATCTAAATAATCGTATCCTTTTTGCTTGCTGCTTTTTTCTATTGCTTCAATCTTATCTGTAGTCAACGATTTTGTATCGTATAATAATCTTCCAATTAAGGTACTTTTTCCGTCATCTACACTTCCTGCTGTCGCTATTTTTAAAACTTCCATCTGAATTTTGTTTAAAGTTTAAAAGTTTAAGGTTTCAAGTTTCCCAAAACACCTTACATACACTTCTAAATTTGATTTTTTTATTTTAAATGTTGAATTTTAAATTTTAAATGTCTCGGAACAATTCATAATTTTAAATTCATAACTTATAATTATTTTCTAAAAGTACCCTTGTTGTTTTCTTTTCTCCATTGCAGCTTCAGAACGTTTGTCATCAATTCTGGCTCCTCTTTCTGAAATAGTCGAAGATCTGATTTCGCCTACTACTTCTTGAATTGTTGCTGCGTAAGAATCAACAGCCGCGGTACAACTCATATCGCCAACGGTTCTAAAACGAACAATTCTTTCTTCAATTTCCTCATCTTCTTCTTGGTACACAAATGGAGAATGAGACCAAATCATACCGTCTCTCAAGAATACTTTACGTTTGTGTGAAAAGTAAATAGATGGAATTTCGATTTGCTCTTGCTCAATATAACTCCAAACATCAAGCTCAGTCCAGTTCGAAATTGGGAAAACACGAACGTTTTGACCATTTTCAATTTTTCCGTTCAAAATATCAAACAATTCTGGACGTTGGTTTTTCTCATCCCATTGACCAAAATCATCACGAACAGAAAAAATACGTTCTTTAGCTCTTGCTTTTTCTTCATCACGACGCGCACCACCAATACAAGCATCAAATTTGAATTCTTCGATTGCATCCAAAAGTGTTGTCGTTTGCAAACTATTTCTGCTGGAATATTTCCCAGATTCTTCTACGACTTTACCTTCGTCAATAGCATCTTGCACATTACGAACGATTAATTCCAATCCTAGTTCAGCAACCAATTTATCTCTGAATTCAATCGTTTCAGGAAAATTATGTCCGGTATCTACGTGCAACAATGGAAAAGGAATCTTAGCAGGAAAAAATGCTTTTTGTGCTAAACGCACCAATGTAATCGAATCTTTTCCACCAGAGAAAAGTAAAACCGGCTTGTCAAACTGAGAAATAACTTCTCTAAATATGTATATCGCTTCGCTTTCTAAAGCGTTTGTTTTTAATATGGTACTCATTTTTTTAATTTAAAGATTTAAATGATTGAAAAATTTAAAGATTCCAACAATCATTTATAATTTATAATTCATAATTTAAAATTACTTCTGGTGCAAGCCACATTCTTTATGACTCGATTCCCAAGACCATCTTCCTGCTCTGATATCTTCTCCAGGCACAATTGCTCTGGTACAAGGCGCACAACCAATGCTTACAAAACCTTTTTTATGCAAGGTGTTTTGTGGCACATTATTATCGTCTATATATTTTTGAACCTCTTCTAAAGTCCATTTTAATAACGGATTGAATTTGATGATATCAAAATGTGCGTCATATTCAAAAAAAGCCAAATCATTTCTGTTTTCGGATTGCTCGGCTCTTAAACCCGTAATCCAAATGTCATTTCCCTTCAAAGCTTTAGTCAAAGGCGCTACTTTTCGAATGAAACAACATTCCTTTCTATTCTCTACCGATTCGTAAAAGCTATTTGGCCCTTTTTGATTCAACAAATTTTCTACTTCAGAAGCTTCGGGGAAATACGTTTTAATATCGATTTTATACTTTTTTAATGTTTTATGGAAAACATCATACGTTTCTTGAAATAATCTACCAGTATCCAACGTAAAAATGTTAATTGGCAAATTATTTTGACCAATTAAAGCTGTTATTACTTGATCTTCCTGCCCAAAAGAAGTAGAAAAAACCACTTTATCTTTGTATTCATTAGCTAAAAACGAAAGTGTTTCTTCAATTGAAAAATCCTTTGTTTTATCTAATAAAGTATTGGTTATTGCTATGCTCATAATATTGTTTCTCTTTATAATAATTTAGACAGTGTTTTTAAACTCAAAATAATAATTAAAATCCCTACCAAAATCATCATAGGTTTTCTCTTTATTCTATTGACTAAAATTGCGGCAATTGGAGCGGCAATCACACCACCTAAAATCAACCCTATAATCACTTGCCATCCTTGTATTCCTCCAAAAAGCATAAATGTAACACCACTTGCAAAAGCTACTGCAAACTCGGCTGCATTCACAGAACCGATAGTGTATCTAGGATTTCTGCCGTTTCCAAGTAAGGTTGAAGTCACGATTGGCCCCCATCCACCACCACCAACAGCATCCATAAAACCTCCAAAAGAAGCCAAAACACCTAATTTTTTAGTTTTCTTTTTAATGATATTCTTTTTTAATGCTTTTCTAATAATTATAACTGCCAGCGCAATCATATACACTGCTATAAAAGGCTTTATCGCATCTCCATCAATCACATCCGACAATAAATAAGCACCTGCAATAGAACCTAAAACACCCGGAATCAACAAATGTCTCACTAGTTTTTTATTAATATTCCCAAATCGATGATGAGAAATGGCAGAAGCTCCAGTAGTAAACATTTCAGCAACGTGAACACCTGTACTGCTGATTGCAGGCGGAATTCCATACGCCAATAAAAAAGAAGTCGAAGTCGCTCCATACCCCATTCCTAAGGTTCCATCTACTAATTGTGCAAATATCCCAATACAGAAAAAGATTAAAAACTCCTGATTAAATCCCGCTATGAAACCATCCCAAGAAAATTCTGCATGATGATTGTACACTAATGTAGAAATTAAACCTACTAATAAGACAACCGGAACAATAACCCACAAGCGTTCTTTAAAAGTCGTTTCCGATTTTACATTGATATTAATGGCTTTCAATTCTTTGCTCATGCTTTTAAAATTCAACTGTTTTAATTATTTATATCTATTACCCCATCGGAATAGTAGATTATTATGCAAAAGTAGAACTTTTTACTTAACTACAAAATTTATTTTGTGATTTATTGTCTAAAAAGCGATATCTGCTAGCGTATTGTTTTCCAATATCATAAGCGTATTGTCACGAACCTCTGTCATTAGTTTACGGACCGCACAAGTGGATTCATCTGTACAGTCATCACAAGGCTCATAAAAATTATGACTGGCACAAGGAAGTAACGCAATTGGGCCCTCGAGAATTCGATACACATGAGCCATATTTATTTCCTTAGGATCTTTTATCAAATAATATCCTCCGCCTTTTCCTTTTTTGGCACCTAAAAAACCAGAATGGCGTAACAGTAGTAAAATACTTTCCAAAAACTTAATCGAAATATGTTCACTCTTTGCTATTTCAGCAATTTGTATCGGCGTTTGATCTTTCTGGCGTGCCAAAAAAGTCAATGCTTTTATTCCGTATTTTGTTTTCTTTGAAAGCATTTTGAAAAAATATTTATGAATGATATATAAAATACCGATTTTTAATTGACCTCAAATCTACAATCAAAAATCGGTATTCTGAAATCTAAATTTTTACGAAAGTGCCTGTTCTAAATCAGCAATTACATCTTTAACTGTTTCCAGTCCTACAGAAACACGCACTAGACCATCCGTAATACTCACCGCTAATCTTTCTTCAACAGTTAATTTACTGTGAGTTGTAGATGCTGGATGCGTAACAATTGTTCTGGTATCTCCTAAATTTGGCGAAAGCGAACACAATTTTATTTTATCTAAAAAGGCTCTTCCCGCTTCAATTCCGCCTTTGATTTCAAATGCAACGATGTTGCCTCCTAATTTCATTTGCTTTTGAGCAATTTCGTATTGCGGATGCGATTTCAAGAAAGGATACTTCACTTTATTAACCTGGGGATGGCTTTCCAGAAACTCAGCCACTTTCAAGGCATTTTCACAATGTCTATCTAAACGAATCGCTAAGGTTTCTAAACTTTTTGATAATACCCAAGCATTAAATGGAGATAAGGAAGGACCGGTAAGTCGAGAAAATAAATAGATTTTTTGAATCAATTCAGCATCACCGACAGTTATTCCGCCCAAAACTCTACCTTGACCGTCCATTAATTTTGTAGCTGAGTGTACCACTAAATGTGCACCCCATTTTATCGGTTGCTGCAAATAAGGTGTCGCAAAACAGTTGTCAATAATCAAAATCAAATTATGTTTTTTGGCAATAGTACCTAACAGTTCCAAATCGATAATATCTACCGCTGGATTGGTTGGAGATTCAGCAAAAAGAATCTTTGTATTTGGTGTAATAAAACTTTCAATGGTTTCTGGCTTATTAATATCAAAATAGGAGGTTTCAATATTCCATTTTGGAAAATAATTGATAAATAAAGAATGTGTCGCCCCAAAAACACTACTAGAAGAAACAATATGATCTCCAGATTTCAATAAAGCTGCCAAGGTTGAATACACTGCTGCCATTCCAGAAGCAAAAGCAAAACCTGATTCAGCACCTTCCATTTTACAAATTTTCTCTATAAATTCATTGGTATTGGGATTGCTGTATCTACTATAAATATTTCTATCCTTCTCCTCAGCAAAAGAAGCACGCATATCTTCGGCATCCTCAAATACAAAACTTGATGTTAAGTATAAAGGAACCGAGTGTTCTTGAAATTGTGTTCTTTCTAATTGGGTGCGTATGGCTTGAGTTTCAAAACCAAATTCTTGTTCGTTCATTTTATTTTTAGTTTAAAGTTTAAGACTTAAAGTTGTTCGGATATTCAAATCCAATCTTTAATTAAACTATAATGATTTATTATTCAAAACTACTTTGTAATGTATAGTCGCTGTTGGCTCTAATGTTTTAGAAACCGAACAGTACTTTTCGAAAGAAAGTTGTGCCGCCCTAGCTGCTTTTTCTTCATTAATAGGACCTTCCAAAAAGAAGACTACTGTAATATCCTTGAATGGTTTTGCTTCTCCTACTTGCACACGCTCTCCTTCAACCTCTGCTTTGAAAGAAGTGATTTCTTGGCGTTGCTTCTTTAAAATCGAAATCATATCAATGGCACTGCAGCCCGCAACACCCATCAATACTAATTCCATTGGACTTGGACCTTTATCGTCTCCACCAAATTCTGGTCGGCTATCAACATTTACTATGTGACCACGCTCGTTTTTTAATTCAAAGTGGAAATTGTCATTTACTCTGTTTAGTGTTATTTTCATTTTTCCCCTCCCCAACCCTCCCCACAGGGAAGGGAGCCAAGACTGGAGGCAGTCCCTTTTTTTAATAATTTATATTGCACGCAGATGAAACGGATTTTTGTTTTTTATATCTGAAATCTAAATTCAAAAATCTGCAATCTTAAATCTTTACCCTTTATCCGATAATCTCAAAATATCTCCAAAAACACCTCTCGCCGTTACTGCTGATCCTGCGCCTGCGCCTTGAATCACGATTGGTCTGTCGCCATACGATTCCGTGTAAATTTCGAAGAAAGAATCCGAACCTTTCAATCCGCCTAAAGCAGTATCTGATGGTACAGAAACCAGTTTCACTTCCAGATTTCCTTTATCATTTTGCAAATCGCCTGACAATTCACCTATGTACCTTAAAACGTGATTTGGCTTTTGTTCGGCTTTTATTTTAGCATAAATTGGATCAAATTCCTTCAATTTATTTAAAAAATCAGAAACATCACCTTCACGTAAATGTTCTGGAATTAAATTTTGAATACCAATTTCTTCAAACTCATTTTGTAAGTCTAATTCTCTTGCCAAAATCAATAATTTTCGACCTACATCATTCCCACATAAATCTTCTCTTGGATCTGGCTCTGTATATCCGTTATCAATTGCTTCTTTCAATATTTCACTAAACGGAGCGTCTTTTGCAGAAAAATTATTGAATAAATAACTCAATGTCCCAGAGAAAACGCCTTTAATCTTAGTGATATTTTCACCAGAAAGGTGCAATAATTTGATCGTATCTATTAACGGTAACCCCGCTCCAACATTGGTTTCATAAAGATAACTCTTTTGATTATCTGCTAATACTTTTCGTAGTTTTTTATAAAAACTATAACTTAACGTATTGGCCACTTTATTAGACGATATCAAATCAAAACTGCTTTCTGCCAAAGGAATGTAATTTTCAACAAATGTGGCACTTGCCGTGTTATCAATCGCAATCAAATTCTCCAAGTGATGCTCATTCGCGTAAGCAATTACATCATCGATAGTATAAGAAAAGCCATTATTTTGGATTTCATTTTTCCAGTTTGGAGTAACACCGTTTTTATTTAAAAGTACATTACTTGAATTGGCAATAGCAAAAACATTCAACTTAATGTCTTTTCGTTTTTCGATGGTTGCTGCCGATTCCAATATTTGGTTTATCAACGTACCACCGACTAATCCATGTCCGAAAATAGCGATATTGATTTTCTTTGAAACTCCAAAAATCTCACCGTGAATTACATTTAAGGCTTTGTTCAGTTGGGATTTTTTTACAACCAAACTCACGTTTTTACCGGTAACAGTATTATTAAAAAGAATTGGGACAATTTTATTTTTTATCAAGGCCGTATAAGGCTTGTGAAAAGTGCTCAAATCCTGGCCAATGATAGAAATCACCGAAACATTATCGGTTACCGTGATTTTATTCACATCTTTTGAATAGAAATCATTTTCGAATTCTTTTTCTAATTCGATCATTGCTTTAGTCGCTTTATCAGCGGCAACTACCAAACCAATTCCTCTTTCTGAAGAACCTTGAGAAATGATGCTTACGCTAATGTCATTGTCTCCCATCACTCTGAAAATACGTGCATCAACGCCCGTTTTTCCTAGCAATCCTCTTCCTTCCAAGTTCACCAAAGATACATTTTCAAGCACCGAAAGCGTTTTAATTCCTTCTTTGTTAGAATTAGATGTGATTAATGTCCCTTTGTTTTCATGATTGAAAGTATTCAAAATACGTAGCGGAATATTTTTTTCCAGTAAAGGAATAATAGTCTTTGCATGAAGAATGGTTGCACCAAAATTAGCCAACTCATTCGCCTCGTTAAAAGTCAAATGGTCAATTTTTTTAGCATCAAGTACTAAGTCAGGATTTGCGGTGTAAATTCCGTCTACGTGTGTATAATTCTGTAATTCGTCTGCATTTAAATAATTCGCAATCAAAGAAGCGGTATAATTACTGCCGTTTCTTCCTAAAGTAGTTGTGTCATTATTGTTGTTAGAACCTATGAAACCGGTAACAATATTCACGGTTGTTCCGTTGTTTTGTTTGAAATAATTGATGACATTTTTCTTCGAAATTTGTTCCAAAGGTTGCGCATCACCAAATTTAGAATCAGTTTTTATCAATTCTCTTGTATCGGCAAAACGGGCATTTATGCCATTTTCAACCAAAATAGCCGTGAGTAATTTTGCCGAAAGCAATTCTCCTTTTGATAAAATTTGGTCTTTTATTTTGTTGCTGTAATCGCCAATTAAACTTACGCCTTCAAATAATTTTTCTAGAACATTGAATTCCTCAGACAAATCTACGTCTTGATAATCGTCTTGTTGGTACTTTTTGAAATCTTCAAAAAGCGGTTTGTAATCTCCGTTTTTAGAAGCAATACTTAAAATTTCTTCCAATTCATCCGTAGCATTTCCTCTTGCTGATACTACAATTGCAATTTCTTCTCCTTGATTTACTTTATCGGTAATAATCGCAATCACTTTATTTATTCCGTCGCCATTCGATAACGATTTACCTCCAAATTTTAATATTTTCATTGTGTTGTGTTTTTTGGCTTAGAATATATCCTGAAGCAAATTGTCTAATTGTTTGTATTCTATCAAAAAAGCGTCATGTCCGTGAATGGAAACTATTTCCTGATAGGTAACATTATTTTTATATTTTTTTAATTCCTCGAAAGTGGCTTTATTTTCATTTGCAGTAAAAAACAAGTCTGAATTGATTCCGATGATATGAATATCAGCTTCAATTTTTGATGTCACTTCTTCGAATGAATTGCTGTTTCTGGTAATATCTATCGTTTTCAACAATTGATTCATCATTTTATAAGACGAAATTTGAAAACGTTTTTGAAGCTTTTTACCATGATGACTCAGCCAGCTTTCTACATTGAAAATGGCTAATTCCTCATTAGTAGTTCTCTGGAATTTTGCAGTAAAAGATTCGGGAGTTCTGTAGCAAAGCATGGCATGAATTCGAGCATCTTCAATAGGTTTTGAAGAATTTTTGAGAATTTGCTCTTGCAAAAAGCAATTGGCAATTAACCAGTCTGTCGATTTCCAATCGGTTGCAATAGGAATTAAATGTTGTGTGATTTTTGGTTCCAATGCAACCAATTCCCAAGCAATTCCTCCGCCAACAGAACCGCCAATAATGGCATAAAGCTGTTTGATTTTAAGAAAATGAATGCCTTCAATAAAAATTCTGGCAATATCTCTGGTATTAAAATCCGAATAATTTTCAATGATAGCATCATCAAAACCATTTCCCGGAACATTAAAAGCCAGTATTGTATATTTATTGGTATCGATGGTTTTGTTTTCACCAATTAAATCATTCCACCAACCTTTGTCTCCCACAACTTGTGAATTTCCAGTCAATGCATGATTTACCAAAACGATTGGAGCTGTATGTAAAGCTGGTCCAAAAACTTGAAAACTTAAGTTTATGGTAGCATAAAAAGCCCCACTTTCGGTGGTGAAATTTTGTAATGTAATAGATGTTGGTTTATTTTCCAATTTCAAATCTTTTATGATTTTTGATTTGTGTCTGGAAATATTAGAAAGAAAGCTAGAAGTGAACTAGAAGAATTCTTTGTGTTATCTTTCCTTTAGATTCTGAAATATCCCGAAGTTTCGGGACAGAATAAAGGTAGAATGCAGCACCTTCTTCGATAAATCGAAGGGTTGCTAAGGCTTCATCGGGTCTAATCCCTCTGCCTTTCTTTATAACATTTCAATACGTTTTTGAACTTAAAGGCACAAATTAACTACTATTTTTTTAAACATCCAAATTTTTATCAAATTGGTTCTAATTGATTTATTGCAAATTGACTTGAAAAAATCATACAGAATCATCATCCCGACAAAAGATAAAACAATATAGCATTGTTTTATCTTTCGTCGAAATCATAATTTGAGATTTACTATCGGCGATTCAAAAGCTAAAATGACTATCCCTTTTTTAAATAAAAAGTTCTTCATTTTCTTTTGAATACATTTGAAACAGTAATGAACTCGGCACTATTTTCTGCGCCAAAGGATCATTTTTTGATATTTCAAATCTTGGATTGGTCAATTCATTTTTTGAATCGTTTTCCTTTTCTGTTTTGGTTCTGATACTAAAGCCTTTTAGTAACCGTAATCTCTTCGGAAAATTTTTTAATGTGCTCATACTATTTGAATTTACGATGTTAGTTTTGTTTTAAATTATTTTTTGATTTCTGAAATGTTTCTATACTTCCAAACTAATCTGAATGAAAAAACCCTTTTAGATACGTATCCAAAAGGGTTTTAAGTTGTGCTATAAACTTATACTTTTGGAATCAACAGACACGAATGCACATAATGGCATTGGCGCAAATCATATTTTTGACTTTAAAATTATTTGTATTCTGGATTTTCAGGTTATTCATTCTATAATTAATCTTGTTATGTTTTCAACTAAATAGATTTCAAAAAAAAAACCTCCCATTTTCTTGGGAGGCTTTTGCTATATAAATTTTAATTTAAATTTAAGCAATAGACGACCCACAGGACTTTTCCTGAATGGCTTTTGACATATTACACACATTAAATTTCATCTTTCGTTTTTTGTTATAACAAATATGCTAACTATTTCTGAATTTTCCAAATAAGTTTTAAAAAAAACACAAAGAAAATCCAGCCTCACATTCCCTTTTATATTTATATGAGTAGATGAAAAGATTTATCAGCAAAAAAAAAGTTAAGATTAATTTGCAATTCAAAATGGTTTCATACATTTGCACCCGAATACAAGAGGAAAAATTTGAACTGATTGCAACCTCTTCATAATGAAATCAATTCATTATGAATACTGAAAATTTTTCAGTAGAAAAAATGCTAAAGCAGAAACTCTTCTTTAGTCCTTTTCAGCAATTATTTTTTCTCGCTTAATTTTAAAATAATAATTATTATGGCCTATTTATTTACGTCAGAATCTGTAAGCGAAGGACATCCAGACAAAATTGCAGATCAAATTTCGGATGCATTAATTGATAATTTTTTGGCATTTGATGCTGACTCAAAAGTAGCTTGCGAAACTTTAGTAACTACTGGCCAGGTAATTTTGGCTGGTGAAGTAAAATCAAATACCTATTTAGACGTACAACAAATCGCTCGTGACGTAATCAAGAAAATTGGTTACACGAAAAGCGAATACATGTTTGAAGCCAATTCTTGTGGAATTCTTTCAGCTATTCACGAACAATCTGCTGACATTAATCAAGGTGTTGACAGGAAAAATCCTGAAGAGCAAGGCGCTGGTGACCAAGGAATGATGTTTGGTTATGCTACTAATGAAACGGAAAATTATATGCCATTGGCACTTGATTTATCTCATAAATTATTGCAAGAATTAGCCATTTTAAGACGTGAAAATAACGAAATTACCTATTTGCGTCCTGATGCTAAATCACAAGTAACTTTAGAATATAGCGATGACAATAAACCAACTCGTATTGATGCTATTGTAATCTCAACACAACATGATGATTTTGACGAAGAAGCTACAATGCTTGCAAAAATCAAAAAAGACATCGTTCAAATATTAATTCCAAGGATTATTGCAAAAAATCCAACGCATGCACATTTATTCAATGATGCAATCCAATACCATATTAACCCAACCGGAAAATTCGTAATTGGAGGACCGCACGGAGATACTGGATTGACAGGAAGAAAAATTATCGTTGACACTTACGGTGGAAAAGGTGCTCACGGTGGTGGTGCATTCTCTGGAAAAGATCCAAGTAAAGTAGATAGAAGTGCGGCCTATGCTACACGTCATATCGCTAAAAACTTAGTTGCAGCGGGTGTTGCTGAAGAGATTTTAGTACAGGTTTCTTATGCGATTGGTGTGGCTAAACCAATGGGTATTTTTATTGATACCTACGGAACATCAAAAGTAAACTTGACTAATGGTGAAATTGCTAAAAAAGTAGAAGCTATTTTTGATATGCGTCCGTACTTTATTGAGCAACGTTTGAAATTAAGAAACCCAATCTATAGCGAAACTGCTGCTTACGGGCACATGGGACGTACTCCAGAAACAGTTACTAAAACTTTTTCTGCTCCAGGTGGAAACGAAAAAACAGTTACTGTTGAATTGTTTACTTGGGAAAAATTAGATTTTGTAGAACAAGTTAAAACAGCATTTGGATTGTAATTTTGGTTTTAGAACCTTAAAAATTTAAATCTAATACATATTCAAACCCCGAATTCTGTTACTGCGACTTCGGGGTTTTTGTTTGCCTATATGCGGTATTTTTCTTTACTTAGTAAAAAATAATTTACCAAAATCATGGCTAAATTCCCTTCTTTCCAAAGCGTATTACAAGCTTCACAAAAAACCATTTCCAGATTCCCGCTAGAAACCATACTAACGATTTTAGGGACGGTATTCGCAATTATACTCTCAGAAGAAAGAAATGATACAATAGAGAATTTTTATACTAAAAGCATCATGTGTTGCTCGCTGTGTTTGGTTTTATTTCTTTCCGTTAGTTTATATTTCTCAGCGACTCACAAAAACAGTTGGATTCGATTTTTAATCAGTCTAATACTTGGTGGATTAGTAACTGCTTTTATATTTAGCTTTTCGGAAAAAATAACAGAGGTTGAAGCATTGCAATTTTTGTACTTAATATTGCTTTGCATCTACTGGTTTCATTTGCTGGTTTTTTACCAAAAGCCTATGAGCAAGATGAATTCTGGGAATTCAACAAACAGCTTTTTCTTCGTATTCTAACCGCTAGTTTGTATAGCGTTGTGTTGTATTCCGGATTATCCTTGGCTATTTTAGCGGTACACCATTTATTCAATGTAGATTTTTATGACACAATATACCTACACCTATTTTTTATCATCGCAGGGGTATTTAATACGATATTCTTTTTATCTGGCGTTCCTGAAACCAACAACGAATCGTCTCCTCATATTTTAAAATATCCAAAAGGTCTTAAAAATTTCACTCAATATGTTTTGCTTCCATTAATCAGCATTTATTTGGTGATTTTGATTTGTTACGAAACAAAAATTTTAGTCACACTTTCTTTACCTGTGGGCTGGGTTTCTAATCTCGTTTTGGTTTTTGCCATTTTTGGAATACTTTCTTTTTTACTAGTGCATCCTATTGCCGAAGAAACTGGAAATCTTTGGATGCGAACCTTTAACCATTGGTTTTATTATTTATTAGTCCCGTTATTGGGATTGTTGTTTTGGGCTATTTTATATAGAATCCACCTATACGGATTCACACATGAGCGCTATTATGTATTGGCATTATCAATTTGGTTAACCATTGTAGTAGCCTATTTTATAATCAAAAAAGAGCCTAAAATAAAATTTATTCCTATCACGATGTGCATAACGGCTTTGCTTACCATTATTGGACCGCAAAGTGCAGATTCTATATCCAAAAACAGTCAGCTTTCCAGATTTGAGTCCTATTTGCAAAAAATAGAAAAGGAAAAACTCACTTTTGAACAAGAGCAAGATTTAAGCAGTATTGTTGATTTCTTAGAAGAAAACTATGGTTTAGAAGCGCTTCTTCCATTTACAAAAGACAAACTAACTGCCTTGATTAAAAAGGACAAAAACCCAAATTCCTCCCAAATCATGAAAGCACTGGGACTCGATTATCGCGCTCAATATGACCAAAAAATAAACAACAACAACAACGAGTATTTTTATAATTTTTACGAAAACAACAATCAAAATATAGAAAACATTCAAGGCTATGATGTGTCTTTTTCCATTGCAAATAGCGAAGATTTAGAATGTACCGAATGTATTACAATCGACAATAAGTCCTATTCTATTATTTCTACTAAAAAAGAATACGGAGTAGACTTACAAATCAATCAGGACATCGTTCCGTTGAAGATAGTCGATTTTGTCAGCCAAACTCCCGATTTTGATTATAAAGAAAATTGGAACCACAAGATTACACAAAAAATTGAAACTCCTAAATACACGATTTTAATATACTATATAAACGTAAGTGGTAAAAGAAAAGGAAATAAAAAAACGGTCGATCAGTTCCATATCGATGTATTGGTAGGAATTAAAAACTAAAAAAAAGCCTTTGAAGAATGAACTTCAAAGGCCTTTTATCTTCTGGCAAATCTACTACAAATTATACTTTAAAGAAAAAATTACATACCGAGGCTGAACGGTGTATTGTGAGGTTCTGGTTGCAAACTGACTGAAATTATCGTCATTTAATGAGGTTGTGTTCAATAAATTAGTTCCGCTTACTTTATATTCTAACTTGCTGCCTTTCTTTTGATAAATTAAACTGGCGGTTAAGAAATCATATTCATTATCGACCGTTTTAGTGTTGTTATAATAATGATAAAACTCATATTCAGCAACAAAAGAAAAACTCTTTAAAAAGAAATAATCCAGTTTAGCAAAAGGCTTTTCTGTGTAAAAAGTAGCATTATTATAATCGTTGGTTACAATATTATATCCCAACTCTAAATTAGGCATGTTTTTATAATTCGTCGATGCTTTCAAAGTATAGTTTTGGGTAAAACTCTCGTTTGTTGACAGCACATTATTCTGGATATTATTAAATTTAGACCAATTGAGAGAGGCCCCCAAAGAGGCTTTATAATTTTTCAAAAAAGAACGTCCATAAGAACCATTTCCTGACAGTGTTTCATCTGCAAAATCAGAATTAAATGGAGATGACGTTTGATTGACTCCGTTGAATACTGCTCGAGTTTTTATCGCATCAACTCTTCTGGAATAATTGACAAAAGCGGTAATGTTTTCAAAATTAAACATGTTGTATTTAAAGTAGCGTAACGAATGTACTTGTGCGGTGGCGTTCTCTAAAAGTCGATTTCCTCTGGTCAGGCTGTTGTAATTTGACAAAACAAATCCTTCAGCCAGTTGATTGATATCCGTAAAATTATTGGTGTACGAAAAATTATAGGTTAATGTTTCCGCTTTTTTGATTTGATAAATCGCTAAGAAATCAGGTAATGCTCTAAAGAAATTTTGACCATTACTGCTTCCTAATTGCTCATTTGTCATAGTATAGGTATGCAAACTTACTCCTGGTGTAAAGGTGAATTTCCCGCTCAAAATCTTATAATGTAATCCTAAAAACGTATCATTGAAATTGTAATTCACATCATTTGTATTCGCTACATCGTCTAAAGTATTGACCGTTTCGTTATCTAAAATCTGAAAAATATTGGAATTGAAATTTTGATGGGAGTACGTATTTCCTAAAGTAACATTGATATTACTTTTTGGTGTAACCATGTAATAATAATCCAATTTAGCGTCAATCTTACTGGTTTTTACAAACCGACTTTGATTGATGTTATTTCTGTTTTGACCAGAAATATAATCAGCTAAATTAAAAGGTTGCGATTGCAAATTAGCATTGTAAAAAGGATCTTCCTCTTGGTACAAATGTTGCATTTCGAAAGCAAAAATATTTTTATCGCTTTGCGTATAATATAAACTCAAGTTCTGATTTACCGAAATTGGGTCTTGTTTTTTTAACGTATTGATATTTTCAGTTGTAGCATTATTGCTTACAATAGATTCTCTTAAAAGTGAATTATTCTCATCTTGCTTGGACAACTTGGTCAGAACATCATAATCAAATTGAAGCCTCGCACTTGGTTTATAACTAGAACTCAATTTGAACAATCCTAAATTACTTTTTTGATTTGCTATTTCCTGACGATTTTCTGTAGAAAGAATTTCAGAAGAATTAGGCTGTAAAATATTCGTTTGTGATTTTGTTTCTAAATCTGTTTCTGAAGAGGAAAGGATTCCAAAACCGCTTAACGTCCAAGCTTTATTTACATTGTAGGAGAAATTTGTAGCTCCAAACTTTGTCTCAATTTCCTTGGCTCTATTATTTCTTAAAAGTGAAATTCCTAAATCATTCGAAGACACATTAAAACTGGAACCCCCTTTTTGCATCATTCCTCTAAAACCGCCCGTGAATTTAAAATAATCCTGAACTGTTAATGGCAATTCGCCAATATTATTAAAATTTGTAATTAAATTGATACTGTATTTTGGACTGTAATAAAACAATTTTGGATTAATCAAATAGCGACTTTCCTCATGCGCCACTCCAATTCCAGCGGTCATATCCCCAAACCAGAAATTTTTCTTTCCTGATTTTAGTTTAATGTTCATCGCAACATTATCCTGATTGTTCTCTACTCCTTTTAACGCACCAATTTCGCTGTAGTTTCTCAATACTTGGATTTTATCAATGGCATCTGCTGGAATATTTTTGACGCCTAACTTAGTATCGCCATCAAAAAAGTCTTTACCCTCTACCATTAATTTGGATACTTTTTTCCCTTCAACTTCGATTTCGCCATCAGCGTTAACCTCAACTCCAGGTAATTTTTTGAGAATATCTTCCAGTTTCCGTTCTGTTCCAGATTTGAAAGAATCGGCATTATAAACAATAGTATCACCTTTTATTGAAACCGGCATTTCACGTACAATTTCAACACCATCCAATTCAATTCCGCCTTCTTCTAATGCAATATTTTTAATGCTGTTTTCTGAAGTTGTGGTAATTTCCAGCTCTTTATTCTGCATTCCCAAATAACTGATTTTTAAGCTATACGTTGTATTTGGTTTTAGATTAAGAAGAAACTTTCCTTTATCATTTGTTATGGCATAAGAATCCATAGCTTTTGTGGCTTTATTTACTGCCATCACATTGGCCATTTCAAGACCAACTGTTTTTGAATCGGTTATGAGACCTTCTAATTTAACGGATTGTGCAAAGGAAATTGAGGTAATAAAAAACAGTGCAATTAGTATTGTATTTTTCATTTAGAAATTATGGATGAAATCTATAGTATTGGTTTTAAACTCTAATTTGGCTTATTTTTTATCCTCCAATTCTCATTCTCATTCCACCATTTCCGCCACGTCCTTGATTCATCTCTCTGAACTCTTCCATTTTTTTCAATACGATTTCGTCAAACTCTTTTTGAGTGGTTACTTTTCCTTTCGTTGCCGCTTTTATTTCGGTTTTAACTTTAGGATTCAGAACTACTTTTGAACATAAAATAACCGTTTTACCATCATTTACTTCTAATATTAAACCTGGCAATCCCCAGTAGTTTTCCGGCCCTTGATTGACTGGAATTTCAGGAGTATACCAAGCTGTAATTATAGTTTCTTTAGGCATATCCAATTCATCCATAAGATTCGTTTTCTTTGCGGCATCAGCTGGTTTTGTAGTTGCGGCATCTTCTTTTTTTGGTCTGAAATTTCTAAAATCTGTTTTGCTTACAGGACGCACCGCAGTTGCTTTAAAACAATTGTAACCACCAATAACTCGGGTTTCACCTTCCATTTTCCATTGTAAATTAGGCAATGAATCTTTTACAAGAAACTCTTTCCCCATGAACTCTTTATCAACGGTATATGATTTGTCTTTTACATTTTTATAATACGTTCCGCCACCACCGGTCATAGACATCATCATTCGCATTCCTCCGCCACCTTGACCGGGAGCATCGAGTTTTTCTTCTTCTTTATATATTGATGCCGATTTATCAAAATTAAGAATGAATGTTTTTTCGAACATTTTTTTCATTCTTTCCTCAATCATTTTTTGCATATCCGGAGTCATCTCCTTATTGCCTTCCATTCGCGTTTTAAAATCGGAGGTGCTGGTTTTCGATTCGTAAACTGCCATTCCTTGAAATTCCTGAGCGTGAAGTCCCATGAATGATGCGACTGCTAATACTAATGTGAAAATTACTTTATACATACTATTGGATTTTGATAAATAAGACTGAAAAATACTATTTTTGTTACAAGTATTCTGTTAAAATAATAATAAGACAATCATAATTGTATAAGGTTTAATTGTAATTTCGCTTTCATGAAAAAATTAGTGCTTTTACTCTTTATCGCCTCGTTTTCAGTTGTATTTAGTCAAAACCAAAAACTGACTCCCCTTAAAATTGATTCCATTCGTTTTGATGGAGATGCGTTTTTAGGATACGATTCATTTGGTTTTTATTACACCATTAAAAACAATGTTTTTTCTAAAATTAATACGCTAGATACTTTAGAATATAAAAATATTTCTTTGGGTAAAATCACCAAAGTTGACTTGCAAAATCCACTTAAAATCGTTTTGTTTTACGAGAATTTCAACACTGTTATAGTATTGGACAATCAATTGAATGAAACCCAAAAAATCAATTTTTCAGAAAATACAATTCCTATTGTGGCTACTGCAATTGGAATAGCTTCTCAAAATCAATTGTGGGTTTACAATACCATGAATCTGCAACTGGGACTTTATGATTATTTAAGTAATAATTACAAGACCATTTCAGTTCCTTTTACAGAAAGCATCAAGAGTTATTCTTCAGATTTCAATGTCTTTCATTGGGTTGACAATAAAAACAACTGGTATGTATGCGACATTTTTGGAAAAATAATAAGTAAAGGAATAATTCCTGATTTTGATTCCATTGTAATTATCAATGAGAATCAATTTTTTTATTCTAAGGACGCTGTTTTGATTTTATATGATTTAGAAAAAGGTAAAAAAACTGAAATTGAAATTTCAGAAAAAACGTTTAAAAAATTCTATTACAAGGACCAAATTTTATCTATTTTTACATCAGCAGGAATTACAAATTATAAAATCACAATACCGTAATGCACATAGCAATAGCAGGAAATATAGGTTCCGGAAAAACAACTTTAACTCGATTATTAGCGAAACATTTTAAGTGGGAACCGCATTTTGAAGATGTAGTTGACAATCCATACTTAGACGATTTTTACCATCAAATGGAACGTTGGTCGTTTAATTTACAAATTTATTTCTTGAATAGCCGTTTCCGTCAGGTGATGCAAATTCGCGAAAGCGGTAAAAAAATCATTCAGGACCGAACTATTTATGAAGATGCACATATTTTTGCTCCTAATTTATATGCAATGGGTTTAATGACCAATCGTGATTTCCAGAATTATTCTTCTCTTTTTGAATTAATGGAATCTACGGTTAAAGCTCCTGATTTATTGATCTATTTAAGAAGTTCTATACCTAATTTAGTGGGGCAAATACACAAACGTGGCCGTGAATACGAAAACTCAATATCTATTGATTATTTGAGCCGTTTGAACGAACGATATGAAGGTTGGATTCAAACCTACGACAAAGGAAAATTATTAATTATTGACGTTGACAACATAAATTTTGTTGACAATCCAGAAGATTTAGGAAATATTTTTAACCGTATCGATGCTGAATTGAACGGGTTGTTTTAGAATCCTCTCCTCTCCCGAAGCTTCGGGACTCTCCGAAGGAGAAGAATTAGAAACTGGAGATAAAAACACATATAAACATAAATGCCTCGCAATTGCGAGGCATTTATTATTTACAAGATTTTTAATTACTTCAAAGAATCAATCTTAGCCTGAACTTCTTCATCAGTTCCTTCAAAAGTTTGAATATCTACTTTTCCGTTAACACTTGTTTTAATAGTAGCTTTTACTTTTCCGTCAACATTTATTTTTTCGATAGAAACTTCTTTAGACATCATATGATTTGGCATTACAGCTGCATTCATAAATTTACACGTTTTACTGTCACATCCTTGAGCAATACACTCTTCTTTAGACATTGAAGTACACATTTCAGTTGTTGCGCAACAGGCTGCTTTATTAGAAATTGTATGACTTCCGTTTCCTAAAATTGGAGCAATTACTAAACCTATCAAACACGTCAATTTAATTAAAATATTCATCGACGGTCCAGAAGTATCTTTGAACGGATCTCCAACTGTATCTCCAGTAACCGCTGCTTTGTGCGCATCAGAACCTTTATATGTCATTTCACCATTAATCATAACTCCTGCTTCAAAAGATTTTTTAGCGTTGTCCCAAGCACCACCTGCATTGTTTTGAAAAACAGCCCAAAGCACACCAGAAACGGTAACTCCAGCCATATATCCACCTAACATTTCTGCAATTAATTGGTTGTTATCTGAATACACTAATTTCCCTAATAAAACAATCGCAATTGGGAAACCAATAGTCAAAATTCCTGGTAACATCATTTCGCGCAAAGCAGCCTTTGTAGAAATATCGACACATTTTGCATATTCCGGTTTTCCGGTTCCTTCCATAATTCCGGGAATCTCTCTAAACTGACGACGTACTTCATACACCATGTCCATCGCAGCTTTACCCACAGAATTCATTGCCAAAGCAGAGAAAACTACCGGTATCATTCCGCCCACAAATAACATGGCTAAAACAGGCGCTTTAAAAATATTGATTCCATCAATTCCTGTAAACGTTACATACGCAGCAAATAATGCCAATGAAGTTAATGCCGCCGAAGCGATAGCAAATCCTTTCCCCGTTGCTGCTGTTGTATTCCCTACAGAATCCAAGATATCAGTTCTGGTACGCACTTCTTTTGGTAATTCGCTCATTTCAGCAATTCCTCCTGCGTTATCGGATATTGGTCCGAAAGCATCGATTGCCAATTGCATTGCTGTTGTTGCCATCATCGCCGAAGCAGCCAAAGCCACACCATAAAATCCTGCAAAAGCATACGATATCCAAATCGCAGCCGCAAATAATAAAACCGTTGGAAATGTAGAAATCATTCCTGTCGCTAATCCTGCAATTACGTTTGTTCCTGCTCCGGTTGAAGATTTTTGAACAATTGCCATAACGGGTTTTGTACCCAATCCTGTATAATATTCAGTAACAGATGAGATAACAGCCCCAACCACTAATCCGACGATTGTAGCATAGAAAACGCGCATCGATGAAATTTCTTTAGTCCCTTCTCCAAAGAAATCCATTTTCATGGTTTCCGGCAACATGTATTGTACTAAGAAAAAACAAGCGACAGCCGTTAATAGAATAGAAACCCAGTTTCCTATATTTAACGCTTTTTGAACATGTGCTTCTTTTGCATTATCATCCGTAATTTTCACTAACATCGTTCCGATAATAGAGAATAAAATTCCAAAACCGGCGATTGCCATCGGTAATAAAATAGGTCCTATTCCGCCAAAAGCATCTTGAATATTTCCGCCCATATCTTTGATAACATAATTACCAAGAACCATAGCTGCTAAAACTGTCGCAACATAAGAACCAAATAAATCGGCTCCCATTCCGGCAACATCACCCACATTATCACCTACATTATCTGCAATTGTAGCGGGGTTACGAGGATCATCTTCGGGTATTCCAGCTTCTACTTTTCCCACTAAATCAGCACCAACATCAGCAGCTTTTGTATAAATTCCGCCACCAACTCTGGCAAACAAAGCAATAGATTCTGCTCCAAGAGAAAAACCGGCCAATGTTTCCAGAACAATGGTCATATCTTCTGTTGAAGTCCAAACTCCATTCATAAAAAAGTGAAAGAAGAAAATAAAGAAAGTGGTCAGCCCTAAAACGGCTAAACCTGCAACTCCTAATCCCATTACGGTTCCACCGCCAAAAGAAACTTTTAATGCTTGCGGCAAACTCGTACGTGCAGCTTGGGTAGTTCTAACATTTGTTTTTGTTGCTATTTTCATTCCCATATTCCCCGCTAAAGCAGAGAAAAAAGCTCCAAAAATAAAAGCAACTACTATTAATATATGTGTAGTAGGGACGATAAATGAAATTCCGGCTAAAACAACACTTGCTCCAATTACAAAGAAAGTCAATAACCTATATTCTGCTTTTAAGAAAGCCAAGGCTCCTTCGTAAATATAATCTGAAATCTCTTTCATCTTACCGTCACCCGGATCTTGTTTTAAAACCCATGCACGTTTTGTAAACATAAATGCCAGTCCAATAAATGCCATGGCTATTGGCAAATAAATCATTATTGTATTCATAATTTTGGTTTGGTTTTTGGTTAATATTAATAGTGTAACGAAACGAATTTAAACAAAAAAGCAATACTCTTAACAGAATATTGCTCTTTTTGTAAAAATTATGATGTAAAATTATTTAATACTAAATAATCCCTCTGGTTTATTTTCAATATCATTAAAACGCTTTGTACATTCTTTGATAATGGCGTACGCTTCGTTTACATCGCCCCAACCACCAACATCGACTGTTTTGTTTTCAAGATCTTTATAAACCTGAAAGAAATGTTCGATTTCTTTTAGTAAATGAGGATTCATGTCTGACAAATCGTTTAAAGAGTTCCAGATTGGATCTGAAACCGGAACACAAATTACTTTTTCATCCGGTCCTTTATCATCTGCCATGTGGAAAACACCGATAGGTTTTACTTCCATTACACATCCAGGAAAAGTTGGTTCGTTTACCAAAACCAAAACATCTAATGGATCTCCGTCTAATGCTAATGTTTCTGGGATAAATCCGTAATCAGCCGGGTACATCATGGAAGAGAATAACATTCTGTCAAAACGCATTCTTTTTATTTCGAAATCATATTCGTATTTATTTCTACTTCCTCTTGGTATTTCGATTAAGACATCGAAAGTTGTTAATTTGTCTGCAGTCATTTTAGTTTTTCTTATCTATATTTATGGGTGCAAAAGTAAGGAAAGTATCCCTTTTTACAATAAAAAATTCATGTTATCTCTTGATTAAATTTTAACAGTGAGTACTTTAGTAAACCACGGTCCTATTTCGTCTCTTTAAATAATGATGCCACAAAAGATAGGTTGCATAAGAACGATACGGACTCCATTGTTTTGCATGAATTTCCATAGCATCTTTATCGTGAATATCCAGCAATTCCTTTATGGTGTTTACGACCGCAATATCTCCTAAAGGCAATAAATCAGGGGATTCCAGACAAAACATTAAGTAAATATCAATGGTCCAGTTTCCTATTCCTTTGATTTTGATGAGTTCTTCGCGTACTTGATGAGCCGTTTTGGCTGGTAAACTTTCTAAATCTAGCTCTTTATTTAATATCGCTGTTGCCAAAGCTTTGATATAAGACGTTTTTTGTCGGCTTACGCCAAGATTCCTAAATTCCTCGTCCGATACGTGAAGAAGAATTTCAGGAGCTATGGCTTTTTGACTGGCTTTTATTTTTAAAAAAGTGGCTTTAGCAGAATCGATAGATACTTGCTGTTCCAAAATCAACAACACCAAAGTCTCAAAACCTTGTGGTCGTTTGGGAATGGTTGGCATTCCGTATTCTTCAATGATTGACTTGAAAATGGTATCTTTTTCTAAAAGGTAGTCGATA
This sequence comes from Flavobacterium labens, assembly GCF_048286755.1. NCBI lineage: Bacteria > Pseudomonadati > Bacteroidota > Flavobacteriia > Flavobacteriales > Flavobacteriaceae > Flavobacterium > Flavobacterium labens. The sequence goes on along the minus strand of NZ_JBLVPL010000001.1, from coordinate 1,434,284 downwards.
GCTTCTTGCATAATCTGATGTTTTGTTAGCCCAGATGGAAACGACATCCTTTTTTATAAGGCGATTTTTCTTCGCCTTATAAAAAGATATAGTGTACAGCTGGAATAGCTCCTAAAAATTAAACCCGAACGATCCTTTTACAGTAAAACGATTCGTGTCGGGCGTGTTGAGATAATTGCCTCGCCAAGAGAAATCGATGCGGAATACTTTGAAGATATTCCCGATTCCGGCGCTGTATTCCCAATAGCCTTTTTCAGGTGCATTGTAAATTAAACCCGATGCATTAATCGCTCGATTTTCATCAGAAATGGTTCCATAAACCCCTTTTACAGATACAATTTCTCTCCAATTGAGTTTACGCATGAACGGAATTCTGGAAAAAATTCGGCCATTGAAATTGTGATTCCACTGCAAAGTAGCATACTGGTCTGACACAAATTCATAGAAATTAAGGTTGCTAAATGTGTTTTCGATTGTAAAATAAGTCTGATTCCCAGGAATAACGCTCAGCAATCCTAACGGCACTTTCCCAAAGGTTTTCCCCACTTCCATAATAATATTTGTTCTTCCTAAAGGCCCTATAATTATGGGCTGTTTGTAATACAATTGTACTTTATCATATTTAAAATCACTGTTCAAAAGCCCTTTGAATCCATGACTGTAATTAATAAAGAAACGACTAAACGGACTGTCAACATTGCTTCTTTCAACCCCAAAACCTATTGTTTTTCGCTTTGGCGAATACTCAATCTGAAAGTTCGCTTCGGATTGTTTGACATCACTTTTAGTAATCGAGTTTGCTATATCCGTATAATAATCTAAACTAAAAGTTGGCGATGCGGACTCCAGCGTACGGTACGAAATACCAGCCTGGAAAATTAAATTTTTAACGGGCTCCATTTCTATCGCCATATTGGTCAAATTGATATTAGTCAATTTCCCGTTGCTACCGGACGAAAACACGGATGACGAAGCAAAACTTCTGCCCAAAACATCGTTGGTAGTGGTTAAACTGGCGCCTATTTGTTCAATGTCACGCCTATTTCCTCCGGACAAAATGATTCGGTTTTTCTTGTCGACCATCCATTTTCCCGAAAGTCCGTATTTGAATTTATCATCATCAAATCCATACGCCGTGTAGGCTTGAATACGCCAAGGATCGTTAGGTCCAAAATAGGTTCTTCCTCCTACTCGCAATCGCACTCCTTCGACTTCATTGTATCCAAATGTGGAAAAAACAGGCCCATAATCGAAGTTTTTAAACTCCACATAACCGCTTCCAAGAATAGAAACCAAACTATACAATCGCTTAAACTTATCTACTGTTTGCAACGTGTCAAGCATTTTATAAACGCCTAATTCATCCTTGCTTAAGTTCTCAAAACGATTTTCATTCCAGTATTCATCAGATTTATTGTAGACTTCGTCATCCATATAATTGACCTCATCCTTATAAAAAGCTACTGGTTGCTCCTTATTAAATTGATGATTTCTATAAAAACTAGTTCGTTTTCCATAAACGCCTTTTGAATTTTCTTTTTTATTCAAAGCAAAGTCCGACATCAAATAATCCTTCGTCAATAAGAAAACCGAATCACTTAATACTTCAAATTCTTGTTCTAAGTAAATATCTTTTACCCAGTTGATATTGGCACTTTTAGTAACCGCCATATTTATTTTCTTGATGGCAAATGTGGAATCATTCACCCAGAAATCCCCTTTGAAAGTCAATTCGTTTTTACGTCTTGGATAAAAAACAATATTATAACACCATTTATTGTCAATATACGCGCTGTCTTTCAACACATAATTATAAACATCAATCCCTGTTTTAGATAACGGACTGGTAAAGCTTTTGTCAAAAAAAGTCAAGTAATTATTATAGATATTATAATCGGAATACAAGTCTTTTACAAAAGATAAAATCTGTTGATTTCCATTAAAACCGGACGTTTTATTAGCTTTTATTTTCTCTTTTACCTTTTTTAATTTGTTGTCTCCATAAACATCATTGAGTGATTCATTTATAAAAATAGGCAAATAGGTTTTCCCGGTTACTCTGGAAGTGTCCATTTGATCGAATATAAATTCCATCCCTTTAAAAAGCTTGCTTTTCATAAAAGCACTATCAATAGAATTCATGTCAAATTCTATTTTTTCATACTTTTCCATCTGGTATTGATCAAACTGATACAACCCATTTTTACGTTTTCTTTCCCAAATTTTCCTAAGAATGTCTAGCGCAGGATTATTTTTTTTGGACGTTTTACCAGCAAAAACAACTACTTCGCTTAAGCTTTCGGCTTCGCTTAACTGAATCTTGAAATTATAATTTACGGGTTTGTCTAAAATAATTTCCTTCTCAGAAAAACCTACTGAAGATATTACTAAAGTGGTATATGTTTTTTGGGATTCTAGATAGAATCGACCATCTTCATTGGTAACAATTCCTTCGCTGGAATCTTTGAAAACCACATTAGCGAATGGAATGGGTTGATTTGATTTATCCAACACAACACCACTCACTTTTGTTTGTGCAAAAACAGCAGTTGCTGATACCAACAACAGCAGGAAAAACAAGAGATTCTTTTTCATAATCATTCAAAAAAAAAACTTCATCAAATTAAATAATTGATGAAGTTTCAAATATAGGTATTTAGACATCTAGATTATTTGAAATTTAGACCGTCGACTGTTAAAGTTTATCTAAAAATCAAATTCTAAAAAAATCTATTTTTTATACATTACTTTTTTAACCGCTTTAACAACATCACCTGCATTTGGCAACCACTCTTTCAATAATACTGGAGAATAAGGTGCTGGAGTATCTGCAGTTGTGATACGTTGAATAGGCGCATCCAAGAAATCAAAAGCACGTTCTTGAACAATATAAGTAATTTCTGAAGCGACACTTGCAAAAGGCCAAGCTTCCTCAAGAACTACTAATCTGTTCGTTTTTTTAACCGATGTTAAAATCGTCTCATAATCCATAGGACGTACCGTTCTCAAATCGATAATTTCACAAGAAATTCCTTCTTTGGCTAATTCGTCAGCAGCAATATGAGCTTCTTTAATAATTTTTCCAAAAGAAACGATTGTTACATCCGTACCTTCACGTTTGATATCAGCAACTCCAAGTGGAATAGTATATTCACCATCTGGCACTTCACCTTTATCACCATACATTTGTTCTGATTCCATGAAAATTACAGGATCATTGTCACGAATAGCCGCTTTCAACAAACCTTTTGCATCATAAACTGTAGATGGAACTACCACTTTAAGACCTGGAGTGTTCGCAAACCAGTTTTCTAATGCTTGTGAGTGAGTTGCTCCTAATTGTCCTGCCGAAGCTGTTGGACCACGAAAAACGATTGGCACATTAAATTGTCCTCCGGTCATTTGACGCATTTTGGCAGCGTTATTTATAATTTGGTCAATCCCCACTAAACAAAAATTGAACGTCATGTATTCCACAATCGGTCTGCATCCGTTCATAGCTGATCCTACTGCAATACCAGTAAAACCAAGCTCTGCGATAGGAGTATCAATAACTCTTTTCTCGCCAAATTCAGCAAGCATTCCTTTAGATGCTTTGTAAGCACCATTATATTCTGCAACTTCTTCACCCATTAAGTATATGGACTCATCGTGACGCATTTCTTCGCTCATCGCTTCGCAAATGGCCTCTCTAAATTGTATCGTTCTCATATTATATGTTGTATGTGTCTATTTTTCGAAAAGCAAAAATAAATATTTTATATCACTTAAAAGCATAAATTACCCTAAATTAATTCAGGATTTACTACGATAATTTTCAAGAGCTATTTCCGGTTATCCGCTGTATCTTCCTGTGGCTAAAGGAGCCACAGGAAGGATGCCGCTGCTATCCGGGCTACGAAATCGTAATAGTATTGAAAAATATTATGCATGCATAGTATATTATTCAAATTAATATTTTAAATTTGTAAAAGAAATTACGAATAATTAAAAATATAAGTATGAAAATATTAGTTTGCATCAGTCACGTTCCTGATACTACTTCAAAAATTAACTTTGTCAACGGTGATTCTGAATTTGACACAAATGGCGTACAATATGTAATCAATCCTAATGATGAATTTGGTTTGACACGTGCCATTTGGTTTCAAGAACAACAAGGCGCAACTGTTACTGTTGTAAATGTTGGAGGACCAGAAACAGAACCTACTTTAAGAAAAGCATTAGCAATAGGTGCTAACGAAGCTATTCGTGTCAACGCAACTCCTACTGACGGATTTTTCGTTGCCAAACAACTTGCTGAAGTAATCAAAAACGGAGCATACGATGTTATTATCGCCGGAAAAGAATCTTTAGACTACAATGGCGGAATGGTTCCTGGAATGATAGCCGGAATTTTAGGATACAACTTCCTTAATTCTTGTACCAACCTGACAGTTGAAGGAACAAACGTAAAAGCAGTTCGTGAGATTGATGGTGGAAAAGAAACTGTAGCTACTACTTTACCATTAATCATTGGTGGACAAAAAGGGCTAGTAGAAGAAAAAGACTTGCGTATTCCAAACATGAGAGGAATTATGACTGCAAGAACTAAAGTATTAACAATTCTGGAGCCAGTTGACGCTACTGTAAATACAAAAGCAGTAAAATTTGAAAAACCAGCTCCTAAATCAGCAGTAAAATTAATCTCTGCTGACAATTTAGATGAATTAATCAATTTATTACACAACGAAGCGAAAGTAATCTAACTGTCATAAAGTCGAATGTCCAAAGTCAAAAGAATAAAAGTTTTACACTAATTTTCCTTTATGACTTTAGACTTTAAAACTTTAAGACTAAAATAAAAAAATCATGTCAATATTAATATACGCGGAATACGCAGAAGGAAAATTTAAAAAAGTAGCATTCGAATTAGCTTCTTACGCAAAAAAAGTAGCGGAGACTTTAGGGACTACCGTTACGGCTGTAACAGTAAATGCAGGAGATGTTTCTGAATTATCAAAATACGGAGTAGACAAAGTATTAAAAGTAAACAACGATAAATTATCAGGATTTACTGCAAAAGCATACGCTGATGTCATCAAACAAGCTGCTCAAAAAGAAAACGTAAAGTTAGTTTTACTTTCATCAACTACAGACAGTATTTATCTTTCCTCACTTGTTGCAGTAGCTTTAGAAGCTGGTTATGCATCAAATGTTGTTGGGTTACCGGTGAGTACTTCGCCTTTTCAAGTAAAAAGAAATGCTTTTTCAAACAAAGCATTCAATATCACTGAAATTGCAACTGATGTAAAAGTGCTTGGACTTGCTAAAAACTCTTATGGGATTTTTGAAACGCCTTCAACCTTAACTGAGGAAGATTTTAACCCGACTATTGGAGACAATGATTTTGGTGTAAAAGTAGAATCAGTTGAAAAAGGTTCTGGAAAAGTTTCTATTGCTGATGCTGACATTGTAGTTTCAGCTGGACGCGGATTAAAAGGTCCTGAAAACTGGGGAATGGTTGAAGAATTAGCTACAGTTCTTGGAGCTGCAACCGCTTGTTCAAAACCAGTTTCGGATTTAGGATGGAGACCTCACGGAGAACACGTAGGACAAACTGGAAAACCAGTTGCTACAAACCTTTATATTGCGATTGGAATTTCTGGAGCGATACAACATATTGCGGGAATCAACTCTTCTAAAGTTAAAGTTGTAATCAACAGTGATCCGGAAGCACCATTTTTCAAAGTAGCTGACTACGGAATTGTTGGAGATGCTTTTGAAATTGTACCAAAATTAATAGAGAAATTTAAAGCTTTCAAAGCTCAGAATTCCTAAATTACAAAAAATCATTAAATCGATTTAAATGCTACTTAAAACAAGATATTTGTATCTTTGCTTTTAAGTAGCATTTTTTTTTACAAAAAATGAAACTTGATTTTCATCAAAAATAAGTACACTGTACTTACCCATTTTAAGAATTATGAGCTTAGTTAAATTATCCATAAAAGGAATTTCATACAGTCAAACTCAAAACGGAGCGTATGCTTTGATATTGAATGAGGTTGATGGAGAAAGAAAATTACCCATTGTCATTGGTGCTTTTGAAGCCCAATCTATTGCTATTGCATTAGAAAAAGAAATAAAACCACCGCGTCCTTTGACTCATGACCTATTTAAAAATTTCGCAGAACGTTTTGATATTGTGGTAAAACAAGTCATTATTCACAAGTTAGTTGACGGTGTTTTTTATTCGAGTATTATTTGCGAAAGAGATAAAATTGAGGAAATTATTGACGCTAGAACCTCTGATGCAATTGCGTTAGCGTTGCGTTTTAATGCTCCTATTTTTACCTACAAAAACATCTTGGACAAAGCAGGAATATACTTGAAAGCGAATCCATTAGAAGCCAATAAAGACTCTCAAGAAATCGACGATGTACTTTCTAATCCAGAAACATTTGGTCATGAAGAAGAAAGCAATCAATCTGGAGAAACCTATTCTAAACACAGTTTACAGGAATTAAACGAACTGTTAGACCAAGCGGTTTCTCATGAAGATTACGAAAAAGCAGCAAAAATTAGAGACGAAATCTCGAAGAGATAACTTTATCTTGATTTTCATTATTGCATTATTTGATACATAAACGATTAACCTCGTAAAAAATGTAGCTGTATTTAATGCCTCACTTTTTTATATATTTTTATTGACATCTGTTATAAAACTAATCTATGAAAACAAAATTTGTCCTTATTGCCGTAACCTTATTTATTTCTACAGTCGTATTTTCTCAAGATTATTATTTACACTGCGGAACAATTCTAAACACTCAATCTGGCAAAGAGTTACCCAACCAAACCATAGTTGTTTCAAAAAACAAAATCATAAAAATACAAGATGGGTTTGTATCTAAATCCAAACCCGAAGACATTGAAATCGACCTGAAAAACAAATATGTATTGCCAGGTCTTATCGATTTACACGTGCACATTGAAGGAGAGCACGACACTAAAAGTTACATGTCAAAATATTTAGACAATGAGGCAGACGTTGCATTTCAAGCAGTTCGTTGTGCAGAAATCACGCTTTTGGCAGGGTTCACCACCGTACGAGATTTAGGAGGAACTGGCGTTAATGTATCCATAAGGAATGCTATCAATAAAGGAATCGTAAAAGGTCCCAGAATATATACTGCAGGAAAATCGATTGCCACAACAGGCGGACATGCTGATCCAACGAACGGAAGCAATAGAAAACTTGTAGGCGACCCAGGCCCACATGAAGGCGTAATTAATTCTCCTGAAGAAGGAGTAAAAGCAGTAAGAGAACGTTATAAAGAAGGAGCCGATGTTATTAAAATTACAGCTACAGGCGGTGTTTTAAGCGTGGCAAAAAGTGGTAAAAATCCTCAATTTACTTTAGAAGAAATCAAAGCTATCACATCAACTGCCAAGGATTATAACATGCTTACCGCAGCCCATGCTCACGGAGATGAAGGAATGCAACGAGCCATATTAGGCGGGATAAAAACTATTGAGCACGGTACCTTTATGAGTGAGGAAACAATGGAAATGATGAAAAAATACGATGCTTATTTAGTTCCTACCCTAACTGCCGGGAAAGAAGTAGAAAAAAATGCAGAAATTACTGGTTTTTATCCTGACATAGTAGTTCCAAAGGCCAGAGAAGTTGGTCCACATTTGAAAGCTACTTTTGCAAAAGCATATAAAAAGGGTGTCAAAATTGCTTTTGGAACCGATGCCGGAGTTTTTGCTCATGGTACAAATGCAAAAGAATTTGGATATATGGTTGAAGCCGGAATGCCTTCACTAGCCGCGATACAATCGGCAACAACAACAAATGCCATGTTATTAGGTATTGGAAATGAAGTAGGTCAAATCAAAGAAAACTTTTTGGCAGACATCATAGCAGTTGATGAAAATCCTTTGAATACAATCAAAACTTTGGAAAAAGTCGTATTTGTAATGAAAGACGGAAAAATATATAAAAACTAAACTTGCTACCGCAAAATAGAATAAAGATACAATGAAGCAATATTTAGACTTAGTAAAACACGTAATGGAAAACGGTTGTCAAAAAGGAGATCGTACGGGAACAGGAACAAAAAGTGTCTTTGGTTACCAAATGCGTTTTGACCTGAATGAAGGTTTCCCAATGGTTACCACCAAAAAACTGCACTTAAAATCTATTATTTATGAATTGCTTTGGTTTTTAAAAGGCGATACAAATATTAAGTACCTTCAGGAAAACGGAGTTAAAATTTGGGATGCTTGGGCTGATGCCAATGGAGATTTAGGACCCGTTTATGGCCATCAATGGCGCAACTGGAATAGTGAAGAGATTGACCAAATCTCAGAACTTATCAAGGAACTAAAAACCAATCCTAACAGTCGCAGAATGTTGGTTTCGGCATGGAATCCTTCGGTTCTTCCTGACACTACAAAATCATTTGATGAGAATGTTGCTAACAACAAAGCCGCTTTGCCTCCTTGTCACGCTTTCTTTCAGTTTTATGTTTCTGATGGTAAGCTATCGTGTCAACTATACCAGAGAAGTGCTGATATTTTCTTAGGCGTTCCTTTTAATATTGCTTCTTACGCATTACTCACGATGATGATTGCACAGGTTTGCGACTTGGAGCCAGGGGAATTCATTCACACTTTTGGCGACGCACACATTTACAACAATCATTTTGAACAACTCGAATTGCAATTGTCCCGCGAGCCTAAACCATTACCAAAAATGATTTTGAATCCCAATATAAAAGACATCTTCGCATTCGATTTTGAAGATTTCACACTAGAAGGCTATGAACCGCATGCCTTGATAAAAGGCAGTGTTGCGGTATAACGTAATAAAAAAACGGTGTTTTAGTTAAACTACTAAAACACCGTTTTCATTTCCTGCAAACTCATTCCATTTGAAAGAATCTGCTTCTGGCTCATTTACAAATGCACCATCAATAACATATTTAAATTCATAAGCTGCATCTTTGTTTACATCGAATACACCTTTGAAAGTACCATTTTTTAATTTGCTTAAAGCACCTTCAGCAACACTCCAATTATTGAAATCTCCAACAACGGAAGCTTGACTTGCATCTTTTGCAGCTACCGAAAAAGTAACTTTACAAACTGGTTTTGTTTTAACGAATTGTTTCTTGATTGCCATAACTATTTCACTTATAGATTTATAAGGCAAAGAAAATAAAAGAATTTGAACTTCCAACAGACACCCGAAGATTTAATAGAATAGCCCAAACAATGTTAATTTATGAATAATTCAATAATTATAAGCGGGCTAAATTTACTATTCAAAAATCAGAAAACGTTTTCATTCTAAATAATCTACAAGCAAAATAGTGACTTTCCAAAATAAATTTTACCTTTATAATCTAAATTTGGATCAATGGAAAAAGAACTACACGAACAGTACGAATATGCAAGGAGAAGAATTAAACAAAAAAAAAGACTGTATTTTCATTTTGTTCTTTTCGTTTTAGGGAGTTTGCTTTTATTTATTGCTAATAAATTTTTCGAAATTGCCGTAGATTCTCACTGGTCAATTTGGGTAATTACCATATGGTTGTTCCTCTTTATTTTACATTTTATAAAAATTTTCATCACGGATCGTTTTATGAATAAAAATTGGGAAAGAGAACAAATAGACCGACTAGTCTCTTTACAACAAAAAAAACTAGATCAATTACAAACACAGGTCAACAACGACGACTTTAAATAACAGTAAATCAATTATGATAATAATGATTGCGGCCGTTGCCGAAAATAATGCTCTAGGGAAGAACAACGAACTGGTTTGGCACCTTCCAAATGATTTCAAAAGATTTAAATCCCTTACTTCCGGACATCATATTATAATGGGTAGAAAGACATTTGAAAGTTTTCCAAAACCATTACCAAACAGAACCCACGTTATAATCACCAGACAGAAAGACTATCAAGCCGAAGGCTGCATCATAGTTGACAGTATGGACAAAGCATTAGCCATTTGTCCAAAAGACGAAGACACATTTATAATTGGTGGTGGCGAAATTTACACTTTAGGGCTTCCTTTTACTGACAAAATAGAAATTACACGAGTGCATCACAACTTTGAAGGCGATGCGCATTTCCCTGAGATTAATGATGGTGAATGGAAAATAATAGCCTCAGAATTTAATGAGAAGGACGAAAAACATCTCTATGATTATTCCTATCAGACATTCATTAGAAAATAAAACAAAAAAACATCCTTTTTACGGGATGTTTTTTTTTTAACCATTAATCAAAGAGATGACCTACTCTTGAAAGAGTATTTGATAACATAAAATAAAAATTACAAATATTAGTAATACTCCAGAAATGAAGATTATAATATTTGATGTTTTCTGAGAATACATCTCAAAAAAGCCTTTAATACCAAATACCACGAAGGTACTAAAGACGAAAAAAATTAAAATTTCCAAAAACAAATTTAATCCTAAGAACGTATGTTGCGCTTTAACTACAACACTGCTATGTAAAACAGTGTTTTCAAAACAGCTAACAAGAACAAATGAGATAAAAAACGCTAAAATTATCCACTTGATTTGGTTGATCGATTCTCTTTTAATCATTTAATATGGTTATTTTCCTGAATAACAAATTTGTACAATAAAATCTTTAGTTGCAATACCCACTTTTAGTGATATTTCAAAAAAAATGAATATTAGTTTTTAGTGTATTTTAAAAACTAAAAATAAAACTTGTTTCTAATTTTTGAAACTGATTTTAAGTTCATCAAGTTTGTATTATATTTGTACAAAATAAAAAAATGTCAGAAAAAATAACGCCCTATAAAGATTCAGCTTTAGGTAAAAAAGAACAAGTTGCTAAAATGTTTGACACCATTTCTGGAAATTATGACAATCTGAATCGTGTCATTTCTTTCGGTATTGATATAAAATGGAGAAAAAAAGTGTTGCAAATTGTTTCAAAATCAAACCCGAAGGTTATTCTTGATATTGCAACCGGAACTGGTGATTTGGCAATTTTGATGGCGCAAACAAATGCTGAAAAAATCATTGGATTAGATATTTCTGCAGGAATGCTGGAAGTAGGCGTAAAAAAAATTGCTGCAAAAAATCTTTCCAATACTATTGAAATGATTTTAGCTGACTCAGAAAACATGCCTTTTGAAGACAATTATTTTGATGCGATAACGGTTGCTTTCGGGGTGCGTAATTTTGAAAATTTAGAAAAAGGCTTAGCTGAAATTTTAAGAGTTTTAAAACCTAACGGAGTGTTTGTAATCCTAGAAACTTCGGTGCCAGATAAAACTCCTTATAAACAAGGATATAGTTTTTATACCAAAAATATTCTTCCATTAATAGGCAAAGTCTTCTCTAAAGACGATGTTGCTTATGGTTATTTATCTGAATCTGCCGCTGCGTTTCCTTATGGAGAAGCGTTAAACAATATTTTGAGAAAAATTGGGTTTATTAATGTTGTAGCCTTACCACAAACTTTTGGTGTAGCTACCATTTACTCAGCTTCTAAAAAATAATATTGAAGATTTTAGCATAAACATGAGAAAAATAATTGTCTTACTATTTTTTGCTTTTATTATAAAAGGACACGCTCAAAAGTCTAAAAATATATTTAGCAGAGACCCTATTATTAATTTGGAAAATTTTCAAAAAAAGAGAATGTACTATGGGTTTTACCTTGGATTCAACTCGTATGATTTCAAAATAGACTATAAAACCGTAGGTCCTGATATTCTTATAAAAAGATCCACTGGGTTTAACGTGGGTATCGTTGCTGATTTGAAACTTCAAGAATACATTGACTTGCGATTTGAACCGGGTCTTTATTATACAAAAAGAGATTTATATTATCCAAATTTCACAAACAGTGGAGATGCACTGAGAGAAGTAAATAGTACTTACATCCATTTCCCATTATTAATGAAATTCTCCTCTCTTAGAACAGGAAATATTCGTCCCTATTTAGTTGGAGGTGTGTCTGCAACATTAAACTTATCCAGCAATTCTAAATTAATTGATGACAATTTAGAGCAACGCTTTAGAGTAAAAGCATGGACAACTAATTATGAATTGGGTTTTGGAATTGATCTTTTTTCAGAATATTTCATATTCTCTCCTTCCATAAGAGGTGTATTTGGCATGAATGACGAATTAATCCGAGACAAAGATCCAAATAGTCCGTGGACAAGCAATATAGAATCTTTGAAAACCAGAGCAGTCTTCATCAATTTTACTTTCCATTAAAACTTACCCTCTACAAAACTCGCTTAATACAATAGCGGTAGCGGTAGCGACATTAAGGCTTTCTGTTTTTTGAAGGTCTCCAAAACGAGGAATTGTGAGTCTGTTTTTGGCTAATTTTTCAAGTTCTGTTGAAACTCCATTAGCCTCATTACCCATAATAATAATCCCGTCTTTAGGTAAAACCGATTTGTAAATATTCTCTCCGTCCATAAAAGTACCAAAAACGGGTAGTTTTGTTTCTGCAACAAAAGCACCAAGATCAATATAATTTACGTTGACTCTGGCGATTGAACCCATGGTTGCCTGAACTACTTTTGGATTATAAATATCAACTGTTTCCTTAGAACACAACAACTGCTTAACACCAAACCAATCACACAAACGCAATATAGTCCCTAAATTTCCCGGATCACGAATAGCATCTAGCGCTACAATTAAACCGGTTTCAATAATTGGTTTTTCCAATGGCATTTTAAAAACTCCCAAACAGGTATTTGGGGTTGCCAATGCACTGATTTTTTTCAAATCATTTTCTTGAATAATCGTTTTTCTCGACACTGGAACTTCCTCAAAATCATTTTGAGTAGTATACAAATGTTCTAATTCAAAATTAGACTCCAGCAGTTCGTGAATCCCTTTTACTCCTTCGGCAAAAAATAATTTATTGACAATTCTATATTTTTTTTGCTGCAAACTCGTTATAAGCTTTATTTGGTTTTTACTAACCATAAAATAATGTACTTTTGAATTAAATATTTTAGAACACTTGAAAAAAACTTCCACAAAAATAACTGCATTTATTCTAATTGCAATACTAATTTGCGCTTGTAACGCTGTAAAAAGAGTTCCGGACGGAAAACTACTGCTTACAAAAAACGAAATTACTGTAAATGACAAAACAATCAAGGATGAAAATGTTTTTAATCAACTGTATCAAAAACCAAACAGCACGTTACTTGGATACCGTTTAAGATTGAATCTTTACAATCTTGCCAACCTAAACCCAGATTCAACCTATCAAGCCAAGTTTACAAATAATCCGGAAAAATTTAGAAGAAAATCAAAATGGCTTTCTGAAAAACAAGTCAATCGCCTTGGAAAATCGTTCTGGTATCACGGAATCCATGATTTCTTAAAAAAAACTGGAGAACCTCCCGTAATTATTGATAAAGACAGAGCTGATAAATCATTGTTGCGCTTGAAATACTATTACTTCAACGACGGCTTTTTTAATGTCAATGCCTCCTACAAAATAGACACTTTGAGCATCAAAAAGGGCAAGATTAAATACGATATAACTCCTGGAAATGCCTATTTTTTGGATTCCTTGAGAACTACTATTTTAACACCGGCTTTAGACTCTTTATATGAGTCAAACAAGTCAAACACGTTTATAAAATCAGGAAATCAATACAAAACAGAAGATTTTGAGAATGAGAAAAACCGAATCACCACTCATTTTAGAAACAACGGAGCGTATTATTTCCAACCTAATTATGTAACTTTTGATATAGACACCATTAAAAAAGTCAATCAGGCAAATATAAACTTGATGATTAGTAATTATTCTTATCAAGAGCAAGATTCAAGCAGAACCGAACCTTTTAAAATTTACAAAATAAGCGATGTAAATATTTACACTGACTATTCTCCAAACAATAACAGTATTAAAATTACGGACAGCACAACCTACAAGAACTTTAATTTATACAGTCAGAACAAATTACGATACAAACCACGAGCCATCACTAATGCTATCTTCATTACAAAAGGAGGTTTATTTGCAGATTACAAAACTGTTTTGACGACACGATATTTAAATAATCTTAAAATTTTCAACTATCCTTCAATACAATATGAAGTTGACCCTAGAGACTCAACTGCACAATCATTGATTGCAAAAGTATATTTAACACCAAGGAAAAAATATAGTTTCGGGTCTACATTAGATGTTACCCATTCTAACATACAGGATTTTGGTATAGGCTTAAGTGTTTCTGAAACGATACGAAATGTTTTCAATGGAGCCGAAACACTGGAATTAGCTGCGCGTGGCAATATTGGATCATCAAAGGATTTAGCGAATCCAAAGAATAATTTCTTCAATGTTTCTGAATATGGATTAGATTTAAAACTTAACATCCCAAGGATTTTCATGCCTTTCAGCACTGAAAAAATCATTCCTAAAAGCATGATTCCATCTACTCTGATTACAGTTGGTTTTGCAAAACAACAAAATATTGGTTTAGATAAAGAGAATTTCACAGGAGCATTATCATATAATTGGACTCCAAAAAGAAACAATACAGCTAGATTTGATTTGTTCAACACTCAGTTTGTCCGAAATCTAAATCCACAGAATTACTTTAATGTTTACGGTTCTTCTTATAATGCTTTGAATGAAATCAGCAAAGAATACAATACAAATCCCTCCTATTATAACAATGACATTGATAAAGATTTGCTTATTGAAGAAGGAACCGTTGGTTTTACTAATGATGTTCTCACTGGAAACGCAAATTTTTTGAAACCATTAGAACCCGCAGATTTTCAGTCTGTAAAAAGTATTGAGGAACGAAGACTAAGACTTACGGAGAATGACTTTATTTTAGCAACCAGCTTCACTTTTTCAAAAACAACCAAAAAGGATTTAACAGATAATAATTTTTATCTTTTTAAAACAAAAATAGAATCGGCAGGAACCATTTTATCCGCTTTTGCAGCAACAACAAATCAAAAGAAAAATTCAACTGGTAATTATGAAATATTCAATTTAGAATATTCAGAATACATAAAAACAGAATTTGACTACATTAAACATTGGGATTTATCCAAAGAAAAAATATTTGCCTTTAGATCGTTTTTTGGGATAGCTATTCCATTTGGAAATTCAGACTACATTCCTTTTTCAAGAAGTTACTTTTCAGGAGGTTCAAATGACAACAGAGCATGGCAACCATATGGTTTAGGACCTGGCAGCAGTGGCGCATTAGACGATTTTAATGAGGCAAATATGAAAATTGCGATTAGTGGAGAGTATCGATTTAAGATATTAGGCAGTTTAAAAGGAGCTCTTTTTGCCGATGCAGGGAATATTTGGAACGTATTGGACAATGTAGAAGATGAGAAATCTACATTTACCCAATTTAAGGACTTAAAAGATATCGCATTAGGCACTGGATTTGGGCTTAGATATGACCTAAGTTTTTTTGTAATTCGTTTTGATTTAGGATTTAAAACCTACAATCCAGCCAATGAAACTAACAAAAGATGGTTTAGAGAATACAATTTTGCGAACTCCGTTTTAAATTTTGGAATAAATTATCCGTTCTAATGCTAATTAATTCTTATTTTTGCAAACTAAAAACTAAATAAAATAACTAAAAAAATTACAATGGCACACAACATAAAACCAGGCGTAGCTACAGGAGATCAGGTTCAGGAAATTTTTAATTATGCTAAAGAAAAAGGATTTGCACTTCCAGCAGTAAATGTTACGGGATCAAATACTATCAATGGTGTACTTGAAACAGCAGCAAAACTTAATGCTCCAGTTATCATTCAATTTTCTAATGGAGGAGCACAATTTAATGCAGGAAAAGGACTTTCTAATGCAGGTGAAAAAGCAGCAATCGCTGGTGGAATTGCAGGTGCATTACACATTCATACTTTGGCGGAAGCTTACGGAGCAACCGTAATATTACATACTGACCACTGTGCAAAAAAATTATTGCCTTGGATTGACGGTTTATTAGATGCTTCAGAAAAACATTTTGCTGAAACTGGAAAACCATTATTTTCTTCTCACATGATTGACTTATCTGAGGAGCCTATCGAAGAAAACATCGAAATTTGCAAAGGATATTTAGAAAGAATGAGCAAAATGGGAATGACACTTGAAATCGAACTTGGAATTACAGGTGGTGAAGAAGATGGTGTTGACAACTCTGATGTTGATAGTTCTAAATTATATACACAACCTGAAGAAGTTGCTTACGCATACGAAGAACTTTCTAAAGTAAGCCCTAAATTTACAATTGCGGCTGCTTTTGGAAACGTACATGGAGTTTACAAACCAGGAAATGTAAAATTGACTCCAAAAATCTTAAAAAATTCTCAAGATTTTGTTCAAAATAAATTCAATACAGGACACAACCCAGTAGACTTTGTTTTCCACGGTGGTTCAGGTTCTACATTAGAAGAAATCAGAGAAGGTATTAGCTACGGAGTTATAAAAATGAATATCGATACTGATTTACAATTTGCTTTTACGGAAGGTATCCGTGATTATATGGTAAAAAACATCGATTATTTGAAAACTCAAATTGGAAATCCAGAAGGTGCTGATGCTCCAAACAAAAAATATTACGATCCAAGAAAATGGTTGCGTGAAAGTGAAGTTACTTTCAATGCACGACTTGAGCAAGCATTTGCTGACTTGAACAACGTAAATACATTATAATAAAAAGTTTAAAGTTTCAGGTTTAAGGTTTCAAAACTTTAAACCTTAAACCTGAAACAACAAAAACAATAAATATGGCTTGGTTTAAAAGAAAAGAAAAAGGGATTACTACTGCTACCGAAGACAAAATGGATATTCCAAAAGGACTTTGGTACAAATCTCCAACTGGAAAAATTATTGATGCCGATGAACTAGCTCGCAACTTATTTGTAAGTCCCGAAGATGGTTTTCACGTTAGAATTGGAAGTACAGAATATTTTCAAATTTTATTTGACAACAATGAATTTGTTGAATTAGATAAAAACATGACTTCTAAAGATCCTTTGCATTTTGTTGATACAAAAAAATATGCAGATCGTTTGAAAGATGTTATGGAAAAAACCAAACTTAAGGACGCAGTGCGCACCGGAGTTGGAAAATCAAAAGGGAAAGATGTTGTTATCTGCTGTATGGATTTTGCCTTTATTGGTGGATCTATGGGAGCTGTAGTGGGAGAGAAAATCGCAAGAGGAATCGATCACGCTATCAAAAACAAATTACCTTTTGTTATGATTTCAAAATCAGGTGGAGCAAGAATGATGGAAGCTGCATATTCATTAATGCAATTAGCTAAAACATCAGTAAAACTTGCTCAACTTGCCGAAGCAAAATTGCCTTACATTTCGTTATGTACGGATCCAACAACTGGAGGAACGACTGCTTCTTACGCCATGTTAGGAGATATTAATATTTCTGAACCAGGCGCATTAATTGGGTTTGCAGGACCAAGAGTAGTTAGAGACACAACCGGTAAAGATTTACCAGAAGGTTTCCAGACAGCTGAGTTCTTACTTGAACATGGTTTCTTAGACTTTATAACACCACGAAAAGAATTAAAAGACAAGATTAACTTGTATATCGATTTGATTCAGAACAATACCATTAGATAAATAAAAATCCCGAGCAATCGGGATTTTTTATTTTTAATTATTTCACTTCAAATAAAAACAGCTTTCAAATAATTTTGAAAGCTGTTTTTATATTTATTCATACGTTCGCCGTAATTTACATTCCTGTTCTAATGGCTTCCACTGGATCTAGTTTTGAAGCAGAAATCGCAGGAAGTATTCCAGAAATTACACCTACAATAATTGACAATCCTGAGCCAATAAGTATATTCCAAAAGCTCAAAACAAATTCAAAATCTAACACACTAGTTAAAAGCATTGATAGTAACCAAACTATCAATAGTCCAATAGCTCCACCAATAACACATAGAATAACCGCTTCAAATAGAAACTGGAAAAGTATAAATCTATTTTTTGCACCTAACGATTTTTGAATCCCAATTAAATTGGTACGCTCTTTTACAGAAACAAACATTATGTTAGCTACTCCAAATCCTCCAACTAAAAATGAAAAAACACTAATCAAAATTCCTCCACCGCGCATGGCACTAATAATACCATCTAATAAATCAGTAAATCCAGAAAGAACATTGATGAAAAAATTATCAGCTTCATCGATTTTCATACCACGATAATTCCTCAGTTTTTGAGCCAATTCCGCTTTAAATGCATCCATATCAACCCCTTTTTGAGGCTTTACAAGAATTACAGGCGTCATTGAATCATTATTATCACCATACAACTTTCTTAAAAAATTAACCGGAATAAAAACTGAAGTATCATTACTATCGCCAAACATACCTTCACCTTGCTTTTTTAACACACCAATAACCGTGAAGCGCTGTCCATACAAACGTAGGTTTTTCCCGATAGGTTCGCTTTCGCCAAAAAGATTGTTCGCAATTTCATAACCCAAAACAACTACAGGAGCTCCAGAATTAGATTCAGATTCATTATAAAACCTTCCTTTTGCAAACTCAAGTCCTTGAATTTCTATAAATTCGTGAGATACCGGAACAACATTCACACCGCTCACTGATTCCGATTCGAATTTCAGAACCTCTCTACCTACAAAAAATTGATAAGCCATTTGATCTATACCATTCATTGAACTTTTCAAGTATTCATATTCATCATATTTAACATCCGGAAATTGTTCTCTTTTCCATAGTGGAATTTCAGAAGGCCCAAATGAAAACCGCATTAAATAAATGGTGTTTTTATCCAAACTGCTTAAATCTTTTTTTATTTTTCTGTCCAAAGAATCAACAGCTGCAAGTACAGCTATAATCGAAAAAATTCCAATAGTAACTCCTAACAAAGAAAGCAACGTTCTTAACTTATTGTTTCGCAATGCATTCATTGCGAAACCAAAACTCTCTTTTAATAATCGAAGGTAAACTAGCATAAAATCTTTTTTGTATTAAAGTAAAATTCCATAAATATTATTCAAAAACCTAATGAAAAATGTATTCGTTGCCGTGTGAATCAATTATTTTATCTTTGCCAATGAAATAGCAGTAAAAATTACACATTATCTCATTTTCAAATGGCTTAATTTTCACATTAAAAAACTATTTTTGCACTTTATAACTATAACTACATAATGAACACAACAAAAAAAATTCAATCTGCATTAATCTCTGTCTTTTCAAAAGAAGGATTAGAACCTATAGTAAGACAACTAAACAGTCAAAATGTTACACTTTATTCTACTGGAGGGACTGAGGATTTTATAAAAAATTTAGGAATTCCTGTAATTCCTGTTGAAGATATTACTTCTTACCCTTCTATTTTGGGTGGTAGAGTAAAAACATTACACCCAAAAGTTTTTGGAGGAATCTTAAACCGCCAAGACAATGAGAGTGATGTACAACAAATGATAGAGTTCAACATTCCGCAAATAGATTTAGTAATTGTTGACTTATATCCTTTTGAAAAAACAGTAGCTTCCGGAGCTAGTGAATCAGATATTATTGAAAAAATAGATATTGGTGGTATTTCTTTGATACGTGCTGCCGCAAAAAACTTCAAGGATACAGTAATTGTGGCTTCGGTTGATCAATACAGTTTACTTTTGGATTTAATAACAGAACAAAACGGTGCGACTACATTAGAAGACAGAAAATTATTGGCTACAAAAGCATTTCATGTTTCATCTCATTATGACACTGCGATATTCAATTATTTCAACACTGACGAAACAATATACAAACAAAGTATTGCTAACGGTCAAGTTTTGAGATACGGCGAAAACCCACATCAAAAAGGTTTTTTCTTTGGTGATTTTGATGCTATGTTCAACAAAATTCACGGAAAAGAATTGTCTTACAATAATTTATTAGATGTTGATGCTGCAGTAAATTTGATAAATGAATTCAAAAATGACGGTCCAACATTTGCTATCCTAAAACACAATAACGCATGTGGTTTAGCAACTAGAACTACTATTAGCGAAGCCTATCTTACAGCTTTGGCCTGCGATCCAACTTCAGCTTTTGGGGGTGTTTTAATTTCGAATACAAAAATTGACGTAGCTACTGCTTCAGAAATAAACAAATTGTTTTGCGAAGTTGTAATTGCTCCAGAATATGATTCTGAGGCCATTGCAATTTTACAAGAAAAGAAAAACCGAATTATATTAGTCCAAAACGAAGTAGAATTACCACAAAAACAAGTTCGTACTTGCTTAAACGGAATTTTAGTTCAGGAAAGAAACAATATAACCGACAATAAAGAAGACTTAAGAACCGTTACTATAACTGAACCTACTGAACAAGAAATTCAGGATCTGATTTTTGCTTCCAAAATTTGTAAAAACACAAAATCAAATACGATTGTTTTCGCAAAAAACGGTACACTTATTGCGTCAGGTACAGGACAGACATCAAGAGTTGATGCATTGCAACAAGCAATAGAAAAAGCGAATAATTTTCACTTTGATCTGCATGGAGCAGTGATGGCTAGCGACGCGTTTTTCCCTTTTCCAGATTGTGTAGAAATAGCTAAAGAAGCTGGAATAACTGCTGTAATTCAGCCAGGAGGATCAATAAAAGACGAATTGAGTATTAATTATTGTAATGAAAATAAAGTTGCAATGGTATTTACAGGAACTCGTCATTTTAAACATTAATTTGTTTAACTTTGCCCGTCACAAATTTATAACTTTTAACCCTTAAAAAACTTATGGGATTTTTTGATTTCATGACCGAGGATATTGCGATAGACCTTGGTACCGCCAACACTTTAATCATACATAATGATAAAGTTGTCATAGACAGCCCTTCGATAGTTGCTCGTGATAGAGTTTCAGGCAAAATCATCGCTGTTGGTAAAGAAGCCAACATGATGCAGGGAAAAACACATGAAAACATTAAAACGATAAGACCTTTGAAAGATGGTGTAATTGCTGATTTTGATGCTTCAGAAAAAATGATCAGTATGTTTATAAAAAGCATCCCGGCATTGAAAAAAAGAATGTTTACTCCCGCATTAAGAATGGTTGTTTGCATTCCTTCAGGTATTACTGAAGTGGAAATGAGAGCTGTAAAAGAATCATGCGAAAGAGTAAATGGTAAAGAAGTTTATTTGATACATGAACCTATGGCAGCAGCAATAGGTATTGGAATAGATATCATGCAACCTAAAGGAAACATGATTGTTGATATAGGTGGAGGAACAACTGAAATTGCAGTAATAGCATTAGGCGGAATTGTATGTGATAAATCGGTAAAAATTGCCGGTGATGTATTTACAAATGACATCGTTTATTACATGCGTACACAACACAATCTTTTTGTTGGAGAAAGTACTGCTGAAAAAATCAAAATTCAAATTGGTGCAGCTATAGAAGACTTAGAAACTCCTCCAGAAGACATGTCAGTTCAAGGTAGAGATTTACTTACTGGTAAACCAAAACAAGTAGAAGTTTCATATAGAGAAATCGCTAAAGCGTTAGACAAATCAATACAAAGAATTGAAGATGCTGTAATGGAAACTTTATCACAAACACCTCCTGAATTAGCAGCTGATATTTACAACACAGGAATTTACCTTGCAGGTGGAGGATCTATGTTAAGAGGTCTTGATAAAAGGATTTCACAAAAAACAGATTTACCTGTATACATTGCTGAAGACCCATTAAGAGCAGTTGTTAGAGGAACTGGTATGGCACTTAAAAACATTACAAAATTTAAAAGCATTTTGATTAAGTAATCCGTTTTTGTTGCACTTGCCAGGCTTCAAGCTCAAGACAAATTAAAGCAATTAGATTACAAAACAAGACATACAGTTATTTACATTATACCGTTAAGAAATGCAGCAAATATTTAATTTTATTTTTAAAAACAGTAATAGATTACTGTTTTTGCTGCTTTTGGGTATCTCGTTATCACTCACCATTCAATCCCATTCTTTCCACAGAAGCAAAATAATTAGCTCTGCAAATTTTTTAAGCGGCGGAGTCTATGAAAAGGTGAACAATCTTAACGAATACTTAAATTTAAAAACTCAAAATGATGCGCTTGCTCTTGAAAATGCAAAGCTAAAAAGTATTTTATTTAATCGTAAAGACACTACTGCAATAAAAAAACTGGACAGTATTAAAGGGGTAAAACCAGATGATATTGTTGTTTCTAAAGTGATCCATAATTCATACAATGTTCATGAAAATTACTTAACCTTGAATTCAGGGGAATTACAAGGTGTAAAACCGGATATGGGTGTAATTAACAGTTTAGGAATTGTTGGAATCATAGAAAACACATCTCAAAATTATTCGACCGTAATCAGTATTCTGAACAAAAAGTCACAAATCAATGCTAAAATCAAAAAGTCAAATCACTTTGGGTCACTTGTTTGGGACGGAAAAAGCACTGGATTTGTTCAATTGGTTGATGTTCCTAGATTAGCAGCGATAAGAAAAGGAGACACTATCGTAACTGGTGGACAATCTGTAATTTTTCCAGAAAATATAGGAATAGGCACTATCGAAAATATCTATACTGAAGAAGAAACTAATTATTATAAAATAAACGTCAGACTATTCAATGACATGACAAATTTAGGCCATGTCTATATCATAAAAAGGAAAGATCGTGAAGAAATCACTAATTTAGAAAAAAGAGAAAAGGATGAATAGCGCATTGTTAGTCAATATCTTTCGATTTATTCTGTTACTGGCAGTTCAAATTATCATATTCAACAATATGAATTTTTTGGGTTACATAAGTCCTTTCCCTTATATATTGTTCATAATACTTTACCCTGTGAACGGAAACAAATCTGGCCTTGTAGTTGCGAGTTTCATACTTGGACTTATTATGGATATGTTTAGTAATTCAGGCGGAATACATGCCACTGCATGTTTAGTTCTAGCCTATTTTAGACCTGCTATTTTTAAATTTGCTTTTGGTCTAAGTTATGAATATCAAACTGTAAAATTAAATGACGTTTTGACACCTGAAAGATTCTCTTTTATACTACTTTCTGTTGTCATTCATCATTTTACATTATTTATACTGGAAGCATTCCAGTTTAGCTTTATTTTTGACATACTAATCAGAACTATATTAAGTACTGTATTCACAATCATTATTTGTATTATCATAATATACCTTATTAAGCAAAACAAAAGATGAGAAAAGTCTTGTTGCCTTCTTTAATCATTATAGCTACATCTTTGCTTGTAATGCGAATCTTTTATTTGCAAATTGTTGATGATACTTTAAAACTAAAGTCTGAAAACAATGCCATTAAAAAAAAGTATGAATATCCCGAAAGAGGATATATGTATGATAGAAATGGAAAGTTATTAGTTGCTAACCAAGCATCTTATGACATCATGGTCATTCCTAGAGAAGTAAAAAATATTGATACTTTAGAATTTTGTCAATTGTTGAATATTACAAAAGAAGATTTCATAAAAAAAATTGAAAAAGCTAAAATATACAGTCCACGCTTGCCATCTGCTTTTTTATCTCAATTGAACAAAAGTGAATTTGCTGCTTTCCAAGAAAAAATAAGAAAATATGAAGGTTTTTATTTTCAAAAACGTTCCCTTCGTGATTATGAAGTAGATTTCGGTGCTAATGTTTTTGGTGGCATAACTCAGGTAAATGAAAAACTAGTCGCTAAAAATCCGTATTATAATAGTGGTGATTTAATTGGGCGACAAGGAGTTGAAGAAAGCTATGAAGATATTTTACGTGGAGTAAAAGGCGTAAAATACATTCAAAAAGACAAATACAATAGGGAAATAGGTTCTTATAAAGAGGGGAAATACGATACAATCGCTGTTCAAGGAGAAGACATAAATCTGACCATAGATGCTGAAATTCAAAAGTATGGCGAAGAATTAATGATTAATAAAAGAGGTGGAATTGTAGCAATTGAACCAAGTACCGGAGAAATATTAGCACTTGTAACCGCTCCATCCTATGATCCAGGTATATTGGTAGGAAGACAACGATCTAAGAATTATACCGAATTGTACCGCGATTCTATAGCAAAACCACTTTATGACAGAGGCTTGCTCGCTGAGTATCCTCCTGGATCTCCATTCAAAATTTTAACTGGACTTGTTGCGCTTCAAGAAGGTGTTATTGATGAAAATTCGACTGTTTTTTGTAATCGAGGATTTAGTTATGCAAGAGGGCGCTTTATGGGATGCCACTGTCATGGAGGTGCACTTCAATTGCATAGAGGAATTTTTGAGTCCTGCAACTCTTATTTTGCAACGGCTTACATGAAAACAATCAATAAATATTCAAAACCTGCACAAGCAGTTGATATATGGAGTAATCATGTGAAAAGTTTTGGTCTTGGACAATTCATGGGATATGATTTACCAACTGGTAAAAAAGGAAAAGTACCCGATTCAAAAACATACAAACGCATTTATCCTAACGGTGGCTGGAGAAGCACTACTATTGTTTCTAATTCTATTGGACAGGGGGAAGTACTTATGACACCTATTCAGCTTGCGAACATGATGGCAACAGTTGCGAATGAGGGATATTATTACACGCCTCATATCATTAAAAAAATTGAAGGACACAAAATTGACGAAAAATTCACCACTAAACATGTAACTACAATTGATAAAAAATATTTCAAACCAATTATCAGTGGTTTATTTGATGTTTACAACCTAGGAACAGCAAGATCACTACGTGTTGAAGGAATTGATATTTGCGGTAAAACCGGAACAGCAGAAAATTTCGCAAAAATTGGTGGAGTACGAGTAAAAATGGAAGATCACTCTATATTTGTAGCTTTTGCACCAAAAGACAATCCAAAAATTGCAATTGCAGTTATGGTTGAAAATGGTGGATATGGGGCAACTATAGCGGGACCTATTGCCAGTTTGATGATAGAAAAATATCTGAGACAAAAAATCACAAGAGTTGACCTAGAAAAAAGAATTTTAGCAACAAGTTTACAAAGTCGATATGCAAAATTAGGAGGACTGTCTGAAGCTGTAAAATTACAATTAAGAATTAGCGATTCTCTCCTAAAAAAGAAAACTACAGTTCCAACTGTTAAAGTAAAAACAGATACTACTAAATCGAATAAACAAGCCATTTAATTCCGATGAAAAACCAAAGCATAACAAATAACATTGACTGGATCAGCATAATAATTTATGCATCATTAGTTATTTTGGGTTGGCTAAATATCTATTCATCCTCTCTTTCATCGATGGAAGACACTCATGAAAAACAGCTTATATTCATTATACTAACTATTCCTTTAATTTTTACTATACTTTCTGTTGATGGTAAATTTTATGAAAAATATGCCAGTATCATTTTTGGAATTTCATTACTTACATTAGCAGGATTATTTTTATTTGGTAAAACCATAGCGGGCCAACGTTGCTGGTATGCAATAGGAAGCTTTACGATTCAGCCTTCTGAATTTGCTAAAGCGGCAACAGCTTTAGCGCTAGCAAAATATTTAAGTGACACCCAAATCAATTTGAAGGAAGTAAATAGGCAGGTACAAGCCCTTGCCATTATTCTTTTACCTGTCATCCTAATACTTCCACAACCTGACCCAGGAAGTGCTTTAATATACAGTATATTCATCATCGTTTTATACCGCGAAGGCTTGCCGTCATGGTATGTTTGGACAGGATTTATTACCATACTTTTATTTGTATTAACGCTGGTGTTAGAGCCACAATATGTAATTCTTATAGCATTAATAACATTGATATTAGTCCATTTAAAATCAAGATTAGCGGATAGAAATATCATTTTAAGCAGTATACTTTTTGTGGTTATTTCTGGGTTTGTTTTATCGGTAAACTATGTTTTCGAAAATGTATTTAAACAACATCACAGGGACCGTTTTAATATACTTTTAGGCAAAACAGTCGATCTGAAAGGAATTGGTTATAACACCGATCAATCCGAAATAGCCATTGGTTCTGGGGGTTGGTTTGGAAAAGGGTTTCTTGAAGGAACACAAACCAAGGGTGGATTTGTTCCTGAGCAACATACTGATTATATATTCACGACAGTTGGTGAAGAATGGGGATTTGTAGGCTCACTAGTTGTTATTGCTCTTTTTGCAGGTCTATTTCTTAGAATAATATATCTGGCTGAAAGACAAAAAACAAAATTCAGCAGGGTATATGGATATTGTGTTGCAGGGATTTTATTTACACATTTCTTTGTAAATATAGCCATGGTAGTTGGTATTTTCCCAACAATTGGGGTTCCACTTCCGTTCTTCTCTTATGGAGGTTCTGGGCTTTGGGGCTTTACTATATTATTATTTATATTTATAAAAATGGATGCCAATAAAGTAAACGAGTGGTAATTAAATAGATTTTAAGTGAAAAAACCTATTCTTCAAAGCTAATTAAAACTCCAATTTTTATAATCATCCCTTTTTTCCAATTGATTTTCAATGTTATCATTCAATTTAGGAAAGAAGTTGATTCCAGTCAATTTTTCGATATAATCAACTGACACTACAAAACTATATAATGGTTTATTACTTTCTGTATTAGGAACCAAAAAACCAATCATTTTCAATTCCTCACCCGAATTATCCAATAAAATTTTATAAAAAGACTTAGGAACAGATACCTTCTCTTTCCCTATTGTCATCAATGAAGATTCCAAAACTCCACCTGTGATTACATAAATTCCATCATATTTTACAGCCCAATAACGTACTTTCTGCTCTAATCTATTCCAAACACCATTATTAAAATTACGCACTTGAGGAGAAATATTTGAAGTAAAAAAAGTATCATTATATGCGTCTAAAGCAAACTCCATATCACCTGCTGGACAAAGATGCCCTTTATCATACTTAGTGTTTTTATAATTTCTCCAATCAGCCGAACCTGTTTTTACTTTATCGTCTTCAATAAAAAAAGGGCGCTTAAAATTATTATTTTTAATATAATCCTTCTTCAATTCATACGCTACCCATTCTGCCTGTTCATGAACTTCATTATACGATAAAGTATAATACTGGTGCTTCACAACTTGATTAGTTGAAGAAGATGGTAAAAAATCAAAATTTCTCGTTATCGTTGCTCGATTATTATCAGCATGAGCAACTTTAGTTTTACTCTCATTTGAGATATATTCATTTCTTTCATGGTAAGCTGCTGAATTTTCTATTTCCAAATCCTTTTTACAAGATGTAAAAAAGAATCCATTAAGAAGTATAGCTATTAAAGCAAATGATTTTCTATTTCCCATTTCTAATCATGTGTAAAGATGTTAATATTCTTTAGTTTAAAAATCAAAACTAAACTATTTCCATTGATTAATAGATGCACCTATGGCTATTTCTAATTCATCAAATCCTAAAATTCAGTAAAAGGGACAAACCTAAGTTTACCAAACTAAAAACGCTCCAAAAATTCAAGAAGAATTTTTGGAGCGCAATAGTCATTCATGACAATACATCTTATGAATTAACAAATCCCTCATTAAGATTTTGCCAATTTATCTTTTTTTATTTTAACTGGAATATTTTTTTTTGAAATTGATTTAGGCTGTAAATCATCCAAAACGTTAATCGCCTCTTCAACATAAATATCTTTAGATAAAGATTCATGCCATATTTCTCTTTTCTCTTTCAAAGAGAGATCTTTACTCATCGCTTCTGTTTCATAAGGCAAAGAAGTAAATGTCAATGTGTTTTTATAGTTTACGATTGGCTTATATTTTTTAGCTTTCTCTTCAATATCAGCTTGAGCGATTTTAAATTTATCAATATTCAAACTATAAACATTCTCTTCACTTCTACTATCAATCCATTTTGCATTTTCTTCAATTAATTGAAACTGCGGATTTTTACTAATTCTGTTTTTACTATTGGCAATTGCTTGATTAAAGTTGGTATTATTATTCCAAACACTATAATCTGCCTGATCAATTTTATCCCAAGGCATTGCATTATCAATATCGCGTTCGCCCATTTTTAAATAAGCATATCTGTCTGGCATAACAATATCACTACGCACACCTTCTAATTGGGTAGATCCACCGTTAATTCTATAAAATTTTTGTGTAGTCGTTTTTATGGCTCCTAAATCCCCAACAGAACTACTTCTAACGAACTGATTTAAATCAATTACATTCTGAACCGTTCCTTTACCGTAAGTTTGTTTACTTCCAATGATAATCCCTCTTTTATAATCTTGAATTGCTGCTGCCAGAATCTCTGAAGCCGAAGCTGAGAAACTATTCACCATAATTACTAAAGGACCATCCCATTCAATTTTTTTATCTCTGTCATAAAGAACCTCCTTTTTAATACCAGCTGATTTAATCTGAACTATTGGACCTTGTTCAATAAACAATCCAGCAATGTCAACAACAGTAGACAAAGATCCTCCACCGTCATCACGAACATCAAGAATAATACCGTTTACACCTGATTTTTTTAATCGGTCTACTTCTAAAGCAATATCTTTTCCTGCGTCTCTTCCGTCTTTATTTTCAAAATCAATGTAGAATTTTGGCAAATAAATTACTCCGTATTTCAATCCGTTTTTGTTTACAATACTGGATTTCGCATACGTTTCTTCTATTTCAACAATATCTCTGATGATAGAAATAATCTTAATAGTTCCATCCACTTTTTTTACAGTAAGACGAACTTCTGAACCTTTAGGCCCTTTAATTTTCTTCACAACATCATCCAAACGCATTCCTACAACATCTACCGCTTCTCCATTTCCTTGAGCTACTTTCATGATTAAATCACCAGCTTCAAGCTGTTTTCCTCTCCATGCCGGACCACCAGAAATAAGTTCAGAAATTTCAGTAAGATCATTTTTCTTCTGTAAACGAGCACCAATTCCTTCTAACTTACCGCTAATACTTACATCAAAACGTTCTTTTTCTTCCGCGGCGAAATAATTCGTGTGTGGATCAAAACGTGCTGTTATGGAATTTACATAGACTGAAAACCAGTCGTTTCTATCTAAATCCTCTATAAAACCAAAGTATTCATCTAATGATTTTACAGAACTTTCTCTAGTCTCTTTTTCTAAGACCTCAAAAGATTTGATTTGATACGTTGCATCATTTTTCTTTTTATCTTCTTCTAACTTTTGTTTGTCAACAAGAGATGAAAGAGTAGATAACTTGATTTGCTTACGCCATTTGTCGCTAAGTTCAGCAACATTTTTTGTATAAGGTGCTTTTTCATAATCAATATTAAAACTTTCATCAACAGAATAGTCAAAAGGGGTACTCAAAACATCTTTGTAAATCTTTTTACTTTCTTCCATACGCTTGATTAAACGCTCATAAGTAAGATTGAAAAAACTTAAATCCTTATTCAATAACTGGTCGTCTAATTGCAATTCAAATTTTGAAAATTCATCAATATCTGATTGCAAAAAGAATCGCTTTGATGGATCTAATGCTTCAATGTAATCTTTATATATTCCTTTGGAGAACGTATCATCAATTGTAGCTGGACTATAATGTCCTTTCTCTATAACAAACGTCAATAACTCTAAAAGCAATTTATCTTTTTCGGGATCGGTTGATTTTGTTGCATTCATTTTGAACGCAAACAATGTTACCGAAAGGCATACGACAACAAGAAGTATTTTATAATTTCTTTTCATAAAGTTAATAATAGTATTCATGAATCTTTTAATCTAAGTTACGGTAAAAACTATGCCAACAGTAGCAGGGCCTCCATAAATTTTTGTTAAAGATATAAAAATGTTCTTTTGTTTTAAGTTAAATGAATCAACATAACATATTTTTATCTTTTGTTTACACATTCCATTCTGTGTTATTACATTTGTCTTCAAAATTATCAATAATCAATCCCTTTTTGCAACATAAAACAATGACAAAAGATAGACCTTTAATTTTAATAACAAATGATGATGGTATTTCGGCACCCGGACTTAAAGCTTTAATTGCCGTTATGGCAGAAATAGGCTATATTGTTGTGGTAGCGCCAGACACCCCTCAAAGTGCAATGGGTCATGCTATTACCATAAACAGCACTTTATATTTGAATAAAATTTCTAAAGAAAGCGACCCGTTTTTAGAATACAGTTGTTCTGGTACACCAGTAGATTGTGTAAAACTTGCCGTAAATGAAATTCTGAAACGAAAACCGGATTTATGTGTTTCCGGCGTCAATCACGGATCAAATTCTTCCATAAATGTGATTTATTCCGGAACAATGAGTGCCGCTGTTGAAGCAGGTATAGAAGGAATCCCTGCCATTGGTTTCTCTTTATTGGATTATGATTGGAATGCTAATTTTGACAATATAAAATCTTTTATTCGAAAAATATCATTAGAAGTTTTAGAAAACGGACTGCCGGAAGGAGTAGTTTTGAATGTGAATTTCCCAAAATTAGAAGAAAGAGAAATTAAAGGAATCCGAATTTGTCGTCAAGCGAAAGCAATTTGGGTAGAGAAATTTGACAAAAGAAAAACACCTCAAGGAAGGGATTATTACTGGCTTGCAGGAGAGTTTGTAAACCAAGATAAAGGTGAAGACACCGACGAATGGGCTTTGCAAAATGGATACATATCTGTTGTTCCTGTTCAATTTGACTTGACAGCGCATCATGCCGTACAACAACTTAATACCTGGAAATGGAATGAATAAAACAGACTTGTTTATCGGATTTTTAATTGGATTTGCCACTACCCTTCTTGGAAGTTATCTTTTTATAACTTTTTTTACTGAATTTAATTTCATTGCAGGAATTGAAATTATGAAATCACAGGGGAATTTAGGCAAAATCATAACTTTAGGTTCCATTCTTACGCTAATTGCATTTGGTATTTTACTAAAAATTAATAAAGAAACAATGGCGCGTGGTATAGTTTTATCAGTAATAATAATGGCAATTATAACTATGTTTATCTAAGAAACGTTATTCGTTTATCTTTGCAAATTGAAAAACAGATTATTAAAAAGAAATTTGATTTTATATGTTTAAAATCCAAACCTATAAACTCCTAATCAAGAAAGCATGAAATATTATATTATAGCAGGTGAAGCTTCAGGCGATTTGCATGGTTCAAATTTGATGAAAGAACTGTATAAAAAAGATCCAAATGCTGACATCCGATTTTGGGGTGGCGATTTGATGAAAAATGTTGGCGGTACTTTAGTGAAACACTATCGGGAATTGGCATTTATGGGTTTCATCGAAGTAATCTTTAACTTAAAAACTATTTTGAATAATATCAAAGTATGCAAAAAAGACATTGTTGAATTTCAACCAGATGTTCTTGTTTTCATAGATTATCCAGGTTTCAATTTGCGCATAGCAAAATGGGCCAAAGCGTTAGGCATGAAAACACACTATTATATTTCACCTCAAATCTGGGCTTGGAAAGAAAATAGAATAACTGATATCAAACAAGACATTGATAAAATGTATGTGATTTTACCTTTCGAAAAACAATTCTATGAGGACAAACATCATTTCCCGGTTGAGTTCGTGGGGCATCCGTTGATTGATGCTATACATAACCAACCAGCAGTTGATCCAATCCTTTTTAGAAAAGAAAATCAATTAGACGAAAAACCAATTATCGCCATTTTACCGGGCAGCAGAAAACAGGAAATCACTAAAATGCTATCTGTAATGTTGAGCGTTGTAAATGATTTTCCAGAGTATCAATTTGTAATTGCCGGTGCTCCAAGTCAGGAATTCTCGTTTTATAAAAATTTTATTTCTCATAAAAATATAAAATTCATCTCCAATAAAACATACGATTTATTGCGAAATTCAACTGCTGCATTAGTCACTTCAGGAACTGCAACCCTGGAGACGGCACTTTTTAAAGTCCCTGAAGTAGTGTGTTACAAAGGCAGCTGGGCTTCCTATCAAATTGCAAAACGAATCATTACACTCAAATACATCTCATTAGTAAACTTGATAATGGATGAAGAAGTGGTCACCGAATTAATCCAAGAGGAATGCACCACAAAACGCATTCGAGAAGAACTGAAAAAAATTTTGGAATCCAATCATCGCAATACGCTTTTAGAAAAATATGCGTTATTAGAAGACAAATTAGGTGGCATTGGTGCTAGTGAAAAAACCGCTAAATTCATTGTTTCTGATTTACAATAGCTTACAACTAAATTGCAACTATTTAAATTCATCAAAAATATATTCTTTTGAAACATTTCGCATTCCTATTACTGATTCTTGTTTTTTTTACGGCTTGTAAATCGACTTCCCCTATAGTCACTTCTAAAAAATCCGACACAAAAAAAGAGAAATTAACGAAATCAGAAAAAAGAAAAACAAATCGTTTGGCAGAAGAACTGATTGACGCAGCTGCTGAAAATCTTGGGGTAAAATATAAATATGGAGGTACAACAAAATCAGGTTTTGATTGTTCCGGCTTGATGTACAACATTTTTGATTCACACAACATAACGCTACCTCGCAACTCTTATCAACAGTCAAAAATAGGTGACGTTATAGATACCAAGCGTGAAGAGGCGCAAAAAGGAGACTTAATATTTTTTAAAACCAACAAAAATTCACAGATAAATCACGTAGGAATCGTCATTGAAGTCAATGATGACGAGATAAAATTTATTCATTCTTCTACTTCAAAAGGTGTAATTATTTCCTCAACGAAAGAACCTTATTATAAAAAGACCTTTGTTCAATTGAATCGGGTGTTGTAGACAATTAAAAAGCGGCGTTACTTTATAGTAAAAATAAAGTTGTTTCTTACTAAAAATCCGTACTTTAGATACATGAAAGTACTCGAATTTCCTTTAGCGAGAATAACAATTGGATTTATTTCAGGAATCCTTTTCGCCTACTACTTTCATCCATCACTATTATTACTCTTTATTTTACTTTCAATATTCATTAGTATTTTTGGAGTATTGTATTTTACATTAAAGAATAAAAGCAAGAATGTTTTCTATTTTGGTTTGACAACATATCTCCTGTCTTTTCTTATCGGAATATCAACTCAAGTAATTCACATTGATCATTTTCAAAAAAGTAATTACAGTCACATTACGACTATTTTTGAAGAACCGCATTCCATTTCCTTAATCATTCGCGAGAAGCTAAAAAGCAATCTGTTTAGTGACCGCTACATTGCCATTATAAACCGGGTAGATGAGAAAGAACAAACGGGTAGAATCATTTTGAACATTCAAAAGGACAGCATGCATCATGAATTTGAAATTGGGACTCCTTTACTTATTAAAGGAATTTTATCTAAAAACAGACCTCCAAATAACCCGAATCAATTTGACTACAGCAAATATCTCGAAAACAAACAAATCTATGCGCAACTGTATGCGGATGTTGAGGAAATCAAAATTGGAACTGAAATAGAGAAAAACATCTGGTATTATTCTTCTAAATTAAGAACAAGGATTATTCGGAATTTAGAAAAAAACAACTTCAACAAAACAGAATTGAACGTTGCCATTGCTTTAATAATGGGACAACAACAGGATATTTCGCCAGAAATCATAAAGGATTATCAATATGCCGGAGCTGTACATATTTTATCGGTATCAGGGCTGCATATTGGATTTATTTTGATTTTTGTTACCTTCATTCTAAAACCTATTCCTAACACAAAGCGTGGTTCATTTATAAAACTACTTATCATTCTTGCCTCTTTATTCACTTTCGGAATCATTGCTGGTTTAGCACCTTCGGTAGTGCGTTCCGTAACGATGTTTTCGTTCGTTGCCATTGGAAATCATTTAAGAAGAAGCGTCAATATATATCATACTTTATTAGTTTCCATCTTACTGATTCTGCTTTTTGAACCTTCCTTTTTATTTGATGTTGGTTTCCAGTTAAGCTATTTAGCCTTGTTTTTCATTATTTGGTTGCAACCTCTTTTGGCCTCTATTTGGTTACCAAAAAATAAGATTTCAAAATATATTTGGGACATTCTCACGGTTTCGTTTGCTGCACAAATAGGAACTTTACCGCTGAGTATTTATTATTTCCATCAATTTCCAGGCTTATTTTTTGTTACCAATTTAATTGTCATCCCACTATTGAGTATCATTATGATTTTGGGAGTTTTAGTCATGCTTTTAGCCGCATTTAACAGCATTCCAATCTTCCTTTCACAACTACTAGAATGGAGCATTTATTACTTGAATAAAATCATTAATACCATTGCTTCTTTAGAACAATTTATACTACAAGACATTCCATTGCATTTTTATTTGTTGCTTAGCAGTTATTTAGTAGTTATAACTGCAATTATTTGGCTCAAGAAACCTAGTTTTAATAAATTAGTAATGGTATTGATTTCAATTATTATTGCACAAATTTCGTATTTAAGTATTCAATGGAATATTCAACACGAACAAGAATGGATTGTTTTCAACATCAAAAGAAACACATTACTCGCAGAACGAAATGGCGAAAACATTACGGTCTACGCAAATGACAGTATTTTGAAAACCGCTCAAAAAAACAATGCATTAAAGTCGTATCGAATTGGGAATTTAAGTCGCATTAAAGCTAAAAAAGAATTGCAAAACCTTTTTTATTTCAATGGAAAGAAGATTTTCATTCTAGACAGTTCGGGAGTTTTTCCAAAAAACATACATCCGGACATCATTGTTCTGACCCAATCTCCCAAAATAAATATTGAACGCTTGTTACAAAATACAAAACCAAAGATGGTCGTAGCCGATGCTTCTAATTATAAAACCATTCAAAAACAATGGAAGGCGACTTGTATGAAACAAAAAATCCCTTTTCACGCTACGAGTGAAAAGGGATATTATAAATTGAATGACTAATTATTTCTTCTGAAGAAAACCATTTGCAACAGCTAACCATGCAGATGGTCCTCCAGCAACATATCCAGTACTTCCTAGACCTTGAAAATTCACTTTGCCATCTACAGTTGTAACATTCGCAAAATGGATTGTCGGGAATCCTTGAATAGCAAACACTTGTTGTAATTCGTCATTTTGTTTTTTTATCTCAGGAGTCTGTGGCGCTCTTCTAGGATAATCTAATTCTACCAGAACCACATTTTCTTTGGCCCAAGCCGCAAATTCAGGTGTTTTCAAAACCTCTTTTTGTAACCTGATACACCAACCACACCAATCGCTACCAGTAAAAAACAACAACATTGGTTTTTTAGTTTTGTTAGAAACTTCCATAGCCTTGACCACATTGGTTTCCCAAACTAATTCTTGTGCTTCAGCGGCAAATGAACCCGCAAACAATAATAAAGCAACTATTATTTTCTTCATATTTATAATTTTTAATTATTGACAAATCAAAAATGATGCCTAAAATTATCGAACACCGTGCATCAATTTCTTAATTACTGGACCCATCAAAATAGAGAATAAAGCCACAACAATAGATATTATTGCTAACATCCAGAAGAAATAACTCAATCCGTGTTCATTGGCAATTTTATCAATGTTTTCTCCAAACATACCTGCTCCTTTCATTCCTATTGCAACTGCAAGATACCAAACTCCAAACATAAATGCAATCATTCTTGCAGGAACTAATTTACTCACATAAGACAATCCTACAGGAGAGATACACAATTCAGCCATAGTGTGGAAAAGATAGACCAAAATCAACCAAATCATACTTACTGAAGCTGTTTTTGCACCCGCTTCGATTCCGCTTGCACCAAAAGCCACACAAGCCATACCAAGCGCTAATAATCCCATACCAATTCCGTATTTTAAATTAGCCGAAGGGTTGTATTTACTTTCCCACCATTTTGAAAATAATGGTGCTAATGAAATAATAAACAATGAATTTAAGGTCGAAAACCATGTTGCTGGAACTTCGGTCAATGCAGTAGTTACTTTATCAATTTTCAACGCTTGCAACGTCTCATCTGATAATGATAAATATCCTGCAGTATAATAATCTTTAGCCAACATCCATATTGCTATTGTCCAAATAATTATAAAGCTCACACTTAGAATAATATTTGCAAGAGCGTAAAATTTAAAAGTTTGTTTGAATAATAAAATCAATACCCAAGTAATAATTACTAATGGTAAAATTGTAATCAATGAATTCATCACTAAAAACACCACACTCCAATTACCTGTTAAAACTCGATCGGTATAATCATTTGCAAAAATGGTTAAACTGTTTGGAGACTGTTCAAAAATTGCCCAAAAGAAAATAGTCAGAAACGCAAAGAATGTAACGGCTATTAATTTTTCTTTAGTAATTTTAGAATATTGCGTAAATCTATAAATCAACAATATAATAAAAACAACCAGTGCTGAAACTATAGCAATAGAATTACCATTTGGCCCTAAGAAAGAAAAAACATTTACTTTTCCTCCAGATATTTTGGACGCAGGATCATTCAAAAGCCACAATAAAGCTAGTAATGATGAAAATGCAATAGCCGCTAATTGTATTGGTGAAAAAGGATTTCTTTTATCTGTATCCAAAGCTTCTGCTTTTGCTTTGCTTTCTTTGTTTGGTTTTAATCCAATGTCTCCAAAGATATTTTGAGACAACCAAAACTGTAACATTCCAAAGAACATGAAGATTCCGGCTAAACCAAATCCGTATGTCCAACCTACTTTTTCCCCTAAATAACCACAAAGTAAAATACCAAAGAAAGCCCCGGCATTTACACCCATGTAGAATAACGTATACGCACCATCTTTTTTCTCCGGACGGTCTTTGTACATTTCAGATACGATTGATGTCATGTTTGGTTTAAAAAAACCATTTCCAAAAACCAACAATACTAATCCTAAATAAATAGAAAATTCAGTTTCGACAGCCATAGAAGCGTGTCCTAAAGTCATCAAACTGGCACCTACAACAACGGCCCATCTAAAACCAATTACTTTATCGGCAAAATAACCACCTAACATCGTGGATAAATAAACCAATCCTACGTAGGAACCAAATAATGCAGAAGCATTTTCACGAGTCCATTCCCAACCACCATCTGTAAAGGAAGCAGTTAAAAATAATATCAATAAAGAACGCATTCCGTAGAATGAAAATCGCTCCCACATCTCTGTGAAGAATAAAACGAATAATCCCGCTGGATGTCCTAGAACGGTACTTTTAAAAAATTGGTCTGTAGTATTTTCACTCATATTATTAATTATTTAATTCTTTATCTACTCCGTGCATTAATTTTTTAATTATTGGCGAAAGTACTAATAGTAGCAATCCAAAACCAAGTCCTGTATAAAATAAATATTCAAAAAGTACTAAGTAACTCTGTTTTGCTAAATTCAAATCAGGTGCTGTACCATTTGAAGTATCCACAGAAGCTATGTTAGCTAAAATGGAAGCTATAAATTCCGAACTGGCTGTTGCCAAAAACCAAACGCCCATCATGAACCCAACGATTTTTGCCGGGGATAATTTAGTCACTGCAGAAAGTCCTACTGGTGACAAACTCAATTCTCCACAAGTATGTAAAAAATACGCTAATATTAGCCAAATTGCTGCTACTTTTCCTGCGCCAGAAAGATTGATACCCATCACTAACGCTCCAAAACCTAAACCAACTAGAGCTAATGCCAAAGCAAATTTTACCGCTGTATTCGGATTGTATTTTCCTAAATTTGGCCATATCCAAGCAAAAACTGGAGCTAGCAAAATTATAAATAGGGCATTAAAACTTAAGAACTGTCCAGCAGATACTTCATAACCAAATATAGTTCGGTCAAGAATTCTGTCGGCAAATAAATTCATAGAGGTATACGCTTGTTCAAATAATGCCCAGAATACAATTGTAAATACAATCAGAATAGTCAAGGCAATCAATTGGTGACGCGCTTTACCATCGAGTTGCGTCGCTGCGTAATAAACAATGTAAACAAAAGAAATTCCACCCGCAATTTTTAAAGCCCATGAAACCGCATCGTGATTTTGAACCATTTGCCAAAACAATAATGTTGACAAAACACTTCCCACATAAATTAACCATTCATTTTTAAGTCCAAACGATTTGTTTTCTAGGAAAGATGGGTTGTTTGATTCTCCTTTTCCCAACAATAATTTTCTGCCGGAAATAAAAGTCAATAATCCAAAAAACATTCCGACTCCAGCTGCACCAAAACCATAACTCCAACCATATTTTTCACCAAGCCAAACACAAATTAGCGTAGCCAAAAAGGAACCTAAGTTGATTCCCATGTAAAACAAAGTAAATCCGGAATCCCTTCTTTTATCACCCGTTTCATATAATTCTCCAACTAATGAAGAGATATTGGCTTTTAGAAAACCAACTCCGACAATTATTAAGGATAATGAAAAGTAAAATATTTGTAAGGCTGTTTCGTCTCGCGTAATCTCGCCAGTCATAGATTGTGTGGCGGCATTCCCTTCATAAGCCATTCCTAAATGACCCAACACAAGCATTATACCCCCAAAAACAATTGCTTTTCTAAATCCCAAATACCTGTCGGCTATAAAACCCCCTAAAACGGGCACTGCGTATACGAGTGCAGCGTAGCTTCCAATCAGTAAATTCCCAGAAGTATCTGAAAACAAATGGTACTTTGTCAGATAAAAAATCAATAAGGCTTTCATACCGTAGAACGAAAACCGTTCCCACATCTCGGTAAAAAACAATATAAAAAGCGCCTTTGGATGTCCAAAAAATTCTTCCTTATTCAATGCGTCGTTTGTCATAAAGCGCTGTTATAAATTTTCTTTGATAAAATTAGTCATTTTTGTATACAATTGAATTCTGGTTTTTCCGCCGTAAATCCCGTGATTATTGTCTGGGTAAATTTGTGAATCAAATTGTTTATTAGCCTGAATCAAAGCTTCCATCATTTGCATAGAGTTTTGAACATGCACATTATCATCTCCTGAACCGTGAATCAAAAGAAATTTCCCTTTCAATTTGTCCACATGGTTTATTGGTGAATTATCATCGTATCCGCCCGCATTTTCTTGCGGTGTCGTCATGTAACGTTCCGTGTACACACTGTCATAAAAACGCCAGTTCGTCACTGGGGCTACAGCAATTGCCATTTTGAAAACATCATTCCCTTTCATAATACAATTAGATGCCATAAAACCACCATACGACCAGCCAAATATACCAATTCTAGATTTATCAACAAATGCGTAATTTCCTATTACTTTGGCAGCGTCAATTTGGTCTTCCACTTCGTATTTTCCTAATTGCAATTGCGTCACTTTTTTGAAATCAGCACCTTTAAAACCAGTTCCACGTCCGTCAACACAAGCCACAATGTATCCTTGTTGTGACAACATCATAAACCAATAATCATCGGTACTATTCCACTCATTGTTTACTTGTTGTGAACCCGGACCAGAATATTGGTACATGAATACAGGATATTTTTTTGCCGGATCAAAATCTTTCGGTTTAATCATCCAAGCATTTAGTTCATTTCCTTTTGCTGTTTTTAAAACAAAAAACTCTTTAGCCGGTAAATTATAGCTTTTTAGCTTTGCAGCCAATGATTCATTGTTCTCAATAACTTGAATTTGTTTTCCAGCTTTAGCTTCGTTCAATGTATAAGTTGTAGGCTGAGACGCACTAGAAAACGTGTTGATGTAGTATTGAAAATTCGGACTGAATGTCGCAGCATTCGTTCCTGTATTTTGTGACAAACGCACTTTGTTTTTTCCGTCAAGACCTATTCTGTAAACATCTCTATTAATTGATCCATTTTCTACAGACTGATAGAAAACCGTATTTGTCTTTTCGTCTAAACCATAGTAATTCGTTACTTCCCATTTTCCTTTGGTCAGTTGGTTTTTCAATTTACCGTTCTTGTCATATAAGTAAACATGATTGAAACCGTCTTTTTCTGAAGTCCAAATAAAACTGTTGTCTTTCAAGAAAGTCAAATTGTCTGTCACATCAACATACGCTTTGTCTTTTTCATTCAAAACTACTTTTGCAGTTCCTGAATTACCATCGATAAATAACAAATCCAAATTGTTTTGGTGACGATTCAATACTTGCGCAGATAATGTATTCGCGTCATTTGTCCATTTCATTCTGGCGATATAAAAATCATTGTAATTACCAAGATTTACATTTTTTATCGCATTCGAATTTACATCATAAATATGTAACGAAACTAGTGCATTCTTCTCACCAGCTTTTGGATATTTAAACGTTTGCATCATTGGATACAACTCTTTTCCAAACATGGACATCGAAAATTCCGGAACCTGACTTTCGTCAAAACGAATGTAGGCTACTTTTTTGCTGTCAGCACTCCAGTCAAAAGCTTTTACAAAAGCAAATTCTTCTTCGTAAACCCAATCCGTAATACCGTTGATAATGCTATTTTTTTGTCCGTCTGTAGTTATTGGAGTCGATTTATTAGAAGCTAAATCATATACATACAGATTATTTTCTTTGGCGTAAGCAATCTTTTTTCCATCAGGTGAAAAAGTAGGCTCCTGAACTTGAAAATTAAATAACTTTTTTAATTTTTTATTTGCGATATCATATAAATAATAATCAGCAGTAAAAGAGTGACGGAAGATTTGATTGGTATTGCAAGCTAATAGAATCATTTTTTCTGAAGCGTCAAAAGTGTAACTGTCAATCCCACCTGATAACTCTCTGTGCGATTTTGTATCGATTAATGTAGACACTTTTTTTAATGTAGCAAAATCATACAAATCAATCTGCATACTTCTGGACTGCCTGTCAGCATTCAAAACCGTATACTGATTTGTGTTTTTCAACGATTGCAATTCATCCATTCCCTGAGCACGAAATGTACCGTTATAAAGTTCATCAATTGTGATTTTTTGTTGACCAACAACCGTAAAACACAAGAATAAAAATAATGCTATAATTTTTTTCGAATACATACTATTTATTTAAAGATAAAAACTGTCAATTTTAGTGAAAAAATTACAATTATCGGTCATTTTATATGTTAAATGTAAAAAGTAATATAAAAAATAACCTTTCACTGAATATAATTTGATTGTAAATAAAACGGCTAAAACCGTATATTTGCAACTAATTACACCATAATCAATTGAGAATGAACAAGGCTATTAGCGGATTTTCTAAATTATCCAAAGAAGAAAAAATTAAATGGATTGCCAATCAATATTTTTCAACACCTACAGAAGCCATCGCCTTGCTGAAAAACTATTGGAATTCTGATGAAAAAATACAGAAATTACACGATGAATTCATCGAAAACACGATAACCAATTTCTACATTCCACTGGGAGTAGCTCCTAATTTCCTGATTAATGGAAAATACAGCACGATACCCATGGCTATTGAAGAAAGCTCTGTGGTAGCCGCTGCCTCAAAAGCCGCTAAATTTTGGTCCACGCGTGGCGGATTTAAAGCAACCGTAATCAATACTGAAAAAATTGGGCTGGTTCATTTTATCTATAAAGGCGATGTGTCAAAATTGAATTTGTTTTTTGCTCAACACAAAAGCAAATTTTTCTCAGAAACAGAATCGATTACCACAAATATGCAAAAACGAGGTGGCGGAATTTTAGACATTGTTCTAAAAGACAAAACCGATTTGCTGCCTAATTATTTTCAACTACATGCTACTTTTGAAACCAAAGACAGCATGGGAGCAAATTTTATCAATTCGTGTCTGGAACAATTTTCCAAAACATTAAAAGAGGAAGCACATAATTACGACTTGTTCACAGAAACGGAGAAAGAGATTGAAGTAGTGATGAGCATTCTTTCGAATTATGTTCCAAATTGCATCGTAAAAGCCGAAGTTTCTTGCCCAATAGAAGAATTAGAAGAAAAACACATTCTACATCCACAGGAATTTGCCGAGAAATTTGTGCAAGCCGTTCAAATCGCCGAAGTCGAGCCGTATCGTGCCGTAACGCATAACAAAGGAATTATGAACGGAGTGGACGCAGTTGTTTTGGCAACTGGAAATGATTTCCGCGCCGTAGAAGCAGGAATTCACGCCTATGCATCACGAAATGGAAAATATTCCAGTCTTTCCCATGCCAAAATCGAAAATGGTATTTTTACTTTTTGGCTAGAAATCCCATTAGCATTAGGAACTGTTGGCGGTTTGACTTCCTTGCATCCATTGGTAAAATTGTCACTGGAAATGCTGGAAAAACCATCTGCCAAAGAATTAATGCAGTTTGTAGCCGTAGCTGGTTTAGCCCAAAATTTTGCCGCTTTACGTTCTTTAACCACAACAGGAATTCAGGAAGGACACATGAAAATGCATTTGAACAACATCATCAACCAGTTTGAAGCCACCGATGACGAACGCATTTTAATCCAGAAATATTTCAAAAAAAATACCGTTTCACATAGCGCCGTGGTGACTTATATTGAAAGTTTAAGAAAATAATTTTATCTTGAAGCAACAAAAAATAAGATTGCTTCGTTCCTCGAAAAGACAATGAAAAAAACATTTTACAGTAACGGAAAGCTTTTAATCACAGGAGAATACCTGGTTCTTGATGGAGCTAAAGCCTTTGCATTACCCACGAGAAAAGGGCAAAACCTTATTATTGAAGAAGGAGGCAACAAAGAAATCATTTGGAAAAGTTATGATGCGGATGGAAGCATTTGGTTTGAAGACACCCTTTTATTTTCTGATATTTCTAAAGAAGTTAATACTGAAAACGAATCGGTCAAGGCTACACTTACTACTATTTTACACGAAGCATTTAAACTAAATCCGAATTTTATTTTAAATTCAGATGGATACACTATTACTACTGAAGTTGGATTTCCTAAAAGCTGGGGTCTGGGAACGTCATCGACTTTAATAAACAACATTGCTCAATGGCTGCAAATCGATGCGTTTACACTGCTTAAAAACAGTTTTGGAGGCAGCGGTTATGATATTGCGTGCGCACAAAACGACACTCCTATTATATATCATCTGGAACACGGCAATCCTATGGTTGAAAAGGTAATCTTTAACCCAGAATTCACACAAAACCTATACTTTGTATATCTCAACAAAAAACAAAGCAGTAAAACCGCAATAGCGGCATATAACATTAATAAAAAAAATAATCTGACGAGAACTATTGCTTTAAATGACACTATAACTTCTGAAGTTTTGAATGCCACTACGCTTCAATCTTTTGCTACAGCAATACAAAAGCACGAAGTACAAATGAGCATTATTCTGGAAACACATACTATAAAAGAATCCTTGTTTCCAGATTTCAATGGCGTGATAAAAAGTCTCGGTGCCTGGGGAGGCGATTTTGTAATGGCAATTGCTGCTGAAAATCCCAGCGATTATTTTATCTCAAAAGGATATAAAACTATCGTTCCCTATACTGAAATGATATTGTCTTAGTTTCTATTATTATCTCAGCTTTCAACAACTACATTAAAACAAAAATCCCGATACATTAAACATGTATCGGGCTTTTTTATTTTGATTAATTACTTCTTATAAAATTAGTAATTGAAATCTTTTCTGATGTCTTCAATTTTAGCATTAGCTTTCAATGCAGGAATTACTCTATTTGCATCTGAAGCGCTTTGTGCTTTTAATTTAGTCACATAAGCAGCATGGCTTTTCAAAACCGGTGCTTTTACTGTGCTCATATTTTTCACCACATAAACTCCAGTATTTCCTTCAATTGGAGCAGATAATTTGTTTGCTACTAATGCAAATGCATTCCCAACTACTTTTGGCTCTTGACCTACACCAGGTAACATAGTGTTTTCCATAGTAAGACCAGTCGCTTGTTGTACTGTTCCTCCTACTGCTTTTGCAATTGCTTCAAGAGAAGAACCTGACATTTTTGCTTTGATAAGCTCTGCTTTTTTCTTGTTTTTAAGAATCGGCTCCACATAAGGTCTAACTACTGAAACGGCTACTAAACCAGAATCGTCAATGCTTTTCAATTTTGCAATAACGTGACCTACGTTAGCTACTTCAAATCTTTTTACAGCTCCTACTTTAATACCATCCTCAAAAGCCCA
Organism: Flavobacterium labens; assembly: GCF_048286755.1. Lineage (NCBI taxonomy): Bacteria > Pseudomonadati > Bacteroidota > Flavobacteriia > Flavobacteriales > Flavobacteriaceae > Flavobacterium > Flavobacterium labens. The sequence continues at coordinate 1,390,225 of NZ_JBLVPL010000001.1, read as the reverse complement.
TCTTACGATTGTTCTTTGATTTCCTAATGTTCCAAAGTTCTCATCCATTCCTTTTACAGAAACAGCCGGAGCAACTTTAAGTCCCAATTCTTTTGCTACTTTATTAAAATCTTTATCTGTAGCATCCATCTCTAATTTAGTTGCCTGAGTAAATATTTTATCAGAAGTTGCTTCTGAAGCTTCAATTTTTTGCGCTACAGTAGCCAAACGAATTCCGTCTTGTTTGTCCGTAATTTTAATAATATGAAAACCAAAATCAGTTTCTACTAAACCAACTTTACCAATACCATTATTAAAAACAAAATCATTAAAAGGTTTTACCATTTGATTTTGACCAAAATAACCTAAATCACCACCTTGTTGTGCTGATGAATCATCAGAATTTGTGAAAGCCAACATCATGAAACTATCTGGATTAGCATTTACTTGTGCCAAAATACTTTCTGCTTTTGCTTTTGCTTGTTCTTTTGTTCTTTTTTCTTTTTGGTTAGGAGTTTGTGTTCCTTCGTAACCAATTAAAATATGACTTGCTTTAGCATTAACTCCTGATTTCATTCCCATAGATTTTGAGATACAGTAGTATTTCCCAAACATATATGGTCCATAAACTGCACCTGGAGCTAGGTTAAATAATTTATCAGCATCTACAGCCGGCAAATCTTTCTTAGCGATATAAGTAGAATCATAAGGAACATCTGAATTTGAATTTACAAATTCTACAGTGTTTGTAGTAGTTCTAAATCCTGGCAATGTATCGTTTTTACCTGTAGCTTGGTTGTAAACCACACTTCCAGTTAACAACGCATTTATTTTTGTTTTAACTTCAGTTTCATCAGCAGCAGAAGCTTTGTCTTCGATCAAAACATATTCTACTTCACGAGACTCGTCAGCTTTGTATTTTTTTTCATTTTTCTTCATGAAATCAACAATCTCAGCATCAGTAACTTTTACTTCACTGTCTTTAATTGTAGAATATAAACCTGCAACGTATGCAAAATTTACTTTGTTTGCTTCCATTTCATATTTCAACTTTCCTTCACTTTCAGTCGTATAAACTGCCGCTTTAATCAAAGTATTATACATTTGGTATTTAGCATTCAAATCAGCATCTTTCTCTCTATCTTTCAAGAATTGAGCTTGTGCAGGATTTGCTTTGAAGTATTCTTTGAATTTTACAACATCAAAAACACCGGCAGCATTTAAAAACAATGGATTTCCACCAATATTTTGATCAGCTTTCAAAACTTCCAATAAGTGTTTTTCACCTACTCTAAGTCCTAATTTATCAAATTCAGAAGTTAATAAAGCAACAGAAACTTCTTGCTCCCAAACTCTGTTTGCTGCTTCAGTTGAAGTAATCCCTTGACCACTTTTTTCAACATTACTTACTTTAACTCTAAAATCTTCAAATGAAATATCTTTTCCATCGATGCTTCCTACATCTTTTGATGTACTGCTAAAACCACCGCTATTGAATATATCACCTATGATAAATGCTAATAAACAAAACCCGATAACGAGTATCAGAAGAAGTGAACGTTGTCTAATTTTTTGTAAAACTGCCATTTTATTGTTGTTAATTTTTATATTCAGTTTGCGAAAATACAATTATCTAATTAATAATTATACTAGTAGCGTTTTATTTTGCAAGAAATTTTATTTTCCTAAAAAAAATCACTCTTGTACGGTCATTTTTACTAATTCTATTTTCTTATTTGTGGCTTCTTCAATTATAAAATGATAGCTGCCTATGGTAATTGCTTCCCCTTTTTGAGGGATTTCTTTTGTAAAATCGACTATAAAACCACCAAGTGTTCCATAAGAATCACTTTCGGGAATAGCCAATTTATAGGTGTCGTTTAAGTATTCTACATCAAAACGAGTTGAAAAAACAAAAACTCCGTCTCCTAATTCTTTTTCTATCAATTCTTCGTCTGAATCATGTTCGTCTTCAATTTCGCCAAAAAGCTCTTCTACAATATCTTCTATGGTAATAATTCCCGACGTTCCTCCGTACTCATCTAATACTACAGCGACACTTTTTCGCTTTTTAGTAAGCAAATTCATGGCGTCTTTTATAAATATTGTCTCCGGAACAAACTCAACCGAAATCACAATTTCCTTGATATTATTAGGTTTTTTAAACAAATCAAACGAATGGACATAACCAATAATATCGTCGAGTGAATTTTGATACACCACAATCTTAGAATAACCCGTTTCGATGAATAATTCTTTTAGATTCTCTATTGAATCGAATACATCAACCGCAATAATTTCGGTTCTGGGACTCATCACATCTCTGGCTTTCACACCAGAAAACTCCAAGGCATTTTGAAACATGAGTATTTCAGAATCTACCATTTCGTTGTCCTCCACACTGCTCATTTGCTCGGTAATGTAATTCCCAAGTTCTATTCTACTGAAATACAACTGAATTGTATCTCCTTCAGTTTTGAAGAATTTCTTCAAAATAAAATCAGAAATCCCAATAAAAAAAGTAGAAATGAAATAGAAAAACTTATAAAAAAAATAAGCTGGAACAGCAAAAATCTTAATTAATGAGTTCGCATAAATTTGAAAAAAAACTTTAGGGAGAAACTCTGCAGTAATCAATATCACGAGAGTCGAAACCAGAATTTGAAGTACTAAACTTAACCCATCTGAAAATTGATATTCTAAAACAGCAAACCAGCGCAATAACAATTCGCCCATAAAAAAACCATAGACCACCATTGCTATGGTGTTCCCAATAAGCATGGTTACTATAAAATTAGTCGGTTTTTCAGTAAGCTTCGTAAGTATTTTTGAAACGAAATTATCTTGTTTTTTTTCAATCTCAAGATATATTTTATTGGAGGAGACAAAGGCTATCTCCATTCCTGAAAAAAAAGCACTTAGTATTAGACACAATATGATAATACTAATTTCCATTAATTAGGATTTTTTGTTTCGATCATCAAATTTTTTGGCAAATTTTCTTCTAAAGAAAAACATAAAAATAGCCAATCCTGCAATCATGAAACTCAACCAAAACGTTCCTTCGGGATCATTTAATTTAGTGATACCATCGTAAATGAAATAGGCTCCAAAAACAAGGTAAACGTATTGTGTATATTTTAGGTAATTCATAATGTATTTATATTAATCGGCGGATTCTATTTCGCCAGTTATTTTTTGAGAATTAATCACTTTGAAATCTTTACTAAAATCGATTCCTTGTCCATTTGAAGTTCCTTTTGGATCTGATAATTTAAATTTTCTTTCTGTAAAGAACCATTCATTTTTTTGATCAAAATACAATTGCTCGGTTTCTAAAGTCTGACCATCTTCCGTGAAAATTTTTACTTTTCCCTGTAAATCGATAATGTTTGTGCCTTTATACGAAATAGCATAATTAGACTTGATAAATGTTTTCTTCGCTTTTTTATCGAATAAAGTAACATCGATTCCTTTTGGAAATTCCGTAAAGGGAAAATCAACACTAGTATAATCTAGCATTTTAGCACTTACCAGAATTGCAGTAATTCGTCCTGAATCAGTGTATTTCAAATTTACCAAATCAGCGTCACTATTTGGAATAAACTCCGAAAAATTAATCTTCTGAATTTCCTTAAAATTACTTTCGCAACCAAAAAACAGTGTCACAGCAAAAACTGTGACAACTGATTTAAGATACTTTTTTTTGACTAAAGTCATACGCTGAACTTGACCAAGATATTTGGCACTTCTACCAATTCTTGTTATTAGTTGAATTTTCGTTTTTCAAACCATTTGTCATTAAGTGAAAAACTCACACTTAAGTTTGCATAGTTCTCCTGAACAAGATTTGCTTTTGTAGTTCCTTTTTTCCCTAATTCGAAACCAAAATTCACATTTGAGAAACTACCTGTTATAGGAAGTCCCAAACCAAAAGTTAATCCCATATCATTTATAGATTCAGAGTTGATAACCAATCCTGTTTTTTCATATTTAAGACCCGCTCTGTAAACAATTCTTTTTGCATAACTAGAAAACGAATTGTAATTAGGAATATAATATCCTCCTAAACTAACGCTGCCATATTTTCCATAACCTACATTAGCTGCATCATTGTATTCATTTGCCTGACCTGAAGTTTTACCGTAAGCTATCTTACCACCAACAAGCCATTTTCTAGCCTCTCCAATTCCTGCGCTCAACGATATTTTACTTGGCAATGTTATACTAGCCTCTGTTTTGACATCATCAAGAGCATCAACAACAGCCAAATCAAAATTTGAATTATAGATTACTGTCGAAATATTTCTAGTATTTTTAGATGTCAAAGTACTTTCCAATGAATAAGTCAAACTACTGAAAACCGATATTTTTTTGTAAATCTTAGTTTGATACATCATTCCAAGATTAAAATTCACTCCTGATAAATCTGCTGAATTCAATTCGCGTGTCCCAATAGGAACTCCAGTAATGAATTCAAGGTTATTGCTTTCAATTTTTCCAAAATTATAATTCACATCAGCACCAATGTTAAAATTTGGAGCAATTTTATATCCAACACCAAAAAAAGCTTTATTCAAACCACCTGTACCATTAAAACGTTTGTTGTTTTCTGTTCCACTGTCTGAAATAGATTCAATTTTATACCCAACAGAAGAATATGGAATCAATCCAAAACCAAAACCAAATTTACCCAAAGGCAAACCAACTGCTAGATAATCCAAAGTAGTTCTTGTCGCATTAGCTGATTCAGTATTGTTTTTTAAAGTTGTAGTCCCGTAAGTTCCTCCTAAAGTAAAAGTAGTTAATTTAAGATTTGCGTAACTGGCTGGATTTTGTAAGTTCATGTGTATACTATCCTGCTCAACAGCCACTCCTGCCATAGAGCGGTTTTCAAGCGTTCCTTTGAACCTTACATCCCCAATTCCGTAAAAAGAATATGGAGAAGATGTTCCTTCTTGAGCAAAAGACACTAATGATAAAAGCAAACATGCGCTTATTATAATTTTTTTAATCATTTTTGATTTTATATTGAAATGTTTGATTCAAACTCTCCAGAAGAAAATTTGAATTGGCAAATATGGTATTTTTTAATCGTTTAGCCAAAAAATCTGTGTCGCCACCCGTTAAAATTATTATAAAATTTGAATACCTTGCTTTATATTCATCGATAAAACCGTCAATCTCATAGACGAAACCGTTAACCACACCAGAATGAATTGATTCAGAAGTGGAGGTTCCAATGAAATCTTTTGGGCTTTCTAATGATAGCAAAGGTAGTTTTGCCGTAAAATTATGCAATGATTCGTAGCGCAATCGCAATCCTGGCGCGATGGCTCCGCCCAAATAATTATTTTCCTCATCAATAAAATCATAGGTAACACACGTTCCTGCGTCAATAACCAATCGATTCTGATTTGAAAACTGAAGCGTTGCTCCTGCTGCAAGAACCATTCGATCAATTCCTAAAGTTTTAGGAGTAGCATAACGATTCTGGAACGGAAAAGGATCTTCATGAGATAGAAAATGCACATTCAATACATTGTTATAGACTAAAAAAAACTGTTTTTCGACATCTCCAACAGACGAAACGATCAAATCAGTTATTTTTTCGAATTTTTTTAAAATATTTTCAATATTTTTTTGAAGTTCTATTTTAGAAAAAACAAAAATTTCAAAAAGGGTAGCATCCTCAAAGACAGCCGCTTTAATTCTGGTATTTCCAACATCGATAACTAAAATCATAATTTGGTTTTTGATGTTGCGAAGGTACGAATTGATTTTTTTTAAAAAATGTTTTGGATAAACTAAAAATCATTCTATATTTGCACCCGCAACAGCGAGGTACCTTAGCTCAGATGGTAGAGCAATGGACTGAAAATCCATGTGTCCCTGGTTCGATCCCTGGAGGTACCACAAAACCCGAATAGAAATATTCGGGTTTTTTGTTTAACATCATTTCTAAAGATGCATTATCTCTATATTCTTTATTCAAAATCCACAACTAAATATTATGTTGGCGAAACACATAATATAGAAGAGAGACTAATAAAACACAATCAACACACCTATTCTGGATCATTTACAAAAATCGCTAATGATTGGGGTTTAACCCTCCTTTTCAATTGTTCAAACAGAGAAGAGGCTGTTTTTCTTGAAAGATTTATCAAGAAAATGAAAAGCAGAATTTTTATTGAAAAAATAATTAAAAACCCTTCTATTCTTGAAGACATTTTATCCAAAAAATAATCCATGCATCCCTGGTTCTCCCGAAGCCTCGGGACTGGAGGTACCACAAAACCCGAATAGTCCCGACGCTTCGGGATTCGGGTTTTTTGTTTAACATCATTTCTAAAGATCCATTATCTCCATATTCTTTATTCAAAATCCACAACTAAATATTATGTTGGCGAAACACATAATATAGAAGAGAGACTAATAAAACACAATCAACACACCTATTCTGGATCATTTACAAAAATCGCTAATGATTGGGATTTAACCCTCCTTTTTAATTGTTCAAACAAAGAAGAGGCTATTTTTCTTGAAAGATATTCCCTGTCCAATGCACAAGAAAACATTTTCTCTTATCAATGGATCAAATTTGAATGGAGATGATTTAAAAATCGCTACTTATCCGGTAAAAATTGTTGAAAATGCGGTCTTCGTAGGCTTTTTGGAATAATTATGTATCTTTGATTTTAAACATTTCAAATGACAACAACACCATTCCAGAACGCCAGCACATGGATTGATGCAGAAAATGCACAAGATCCAAATCACGAAATATACCAATCAATTTCTCATCCAAAAGAATTATTATATTCGAATCGAATGTATGAAAGACTGATGGATTTTCATCCAAATGCATCCGAAGCCGTTCAAATTGCATCCAAGGCACAACATATTTGCCGATGGAAAGTAGCCAGAGAATCCTACCCAATTGACCGCGTGGGTTATTTGAAATGGCGTGAAGATTTAAAAAAATTCCACGCTAAAACTACGGCTGTAATTTTAGAAAAAGCTGGATATTCAGAAGAATTCATAGCACGGGTTACGTTTCTTATAGAAAAAAAATTACTCAAAAAAGACACCGAAACACAACTACTCGAAGATGTAATTTGCCTGGTATTTCTAGAATATTATTTAGACGCATTTGTTCACAAACACGACAGGGAAAAACTGAAAAATATCATTCTGAAAACTTGGAATAAAATGTCTGAAAAAGGACATCAGGAAGCCCTAAAAATAAACTTCAGCACTACAAACTTTCAATTGATAAAAGAGGCTTTAGAATTGTAATTCAATTTCTTCATGAAAAAAAAGCTACAACATCCATAGACTCCGTTTCATTCAAAAATTTAAGGAGACTGTATTTATTCGCCTTATTGACGATTGCCATTACCGTATTATTGAGCCAGCTCTTAATACAATACAACCTGTACAGTCAGCAAAGCGATTCACGGATAATCAATATTTCTGGAAAACAAAGAATGTTGAGTCAAAAATTGACAAAGGAGATTTTAATTTTGTGACGGATACTTCCAAAAGCGAGCAGGAAATCATCCGAATCAATGAAATAATCTCGCTTTGGAAATTCAACTACAATGCTTTAAAAAAAGAAAGAAAATACCAAAGAAGCATTGCTACTTTTGGGTCTATTGAAACTATTTTGAGTTTAAATCAGTACAATGTCAAGGTAGAATTGCAATAAATTCCACAAATTATAAAATATAAAAATGGGTAATTATTTCACAAAGCAAGATTGTAAAATAATTACCCATTACTACTATATAACCCGTTGGGTGTAATTCAATTTGTTTAATTTTTTAACCACATAGAAACATAGATATTTAAATTTTGGAGGGTGTTTCACTTTTTTAGAGAAACCCATAGCTATGTGAACCCAAGACCCGAGCGATAACGAACAGGCGAAGCAATTGGGCTATCCGACTCTTTTTTCTATGTTTCTATGTGGTTCAATTTTTTTATTTAAGACTAATTGAAATTTTTATTAATTACACCCAACGGGTACTATATAGACTTTACTTATCAAGAAAGAAAGCCGAAGAACTTTACTAATTTCTATTCAAAGCACTGCTATCCACTCTTGATGGCGTATCTTTTCCGTTAATGATACTAGAAGAACTGATGGCAATGGCTTTAATGATTTGTGTCATGTTAACCATATCTAGAGTTTCTATTTCATCACTTACTTTGTGGTAATTAGGTTCGCTATCCATTTTAGACGTAGAAATCGTATGTGCAGGAACACCCAGTTTTGCCAGAGTCGCATTATCGGAACGATAGAATAATTGTTGTTCCGGATAAGGATCCGGGTAAAATTTAAAAGCTGAACCTTCTAAATTTTTCTGCAATATTTCTCCCATACTTGATTTTTCATAACCTGTAATATAAGCTGAATTTTTACCCCATTTCGATTCGGTTCCAATCATCTCCAAGTTAAACATAGCCATAACTTGATCTGGGTTTAATTGTTTCGAAAAATATTGAGAACCATAACCGCCTATTTCTTCGGCTACAAATGTGGTAAACAATATCGTACGCTCATTATTATTTAGTTTCTTGAAATACTTCGCTAACATGATTACGGCTGTAGTTCCCGCTGCATCATCATTGGCACCATTATAAATAGAATCGGTTGCATCATGTTGCTCCCCTTCTGCAGGCGAACCCACACCCAGATGGTCGTAATGTCCTGAAAACACTACATATTCATTAGGTTTGCTTTTTCCTTTCAATACGCCTACTACGTTATTCAATGCCTTTTTTGTAACGGTATTGGTGCCTTCTATTGAAAACTGCGTCGCCTCAGTAGCGCCAAAAACAAACACCACCGTATTTCCTTCAGGATTAGCGCTCATTTGCGTAATGTGTCTCACATTTGGGATTCGGGCTTTAAAAGAAGCATCTACAAGAACCAACAGGTTTTTAGCGCTCTGGTAATATTCGTAAAACTTCGGGCCAAATTTATCTCCGGCATTTATTTTCACTACCTGAACATCACTTTTTTCAGTCATTGCCATTTGCGGTTGGTAGGAAAACGAAACCACATCCGCTTTATCTATTGCTTTACCATCGATTAAAACTTTCAGGGAAACATTTTTAGACTCCGTCATGAAAAACTCCTGCTTAAAATCTTTCGCACCGTTAAATGTCTGCAGTCCTATTTTCTTAAATTGAGATTCAATAAATGAGGAAGCCTTATCGATACCCGGAGTAAACGCTCTTCGGCCTTGCATATCATCTGCCGAAAGCACTTTCTCTATTTTGGTAACGTCTTTTATTTTGATAATTTTATTGATGGACTGCGCCTGCAACATACAAGCCGAGCAAAGTACAACAGCACTTAAAACAATTTTTTTCATAAAGTATAGCATTTAATGACAATAGATTCCACAGTAAGAGTGCAGTATTGAAATTGTGTTACAGTAAAACTACTAAAAAGATTTTAGAACCGCATTTACAATTTGGAGCAGAATGATTGCAGTTTTCAAGAACGAAACCTCCTGCTGTCCGCTGTATCTCGCAATCCCGTCCCGATGTTTCGGGATCGGGATTACGAGGATGCCGCTACCATCAGGGCTAGGAATCACGAACTATTTTCATAATGACATTTTCAATAGAAACCACACGAAAGGATTGACTTCGTCGAATTTCATTTCGTGCGGTAGCGGGGCGGTGTATGCCTGAAACATCTCTTAATTAAAAATTAAATATATTGTAACACAAGCAATAATTAGAAACAATAAAAGACATCCAATTTTGCGACTACTCTTTTCGAGACCCAATTCGTCAAGTAATTTTATTGCATTTTTTTCTTCAAGAAAGAAACCACGCCAAGCAATATCAGGTATCGATAACCACCAATTAATTCCACATTCAGAGCACTGATAAATACTATAACCAAATTTCGGATATACACCGTCATCTTTTATATACTTCAATTGTCCTTTACTTAATTTCTTTGTTAGCAATATGTCAAAGTCTTCAAACTCTTTTAGAGTTTCAAAATTTTTATATCCTTTATCAAAACAGTTATTACACATTTGGTTTCTTTTCAAATATTTGATTTCCCCGCTACCGCACGAAATGAAATTCGACGAAGTCAATCCTTTCGTGTGATTCGTAGTCATTAAATAGTAAACATTCTAAAAACAACTACATCCAAGAGCTACCGCACGAATCCTTTCGTGTGGTTCGTTGTCGTTAAACACCAAACATCCTAAAAACAACTACATCATCAATTAATCCTTTTTGACCTGAATAATCAATAGCACTACTGTAAGCGTAATCTTCTGCTTTATAAACTAAGCCTCCTTCTACAGGATTATTGTGTACATAGTCAATCTTTTGTTGAATAACTTTATTGCTCCACAACTCAATAGGTTGATTATCATGACGCCAAAATTGATAGTGTTTCACATTTGAACTTTTTTCAGCTTCTTTTTTAAAAAAATCCAACAAGAATTCTTTTCTACTCTCTCTTGGATTTTCTTGTATACTTTTTACAATTGATCGACTGGTAAACCGTTTTAAATCACCAATCAATAATTCAGGTTTCTGCTCTTTTATACTCCTAAAAACTAAATGCACATGATTGCTCATAATACACCAAGCATGAATTTCTAATCCTTTATTTTTTTGACAAAATGCCACACTTTCAAGAAATAAATCTTTGTACTCATTACGAGTAAATACATCTAACCAACCTACAACCGCAAAACTTATAAAGTTCAAACCCTCTGGATTATGAAATTTATAATTTCTACTCATAGTTACTGTTTTTAAGATTAATATAGAAAGTTTAGTTTTAATTTACACGAACCACACGAAAGGATTCGTGCGGTAGCGGGGCAACTAAACTCTAGCTGATAGCGGCAGCAGTTTCACGTTTTATTCGTAGTTTTTTATTGTTGCCAATAATTCAGCTTTATAATTATAAATTTCGTCAATAGAAGATATTTGTTTTTTCTCTCCATTATCTTTACCATTGTTGAAAAGTTCAATGTATTTATTTGATGAATTAAAATGCAAGCGACAAATAGGTTTTCTATTATTATCATCTAATAAAATACCAAAATACGATTGTGTATCTCTAAATGCAATTCTTGAAGCTGGCAAAATTTCTCTTAAAATTGCTTTAATTATTTGAGAACCTTCCATTTCTTCTTCCGTTGTTATGAATTTTGGAGCTTCGATATTATCGTCGATTGCTTTAATTTGTTCAGTTGCTTTTGAAGGAACTGTTTCAGTTATATTTAAAGCATTTTTCAATCTGAAGTTTATTGATTCATTTATTGAACTCGAAATTGCTTTCTTAGTGTATTCTTTAAATGTTGCTAGTCTTGGTGCTGTCAAAGGTTTATTGAAAAATCGATTCACTAAAAGTCTAACTATTTCGTCTGAAGGCTCTTGTACTTCTTTTTCAAATTCGTTTCTAATTGCTTTTATATATTTTAATCCTTCTGCGGAATCTAAAATTTCTTCAAGATTATAACCGTTTTTAGAGAAATTTTCTAAAATTTTTAAACTCGTATCTTTTAAGTTTGAAATATCCAAAGTGAAAAATGGTTTTTCATCCATTATATTTGGTTTCTCTAAATCTGCATAAAAATTATAAATATGTCCGTTTGTTAAAACACCAAAACGTGATTTTGAAACGTGATAATATCTATGAAGTTGAGAGTTATGTGCATCAACATTTTCTTTCCAATTTTTACATTCAATTATTAAAATTGGTTCTCCATCTCGTTTAATTACGTAATCTATTTTCTCTCCTTTTTTAGTTCCAATATCACAAACAAATTCAGGAATTACCTCTGTTGGATTAAAAATATCGTAACCAAGAATTTGAATAAAAGGCATTACAAAAGCATTTTTTGTTGCTTCTTCTGTATTTATTTGGTCTTTTAAGGAATCAACTCTTTGATGTAGTTGTTGCAATTTTAATTTTAAATCTTCCATTTATGTTGGTGTTTTTGTTTTGAATTTCTGACGGTTACAGCTAGCTTGCATATAGGTCTAACGTTATTAAACTTATAACCCTTAAATTGGGTAGATAGACCTGACTGGCGTCAATATTTACTCATTTAAAAATATATAACTTAATACCGTAAATACTGATAAAAACTAATTAAGCTTAATGTCTTTTCCAAAAATAACCCCTTCTTAACTATAAACTTTACGGGAAACCTCATTCACGTTCTTTTTTCCTCAAAATCCCAAGCCCCAGTAGCAGTGGAAACCGGGTTGTAACGAATAACGGGATTAGCTCCTAAAAAAATTTGTAGAAAATTAACCGCCAATAGCAATCATTCGGCGGTTATCTTGACTCAAGGGGGATTGTTCATCCTCGATAGTTGTCATTCCTGCGCGTACTTTCTTTTTGTTTTTAATGGCAAAAGCAATCAAGTTTTCTATCGCTTCGCCATTTTGGAAAGGCGTGAGTAGATCTGTTTCGGAGTTGGAGAACAGACAGTTTTTTATTTGCCGTTTGCTGTAAAGCGAATTCTGTTGCAATGCAAGAACAGCACTGATTTCAATAGTTGCACTTGCAACTGAAGTATATTTATTTTCGAAAGCAAGGGCACAGATAGTATTTGTGTCTGTTTTTGAAACCTCAAATTTCTGTTGTTCGTTATTGAGCATATTATAAACCAATCATTTCACATCACAACGTTATTACGACATCCAAAAGATACTATTGTAAACAAAACGATTTCAAAACACATTTAAGATTCTAAGCTTGGCTTTATTTCAAAAAGGATAAAATTTACCAAACACATACATTTTTTTTAATAAAAATGCACCTTTCATAAATTTAAAACGATTTTATTATACAATTCTCTTTTATATAGTTGCTAAATTACTATATTTATGCAAAATTTATATATATGGAACTTTTAACGTGTCCGAAATGCCAAAACAACCACATTATAAAAAGTGGCATAATTAACAGCAAACAAAGGTATTTATGTAAAAAATGTAATTATTTTTTTACGGTAAATAAAATAGGCAAAAAGATCGATGATTACTATGTAACCAAGGCATTGCAACTCTACCTTGAAGGGTTGAGTTTTCGTGAAATTGAGCGAATTATTGGGGTTTCCCACGTGACCGTAAGCAACTGGGTAAAGACCTTCAATATAAAAAAACCTTCTCACGCCAACTATCATCCTACCTATAAGATTTTTAGCCACTTAGAACTGGTAGAATATTTAAAAAACAAACAATTACTGTCCGGAGCAGGTATGATAATAACAGAACTTGGAGATAAGTTTATGCTTATAAAATGGGAAAGATTTAAAGATTAACTATATACATTTACACAGAAATATATCTAAATTTTTTTTCAGAATAAAATAATAGAATTTGGCACTTTATTAACCAACCATTTAATAACCAAACTTTTATTTATGAAAAAAATATTTTTTATAGCGGCAGTACTCTTATTGTCCCTAAAAGGTTTTTCACAAGGCTCCACAGATTATGGCAGCGGGATGAAATTCAATTTGAACGAAGATGGTTCAAAATTCATGCGTGTAATTGCATGGAACCAAATTTGGATGCGCTCTGCTCAAATGAATCCTGGAACCATGATAGGTGGCGAAGCAACTTCGACCGCAACAGACATTGGTAACCGACGTTTGCGCTTTCTCGCCTACGCACAAATATCAAAAAGATACATGATTGTAACCCATTTTGGGATTAATAACCAAACTTTCATCAATGGTGGAGCGGCAGGGACCTCTGGAACGGGTGGATATGGAGCCGGCAAAAAACCTGGTTTATTTTTCCATGATGCTTGGAACGAATATGCGGTTGTATTACCACAAAAAGAGAAAAAATTTAGCATGTCATTAGGTGCTGGATTGCATTATTACATGGGATTATCCCGCTTAACGATGGCTTCTACACTTAACTTCTTAACTATTGATGCGCCTATTTTTAACTGGCCATTAATTGAAAACTCAGATCAATTTGCGAGACAAGTGGGGTTATTTGCAAAAGGAAAATATGGTAAATTAGAGTACCGTTTGAGCTATAATAAACCATATGCTACAAACCTAGTTCCTACCAATGTAACGACTGCTGAAAATGCTGTAGCCGTTGATAATAGCGGAATGACAAAATGGTCAAAAGCTGGTTATTTTGAATATCAGTTTCTAGAGCAAGAAGCAAACGTACTGCCTTTTAAAGTGGGGAGTTATTTAGGAACCAAAAAAGTATTCAATGTAGGTGCTGGTTTTTACACCGCTCCTGACGCGACAAGATCATCTGTAAACGGAACTGTCAACAAGCATGATATCAAACTTTTTTCAGCTGATGTGTTCCTTGATTTACCAGTAGGAAAAAAAGAAAATAAAATGGCTTTAACGGGATATAGTGTACTGTATGATTATGATTTTGGACCTAATTATTTGCGTAATGTTGGTATCATGAATATTGGATCAGTAGATCCTAATTTCGCAGGAAGCAGAGCAATTGCAGGAGCTGGAAATGCACAACCTACAATAGGATCCGGAAACATATGGTACACACAAGCCGGAATATTATTGCCTAACAAAGAGGCGAAACCTAAAGTTCGTATTCAACCATTTGGAGCTGTTACTTATAAAAACTTTGATGCTTTAGAACAATCAAGCACTCAATTTGATGTAGGATCTAACTTTTTTATAGACGGCCATCATGCAAAAATAACAGCACAATATTCTACTAGACCTGTTTATACCGCTCCAACAACTCGTTCTGGATCATTGGGAGACTTCATAGTACAAATTCAAATCTATCTATAAACCAATTTTAAAAAATATAAATTTATGAGTACAAAATCAACAAAAGGAATTTGGAAAGTCATTTCCGCATCCTCAATGGGTACAATGATCGAATGGTATGATTTCTACATCTTTGGAAGTTTAGCCGTTGTTATTTCAACTAAATTTTTCCCTTCAGATAATCCTACAGCAGCTTTCTTGTCAACTTTGGCAACATTTGCAGCTGGATTCGTAGTTCGTCCTTTCGGAGCTCTTTTCTTTGGTAGATTAGGCGATTTAATTGGAAGAAAATACACGTTCATGGTTACGCTTTTATTAATGGGTGGGGCGACATTCCTGATAGGTTGTATCCCGAGTTATGAAACCATTGGATTCATGGCACCTTTATTAGTATTAATTCTTCGTTTGCTTCAAGGTCTTGCTTTGGGTGGTGAATATGGCGGAGCCGCAACATATGTGGCCGAGCATGCACCAGTAGGACAAAGAGGATATTGGACTTCTTGGATTCAGACTACCGCAACAGTTGGTTTGTTCATCTCTTTAATGGTAATTCTTGCTACAAGAAATATCTTAACACCAGAACAATTTGATGAATGGGGATGGAGAGTTCCGTTTTGGTTATCCATCGTTATGGTTGGAGTTTCGTATTTGATTCGTAAAAACATGGATGAATCACCTGTTTTCGCCAAAGCTAAAAGCGAAGGAAAAACAAGTACAAATCCTTTGAAAGAAAGTTTTGGAAATCGTTACAATATGAAATTTGTGTTATTGGCTTTATTTGGAGCTACAATGGGACAAGGTGTTGTTTGGTATACTGGTCAGTTTTATGCAATGAATTTCATGAAAACAGTAATGGCCATTGACTCCTCTCAAGTGGATACTTTATTAGGAATTGCTTTAATTATTGGAACCCCATTTTTCGTATTTTTCGGTTGGTTAAGTGATAAAGTAGGTAGAAAATACATTATGATGGGCGGAATGTTATTGGCCATTTTATTATACAGACCAATCTACAAACAAATGTACGAAACCACATCGGTGAAAAACAAAACCGAAATGGTCGAAAAAACTACGGTACTTGCTGAATTGAAAGAAAATAAAAAGCAAACCATGGATTCTATCTATACGACTAACAAAGAGTATGTGGATGGAACTACTTTTCAAGAAATAAAAACCGTACATTTAGAAAACGGAGCAGTAATAGTTGTGGATGGTAAACCAAAAGTGGATACCAAAACCACTATTAAAATTAACTCTAGTGACAATTGGGCTTTGATATTTCTAGTATTTGTACAAGTAATATTTGTAACGATGGTTTATGGACCTATTGCAGCATTCTTGGTTGAAATGTTCCCGGTAAAAATTAGATACACATCAATGTCATTGCCATATCACGTAGGAAATGGAATTTTTGGAGGGTTACTTCCTGCTATTTCAACCTATTTTGTGACCAATGCAAAAGACTTAGGCCATCCGGAGTTTTACTTGGAAGGACTTTGGTATCCAATTGTTATTGCTGCTATCAGCTTTGTAGTTGGAATGGTTTACATTAAAAATAAAGACAAAAACGCTCACGTATAAAAAACACAGCTATGAATCAAATAAAAAGAGTTTTAGGATTAGTTTGGATTGCTTGTGCTGCTGCTGCAGCGTATTTTTGCATCTTCACTTTTGGATTGCCAAAATTTATGTCAGGAAAACAAGAGGATCTAGTATTCGGGATTATCATCCTTTTTATACTTACACCATTAATCGTTTTAGGATTAGGAACCTTTGGGTATTTTTCCTTAATGGGTGATTATGATGAAAAAAAATAATTAAATTGCCACAATAGACAGTCTCTGCATGTAATTGCAGAGATTGTTTATTTTTTTTAAACATAAAGATTCAACAACAGAATCTTTAAAAAGCGAAAGCAATACCGCTGAAAAGCAAACTGCATCTTCTTATGAAAAAGAGACATGAACAAAAGTTGGTTATACTTTCAATGCTAATGTTATTAGCTTTGAACGTACCACTCTTGCTGTTATTTGACAGTTCAAAACCACTTTTTGGATTCCCAATCATCTACATTTATATCTTCTCGGCTTGGCTGTTTTCAATCGCCATATCGTACCTAATCATAAAAAGATATTATGAATAGCATTGGACTCTTATTAATATTGGTGCTTTATTTGTCGATTCTTTTTTACATTGCCTATTGGTCCGAAAAAAGAAGCCATTCTAAATGGACAAATAATCCATACATTTATTCCTTTTCATTAGCCGTATATTGTACAGCCTGGACCTATTACGGAAGTATCGGTGTTGCTGCAGAATCTGGTTTGAGTTATTTACCCATTTATTTAGGCCCCATATTAATTATCCCAACGTGGATGATTATTCTTAAGAAAATTATCCGAATTTCGAGAGTAAATAAAATTTCCAGCATTGCAGATTTTATTTCTTTACGATACGGAAACAGTAGATTTCTGGGAGCATTAGTTACCATAGTTTGTATTTCTGGAATTTTACCCTACATTTCCTTACAACTTAAATCGATATCAGATACCTTTCATATTGTTACAAAAACACAAGCAAGTTCAAATATTTTTACTGATACTACAACCTACGTATGTCTTGCTCTAGCCCTTTTTGCATCTTACTATGGAACTAAATATGTTGATGCATCTGAGAAAAGACGCGGAATAGTAACTGCCGTAGCCATGGAATCTATCCTTAAGTTAGTTTTCTTTTTGATTGTGGGGATTTATGTTACCTATTTTGTTTTTGACGGTTTTGATGATATTTATCAAAAAGCGGCTGTCCTCAAGGATTTTGACAAAAAAAATACGATTGGTGGCATTACAAACGGAATCAACTGGTTCTTCCTTTGTATTCTATCCATGTTTGCTATTTTCCTTTTGCCAAGACAATTCCACACGGCGATTGTCGAGAACAATAAAGAAAGCCACATTCGAACTGCCATTTGGCTTTTTCCATTGTACCTGCTACTTTTCAACCTTTTTGTTTTTCCAATAGCTTGGGGCGGCAACATTCTTTTTGAAGGCAAAGGACATAATTCTGATACGTATTCCTTATTGATTCCACAGTTTTTTGACAATAATGTATTGACAGTGATGGTTTTTCTGGGTGGATTTTCTGCAGCGATTTCAATGATTATCGTTTCGTCTATATCTCTAGCCACTATGTTAAGTAACAACTTCTTGATTCCGTATGGCTTTATAGGTTCCTTAGAAAATTCGTCGCAAGAAAAAAACAACAAACGCATCGTAAACAGTCGTAAAATCGGAATTTTTTCTCTAATTATTTTGGCCTATGCCATCTACAGATTATTTATTCTAGACTATTCACTGGTTTCAATAGGCTTAGTAGCATTTGTAGTCATTGCCCAATTAGGGCCCTCCTTTTTTGGCGCTATCTTTTGGCGACGAGGCTCAAAAAATGGTGCTATCACAGGAATCATTTTCGGATTTGCTGTTTGCTTTTATACCTTACTAATTCCGTATGCAACCGGAATGACTAATTCAGTCAGTCTTTTTGTTACCGAAGGACCATGGGGCATTTCCCTCTTAAAGCCATTTCAACTTTTTGGATTGGATTATTTAGAGCCTATTCCGCATGCTGTTTTTTGGAGCTTATTGATTAACATCATGAGTTATGCTGCAGTATCGGTGAGTTTCAAAGGAAATTACAGAGAACGTAATTATGCCGAAATGTTTGTGGATATTGACAAATACATCACCAATCACGAAAACGCTTTTGTGTGGAAAGGAACTGCTTACATCTCGGATATTCAAAAAGTGTTGCAGCGCTTTCTTGGCGAAGACCGAACAAAACGAGCTTTGACTATTTTCAATTTAAAATACAACATCGATAAAAATATTACGACTGCCGATGCCCGATTTATAAAGTTTGCCGAGAATTTATTGACAGGACATATTGGTACGGCTTCCGCCAAAATATTAATATCGAGCGTAGTCAAAGAAGACAAAATCAGCTTGCCCGAAGTATTGCGAATTTTGGAGGAATCCAAAGAAAACATCATCATCAACAAGAAGTTGACGGACACTTCGAATGAATTAAAAAAAATATCAGAACAACTCAAAAATGCGAATCAAGAACTCGTCAATAAAGACATCCAAAAAGATGAATTTCTAGACACTGTTACCCATGAATTGAGAACACCAATAACCGCCATTCGTGCAGCGAGCGAAATTCTTCATGATGATGACGACATTCCGGAGAAGTTGAGAAAGCAGTTTTTGCAAAACATCATATCGGAGTCCGATCGTTTGAATCGTTTAATTGATAAAATTCTGGATTTAGAAAAATTTGAAACTGGAAAACAAAAAATTTATTTGTCTAAAAATAACATTACAAAAACCATTAAAAACACCTTAGAATCCTTAAATCAATTAATTAAAAACAAAAAAATAAGCATTGAATTTGATGATTCGAACAAGGTAATAAGAGCTTTTTATGACGAAGAACGAATTGTTCAGGTGATTCATAATTTGTTGTCGAATGCCATAAAATTTTGTTCAGAAACAAATGGAAAAATAGCTATTTCGATACTTGAAAATGAAACCAATATAGAAGTAAAAATTCACAATAATGGTAAAATCATTAAAGAAGAAGATGCTGAAGCAATTTTTGATAAATTCTATCAATCCAGAAACCAGAATATCAAGAAACCAGTAGGAAGCGGATTAGGATTAGCCATTTGCAAACAAATTATAGAACACCATAAAGGAAGCATTTGGAGTGAAAACAATGTAACTGACGGAGCCACTTTCATCTTTACATTACCCAATTATAATACAACAGAAAATAGTTAAAAATGAAGAAGATTTTAATTGTAGATGACGAGCCAAATATTGTAATGGCTCTGGAATATACTTTCAAAAAGAACAATTTTGAAGTTTTTATAGCACGCGACGGCCAAGAGGCTTTAGATATTTTAGAAGTACAACTTCCAGATGTGATTATTCTGGATGTGATGATGCCCATGGTTGATGGTTTTGCCACATTGGAACAAATAAAAAAAGACGAACGATTGCGGCATTGCAAAGTCATTTTCCTTTCAGCAAAAAACAAAGAAAAACACATTGAAAAAGGACTTTCATTAGGTGCAAATTTATATGTGGTCAAGCCTTTTTCAGTCAAAAAATTAGTAGAACAAGTACAGGATTTAATTCAATAAAGAACAAATTCAACACCATGAAATACGAAGAAATTTATACCCGAAGCATCGACCAACCAGAAGCATTTTGGGCAGCACAGGCCGATGAAATTGAATGGTACAACAAACCGGAAACGATTTTGTCGAAAGATGAAAATGGATATCCGCTTTGGTACAAAGATGGCGAATTGAACATTTGTTATCTCGCATTAGACAAACATATTCAAGACGGATATGGCGATCAAACCGCCTTTATTTATGATTCTCCAGTAACACAAACTATAAAAAAATACACCTACTCAGAGGTAAAAACCGAAGTGGCAAAACTCGCAGGAGGTATGCAGTCGCTAGGATTGAAAAAGGGAGATACTGCCATAATTTACATGCCAATGATTCCTCAAACTGCTTTTGCGATGTTGGCTTGCGCGAGAATTGGAGTGATTCATTCGGTTGTTTTTGGAGGTTTTGCGCCACATGAATTGGCCATCAGAATCGATGATTGCAAACCACGAGCAATCATAACAGCATCATCCGGGATTGAAATAGACCGATTAATTGCTTACAAACCTTTGGTCGACGAGGCCATTGAACTTGCTTCGCACCGACCAAAAAAAGTAATCGTTTTTAATAGAAAATTAGGCGCTAGAATTCCGTTTAAGAAGTATGATGTGGATTACGATGCATTAGTTTACGGGTCCGAAGAAACCCCTTGTGTTCCTTTGAACTCCAATCATCCACTGTATATTTTATACACCTCCGGCACTACGGGAAAACCGAAAGGAATTGTAAGAGATACCGGTGGTTATGCCGTCGCATTGAAATTTTCGATGAAATACATTTATAATGTAAAAGAAGATGAGACTTTTTGGGCAGCATCAGATATGGGTTGGGCAGTTGGGCACAGCTACATTCTTTACGGGCCGCTATTAAACCGAAATACAACCATAATTTTTGAAGGAAAACCCATAAAAACTCCTGATGCAAGTACGTTTTGGAGAATAATTTCGGAGCATAAAGTGGGTACCATGTTTACCGCTCCAACCGCCATCAGAGCCATCAAAAAAGAAGATCCTGACGGAGAATTCATCAAACAATATGATTTGAGCGCTCTTAAAAACCAATTTTTAGCGGGAGAACGTTGTGACAATGCCACATTAGAATGGTACCAACAACACATTCCTATTCCTGTAATTGACCATTGGTGGCAAACAGAATCCGGCTGGCCAATGATTGCCAATTCTCTTGGTATTGAAAAAATGCCGGTGAAATCTGGTTCTGCCACAAAAGCAGTTTGTGGGTATGACATTCGGATTTTTAATGAAAACGGCGACGAACTAAAAGCCAATGAAGAAGGTTTGGTAGTTGTAAAACTGCCATTACCCCCGGGAAATATGTTGGGTATTTGGGAAAACGAAGCACGTTTCAAAGCTGGATATTTCAGCAAATTTGACGGCTATTATTTGTCTGGCGATGGAGGCTATAAAGATGAAGAGGGTTATATTTTCATCACCGGAAGAACGGATGACGTGATAAATGTTGCGGGACATCGATTGTCAACGGCTGAAATGGAAGAAGTTGTTGCTTCCCATCATTCCGTGGCTGAATGCGCTGTTATTGGAATTCAAGATGAGCTGAAAGGACAAATTCCTTTGGCTTTGGTGGTAACCAAATCAGGAGATGACATCGAACATTATCAATTGGAACAAGAAATAATTAAACTGGTTCGACACCAAATTGGGGCAGTTGCTTCATTGAGAAATGTAGTGATTGTACAGAGATTACCAAAAACGCGCTCGGGGAAAATCCTGCGAAAACTGATGCGCAGCATTACCGATGGCGAGGAATTCCAGATTCCATCCACCATTGATGACGAATCCATTGTCGAAGAAATCGTTACCACATTAAAAAAGTATAAAATAGGCGTTTATAATTTATAAAATTTATCAATAATCATGAGTTACTATAAAATTAACAATTTAGAAGAATACTTCAAACATTACAAAAAATCAGTTCGTGAACCCAAAAAATTCTGGGACAAAGTCGCGTCTGAAAATTTTACTTGGTACCAAGAATGGGATAAAGTAGTCGATTTTAATATGGCTGAAGCCGATATAAAATGGTTTACCAATGCAAAAGTAAACATTGTAAAAAACTGTATCGACAGGCATCTTGCCAAAAAAGGAGATAAAACAGCTATCATTTTTGAACCAAATGATCCAAATGAAGAAGCTTTGCATATTTCGTATAATGAGTTGTACGAACGTGTTTGCAAAATGGCAAATGTCTTAAAAGAACAAGGCATACAAAAAGGAGATCGTGTTTGTATTTACTTGCCAATGATTCCTGAATTAGCGATTACCACTTTGGCATGTGCCAGAATTGGAGCCATTCACTCGGTTGTTTTTGCAGGATTTTCCGCTTCGGCAGTTGCAGCAAGAATCAACGACAGCGAATGCAAAATGGTAATCACTTCAGATGGTGGTTATCGCGGGAACAAAACGATTGATTTAAAAAGTATTGTTGATGAAGCCTTATTGAATTGTCCTTGTGTGGAGAATGTTTTTGTGGCTAAAAGAATCAACTCAACTATCAACATGAAAGAAGGTCGTGACCAATGGTTGCAACCACTTTTAGACCAAGCTTCTGATAATAATGTAGCTGAAATCATGGATGCAGAAGATCCTTTGTTCATCCTTTATACTTCCGGTTCTACCGGAAAACCAAAAGGAATGGTACACACTACAGCGGGTTATATGGTGTATTCCGCCTATACCTTTAAGAACGTTTTTAATTATGAAGACAATGATATTTTCTGGTGTACCGCTGATATTGGCTGGATTACCGGACATTCTTATATTCTTTACGGGCCGTTATTGAACGGAGCTACTACGGTAATTTTCGAAGGTGTTCCATCCTATCCAGATTTCAGTCGTTTTTGGCAAACCATCGAAAAGCATAAAGTTACTCAGTTTTACACGGCACCAACAGCCATTAGAGCTTTGGCAAAAGAAAGCATCGAATACGTGCAACGCTACCAATTAACTTCTTTGAAAGTGATTGGATCAGTGGGAGAACCCATCAATGAGGAAGCTTGGCACTGGTACAACAACCACGTAGGAGACAAGAAATGTCCAGTCGTGGACACTTGGTGGCAAACGGAAACCGGAGGAATTATGATTTCGCCAATTGCATTTGTAACGCCAACAAAACCTACTTATGCTTCATTACCATTACCGGGAATCCAACCTGTTTTGATGGACGAAAAGCGCAATGAAATCGAAGGCAATCAGGTTACTGGAAGTTTATGTATTAAATTCCCTTGGCCCGGAATTGCAAGAACCATTTGGGGCGATCACCAGCGTTATAAAGACACGTATTTTTCTACCTTTCCAGGTAAATATTTCACTGGAGACGGCGCTTTGCGTGACGAAGTTGGGTATTACAGAATCACGGGTCGCGTAGATGATGTGGTTATTGTTTCCGGACATAATCTGGGAACTGCTCCTATTGAAGATGCCATCAACGAGCATCCTGCAGTTGCCGAAAGTGCTATTGTTGGCTTCCCACATGACATCAAAGGAAATGCCTTGTATGGTTTTGTAATTCTTAAAGAAACGGGGGAATATCGCGATAGAGAAAACCTGAGTAAAGAAATCAACCAACACATATCTGACCATATTGGACCCATTGCAAAATTGGACAAAATCCAGTTTGTTTCCGGTTTACCAAAAACCCGTTCTGGAAAAATCATGCGTAGGATTCTGCGTAAGATTGCCGAGGGAGATTATTCAAATTTTGGTGACATCTCAACATTATTGAATCCTGAAATTGTGGATGAAATCAAAGATGGTAAAATATAGTTTTTTTTAGTTGTAGTAATTTGTTGAAAACTGTTCCATTTATGGAGCAGTTTTTTTTATACAAAAAAGGCTGTCTTGGTAGAGACAGCCTTTCAAACATTTAAAACAAAACAAACAAACCGTATTATTCCTTAATAAACTTCAATACCTGAACTCCATTATTCTCATTATACGCTTTTACTATATAAAACCCTTGATTCAAATCACTAATTATATATTGATGTCCTTCTGATTGATTTGCATCAAACGTTTTTACCAATTGTCCTGTTATAGAAAAAATTTGAACTTTAGAAGTTGTAGCATTTAAAGTAAAATAACTGGAAGCCGGATTTGGATACAACGCAATCGTTGGTAATTTTTCGTAATCAGTTATTGCCAAAGAAGCCGTTTTGTTTCCATAGATTCGGTATTCACCTGGCGGAATTGTTATCGGGTCATTTACATTAGTCACCGTAATTGTTGTATTATCCATCAAATTATACCACTGTCCCGTGTAAGGAAATCCAGTTGCTACATTTTGCGTGGTTACATTAAAATTAGCCAAGATCAAAACATCTTTAAGTTGGCTTGACGCCAAAGCACTATTGGTAATTTTGATATTTGGATACAACGAACTGGTATTCGACATAGTTGCAGTTCCTGAAAAAACAGGCTCTACCGTTTTCATCGTAATCATTTTGGACCAATCGTTATAAATTTTACTTCTATTGGTATCTCCAAGCCAATTATTAACCCATTGCGGTTGCTGTTTTGTATCTAATTTACAATCCCCAGATATTGCATCGGACGACGTGTTTACCGTTCCATTGTTACACGCAAAAATAGAATTTTCCCAACCTAATTCCCCAAAGTGCCAAATCATCTTTGGTCCTGGAACCAATAAAGAGACAGCTCCAATTGCTGACATTCTAGACAAAGCTACATTTAGTGTTTTTACATTATGGGCTGCATTGGCACTATTCCCGAATTGTAAATTTTTATACATTAGTCGTTCTTCATCATGACTTTCGGCATAACCAATCAATCTATTTGTGGTAAAGCCTCTGCTCGTACTATTCATGCGAGAAATATTTCCAGAATATCCCATAGACAATTCATTGTATTGACTGGTCATTATTCCCCACATCATAATTCCCTTACTAATTCCATCAGACTCACCTGTAATTCTGTAATTCGCCCAAAGTTGCTCTTCATCATCATTCCCTAAGTGTTCAAAAATAGTATAATGTGTTGGGTCTAAACTCCAAGAATAATCAGCATATTTTCGCAATACATCCACTCGATCTTGTTGTTTAACACCAGTGCAAGCTTCTTGACCACCAGTAACATTAGCAGGACAATTTTGAGTAAATCCTTTGGTTAAATCCCAACGAAATCCGTCAATTTTATATTCTTCTACCCATTGTTTAATGACACGCTGCACATAGTTTTGTGTTCTTGGCTGTTGATGATTAAAATCTTCCCCAACATTATAACTGTGCATTGCTGTTGAGTTAAAATATGGATTTTCTGTAGAAGGAGAACCCCAACCATCTCCGTCTGCATCGTTCATCCACATGCGCACCATTGGATTTCTTCCAAAAGCATGATTCAGTGCGATATCAAGAATAACGGCAATTCCGTTTTGATGGCATAAATCCACAAACTCTTTTAACTTATCAGAAGTACCGTAGAATTTATCCAAAGCCATGTGAAAAGAGGTATTGTATCCCCAACTTTCATTGCCTTCATATTCCATCACAGGCATCAACTCAATAGCATTTACTTTCAAATTTTTGAAATAATCGATTTTATTAATCAAGTCTTGATAGCTCCTATTGGCATCAAAATCACGAACCAACAATTCATAAACAACCAGTTTTTCTTTTTCTGGTTTAATAAAATTTGTGGTGGCGCTACTCCAAGCATAAGCTGTTTTCCCAGTTTGCAATACCGTTACTTCTCTGTCTTGACCTACTGGATAAACCGGAAGATTTGGATAATTAGTAGCCGGAATAAAAGGATCATCATAAGGAGACAAAACAAGAGTCGAATATGGATCAGCAGTTTTCACTAATGAAGGCGTTCCTGCAATAGGTGTTGCATCAACTACCCAATACTGATAGGTGTAATTTGTACCTGAAACCAATCCGGTTAATTCTAACCAAAATTTTCCCGTAGCAGGATCTTTTTTCATCGCATAAGTAGCTGTAGGCTGCCAACTATTGAAACTTCCTGCTACGTAAACAAAATCTTTGAATGGCGCATCCAAAACTAAAGTTGCTTTTGTAGCATCGGCAGTATTGTAATTTATTCCATCTTGTAAACCAGCAGGCATTGCCTCACTAACCACATTTGGATTCACTATAGCACTGAACTTTTTAGTAATTACAGTGGTTCCTTGGGTTACGAGCAATTCATAATTTTGATTTCCTGTAATGTTCGTATGATTAAACGAGTAACTGGAAGTGGCAGCATTTGTGTTTAAAGTTGTACCGTTTGCTTTCAATACATAACTGGCATTTCCACCGGTATTAGTAGCTGCTATATTCAAACTTCCACCTGAAGAAATAATTGTAGAACCATTTTCTGCGGGTGAATTTAATGTAACTTGGTACGCACCAACTTCGATATAATTATCTTGAGATTTTTTATCACCGGTTCCATCTTTTGCTTTTACCAAGAACCCTATTCTGCCAATTCCGTTTCTATTGTAAAAGGTATTTGGAGTAAATGTAATTCTATAGATATCTGCACCTGCAGTGTAGGTTAATTTATTAGCTTCATTTGATGATGTCCATGAACCATTTGTCGGACAATCTAAACTGTTAGCATCATTCGTATCATAAGACCAAGCCCACAGATACAAAGAATGATCAGAAATTCCCCAAGCCGCTTCATCTACAGAACTTCCGCTAATAGTTATGGTAATCGATGTGGTTTCTTCAAAAGGATTAGGGCTAATCGTATTTGCCACCGTTTGTTGTTGAGCCGAAGCCAATATTGACAAGAATAGCGATACTAAAAGTATAATTTTTTTCATAGCTTTTGGTTTTATAAAAAAAGGGCTATCCATAAGATAGCCCTTTAAAATTAAAAAATACTAATTCTTTGTAAGCGTGTATTTGTAATTTCTAGGTGAACTTAAATCTAAAGTTATAGTGTAAGTTCCAGCAGAAGTAACTTTGATGTTATCTCCGCCATATTCCATTGTACCATTTGCTCCCGTATCACCAAGATTTAAATCCCAAGAATTGTTAGCTCTGAATTTCATTTCTTTTTGAGAAAGTACAGCAGTAACAGTCCACAATTTTGTCGTTTTATTGTAAGTCATAGGAGTACTAGCATCCCATCCTCCAGGAGTTGCATCACCAATGATTCCCCAAGCTGTTGCAGTAGCTTTGTAAGTTAACTTTTCAGTATCAGCAACAATTAGGTAATAACCTGCAGCTGGAATTTTAAGATTAGCTCCTGTAAGGGCCAATGTTCCAGGAGTAGCTCCTGCAGCATATTCTCCTTTCCACTCCGGGAAACTTGTAAATTTATATTCTGCGTTAGCATCATTAAAATTAACGTAACCTTCGAAATCTACTTTACCATAAGCAGAAGCGGAAAGCTGCGGAGATGTAGCAGGATCCCAATCATTAGGATATCCAGAAGCTTTAGCATAACCACCAGGAACCCATAATTTAGGATTTTCAGTAGTATAAGGAGTAACAACAATTCCAATTACATTAGAATACATTGCAGCCATTGCACCAACGGTTGCTTTAACTCTAACTTCAAATTCACCTGGAGCAAAAGGAGTACTTTTTAATGCTAATGCAGCACCATTCATAACTTCAACTGAAACTGACGCTTGGTTTTCAGATTTTCTAGTTGCTAATTCTTTTGGTGTTTTAAAAGCATTTCCTTTTTTGTCGATTTCAACAGTGTAAACAACCTCTACACTACCACCAAAGTTAGCAGATTTCCATGTAAAACGCTCTGCTTGTGCAGTGGCATTTACAGGTGATAGAACATAAGCAGCACCTGAAGTTGGAGCTGTTAATATTGGGGAATCAACCCCTTCAATAACTGGTCTGTCTTGAACATCTTCTACGCTACAAGACAAAGCAACTACTGCAAATAAAGCAATTATTGATTTAGTTATATTTTTCATTTTTATTGTTTTTTAAAATTAATTAGTATCCAGAGTTTTGTTGTAATTTACTATTTGATGATAATGCCGTTGCAGGAATTGGGAATAAATCTCTGTAAGATTGTGTTGGAGATCCTCCAGCAACATTTCCTTTCCAAGGCCATAAATAACTACCTCCAGAAAATTTACCAAAACGAACTAAATCCGTTCTTCTGTGTCCTTCCCAGTGTAATTCTCTTGCTCTTTCATCAAGAATAAAATCTAAGTTTAAATCTCCTTGATTTACTGCAGCACCTTTCGCTCTTGTTCTTAAAGCATTTACGTAAGTAGTTGCTGTTGCCAAGCTTCCACCTGCGCCTCTTACAGCACATTCCGCATACATTAAATAAGCGTCAGCTAAACGGAAAATAGGAAAATCAGAGTCTGAGAAGTTACCCGCTTTATCTGAACCTTGTTTACCATTCACATCAACATTTCTAAATTTTTGAACTGCATATCCATCTGTGAAATTACCAATGTTTTTAATTTCTTTGGTTTGACCATCAGTGTAGAATTGTCCACGTGTATCTGTAGTGTTTGCAGCAAATTTATCAACAAAAGCAGAAGTCGTTCTAATACCTCCCCAACCACCATTGATACCAAATGAAGCTGCATTCATGCTACCTCCAACTGGAGCGTGCGTTAAGAAAGTAGTTCCACCATACGTTTGTGTATGAAGACCGTCAAAAGCTATTGCAAAAATAAATTCGTTTTGAGAACCATTTTTATCATTATCTGCAAAAAACAATTGATTGTAATTTGTGTGCAATTTGTAGCTTGAACCCGTAATTTTTGTAAGTAATGAAACAGCGTCAGCATAATGATCAGTACCTGTGTATACTTTTGCATTCATGTACAATTTAGCTTGCAACATCCAAGCAGCAGCTTGATCCACACGATAAGCTTCATTAGATTTTGGAGCTTTCATTAATGGAGTAATTGCTGTTAACTCCTCGTCAACAAATTTGTATAACTCAGCTCTTGTAGCATATTCTGGGTAAAAGAAAGTGCTTGGAGAATCTTCAGTTACTAAAGAACCGCCACCAAAAGTGTCAATTAAATGCCAGTACGTCATTGCTCTTAAGAAACGCGCTTCAGCTCTGTAAGTAGCAATTTCTGCTTTCAAAGTAGCATCTACTCCTCTTGCAGCTAATTTCTCATCTGTAGTTTGACGTAAAAACTCATTACAGTTTACAATTTGAAAAGAGTAACGTGCAAAAACAGCCGTTAAAAAACGATCCAAAGATGTCCACGTTTGAGAGTGTAGGTCTTTTATAGTTCCATCATTCCAAGCAATTACTGCTTCATCAGTAGTTAATTCCTGTAACAACCAATATCCTCTAATGTATTGGCTTTCTCCTTCATCTATTCCGGAAATATCTGGAGAACCAGCCGCAGTTTGCCCTGAGGTAGCAAATCCTGCATATAATTTGGCTAGATTTTGCTTATAAGATTCCGGCGTACTAAAAAATTCATCTCCCGGAATTAAGTTTGTACTTTCAGGAGCTTGGTTCAAATCATCTGTACATGATGGGAACAACATCACCAACAGTAACAAAGAAATACCCAATAATTTTATTTGTGTCTTTTTCATTTTTCTTGTTATTTGTATTAGAAATTAACGTTTAAACCTAACGTGAAAGTAATTGGTCTTGGATACAAATTACCATCTATACCTCCAGAAATTTCCGGATCTAATCCGCTGTAATTAGTGATCAACAAAACATTTTGAGCCGCTAATGTTAATTTAACTAATGAATTAGAATTTGGCTTTTGATTAAAAGTATATCCTACGCTAACATTATCCAATCTAACAAAAGCTGCATCCTGAATATAATAATCAGATTCGAATCTTTTAGTATCATTTGAAGTAAATCCTGTTTCTAATAAATTAGCAACACCATTTGATAAATCCGTCTCTCTTATTAATACATTATTATAAGAGCCCTTGCTAGAATCAACATTATTGTAATTAAAATTACCCCAAGATCCTCTCCAACTCATTCCAAAATCAAAGTTTTTGTAGGTTACGCTTGTATTAAAACCGTAAAAAACATCAGCAGCTGGTTTATGGAAACGGTATTTATCTTGTTCCGTAATGATTCCATCTTCGTTTCTGTCAATATAAATTCCATCAAGTGGTTTCCCATCAACTCCGTATGCCTGCTCATACACATAAAACGAACTTGGAGCGTAACCTACTTGATGATTTTGAATTGTATTTCCAGTAGCACCTTCGTATCCTCCTACATTAAGACCCGGTGTATTAGGTTGAGTAGTTGTTAATTTTGTGATTTTAGAATCTTGAAAAGTAACGTTTCCGCCAATTCTCCATTCTAAATCATCAGTACGAACTGGAATAACTTCACCTGAAAGTTCAATTCCTTTATTATCTATAGTTCCTACGTTATAATTGTCATAATTAGAGAATCCAAAGAAAGAAGGATTTTGAGTGTATAACAATAAATCCTTAGTTGTTCTTTTATATAAATCTACAGTACCAACAATTCTATTATTAAACAATCCATAATCAAGACCGGCATTAATAGTGGTTGTTTGTTCCCATTTCAAATTGCTGTTGTATGGCTGTGGTCTGTAAGTCGTATAAAATGTATTTCCGAACTGATATTGAGCAGCGGTATTGGATGCTTGATATAGAGGAATAGAAGGATAAGTTACCCCAATGTTCTGTTGTCCTGTGATACCCCAACCCCCTCTAAGTTTTAAACTAGAAATACTAGCAACATCTTTCAAGAAACTTTCTTCATTTAATTTCCAAGCTACAGCAACTGCAGGAAAATTTGCCCAACGGTTAGATTCTGTAAATCTAGATGTACCATCGCGTCTGTAAGACAAAGTCAATAAGTATTTATCAGCAATAGTGATGTTAGTTCTAGCGAAAAAGGATTGCAAATTTACACGAGATGGGGAACTTGGATCTGCAGTCGTATTATTACTTTGAAAAACAAAATTTGAAGAAGAATACAATTCTCTAAAATCTTGATATGAATACCCACCAGTAACATCAAACTGAGTATCAATAGATTCTACTTTTTTATTAAAATTTAAGAACAAATCCATTAATTTATTGAATCTTGACTGATCTTTAACTGAAGTATTATTAAATCCTGATCCATCAAGAGCATTACGAAAATCAGCTGCAGTTACTTCATTATATTTCCCGCTTAGTTGATCGTAACCAAAATTAGCTACCGCTTTTAATTCCGGTAAGAAGTGCATTTTATATTCCGTTTGTATATTACCTATACTTCTATAAGCAGTTCCAGTTTTACTAATTTGATCAATCATTGAAACTGGATTAACTCCTGCTAATTGGTTTAATTTTCCATCAGCAGTATACCATTGAAAATAAGTTCCGTCTACATTTCTTATAGCTTGTGTTGGGTCAAAACGAATTGCAGCTCCAATAGCATCACGATTACTATAATTACTATTGATAATAGAGGTATTATTATTTAATTCAATTTTCAAATGGTTATCTAAGAAATTCCCTGTAACATTTGCTCCAAGAGTGGTTCTCTCCATATTATCTTTTTTCAAGATACCATTCAAATTAGCATAACCTACAGAGGCTCTATACACTACGTTATCAGTTCCACCGCTTAAAGCAATATTATGATCCGTACCAACAGCTGTTCTATAAATTTCATTCTGCCAATCTGTATTCGCAGCACCAACAAGTTTTTGCTGAGCCACAGTACCGTTAGCCGTAATAAAATCTCTAAATTGAGCAGAACTTAAAGCATCTACTTTTTTAGTGATTTCAGAGACTTGTAAATTAGAATTATAATTGATTTGCAAGTCACCTTTTTTTCCTTTTTTGGTAGTAATAATAATTACCCCGTTTGAAGCACGAGAACCATAAATTGCAGTTGCCGAAGCGTCTTTCAATACTGAAATAGATTCAATGTTATTTTGATTGATTGTAGACAATGGATTTCTACTTCCTTCTACTCCACCAGCCGCGACTGGCACGCCATCAATTACATACAATGGATCGTTGTTAGCAGATAAAGAAGACCCACTTCTAATTCTAATTGTAGCACCCTCACCTGGAGAACCTCCACCATTAATAATTTGCAAACCAGCAACCTTACCTTGAATCATCTGATCCGCAGAAGTTACAGGTCCTTTATTAAAATCTTTAGTTGTCAAAACTGTAACAGCTCCTGTAGCATCTTTTTTCTTAACCGTACCGTAACCTACTTGGATTACAACTTCTTTTAATTGATTCGCATCTTCTTCTAAAGAAACGTTCAATGATTTTTGGGCAACATAATCCACAACAGTATTTTTATATCCTATATAAGAAAATACGATTTTATCGCCTTTCTTAACGCTAGATAACTGATATTTACCATCAAAATCAGTAGAAACACCATTTGCGGCACCTTGTACATTTACATTTACCCCTGGAATTGGCTGTCCTGAGACTTTATCAAGAACAGTTCCGCCAACAGTATTCTGAGCCAGAATACTAAAAGGGAGTAGCAGTAATAAAATTAACAACTTTTTATAAATTGTTTTCATACTTTTTGTTTAAATTAATTTAATTTTTTGTTGAGTTTTCAACCTTAACTATTACTTCGAATGTTAAATTTATGTAAATTTTGTCACGTCCGACAAGGCCCCATTTTATTTGACTTACGAAAACGTAATAGTGTTGAAAACTTTCTGATTTACATAAATTTTTATCAGTTTAATTACCATTTATAAAATTTAATTTTATCTTTATTAAGAAATAATTTTTTACCACATCTTCAACATGAAAAGGAAAATAACGCTTAAACAAATTGCAAAAGAATTAGATGTGTCCATTTCTACCGTTTCAAAATCCTTGAGAAACAGCCTCGAAATAGGCGAAGAAACCAGACTAAAAGTGCAGGCATTTGCTAAATTTTACCACTACAAGCCAAACAACATAGCACTTAGTTTAAAAAACAGAAAAACCAAAACCATCGGAATTATTATTCCCGAAATAGTCCACCACTTTTTTTCAACAGTCATTAACGGAATCGAACAGGTTGCAAATGAAAATGGATATAGCGTTATCATCTGTCTGTCAGACGATTCATTTGACAAAGAAGTACTTAATATGGAAATGCTTGCCAATGGCAGCATTGACGGCTTCATCATGTCACTTTCAAAAGAAACCCAATTCAGAGGTGATTTTCATCATATCACAGAAGTAATCAATCAAGGAATGCCCGTTGTAATGTTTGACAGAGTTACCAATGATATCCTTTGTGACAAAGTAATCATAGACGATAAATATGCAGCTTATGAAGCAGTTCAAAGTTTAATTGATAAAGGAAGAAAAAAAATTGCCCTAGTTACCACTGTTGATTATGTAAGCGTAGGAAAACTAAGGACTGATGGGTACACGAAAGCACTTCTTGATAACGGAATCCCTTTTAATGAAAACCTAATCATCAAAATTGAAGACATCGACACCTGCGAAATAACCATTGGAAAACTATTGGAAGACAAAGCTATTGATGCTGTTTTTGCAGTAAATGAACTTTTTGCAGTTACCATAATCAAAACAGCTAATAAAATAGGACTGAATGTCCCTAATGACTTAGCGGTTATTGCCTTTACAGATGGTATAATTTCCAAATATTCTACACCTACTATTACTACTGTAAGTCAGAGTGGAATAAAAATGGGAAATAAAGCCGCAAAAATGCTAATTGAAAGACTCGAATCTGAAGAAGATGAAGAGGACGAAAACTATAAAACTGAAGTAATTGAAACCCATTTGATAGAAAGAGAATCAACTAATTAATTTTTATTTGTTAGTTTATTCATTACTACAACCTTGTAGTTGAAAATGTTTCCTTTTATTTCTTTCTGAAAAACAAAAGTTTGAAATATATTTTTATATTTACCCGTTCAAAGCTTCAACTTTTACTTCGAAAATAAGATAAGTTTTGATAAGCATAGCGCTTATCGTATTAATTTTTAAATTACGATAATGGAAAAGCGTAAATTAAGTTTCTGGCAAATTTGGAACATGAGTTTCGGTTTTCTAGGAATACAATTTGGTTTTGCACTGCAAAACGCAAACACTTCAAGAATTTTTGAAACATTAGGTGCAAAAGTTGATGAAATCCCTATTTTATGGATTGCTGCTCCTGTAACAGGTTTAGTTATCCAACCCATAATTGGTTATTTTAGCGATAGAACTTGGACAAGATTAGGCCGACGCAGACCTTATTTTCTGATAGGTGCCATCTTATCATCGATAGCCTTATTTATAATGCCCAATTCTCCTTCGTTGTGGATTGCCGCAGGAACATTATGGATGATGGATGCCTCGATCAACATTTCAATGGAACCTTTCCGTGCCTTTGTAGGGGATAATTTACCCGAAAAACAGCGTACTTTAGGTTTTGCTATGCAAAGTTTTTTCATTGGATTGGGTGCTGTTGTTGGCTCCTTACTTCCTTACATTTTCACAAATGTTTTTGGCGTAAGCAATACCGCAGCTGAAGGAATCATCCCAGACTCTGTAAAATGGTCCTTCTATATAGGAGGAGTTGTTTTTCTATTGGCTGTGTTGTGGACTGTTTTTAAATCTACTGAATATTCTCCCGCAGAATTAGAAGCTTTTGAACAAAAAGATAAAGATATTAAAGAAGTAGCTCCAATTGAAACTGAGTTTGAGACTAAAGCGAATATCAAAAGACAATTCAATTTAGGACTTATAATGACCCTGTTAGGAAGTATTATTTCTTTTTTTATTTACGAAAACGGACTTACTAAAGAACTCTATATTTTATTTGTAGGCTTAATTGTGATTGGAATTTTATTCATGATAACCTCCAGACTTAGAGTTGTCCAAATAAAAAATGGTTTCACAATCATCATGACCGATTTATTGAACATGCCCACTACAATGAAAAAATTGGCTTGGGTTCAATTCTTTTCTTGGTTTGCACTTTTCTCTATGTGGATTTACACGACACAAGCAGTTACACAGCATATTTTTGGAACAACAGATACAACTTCAAAAGTGTATAATGATGCTGCTGACTGGGTATCCGTACTTTTCACGGTTTATAACGGAGTAGCCGCTGCAGTTGCTTTTCTATTGCCTGTAATAGCAAAAAAAGTAGGTGTTCGATCCACACATTTATTGGCATTGTGCTCTGGTGGTATAGGATTACTTTCTATTTATTTTATTGGAGACAAATATTTATTATTAATTCCAATGTTAGGAGTTGGTATCGCATGGGCAAGTATTTTATCAATGCCTTACGCAATGTTATCAGGTGTTTTACCCGCTGCAAAAATGGGTTATTACATGGGAGTTTTCAACTTTTTTGTAGTTATTCCTCAAATTGTTGCCGCAACAATCTTAGGTTTTATTGTCAAACAATTTTTCCAAAACGAACCTATTTACGCATTATTAATTGGCGGAGTATCGATGATATTTGCCGGTTTACTAACCCTTAGAGTAAACAACAGAACAAAAATTGAAATTCATGAATAATAGAAAAGCATTCATATTTGACTTGGACGGAGTAATTGTTGACACAGCAAAGTACCATTATTTAGCGTGGCAAAAAATCGCAAACGAACTAAATATTGAATTCACACTGGAACATAATGAATTATTAAAAGGAGTCAGCCGCGTGCGCTCTTTAGATATTATATTAGAATTAGGAAAAGTGGAAGCTTCACAAGAAGATAAAGACCGATGGTTAGTTCAAAAAAATGAGGATTATTTATCCTATTTAGTTGACATGGACGAAAGCGAAATTCTTCCCGGAGTTTTTCCAGTTTTAAAATTTCTAAAAGAAAAAAATCAACCGATAGCATTGGGTTCTGCGAGTAAAAATGCGAGACCCATTCTAGAGAAAACAGGAATATTATCTTATTTTGATGCTATCGTAGATGGAAATGATGTTACCAATGCTAAACCTGATCCTGAAGTTTTCCTTATTGCAGCTAAATTATTAGACACAAAACCGGAAGATGCCTTTGTTTTTGAAGATTCAGTGGCAGGAGTTCAAGCAGCTAATATTGGAAACATGACCAGTATAGGAATTGGGGAATCTGGTATTTTGCATGAAGCAAAATACATTTTTAAAGATTTTACAGCAATAGACACCAACTTCATAGAAGATTTAATAAACAGATAGAATAAAAAATAAGAGGTTCTATAAACGGTGACAAAACCATAACATAGAACCTTTAAACCATACATTTTTCAAACTTTAAACAACAAAGAAAGAATGAATCAAGATTATATAAAACCAGATAATTGGTCCATCATAGAAGAAGGATTTGATGTAGAGAGCGTAAAATCATCTGAAAGTTTGTTCAGCATTGGTAACGGTGCAATGGGACAACGTGCTAATTTTGAAGAAAATTATACTGGAGAAACATTCCAGGGAAGTTATATCGCCGGAATATATTATCCGGACAAAACTAAAGTGGGCTGGTGGAAAAACGGATATCCGGAATATTTTGCCAAAGTTTTAAATGCTCCAAACTGGATTGGAATCGATATCGAAATCAACGGAGAAAAGTTAGATTTGAATACATGTTCCGAAGTGAAAAATTTTCGCCGTGAGCTGAATATGAAAGAAGGATGGTACAATCGTTCTTTTGAAGCGACTTTAAAAAACGGAACCGAAATTGCAGTTACTATTCGCCGTTTTCTTTCTATCGTTCTGGATGAAGTTGGAGTTATTAATTACGAAATCACACCTTTGAACAAAGATTCAAAGATAGTTTACAAACCGTATATTGATGCTGGTGTAACCAATGAAGATGCTAACTGGGAAGAAAAATTCTGGGAACCACTTGAAGTAAAAAAATCAGGAAATGAAGGTTTTGTAACGGCTCAAACATTCAAAACACATTTCAAAGTAACCACTTTCATGCAAAATAGCATTTTGACTAATGGTGAAAAAACGGCTATTTCTCCTTCCAATATTGATGCAACTTCTGATAAAATTCAATTTAGTTATGATGTAATTGTGGCTCAAGGCCAAAAATCATCCATCCAAAAAATTGGAGGTTATACTGTTTCTTTAAACCATGAAAATACCATTACTGCTGCCGAGAAAGTGATTCAATCTGCATTAGCATCAGGATACGAGAAAATGTTACAGGACCAGATTGATGCTTGGGCAAAAATTTGGGAAATGTCAGACATTACAATTGACGGCGATGTAAAAGCACAACAAGGAATTCGTTTCAATATTTTTCAGTTGAACCAAACTTATTTAGGAAAAGACTCTCGATTGAATATTGGTCCAAAAGGATTCACCGGCGAGAAATATGGCGGATCTACGTATTGGGATACCGAAGCCTATTGCATACCATTTTACATGGCGACCAAAGACCAAGAAGTAGCACGAAATCTATTGACGTACCGCTACAATCAATTGGACAAAGCCATTGAAAACGCTGCAAAATTAGGGTTTACTAACGGCGCTGCTTTGTATCCAATGGTTACCATGAACGGCGAGGAATGTCATAACGAATGGGAAATTACTTTTGAAGAAATTCATAGAAATGGAGCCATCGCATTTGCCATTTACAACTTTTACAGATACACCGGCGACTACAGCTACATCCCTGAAAAAGGACTAGAAGTATTAATAGGAATTGCTCGTTTTTGGCATCAAAGGGCCAACTTTTCGACTAATTTAAACCAATACGTAATTCTTGGTGTTACAGGTCCAAACGAATATGAAAACAACGTAAACAATAATTTCTATACCAATTATATTGCAAAATGGTGTTTAGAATATACGTACGAACAAATTCAAAAAGTGTCTCTGGAATATCCTTCAGATCACAAAAGAATTTCGGAAAAAGTAAAAATCTCGGATTCCGAATTACAATCTTGGAAAAAAGTTTCGGATAATATGTACTTCCCATTTTCGGAAGAACATAATGTTTACTTGCAGCAAGACGGTTTCTTGGACAAAGAATTAGTTCGCGTAGCTGATTTGGATAAAAGCCAAAGACCCATCAATCAAAAATGGTCTTGGGATAGAATTTTACGTTCGCCTTATATCAAACAAGCCGATGTTTTACAGTGTTTTTATTTCTTCGAAGATCATTTTTCGAAAGAAGAACTAAAAAATAATTTTGAATTTTACGAATCATTTACGGTTCATGAAAGTTCACTTTCGCCTTGCGTGCACTCGATTCAAGCAGCTTTATTGGACAAAATGGACATGGCATACACGTTCTATTTAAGAACGTCACGTCTGGACTTAGATGATTACAATAAAGAAGTAGAAGAAGGCTGTCATATTACCTCAATGGCAGGAACTTGGATGAGTATCGTAGAAGGATTTGGCGGAATGAGAATTAAAGAAGATACGCTTCATTTTTCTCCAAAAATTCCAAAAGAATGGGAAGGCTACTCGTTTAAAATTAATTTCAGAAATCAAATTTTGAAAGTAGCAATCAATCATAAGGAAACAACTTTTTCAATTGATGGCAACAAAGAATTGAAAATCATAGTAAATGGTCAGCCTGTAGTCGTTAAGTCTGAGGATTTAGTTACTTTATAATAAACAATTGCTAGAACTTGTAGTTAATTCTATCATTTGATTTCAAGCCTCACTAGGCTTACTAACAATCCCAATTAACATTGGGATTGTTTAATTGATAACTGTTCTTAATCCAAATTTGAGGATTTCAATTTTTATAAAATCGACTAACTATTTTAAAGTAAAAAAGACTTTATTTTAAGTGAGTGAAAAATCTAATGCCAATAAAATATATTTAACAATGAATAAAATAGGTTCGTTTCCGTTCATAAATAGGAGCTTTCTAAAAAAAATAACCTTATTCCTTTTTTTTATGTCTTTAACTTTAAACGCTCAAATCGACAAAGTTGAACCGCCTTTTTGGTATGCAGGAATGCAAAATCCAGAACTGCAAATTCTTTTTTATGGTAAAGACATTTCTCAATACCAAGTCACGGTTTCTAATGGTATAAAGATAACCAACGTAAAAAGAACGGAGAATTCCAATTACATTTTTGTTACCATTGACACCAAAAAAGTAGCTGTATCTGATTTCGTTTTTACTTTTAAAAATACCAACAAAGAAACGCTTACACATAAATATTCTCTTAAGAAAAGAAGAGAAAATTCTGCGCAACGCAAAAGCTTTGATTCATCGGATATGATGTATTTATTGATGCCAGATCGCTTCGCCAATGGAAACAGGAATAACGACAGCGAAAATTCGACCCAAGAAAAATACAATCGAGCATTACCCGGAGGAAGACACGGTGGCGATATTGAAGGAATTATAAGAAACTTGAATTACATTGAATCCTTAGGCGCAACAACCATCTGGAGCACGCCGCTTTGTGAGGATAACGACGCCAAATTTTCGTATCATACCTACGGACAATCTGATGTGTATAAAATAGATCCTCGCTATGGAACGAATGCTGACTATGCTAGATTGGCTTCTGAAATGCATAAAAGAGACATGAAACTGGTGATGGATTATGTGACGAATCACTGGGGAATTGAACATTGGATGATCAAAGATTTACCTACAAAAGAATGGATCAATCAATTCGACACGTTCACCCAATCCAATCATAAAAGAACGGTTATTCATGACACGAATGCATCTGAAATTGATAAAAAAATTGCGATAGACGGTTGGTTTGTTCCTTCGATGCCCGATTTAAATTTAAAGAATCCTTTGACTTTAAAATACTTGATTCAAAACGCAATTTGGTGGATTGAATACGCTGATTTGGATGGTTTCAGAGTTGACACTTATAATTATTCCGACCCAAAAGGAATCGCAAAATGGACCAAATCCATTACAGATGAATACCCAAATTTTAATATTGTAGGGGAAGTTTGGATGCAAAGTCAAGCACAAATGGCATATTGGCAAAAAGATAGTAAAATTGCTCAAATTCAAAATTACAACTCGTATTTGCCAAGTGTAATGGATTTTACATTGTATGAAGCAACCACCAAAGCTTTCAATGAAGATGAAGGTGCGTGGGACAAAGGAATGGTCAAAATGTATGACAATTTTACTAATGATTTTCTGTATCCAAACATCAATAACATGTTGATTTTTGTCGAAAATCACGATACCAATCGGTTCAATCAAACGTACGCAAACGACATCAGAAAATACAAAATGGCAATGAC
Organism: Flavobacterium labens; assembly: GCF_048286755.1. Taxonomy (NCBI): domain Bacteria; kingdom Pseudomonadati; phylum Bacteroidota; class Flavobacteriia; order Flavobacteriales; family Flavobacteriaceae; genus Flavobacterium; species Flavobacterium labens. The sequence goes on along the minus strand of NZ_JBLVPL010000001.1, from coordinate 1,350,053 downwards.
TTTGATGGCAACCGTTCGAGGAATTCCACAATTGTATTATGGAAGCGAAATAGGAATGGCCGGTAACAAAGACAAAGGCGATGCTGATATTCGTCAAGATTTTCCAGGCGGTTGGGAAGGTGATGAGAATAATGCTTTTGCCAAAGAAGGAAGAACCCCGGGACAAACTGAATATTTTGATTTTACTTCAAAATTATTCAATTGGAGGAAAACAAAAGCGGCAGTACACTTTGGAAAAATGACACACTATATTCCGGAGAACAATGTTTACGTTTATTTTAGATACAACACAAATGAAACGGTAATGGTTTTAATAAACAACAGCAACGAAACCAAAACTGTAAACACGCATCGTTTTAAAGAAAACATAAAGAACTTTAAAACAGGAAAAGATGTAATTTCTGAACTTACATTTGACGTTACAAACGAAATAATTATAGAACCTAAATCGGTTTTGATTTTAGAATTGAAGTAACACAAACCACATCAAAAAGCTAAGAAACAAATCATTTAATACTAAAAAAAATGAAAAAATATTCAATCCCACTTTTACTATTAACCATGACAATTTTAAGCAGTTGTTCTAGCACAAAAACGATTGCTGAGAGTATCAAAACGCCTTTCGTTTGGGAAGGGGCGAATGTTTATTTCCTGATGACAGATCGTTTTAACAATGGTGACACTTCAAATGATATAAACTTCAACAGAACCAAAACAACGGGAAAACTTCGTGGTTTTGAAGGTGGAGATATAAAAGGAATTTCTCAAAAAATTGACGAAGGTTATTTTGATAAATTAGGAATTAATGCCATTTGGTTTACACCAATAGTGGAACAAATTCACGATGGTGTTGACGAAGGAACCGGTTTGAGTTATGGATTTCATGGTTATTGGGCCAAAGACTGGACTAACTTAGATCCTAACTTTGGAACAAAAGAAGACTTGGCTAAATTAGTTCAAAAAGCACACGCACACGGGATCCGTATTATTCTAGATGGCGTAATCAATCATACTGGCCCCGTAACTGCTGAAGATACAGTTTGGCCAAATGACTGGGTGAGAACGGGACCTAATTGCGATTATAAATCTTTTGAGAACACAACTGCCTGCACGCTGGTATCCAATCTTCCTGATATAAAAACAGAGAGTAATCAAGCTGTGGCATTGCCTCCTTTTTTAATCGAAAAATGGAAAAAAGAAGGACGCTACGAACAAGAAATGAAAGAACTAGATGCGTTTTTTGCACGTACCGGTTATCCAAGAGCGCCAAAATATTACATCATAAAATGGTTGACGGATTATATTGCAGATTACGGAATTGACGGTTACAGAGGCGACACCGTAAAACATACTGATGAAACCGTTTGGGCAGATTTTAACACCCAATGTGATTACGCTTTTAAAACTTGGAAGAAAAACAACCCGACAAAAGTTTTGGACAATAATCCTTTTTACACCATTGCTGAAGTCTATAATTATGGCATCAGTGGCGGACAAGATTTTGATTTTGGAGACAAAAAAATAAACTATTTTAAAAATCGTTTCAACAACATGATCAATTTCGAATTCAAATGGGACGCGCAAAAAGACTATGAATTTATATTCTCCAAATATTCAAACAAGCTCAACAATGACTTGAAAGGATATAGTGTTTTGAACTATTTATCTTCTCATGATGACGGCGGACCATTTGATGGAAATCGCACCAAAACTATAGAAAGCGGAACAAAATTATTACTGAGTCCAGGACTTTCTCAAGTATATTATGGTGATGAAAGTGCTCGTTCGTTAGTAATTGAAAGCACTCAGGGCGATGCTACATTGCGTTCATTTATGAATTGGGAAGCTATCAAATCAAATCCTGAAACCCAAAAAACACTTTTGCATTGGCAAAAATTAGGGCAATTCAGAAAAAATCATCCATCAGTTGGAGCAGGAATTCACAAGCAAATTTCGGCCCAACCCTATACTTTTTCCAGAACTTTTTCTAAAGGAGATTATTCGGATAATGTTGTAGTTGGATTGAATTTAGCAATTGGCACCAAAGAACTTGCTGTAGATTCAATTTTCGCAAACGGCACCTTATTAAAAGATGCGTATTCCGGCAAAGAAGTACGTGTTGTAAATGGAAAAGTGACAATCAATACTGAATTCGATATTGTTTTATTGGAATTAAAAAATAATTTTAATCAGTCGAATTAAATTAATAAAACATCAATCAATATTAAATAAAAAATTGAAACACATAGAAACATAGAAAAAAGAGTGGTATAGCCCAATTGCTTCGCCTGTTCGCTATCGCTCGGGTCTTGGGTTCACATAGCTATGGTTTTCTCTAAAAAAGTAAAACGCCTTTTAAATTTCAAAATCTATGTTTCTATGTGGTTAAAAGATTAATCAAATTGAATTATACCCACAAGATTAATTTTTAAAATAATTTAATCCAAACGTCTTTAGAAATGAAGGCGTTTTTTTTATGTTTACCTTTACCAAAAAATAAAAGACAATGCTCAAAATTGGACATCGTGGCGCAAAAGGTTATGAACCAGAGAACACCTTTGTATCGTTCCAAAAAGCATTAGACATGCAAGTGGACGGCATTGAACTCGACGTGCATTTGAGTGCTGATGGCGAAATAATCGTTATTCACGACGAAACCATTGACCGAACGACCAATGGAAAAGGTTTTGTAAATGCATTATCTTTGCGCGAATTGAATGCTTTTCGAATAGATGGGAAATACGAAATTCCAACGCTGAAGGAGGTTTTTGATTTGGTAAACCAAGATTGTTTTATCAATATTGAACTCAAAAGTTATGAGGCAACAGATAAAGTAGTTTCACTGATTGAAAAGTATGTCGCTAAAAAAGGCTGGAAATATGACCGATTTTTAGTTTCCAGTTTTGATTGGAATGCACTGCAGCAAGTGGCATTTTTAAATGATAAAATTCCCATAGGAGTTTTAACTGAAACCGATTTAGACTTGGCTTTAGCTTTCGCCAAATTCATACAGGCAAAATCCATTCACCCTCATTTTCATTTATTGACAAAAGAAAATACGGCGCAAATACAAGAAAAAGGATTGCAGGTTTTTCCTTGGACCATCAATGAAGTAGAAGACATTCAAAAAATAAAAACATTCAACGTAAACGGAATCATCACTGATTTCCCAAATAGAATATGAACCAGAATTTCGATATAATAATAGTAGGCGGAGGCGCAGCAGGATTTTTTACAGCGATTAATATTGTGGAGAAAAACCCAAAACTGAAAGTCGCAATTTTAGAACGCGGTGCTGAAGTATTGCAAAAAGTTAGAATTTCCGGCGGTGGAAGATGCAACGTCACGCACGCTTGTTTTGAACCGAATGAATTAGTGAAATTTTATCCACGTGGCGAAAAAGAATTGCGAGGTCCATTTCATCAGTTTTGTTCTGGCGATACGATTGAATGGTTCGAGAAACATGGCGTAGAACTCAAAATTGAAACGGATGGACGCATGTTTCCCGTTTCGAATTCGTCTCAAACGATCATTGATTGTTTCCTGAAAGCGACACAAAAACTAGGAATTGCTGTTTTTACGGGACAAAGTGTGCAATCTATTTTTAAAAAAGAAGATGAATGGAAAATTGAAACCCAAACTGAAAATTATCTTGCCGAAAAGCTAATTTTAGCCACAGGGAGCAATCCTAAAGTATGGGAAATACTACAGATTTTTGGTCACGCAGTTATCAGCCCGGTTCCTTCCCTATTCACTTTCAACATCAAAGATTCCAGAATAAAAGAATTACCCGGAGTTGCGGCACAAGTTACCGTAAAGGTTAAGGACACCAAACTTACTTCAACGGGACCGTTGTTAATTACCCATTGGGGAATGAGCGGACCCGCAATTTTGAAACTCTCCGCTTGGGGCGCTCGAATCTTACATGACAAAAATTATCAGTTTACCATTTTCGTAAATTGGTTGAATGATGAAGACACTGCAGATGTCGAGAAAAAATTAAAAGAATTAAAACAGGAACACGCAAAAAAATCGGTTTCTAAGAAATCACCATTCGAAATCACCAATAGACTATGGGAAAGTTTAGTACTCGCTTCAGGAATTGAGGTGGAAACAAAATGGGCTGATTTGTCTAAAATACAATTGCAAAATCTAGCGAATCAGTTGACCAATGGAACTTTTCAAGTCAACGGAAAAAGCACCTTTAAAGAAGAATTTGTAACTGCCGGTGGAATCGATTTAAAAGAAATCAACTTCAAAACCATGGAAAGCAAACTGCATGAAAACCTATATTTTGCTGGTGAAATCGTCAACATTGATGCTATTACAGGCGGTTTTAACTTTCAGAATGCATGGACAAGCGGGTTTATTCTAGCAAATAATCTATAACTAAATTCTTCGCAAATTTAATTAACAAGATTTTACCGATTTTATAAGTTTTCGTTAAGACAAATCTAATAACTTTACCTTTAGCTTATTAGAAATCTATGACCCTAAAACTACTCAGTGCCCTACTCTTTTTTACTTGCCAAGTAAGTTTCTCACAAACCGAAAAAACACTAAAAGGAAAAGTCTTTTTTGAAAATAGTACTGTTCCTGATGTAGAAATCATAAATGCAAACTCAAAAAAAATGACAGTTTCAGACGCTAATGGTGATTTTTCTATTGTAGTCAAAGCAAAAGATTTACTTGTATTTGTTTCAAAGAAATACGAACTAAAAAGTGTTTTATTAGAAAAAGGAGCTCTTGACAAAGCTATTTTTACTGTTTTTTTAAGCCTAAAACCAGAAGAATTAAAAGAGGTTATGGTTACAAAAATGCCTTCCATTAAATTAAGCACTGATAAAGCGTATGAACAAGGAAAGCTTGATAAATTAGCTTTAGAGAAAGCCGCAAGAACTCTAAAAAACCCTGGAATTTATACCGGAACTATTGAAAACGGAATGGATTTTATGCGAATTGGCAGAATGATTTTAGGACTATTTGCAAAAGAAAAAGAGCCAGTTAAAAAACCCGTACCAGAAATTCAATTCAAATCATTGGCAAAAAGTAGCTGTGATGAAAAGTTTTATCTTCAAACTTTAAAAATAAATCCTGACCAAATAGAGCTGTTCCTAGAATTTTGCGATGCTGATCCTAAATCAAAAACAGTTGCCGAAAGCAACAATGTATTGACTGTAATGGATTTTTTGCTTTCGAAAAATATTGAATTTAAAAAACTATAAACAGAACACTATCGATTCAACAACCAAATACTTCCATTTAAAACGGCAGCAAAACTTACCCAAGCCAAATACGGAAGGAATAAATAGCCCGCAATTTTATTGATTTTAGAAAACTGAACGTACGTTTCAAAAATCATCAACCACAGTATGATAATTTCTAATCCCGCTAACATTGGGTTGTGTAAACCAAAAAATAAATAGGACCATAAAGCATTTAATGCCAATTGTATCGCAAAGAAAACCAAGGCTTTTTTAACGACTTCCTTTTCAGTTTCTATTCGGTCCCAAACTAATCCTGCAGCAACACCCATCATCACATAAAGCATACTCCAAACAGGTGCAAATATCCAATTGGGCGGATTAAAACTTGGCTTGATTAAAGTGGGATACCATGTTGTAATAGCAGAACGAGTAACCGTTCCAGATAAATATCCAATCGCAAGACACGTAACAACAACAGCTAATATTCGGGTGATTTTGTTCATTTTTATATTTTTCTAATGTGAACCAAATTTAATCAAAAGTTTAGTATAATTCGACAAATAAACAAATCTGCTTGTAAATCAAAAAAAGTATCTTTGCATAAATTTACACATTCATGATTTCAGCAAACGATTTTATTCCATCAAAATATACGCATTCGGTTGAAAAGGGAAATTTTCAATGGAGTGCACCCAGCAACATTGCCCTCGTAAAATATTGGGGAAAAAAGGACAATCAAATTCCAGCGAATCCTTCGGTGAGTTTTACCTTGAATAATTGTAAAACGATTACCAAATTGGCTTTCGCCAAAAAAGGAAATAATGGTACATTTTCATTTGATTTACTTTTTGAAGGACAACCAAAAGAAGATTTCAAACCGAAAATTCAAAAATTCTTGGAACGTATCGAAATCTATTTGCCTTTTTTAAAAGACTATCATTTTACGATTGACACGGAAAACACCTTTCCGCACAGTTCCGGAATTGCTTCATCAGCATCTGGAATGGCAGCTTTAGCGATGAACTTGATGAGTTTAGAAAAAGTGTTAAACCCTGAAATGAATGAGGAATATTTCTATCAAAAAGCGTCGTTATTAGCACGTTTGGGTTCCGGAAGTGCTTGTAGAAGTGTAAAAGGACAAGTAGTGGTTTGGGGAAATCATGCAAATATCTCTGGAAGTTCTGATTTATTTGGAGTTGAATTTCCAAATGCGATTCATACTAATTTTAAGAATTTTCAAGATACTATTTTACTGGTTGACAAAGGTGAAAAACAAGTTTCAAGTACAGTGGGACATGATTTAATGCACAACCATCCTTTTGCCGAAAGGCGATTTGCACAAGCGCATGAAAATTTAGACCAACTAATTTCAATTTTTGAAAGTGGAAATCTAGACGAATTCATCAAAATTGTAGAGAGCGAAGCCTTGACGTTGCATGCTATGATGATGACCTCGATGCCTTACTTTATGTTAATGAAACCGAACACTTTGGAGATTATAAATGCGATTTGGAAATTTAGAAATGAGACTAAAATTCCGGTTTGTTTCACGCTGGATGCCGGTGCTAATGTGCATGTTTTGTATCCTGAAAATGTTGCCGAAACAGTTTTACAATTTATTAAGAACGAATTAGTTGGCTATTGTCAAAATGGTCAGTACATTTGTGACGAAATTGGAAATGGTGCTGTGTTGATTTAATTTGTTTTTTACCTATCTTTATTTTTTAAAGAGCTAAAATTATGGATATTCAATCAGATAAATTAGAATTGATTAAAATGCTGTTAGAAACTGACGATACGACTATAATCGAGGTTATCAAAAACATTTTCAAATCACAAAAAAAAGACGTTTGGAAAGATTTATCTCCTGAACAACAAGAAGAAATTGATCTGGGAATTCTAGAGGCAAATCGAGGAGACCAAGTTGATTTATAAAGACTATTTGTTACAACATATAATTATCAAGCTTAAATTGTTAATTTCCAACCCAATATGAAAGGACCTTTATTTTATTCAAAAATATTACTCTTTGGAGAATACGGAATCATTCGTGACTCAAAAGGGCTTTCAATTCCATACAATTTTTATAATGGTGCGCTTAAAAGAGATGAAAATCCATCTGAAGAAGCCATCAAATCAAATGGTCACTTGAGACGTTTTGTAACTTATTTAGAAACTTTGCAAAACGAACAATCTGACTTAGTTACTTTTGACCTGACTGCATTGAAAAACGATGTTGAAACCGGAATGTATTTTGATTCAAGTATTCCTCAAGGATATGGTGTAGGCAGCAGTGGCGCACTTGTAGCCGCTATTTATGATAAATATGCAAATAACAAAATCACGGTTCTGGAGAATTTGACTCGTGAAAAATTATTGCAGTTAAAAAATATATTTTCTCAAATGGAGAGTTTTTTCCACGGAAAAAGTTCTGGTTTAGATCCATTAAATAGTTATTTGAGTATCCCGATTTTGATTAATTCGAAAGACAATATTGAAGCTACCGGAATTCCAACACAAAGTTTTGATGGAAAAGGCGCGGTATTTTTATTAGATTCTGGAATTGTGGGCGAAACGGCTCCGATGGTAAATATTTTCATGGAAAACCTGAAAGACAAAGGTTTCCGTGCGATGTTGAAAAATCAATTTGTAAAACATACTGATGCTTGTGTAGAAAACTTCCTTGGCGGAGACATGAAATCATTGTTCATGAATACCAAGAAATTATCAAAAGTAGTTTTGAATAACTTTAAACCAATGATTCCGGAACAATTTCACGGAATTTGGCAACAAGGAATTGACAGTAATGATTATTATTTAAAACTGTGCGGTTCTGGCGGTGGAGGTTACATCTTAGGTTTCACTGAAGATTTAGAAAAAGCCAAAGCATCTTTAAAAGATTATAAACTAGAAGTAGTATATCAGTTTTAAACATCCTATCCTCAACCCTCTCCAAAGGAGAGGGAAAAGAAAACCTAAAATAGCATCCTTATATTGGGAGCACATTCTTAAATACATCTAAATGTTAAGCAGGCAGCACAAACTTCTTATAATGAAAATTGCAAGTTTGTTCTCTGTGGTTAGAGGCTATAACATTCCCATCATTATTTTAGCGCAATACCTTTCGGCTATATTTATTTTGGCTCCAGAAAAAAGAGCGCTTGATATTTTACTCGATTTCAATTTATTCATTCTGGTTTTTGCTTCTTCCCTTACGATTGCTTCTGGATATATCATCAACAACTTTTATGACAGTCAAAAGGATTTAATCAATCGTCCTAATAAATCGATGCTAGACCGATTAGTGAGTCAAAAAACAAAATTGAGCGTGTATTTTACAATCAACTTCATTGTGGCTTTAATGGCATTGTTTGTTTCCTGGCGCGTGTTTTTATTTTTTTCAGGATATATCTTTTTCATCTGGTTCTATTCTCATAAAATAAAAAAATACCCAATAATAGGAAACCTGACTGCTGCATTACTGGCTGTTTTACCTTTTTTTGCCATACTGTTGTATTTTTATACACGGATTCCATATGAAGAGATTGAAAATTACAAAAGACAATTAGGTGTTATTTTTTCGCATGCTGCTTTTTTATTTTTGCTGTTGTTGATTCGGGAAATGATCAAGGATTTAGAAAACCTAAAAGGGGATTTAGTTAATGATTACAAAACGATTCCTATTGTTTACGGTGAAGAAATATCAAAAAAAATCATTACAGTTTTAACAATTCTGACTATTCTTCCTGTGTACGCATTAATCGATATATACGATGTGGGTTACATGGATATTTATTTTTATTGCTGTCTAATTGTCCTCATTTTTTTCTTGGTTTACTTATGGAAATCAAATGCGAAACCACAGTTTTTATTACTTCACAACATCTTAAAATTCCTTATTGTTGCTGGTGTTTTCTGCATTGTTTTGATTAATCCGAGTGTTTTATGGCATGGAAAACGATTGTTGATGACGGTTTAAATTCTTTTTGTTTTGCGATTATTAAAGGTTAAAAACAATTTTCTCAAAAACTCCCAAATACCTCCATTTGATTAGCCCCGATAGTCCCGAAGCATCGGAGAAATCCTTTTATTTTTTGCTGCCAAAAAATAAAAGATTACTTCACAATATTTTATTTTTATTGGAGTTCAGTGAATTCCATTTGAAACGATAGCGGGAAATAGCTCCAAAAAACCATACTAAATCATATTAATTAGCTTATTAACTAGATAGTTAGCGTTTTTATAATTGGTGGTTATTGATTGTCAAGTATATAAATAGTATCTTTGCACAAATTATTGGAATATTATGAATAACAAGGAAGGCAATAATAAGAAAAGTGGTCCAAGAGCAGCTAGCTCTAGACCAAGTTCGAATAAGCCAAAACCTGCCATGCAGAAGCGCGCTCAAGGGCCGAAAAAAGTTAAAGTAAATACTAAAGTTGCCGATATCGCTACTGATAAAGTAGAGAAAAAACCAAATCAAGCACCAAAGAGACCGAAAGTAAAAGACGAAATTCGTTTGAATAAATACATCGCTAATTCTGGTGCGTGCTCGCGTCGTGATGCGGATATTTATATTCAATCCGGAACTGTAAAAGTAAACGGAATTCCTGTTACCGAAATGGGATACATGGTAAAACCAGGTGATGTTGTTAATTTTGACGGTGCTACTTTGACTCCGGAGAAAAAAGTATACATCTTACTGAACAAGCCTAAAAACTTTACAACTGCGATGGACGAAGGTCAGGAATATCGTAATGTATTGGAACTGGTAAAAGGTTCAACTACTGCAAAAATTGGTGCAGTAGGAAGAATGGACAAGAATACAACTGGTTTGTTATTGTTCACGAATGACACGGATATGATTCGTAAATTTACTTTACCAAGTCAAAAATCATCTAAAATTTACCAAGTTTCACTTGATAAAAACTTGAAATTTGAGGATTTAGAAAAAATAAACAAAGGTTTGACTCTTGATGGACACCGCGTTTTTGTGGAAGATGTAAGTTACATTGACGGAGAAGCTAAAAGTGAAATTGGTCTACAATTAAGATCGGCTAACGTGAAAGTGGTTCGTTCTATTTTTGAACACTTTAGTTATGATGTATTGCGTATTGACAGAGTTTCTTTTGCTGGTTTGACCAAAAAGAATTTGCCAAGAGGAAACTGGAGATTGCTTACTGAACAAGAAATTATCAATTTGAAGAACGTTTAATATTTCTTTGAAATTATAAATATGAAATCCCTTCCGTTTATACGGAATGGGATTTTTTTAATAAAAATTCAATCCTAAATAAGTATGACACCAGAAAAATTACAATCAATTGCTTTTAAATGGTTTGAAACTTTCAATAATAAAGAATTAGAAAAATTATTGTCTTTATACGATGACGATGCCGTTCATTTTAGTCCAAAACTAAAAATGTACAAACCAGAAAGTAACGGTTTTGTTACCGGTAAAGTAGCATTACGAGAATGGTGGAAAGATGCTTTTGAGCGTTTGCCAAGCTTGAATTACAAAGTAAAATCGCTTACCGCCAATGGCGACCGCGTTTTTATGGAATACACAAGAACAGTTACCGGTGAAGAAGATTTGCTGGTAGCGGAAGTATTAGACATCAAAGAAGACAAAATAATTGCTTCGAGAGTTTATCACGGATAAAAAATAATTTTTTTTCAAATCTGGTATCGTAAGGATATCCCAAAATTGAAACCTAAGACCCCATTCGTTTTAAACCGAATGGGATTTTTTTTGACCGATAAGGAATGAAAATATAAAAAGTCCCTGTACAGCATTACATTAGAAATATATTTGGGTAATAATCAATTATTTTTGGATAAATTAGCTTTTCCAATAATCACATCTAAACTATGAAAAAAATAACCACTCTTTTACTTTCTGTAACCGCGTCATTATTGCTGGTTAACTGTAAATCCGAAGATAAGAAACAAGACTTCAGCAGTCTGACGAAAAATTATTTTGACGACAAAAATGCGATGAGCCCATTGGATGCGACACAAAGTGGTCAAAACCAATACAACGATCAGTTGCAGTTTGAAATGACGGACAGCTATAGAAAGTCGCAAGCAGCTTTCTTTGACAAATACCAATCTGCCCTGCAAAATATAACTGTAGAAGATTTATCCGATGAAGAAAAAAACAGTTATGAAATCATCAAATGGGAAGTTGAGATTGGTAAAGACTTATTAAAACAACCTACAAATTTGCTTCCTGTTCATCAATTTTGGGGAACACATTTGACTATGGGGCAATTTGCAGGCGGAACCAGCGCGCAACCTTTTAAAACCGAAAAGGACTATACCAATTTCCTAAAAAGAATGGATAAATATGCTGTTTGGATTGATTCAGCGATGGTGTACATGAAAAAAGGACTTGATAAAGGTGTTGTATTACCAAAATCGTTAACGGTAAAACTGATTCCACAATTTGCAGAAATGGCTACGCCAAATATAGAAGACAATCTATTTTACTCAGCAATAAAACTAATGCCTGCCTCTTTCTCTGACAGCATAAAAGAAGATTTAACAGCAAAGTACACGTCGACAATCAACACCAAACTGATTCCACAGTATCAGAAAATGGCTGATTTTCTGAATAAAGAATATCTTCCTGCTTCCAGAACAACCAGCGGAATAGGAAGTTTGCCTTTTGGAAAAGAGTTATATGCCACTTACGTAAAACAATGGACCACTACTGAAATGACTCCCGAACAAATTCACGAACTGGGATTGAAAGAAGTTGCCCGTTTAACAGCCGAAATGGAAAAAGTAAAAACTCAAGTGGGTTTTAAAGGCACTTTATTGGAATTCTTTGAAGAGGTTCGAAATAAAAAAGAACTAAAACCATTTACAAAACCAAAAGAGGTTATCGCTAATTTTCAAAGTATTTATACTCGTATTAAACCCAACGTAGACAAATTATTTGCATTACAACCGCAAACAAAATTTGAAATCAGACGAACAGAAGCCTTTAGAGAGCAAACAGCCAGTGCTGAGTACAATCAAGGAACTGCTGATGGTACGCGCCCCGGCATTTTCTATGTTCCAATTCCTGATGTAGCAAATTATAATATGTATGGCGATGAAGATTTGTTTTTGCATGAAGCGATTCCGGGACATCACTTTCAAATCTCTTTGCAACAAGAAAACGAAAGTCTTCCTGACTTCAGAAAGTTCAATTGGTTTGGTGCAAATGGCGAAGGTTGGGCTTTGTACACGGAAAGCTTAGGAAAAGAACTTGGATTGTATCAAGATCCGTATCAGTATTTTGGAATGTTGGGCAATGAAATGCACCGAGCAGTTCGATTAGTTGTTGATACCGGCTTACATTCCAAGGGTTGGACTAGAGAACAAGCCATCAAATACTCATTAGCAAACGAAGCCGAAAGTGAAGCGAGCATTATTCCTGAAATAGAGCGTTATATGGCGATTCCGGGCCAAGCTTTGTCTTATAAAATTGGCCAGTTAAAAATCATGGAGCTACGCAAAAAAGCAGAAACAAAAATGGGTGCAAAATTTGACATAAAAAAATTCCATGAAAAAGTATTAGAATCCGGAGTAATGCCATTGGCATTATTGGAAAAGAAAATTAATGCCTGGATAGAAAATAAATAATTTTCAGGTATAGGTATAAAAAAAGCTTCTCGATTGAGAAGCTTTTTTTGTGCGGATAATAGTTCTACAACTTCTTAATTTGTAAGAATCTTTAAAACCTTTAAAAATCCAGTAAAAACAATCCTTTTAAAGGTTTTAATTATTTTATTCCTACAAGTAAATTAACCCAAATTCAGGCTAATTCAAAATAATTAAGATATTTTCGGCAATATTTCGGCAAAAATATTATATTTGATTTCCTATTAAATCAACTATGAAAGTACGCTTCTTCGTTATAAAATCGAAAACTGATTTGACCAGCATTCATGTCCGTTTTTGGGACAGTAATAAAATTGACCAGAAAACCAAAACTGGATTGATGGTGAAATTCAGCAACTGGAGCCCTACCAAAGAACAGGTCAAAAGTATAGATATTACTCCTGAAAAAGATTTAATCAATAGTACTATACGAAAAATAGAGAATTATCTCGTTGAACAATACAATACCGAGTATATTAATCAGCAATACATCAATAAAAATTGGCTTAAAGACAAAATCAAAGACTTCTTTGGGAAGGCTGATAAAACCGAATTGCACAAAATCTATTTTACAGATTGGGTACAAAAATACATTGACGAATCCCCTACCCGACTTTACAAAGGTTCACCGGTTAAAAAGAGAACGATTCAACACTATCAAACTACAAAGTATAAATTAGATGGTTACGAAAGTTTTTATAAAACTAAACTGAGGTTCCAAGATATCAACCTTGAGTTTTATAGAAATTTTTTGTTCTATTGTCAAAAAATAGAAAAAATAAATAACAATACTATTGGAGGATATATTACTAATTTCAAAAAGTGGTGTAAAATTTTAGACATTGAAGGACTCCCTATAAATCAACAATACAGACATTCCGAATTTGCAACAATATCAAATGAAACCAAAGATGTTTATCTCACGGAGGAAGAAATCAACAAAGTATATAATCATGACTTTAGTGACTCTGAACGATTAGACAACACGAGAGATAATTTCATATTTGGATTACGTACAGGGTTACGAATTTCTGACTTCATGAGTTTAGAAAAATATAATTTCGTTGGCGATTATATTGAAATAGTAACAAGGAAAACAGCTCATCCTGTTGTTATACCTATGCATCAACAACTAAAAGAGATCTTGGCAAAAAGAAATGGTGAATTACCCAAGCAAATATCTGATGCCAAATTTAATGACTATGTAAAAGATGTTTGTCAAGAAGTTAAACTAGAGGAAATGATTGAAGGTGCTAAAATGATTGTCAAAACTGCAGATGATGAATTTTTCCCCGACATAACTCTTATTTCAAAAAATAAAAGCCGTAAGGTATTTGGTACATACCCGAAACATGAACTTATTACTTCACACACCTGCAGGCGTTCATTTGCTTCAAATCTATATGGTAAATTACCAAACGCTACGATAATGGCTATTACAGGACATAAAACAGAAGCTCAATTTTTGAAATACATTAAAATTACTCCTAGAGAGAACGCAGAAAAATTAAAAGAATATTGGGAAAAACAAGATGAAAATGACAAATCAATATAAATATATTAGCAAGCCTTATACATTGGATGAATTAGTTAATGGTAATCCAATTTTTAAATTTTATTGCGACTTTTTTAATGAACTTTATGATTGGAAACAAGAACAAAACTATTCAGAAGACTCTGACTTCATCTGCATTGATCATCTTGAATTAATTTTTAATGAGTTTTTAAACTTTACTTCTTTGTTAATGTATGATAAGTCAAGTTATAACGACACTTTGAAAAAAGTATCACTAACGTCAGATGAGCTAGAAAATTTTTGGTTTTTAGCAAGCATAATTCCATATGTGTTAGAAAATAATTATTTACTATCTGATTCGAAAATAGCTGAGAAAGCGTACAATCATCTATTTAAAGTTACCGATTCTGATTATGTATTTGATGTCAATAATAAATTACATAACATTATACATAACTATATTGAAAATCTTAAAAATACTCTTACTAAAGAAAACATACACGATTTGATTTATTTCTTTGATTTATCTCAAATAAAAATAATTAATGACCTCAGTACAGCACTCTTGGCTAAAGGGAAGAGAAAAGGAAATCCTCTTGAATTTATATCTACCAAATCAGAATCAATTAAATTATTAGACACCTCTCTACAAGTTTTGCTCTTTGAACAAATAATGAAAATTGAGAACTGGGATCAAGTATCTTCGAATAAAAAAGGACAACTTTTATGCCTCTTAATCAGCAAGAATGACAGCAATATAAAAAAAGTATATCTTGAGTTGGAAAAAAAACCATCTCAAAATACAAAGAAAATTTTAGAGGACAGGGAAAAAGCCTTCGAGATTATAAAAGAAATTTTGGGGTGATTTATAGGGTCACCCCAATGATTTTAAACAGAATCATCCGAGTTAATTTTGGATAATATTCATTAAAGAAATGATTATTTATCTAATCAAAATTAACTAAAATGTCAAAAGAAATTCTTCAAGTCGAAAACACCAACTCTGATGATTTAACCAACAAAATCGTCAAAGACGTTATTATTGGACTGAAAACTTTTTGGAGCCAAAATCAAAACAACAGCGAAATCATTCTCTCCAGGGAAGAAGCGGCAAAGCTACTTTCTATTTCCCTTGTGACTTTATGGGACCTCACCCGTAAGGATAAAATCCCCGCTTTTCGTATCGGTAACAAAGTCCGATATAAAAAAAGCGATGTGCTAAATGCACTAACCAAAAAAAATCAATTTTAATCCTTTAAAACTGATTTTTATGGAGCCGTATAACCAAGATTTATTGCCGGATGCCTTCTATCATCTTGACAATTTGAAATTTAATTTAACAAAACTAAAATTAGCATATAATAGAGACCGGGCAATAGTGAACCATATTGATAATTTGCTCAAAGACTGCGAACTCATACAACTTATCGTTCAAAGTTATGATAGTTACAACTTCCGACTTTTATGTAATATGATAAATAATTCCTTTGCTGACCCTAACTCTCATGGTGTATTAGTATTCATTATTAAGAAACGATTTGGTGAAAATTACGATAGAGGCAAATTGAATCACATAAAATTTCCAGCATGAAAGAGTATATCCGTGTTGGAACTGAATACTTTAAGCTAGTAGATTTCCCACTGATGAGTGGTGATTCTTCAAAATCATTAATAAAATGGAACAAACAAACCATAATTGATGATTTTGGAAAAGACTCGTTAAAGAAAATAAAAAAATACGAAACGTTTTGCACCTTTCCATCCCATTTTGAATACAAAAGAGAAATTAACAATTTTTACAATAAATATGAACCTTTGTCTTACCAATTTCAAGAAAAAGGAGAGTGGAAAAATATCGAGATGTTTTTACATCACATGTTTGGAGAACAATATGACATCGGTTTAGATTACCTAACAATCCTTTGGAAACATCCAACGCAAATATTACCGATCCTTTGTTTTGTAAGTACAGAAAGAAATACAGGCAAGAGTACCTTTTTAAAATTACTAAAATTAATTTTTGAAGGGAACATGACGATCAATAAAAACGAGGATTTTAGAAGTCGATTTAATTCCGATTGGGCTAACAAACTAATCGTTGCTGTAGATGAAGTACTTTTGGATAAAAAAGAAGATAGCGAACGCATTAAAAATCTGTCGACTTCTAATCATTACAAAAGTGAAGGAAAGGGAGTGGACAAAGTGGAAATAGAATTTTTTGGCAAGTTTATTTTATGCTCTAACAATGAAGAAAATTTTATTAAAGTAGATGATTTAGAAATTCGGTATTGGGTTATTAAAGTAAGTTGTTTTTCAGGTGAAAATCCAGATCTTTTGGAACAAATGAGAAAAGAAATTCCATATTTTGCAAACTATTTGACAGATAGAGCTATCATTTCAAAAAGAGTTAGTCGCATGTGGTTTGCAAAAGAACAAATCTACACTGAAGCGCTTGAAATATTAGTTAGAGGCAACCGCACTTCAATTGAAAAAGAAATCGAAGAATTTTTAATTGATGAGTTCAGTAAGCTAGGAAAAGATGAACTATATTATTCGATTTCAGATTTAGTTGAGCAACTCAATAAGAGAAACATCAGAGCTAATAATAGCTATATTTCTAAAATTCTAAAAGAGCATTTCAAACTTGAATCTAAAAATAGCAGTTATAAACTTTACAAAATGGATTATAGCAATTCTTTGAATGAAAACTTCACCGTTTATTTTGAAACCAAAGTTGGTCGATTTTATACCTTTAAGAAAGAAAATTTTATAATTAACTGTTGAATTGTTTACAATTGAACGTAAACCTCGCACTAATAGCATCTCACATATCAACTATAAATCAACAATTGTTCAACGAAATCTAATTGGCAAAAAATCATAAAATTAATTGTTGAAACCTTGTTGAAAAAATGTTGCAAAGTCAACCTGATAATAGATAGGCTTTGCAACGTTTTTCAACACATCAACGATTATTAAGCAATTAGTATACGCTAAACAAAAAAATTAGTAATTAATTGAGTAAAAGTATCCGTTTCTTTTGGTAAACACTTTGCATGCATATTTTTAACACTGTTTGTATAATTATTGCAATCATGATGTTGTGTATTAATTCAAAAATCACGTTAACGGTAGAAAAATCCCCGTTAACGGTTTTCTGTTTACATGGTCAAAACATGGTTTTATGTAAGAATACTACATCGTGATCCCGTTAATTCCCGTTAACGATACAAAAAAAACCCGTTAACGGGATAAAAATTTCACGTTAACATGATCTGTATAAAAACGCCACTTTTTTATACTACACAACAAATCAATATCACTAAAAGTGGGTATAGTAAAATCTCATAAGACACCATTTATTTACACAAATGACTTTCGAATCAGTCAAACGGCATGTGATTTATTAGTAAAATTGTTCAGTTTACGGTTTTCCTCATTCATCTTAGTTAAATATTCGATACTTTAGCAATCGAATTATCAGATTTTAATTTAAAATCAATCCCTTAATGACATTCAACGAAGATTCCAGAGTAAAAATACCCACCTTACTCCATTTAACCCGTTTAGGATATACTTACATTTCGCTGAAAAATGCAGTATGGGATGAAAACACCAACATTTTTATTACTGTTTTTATAGACAGTATTTCTAAAATTAATTCGGGAATTGAGCCTTCTGATGCAAAACGATTATTGAATGAAGTTTCCTTATTGCTCGATAATGAAGATTTAGGAAAAGCTTTTTATGAAAGAATTACGGAAAGGTCTGGAATTCGATTAATTGATTTTGAGAATTTCGAAAACAATACGTTCAACATTGTAACCGAACTGACCTGCAAAAAAGATGATGAAGAGTTTCGGCCGGATATTACGCTATTGATTAATGGAATGCCATTAGTCTTTATTGAAGTTAAAAAGCCTAATAACCAAGATGGTATTTTAGCGGAACATAAACGAATTGAAAGACGTTTTCAAAATAAAAAATTCAGAAAGTTTGTTAATAGTACCCAATTGATGGTTTTTTCCAATAATATGGAGTATGACGATAATTCGCCAATGCCAATTGAAGGGGCTTTTTATGCTACGGCATCGTATCAGAAACCATCATTTAACTATTTTAGAGAGGAAGATAAATTTGATTTAGATTCACTTCTTTCCATTTTTGATGATGAAAATGAAACTTTAATTTTAAAGGATAATAATCTCGTTGGGATAAAAAATTCACCTGAATTTATAACTAATAAAAATCCGAATTCCCCAACCAATAGAATTTGCACTTCATTATTCCAAAAGGAACGTTTGCAATTTATGTTGCAATATTCCATTGCCTATGTTAAAGGTTCTAAAGGTTTGGAAAAACACATTATGCGTTATCCACAGCTTTTTGCCACGAAAGCAATTGAAGCCAAACTGGAAGAAGGAGTTAAAAAAGGAATTATCTGGCATACACAAGGAAGTGGGAAAACAGCTTTAGCCTATTATAACGTTAAATACCTCACTGATTATTTTCAAAGTAAAAAAGTTATCCCAAAATTCTATTTTATTGTAGATCGGTTGGATTTATTAATTCAAGCAGGAAAAGAATTTAAAAGCAGGGGTTTAGTCGTTCATAATGTAAATTCAAGGGAAGAATTTGCAAAGGATATTAAATCAACCAGTGTTATTCATAATAATTCTGGTAAAGCGGAAATTACCGTAGTTAATATTCAGAAGTTTCAGGATGATCCTGATGTGGTACGGAATACCGATTATCAACTCAATATTCAACGGGTGTATTTCTTAGATGAAGTACACCGAAGTTATAACCCAAAAGGAAGTTTCTTGGCCAACCTTAACGAATCAGATTCCAATGCGATTAAGATTGGTTTGACTGGTACACCTTTGTTGGGTACTGATTATAATTCTAAAGTATTATTTGGTGGTTATATTCATAAATATTACTACAATTCCTCTATTGCGGATGGCTATACTTTACGTTTAATACGGGAAGAAATTGAAACCAATTATAAGCTAACACTGAAACAAGCTTTAGAAGAAATTGAAATTCTAAAAGGAAATGCCGACAAGAAAATTGTCTATGCGCATCCGAAGTTTGTGGAACCCATGCTTGATTATATTGTTCAGGATTTTGAGAAAGCCAGAATTGCCATGAACGACAATACAATTGGTGGCTTGGTGGTTTGTGATTCTTCGGAACAAGCTAAAATGCTGTTTGAAATATTCGAATCGAAATATGCTATAAATACGACTAATGATAGTGGATTGTTGCAAGCTGCCGAACCCTCAGAAAGTTATGGATCTAAAAAGAAAGCCGAAAGTAAAGTAACCACTGCTGCGGTGATCCTTCATGATATTAGCACCAAAGAAGAGCGCAAAAATAAAGTAGAAGAATTCAAAGACGGCAACATTGATTTTTTGTTTGTGTACAACATGCTTTTGACTGGTTTTGATGCACCACGATTAAAGAAATTATACATTGGCCGTGTGATTAAAGCACATAATTTATTGCAAACCTTAACCCGTGTTAATAGAACTTACAAAGAGTTTAGATACGGTTATGTAGTCGATTTTGCCGATATTCAAAAAGAGTTTGATAAAACCAATCAGGATTATTTCAACGAATTGCAATCAGAATTAGGGGATGAAATGGAGCATTATTCCAATATCTTCAAATCGCAGGAGGAAATTAATGCTGAAATCAGAGAAATAAAAGACGTCTTGTTTCATTTTGATACAATGAATGCTGAGGTTTTCTCACAACAAATTACCCAAATCAACGACCGAAGTGAAATTTTAAGAATCACCCGAGTGTTGAATAATGCCAAGAGTTTGTATAACTTGATTCGACTGTCCGGAAATTATGAGCTGTTGGAACAACTCGATTTTCATAAACTGACAGTTTTATCCCGTGATGCTAATAATCGTTTGGCATTGATTAATGCAAAAGAAGCCTTAGAAAGTAATATTGATACCTCTAATCTTTTGAATATTGCTCTTGAAGACGTTATTTTTGCTTTTGTAAAAGTCAAGGAAGAAGAAATGGTATTAGCAGACCAACTCAAAAACATTCTTCAAAAAACCAGAGAAATATTAGGTGGTAATTTCGACCAAAAAGCACCCGAATTTATTTCGTTGAAAGAAGAACTGGAACGCTTATTCAAAAAGAAAAATTTGAATGAAGTGACCAAAGACGAAATGGAAAGTAACATCGCAGCACTAGAAAAGATTTATGTAAAAGCAAAGGAATTGGAACGAAAAAACCAATTGCTGAGAGCCAAATATGATAATGACGAGAAATACGCTCGCCTGCACAAACGCTTAATGGAAAAAGATCCTTTGACGGATAGTGAAAGTAAATTGTTTGATGCTTTGCAAGGATTGAAGAAAGAAGTTGATGCTCAAATTATTCAAAACTCGAAAATGCTTGAAAACGAGAGTTTTGTAGAACGAATGATGATGCGATTGGTGATTGATCAATTCAAAAACAAACAAAAGATTCCACTGGATGCCAATACAACTAAGCGCATTAACGGAATGATTGTAAAAGAATACATGAATGAATTTTATGGAAGAACAGCCTAATATGAATACGGGAGAAATACTTTTATATCAAAATCAAGATGGCAGCATCAAAATTGATGTTCGGCTCGAAGAAGAAACTGTTTGGCTAACTCAAGACCAAATGGCACAATTATTTGGCAAAGCTAAATCTACAATTAACGAGCATATTAAAAATATTTTTGAAGAAGGAGAACTTCAAGAAGAATTGTGCATGCACAAATTCGGAATTTCCGAATTTCAGCAAAAAGCACCTAATTATTACAATCTTGATGTTATAATATCGGTAGGTTATCGAGTAAAATCGCTGCAAGGAACTCAATTCCGTATCTGGGCAACCCAACGCTTAAAAGAATACATTGTAAAAGGTTTTGCCTTGAATGACGATCGTTTCAAATCGGGTTCGTCAATGAATTATTTCAACGAATTGCAACAACGCATTCGGGAAATACGAATATCCGAAAAATTCTTCTACCAAAAAATAAAAGACATTTATACCACAAGTATTGATTATGATTCCAAAGATGAAAAAACAATTGCTTTTTTCAAAATAGTGCAAAACAAACTGCTTTGGGCAATATCTCAAAATACAGCTGCTGAATTAGTCTATCGAAGAGTGGATGCGACGTTACCACTTTTAGGGATGCAATCCTATGATAAAAAAGAAGCCAAATCAATTGCAAAAACTGAAGTTAGTGTAGCCAAAAACTTTCTCAATGAAGATGAAATGATACTATTGGGATTGTTAGTCGAACAGTATTTGGCATTTGCCGAAACCATGGCGCAACAGCAAACCCCAATGTATATGAAAGATTGGACCGCCAGATTAGATAGCATTCTACAACTCAACGGAAGAGAATTACTGACACATGCGGGGAAGATAAGTCATCAAATGGCTTTGGATAAATCATCTGGTGAATTTGAAAAGTTTAAAGAAAAACAAAAATCAATTGAGATCGAACAAAGCTTAAAAGAAATTGAAGCCGATATCAAAAAATTAAAAAAATAAAATGACTACTACCATACAGTTTGAAAAGCAAACCAAAAACCTCATAGACGATTTAAAAAGTGTTTGTGCCAATTATGGTTTGGGAAATGACGGAAACGAATTCAAGATTATCACCCAAGTATTTTTATATAAATTCCTGAACGACAAATTTGTTCATGAAGTGAAACAACTCGACGACAAAATAGCAAAAGCCGACAATTGGGAAGCAGTTCTAAGAGAATACAATGAAAACGACTATGAAATGCTGATGATGCAAATGAGCGAAAGTACCGCCCGCTTGCAACCCAAACATTTTATTTCCAGTTTGTTCGAAAGACAAAATGAAGCCAACTTCTCGGATATATTTGACAATACCTTACTGGATATTGCAAAAGAGAATAGTGCTCTGTTTTCAGTCATTACCGAGGGTGGCGAGAAAATTATCTTGTTCGAAAACATCAGTAAGTATGTAACGGACAAACGTGATGATTTTTGTAAAGCCATTATCAATAAGCTGATTAATTTTAGTTTTGAGAATATCTTTCATGAAAAGTTTGATTTTTATGCTACGATTTTCGAATATTTAATCAGCGATTACAACACCAACAGTGGCGGAAAATATGCCGAGTATTTTACCCCACATGCAGTAGCCAAAATCATGGCACGTTGTTTAGTGAGCGAAAACGTGAGCAATGTGACTTGTTATGATCCAAGTGCGGGTTCCGGAACGCTTTTGATGAACTTGGCGCACCAGATTGGTGAAGACAAATGCACCGTGTATTCTCAGGATATATCGCAAAAGTCCTCCAACTTGTTGCGACTGAATTTAATCCTGAACGATTTGGTACACTCGATACCGAATATTGTAAAAGGAAACACAATCCTCGAACCGTACCATAAAGACAAAAACGGACGTTTGCAACAGTTTGATTATATCGTGAGTAATCCACCGTTTAAGTTGGATTTCTCAGATTATGTGGAGGATTTGGACAGCAAAGAAAACCACGAACGCTTTTTTGCAGGAATGCCCAATATTCCAAAAGCCAAGAAAGACAGCATGGCTATTTATCCTTTGTTTGTACAACACATTATGTATTCGCTTACCGCCAAAGGGAAAGCGGCCATTGTAGTACCAACGGGATTTATCACCGCACAAAGCGGTATCGAACGCAAAATACGCGAGCAAATGGTAGAACGCAAAATGCTACGAGGTGTAGTAAGTATGCCGAGCAATATTTTTGCTACTACAGGAACCAACGTTTCTATTTTATTTCTCGACAAAGAAAACACTAAAGGCGATATTGTCTTAATGGATGCTTCTAAACTAGGAACTACTGTAAAAGAAGGCAAAAACCAAAAAACATTATTATCACCACAAGAAGAAGATTATATCATTGATACATTTAACCAACACGAAGCCAAGGAAGATTTCTCGGTTGTGGTTTCCTATGATGATATCAAAGCCAAAAATTATTCCTTGAGTGCCGGACAATATTTTAAAGTAAAAATTGAATATACGGATATTACTGCTAAGGAATTTGAAGACAAAATGAAAACTTTTGAAACCAATTTAAGTTCGCTTTTTGAAGAAAGTAAAACTTTGGAAATGGAAATTCAGAATAATTTGAAAGGATTGAAGCATGGAATATAAACTTTTAAGTGATATTACAACTAAAATTGGTAGTGGTGCAACACCTAAAGGTGGAAGTAGTGCATACCAAGATAGTGGCATTTCATTAATAAGAAGTCAAAATGTTTTAGATTTTAAATTTTCTAAAGATGGACTAGCCTATATTAATAAATTACAAGCAGATAAACTAAATAATGTAACGGTACAAAAAGATGATGTTTTATTGAACATTACTGGAGATTCAATCGCTCGAACTTGCATTGTTCCAGATGAAATCTTACCAGCTAGAGTAAACCAACATGTTAGTATTATAAGAAGTAAGGCTGGTTATAATCCAAGATATATTCATTACTATTTAATGAATATGAAGCCATATCTACTTCAAATATGCGGAGTTGGTGGAACAAGAAATGCATTAACTAAAGAAGCTTTACTCAAACTACCAATTAAAATTTCTCATCAACAAAATAAAATAGCCAAAGTCCTTTCGGATCTAGATGCCAAAATAGAACTCAACAACCGCATCAATACCGAGCTGGAAGCTATGGCAAAAATGCTTTATGACTATTGGTTTTTGCAGTTTGATTTTCCTGATTCCAATGGAAAACCGTATAAAACTTCTAGAGGAAAAATGGTTTGGAATGAAGATTTGAAGAGGGATATTCCTGAGGGTTGGGAAGTGAATGAATTAGGTAATATTTTAAATACTGATCTTGGCGGTACACCTTCAACTAAAATCGAGAAGTTTTGGGGAGGAAATATACCTTGGTTAAATTCAGGAGAGATTGCAAATTTTCCAATAGTTGAATCAGAAGCTCATATTACAACTGAAGCTATTTTAAATTCAGCAACAACACTAATGCCAGCAGGAACTTGTGTTCTATCAATTACTCGGCATTTAAGACCATCTATTTTAGCTATAGAAGCTTGTGCAAATCAATCTGTTGTTGGAATTTTTGAATCAGAAAAATTTAAATCTTCATTTATTTATCCATATTTGAAAAATGAAATTCCTAGATTAATGACTTTAAGATCCGGAGCACAACAACCACATATAAACAAAGGAACTGTAGATGAATCATTAATGATCGATCCTTCAATACTTGTTTTAGAAAAATATTACAAAAAAGCAAATCCAATTTATAAACAAATCATAAATAATTCATTCCAAAACCAAGAATTATCCTCGCTTCGGGATTGGTTGTTACCTATGTTGATGAATGGCCAGGTGAGTGTCAATGATGAGGAGGAAGAGTTGGGGATGGTTGCGGAACCAGTAGTTGAGTATAAAGAAATTAAAACGAACAAAACAAGAACTGATAAATCTGAAGCTTTTTTAAAGAAAGTTATGTTGGGTTGTCATCTTGTTTATAGGTTTCATCAAGAAAGAGAATTTGGACATATTAAGTTTATGAAACTTTTGTATTTGTGTGAACAAGTAGGAGAAATGAACTTGATGACAAATTATCAAAAAGCCGCAGCAGGTCCATTTGATAAAAAAACGTTAGCATCAATCGAAAAATATATTCAAACGTCTGGTTGGTTTAAAATAAACAAAGAACCATATACAGGTTCAAATGGAAAAGTTTATGAGAGAACTTTTTACTCGCTCACGGGCAAATCTACTGACTACCAAAAATATTATAATAACTATTTTGAATCAGAAAAAGATAAAATAGAAAAACTTATACAACTCTTCAAAGGAGCAAATTCAAAAAAATGTGAAATAGTAGCAACTACGTATTATGCATACAATGAACTATTGAAAAAGAATGTTCTAATAAATGAAAATAGTTTAATCAAAGGCTTTTTTGAATTTCATCCACAAAAAGGAAAAAACTTCAAAGAGTTTGATGTAAAAGAGCAGTTACCTTGGATGAAAAATAATGGGGTTTATCCTAAAAGACAAATAGACTAATTTATGAGTACTTTTATTAATCTCTCGCCTAAACAATCAAAAAATATTGATAACGCAATTTTTAAAAATGCTAGACAATTAAGAAAAGATGCGCTGCTAATAGTAGAAAAGAATAAATCTTATAGTAGTGCAAACTCATTATTGATACTTAGTTCGGAGGAAGTTATAAAAGCGATATTGGTTTTGTTGCATAGTGAAGGTTATGAAGTGTATCAAATAAGTGATGCTAAAAAGTTCTTTTATAATCATGAAATTAGACATCAACTGGCACAACTTCTTGAGATGACCGCTGGTTTTATTGAAAGCGTTCAGAAATATGAAAATAGAGCACCAGTTAAATTATTTAAAACTAATAATGTTTTTGGAGGGTTTTTAAATTTTGTACATGAAATAGCTACAGCGTCAGATCCTTTTGTTGATTCAACAAAAAGGATTAAAGATTTAGAAAATTTCAATGATAATAAAAATAATGGTTTATATGTTGGCTATAAAGATAAATTGATCATACCAAAAGAGAAAATCACTGAAGCTGAATATAGAAAAACCAAAGAGATTGTAGAGCGAATTTTTAGAGTTTACAAAAAATTGAGAATCCTTTATCATCCTTGTATTCATAACCGTAAAGATCAAGAAGAAATTGAAGATACAAAAATGAAAATGAAGATTTTTATTGATGAAGGTATGGAAGGGTTTTCGTTTAAGGAATTAAGTTTTAAATAAATATATTAAGAAAGTATTAATGTTAGTCTACGGATTATAAATACAATAGAGAATCATATGGCATTTTTTGGAAATATTTTTACTGCCGAAATAATTGCACGCATTTTTTACAATGCTGACAAAAAAGTTAGACAAGAAATAATTAATGATCAAGATATTTTAGAAACAAATGAAAGAGATAGGATATCTGCTTTATGTACTCGTATTAGAGATAAAGTAAGTTCAAATCCATTTATTCGTTCTGTTTCAGTTCAAGCTCATGCAAGAGACACAACTCAAAGAGATGCTCTTTTTGTTTTTAGATATGGAAATGAAATTAAAATCGGATTAGTTGAAGCAAAATTATTAAGAATTCGAAATTCGAAATTAAATAAATCTTGGGATTGGGAAATAAGTAAAACAGACAAAAACTCACATTTTACCAAGCAAGTAATTAATCAACAAAATTGGCTAAATCAAGCTGCTGTTTGGGAAATGTTTATTCCTAATTGTCCAATCGGAATACATACTCCTCCATTTGAAAAATATGGTTCTTCAAATATATGGGCAGATGAAACTTATAAATCTTCTAAAATATCAAATCCGAGTGAATTATGGACTTATCAAGATGTCTTAGATCTTAAAGAGGAATATTTGTCTTTATATGATATCATTAAAGCAATTATGAAATGTCAAAAAGGCATAGTTCACGATGTAACTGGTAAATCAGAAATTATTATTCAAAATGATAACGGAACACCAATGAATATTCCAATACCAAGAAATAATGTTGATTATTTTCGAAGAATAAGAGATTTTTTGTCGGAAAGTAAGAATATAGAGTCTTATAATTATTATAGATTAGATGATGTTTTTGAAAGCGTAAAGGATTACAAAGAAATTAAGGAGCTTTTTATTCCAAGTGGGGTCAGAAATAAACGTTCTTTTAATGATGAATCATTATCTGAATATTTAGGTATAGTAAACGACTCTTTTGAAGTTGTGAAAAATGATATTTAAACGTAACATAAGGTATTATGAAAGAAATAAGAATAAAGAATTCAATTAAGCTTTTTGAAGTTGATAGCCTTTATGATCAACTTAATGAAAATTCATATAATAAAATTAACCTAAGACTTCCTCGAAATATTGAAAAATACTTCTTTAGTCTTGCTCCAAGTATAATTCAATTTGCAGCTACTTGGATAAGGTCTGAAAAGCGTGGTGAACTAATTATTGATCTTAATATTGATGATTTTCTTAGAGCCGAGAAATATTATGAGCATGAAATATTTTTTCCCATTATTTCTTTGGCTTGGAATGAGGTTACAATTTCGAACCCTTCAGGAAATAATTTACGTCCTTTTTTAAGACAATTTCAGAATAAGTTTATTTTAAAAATGCGCAAAGCTGAAGCTATGAAAGGGGAAAAATTATTGCTTCTTAATTTAGATCATTTTGATTCAGAAAGTGGTATTCTTAATTTTTTTGAACAAAATGGCTCATTTAATACCACAGAAGAAGATTTAGAAGTTATCCTTAAGAAACCTATCATAGATGATGTTATAAAGTACGGAAAAAGTAAAGCCGCAGTACAAAAAAAATTCAGTGATCTTACTGGAATTATTTTTGAACTAATGAAAAATACATTTGAATGGGGAAAGGAAAATGAATTGGGTAGACCATGGAATCCAAATATTAGGGGTTTATACATAAGGTCTTATAAAAAAACGCAGTTAAATATCTTAGACGATAATGCTTCGGATAAGATTATGACAAATTATTTTTCACATCCATCTTTAGAAACTAATGATTTGCAGCAGTTATTCTTTATTGAAATTTCAGTTTTTGATACTGGAAGCGGATTTATAAAGAAGTTTAATAATAAACATAATATTAAAGATGACTTCCAAATATTAAAAAGTTGTTTGATAAAACATCAGACTTCTTCAGTAGGCAATCTGGAAAATGATAAAGGTATCGGTCTAGATCGAATTTTGAGTTTGCTTGATGACCGTGGTTTTATTCGTATTAAGACAGATAAGTATTGTGTATATCGTAATATGATTAATGACCCATATAGACTTGCCGAAAATTTTAATCCAGATAAAATGCAAATATTTGATTGGAATACAGGGTCAGAAAAATTACTTTCTTTAAACAATTTATGCTCAGGAACTTTAGTCAGCGTTCTTTATCCAATTTCATTCACTAATAAAAACGAAGATGAATAGTTTCTATATATTTAATCTAGAATATAAAAAGCAGCTCAAAAAAGAAGGAAAGACGACTGCTACAGTAATATTTTGTGCTGATATTACAATCGACATATCTCAACTTCAAATTGAAATAAAAAATTTTTACTCTAAAGAATACCAGACAGATAAAACAATATTTATAGGAGGAGATTATATTGTTGATTTTGAAAAACAGATTATAGAAAATAGGCCAGCAATTTTTAAATATGTTCCAAAAATTGATAATAAAAGTTTTTATGATGATTTACATCTCTTATCATTTAATCATATTGGAGAGTTAAAAGAAGTTAGTAGTGTTAATTTAAAAGGGTTTAATTATTTAGAAAGTTTTAGTAAAAACTATTTGACTTTTGGAACTCAAAATTTTTTTTTAAATCATGAAGGTTTAGTTGAATCAATAGGAGACTCTCAGCATTATGTTTTTCCATCAGGAAAACATAGTCAACGTTTCTTAAGAACAGCTAATGTTCTTTTATATAGTTGCGAAATAACATTTTTGGCATTAGGGCTTTTAAAACAATTTAATAAAAAGAACTATAGGTATATATACTGTGATACATCTTCAATAAATTCTGTTGCTTTAGCAATGATTAATTTGGCTAATCGTTTTAAACCTTTAGGTGAACAAATGAATTATCCTATCAATAGCTTCAAGTCTTATGAAGGTTTGTATGATGAGAAATTTCAATTAAAACCAAATTCATTTATTCTTATTTCAGCATCAACATCTGGTAGTATTATTGAATATATTATAAAAAAACAAGCAGCTATTTCGAAAGAAGATGTAATCGTATTATTTTATCTTGAAAATAAAAATCCAAGTCAAATAACAAAAGAACAAGTTATTTGTAATCTTACTAAATCAGATAATAACCCGAAGGGTGTTGATCCATATAAAACATATACGGATGATAACTGTGATTTATGTAATAATGGATCTTTCCCAATAGAAGTTTCGGGTGATGTTTTTTTACTAGAAAAACCTAAAATAAATAGTATCGTAATTAATGGTGCAGATATAGCCATTCAAACTTCGGCTAAGTTTATGAATCAATTCATCTCTGACAAAAAGGAGGAAAGTGTTTTAAAAGTTAATTATAAAGATACTGATCAATCTTCTAGTCGTAAATATGAGATTTACATTGATTATTCAAAAATAATTCAAAATTTAGATAGATTTAAAGATCATCAAACTAAACTTGATGCATATATCGATCAGTTTGTTCCAAGCAATTTAAAATATATTGTTTTTTTAAATGATCATTCTTCTGAGTTGTTAGCTCATTACATCTTAAATAGGATAGAGCCTAATTATAAGAAAGAGAATATACCTCAAATGTTCAGTCAGAATAACTTTTCTTCAGTAGCTGAGAAACCATCAGGGAGTATTTTAATTGTTTCATCTTGCATTTCAAACGGGAAAAATTTACTTTATTTAAACAGGGCTCTAAGAGATAATAATTTACGAATTATTTTCTTTATTGGCATTAATAGAATTTCAAATACTGAAAGTAATAAATTTTTAAAAACAAATCTAAAATATGGTGATTATGGCCCCGAAAACAGTACATTCATTGAGGTAGAAACAATCGCTTGCTCTAATTTATCAGAGTCAAATTCATGGCAAAAAGAATTAGATTTTATTCAAAAATACTTAAAAGAGGTAGATAACCCCGAGGTATTTGAATTCCTTAGAGAACGAGAAAAATCTCTTGTTAATTGTGAATCTCAAGAAATAAAAGGTTTGTCAAAACACCTATTTCTCCCTAACTTATTCTCTGATAACAAAGAAATATTAGGAATTAGACGCAATTCTGCTTTTTTTGATAGAGTAGATTATGCAGAACATGCGTCACAATCAGATGTTTTTTTTAGCATTGCTTATGTTGTTAATCGACTTCGTAATTCTGGAAATCTCTCTCATATTTTAAAACAAAGTTCTTTTATAAGAAACCTTTTATCTCCATCTAACTTCAACCGTTTTAATGATGGTGTAATTCAAGCCAGTTTTCTTCGTTGCGCGAGAAACGAAGAAATGAATTATGCCATTGATTCGGCATTATCTAAAGAAATGAAAGATATACTAATTACGATATTTAAGTACCGAACAGAAGCTCAAGGCGAGGCTCTTTTAGAGTTTTTGTATGGAATGGCAATAGGTAAATTTACTTTAAAGAAAGACGACTTAAAAGCTGTGTTAGCAGAATTGAATAATGAAACTAATGAAATTATAATATTTTATAAAACAATAATAGAAAATAATACTAAAATTAAAGAAGAATAGTTGTTAAGTTGAATTTTAGAAAATTTAATTAACACTGGAAATAGAATCTAATATCTATGAAAACAGAAAAATATTTTAATAAATGAATAGCTACAAAGACTACGAAAAACAAGTATATAATTGGTTAATGACCAAACATAATCATAATAAAAATTTTACTTTTTCAGTAAGACAAAAGGCAAATAAAGGAGCTGAGTTAAACTATTTTATAGGTACGGAAAAATCTAGTTACTTTTCCACAACATTTTGGTTTATTCCAGTTGCTTATCCTGGTTCATCGTCAGATTTAATCAATCTTGTTTTCAAAATAAACAAAAATGAAATTACTTATCATATTCAATTTAACCAAACTAAAAATCCAGAAAACAAACAAAATCAATTAGCCCTTGATTTAATCAAAAATATTAGGTTAAAACTTGAAAGTTTTGGGGATAGATTTTCGAGAAGTGAAGACGCTCATAAAATGGAGTTTTCTCAAGTATCATCAAATAAACAATATATCAATTTTGAAAGCATGGTGTTTGATTTAGAAGATGATTTAGACAAAATTATTCCAATAGTCGATGCAGAAATTCAAAATAGTAAAGTTAAAGATAATTCATTTATAGCACATCGGTTTTCTACCGAAGAACAAAATAAAATGTTCAAAAAAATGGAAGAACGTTTTAAAAATTACAAAAATCATGATGTAGTTTTTGATTTAATCGACGACACTATTGAGGAAATTGTTGGTATTACATCAATAGAATTAAAACACCAACCACTCAATCAAATTCTTTATGGTCCTCCAGGAACTGGTAAAACATACAATACTGTTTTAGAAGCAGCTAAAATTGTTGCTGGTAATGAAAACATAAGCTATAGTGATGCTTTACAAGTATTTAATGAAAATTTAAACAATCAAATAGAATTCATAACCTTTCATCAAAACTATAGCTACGAAGATTTCATTCAAGGAATACGCCCTGATACTGAAAATGGCAAAGAACTTAGCTTTGAAAAGAAAGATGGTGTTTTTAAACGAATTGCCGATCGTGCATATAAAAATCTAGAAGCTTCAAAAAACCCAGCAACGGCCAAAAAAGAATTTGATATCGTTTTACAAGAACTAATTAAACCCCTGAATGATCTAGATGTTGTTGAACTCGAAATCAAAATGAAAAAGTCTAGTTTCTACCTTACAGAAATTGGAGAAAAATCAATTGAGTTCAGAAAAAACATTGGTGAATCTCAACATACATTGAGCATCAATACCTTGAGAAAGATGTACGAAAAGGGTGTTAACGATATTATTTTAGGAGGTTTGCAACCGTACTACAATCCTATTCTAGCATTGCTTTTAGAAAAAGGTAAAAGTCAGTTAGTAGCTGTTGAACGTAAAAATTACATCATCATCATCGATGAAATAAACCGTGCTAATATCTCCAGAGTTTTTGGGGAATTAATTACGCTCATTGAAGAAGACAAACGTTCTGATGGTAAAATCCCACTTCGTGTAACATTGCCTTCTGGAGATTCGTTTATTGTGCCTTCAAACTTGTATATCATTGGTACAATGAATACAGCAGATAAATCAATTGCATTATTAGATATTGCTTTAAGAAGACGTTTTGATTTTATTCCTATGTATCCTTTGTATGATGGCTTAGAAGAAAAGATATATGATACAAACAAACTTCAAAATATCAATGAAGCTATTTTAATTCGAAAAAGTCATGATTTTACCATAGGCCATGCTTATTTTATGGGTGATGGATATACATTAGAGAATACCATAAACAAAAAAGTAATTCCACTTTTACTAGAATATTTCATGAATGATGAAAAAGAAGTGACCGCTATATTACAAGCAGCTGCAATAACGATCGGTGGTTGGCCTTTAAAAATGCTGTCGTAGATGATTAATCTCTTTGAATATCAAAATAAAACAGACTTCCCTGAGGAGCATTTCGAAAATCTCGAAGTGTTCCTGGATGATATTTGGAATAAACGAGAAAAAGCAAGTTATTACAATGAGGATGAAAACCGTGAGGAGGTACAACACTTCTTGCAGTTTCTGCATAAAACAAATCAATTAAAATCCAATAAATATGTTGGTGTCATACATTTTGAAGATCAAACCATAAATCTTTTACCAAAAATCTTTTATGATGCATCAAAAGAAGCTTCGGTACATGATGTTAAAGCAATAAACGCACATATTTTGTGGTGGTTGAGTTATTGCAGAAAACTAAAATTTCCCAATTATCAAACTGGTCTTGGTAATGAACAGTCTGATTTTTTTGAAATATTAATTTATCTTTTTAGCAAATACACCAAAGAACTTTTGAGTTCCTCTATTTACCAAAAATATGTTGAAGTAGAAAGTGAACTTTCTTTTGTAAAAGGAAGGATTGATTTTGACAGTTATATTACTAATAATCTTTCCAGAGGAAGAAACCACAAAGTTAGTTGTGTGTTTGATTCTTTTGAGATGGACAACAACTTCAATCAATGTATTAAACAAGTTGCAAAATTATTAATATCTGCTACAAAAGATTCTCAGAACAAACGCAATTTATACGATATCCTTTTTCTTTTGGATGAAGTGAGTGATGTTGCCATTCCAGCGGATGAATGCAAAAGAATTTTATTCAATCCCATGTTTTCGAGTTTTGAAACCGTTAGGGATTATTGCGTATTATTTTTGGAAAATAGCATTTCCTTCAATTATAAAAATTCCTTAAAACTCTTCGCTTTTTTATTGCCAATGGAGTATGTTTTCGAAGATTTCCTTTTTGGCTTTATCGATAGAGAAATTGAAGGTGTAAATCCAAAAGGACAAGTAACAGGGAAGTATTTGGATGAAGCAAAAAATTTCGGATTGAAACCCGATTTGGTATTAGATCTAGGCGACAAAAAGATTATTGTCGACACCAAATACAAAATGGTATATGATGATTCTAATGATAATAAAAGAGGAATCGCACAACCTGATTTATATCAAATGCTGGCCTATGCTGTCCGATTTAATATAACTGATATCAAATTGTTTTACCCTAAAACTATTCTCTCAAATGGAGATACAAATCATAACTCAATTCAAATCAAAGATGCGCTTGCAGACAATACTTCTATAAATATTGAAGCATACAAATTGAGTATAATTGATAAGAATATTACTTCAGAATCATTGAAAGAGCGTAAGTTATTGTTTGATAATTTTGAGGAACTTAAATCAAAATTAAAAGAAGAGCTAGAAGAGGTTTTATTTGAGTAAATTTTCTTAATTTCATTTTGATTTTACTAACGATCAATCAAAATGGAAAAAGTAACTCTCACTCGCAAAGAACTACATAATTTAGTCTGGAAAGAAACGATGAGCGCCCTTTCAAAAAAATATGCTATATCAGATAATGGCTTTAGAAAACTTTGCATAAGGATGAATATTCCTATTCCAAGAAATGGATATTGGCAAAAAATCAATTTTAATAAATCCGTAATAATCGATAAACTTCCGATTGAATTTGAAGGAGAGGATAAAATACAACTTGAAATACGAAAAGAAGGATCTGAAGTTAATCTGGACCAATCTCCGGTAACAATTTTAACAAAACAAATTCTTGAAGACAAAAATGCTCCTTTAATTGTAAGTCAAACATTAGACAACCCAGACAAGTTAATTGTTGCTACAAAAAATTATTTTAGTAACAAGAAAAAGAAAAACTGGGATTATAAGAGAGGAGATAATATTCTATCCATTAGTGTTGAACCAGAAAATGAGGGAAGAGCACTTTGTTTTATGGATGCATTAATCAAATTAATTCAGTATCGAGGACATTCTATTAAAGTAATCAATAATGATACATTAACAATTATTAATGGTACTGAAATACCAATATACCTTCGAGAGACGAAAAAAAGAGTTTTTGATAGAAGCACTGGCTATGGTGACCAATATAAGTATATCCCTAATGGTGTATTTGCTTTAAAAACAGGAAAATGGTCAGGAGATAAAGAATGGAGGGATGGCAAATTAAAGCTAGAGGACCAGATAGGCAAAATTCTTGCAAAATTAGAAATTGATGCGCAAGAGATAAAAATAAAAGAAGAAGAGTCTCGACTTTGGAGATTAAAATATGATGAAGAATTAAGAATAAAACAGGAGTTAGAAAAAAGAAAACAAATTGAACTAACTAATTTTAAATTCCTACTGGCTAATGCAGAAAGATTAGATAAAGTAACTAAATTAAGAAATTATATTAAAACAGTTGAAGATAATGCTGTTGTAAATAATTATGATGATCCAGAACTTAGAAATTGGATAAATTGGGCAAAAGATAAAATTGATTGGTATGATCCTTTAGTAAGAAAAGAAGATGAATTATTAAATGATAAAGATATTAAGGAGCTAGAGGAGAAAAAGACGAACACTAATTATTATAGATAATGATTATTTTTTTCATAGAAAGTATAATAATCAAATTTATTGTAGATTAAGATAAAAACATATTCATATGCTAATCCAATATTGCTCTGACCTCCATTTAGAATTTTTAGACAACCGAAAATGGGTTTTGTCTAATCCTATCATTCCAAAAGGTGACATTCTAATATTAGCGGGTGATATTGTGCTTTTTAAAGAAATACACCAGCACCAAAAGTTCTTTGATTATGTGTCCAATCATTTTGAACAAACGTTTTGGATTCCCGGCAACCATGAATACTATAATTCAGATATTTCCAAAAGAAGTGGTTCTTTTGAGGAAAAAATCAGAGACAATGTAACTTTACTGAACAATACGGTGAAAACTATCAATGGAACGAGGCTAGTATTTTCAACCTTATGGTCACAAATTTCGGTAGAAAAACAGTTTTTAATTGAACAAAGCCTTTCGGATTTTAGAGTAATTCAAAAAAATGAAAAACGATTAATTGTCCAAGATTATAACCAGCTCCATCTGGAAAGTAGATCATTTTTAGAAGAAACATTCCAAACAAAAACAGATGCTCACACGGTTGTTATAACCCATCATCCACCTACATTTTTCAATTATCCAGAGAAATACGTCAACAGCAATATAAATGAAGCTTTTGGGACTGAAATGTCATCAGTTATTGAAAATAATGAAATAGACTACTGGATTTACGGTCACCATCATTGTAATGTGACTGATTTCACTATTGGCAAAACAAAATTGATTACTAACCAATTGGGATATGTAAAATACAATGAAAATAAAAATTTCAGAAATGATGCCGTATTTTCTACCTAATAAATTAAAGCCAATAACTTTTCCTTTCTAATTTTGCATTAAAAAATGGAAAATCCTTTTGAAATCATTTTAGAGAAATTAAACAATATTGAGAAAGCCATTGAAAAACTCAATATACCAACAAAAAACGACGATGAAATTTTGTTGTCTAGAGTTGAAACTTGTGAATTACTAAAAATTAACTTTTCTTCACTTTGGAAACATACCAAAAGCTGTAAACTAACCAGCTATGGGATTGGTAACAGAGTATATTATAAAAAAGGAGAAGTTTTGAGAAGCATTAAAAAATTGAATTAATAAAAATTTAAGGATACATACATTCAATATTAAAAATTTGAAATGGACTAAATTCTCTTTTTATTTTGCATTAAAAATGGAAAATCCTTTTGAAATTATTTTAGAAAAATTAAACAACGTAGAAAAAACCATTGAAAAGCTCAGTCTATCATCTCTTAATGATTCTAATACGTTATTATCAGTAGATGAAACTTGTGAACTCCTCAAAATTAAAAGAACTTCACTTTGGAAACATACTAGAACTGGAAGACTTACCAGCTATGGCTTTGGTAACCGAGTATACTATAAAAAAGAAGAAGTTCTAAAAAGCCTACTTAAGCTTTAAAAAGTGAGCTTACATAAAATGATTAGTGTATAAATTATATGAATTAACAGATGAAGAAATTACAAAATAAAGCTGGGTTAGACTATTCCTGTTATTAATAAAAAAAAGCCGTAATATGATTACGGCTTTTTAGCGACAGGCAAGGGAATCGAACCCTACACTCCCAAACTGGTGTTTCTTTTAAAATACATTTACATTCAAATTCTCATTGAAACAGAACCTGTCGAGTGGAAATGCCTGTCCGCCAAATTGAACTACCAAATGCTCTAAACTTGTTAAAATACTAGAAATCAACAAGTGTATGCTGATTTTAAAAATTGTTTTTCTCATACTCATTATGTTTTTATAACTTATAATACATTCTGACAGAACAACAACCAAAATTTCATGTAAATGCAAAGCCTCTAAAATAAAGAACCAATCAAGACTTTAATATCATAGAACCAATTTACTGTAAAATTTCATAATGTAAATACTTTTTATAAAGAAAATAATTAAGTTTGTAACTTATGAGAACAGAAGTCAATATTAATCCTAATATGCTTACTTGGGCAATTGCTCGAGCTGGATACGAATTACATGATTATTTGATAAAGTTTCCTAATGTTCAAAAATGGTTAGAAAACATCAAGAATCCTACCGTTAAACAATTAGAAGAATTTGCTAATAGGGTTCATATTCCTTTTGGTTATTTATTTCTCCCGGAGCCACCTACGGAAAGTATTCCGTTTCCTTTTTTCAGAACTGGAAATACAATCACTAATAAAGTGAGCTTAAATGTGTTCGACACAATACAGATTTTACAACGACGTCAAAATTGGATCACAGATTATTTAACAGAGAATGAACAAGAGCCATTATCTTTTGTCGGTAAATACAATGTAAACAATACCTTTGAAACAATTGTAGCAGATATAAGGAATACAATTGGTTTAGAGCCAAATTGGGCTAGTGAATTTCAAACTTTTGAAGAAACTTTAAGCTTTATTACAAACAAAATTGAAGAAATTGGAGTTTTTATAAACTTTAATGGGGTGGTTGAAAACAATACACATAGACCCATTAATGTTGACGAATGCAGGGGCTTTGTATTGGTAAACCAACATGCTCCATTTATGTTTATAAATGCAGCAGATGCTAAAGCAGCTCAATTATTTACTATTATACATGAATTAGCTCATATTTGGTTAGGTGAAAGTGCAGGCTTTGATAATCAAAACTTACTTCCAGCTAACGACCCAATAGAAAAATTATGTGATGCGGTAGCTGCCGAATTTCTTGTACCCGCTAAATCTCTAATTGATTTGTGGCAGAAAAAGCCAGGGATTGATTTTGCACGACGTTATTTCAAAGTAAGCCCCATAGTAATTGCAAGAAGAGCGATGGATTTAGGGCTAATTACAAGAGCTGAATTTTTTACATTTTATAATGGTTATATAGAAAGTTTTAAAAACAAAAAACAAAATCAAGGAAGTGGTGGCGATTTTTACGCTACCGCTAGAAAAAGAGTAAGTGTTAGTTTTGCAACTTATGTAAATCAAGCGGTTAATCAAAATAAATTACTGCATCGTGATGCATATAAAATAACAGGATTGAAAGGAGATACTTTTCAAAAGTTTGTAGCACAACACCTTCATTAATCCTATGGCAATTCCATTCTTACTTGATAGTAATTTTTTTATTGAAGCTCATAGAAATAGTTATCCATTTGATGTGTTCCCAAGTTTTTGGAATAAGGTTAAAGAATTAGCTCACGACGGACGAATCATCTCTATAGATAAAGTATTGAAAGAATTACATCTAAATAAAGATGAGTTATCGCAATGGTGTGCTGATAATCTACCAGCAGATTTTTTTAAAGATACAACTACCGTTATGCCTAATTATACCTTGCTGATCAACTGGGTTTATTCAAAATCAGCACAATACTCACAGTCAGCTATAAGCGAATTTCTTGATGCTGATGAAGCGGATGCTTGGTTAATTGCTTACGCTATGACAAATAAAAACGAGCTAATTACCCACGAAGTTAGCAGTCCAAACAGTAAGAATAAAGTGAAGATGCCTGATGCCGCAATACCTTTCAACGTAAATTGTATAAAGACAATAGAAATGTTTAGAATACTTGGGGAACAGTTTTAAAAAAAATAAATTATATTCTCGGCAAAGTTTCGGCAAAATTAGAAACAAAAAATCCCTAAAACATTGATTATAAACGTTTTAGGGGTTTTTAAAGTGCGGATAATAGGACTCGAACCTACACGCCTTGCGGCACCAGATCCTAAGTCTGGCATGTCTACCAATTTCACCATATCCGCGCAATTGTGGGTGCAAAGATACACTTAACTTCCAATTTTCAAAACAATTTTGATAAAAAATATTCATACTCTTTTTTGTACTTTTGAAATATAAACAAAATTCAAATAATGGAAAATATTAAAGCATACGTTCAAGAACACAAAGACCGCTTTATCAATGAGTTAATCGAATTATTAAAAATCCCATCCGTAAGTGCTGACACTGCTTATTCTCACGATGTTTTTGAAACGGCTGATGCCGTAAAAGCCAGTTTAGAAAAAGCAGGCTGTGATTTTGTTGAAATTTGTGATACTCCAGGGTATCCAATCGTATATGGTGAAAAGATTATAGACCCAGCATTGCCCACCGTTTTAGTCTATGGACATTATGATGTTCAACCACCAGACCCAATCGAATTATGGACTTCTCCACCTTTTGAACCCGTAATCAAGAAAACCGAAATTCATCCCGACGGTGCCATTTTTGCCCGTGGATCTTGTGATGACAAAGGCCAAATGTACATGCACGTAAAAGCATTAGAATATATGGTTCAATCCAATACTTTGCCTTGCAACGTAAAGTTCATGATTGAAGGCGAAGAGGAAATTGGTTCCAAAAGCTTGAGTTGGTTCGTAGAACGCAATCAGGAAAAACTAAAAAACGATGTGATTTTAATTTCGGATACCGGAATGATCTCTAATCAGCAGCCATCAATTACAACAGGTTTACGTGGTTTAAGCTATGTAGAAGTAGAAGTTACGGGACCAAACCGTGATTTACATTCTGGATTGTACGGAGGTGCTGTTGCCAATCCTATCAATGTTTTGGCTAAAATGATTGCTTCGCTTCATGATGAAAACAACCACATTACCATTCCCGGTTTCTATGATAATGTAGCAGAACTATCCTTGGAAGAAAGAGCCGAAATGGCCAAAGCGCCTTTCAATTTAGAAAACTATAAAAAAGCATTAGACCTTAATGACGTTTATGGCGAAAAAGGCTATGTAACAAACGAAAGAAATTCCATTCGTCCTACATTGGATGTCAACGGAATCTGGGGTGGTTACACCGGAGAAGGTGCTAAAACAGTTATTGCCAGCAAAGCTTTCGCTAAAATCTCGATGCGTTTGGTTCCAAATCAAGATTGGGAGCAAATCACCGAATTGTTCACCAAACATTTCACCAGCCTTGCTCCTGCCGGCGTTACCGTAAAAGTAAAACCACATCATGGCGGACAAGGTTACGTAACCCCAATAGATAGCATTGGCTACAAAGCCGCAAACATTGCGTATACTGAAACCTTTGGCGTTCCCGCAATTCCGGTGCGTTCCGGAGGAAGTATTCCTATCGTAGCGCTATTCGAAAAAGAACTAAAAAGCAAGACAATTCTAATGGGATTTGGTCTGGACAGCGATGCCATTCACTCGCCAAACGAACATTTCGGGATCTTCAATTACCTGAAAGGAATTGAAACCATTCCGTTGTTTTACAAATATTTTGTGGAGTTATCAAAATAAATTCCTTTCATTAAATACTAAATCCGCTCTAAACAGGGCGGATTTTTTTTGGGCGTTTCCCGCTGAAAATAGCGGGTCAGGCTGTCCGTTCTCAATCTTTTTATTTTTTAAACCAAAAAAAATAAAAAGGATTTCCACTCCCATCCTTAACGCAAACCACTGACTACCAAAATATTTTTTTTTAAAATTTGTTTATTTTAATTTTTATTCTACATTTGTAGAGCAATGTTTTAATCTGTAGAAATGGAAACACAAAATCAATATAAAATTATCCTTCTTCTTTTATGCATAAGCCTCACTAGCTGTAAAATTAATCAAACCAAAAACGGATTAAAAACAGGTAAATGGATTCAAACGGAAAAATTCATGAATATCGAATCCAGCGCAAAAGGAAGATACAAAAAAGGAGAAAAAATTGGAACTTGGAAAGAGTTCATCAGTGATCGATTAACTTCTAAAGAAAAGTATAAAAAAAATAGTTGCCACATCATCAAATATCATAATACAGGAAAAATTCAACAAATAGGAGTTTCCAATAAAGCAATTATAAATTCAAAAATAGAATGGCTGCCCACGGGAGAATGGACATTTTATGACTCTGAAGGGGTTTTACTAGGAACCAAAATCTACGAAAAAGGAATCCCCGTTCAAGAAATTTACACCAAATAAAAAATAAACATGCAACAACTAACGAACGCCGAAGAACAAGTAATGGAACACCTTTGGAAACTCGAGAAAGCCTTCATGAAAGACTTGCTTGAAGCCTATCCAAAACCAAAACCCGCTACCACAACCATCGCTACTTTATTGAAAAGAATGATTGACAAGCAATTTGTAGCCTACAATGAATTTGGGAACTCACGCGAATATTATCCTTTGGTCAAAAAAACCGATTATTTCTCGAAACATGTCAACGGATTGATTAGTAATTTCTTCAACAATTCGGCATCACAATTCGCCTCTTTCTTTACTACCGAAACGAATTTATCGCAAACGGAATTGGAAGATCTCAAAAAAATAATCGATAGTGAAATTCTAAAAAAGAAGAAATGAGCGACTTTCTAATCAAATCGACAATTACTTTATTCGTGCTACTGGCAGTGTATTATTTGTTTTTGGAAAAAGAAAAAATACACGTTTTCAATAGGTTTTACTTGTTGTTCAGTCTTGTTTTCTCGATGGTGATTCCATTTATAACTATCGAAGTCATTCAGGAAATTACACAACCTACAGTCAATCCGGGAAACATCGAGATACTGCAAGGAAACGCTGTAATACTGGAGGAAACAAACTATCTGGCAATAGGATTATGGAGTTTGTATGCTGTAGTAACACTCGTTTTGGCGATACGTTTTGTCAGTAATATCATCAAGATTTCGTCTAAAATGAAGTCGAATACGCCAATTGACTATAAGAATGCCAAATTGATTTTGGTTCCCGAAAAAACGTTGCCGCACACTTTCCTGAATACGATTTTTATCAACGAAACGGAATACAACAACCGTGAAATCGAAGCGGAATTGTACACGCACGAACTTACGCATGTAACCCAAAAACACACTTTGGATATTTTATTCATTGAACTATTGAAAACCGTTTTTTGGTTCAACCCTATTTTTATTTTTTACAAAAAAGCCATACAACTCAACCACGAATTTCTTGCCGATGAGAAAGTAGTGACCTCTTATAACAATGTTCCGTTCTACCAATCTTT
Source organism: Flavobacterium labens (assembly GCF_048286755.1). Taxonomy (NCBI): domain Bacteria; kingdom Pseudomonadati; phylum Bacteroidota; class Flavobacteriia; order Flavobacteriales; family Flavobacteriaceae; genus Flavobacterium; species Flavobacterium labens. The sequence continues at coordinate 1,307,934 of NZ_JBLVPL010000001.1, read as the reverse complement.
ATTACTATCAAAAGCGAACGAGAACCAAACTTTTTACTTGGCCAGTAATTTGAATTATTTAATAACTAAAAAACGATTACTTATGATGACAAAAACCACATCAAAAACAGAAGCTTTATTAAAAAAAGCAATGCTAATCCCTGTAGTAACTGCCTTATTGTTTTTATTGTGTACGAAAGTCGTTGCGCAAGAAACCAATGTAAAAAAAGAAACTACTCCTGCGAAACCCGGAAATTTATTTAAAACGTATTACGACAAAACTACTTTTAAAATCAAAGATGAAAAAGGAAAGGTTACCAGCGAAAAAAAATACAATGAACTAACTCCTGTAGAAAAGAGAGCTATACCTTCTATCCTATCAAAAGAAAAAGAATTGCCTACAAACGAGGAACTTCTGGCAACATTAAGTAAAGGAGCTCCTGAAGTAATTGAAATTGACACGTACGATGCTAAAAATCAGTTTGTCCAAAAAGGGGAAAATGAAGTCTATAATACTGCTGGAATAACCGAAAAACCAGATTTTCCGGGAGGAATTATGGAATTTTACAAATTTGCCGGCAATAATTTCAAAACTCCAGAACAACCTAACTTAAAAGGAAAAGTATACATCACCTTTATCATAGAAAAAGACGGCAGTTTAAGCGACATAAAAAACATACGAGATATTGGTTTTGGAACTGGTGAAGAAGCAATACGTGTTTTGAAAATATGCCCGAACTGGATTCCCGGAAAACTGAACGGTGTCCCTGTGAGAGTAATGTATAGCTTACCAATAACGATTCAATCAAAATCATGATAGTAAAAAAAACAAATCCGCTTCAAAAGAAGCGGATTTATAAAACTAAAGCTTTATGGGTTTTAGATAGCTGTAAGTTATTAATCTTTCAATTTTCGGGTTAACGAAAACATGATGTGACGGAACTTCATTTAACCACTGAAACGACAACTTCTTATAGATGCTGATGTAAACAGTGCTTTATTTTGATTTTTTAGACTTCTTTTTGTTGGACATTTTCTGCTTTATCCATTGTATTGAAATGTCAAAAGGTGCTGTATCAATGTCATTAGACGTATTATGTCCTAATGTTGGAAATAAAGTATATTCAAAAGGTTTGCCTTGAATCTTAAATGTGTTTAATTGCTCTATACACAACTTTACGGGAATTTGTATATCCTTCTCACCAAAAAGCCAAAGTCCAGGAATTGAAAGAGTATTCAGAGAAATTTTTGGGTCAGTCTCCACGAATTGATACTTGTCTGGGTCATTTTTAGTATGCTCACGAGCATCTGAATCTGTATGATTTTCCCAAAAATTATTGTTCCCATTAGTATAAAACTGAAATCGGAGTTGCTCTAGGGTTGTTATTGTAGGACAGCTAAATAAAACCATAAATTCAACTTGCGGATTTGTGCTTGCAGCAATTGGAATTATCCATCCTGCTTGACTGAAGCCAACTAATCCAATGGGTGTTTTTTTTTCTTTCAAATAAGTTCGTAATATACTAACCGCAGTAATTGCATCGTGAGATAATAAATTTAGATTAGTAGTGTCAATATTATTCGTGCCAACGGAAGGTCCGACGTACACGCCACCAGATTCACCAACTCCACGTTTGTCATATGTCAATACAACAATTCCCTCTTTGGCAAGACGTTTTGCGAACTCCATTTCTCTTTTTACAGGGTCAGACCCGTGAACAATAACAACTGCTGCAAAGGGGTTTTGAGGTGTAAAAATCGAGCCTGCAAGCATGACACCTTGACTTTCAAATTTTACATCTTGAATGGTAAAGTCGGATTGCGAAAACACTATTTCTGGTAATGCCATAAATAATAACCAAAGAAATAAGTTAGAAAAAAAGTTATTATTCATATTAGTTAAATATAAAATTTGTTTTGATTGGCCTTTGTTAGTCTTGCCTATAAAGTATTTCGCCAATTTGAGATGGCTTGAAATTCGTAACATTTAAGTTTTCGGTTTTACGAAAACTTGATGCGAAACGATAATTCCACTAAATCCGAGCTAGTTCAAAATGGCTGTTGTGCGATCGTCTTTCTTATTCAATTTCGTATCTAGTAATATCTAACTTTCGCTTATTGTCAAAATTAGTTTTCCAAATTTCTCTTGTTAACATGCCACTAGTAATATTTCCTATTATAAAAGAATTCCATTCTTCTTTAAATAGATAGTCATTGTGAGCTTCGTCATAATGACAATATTTTGTATTTGTTTCGAATGGGTCAATATTTTCGCCATCTTCTTTTGTTGGCTTTATTGAAAATATGTAGAGCAAACATTTATGGTCGTAATGATTGAAAACATTTTGATAACTTAGGTTTACTGTTTTTACAACAGCACCTGGTTTTAGTTTAGCAGGATTTATAACTTCGGTCTTTTGAACTTTATCTTTTATTAAAGTTGTTATTCTTTCATAGTTTTCTCTGTCCTCCTCAGAAACTGAATTCCAATTAACAAATTCAATTGCTAAGTCATTTCTATTTGTATTAACAATTTTAGGGACTTGAATTAATTTTACGCTAAACTCTTGTGTATTAAAAATACTCTCTTTAACATTTAAACGATATTTTTCTATAAAGTCTTTAATTTCTTTTACTTCCGTTGATAATAATTGTTTATTGGCTTCTACTTGTTTTGCCGTTCTTAATCTTGAAAATTGAAGTGAATATGCTAAACTTTCATTTATTGCATATTCTGAACCGAATAGTTTAATTAATTCATTTTCATAATTGTAAAGTAAAGACTGACACTCTCCAAAAATCATTAATCCAATTTCGTCTTTTGAAATTGTCCTATGCTCGATTTTATTTCTAAGTTTTATGAAAAATTCTAAATTAGATTTAACAGCTTCTGAAAGTTGACCATATTTTTGAATACAAGTTTTTAATTCCCAAGCTTTTTTTTCGCCGTCAATTAATTTATATCTTCCATTAATCTCTTTATAAAAAAAAGTTTCTCCAATAGTATGATTGAAGTGTGCTTGCAGAAGTCTTGTCCAAGACATTATCATATGAGTAATAAAGCTTTCTACTCTAAAAGGTGCTCTTGGCTTGTTGTAAATTTCCACTGATAATAAGGCGCAATCTATTGAACTTTCCAATAGTGTTTTTGCCTTTCCTTTTCTTAATTGCATGTTTTTTCAGCGGTTTTTTTAAGGTGTTGCACAACTTGTATATAAGCGAAACAAACCTTCGTATACACACCCACACATGGGTAGATAAGCGAAGGTCTTTTTCACTTTGAGTTTCCCAAATATAATTAAATTTTCTTACAATTCATGAAAAAACCGCGCATCATTGGAATGCGTTGCGTGAGGGATGGTCCCGAAGTTTCGGGAAAAATCCTTTATGTTTTTTCTTTAAAAACATAAAGATTGCAGCGAACAGCCCGACCCGAAGTTGCAAGGAGGAACGACGAAGCAATTTGCAGGGTCACGCCCATACTTCGGCTATGCTCAGCATAAATAAAGAATTTTAAAAAACAAATCCGCTCCAAAAAGGAGCGGATTTATCAAACTAAAAATCTAAAAAAAACTACTAACTAAACTCTTTATCTGGATTGTATCCTAAATAGGACATGGATTGTTCCTTGAAAACAACGCCATACTCTTCTAATTCTTTTAAAATAGGCTCGTAGACTTCCTTACGAATAGGCAATTGCACTCCCGGAGTTGTGATTTTACCATTTAAGATTAACAAAGTCGCCATTGCAACGGGTAAACCTACGGTTTTAGCCATGGCTGTATACGTTTGATCGTCACCAATACAAACCATTTTTGAATCTATTTGCTCTTTTTTGCCATTTAATTCGTATCCAAATTTGTGATACATGACAATCATATCTTTATCATCTTGCTGAAGCGTCCAGCTATCGGTCAATATTTTCTCTAAAATTTGTGCCGGAGTAGCATTTTTCAACCCTACTTTTTTATCACGATTGAACAAATCGAGTTCCAATAATTTGTCCCACATGATATCATCTTGGTCAATTTTTAGAATCAAACGCGTTTTAATTTCTACAGAATCCGTTGGATGGTACGGCAAGAACGAATTTACAAATTCTCTGTAAGTCATGTTCTCCGAATCCTCCATGGCATAACTGTCATCCGTCATTCCTAATTGTACAAACATATTCCACGCTTTAGAAAAACCAACTCTTCGAATCGTTCCTCTGTATAAAGTAAGCACATTGTCTAAACCATACACACTTCGATATTTTAGGGAATCCCGATTCGAATACGCTTCAAATCGACCATAACCCTCAACATCCAAAAACTCTGTTCTACGGAATAAATTACAATACGGAATGTATTTATAAGTTCCTTCCTGAATAAATTTGGCAGCGCCACCTTGACCGGCAAGAACAACATTTCGTGGTGCCCAGGTAAATTTGTAATTCCAAAGATTCGTATCAGATTCTGGAGCTACAAGTCCGCCACAAAAGGATTCAAAAAGAAGCATTTCTCCGCCTTTTTCCTTAATATCATCAATCACTTTCATCGCACTCATGTGGTCAATCCCAGGGTCAAGTCCAATTTCATTCATGAAAATAAGATTATTCTCTTTGGCCGCAGCATCTAATTCCTGCATGGCATCGCTCACATAAGAAGCGGTAACCAAATGCTTTTTGTAAACAATACAATCCTTAGCTACCTCAATATGCAAATGAGCCGGTAACATTGAAATAACAATATTAGCTTTCTGAATTGCTTCTTTTCTTTGATTTTCATCAAAAATATCTAAGGCAATCGCCGTTGCATTAGGATGATTATTTGTCTTTTTTTGGGCTAAAGCCAATGACAAATCACCAATAATAAGATGCAAGTTCTCCTTATCTGATTTACTTAACAGATAATGTATCAAAGATGAAGCTGATCTTCCTGCCCCGATGATTAAAATTGTTTTCATTTTATTTAATTATAACACAAACATACAAAATTGTTGTATTTATAACAAATAGTGTTGCAAAAAAATTTATCCCAGTTCTAAAACCTGATTTTGGATTAATCAACCGCTAAAAAAAGTATCTCACAAAACGTTTTTAATTTAATGACAGATGAGATACTTTTGTAATAAAAACAAAATCAACATGGACAAAAGAATAATTTCAACAGGAGCTATTTTAGGGATGATTGCAATAATTCTTGGTGCTTTTGGCGCACATGCCCTAAAAAAAGTACTGTCTATTGAACAATTATCGACTTTTGAAACCGGTGTACGCTACCAAATGTACCATGCGCTATTTTTATTGTTTTTTGGACTAATGAAAGACGTCCCTCAAAAAACAAAAAAAGCAATCTATTTTTTAGTTCTTTTTGGTGTTATTTTATTCTCCGGGTCTATTTATCTATTAGCGACAAACGACCTTACTACATTTGATTTTAAAATTATAGGATTCGTGACTCCTATTGGCGGACTCCTATTAATACTGGGCTGGGGCGTTTTATTACTGAATATTATGAATAAAAAATCACAAAATTAGAAGAATCAAACTGTATCTGAAATATAATTTCTACTTTTGCAGTCTATAAAAAGAAACTACACAACAATAAATTTATGGACAATAACACGCTTTTCTCGCAATCGATTTCGTTAAAAGAATTAGGAATTGAAAATGCAAAAATTCATTACCAGTTATCCCCTGAAGAATTACACGACATAACAATAAAATTAGGTCAAGGAATTGAAAGCTCAACCGGTGCATTAGCAGTAAATACAGGTGAATATACTGGCCGTTCTCCACAAGACCGATATATAGTAAAAGACAGCATCAGTGAAAGTCAAGTTTGGTGGGGAAAAGTAAATATTCCTTTTGAATCAGATGCTTTCGAAGCACTTTATAACAAAGTGACCTCCTATTTATCAAACAAAGAGGTTTATGTAAGAGATTCATACGTATGTTCTGACCCAAATTACAGATTAAACGTTCGCGTAATCACAGAAACTCCTTGGGCAAATTTATTTTGCTACAACATGTTTTTGAGACCTGAAATGGAAGAATTAGCAAATTTCGACCCAGAATGGACTCTTTTATGTGTACCAAGTTTTATGGCAGATCCAGCAGTAGACGGAACGCGTCAAAGCAATTTTGCAATTCTTGACTTTACAAGAAAAGTAGTTTTGATAGGCGGAACTGGTTACACTGGAGAAATGAAAAAAGGAATTTTTTCTGCATTGAATTTTATCTTACCAGTTTTCAAAAATACTTTGCCAATGCACTGTAGTGCTAATGTTGGAAAAGACGGTGATACTGCTATTTTCTTTGGATTATCAGGAACCGGAAAAACAACTTTATCTGCAGATCCAAACAGAAAATTAATTGGTGATGATGAACATGGATGGACTAATGAAAATACAGTTTTCAACTTTGAAGGAGGTTGTTATGCAAAAGTCATCAACCTTTCTGAAGAAAACGAACCAGACATTTTTAGAGCTATAAAAAAAGGGGCAATCCTAGAAAACGTAGTAATCAATAAAGATACTAATGAAGTTGATTTTGAGGACATTTCTATCACTCAAAACACTAGAGTAAGTTATCCTATTTATCATATTGATAACATTCAACCTGGTTCTATTGGGAAAAACCCAAAAAATATATTTTTCTTAACGGCCGATTCATTTGGAATATTGCCTCCAATTTCTAAGCTAACTCCGGGACAGGCTGCTTACCACTTTATTTCTGGTTACACTGCAAAAGTTGCTGGAACAGAAGCAGGAATTACAGAACCTCAGCCTAATTTTTCTGCTTGTTTTGGCGCACCATTTATGCCATTACACCCAACAAAATATGCTGAAATGTTGAGTAAAAAAATGAAAGATGCCAATGTAAAAGTTTGGTTAATCAATACAGGTTGGACAGGCGGTCCATACGGAATAGGAAGCAGAATGAAATTAAAATACACGCGTGCCATGATTACCGCTGCATTAAACGGAGAATTGGACAATGTGGCGTATGAGAATCACCAAGTATTTGGAATTGCAAAACCGCAAACGTGTCCAAATGTTCCTAGTGAAATATTGAATCCAAGAAATACTTGGGAAGAACCTGAACTATACGATAAGAAAGCGTTAGAATTAGCTCAAAAATTCAAAGCTAACTTTGCCAAATTTGAAGAATTTGCCAATGCCGAAATTATGGCAGGAGCACCATTAGCTTAAGTTAATATTAATTCAAAACCAATAGAGCCGTTCGTAAAGAGCGGCTCTATTTTATTTTGTACAAACCGTAACAAAAAGCCTTAAATAAATACCTATCAAGTATTTATACCAAGATTCATTTTTTGGCGTTAAATTTGTAATCATCACTCAAAAAATCATAAATCATGTTAAAACAATTTTTTATCCTTTGTTCCGGAGCTGACAAAGACCTTCTTGAAGGCTGTTCCGAAGGCGAGCAAACCAAATACGTCGGTATTGGCGCCACTGTTTTCTTCACCGCAGTAATGGCTTTCCTAGCTAGTTCATATGCACTGTTTACCGTCTTTGACAGTATTTATCCCGCAATCGCATTTGGTATCGTTTGGAGTTTACTTATTTTTAATTTGGACCGTTTTATTGTTTCCACTATTCGAAAAAGAGACCAGTTTGGAAGTGAATTTCTACAGGCAACTCCCCGAATTATTTTGGCGGTAATTATTGCCATTGTTATTTCGAAACCATTAGAAATTAAAATCTTCGAGAAAGAAATTAATACCGTCTTATTGAAAGAAAAAAATGCCATGGCTTTGAATAACAAAAAAGAAGTGGCTAATTATTTCAAATCGGATTTAGACAAAAACAAAGCCGAAATAGCAGGTTTGAAATTGGAAATCACAAACAAAGAAAAAGAAGTCAATACACTTTACGAAACCTACATCACAGAAGCCGAAGGAACCGCAGGAACCAAAAAATTAGGCAAAGGACCTGTTTTTAAAGAAAAGATTGCTAAACATGATTTAGCCAAAAAAGAATTGGACACCTTACAAAAAACCAACTTGGCTAAAATTGCTGAAATGGAGAAAAACACCAAAACGCTGCAAACCGATTTAGACAAGAAAGTTACCGAAACACAACCAATTATTGATGGATTTGATGGTTTAATGGCTCGAATCAATGCCTTGGATAAATTACCTTGGCTGCCTTCGTTTTTTATCATGCTCTTATTTTTAGCCATTGAAACCTCTCCTATTATTGCTAAGCTTCTATCTCCAAAAGGCGAATACGATTATAAACTGGAGGATCTGGAAACAGCTTTGAAAGCCACAATAGAACAAGACAAATACCAACGCACTCTACTTGTAAAAACTAGCGCCACGATGCACGACAAAGTCTACGGAGATATAGCTGACGATAAAAAACTGTATGATTTGCAGCGAAAGAATGCCACTGATTTATTAGAATTACAATCCAATAATTTTGTAGAAAAGCAGAAAAGAACGCTTTAGTCTATCTATTATAAAATCAAAAGTCATAAAGTCAAAAGGTACAACTATCTTTTGACTTTAGGAATTTCAACTTTAAGACTAATTACATATAACTCAAAATTTCTTTTTTGAAAGTATCATATTCACCTTGTAAAATCAATCCGTTATCCAATAATTTTTTATAATTCTGCAGTTTTTCAAAAAGTTCGTCTTGTGATAAATCACTTAACGATTTGTCTTTTGAACTTGCTGGAACATCTTCGAATACTTGATTTTCAGCAATGAAATTGGGTTGTGAAACTGGCATTATTTCAGCAAAATTAGTCACCTCTTCGGTTTCCATTTCTTCAATAATCTCCACCTCATCGATTGGAGCAACCGGAACTTCATCCATCATGGTTGCATTCAATACAGACCCAACTTTCAATATATCCAATTGTTCTTTAGCATACGTAAAAATCTTTCGCGCTTGAATTTTAGGGATATAATCAATGGAAACCTCCATATTAGTTCTGGTTGTAAAAGAAAATTCTGAACCCAAAATATTTTCTTTAACAAATGTTCCTTCAATTTCATCCCAAGTGTAATCAATAAAATTCATTGAAAGTCCCAGATTTTTAGGCTGACAGATGATAATTCTTTTATTCGTCATCACAATACTATCCGGCAAAACGGTAATCGCTGGTTTTTTTTGAACAGCAATATAACCGATTTCTTCATTCTTCATCAATAAATCACTCAATTTTGAAGCGATTTTTTCAATAGCTTTTGGGTCTTGTTCTTCGTTTAAAAACTTCTTAAATTGTTCTTTCATATGATATGCTGAATTTATTTCAGTATGTGTTTGTAATTTTTATTCTAAATTTCTTTACAAAAGTAATGCCTAATTTTCTAATTCTTGAATTTCACTCTGCAATTTCTTTGTTAAACTTTTGAAAACCAAACCATAGGAATCATCAATCAATTCTTTGACAAGAGCATCCAAAACTGATGCATTTATCGTAATTGTATTCCAATGGGTTTTACTCATGTGAAAACCCGGCTGAATGTCATCGTATTCAGCGCGCAATTCCTCAGCACGCTCCGGATCACATTTTAAATTGACTGATGGCTGTCCTTTTTCCCATTGACCTAAAGACGACAATGCAAACATTTTTCCGCCCACTTTAAAAACTAAAGTATCTTCGTCAAAAGGAAAATGTTCCGTCACTCCTTTTTTAGACAAACAATATTCGTAGTATGTTTCTAAGTTCATTATGGAATTATTTACATTCAAAAATTATAATTCATCATTTAAAACAGCGTACAAAACCGGTTTACTGGGACTCGCATCATTCTCAAAAGATGCGATTTGTAAATTCAGCAAATAAATACCATCTTTCACTTCATCTGAAACAAAAATCATCTCCGTAATCGTACAGTCCAATCGTGCATCAGCATTCAGATTATTAACATCGGTTACATTCCAAAATGCTTTGTGGGCCAATAATTTTCCATCGTCTTTTTCTTTATCTACACTTGGTAAATCAATCAATAAATGCTGAATTCCGCTTTCGCGAATGAAACGCGCAGCCTCTTCAGAAAGATATGGCGGATTGGTATTCGAATATTTTAAAGATTGTTTTACTTTAAAATTAGGAAGTGTTCTAATGATTAGGGCTTCTTTTGGAATACCTAATTTCAGTGTCACATCGAGCGCAGTCGAGATATTTTCTAATGTTATCACCAAATCTTCTCCTCGTATTTCCGGTACAACCGAAACCAATTCAGCCAAAAAGAAAAACTGTTTCAACGACTGATTAATACTGTAAAATTCTCGTGTAATATGCCCCAAACATTCTGTATGCGTTCCGTGTCCGTGTGGATTGAAGAAAATATTATTGAAATTGGTAGACGATTTTCCTTCCGAAACTTTGCCAATCCAGTCCCCAAAAATCACGGGTTCAATTACTGGTTTATCTATATACCAAGCAATTGGATTTTCATCGGTATTCGTTAAAGGAATCGAAATATCAATGGGTTTTGATAGATCGACTTTAATTGTTTGGTTGTTATGTTGAACTGTTGCTAACACAAGTTGTTTTTTTTGTACCACTCAGACGCTACGACACAAAATTCCTTTCAATTTTGCGTAAAACTTTGCGCCCTTTGCGGTTACGTTACTCTTCCAAATTTAAGTAAAATAAATCTGATGCAATTCCATCTGTCAAAAACTTTCCTTTTGGTGTTGGTTTCAAAATATTGTTTTCGATAAAAACTAAATCATCATCAAGGAATTTTTGAGATTGTTTGTTCAAATATTCCAAATAAATGATTCCAAATTCGGTTTCAATTCTATCCAAAGAAACACCCCAAATAGTTCGCAAACCGGTCATAATATATTCATTGTATCGGTCAGTAATAGAAAGAATTTCTATCTCGTTTGGCAATTTATTTTCTTGAATCGATTTTAAATAAATAGCATTATTCGACACATTCCAACTGCGTGAAACACCATCATAACTGTGCGCAGAGGGACCAATTCCAAGGTATTTTTTACCCAACCAATACGCCGAATTATTTTTCGAAAAATAATTGACCTTCCCAAAATTTGACAATTCATAATGAATAAAATCATTGGCTTCGAGCGTTTCAACCAAAATAGCAAAATGCTCTTGTGCAACTTCATCTTTAGGCGCAGCAATTTTTCCCGTTTGTATCAGTTTATTCAACGCGGTTTTTGGCTCTACCGTTAAAGCATAACTAGAAATATGCGGAATCCCAAAAGACAGTGCTGTTTCAATATTTTGTTTCCATTTCTCATTACTCATTCTGGGAATTCCGTAAATTAAATCGAGGGAAATATTGTCGAAATACTTGGTGGCTTCTTCCAAACATTTTTTGGCTTCCGCCGAATTATGAGCGCGATTCATCAGTTGCAAATCGTCTTCAAAGAAAGACTGAATCCCGATGCTTAAACGATTGATTTTACTTTTTGACAATTCAATTATTCGCTCACTTGACAAATCATCTGGATTGGCTTCCAACGTGATTTCAGGATTTTCTATTACAGAATAATTGCTATAAACTGCAGCAATCAAAAAATTAATTTCTTCAGAAGTTAAAACGCTTGGCGTTCCTCCTCCAAAATAAATAGTTTCAACTTGTTCCTTTTCAAATTCGCTTTTGCGCATTTGAATTTCTTTGGCAATAGCCAAAACCATTTCTTCTTTCTTCTTCATCGAAGTCGAAAAATGAAAGTCGCAGTAATGACACGCCTGCTTGCAAAAAGGGATATGAATATAGATTCCTCTCATTTATTAGTATTCAGTGGTCAGTTTTAGTAGTCAGTTCTGCAAACTGAAAACCGATTACTATTTTTTAACTCGTTCTTCGTTTTGTTTTACAAAAGCATCCCAACCGGTATAACTTTTGGCACCAACCACTTTTCCAGAGTTGAAAAAATGACAAACCGCCGCAGCCAATCCATCAGTTGAATCTAGGTTTTTAGGTAATTCTTTCAGTCCTAAAAGTTGCTGTAGCATTTTGGCAACTTGCTCCTTGGTGGCGTTTCCGTTTCCGGTAATTGCCATTTTTATTTTTTTTGGTTCGTATTCCGTAATGGGAATATCTCTCGAAAGTCCCGCCGCCATGGCAACGCCTTGCGCGCGTCCCAACTTTAGCATCGATTGTACGTTTTTACCAAAGAAAGGCGCTTCAATTGCAATTTCATCTGGATTGTGTGTATCGATTAACTCAATAGTACGTTCGAAAATTATTTTCAGCTTTTGATAATGATTGTCGTATTTAGATAATTGCAATTCGTTCAATTGCAAAAACTCCATTTTTTTATTGACAATTTTTATCAATCCAAAACCCATAATCGTCGTTCCCGGGTCAATTCCTAATATGATGCGTTCGTTTGCCAATGATTTAGTTTAAAGTTTAAAGTCTAAAAGTTTAAAGTTTTGTTACTTTGCACCAATGATTTCAATTCCACACAAAACTAAGCAATTCCTCGTACTTCTAATCAAACTTTTGATTGTTGGCGGTGCGTTTTATTTTATTTACAATCAATTGGCCAATAATGATAAATTAGATTGGCAGAAATTCATCGTTTTATTTCAAAAAAATCAATCCATTGGCGGAATCGCATTTATTTTGTTATTGAGTGTTCTGAATCGGTTTTTTGAAATAATGAAATGGCAAAACTTAGTAGAATTTATCCATAAAATCTCTTTAGGAGAAGCAACCAAACAAGTTCTTGGTGCATTAACTGCGGGGCTTTTTACGCCGAATGGAGTTGGTGAATATGCTGGAAAAGCATTGTTTTTTGATAAAGGAAACACTAAAAAAGTGATTTTCTTAAACCTGATTTGCAACGGAATCCAAATGATATTGACCGTTATTTTTGGAATTTTCGGCTTATTGTATTTTAATGCGCAGTACAATGTGATTACCACAAAAACGGTAGTGCTGCTTTTTGGAATGCTCCTACTACTTTTCATTATTTTATTCTCAGTCAAAAAAATTACTATCAAAGGCTACTCTATCGAAAAACTGATTCATAAGATCAATGAAATCCCAAAACCCATTCATCAAAAAAATATTTTTTTGGGCATTTGCCGTTATCTGGTTTTCTCGCACCAATATTACTTTTTGTTTTTAGCCTTTGATGTTGATTTGCCTTATTCTACCTTGATTGCAACCATTTCGTCTGTTTATTTTTTAGCGTCTTCCTTGCCTACTTTTCAGTTTTTAGACTTTGCCGTAAAAGGAAGTGTCGCTGTTTATTTCTTTGGGATTTTAGGCGTTAATGAATGGATTGTGATTTTCATTTCGACTTTAATGTGGTTTTTGAATGTGGTTTTACCCGTGATAATTGGCACTTATTATGTATTGAATTTTAAAATCATCTCTAAAGTAGAAGGAGACAAATCGCAATAAAGATGGTGATTACAATTGTTTTATACCTCATAATCCTCTCTTATAGCTTTGCGATAATTGCACTGATTTATGGTTTTACGAAAGTGAATACAATTGAATATACCGGCTTAACGCCAAAAACAAAATTCTCCATTATCGTTCCTTTCCGGAATGAAGCCGAAAATTTACCTATTCTACTAGAGAGTTTATCAAAGTTGAATTATCCGATGGAATTGTTTGAAGTGATTTTGGTTGATGATTTTTCTGAAGAAAAGTTTAGCATTCCATTGTCATCTCGAGCGCAGTCGAGAGACAATATTCAAATAATAAATAACATTCGGGTTTCCAATTCACCAAAAAAAGATGCAATTGTAACCGCAATGCAAATTACAAATACGGACTGGATTATCACCACCGATGCAGATTGCACTGTCAATGCAAACTGGTTATTGACACTGGATAACTACATCCAACTTCATGATGTTGCGATGATTGCCGGTGCGGTAACTTATGATTGCGGCAATTCGTTTTTGCATCATTTCCAGCAATTAGATTTGGCGAGTCTACAAGGCGCAACCATTGGCAGTTTTGGTATTAACAAAGGATTTATGTGCAATGGCGCCAACTTTGCGTACACCAAAACGTTTTTTCAACAGCTAAATGGCTTCAGTGGAAACGATGGAATTGCCAGTGGTGATGATGTTTTCCTGTTGCAAAAAGCGATTGCGAAATCTCCTAGAAAAGTCCATTATTTGAAATCCCAAAATACAATTGTTACCACTAAACCTTTGAATAGCTGGAAAACGTTATTTTACCAACGCGTTCGTTGGGCATCTAAAACAAGTTCGTATCAAAGTAGTTTCGGAAAAGGATTGGGACTGTTAGTTTTTGCGGGAAATCTGAGTTGGCTCTTCCTCCTTGGTTCTTGGTTCTTGAATTTAACTAATTTTCAGAATGTCTTTTTATTATTTACTTTAAAATTTTCAGTTGATACTGTTTTGATTTACAAAGCCAATCAATTTTTAACCAAGACCAAAGTACAATATTTGATTTTGAGTAGTTTGTTTTATCCTTTTTTTAGCACGAGCGTAGCTTTGTATTCTTTGTTTGGAAAATACGAATGGAAAGGCAGGAAATTCTAATTTTCACTAAAACCCTAGCCCAGATAACAGTGAAAATCTTTTATATTTTTGCTGCCAAAAATATAAAGATTACTTCACTTATTTTTTATTTTTATCGGAGTTCAGTGAACTTCGTTTGTAACGAATAGCTGGAAATAGCTCCTGAAAAACTACTCCACTTTTAGAATAACCGGAAGAATAAATTGTGTTTTTACTGGAATACCACGCTTGAGGGCTGGGTTAATTTTTGGAAAATCAACTAAACGGACTTTAAGAATACTGTCGATTTTGATTTTGTCGTAAGCAACGGAATCTTTGGGAAATTGAGGCTCGAATTGCATCGTCGCATTTGGAAAAACAGTGACCTTTACTTCAATCGTATCCAGTTCAGGGTAGAGAACCGAAAGGGTATCAACGCTCAATTTCTCCTGAATCAACTGAGTTAAAACTTCGAAAAAACACTGTTGGCGTTGCTTTTTATCTTCTATTTTTTCACAATCTACTACCGATGGGTATTCATCGACTTCTTTCCAGTTGATGGATTTCAGTTCCTTTTGCAACAATTCCTTTTCCGAAGGAATTTGCTTGTCAAAGTATTGACAGGAATTAAAAAATATAAATACTAAAAAGAGGTAATACTGCTTCAAGGTTTTGTTTTTGAATTGGACTAATATTCTATAAAAATACAATTATTTTTTTTGAGATGCTTTCGAAAGCAAATAATCTTCGTAGTTTTCAGCAAACCATTTCTTTTTATTTTCGGCTGCAATTTCTTTTTGATCTGGATACAGAGCTGCCAATCGATCTGAAAAAATAGCGATCTGAATCGTATATTTATAGAATTCCTCCTTTGTCAATACTAAATTTGGATTTGATTTTTTATCAGAAAACTCAAAAAAAAGTACATCAAACTGTTTCAAAGAAAAATTTAATACTTTTACTCTGTTCTCGTTGTAAATAGCCTCCTTTAAAAGCATGTCATTGCTGTTTACAATTTTTTCCTGGGCGTTTACGGTCCAAAAAGAAAAAGTAAAAAAGAACATAATCGAAAATGAAGCAATTAATTTAATCCCTTTCATAAGCTAGTTACGTGTTGCTTTTGTGTTTTCAAAATTAGTAAAAATAAATTTATGGATGTACTTCTTTTGGCTCTTGGTTTTATGTGTGTGATTTTAGGTATTTTTGGTAGTTTTTTACCGGTTTTACCCGGACCTAGCATTAGTTGGGTTGGATTGGTATTACTTTATTTCACAAATACTGTTCCGGCAAATTATTGGGTTTTAGGAATTGCTTTATTGATCACTGTCATCATATCGGTTTTAGATTATGTCATTCCGGCTAAAGGAATCAAGAGATTCGGTGGAAGTTCGTATGGTATCTGGGGAACTAACATCGGTTTGGTTATAGGGATTCTTGCTCCAATACCATTTGGCTTCCTAATAGGCCCGTTTCTTGGTGCGCTGATAGGAGAACTTATTTATGATTTTAAAGATCATAATCGGGCTTTGAAAGCAGCTGCAGGATCCTTTGTAGGTTTTTTAGCTTCCAGCTTTATGAAATTTGTAGTTTGCGTGATGTATTTGGGATTGTTTGTGTGGATTGTGTGGAACTATAAATCCGAGTTGTTTTAATTTATAAACATACTGAAACAAAAAAAGCTTTTCTTAACAGAAAAGCTTCTTATTACTGGCCTCGTTTTTGGAACGAGAGGACTCGAACCCGTCTCGTCCCAAAAGACGAGATGACAGGCATGTGTTCTATTCAACTTGAAAACTGCTTAATAATCTTTCTATCGAAGCAGCATTAAGATTTTTCAATCGCAATTCTTCTTTTAATGCTTCTGTTTTTGTTTCAAATTCTTTGAAATACACCAAAACCCATGGACTTTTTCCAGAAGTGTATCGGCTTAAATCATTATTGTGTTCAAAAATACGTTTATCAAGATTTTGAGTAAATCCTTTGTAAAATAATCCTTGATGATTTTTTATGATGTAAACAAAATACATATCGAATACTATTTGAAGTTTAGAAAAACAAAAAAAGCTTTTCTGTTAAGAAAAGCTTCTTGTTACTAGCGGTCTGGACGGGACTCGAACCCGCGACCCCATGCGTGACAGGCATGTATTCTAACCAACTGAACTACCAAACCAGTATTTTAATCTATAACATTCTAATTCTTAAACACAGTTCTTGAATCGAACCCGTCTCGTCCCAAAAGACGAGATGAAAGGCATGTATTCTAACCAACTGAACTACCAAACCAGTATTTTAATCTATAACATTCTAATTCTTAAACACAGTTCTTGAATCGAACCCGTCTCGTCCCAAAAGACGAGATGACAGGCATGTATTCTAACCAACTGAACTACCAAACCAGTATTTTAATCTATAACTTTTTTGATTCTAAAATTAGTTGCTCGCTAAAACCTAATTGCTTTTAAAACCAACTAAAATCTTGCACGTTCTCAATCTAACGATCTAAAACCCTACTTTCTTTTTAAATCAAAAAAGCTATCCACAAAAGTGGAAAGCTTTTCATTGGTCTAACTACTAAACCCGCTACGAGTTACAAATTCGTAGCAAACAACACAACTAACGTTAAAAACCTTATGGGGCAAAAAAGCCTTTCTGTTACGAAAGGCTTTCCCCAATATTGCGGTCTGGACGGGACTCGAACCCGCGACCCCATGCGTGACAGGCATGTATTCTAACCAACTGAACTACCAAACCTCTGCGTTATTGCGGTGGCAAAGATACAATAGATTTCCGTTTACGCAAGCGTTTTTTGAAAAAATAATTGATAAAATTTCACCTTATTATCCAAAGTTTTGTTTTTCAACTAAGTATGTCATTAAAATTTTTTCAAAACTTTCCCCAACACTTACCGGAATATACTTTATTCGGTTTTGTGAGCAGGTCAAAGCGAGTTTCTTGAAGTAACTTTCTATCTGTTTTTCGTATTCTTCTTTGACATTATCGGCAAAAACGGCTACTTCTTCTCCTGTTTCTAAATCAATAAACTTCCTTGGAGCGTTATCAAAGTCAAAATTCAGCTCTGTTTTGTTATCGACAACGTGAAATAAAACTACTTTATGCTTATTATGTTTCAAATGTTGCAAGGCATTAAACAGCGCTTCTTCGTTTCCGGACTGAAACATATCTGTAAATAGGATAATCATCGAACGACGGTGGATTTTCTCGGCTATTTGATGTAAGAATGTAATTGTATCAGTACTTTTCTTGACCACAGGTTTCTCTAAAAGCCCTTCAAGTGTGTTTAAAATCATTCGGTGATGCCGATCACTGCCTTTTTCAGGCGCGTAGTACTCGTATGTATCAGAAAACACACTAAGTCCGACAGCATCGCGTTGCTTCTTTAAAAGATTCATTAAAACCGCCGAAGCCAAAACCGAGAAGCCAATTTTGTTTTCATAAAACTGTTGACTGTCTTTTAATTTAGGATAATGCATCGACGAGGAATTATCGATAATAAGATGACACCGCAAATTAGTCTCTTCCTCAAATCGTTTGGTGTATAAACGATCCGTTTTAGCAAACAACTTCCAATCAATGTGCTTGGTACTTTCGCCAACATTATAGACTTTATGCTCCGCAAATTCAGCCGAAAAGCCATGAAACGGACTTTTATGCATCCCTGAAATAAAACCTTCCACAACCTGATTGGCCAGTAATTCCAGATGCTGAAAACTCGAAATTTTCTCTATTTGCGATTCAATCTTCATCTACCAAATATATTAAAAGATTTAACGATTTAAAAATTAAAAGATTATCGAAACAAAACTTAATCAAGAAGCTAAAATCCATTCAGCATAAACAAAAAAAGGCTTGACTTTCGCCAAACCTTTTATTTGAATCTTTTCAGATTCTATATAAATCATAATCTACCGATTACAACAAAGCGTCTAAACTATCAGCGTAAGTTTGTTTCGGAGCAACTCCTACTTGTTTCCCTACTACTTCACCATTATGAAAAACCAAGACTGTTGGGATATTTCTAACTCCGTATTTAGCAGCAAATTCCTGGTTTGCATCAACATCAACTTTACCTACAACAACTTTACCTTCGTATTCGTTGCTCAATTCATCAATGATTGGACCTACCATTCTACAAGGTCCGCACCATGCTGCCCAAAAATCCACCATTACCGGTTTGTCTGATTTCAAAACTACTTCTTCAAAAGTAGCATCTGTTATTGCTAATGCCATATTTATTTTTATTTAAGTTTATCGTTTGAATATCTAAAGTCTCAAACTAGGTTACAAATTTAGAAATTAAAAACTAATCAAACGTCATTCATAAATTAGTTTTGACTATTAATATATCGTCAATTCTTATCACTCGCTTTTAATGCATTTAAGATTACAATAATCAAGAGCTACTTCCTGCTGTACGCTGTATCTTTTCCGGCTTAAAGAAAGCCAGAAAAGATAATTGCGTTAGCAATTCGTCCATCACTGCTAGGACATTTGTGTTACAACAAAATCAATTTCCATAGAAAATTCCTTCGCCAGCAAACAAAAAAAGCCATCTTTTCAGACAGACTTTTGATAAATATTTAAAAATGGTTTATTACAAACTGTATTTCACCCCAAGAGTCAAACCCAATCCACTGATACCAACATAAGAACTCAATTCATCCATTGGTTTTGTTGTATCTACCGTATTAAATTGAGCGTTATTAGAATTACTGTCCAAGCGATCTGTATAATTAGAATGCACCTGAGAAGTGTTGCGTGTACTCAATCGATCCGTTCCATTAACAGTAAATTCAGTAGTCTCTTTATCTTTTCCATGCACCGTAAAATTGCGGTATTCTAATTCTGCAAAAGCCGAAAGATTTTTAGCTAATTTATAAGAAGTACCTAAAGCCGCTTGAAAACCTACAGTTGGTTTTGGCCTGATTACATCCTTACTAAAAACATTTACTCCCGGAGCAGCAACTGCATTTGTTTTAATCGTTAAATCTCCGTGAACCGGAACAATTACCCCTACTTTAGAATAGGTTTCAAATCCTTTTACTTCACCCAAGAACAACACAACTGCCGGAGCTAAATCAAAAGCAGTAATTTGACCAACAGATTTTAAGGTAGTTACTCCATCATCAACTCTTTTAACCATTGTTTTATCAATACTGTTATAGTAATTAATTCCCATTTCCAGACCCAAACGATCTGTAAAACGGTATCCAACAGCACCTCCTGCACGAAAACCTTCTCCAAAAGAACCTGTAATGCTTTCTTCAGAAACCAAATTCCCTCCAACATAAACCTTACTTAAAGCTTCCTGACCTCCTACGGTAGGAAACTCAGTAGCAGCAGTCTGAACAAAATAGGACCCTCCTAATTTAAAATACCAACTTTCTTTCTTTTCAGTTTGCCCTATCATAACTATAGAACAAAACATAAATCCGAACAAAAACAACTCCTTTTTCATAATTTAGCTTATTACTGTTTTTACAAAAATAAACCATTTTTAATGAAAATTTAGCACTATTTAGTACCAAATATATGTTAAAACTGATTAAAGTTTAATTTTCAAGTGCTTATAGAAATTGAAATTCATTTTAATTTTCCTGAAGGATCAGCATTTAAAAAGTTAATTCAGCTTAAAGTTAATCTGCATTTTTTCCAGCTCCACTAACAATTCATTCGAAATCTTGATTTTTAGTTTTCTGCTTGGCATTGTTAGTTTTGTAACCACTTTTATTTCTTCTACTTCTTCTACTTTAGCTGTGGTACTTGTCTCTGGAATTTCGAGAGCTTCCATTTCAGAATCTTCATTTTCATCAACAAAAGCAACTTCTTCATTCTCTAATTCAACCGGAGCAACAGCAACTAGGCGTTTTGTTTTTTCCAATTCCATAACTTCAAAAGAAACGGTGTTATCCCCTTTATTTTCTTGAAAAAGGTGACTCAATTTATGGATAAAATCTGTTTCTAAATCTGAGATATTCAGAAGCAAGATTAATTTCTTGGCAAAAATGCTCAATACATCCTGTAATTGTTTTGCATCAGTAAACTGCATTCTTGGTTCAGATTTTTTTCCGGTTTCTCTATTAACCCATCCGTCTTTGATCATGATTTTAAAATAAACAAAATTATTAGGAAGCAAGTATCGATGAAAGTTCAGGTACTCTTCATTAAATATTTTAAATTCAAAACTCTCGTCAAAACCTTCTAAGTTAAAAATCGCCCATTCCTTACCGTTTTTGGCTGTTCGTCTCTGTACATTAGAAACAATACCTCCAAAAGCAAGTGTTTTACCCACGTAAAGTTCCATGTTTTTAAGCATTTCCAATTTCGAATTGCAGAAATACTTCATTTCAAATTTAAAATCGTCTAAAGGATGTCCCGAAATATAAATTCCTACGACTTCCTTCTCTTTAGCGAGTTTTTCCATAGTGCTCCAATCCTCGCAAGGAGGCACAATAGGCTCTGCAATTTGAACATCACTGCTGTCGCCAAACAAACTCACTTGCGATGAATTCTCATTTTCCTGAAATTTAGCACCATACCGAATCGCTTTTTCATAAAAGGTAATTCCATCGCCATCATCATGAAAATATTGCGCTCTTGTAGTTCCTGTGAAGGAGTCAAATCCTCCCGCTAAAGCCAGATTTTCCAATGCTTTTTTATTCGCCGCGCGTAAATCGATGCGTTTGGTCAAATCAAAAATCGATTTGTATTTTCCATCTTTTCTTCTTTCTACGATAGTAGCTACAGCACCAGAACCTACTCCTTTAATGGCCCCCATTCCAAAACGTACTGCGTAATCATCATTTACAGTAAATTTATAAAAAGACTCGTTCACATCAGGCCCTAAAACTTGCAATCCCATACGTTTACACTCTTCCATAAAGAACGAAACTTGCTTGATATCACTCATATTATTCGAAAGTACCGCAGCCATATATTCAGCAGGATAATTTGCTTTTAAAAATGCTGTTTGGTATGCAATCCATGCATAACAAGTAGAGTGTGATTTATTAAAGGCATATTCCGCAAAGGCTTCCCAGTCTTTCCAAATTTTCTCCAGTTTATCTTCGGCATGACCTTTGGCGGCAGCCTGACTAATAAATTTAGGTTTCATTTTATCCAAAACGTCCTTTTGTTTTTTCCCCATCGCTTTACGCAAAACGTCGGCATCCCCTTTCGAGAAATCCGCCAGTTTTTGGGACAAAAGCATTACCTGTTCCTGGTAAACGGTAATTCCGTACGTATCTTTCAATAATTCTTCGCAGGCATCAAGGTCATAAATAATCTCCTCTTCGCCATTTTTTCGCTTGACGAAACTCGGAATATAAGCAATCGGTCCTGGACGATATAACGCATTCATCGCAATCAAATCGGGAAATACTGTTGGCTTCAATTCCTTCATGTATTTCTGCATTCCCGGACTCTCATACTGAAAAATCCCTACCGTTTCTCCGCGTTGAAAAAGCTCATACGTCTTCAAATCATCAATCGGAAACGTGTCTGGATCAAGATCAATTCCGGTTCTGTATTTAACTAATTTAACCGTATCTTTTATCAGAGTCAGGGTTTTCAAACCCAAGAAGTCCATCTTCAGCAATCCGGCACTTTCCACAACCGAGTTATCAAATTGGGTCACGTACAAATCCGAATCTTTGGCCGTAGCCACAGGAACAAAATTGGTAATATCACTTGGTGTAATAATAACTCCACAAGCGTGAATCCCAGTATTTCTTAAGTTTCCTTCTAAAACTTTGGCTTGCTGAATGGTTTCTCCACCCAAATCATCTTCATTAGCTAAACCTATTAATTCTTTTATTTTATCGTATTCTTCCGGACGAACCGCTTTTTTAATCAGATTTTCATCTTCGTTCAAAAAGCGCGCTAAATTCCACTTGGACGGCATCATCCCTGGAATCAATTTCGCAATTTTATCGGCTTCAAATAAAGGCAAATCCAGAACACGAGCGGTATCACGAATAGCCGATTTCGTGGCCATTTTACCATAAGTGATAATTTGTGCTACTTGTTTCGACCCGTATTTTCGAATCACATAATCCATTACACTGCTTCGTCCTTCATCATCAAAATCGATATCAATATCGGGTAGTGACACACGATCCGGATTCAGGAAACGCTCAAAAAGTAGGTTATACATCAACGGGTCAATATTGGTAATCTTCAAACAATATGCCACCACGGATCCTGCCGCAGATCCCCTTCCAGGTCCTACAGAAACGCCCATACTTCTCGCCTCAGCAATTAAATCCTGTACAATTAGGAAATAACCCGGATAACCAGAATTGGATATCGTTAACAATTCAAAATCCAATCGTTCCTGAATTTCTTCAGTAATTACGGGATAGCGTCTTCTTGCTCCTTCAAAAGTAAGGTGTCTCAAATACGCATTTTCTCCTCGTACTCCGCCATCAACTGCATCTTCGGGATTATTAAATTCAACCGGGATTTCAAATTTTGGAAGCAAAACTTCACGAGCTAAATCGAAAATTTCAATTTTATCCACAATCTCCGAAATATTCGAAATCGCTTCGGGCAAATTTGCAAAAAGCTGTTTCATCTCGTCTCCCGACTTGAAATAGTATTCCTGATTCGGCAATCCGTAACGATAGCCACGACCACGACCTATTGGCGTAGTTTGCTTTTCGCCGTCTCGCACACACAACAAAATATCGTGTGCATTCGAATTTTCTTTATTTATGTAAAAGGTATTATTCGTAGCAATAATTTTGACATCATGCTTTCTTGCCAATGAAATCAAAGACGCATTCACCCTATTTTCATCTTCTTGATTGTGACGCATTACTTCAATGTAGAAATCTTCCTTGAACTCGTTTTTCCACCAAAGCAAGGCTTCTTCGGCTTGGTTTTCACCAATATTTAAAATCTTATTTGGGATTTCACCATATAAGTTTCCAGACAAAACAATAATATCTTCTTTGAATTCCTGAATGACTTTTCGGTCTATTCTTGGTACATAATAAAATCCCTCTGTATATGCAATAGAGGACATTTTAGCCAAATTATGATAGCCTTTTTTGGTCTTCGCCAAAAGTACTATTTGGTACCCATTGTCTTTTACTGACTTATTTTTATGGTCTTCACACACAAAAAATTCACAACCTACAATTGGTTTCATCGAAACTTCGGTAGGTTCTTCACCATTTTCTATAGCCGCTTTATTCTTGGCTTCAGCCGCCTTATTATGGTATAAAATATCGCGGACAAAATGAAAAGCACCCATCAAATTTGCATGATCCGTCATAGCAACCGCAGGCATTTTTTGCTGTGCTGCCGCTTTTACCAATGCCGCAATACTAATTGTAGATTGCAACACGGAAAATTGGGTGTGATTGTGCAAATGCACGAAAGGCGTATCAATAAGAACTTTTTTATTCTCAGAAAGTTCTGCTCTGGAAACGGCAGGAGCTTGTTTTTCTCCAAACTGCTGACGAATTTTATCCGAAGCTTCTTTAAGATTAATATGTTTTAAACCAATGAGTTTAATCTCACTTGGATTCTTACTTTTGAATTCTTGAAAATAACTGGCTGGAACATCGAGCTCCTCTTTTGTAAAAACATCACGACGTATTAACTCCAAGAAACAACGCGTAGTTGCCTCCACATCGGCAGTCGCATTGTGCGCTTCACCGAAAGGTTTATTAAAAAGATACGAGTGCAATTCCGTTAACGTAGGCAATTTGAATTTTCCTCCTCGACCACCCGGCAATTTCAATAAGGAAGCGGTAACTTCAGTACAAGTGTCGAGAATGGGCATGGAACTCATTTGGCTTTCAACGCCCATTCTATAAAATTCGCAACCCATAATATTGATATCAAAACCTAGATTTTGACCAACAATAAATTTGGCTTTGCCCAATGCAATATTGAATTTTTCTAAAACCTCCGCCAACGAAATGCCTTCAGCTTCCGCCAATTCAGTAGAAATACCGTGAATTCGTTCCGCATCATACGGAATATTAAAACCTTCGGGCTTTACCAAATAATCTTGATGCTCGATGAGTTTTCCCATATCATCGTGCAACTGCCAAGCGATTTGAATACAACGCGGCCAGTTATCCGTATCTGAAATGGGAGCGCCCCAACGCTTTGGTAATCCTGTAGTTTCGGTGTCGAATATTAAGTACATATCTGGAGTTGAAGTGTTTGTGATTTTAAAAAATCGCAAAAAATGAATTTCAAATTTAGTTTTTTTTGAGTAGAATAGAAGTTAAGTTATCAACAAAAAACAAATTTATTTTCCAAGACTATTCTCCTATTAAAACTCCAATAACTTTCAACAAGTCACCTTGATATTCACTTGTTAAAAAGACAAAAAGAGTCCGTATTGATTTTTTGGATGTCGTAGTATTTCATCAAAAAAAAATACTAAAATATGACTAAAAATTATGCCATTTACTAATAAAATCAGGTTTGAAAATAGCTTCAGCAAAAGTCAAATAGCGAATTAAAAATTAAAAAAAATCGATTTTTATTCAATTTTATTAAATATTCACAAATTTAACAGCCTTTTAGAATCATATTTTATCAATTTGATAAATATTAAAAACCTCCGAAAATTAATTTTTTATTGTATCTAAATAAAAAAATACACTGCTAAAAAAGAAGCTTAAAAGATAAAAATCAGCAAAGAAATACTCTAATCTAATTTTGGGTATCGTATATAATGAAATATTAAATAATAAAGACTTGAATCTTTTTTTAGTTTTGCTCTCATTGTTATCATCTTAGCCAACTTGGCTATAAAAAAATACATTAAAAACATATTAAAATGAGTACTACATTATTTGACAAAGTATGGGATTCGCACGTGGTGCGTAAAATTGAAGATGGACCAGACGTGTTTTTCATTGACCGTCATTTCATCCATGAAGTTACTAGTCCTGTAGCTTTTTTAGGTTTGAAAGAAAGAGGAATTTCAGTATTATATCCAGAGCGTACTTTTGCTACTGCGGATCACAACACACCAACTATAAATCAACATTTACCAGTTCAAGATGCATTATCTGCCAATCAATTAAAAGCATTAGAAGACAATGCTGCAGAATATGGTATTTCGCACTGGGGATTAGGTCATAAGAAAAATGGAATTGTACATGTAGTAGGTCCTGAAAACGGAATTACTTTACCCGGTGCCACTATTGTTTGTGGAGATTCACACACTTCTACGCATGGTGCTTTTGGTGCTATTGCTTTTGGTATCGGAACTTCGGAGGTTGAAATGGTTATGGCTACACAATGTATCATGCAACCAAAACCAAAGAAAATGCGCATCAACGTAAATGGTAAATTGAGCAAAGGTGTTGGCCCTAAAGACGTTGCGCTTTATATTATTTCTCAATTAACAACTTCTGGAGGTACCGGATATTTTGCAGAATATGCAGGAAACGTTTTTGAAGATATGTCGATGGAAGGTCGTATGACGGTTTGTAACTTGAGTATCGAAATGGGTGCTCGTGGTGGTATGATTGCACCTGACCAAAAAACATTCGATTTCTTAGAAGGAAGATTATACGCTCCAAAAGGCGAAGCTTGGACAAAAGCAGTTGAATATTGGAAGACTCTAAAAACCGATGCTGATGCTGTTTTTGATGCAGAATTAAATATTGATGCTGCAGATATTGAACCAATGATTACATATGGTACGAATCCTGGAATGGGAATTGGTATCTCAAAAAATATTCCAAATGCCAACCAAGTGGAAGGCGGCGAAGAAACATATAAAAAGTCTTTGGCCTACATGGGCTTTGAAGAAAACGATGTAATGATTGGCAAACCAATCGATTTTGTTTTCTTGGGAAGTTGTACTAATGGTAGAATCGAAGATTTCAGAGCTTTTACAGAAATTGTAAAAGGAAGAAAAAAAGCTGATAACGTTACGGCTTGGTTAGTTCCAGGTTCTCACGTAGTAGAAGCCCAGATTAAAGAAGAAGGCCTTTTAGACATTCTTACTGAAGCTGGTTTTGTATTGCGTCAGCCTGGTTGCTCGGCTTGTTTAGCGATGAATGATGACAAAGTACCTGCAGGAAAATATGCAGTAAGTACTTCAAACAGAAACTTCGAAGGTCGTCAAGGTCCTGGTTCAAGAACATTATTGGCAAGTCCAATTATGGCCGCTGCTGCTGCAGTAACTGGAGTATTGACAGATCCTAGAGATTTACTCTAGAAAGCATTATGCTTTATGCAATAGGCTTTAAGCCTTTCATAAAGAATTAATAATTATTGTAGGCAGCTTATAGCATCATGCCTACAGCCTAAAGCAAAAAACAAAATGGCATACGATAAATTTAATATTCTTACCAGTAGTGCAGTACCACTACCAATAGAAAATGTGGATACCGATCAAATTATCCCAGCACGTTTCTTGAAAGCTACCAAACGGGAAGCTTTTGGAGACAACCTATTCAGAGACTGGAGATACAACGGAGACGATACTCCAAAAGCAGATTTCGTATTGAACGACGCAACGTATAGCGGAAAAATATTAGTAGGTGGAAAAAACTTTGGCTCGGGTTCTTCTAGAGAGCACGCAGCTTGGGCAGTATACGATTATGGATTCCGTGCTGTAGTTTCAAGTTTCTTTGCAGATATCTTCAAAGGAAATTGTTTAAACATTGGTGTTTTACCGGTACAAGTTAGTCCAGAATTTGCCGATACTATTTTCAAGGCTATTGAGAATGATCCAAAAACAGAATTGGAAATTAATCTTCCTGAACAAACCATTACACTAAAAGCAACTGGTCAAAAAGAATCTTTTGATATTTCCGGATACAAAAAAGACAATATGGTTAATGGTTTTGATGATATTGATTATTTGCAAAACATCAAGGAAGAAATTGTTGGGTTTGCCAATCAACTCCCTTATTAGAAACAAACAATAAAAAAGCAGTTATCTTAAGCTCAATAGTATTGTTAAGCCAGATAACTGCTTTTACCTTTTTATAAAAAACAACAGCAAGACTTCAAATTACTGAAATCAAAACTACTTTTAGCATCAAATTTATAATGAAAAAAAGAAAAATTGAAATAATGGATACGACACTCCGTGATGGTGAACAAACCTCGGGAGTATCATTTTCTGCTGCAGAAAAACTAACCATTGCGCAATTGTTGTTGGAAGAATTAAATATTGATAGAATCGAAATTGCTTCTGCACGCGTGAGCGAAGGAGAATTTCAAGGTGTAAAAGGGATTATGACTTGGGCTAACGAAAAAAATTACTCCAATAGAATTGAAGTTCTAACCTTTGTTGATGGCGGACTTTCCATAGATTGGATGAAAAAAACCGGAGCTAAAGTCCAGAATTTATTAACCAAAGGATCTTTGAATCATTTAACGCATCAGTTAAAAAAAACACCCGAACAGCATTTTACCGAAATTGCACAAACCATAGCTTTGGCTAAGGAAAATAATATTGAGACTAATGTATATTTAGAAGATTGGAGTAACGGAATGCGTAATTCCCCTGAATATGTGTTTCAATATTTAGATTTTCTGACCAAACAACCTATCAAGAGAGTCTTGCTACCGGACACTTTAGGCGTTTTAATCCCTTCTGAAACTTTTGAATTTATTTCGAAAATTATAGCAAGGTACCCAAACACCCATTTTGATTTTCATGCCCACAACGACTACGATTTAAGTATCGCAAATGTAATGGAAGCTGTAAAAGCTGGTATCCAAGGACTCCACGTGACTGTAAATGGAATGGGAGAACGCGCTGGAAATGCTCCACTTGAAAGCACTGTTGCTGTAATTAATGACTTTTTTCCACAAATAGAAATTGGCGTAAAAGAATCTTCATTATATTCTGTGAGTAAGTTGGTCGAAACTTTTACAGGATACAGAATTCCGGCAAACAAACCAATTGTTGGTGACAATGTATTTACACAAACAGCCGGTATTCATGCTGACGGAGACAACAAAAATAATTTATATTTTAATGATTTACTTCCGGAACGTTTTGGAAGAAAAAGAAAGTATGCGCTTGGAAAAACATCTGGAAAAGCTAATATTGAAAAAAATCTTCAAGAGTTAGGCCTTCAATTAAACCCTGAAGATTTAAAATTAGTTACACAACGTATCATTGAATTAGGTGACAAAAAAGAAACCGTTACCAAAGAGGATTTACCTTATATAATCTCTGATGTTTTAGACAGCCAGACCTATCAGGAAAAAATTATTGTTGAGTCCTATATATTATCTCACGCAAAAGGCATGCGTCCATCGACTACTTTATCTTTAAAAATAGATGGTGAAATCATTGAAGAGCACGCACAAGGTGACGGGCAATTTGATGCTTTTATGAATGCATTGGCAAAAATATATAAAAGCAAAAATTTAGAATTACCTAAATTGATCGATTATGCTGTCCGAATTCCGCCAGGAAGTAGTTCTGACGCCTTATGCGAAACCATAATTACCTGGACGAATAATGAAAAAGAATTCAAAACCAGAGGACTTGATTCAGACCAAACAGTTGCCGCAATCATTGCAACACAAAAGATGTTGAATGTCGTTGCTGCCCAATAATAAATAGAAATACATTAATATAAAATATACCTAATGAAATTTAACATAGCCCTTTTAGCTGGAGACGGAATTGGACCCGAAGTAATCAATGAAGCTGTAAAAGTTTCGGATGCTATTGCAAAAAAATTCAACCACGAAATCACTTGGACACCTGCACTTACAGGAGCTTGTGCTATTGACGCCGTAGGAGTTCCTTATCCTGATGAAACGCATGAAATTTGTATGGCTGCTGATGCTGTTTTATTCGGAGCCATTGGACATCCAAAATATGATAACGACCCAAGTGCGCCTGTAAGACCCGAACAAGGTTTATTATTGATGCGTAAAAAATTAGGCTTGTTTGCCAATGTGCGTCCAACCTTTACATTCCCGTCTTTGATTGATAATTCTCCTTTGAAAAGAGAACGCATCGAAGGAACTGACTTAATTTTCTTAAGAGAACTTACTGGAGGAATTTATTTTGGAGAAAAAGGAAGAAAAGACGATGGCGAGACAGCGTATGATACTTGTACTTACACCAGAGCTGAAGTACAGCGTTTGGCTAAAAAAGGTTTTGAACTTGCTATGACCCGAACTAAAAAACTATGTTGTGTGGACAAAGCTAATGTAATGGAAACTTCAAGATTGTGGAGAGAAACCGTACAAGCAATGGAAAAGGATTATCCTGAAGTAACTGTAAGTTATGAATTTGTAGATGCAGTTGCGATGCGTTTAGTACAATGGCCAAACTCTTATGATGTCTTGATTACTGAAAACTTATTTGGAGATATATTAACAGATGAAGCTTCTGTAATATCAGGTTCTATGGGATTGATGCCATCTGCATCTGTTGGA
Source organism: Flavobacterium labens (assembly GCF_048286755.1). Classification (NCBI taxonomy): domain Bacteria; kingdom Pseudomonadati; phylum Bacteroidota; class Flavobacteriia; order Flavobacteriales; family Flavobacteriaceae; genus Flavobacterium; species Flavobacterium labens. Next base: position 1,278,089 of record NZ_JBLVPL010000001.1, on the reverse strand, counting down.
GAACATACTTCATTGTATGAGCCTATTCATGGATCTTATCCACAAGCCACGGGATTGAATATTGCAAATCCACTAGCGACAGTATTATCTGCAGCGATGATGTTTGAAGATGCATTTGGATTGAAAGAAGAAGCAGAGGCTATTAGAACAGTAGTTAACAAATCATTGGAACAAGGAATTGTAACGGAGGATTTAGCTTCTAAAGACTCAAAAGCATACAAAACTAGTGAAGTGGGTGACTGGTTAGTTGCTAATCTATAGTTTTTCAAAGTTTCATTTGTTTAAAATTGAGTAATAGCTAAGATTACAACCTTAAAAAACAACACTCCCTTTAGCTTTTACTCAGCTTTAAACAAAACAATAAACAACAAAAAAGGTGTCAATAAATTGACACCTTTTTTTATATTGTAGAAAAAAATATTAATATCCTCCTCTGTTTCCACCACCACGGTTATCTCCACCACGGCTGTTTCCACCACCATAACCACCGCGTGAATCTCCACCACGACTGTTATTGTTAAAACTTCTTCTTTCACCTTCTGGTTTAGGCTCAGATTTGTTTACTACGATTGCACGTCCTTGAACAGTAGCTCCGTTCAATTCGTCAATTGCTTTTTGAGCTTCGTCATCATTTGGCATCTCAACAAAACCAAATCCTTTACTTCTTCCAGTAAATTTATCAGTAATAATTTTAACTGAATCAACTGCTCCGTAAGCCTCGAAAGACTCTCTTAAATCTGCTTCCTCAATACTGAATGGAAGGCTTCCAACAAAAATATTCATATGTACTTATTTAAATAATAGAACAAATGTACTCTAATTTTTTTCTAATCTACTATATATTAGCTTATTTATGTTTTTATTTTAATTTCAAAAAAAGGAAATGAACATCCTAAAGCAAATGATTAGGCATTTTAACAAACCAACTCCTCATAGATTACTGAGCAAGAGAACTAACTATAGGAACCTTATAAAAGACTCCGTGTTGAAAATTAACAACTGGACTGGCTAACGAGTTACTATTTGTATTTTTAGCATTAAACTTAAAAGTACCTGTAACAGTATTATTAACAGCATCATATTGAGTTATCACTATCTGGCCTTCTCCTATACCAAAACCCGTAGAAAAAGTAACCAAACCATTCGTAGGATCAGTTACTGTATAAATTGCTTTTTTAGACTCACTGGTTCCTAAAAAATAAGTTTGAGCAGTAGTAGAAGTAGTTTTTAAGGATAGTGTTTCATTTGCTGTAAAAGATTCTATGAGCAAGGATCCATCAGCTGCTAGTGTTGCTCTAGATTGCACCCCTCTCCAAAACACATTATCCTTCATGCCCTGAAGCGAAGGATTATTAAAACTAATATCCTCTTCACAAGAGATTAAAGAAAAAAGCACGACAATAAACAAAAAATATTTTTTCATAAACGCATCTTTTAGAGCAACAAAAGTATGACATTAGACCTTAAAAAAATAAAATTGCATTAAAAAATAAAACAACAGCCACACCTAAAACATTACTGTTCATTAAAATACCAATCGAATTAGTATTTATCGATAAAAAATGTATCTTTGCACCCTTAATTAATCGAGGTCGAGTACCTCAAAATTTAATCACAAGATTATGTCAGTAAAAATTAGATTACAAAGACACGGTAAAAAACAAAAACCTTTTTACTGGGTTGTAGCTGCAGATGCACGCTCAAAAAGAGATGGTAAATACCTAGAAAAAATTGGTACTTACAATCCAAACACTAACCCAGCAACTATCGAATTGAACCTTGATAGCGCAGTAAAATGGTTGCACAATGGTGCTCAACCTACTGATACTGCTAAAGCTATTCTTTCTTATAAAGGTGCTTTATTGAAACACCACCTTGATGGAGGTATTCGTAAAGGAGCTTTAACTCAAGAACAAGCGGACGCAAAATTAGCAGCTTGGTTAGAAGCTAAAGCTGGAAAAGTTGACGCTAAAAAAGAAGGATTGACTAAAGCACAAGCTGCTGATAAAGCAAAAGCTTTCAAAGCAGAACAAGAAGTAAATGCAAAACGTTTAGCTGCTGCTGCACAAGCAGAGGCTGATGCTATTGCTGCTGCAACTCCAGCTGTTGAAGAAGAAGTTGCTGAAGTTGAAGCTGAAGAAGCTCCTGCTGCAGAAGAAAATAACGAAACAACTGAAGCATAATTTTAGAAGGCGAAGATGCGTAAAGAAGATTGTTTCTACTTAGGTAAAATCGCTAAAAAATTTAGTTTCAAGGGAGAAGTTCTTGCCTATTTAGACACGGACGAACCTGAGTTATACGAAAACTTGGAATCAGTGTTTGTTGAATGCAACAAACACTTGGTTCCTTTTTTTATTGAAAGCAGCTCACTGCACAAAAACGACTTTCTCAGAATTCGTTTTGAAGATATGAATACCGAAGAAGATGCCGATGCTGTCATAGGTAACGACTTATATCTTCCCTTAAATATGTTACCAAAACTTACCGGTAATAAATTCTACTTCCATGAAGTAATTGGTTTTGAAGTTGAAGACAAACGCCTTGGTGTTGTTGGAAAAATTGAATCCATAAATGACACTACTGCTCAGCCACTATTTGAAGTTTTAAACGGCGAAGTAGAAATTCTTATCCCTATGATTGACCATTTCCTTGTGAAAATTGACAGAGAAAATAAAAAAGTCATTATGGATCTACCTGAAGGATTGATCGAAATGTATCTTTAAAACAGTTTAATCGATTATATGTTTATTCGGTTAATCGAAAAAATCGTTAATCGAAAATCAAAGTATTCAGTTGCTAAAATCTGCAATCGTTAATCTTCAATCTGAAATCTCTATGTCCGAATTCCGCTTTAAACAATTTTCAATTCAACAAGATCGTTGCGCCATGAAAATTGGAACTGACGGTGTTTTGCTTGGCGCTTGGACCCCCATTGAAAACAACCCTTTTAGCATTTTAGATATTGGAGCTGGAACAGGTGTCATCGCTTTAATGCTTGCGCAGAGAAGTAACGCAGAACAAATTGACGCTTTGGAAATCGACGAAGAAGCGTACGAACAATCTGTAGATAATTTTGAAAACTCCCTCTGGAGCGATCGCTTATTTTGTTTTCATGCCGGTTTAGACGAATTTGTAGAAGAACCAGAAGACGAGTACGATTTAATTGTTTCCAACCCTCCATTTTACACTGACGATTACAAATCCGAAAACGAGCAACGCGATTTAGCCCGTTTTGCTGACGCTATGCCTTTTGAAGATTTAATCGAAGCTGCCGCTTTACTACTTTCTGAAAACGGAATTTTCGCAGTCATAATTCCTTTTAAAGAAGAAGAAAATTTCTTGGCTCTAGCCAAAGCATACGAATTATTTCCTTTAAAAATCACTCACGTAAAAGGAACTCCAACTACCGAGATCAAACGCAGTTTATTGGCTTTTAGCCGAAATGAAAACGCCGTCATTACTATTGATGAATTGATTATCGAAACCTCAAGACATCAATTCACCTCAGAATACATCGAATTGACAAAAGATTTTTATTTGAAAATGTAATTCTGGATTCTATCTAAATACATCAACAGCCTTATTTAAAATAAATTTGAAAGTGCAATTAACAATTTTATTGTAAATTAGTAGGCAATGCTATTTTTTCATTAAAATGATGCTTTAAAAAATACCATATTTGATTATAAAATTCGTAATTTTCGATTAAAATAAAAAAATATAACATTTATTAATGCTTTTGTTATATTTCTTTATGTAAATTTGCGTCATATAAAATTACCTAACCATGAAACCAGACTTATTTCAAGCTCCAGATTATTATAACTTAGACGATTTACTAACAGAAGAACACAAACTAGTACGTGATTCTGCCCGTGCATGGGTAAAACGCGAAGTATCTCCTATTATAGAAGAATATGCTCAAAAAGCAGAATTTCCAAAACAAATCATCAAAGGTTTAGGTGAAATAGGTGGTTTTGGTCCTTACATTCCAGAAGAATATGGTGGTGCAGGTTTAGACCAAATATCATACGGTTTAATTATGCAGGAAATTGAACGCGGTGATTCTGGTGTTCGTTCCACTTCATCTGTACAATCATCTTTAGTAATGTATCCAATATGGAAATACGGAAATGAAGAGCAACGCGTAAAATACTTACCTAAGTTAGCTACAGGAGAATACATGGGATGTTTTGGATTAACAGAACCTAATTACGGTTCAGATCCAGGCAGCATGATTACAAACTTTAAAGATATGGGCGACCATTATTTATTGAATGGTGCCAAAATGTGGATTTCAAACGCTCCGTTTGCTGATATTGCTATTGTTTGGGCAAAAAATGAAGAAGGAAGAATTCACGGTTTAATCGTAGAACGCGGAATGGAAGGTTTTTCTACTCCGGAAACACATAACAAATGGTCACTTCGTGCCTCGTCAACTGGAGAATTAATCTTTGACAATGTAAAAGTACCAAAGGAAAACTTATTACCCAATAAATCTGGACTAGGAGCACCGCTTGGTTGTCTTGATTCAGCACGTTACGGAATTGCTTGGGGAGCCATTGGTGCAGCCATGGATTGTTATGATACAGCACTGCGCTATGCCAAAGAAAGAATCCAGTTTGACAAACCTATTGCAGGAACTCAATTACAACAAAAGAAACTAGCCGAAATGATTACTGAAATCACTAAAGCACAATTATTGACTTGGAGATTAGGCGTTTTAAGAAATGAAGGCAAAGCAACAACTGCTCAAATCTCTATGGCAAAAAGAAACAATGTTGATATGGCGATTCATATTGCTCGCGAAGCCAGACAAATGTTAGGTGGAATGGGAATTACAGGAGAGTATTCTATCATGCGACACATGATGAATCTAGAATCCGTAATTACGTATGAAGGTACTCATGATATCCACCTATTGATTACCGGAATGGATATTACTGGAATTCCAGCTTTTAAATAGTAGTAAACGACTATTAAAGTATATATAAAATTGATAACAAAAGCTTCTTGGAAACAGGAAGCTTTTTTATCTTTACATAAAAAATACCACCTATGAATATTGAGACAATCAACAATAGCATTCAGCCCCAAAAAGAACTATTGTTACAACATTCTTTATACAAAAAAGTCAAAACCATTGAAGATTTACAGTGTTTTCTCGAAAACCATGTTTATGCCGTTTGGGATTTCATGTCATTATTAAAAGCACTACAATCTAAGTTGACCTGCACAACTACTCCTTGGTTTGCCACTCAAAATCCCCAAACCAGGTATTTGATAAATGAAATAGTAGTTGCGGAAGAATCTGATTTGACAATTGATGGCCGTCGCCAAAGTCATTATGAAATGTACATTGAAGCGATGGAAGCTTGCGGAGCAAACACCGCTGGAATTGAACATTTTTTATCTGAAGTGAATTCGCTTAAAAACATATTTGTTGCCATCAAAAAAAGCAATTTACACCCTAACATTAAAGCTTTCTTAGACTTTACTTTTAGAGTTATTGACGAAGGGAAATCTCATGAAATTGCAGCTGCATTCACTTTTGGTAGAGAAGATTTAATCCCAAGTATGTTTACTGCTATTCTGAAAAACTTTCAAGAAAATTTTCCGCAAACTGATTTGAGCAAACTGATTTATTATTTCGAAAGACATATCGAATTAGATGCTGATGATCATGGCCCAATGGCAATGGAAATGATAACTGAACTTTGCGGGACTGATGCTCAAAAATGGTCTGATGTAGAAGAAATATCAATTTTAGCACTGGAAAAACGTATTGGACTTTGGGACGCTATCGAAGAAACAATTATGATGAATGTTGAATTGGCTTAAAACCAATACTTCCTAATAAACGTAACTATTATTTAGAAATGAATTCTATCAAATTTCAAAATAATGAAAAAACAATTCCAAGTAATAGTTGCATTCTTTTTTCTGCTTTTTATTGCGGGCTGCAGCACTGAAAGCCCAATTCCTGAAACAACTCCCACACCAATAATTACAGCTCCGCAAACACAAGCGAAAACCTATAATTATTTAGCACTTGGAGACAGCTATACCATTGGACAGAGCGTTTGTGAAACCTGCAGATTCCCGGCACAATTATCAAAAAATTTAGGTAATTTAAATCCGAACAATACCTATTCCCTGAAAATTATCGCACAAACCGGATGGACTACCACCAATTTAATTTCGGCGATAAATACACAAAATCCAACTTCAAATTATGATTTGATCACACTGCTAATAGGCGTAAACAATCAATATCAAAACAGGTCTTTTCCGTTATATGAAAAAGAATTTCCTGAATTAGTAAATAAGGCTATTAAGCTTGCAAAAGGAGACAAAACGAATATAATTGTAGTTTCTATTCCAGATTATGCCTATACTCCTTTTGGCCAAGCATCAGGGAACCAGACTACAATTTCTACAGAAATAGATCAGTATAATACTTTTGCAAAAAAATACTGTGATGACAATGCTATAGTGTTTATAAATATAACCGACATCACCAGACAAGGTTTGATTAATAAAAATCTTGTAGCCCAAGATGGACTGCATCCTTCGGAATTAGCGTATTCTTTATTTGTAGAACGAATTTTACCAAAAGCGGCAACAGCTTTAAGCAATTAAAAACAATTTGGTAAAAGAAGTATCAATGAAAAAACAGCTTTCTTCGCTATTTTTTTTATCTTTAATATCTAAAATAAATAAATGTCCTCCCAAGAACGATTAACAAAAGCTTACAAAGAAGCCAAAAGAGTTCCTTTTGACAATCAATCAAAATTTATCCTTTTTAGTGACTGCCACAGAAGCGACAATAGTTTTGCTGATGATTTTGCCAGCAATAGAAACGTCTATTTTCATGCGATGACCCAATATTATAACGATGGCTTTACGTATTGTGAGTTGGGTGATGGGGATGAATTATGGGAGAATATTTTTTTTAAAACTATTTTCGAAGCACACAAAAACGTCTATCTTTTACTAAAGAAATTTCATGATTCTAATAGGTACTATAAAATTTGGGGTAATCACGAAATGACTTTTCGAAATAAAGACCATGTAGAAAAAACACTTACGACGTATACAAACACACAAAACGACAGAATTGAACCTTTATTCACTGGCATACAATGCCATGAAGCCATCGTTTTAGTAAATCAGGAAACCAATCAGGAATTGTTTTTAACCCATGGTCATCAGGCTGATTTCATGAATTACGTGGGTTGGAAAATCAATAGATTTATGGTGCGCATCTTATGGAAACCGTTGCAAATTTGGGGGATATCTGATCCCACAAGTCCCGCTAAAAATTATGTAGAACGAATAAAAATCGAACTGCGCATCAAAAAATGGATTGAGAACAATAATCGAAAAATTACTATTGTGGGCCATACTCATCGACCTAGTTTTTCTTATCCAAGTCAGAACACGACACCTTACTTCAATGACGGAAGCTGCGTACATCCTAGAAGTATCACTGGAATTGAAATTGTACATGGAACTATAACACTTATAAAATGGTTTATCGACACAAAGGAGAATGGCATTCTTCAGGTTGTAAGAGAAGTACTTGAAGGTCCGACAAATCTAATAGATTACAAATAAAAAAGCGTTTGCCGAGGCAAACGCTTTTTTATTAATTTTCAGGAGCCAACTCCAGTTCTAATCCTTCGAGACTTTCGGTGATTGGAATTTACAAACTAAATTCTCTATTTTGATTTCCATATGAATCCATCCAAAATATAATGGGTAAACTGCGGTATGGTAAACAAAGGAACAAGGAATACTTGCCAATTTGAAAAATCAGAATTGTTCCATGAAAATTGTTCATTCCAAACAAATACCTCCCAAACATACTCTTCAAAAAAAGCAATCATCAATAAAAATGCTATAAAGACAAAAAAACCTCTGACTCCTTTTACATAATTTAAAATTCCTAAATCACGTTCCGATTTCTTATCTATTTCATTTAGATAAATCAACGCTATATATGGTATACCGTGAGAAACTACATTAAGTAAAGTAAAAACTAAATCACTATTAAAATATACAATACCAAAATACCATGACAAAAAAGTTCCTGTAATAATTGTATTTTTAGGAATATTAAAATACCGTTCCTTAATACTTTTATAAATTGTTCTTACAATATAAAAGATTACAATCAGTCCATAAATCCAGCCCAGAATCCCTAGTAATAATTGATTTTCAAATCGAATAAAATCTTTTTCAGTAAACCAATTGAATGCTCGAGGTGAAGAAAAAAACCAATATAACATTGGATACACCGTCGCAGTGTAAATAATTAAATTATCTATTGCCACACTCCAATTTGTTTTAACTTCTTTTCGAGAATAAAGACGCATAAAACCGTATTGCTGTCTTATAAAATGAAAAACTGCTATGTACGCCAAAACAGACCAGAAAACTATACTACCAAAACTGAAAAGAATTATCCCGACAACAAAACAAACTAGCGGCAATACAATTAGTAATTTACTTCTTTTTTTAAACTCTTCTTGAACGAAATAGGTTTTAAATAACGTAGCATAAACATGTGCTACATCTATAAAAACGATCAAAAAAAGCCAAGTGTAAAACGAATATTTAGCTTCAATAACGCTCAATTTATCATGAAACAAAAATACAACAGCAGTAACAAAAAACGAAGGTGCTAAAATAAAAAAACCATCTGTTTTTGGTTTATCAATCCAAGGTTGAGCCATCTACTATTTGATTTACAATATTAATACCTTGATGAAATGCTTCTTCGAAAATTGAAATTCCGGACAAATCTGAATGTGCAAAGAAAATTTTGCCTTCAATATTTTGCGATGCTTCTTTCTTATGTTTTCCAAAAATAAAACCAGGAACAGGACTAATCATTCCGTGTCCTAAAAGATGAATATTTATTTCTTCTGTAACACTTTCAATATTGGGATGTGCAATTTTTAAATCATCAAAAACTAATTGTTTCCAATACGCACTTTTCTTTTGATATAAATTCTTTCTGCTTTTCTTTACATCTAAAGATGAAAAACTATAATAGTATGTAATTACTTTTTTGGACTGTACTTGTTGCAAGGATTGGTGTTGGTCATAAATATAACCTAACCCATTTGCACCATATATTACATTATCCCAACACAAAGGATAGCTACCATTATCCGCCAAATCAGAAACAACCAAAGTTGCCAAAAGCCATGGTGCATAATGAAAATTATGCGTCAACATCTTTCTGTTTTTAATTATATATTGATTCACAAATTGAGGTGTAGCCATAATCACCTTATCAGCAATTATCTCTATTGTCAATTTTTTCTCCGCGTCAAAAACAGTAGCAACAACTTTCCCATCTATACTTTTTACATCATAAACCAAATGGTTTTTCAGCGTTTTATTTTCAGTATATTTTTGCAAATGATGGGCTAATCTAGCATTACCTTCCGGCCACGTAAGTACATTATCCTTCTTATCCCGTGTGCTATCTTGCTTTCTTGCTGCGAAATAATGAATCCCAGCCCAAGCAGAAACGTAACTAATTCCCAACCCAAAATCATCCCTACAGCAATAGTCTATGTAATCGAATAGTGGCTTCGAATTGAATCCTTCCTCCTCGAACCATTGTTGCATTGTAATTGCATCAAAAGCTCGGATTGTAGTTTCACTGGAAGATAAAGATAGCGGAATATCAAAAAAATATTTGCCATCTGCACCTTTTCCTGCACGGAAAGCATCCATTTTTAAAAAGAATTTTTTGAATTGAATATCTTCTTCTAAAGAGTTTCCAGTTTTAGGAACTAGTCCTTCTTGCCAATTATTTTTATAAAACAAACGCTCATCAGGGGCAAACGTAAGTTGTTCCTCATCAAATTTTGGAAATCCTTTTGAATCATACCCTATGATTATTTGCTCTTCTTCAAGAAACCGAAGCAGTGCTGCATCTTGTTTATTCGGAAGTGGCAAGTAATGAGCTCCCAATGGAAATTTAGAATATTTATTCTCCCCATTTGAGGAATTTCCTCCCAAATGATTTTCTAATTCTATCAATAAAAAATCATTGATTCCTTTTTTAGAAAATTGACGCGCTGCGCTTAAACCAGAGATTCCTCCACCTACAATTAAGTACGGAATATGGATTTGACTGGAAGGTTTTGGAAAGTTTTTAACCCGCAACCGATGTCCTAAAATATGATTTGTCCCCGACAATCGAATCAATAAAGTAATTACTTTTTCCTGACACGATTGCAAAAATGGAATCACAAGTAAGGAAGCAGCAATACCTTTTAGAAAAAAACGCCTAGAATAACTATAATTTTCCCCACTCTTCATCGAAATAACGTACTAGAATTTGATTATCCAAACGATTAATTTCAATGTCTTTTGAAATCATATCTTTGGAAAAATAATTAAATTTATCAAACTGAAAATTATAAAAGCGCAATCCTTCAACTTGTCTGTTTACTTTATTGAAATTAGTTACAAAACCATTCATTGCGATGGAAAAACCCCATTCTCCAAATGATGGGACATAAGCGTGATAGGCATCGACTTGAGGAAAAATCTCCATTAAAGTTTTATTAATACACCAAAAAGATTTTGGCGCAAAATAAGGAGATGTGGTCTGTACCACCACTATTGCATCGGAAGCAAGAATACCTTTTAAAGTACTGTAAAAATTCAAGGAATATAGTTTTCCTAAGCTATAATTTGATGGATCTGGAAAATCGATAATTACTACATCAAACTTAGATTTACTGTTTTTAGCCCATATAAAAGCATCCTGATTATAGACTTTGACTTTCGAATTATTGAGAGAGTTATGATTAAAATCAGTTAAAATTTTGTTTGTTTTAAACAACTTTGTCATGCCTTCGTCTAAATCTACAATGGTAACATTTTTAACATCTGTATATTTTAATATCTCACGAACTGCTAAGCCATCTCCTCCACCAAGAACTAATACATTATCTACTTGCTTTGCCATTGACATGGCAGGATGTACTAATGCCTCATGGTAACGGTATTCATCTGTAGAACTGAACTGAAGATTATTATTCAAATACAATCGATAATCACTTTTATTATGCGTTAAAACAATGCGTTGGTATTGAGTCGAATTTGAATAAATAATATTCTCACCATACATTTTTCCTTCTGAATAGGATAAGATTGTATTTGAAAACAAGTAAACAACTAACAACAACAAAAAAGACGCAATAGCTTTTGCTCTAAGCAAATAGACTTTTTTGAGTTCTGATTTTAACAGAAAACACAAAGCTATAGCAATACTGATATTAATCATACCAAAGAACAACGAGGTTCCCATAATCCCTAATTGAGGAACCAAAACTAACGGAAATAATATAGAAGCTAATAATGCTCCAATGTAATCGAAGGTAAATACATTAGAAACCAAATCTCTGAATTCGATTTTATCTTTCAGGATATTCATTAACAATGGGATTTCCAGTCCTACCAAACAACCGGTCACAAAAACCAACAGATAAAGAATGAACTGAAAGGAATACACACTTTCAAACAACATGAAAAGCACTACAGAACTTAATCCTCCAATTAAACCAACCAAAATCTCAATTTCAACAAAAGTGTTGAGCATATTCTTTGTTAGAAATTTTGAAAAATAAGAACCCACACCCATCGAAAAGAGGTATACTCCAATGATAAATGAAAATTGTTTTACAGAATCCCCAAGAAGATAACTTGCTAAAGTACCAGCTACTAATTCATAGACTAATCCACAAGTTGCAATAGTAAATACCGCGAAAAGAAGTAAGTATTCAAATTTCAAAAACTTCTTAACCATGAATAGCTGCGCTAATAATCATTGAAATCCCAATAATAAATGCTCCAAAAACAATGGCTACAGCAATATTATTTTTCTGTGTTACTTCTTTCCAAGTATTCTCTGGAGTTAATTTTTCAATAATAAAATAAGCAATTAATAAAATAACGATTCCCAAAAGAGAAAAAATAATAGAATTTAAGATTGGTTTTAGTGCAAGAACATTCATGATTAGGTAGTTTTAAATTGTTATTTGTGGTAAAAAGTATTTATTGGTCTTCGACCCAAAGTTTGACCGGAACTGTATTTTTCTGTTGTTTCACAATCGCATATTCTATTTCCAGAATATGTAAAAAATAAATATGCCGTATAGACAAACAGTCCAATTACAATTGAAAATACATTGTTTTTCAAAAATTTTAATGCTTCATCCATAGTTTTAATTATAAGGGGAATTATCTGAATCTTCCCATCTTTTTTGTTCAAAATTAACATTGAGATAATATAGAGCAATTAGTAGGACTGCCATAAAAATAATGGTTAACCAACGGTTTCTCCCTGAAGGCTGATCCCAAACTGCTTTTATTGTAAGAGAATTATTTTGTAAATCCTCGGGTGCTTTTTGTGGTGTAATCACCAAATGGTATTTCCCGGCTGCAACGCCACAGATATTAAACTCCTCAGAAGGATTTCCCTCATTCCAGCTTTCACCATCCGTATATCCGTGATAATACTCGATATCTTTACTTGCATAAACTGCATCATTTGTTTTTTCATTTAATAATGCAACCTGCACATTTGCCCAAGAATTATCCACTCCTGAGTTAACCGCAATTGTCATAGGTGCTGAACCGCCTTCTAATACAAATGAGGGACTCACAATATCTTTATTATTAAAAGCATCAAAAGTCAGATCTTTATAAAACACTTGTTTTTCTAATTTGTCTTTATAAATAAACCAGTGAGATAACAGAATCAAAATAGAAACTACACAAAAAACAATAGCAGTATTCCTTATATTTAGAAAAAAGGGTTGCACTAATCCTGTTCCTAGTTTTGGTGGTAGCGTGAAAAATGGAAAGCCCTTTCGGATTTCCTTTGTAGTGATATGTTCTCCAAAATAAGTTGTCTCTGTATCTCCATCTTTTTCAATAGAAATCATATTAGGTGCACTTATATATTCTGTTGAATGTATCTTTTTCTTTGGTAGTGCAAAATCAAAGAAACCCTGAGCAGAAACAATTTCAACATCGGTGTAATCATAAAGATTCATCACAATTCCTTCGTAAGTTAGAAATTTAGGATGATTATAAACTTCAAATTTATCTTCAATTTCTTTTAAAAAAATCCAATGTCCATCTGATTCAGAGAGATAAATAAATTGGTTCGATTTATCATTCAAGATATACTCATTCCAATAATAAGCTCCGTACACTTTCTTCGTAAGGATTCCTGTTACGGTATATTCAATCCCCTTAAGAATCCCTTTTTGACCAATTTGTAAACCAACGTGAGCAATTTTGTGGTTGAATGATCTTTCGCGACGTAAATCTTTGTTTGCGTCTGAGATATAGACACTCTGGCAATTAGGGCAAACAAAATTTTTCACCTCAAAACCAATTTCTATAGTAGTAACCGTATTGCATTGATAACAAGAAACATCCATATCTATCTGTTTATCTCAAAATCTTTAATTATGACAGCATTAAAATAGTCTATATACTCTTGCGTCACTGCTTTTACCTTTGCTGAATTATCTTGTAAATAATTACATAAGTAAACGTCTAAAGTAAGCTGATTGAATTCTGGCCAAGTGTGAATACAAATATGTGATTCTTTTAAGCAAACTGCAATAGTAAAACTGTCATTATCAAAATTATGCACTATTATACCTACTTGCTCTAATTCGTATTTATCTAAAATTTGATTAGTAACAGCAATATACCCTTTGCTATCAGTGAGTTTGTTAATGGTATCGACCTGAAGTGTAACTAGTTTATGTAAACCAGGGGAGTAAGAATTTGAATTCATTTAAAAACGTCAATTGATTTACTTAATACTAGAATACGAATATATGGTATTTATATTACAAAAAAAAATCCCTATTAAGGGACTTTTTATTAATTTTCAGGAGCCAATTCCAGTTCTAATCCTTCGAGACTTTCGGTGATTGGAATTTGACATCCCAAACGACTGTTTGATTTTACGTAAAATGCTTCTGAAAGCATCGCTTCTTCATCATCGCCCATTTCCGGCAAAGCTACATCATTAAGAACATAACATTGACAAGAAGCACACATGGCCATTCCGCCACAAGTTCCTTCTACAGGAAGCTCATAGGCTTTGCATAATTCCATGATATTCATGGCCATATCTGTAGGAGCCTGTAATTCGTGCACTACTCCTTCTCTATCTTTAATTTTTATTAATACATCCATAAATCAGTTATGAGTTATAAGTTATGAGTTGTGGGTATGCAAATTTGCGTGAGGGATAGCAGCAAGCTACCGAAGTAGCGCGGATAGCCCGACGCTTTTAAGAAAAAAGGCAGCTACCCAGTTTATCGAGTAGCCTTTTTTCTTAAAAGGGGCACGCCCAAAAAATTTATAGAATATTTACAACAGTTTCTATTTGTGGTGCAAACTTTTTGATGGTGGTTTCCACCCCGGCTCTCAGTGTCATTTGGTTTACACTGCAACTGGTACATGCTCCTTCGAGACGAACTTTTACGTGTTTGTCGTCCTCGATGGAAATCAGTGTGATATCACCGCCGTCAGAATTCAAAAAAGGTCTAATTTCTTCGAGCGCTTTTTGAACTTCTATTGTTAATTCTTCTGTTGTCATTTTCTTTATTTAAAGATTGAAAGATTAGAAAATTGAAAGATTATAAATCATTTTCAAAAGATTCTAATTTCTATTTTTTTACTGCTGAACAACCAGCCATAGTTGTTATTTTTACAGCCTCAGTCGCAGGTAAATTTTCGTTTCTGCTTACAACTTCCTGTACTACATTTCTAGTGATTTCTTCGAAAACAGTTTCGATAATTGAACCTGTTTGCATCGCTGCTGGACGACCATAATCTCCTGCTTCACGAATAGATTGTACGATTGGCACTTCGCCAAGGAACGGAACTTCTAAATCTTCTGCAAGATTTCTTGCTCCTTCTTTTCCGAAGATGTAATATTTATTTTCTGGTAATTCTTCTGGTGTGAAGTACGCCATGTTTTCAATAATTCCCAATACAGGAACATTTATAGCTTCAGACATGAACATTGAAACTCCTTTTTTAGCATCGGCCAAAGCTACTGCTTGAGGCGTACTAACAATCACAACACCTGTAATAGGCAATGATTGTACGATTGAAAGGTGAATATCTCCTGTTCCCGGAGGCAAATCGACTAACATGAAATCCAATTCTCCCCAGTCAGCATCAAAAATCATTTGGTTCAACGCTTTAGAAGCCATTGGTCCTCTCCAAATTACCGCTTGACTTGGCGCTGTAAAAAATCCTATTGAAAGAATTTTTACTTCGTAGCTTTCAACAGGTTTCATTTTTGATTTCCCATCAACGGTTACAGAGATTGGTTTTTCATTTTCTACATCAAACATGATTGGCATAGATGGCCCATAAATATCAGCATCAAGGATTCCAACTGAGAAACCCATTTTAGCTAGTGATACCGCTAAGTTTGCAGTCACAGTAGATTTCCCTACTCCTCCTTTTCCAGAGGCAACGCCAATAATATTTTTGATTCCCGGTATTGACTTTCCTTTGATTTCCGGTTTGTCCGGAACCTCAACTTTACTATTGATTTTGATTTTAGCATCCGGAGATACTAATTCAAGAATTGTTTTTTTGATATCGTCTTCGGCACGTTTTTTTATGTGCATTGCCGGTGTATGCAATACTAAATCAACTACAACCTCATCGCCAAAAGTAACTACATTTGCTATTGCACCACTCTCCACCATGTTTTTTCCTTCTCCAGCTATAGTTATCGTTTCTAAAGCTTTAAGAATCTCTTTTCTATCTAATTTCATTTTTAGTTAACTGTTTTCTATTAGTGTTTTACCACCAGAATATTATCTTTATTTAAACTGATTTCAGATTACAAAGATACTGTGAAAAGTTCTTATTATAAAGAATTTGTATCGCATTTATTGATGAAGAAATTGAGGGCGATTATTATATAAAATATCGCTTTTTGACCGTAACAAACCTTATGAATTGAACTTTTACAGATTACTCAATCCTAACTTCCGGTTGCCAAAAATGTTTTTCGAAATCTACAATTTGGTTGTCAATGACAGTCAAACCTTCGTTTTCCAATAATTGCTGCATGAGATTTGTTCCGTCAAAATGAAGTTTTCCTGTTAGCAATCCTTTTCGATTCACCACACGATGCGCTGGAACATCTTCAAGATTATGCGACGCATTCATTGCCCAACCCACCATTCGAGCAGAACGAGCAGTTCCTAAAGCTTTTGCAATACCGCCATAAGAAGTCACTTTTCCGTAAGGAATTTGTCTGGCGATGGCGTACACACGTTCAAAAAAGTTGTCGTTTGACATATTTTATAAAATCAGGTAAAACGGTATTTTTTATGCTGCTTAAAAACTACCTCAAATAATATCGAATAATATTAATCAAAGTAATTAGAGCAATCAATCCTGTTATACTTCCTATGATGGTATTCATGTTTTTCATCATATAATCCGTTTTGCCTTCTATTTTCTGAAAGAAAGTGATGTATAAATAAAAAACTAAAAAAGATCCCAATACCACACCGGTAACAAAAACAAAAACATGGGAAATATCAAACACAAACAAATTATAAGAAGCCAAAGTGACGCTTACAAAAACATAATATGGAATGGGAAAAAAATTAAGTGCAGAAAGCAACATCCCAAGAAAAAAACGAGTAGATGTGCTCTTTTTTTTGATTTTACCTTTCTTCGCTTTTGGCTTTTTGGCAATCAGCAAGAAGTAAATGGTCAGTACTGAAAATATAACAAATCCCACTTCTCGCAGCAATACAATAACATCTGGTCTGCCTTCAATGTACCTTGCAAATAATATTGCTAATGTAGCTTGAAAAAAAATCACAATTACCGCTCCTAAAACAAACCAATACGCGCTTATCTTTCCTTCTTTTAGATTCACTTTAGCGGCTGTCATATTGATTAATCCCGGAGGCGTAATCCCTACAAAGGCTGTAATTAAACCCAAAAACAAAGAAACAATTAAATTCATAGGCAAGATACGAGGATCAAAAAAGGAAAATTATTCTTTAATTTTAAATCGAATATACGTAATTGCTTTGTTTATTTCCAAATATTGTTTTTCATAAAAAGTTTGAAATGCGGTTACTTCTTCCGGACTTCCCTCATTTACATACACATTATGATTGGCATATAAAACTTCATGTCCTTCACCGTGTAACAACCCAAGAGTGTATCCGTGCATGAACTCGCTGTCGGTTTTTAAGTTTACGACACCGTCTTTTTTAAGGATTTTTTTATACAATTGCAAAAACTCTGAATTTGTCATTCTGTGTTTCGTACGTTTGTATTTAATTTGCGGATCTGGAAAAGTAATCCAGATTTCGTCTACTTCATTTTCAGCAAAAATGTGGTTGATTAATTCGATTTGGGTTCTGATAAAAGCGACATTGTGCAACCCAGTATCAACAGCCGTTTTAGCTCCACGCCAGAAACGCGCTCCTTTGATATCGATTCCTACAAAGTTTTTATTTGGATATCTTTCGGCAAGACCTACTGAATATTCTCCTTTACCACAGCCTAATTCCAGCACTAATGGATTTTCGTTTTTGAAGAATTCCGAATTCCATTTGCCTTTAAGCGGAAACAAATCTCCTACTACTACTTCTCTCGTTGGTTGAAAAACGTTATCGAATGTTTCGTTTTCCTTGAACCTTTTTAATTTATTTTTGCTTCCCACTTTTTCAGAATATTTCGGCAAAATTAAGGAAATATATAAGACCGAACGACCAACAGACGAAAAAATGAAAAAACGTTTTGAAAATTAGTCCAATTACAACCCTTTCAACTCTTAACGGCACTGTTAATTCACTTTTAACCTATAAAATATTTCTTTACCTTTATACAAATAATCATGCCATGAGACACTTTGTTTTATCCATTGCAATTATATTATTTGGTTTTTTACCCTCTTCAGCTTACCGTAATAAAAACAAAACGGCTAATGAAACCACTTTTGCTCTAACACTATCAAAGTATAAAATTGACAAATCCACAATTCCAATTGACAGCACTTTAGTTCCCGTATTTTTCAAGAAATATCCCAATTTAAAAAAATACCAATCCGATGTAAAAGCGCTGTACAGAAAACGAAATTACCACTCCATTTGGTTTGATAAAAAAGGACTCATTGAGTTTGCCAATTTATTATATTCCAAAGTAAATCAACTGGAAGAAGAAGGTTTAAAATCGCGAATAGCTTACAAAGAAAAAATTGACGGTGTTTTTAATGACACTAATTCGGATGATCTATATCAAACCGAAACAGAACTGATGTTGTCATCCATGTATGTTTTTTATGCTAAAAAAGTATACAAAGGAATTGACACTGAAAAAATAGAAGAAATGGGATGGTTTTTACCTCGAAAAAATCTATCCTATGAAAATCTTTTAGACTCTTTATTAGTTGATCCTGGGCTATTAAGTAAAAACGAAAAACAACTGTTTGGGCAATATTACAAACTGCGAGATGTTTTAAAAAGATACCGCCAAATAGAGCAAAATGGTGAATGGAATACCATAACAATAGATTCTGTGGAAAAAATATTCAAACCAAAAGACAGTTCTAAAACCATTGGACAAATAAGACAGCGACTTGCCGTTACGGGAGATTTAAAACAAGACTCTAAAAGTAATGTGTACGATGCCGAATTAATGGAAGGCATATTGAATTATAAAAAGAGAAATGGATACAAAACAGATTATCTCATTGCAGCCAAGCACATTCAACGCATGAATATCCCGATAGAGAAATATATTAAAACCATCATAGCAAATATGGAACGCTGCCGATGGATTAACCCAAAGCTCACAATAGCAGACGAACACATCATTATAAACATTCCTTCCTATAAACTCTTTTATAAAAAAGATGGTGTAAATATATTAGAGTCAAAAGTCCTTGTGGGGAAAAACATGACCGAAACAGTTGTTCTCAGTAGCAATATAACTAAAATAGTGTTTAGTCCTTATTGGAATATTCCCAAAAGCATCATTAAAAATGAATTAAACGATGCCATTGCACGGGACGAAAATTATCTGGAAAAACACAACATTGAATGGAACAATGGCAATGCCAGACAAAAACCCGGTCCCAGAAACTCCTTGGGACTCGTTAAGTTTGTCTTTCCAAACTCTGATGATATTTATTTACACGATACGCCGTCTAAAGATTTATTTCAATACGAATACCGGGCGTATAGCCATGGCTGCATTAATATTGAAAAAGCGAAAGATCTGGCGCTTTTGATTTTAAAAGACGATCCGGATTGGCCTATAACACGCATCAATGAGGCCATGAAAGGCGAAAAGGAAACGGCTTACATCCTGAAAAAGAAAATCCCAATTCACATTGGTTATTTTACCGCCTGGGTAAATGATTTAGGAGAAATTAATTTTTACAACGACATTTATATAAGGGACGAGCGTTTAGCCGAACTGCTTTTCTCCGATGATTCTAAATAAATTTATTGTTTGGACCGCATCGTTTTATCATTCTATTTTACTCCTATTCAAATGCACATCATAATTCACTTTTACTTTCTATAAAGTGCCAATGTTGTAGTGCTTTAACATTTATCTATTTCGTCTAAAAAACCATTCAAATGAGGAAAACCAATGGCTGAAGTCTCTTAGTTAAAAACTAATTTTGTTTTAAGTATTTAATAATCAATTTATTATAAAAATGTGGCTTTTTTTTAATTACATTTATATTCTAAAATCCAACTTATGAAACCAAAACCATACCCAATTAAAACACAGCTCGTGTTGGTATCTTCCATTTTGTTGTTAGGTGCTTTTAACACTTCTGAAAAATCAGACCTGCTCCTTTCCGGGATTAACAAGGAAAACATGGACACATCTGCTAAACCAGGTGATAATTTTGATACCTATGTCAACGGAACCTGGAAAAAAAATACTAAAATACCAGATGACAAAGCCTCTTACGGTGCTGGCTATATGGTTTATGAAAAATCACAAGAAGACGTAAAAGCCATTATCGAAGCTTCTTCCAAAGGTGATTTTGCAGCCGGTTCTGATGAACAAAAAATTGGGGACTTTTATGAAGCCTACATGGACACTAAAACAAGGGATCAAAAAGGAATTGCGCCCTTACTTCCGGAATACAAAAAAATTGATGCAATAAACAACTACACTGATCTGTCTGCTTATTTTGGATACGCCAATAAATCCGGAAGCAACATTCCTTTTTCCGTTTCGGTAATGGAAGATTTAAAAGATCCAACCCAATACATGCTTATTTCTTGGCAAGGTGGTTTAGGATTACCGGATAGAGAATATTACTCCCTTGAAGATGCCAAATCTAAAGAAATTCAAAAAAAATATGTAATCCATATCGAGAAGATGTTGCAACTTGGTGGAATAGCCAATGCACCTGATTTATCTAAAAAAATCATGGCATTAGAAACTGTTTTGGCTGCCCAACACATGAAAAAAGAACAAACCCGTGACATCGTAAAACTGTACAACAAATATGCTATTAAAGATTTGAACCAACTCATGCCTGATTTTAATTGGGCCAGCATGTTACAGAACGCCGGAATCCTGAACCAACAAAACATCGTCGTTGCACAAGTTGATTACATCAAATCACTCAACACAATCATAAAAACAACACCTTTAACCACTTGGAAAGCCTACCTGAAATGGAATGCCATTCATGGATCGGCAACATCATTGAACACCGCTTTAGACAATGAAAATTTTGACTTCTATGGCAAAACCCTTAACGGAATACAAGTAAAACAACCGTTATGGAGAAGAGGTGTTGATAGAGTAAACAATAGCCTTGGTGAAATCGTTGGAAAGGTTTATGTAAAAAAACACTTCTCTCCTGAAGCCAAAGAACAAGTAACACTTTTAGTTAAAAACCTTCTTAAAGCTTACGGGGAAAGCATAAAAAATCTGGATTGGATGAGTCCGGAAACCAAAAAACAAGCCTTAGACAAACTCTCAAAATTCACTCCAAAAATTGGTTATCCTGACAAATGGAGAGATTATTCTACCTTGAAAGTCGTAAAAGGCGATTTATATGGAAACCAACAAAAAGCTACCACTTTTGAATACAACAGACAAATTAACAAATTAGGAAAACCTGTTGACAGAACCGAATGGGGAATGACTCCACAAACCGTAAACGCATATTACAATCCGCCACTTAATGAAATCGTATTTCCTGCAGCCATATTACAACCCCCTTTCTTTGATGTAAAAGTAGAAGACGCGGCAAACTATGGCGGAATTGGAGCTGTAATTGGTCATGAAATAGGTCATGGTTTTGATGACCAAGGAAGCACCTTTGATGGTGACGGAGTATTGCGCAATTGGTGGACAGCTGAAGATTTAACCGCTTTTAAACAAAAAACAGGCGCATTAGTTGCGCAGTACAACACATTCAAAGTATTTCCTGACCTCAATGTGAATGGGGAATTTACCCAAGGGGAAAACATAGGGGATTTAGGCGGATTATCCATTGCCCTAAAAGCTTACAAAATGAGTCTGGAAGGAAAAGAATCGCCCGTTTTAGAAGGTTTCACCGGTGAACAACGCGTGTTATTAAGCTGGGGACAATGTTGGTTAAATAAAACTCGTGACGAAGCTTTGCGAAATCAAATCGCTACTGATCCACATTCGCCGGCAAAATTCAGAGTTAATGGTGTAGTGCGCAATATTCCTGAGTTTTATACCGCTTTCAACATACAACCTACCGATTCCTTGTATCTGGCTCCAGAGAAAAGAGTAAAAATCTGGTAATCATATGATGTATTCATAATAAAAAACCTCTGCTAAAAAGTAGAGGTTTTTTTATGCAAAAAAACTAACCTTACTGGT
The DNA here is from genome assembly GCF_048286755.1 of Flavobacterium labens. NCBI lineage: Bacteria > Pseudomonadati > Bacteroidota > Flavobacteriia > Flavobacteriales > Flavobacteriaceae > Flavobacterium > Flavobacterium labens. The sequence goes on along the minus strand of NZ_JBLVPL010000001.1, from coordinate 1,256,132 downwards.
TCTGTTAAATAAACTTATTGTTTCGATTTCAATGTTTTATCATTGCATCTTCCTGAGAAGCCTTAACTTTTATAACTTCATCCGAATTTTCATTTGGAATCGTCATTGACAAAACGTAGTGTTTTATTTTCCACTCCTTACCTATTTTTACCAAAACACCCGAGCCACGGCAAATCTTCATTTGGGTATTCAACAATTCATCAAACCAAGCAGTTTTACCCGTTTCATCAAAATAAATATGGCGTTCCAAAGCAGTAAAACTCCAAGCTTTCCCTTTATCGAAATGCGGTTTTGCATAGGCTTGAAAATCCTTTTTATTCCAATTCTCGGTCGCATCGGTACCAATGAAAATAGCATCATCAGCCATCAAACTGAAATAGGCATCATAATTAGCTTCTGCGGCGGCTTTATGCCAGGCATCAAGTACGGAATTGATGTTTGCTTTTGAAACTATTTGATTCTCTATCATGCTTTTGCATCCGGATAAAGTAAGAACGATAAGAACAGCCAGTATTTTTTTCATGTGATATAGGTATTTATTCGTGGTTTTTATTCCATCTGATTTTTATTTTCCCATCTACGTCAACAGCCAGTAAATGCAATACAATTCCTTTATTGCGCTTTTCAGCTCTTTCTATTTTATCGGTGATGAACTCATCCTTTTTTGGATTTCTCAGCGGAATTGTCATAGCCAAATTTGTTCCTCTGTTAAACGAATATATGCCATTTACATCTAAATTTAAAACGTTAGAACTCACTTTCAAATCATTCACATACACTAAATCGCCATTTATTTTAAAGTTTCCGGACAAATCCCTGAACAAGATATTGTCGACATCTCTAAAAAGAAAAGCGAACTTACCAATATTTTTAATAGGTTCAAAATCGACCAACGCCCCTTGATTCACATCAAATTTAGCAGCCCCGGAAAGTGAATTTGTTTTTAATTGTCCTCCGGAAAGCAGTGTTCCATTAACCGATGCCGAAGCAGTCAGAAACCCTTTTATATTTTTAGGTTTAAAAGACTGAATCCCAAAATTGTTCAACGAAGTTAGAAAACGGGCAATATCCACCCGATTGATTTTTGCATTGGATTCCAGAAGGAAGTTCTCGCCATTTGGAGCTAATTTTCCGTCAAAATAAATCGTCCCGCCAGAACTCTGTACCCAACCATTTTTTACGATTAATTGGTTATTGACCAATAAAACCGTGGCTTTAGCATTAGTCGCCTCTAATTTACTATACACCATTTTATCTGCTTTTAAATGCAAAACCACTTGGCATTTATCAATTACGGAATACAGTTCCTCTGAAAAATCATCTTTTTTATACTGCTTTTTTGGGGATTTCTGCCCTGAACGAGTAATGACACCCACAAACTGTTTGACATCCAGAAAAGGAGCGTAAATATCCCAATTCACAATCATTTTTTCTGGGTTTTCGTAATACAAAGTCAGGAAATTATCAATTTTTCCCTCCATAAAAACCGCGTTGCGACGGTCTTTAAAATTAATTTTTTTTATCAAAAGCGCTTCCTCCGTAAAGTCAAGCTGAATGTCTGTTTTTACGAAAGTCAAATTCCGCGGACCATAATTTACCGTTGCATTTTTAACGGCTACATTTCCCGTGAACAACGGTTTTTGTATTTTTAAATCCAAAATATCAAATTTAAATTCCAGATTCACTTTGGCTTGACCATCAGAAAAATGGATAAAATCTTTAGTAACTATCTCGTTCAATCGGGACACATTAAAATCTGATTTAAAACTTCCTGCCGCCGTTGTTTTCTCAAAATTGGAAATAATTCCGATTGGAATTGTAAAAGGAATCGTTTTATATTTCCCCGAAAGATTCGTTAAAGTAATGGTAGAATTAACATCATTACAGCCAGCGCCTTTTTCATATTGATTGGTAAAACTGGCTTCAAAACTACAGTCGGAAATGATTCCGTCCGGTATCTTCAGTTCATTATTTTTTATTTTTGTAGTCACCACAATTTCCGGATCGCCCGTGGCATTCATATCGCCAATAATCGTACAGCCCACACGTATTGGCTTTTTCAAGTCAAATTGATTGATTCGGTCGCTGATATTCGCACTCAATAATGCCGAAGCATCCTTCCATAAAATAGTTGTGGCAATGGCAATATCAAAAGGCGACTTGTTTTTGTCCAAACTAAAATGCGCGTTAATGTCAAACCGTTCTTTCCCTATTTCGAGATTCTCGGTTGCCACACTAATCTGGTTTTTCTGGTTCGAAAAGTCAACTATCAAAACTCCTTCCACGATTTTATCCTTAATAAAACTCCCTCTTTGGGTATTGAAAGCCATGTTTTTGGCAAACGTTTTCAGATACAGTTTCGTATGCCAATTGTCATCATTGAAATCTATTTTACTTCTTAAGGCGAGAACATCAAAATCAAATAACTTATTTCCCAGTTGATTTTCGGAGATAAAATGCACTTGGTCTAAAACAATTTCATTGACGGAGGAAGTGGTCGAGCTTTTTGGTTTCGCACCTTTTGGCTGAGGCCTAAAAATAGCGGTATTTACGATTCCGTTCTTTCCTTTAAACAAATACAAAGTAGCTTTCTGAATTTCGATTTTGTCGATGTTAATCTCATTTGAAAGCAAGTCCAAAAGATCGATGCGAATCTCAATTTGTTCCGCTTTGAGTAACGTACGCTTGTGAACGGCCCACAAACTGTCTTTCAATTCTACTTGGCTTAACACCAAAGTCATATTGGGAAAACCCTTTAAAAACTTATATCTGATATCGCCAATATCGATTGTACCCGTAATATTTTCGTTGATTTTAGCATTAATCTGGGTTATAATTTCCGCTTTATTATTGTTAAAATAAAGTGCTAAAAACGCAGAAGATATTAGAAAAAGTGCAACTACTCCCAGAAAGAAAAAACCAACTCTTTTGATTATTTTCCTGAAACCCGCTGTTTTAAAATATGTTTTTGCGCCCTGCCAAAATTGATTCATGCGTATTCCTTTACTGTTTAAGATACAAGGTAGCATAAAAACTGGTTCTCCTGCTGATTTGAAACTACAAATTACAATTCTAGTTCTCGTGTGTCAGTTCGAGCGGAGCACCATTTATAATGAAAAATCTGGAAATCATCTGAAATACTTACAAGCTGTAATATCCTCAAAAAACAATGACTTTCCTCAAAAGTAATACCCTACTCTACTGAAATACAAGACAAAAACAGCAAAATAGTTACATCAAGTAGTACTATTTTTTTCATAATTTTTGGATTTTTAAAAGTTTATTGGACAAAAACATTTCATTTAGAAAACAAAAATAAAATCATAACTAATTTATTTATAGATACTTACGAAATATTTTACCTTCACTTATGCCGTTAAATTAAGGATGCGATTTCAACCTTGAAAAACACAGACCGTTCAGCACTGGTAGTAGCATACGTGATTTGACGTATTTTTGTAATGCCTTAAATGAATTCTTTACGAATTAAAAGTTACCCTATGAAAAAGTTATTTTCCCCCATACTAATTGTTGCTTTTGCAATACTATCCACCATCATTTCCTGTAAAAAGAAAGATGTAAATGAACCTAAAAAGGAAACGAGTTTAAACACCGTTGAAATTGCTTTTGACAGTACCCAAATCAAAACTTTCTTTGGGAAATATCCAAAACTGAAAAGCTACCAAGGAGATGTAGAAAAATTATATCGCAAGCATCAATTTCATTACATCTGGTTTGACAAAGACGGACTCAATGAGTTTGCAGGTTTGCTATACAATAAAGTGAATAATTTGAGCAAGGAAGGTATAGAAACCGTGATTCCATACAAAGAAAAACTAGACGATATCTATGATAATCCGGACGACAATCAAAAAGCAACTATTGACACTGAATTATTGAGTTCTGCGCTATACTTCTTTTATGCGGATAAAGTGTACGATGGCATCGATGCTGAAAAATCGAAAGAGTTAGGTTGGTTTTTACCTCGAAAAAGACAATCGTATGTCAATTATTTAGATTCGTTGTTGATCGACCCTTCGTTAATTCACAAAGAAGAAAAAGGCGTTTTGAAACAGTATTACCTGCTTAGAGATGTATTGCAGGAATACCGCAAAATAGAAAAGAAAGGCGGCTGGAAAACGATTGCGCTAGATCCAAATGTAAAATCGTATAAACCTGGCGACAGTGCCACTGCCATTGCGCAAATCAGAACGCGTTTGTTTATCACCAATGACATTTCCCGAGATTCAAAAAGTGCCGTGTATGATGAAGAATTAGCTAACGGAATTTTGAAATTCAAAAAGAGAAGTGGCAATTTGCTGAACAAAACGATTCTGCCGGAACACATCAATTATATGAATGTTTCTGTAGCGGATCGTATCAAAACTGTAATGGTCAATATGGAACGTTGCCGATGGATTTCGAATGACATCACCAAATCCAAGGAATTAATCGTGGTGAATATTCCAGCTTATGAACTGACTTTTTTCAGAGATGGAAAACCAGAATTACGCTCTAAAGTTGTTGTGGGAAAAGCGATGCACAAAACCGTTATTTTTAGTGCGCCAATGAAGTATATCGTATTCAGACCGTATTGGAATGTGCCAACCAGTATTTTAAAGAAAGAGATTCTCCCTGCTATTGAAAAGAATCCAAATTACTTGGCCGAACACGACATGGAATGGAAAGACAGCAATGTAAGACAAAGACCCGGACCTGAAAACTCATTGGGATTAGTGAAGTTTTTATTCCCAAATTCGAATGCGATTTATTTACATGATACACCTTCCAAAAGTTTATTTGGCAAGGAAGATCGTGCTTTTAGCCACGGTTGCATTCGTGTAGCCAAGCCAAAAGAACTTGCTGCCATGATTATGAAAGACGATAAAAAATGGAATCCTGAAAAGATAGAAACCGCGATGAACAGCGGAGAGGAATATTGGTACACGCTCAAAAACAAAATTCCGGTATACATTGGTTATTTTACCGCTTGGGTAGATGCAGACGGCGTGGTACATTTCTATGAAGATGTCTATAAAAGAGACGAAGCATTAGCAACCTTATTGTTTGATAAGTAACCCTTCCAAAATTCAAATCGTTCGTATTGTTAAGAACAAAATCGGAGATGAATTACATGGATTTGAACTGATTTTTTTGACTATTTGTTACTAATAACCAATCGGAAACTTTGCTGGTTATAAAAACAAAGGGATATTCTCTTGAACCATTAAGAAATTAAGGTTCATTAAGTATAAAACTTAATTGTCTTAATTTCTTAATGGTTTAAATAAACATAACAAAAATTCCTGTCCTGCTAAGCGGCCATCCCTATTGAAGTTTGAAAGAGATACAACTACAAAAGTTAGCATCTCAACCCAAAAAAAAATGACACTATCCTATAAAGACAGTGTCATTTTTTTGTTTGCCAAAAGGCAACTATTTAATACGCTTTCTGTTTTTCGAAAGCCGTGTCCAACACTTTTTTTATTTTGTCTAAGGCACCGTGAAAGGCTTTCTCTGTAGTATCGGCATGATTTGTAACCGCTACAGGTTGCATATTTACTGGTCGGGCTTCGATAAGACATCGTTTGTCATTGATTCCGAATTTATCACTGTTTTCGTCTGCAAGATGCACTTCTAAACGGGTTACTTTATCTTCAAAACGCGCCAAAGCTGTTCCTAATTCCTCCGCTATATACGCTTTCAAACGTGCGTGTCCTTCTACATTGTTGTCTGTGTTGATTTGTACTGTCATGTTTTTATTTATTTAATGTTCTATTCTCAAATTTACCGATTGCAGTATAAAAAACCGAACCAATTAATAAAACATTGGGAAAATAAATAGCAGAAAAATCGAATTTAAGGAAGGGAATGGATTAGCCATTTTCTAAATAATTATATATGAAGTCGTTCTCGGTTTCAAACTCTGAATCAAATTTCATTACAAATCGAGAAGTTAATTTATCAACCCAATTTTCAATTGCTTGTTTTGAATTTAGATTGTCCAAAAACTGTAGTTGGGAATTTTCTTCAGAAAAATTATCATCAAAGAACATTGTAATGTCTGCTTTGAAAGTGTCAGCATAATTCTCTTCTGTTTGATTGAGAAGTTGCTCTAAATATTCGATTTTTTCAAGTCGTGTCATTGTTTAAAAAGAATTGGATTTTAAAGATACTTAATTTCAAAATAATTTTTTAGTGCTTTTGAAAATATATCTTTATCTAGTTCTAACAATTGTTTTTTAATATCCCAATCTTGAACAATTACCTCATCCTCGTTACAAATTTCTTGACCCTCTAGTTTTCCAAGAAGAATATTACTCAACAAAATATCATCACAGGAATAATAATTAGGGTAATAATTTTCAATAAATGTCCAATAATAAAAGTCATGTCTTTCTGGGGCTTCCATAATAATTGATTTATTTCAAAGGTATAAAAACCGGACTGTACTCCGTTGCAATATAGACCACATTTTGTAATATTTGTTAACATGAATATTAAGCAAAAACTCGGTTTAAAAATAAAAGAGCTAAGAAAAGCAAAAGGTCTTTCACAAGAAAAGCTTGCAAATCTTGCTGAAATTGACAGAACCTACTTACCAACTATTGAAAAAGGAGAAAGAAATGTTTCAATTGAAGTCGTTGAAAAATTAGCAAAAGCTCTTGATGTAAAAATTAAAGACTTGTTTGATGAATAGAGCCTACTATTCCAATTTCATTAATGAATTTATTGATGAAAATTCCCAAACTATTTATGGTAAGATTTCTGGACAATATGATTTGAATAAATTGAATATTCTACAATCTAATGCATGGAAAAGTCAAATAGAAATTCTAAAAGAAACCATCTCCGTTTTTACTGGAAAAATATATTTTGAGTTTACTATTCCTAGAATGGGAAAGCGAGTTGATAATATATTAATCATTGACAACTGCATTTTTGTTTTAGAGTTTAAAATTGGGTCAAATGCCTATGACAAATATGCAACCAATCAAGCTTTTGATTATGGTTTAGATTTGAATAATTTTCACGAAGGAAGTCATAACAAAATAATAATTCCAATTTTGGTCGCGGATAAAGCACCTTCTTTAGAAAATATTTACTGTCCTAGTTTTGATAATTTACATGAAACAATTTATGCGAATTCTAGTAATTTGTCAGAGGTAATTAATGCTGCATTATTACATTTTGAAGAAACAGAAACAATTGACATTGAATATTGGGAAAATTCTATTTACAAACCCACTCCGACTATAATTGAAGCAGCAACGGCATTATATAAAAAACATAATGTCAATGAAATTTCAAGAAGTGATTCAGGAAAAGAGAATCTATCTAAAACATCAGATTGTATTTCTCACATCATTGACTTTTCAAAAGACAACAATAGAAAATCAATATGTTTTATTACTGGAGTTCCTGGCGCTGGAAAAACTTTAGCAGGATTAAATATCGCAAATCTTCGTTCCAACTACAAAGAAGATGAGCATGCTGTATTTCTATCCGGAAATGGACCTTTAGTTGATGTACTAAGAGAAGCATTAGCCAGAGACAAAGTAATTACAGCAAAAGAAAACGGCGAAAGCTTAACAAAAGATATAGCAAAATCGCAAGTAAAATCATTTATCCAAAATATTCATCATTTTAGAGACGCTTCAATTAAAGATGAAAAACCACCAATAGAAAGAGTTACAATTTTTGACGAAGCACAAAGAGCTTGGACGAAAGAAAAAGCATCAAGTTTTATGAAAAAAAATAAAGGAAATCATGATTTTAATAAATCAGAGCCCGAATTTCTTATTGAAGTAATGGACAGACATCAAGATTGGTGTACTGTAGTTTGCTTAATTGGAGGCGGACAAGAAATTAATACCGGTGAAGCTGGATTAGAAGAATGGATTAGACCTTTTTCAGATAAGTTCAATGATTGGAATATTTATTATTCTTCAAAAATTGTTGAAGACCAAAATTATATAAAAAATAAAAATGTTTTAAAGCTTTTGGAAGAAAGAAAGGCCATAAAAAAAGATGAATTGCATTTATCAGTTTCATATAGATCCTTTAGAAGTGAGCAATTATCAAATTTTATTCAAGAGATAATTAATAATGATATTGAAAAATCTAAAAGTATTTATCTTGATTTTATCAAAAAAGATTATCCAATTAAAATAACAAGAGATTTAGACAAAGCCAGAAACTGGTTAAGAAAATCTGCGAAAGGTTCGGAAAGAAATGGTGTTGTAGCATCATCAGGCGGAATTCGCTTGAGACCTTTTGGATTAAATGTGAAAGCTAAAATTGATGCCCCAATTTGGTTTTTGAATGATAAAGATGATATTCGTTCTTCTTACTTTTTAGAAGAAGTTGCAACAGAATTTGACATTCAAGGCTTAGAATTAGATTGGACTTGTATCGCTTGGGATGGTGATTTATTCTACGATAATAATCACTGGAACTATAGAAAATTCAAAGGCACAAAGTGGCAAAATATAAATAGTAATGACATTACTAACTATTTAATTAATTCCTACAGAGTTTTACTTACAAGAGCAAGACAAGGAATGGTAATCTATATTCCATTCGGTAATAATGAAGATATTACAAGACCAACTTTCATGTATGATGGTACTTTTGATTTTTTTAAATCATTAGGGATCGAAGAAATTTAGCGAGAGCTCTATTCTACAAAAAAAACGCTACTCTTTCGAATAGCGTTTTTTTGAATTTCTTATCAATTTATGCTGTGATTATCACGTTTCTCGTAATGAAAATCGTGTGAGGAATCGAATGCCCTAGCCCTGATAGCAGTGAAAATCCTTTATTTCCGACTTTTCGGCGGATATAAAGATTGTAACGGATAGCAGGAATAAGCTCCTAAAAATAAATCTTATTTAGGTGATTTTTGCAATTCGGTTACGCCCATATTGAATAAGGTAAAGGCTTGAATATCGACATTTTCCTGAATGGTTGCCGCCACGGATTTTCCGGCGCCGTGTCCTGCATTGATGTCAATACGGATTAGGGTTGGGTTTGTTCCGGTTTGTTTTTCCTGTAATTCGGCAGCAAACTTGAAACTGTGCGCCGGCACTACTCTATCATCGTGATCGCCTGTAGTGACCATGGTTGCCGGATATTGAATCCCTTTTTGTATGTTGTGTACAGGAGAATACCCTTTGATGTAGCTGAACATTTCCTTGCTGTCCTGCGCCGTTCCGTAATCATACGCCCAACCTGCTCCTGCGGTAAAGGTATGGTAGCGCAACATGTCCATCACACCCACAGCCGGTAAAGCGACTTTCATCAACTCCGGACGTTGCGTCATGGTAGCGCCTACAAGCAATCCTCCGTTTGACCCACCTCGAATGGCTAGGTATTGTGAAGAGGTATATTTCTCAGCAATCAGGTATTCTGCCGCAGCGATGAAATCATCAAACACGTTTTGTTTTTGCATTTTGGTTCCCGCATCGTGCCATTTTTTCCCGTATTCGCCACCACCACGTAAATTAGGAACAGCATAAACGCCTCCGTTTTCCATCCAAACGGCATTGGCAATGCTGAAACTTGGTGTCAAACTCACGTTGAATCCTCCGTAACCATAAAGCATCGTTGGATTTGTCCCGTCGAGTTTCAATCCTTTTTTGTGGGTGATAATCATCGGGATTTTGGTTCCGTCTTTAGAAGTATAAAACACTTGTTTGGACTCGTATTTCTCGCTGTCAAAATCTACTTTTGGTTTTTGATACACCGCCGAAGTTCCGGCTTGTGGTTCGAATGAAAAAGTAGAACCCGGAGTAATGTAATTTGTGAAGGAATAATACAATGTTTTCTCTTTTTTCTTTCCGCCAAAACCACCGGCAGTTCCTACGCCAGGTAATTTAATTTCACGAACCAGTTTCCCAGAATAATCATATTGTTTCACCACCGAAACAGCATCTTTCATATAATTAGCAAAGAAATAACCGCCACCTGTTGATGGAGACAACACATTCTCCGTTTCTGGAATGAAATCTTTCCAGTTTTCCGGTTTTGGGTTGTTCACATCCACAGTTACGATGCGTTTGTTGGGCGCATTCAAGTCGGTTTCTATGAATAATTTTCCGCCTTCGTTTTCGATGATGTTGTTGTCGCTTTTGAAATTATCCACAATAGTCACAATAGGACTGTTGGGTTTTGTCAAATCTTTGATGTACAACTCGTTTCCGTAGGTAGAATTAGAAGCTGTGATAACCAAATAACGGTCATCCTCAGTCACACCACCGCCTACATAACGGCGTTTTTGGTCGGCACCAAAAATCACTTTATCGTCTTTTTGTGCGGTTCCTAATTTGTGGAAATACAGTTTATGTTGGTCGGTTTTTGCCGATAATTCGCTTCCTTTTGGTTTGTCATAACTGGAATAGTAGAAACCTTCGTTTGCTTTCCAAGAAACTCCGCTGAATTTCACATCAACAATAGTGTCTTCAATAATTTTTTGGGTAATGGCATCCATAATGATGACTTTTCTCCAGTCGCTTCCACCTTCTGAAATGGCATACGCTACTTTAGAACCGTCTTTGGAGAAATCCAATCCACCAAGCGAAGTGGTTCCGTCTTTAGAAAAAGTGTTTGGGTCTAAGAAAACGGTTTCGGTTCCTTTGGCGTCTTTTCTGTACAACACCGATTGGTTTTGCAAACCGTTATTTTTGTAGTAATACGTAAAATTCCCTTCTTTGAAAGGCGCTCCTATTTTCTCGTAATTCCACAGTTTTTCCATTCTTGCTTTTAACGCATCACGAAACGGAATTTGAGCCAAATATCCATAAGTCACTTCGTTTTGTGCTTTTACCCAAGCTCCTGTTTCAGCAGATTTGTCGTCTTCAAGCCAGCGGTACGGATCCGGAAGTTTAGTATCGAAATACACATCAACAGTTTCCCCTTTGGTGGTTGTGGGATAAGTTACCGGTTTTTGGTTTTGGCCAAAAGTCGCCATTGCAGAAGATACAGCCATTATTAAAAAAGTTTTTTTCATTAGTTAATTTTTTAGGTTGTTACAAAAATAAGGAAATAGTTAGTGTTCTAAAGTTGACCAAGTCTTAAATAAAACCAAAAAAGCTAGTCTTCCGAATAGGATTTGGTTTAAATGAGTTTGCAACTATTTTTTCCGTCATGAATTGCTCAAATTTTTTACGAATTATTATTTAGATTAAAAGTTTAGCGTATTTCAGAACCAGTGCAATTGCGTCCGCACTGCGGACGTAATTCAAATTAGGCCACAGATGACACGGATTGAACGGATTTACACTGATATTACAGCGAGATAATTCTATATATTCAGGTCATTATCTGTGTCTAAACGGTGCGTTATTCACTTTCTTTTCCTTGCTCAAAATTCTGCAATTCAACATTCACAGCTTCCAATAACTGTTGTTCCGTGGGCAGATATAATTCATATTGACTGGCTACAATATTTTTCTCGTTTTCCGGCAACGTAAATTTCACGACACCGTCATTCTTATTAGCACAAAGCAAAATACCAATAGTAGGATTTTCACGAGGCAGTTTTTCAACTCGATCATAATAATTGACATACATCTGTAGTTGACCTATATCCTGATGCGTAAGTTTATCTGTTTTGATTTCGATAATGACGAAGCATTGTAATATTCTATTATAAAAAACTAAGTCTGTAAAAAATTCATCGCCATCAATGTGTATTCTTTTTTGTCTGGCGACAAATGAAAAACCATTTCCTAATTCCAATAAAAAATCTTGCAAATGAGTAATTATGGCGCTTTCTAAATCCCTTTCGTAGTAAGCCGCTTCCCGTTTTAGCCCCAAAATTCCAGATACATCGGGTCTTTTATAATCTCTTTAGCATCTGAAGGTAGTTTTTCATTTTTGGCAACGGCGAGTACGCTTTCTTTATCATTGCTGATTAAAAGGCGTTCCCAAAGACTGCTATAAATTTGACGCTCTAATTGTCTGGTATTCCAATTGTTTTTTACCGTTTCGGCTATGTAAAAGTCAATCTTATCTTGACTATCAAGACGAATAATTAGTTTGTAATGCGTCCAACTCAATTGCGAACGCAATGCGTTCGCAATTGGAAAAGAGCGATAAAATTGTCTAAATAATTCTATTTGGCGTTTTGAAAAACCGCTTCCAAACTCGGGTTCTAACTGTTGTGAAATGTATTTTGTTAAATATTCTCCATAGTCTGCACGGTCCTTTCCGTCTTGTTCTTCCACGAAGATACGTTGCCCAATATGCCAATACATCAAGGTTCTTTCATTATCTACCGCTCTAATCGCTTTGTCTTTCGAAGCTGTTATAATGGCTTTAATATCAGGAATTACAGATTGGTTTTGTAGCATCATTATTTCGGGTTATAAAAATTCATTCGATTCTATATACAATAATACGAAAAAAGCACTGAAATTGTAATCAATGCTTTTTGTACTTAAAACCAAAAAAAACGCTACTCTTTCGAATAGCGTTTTTTGTTTTTTTGCTCATCCAAATAAATTACAAATTAAAATTCACACCAAAAACGATGTTTCTTCCAATGTTTGGAATGCCATCCGTTTTTAGACGGGAAAGATGCGCAATGTATCTTTTATCAAATAAATTATTCCCGTTGATGTTCACATCAAAAGCAGTTTTACCCAGTTTTACTGTGCCGCCAAAACCTAGATTTACCAAGTTATAACCACTCGATTCTGTCTCAAATCCACTTACATTTTTTTGGTTGAACGTACTGGAAACATTCAAAGTTGCAAAACCATCTTCCAACCAGTTTTTGATTTTGAATTCGGTTCTAATGGTGTTGTTCCAATTGTTAGCAGGGATTAACGGCAAGTAATCTCTCCCGACACTTCGGGATTGCTTTTCGCCGGTAACCGTTTCAAAACTCGTTTCAAAATGCAACCAATCCAATGGATGTGGGTGAAAATGCAATCCAATTTCGCCTCCGTATAATTTGGCGTTATCCTGAACATAATCAAACACGGCATTTTCGTCAATCACTTCTCCTGTTGGCGAAGTGTAGATATAATTGTTGATGTGATTGTAAAAACCGTTTACAAAAAACTCAAAATGATCCGTTTTGTATTCTAAATTTAAATCCGTTTGTACATTTTGCTCCGTTTCTAAATCGCTGTTTCCTACTTCATAGCGATTCGTTCCTTCATGCACTCCATTAGAAGTTAATTCGGCAAGATTTGGCGCTCTAAATCCCGAAGCTACGTTCAAACGCAACGTTAGATCATCGGCCAGATTGGTTTTGTAACCCAACGACGCATTAAAACTATCGTATGATTTATCGATTGCTTCAAAAGAACCTTCTTCACCTGCAATTCCTTGCGCATCCGTAGTAATATTTCTATTGTCGAAACGCAATCCAGCTTGCAAAACATTGGAATTCCACTCATAATTTGCCGTTCCAAAAACACCAAAATCATTCGTAACAGCATCCGGAATTAAATATTCTTCTCCTGAATTTGTATTGGTTTGGTGCATTCCCTGAACACCCACAATAGTTTCTATTTTTCCCATTTTTGGTAAATGGTATTTTGCATTGTAATTAAAAGTCTTCAGTTTCATGTGTAAAATGGCCACATCGCTGTCTTCAAACTCACTTCTATCATTGGCAACATAACCTAAATCAAGATCCAATTTTGATTTTTCGAAAAAGAAAACATTGTTTAAACTCAATAAATGATTAAAAACGCCTTGTTTTGGAAATCCAGTTTTCTTGCTCGTAGTTTGATCTGCTATGCCATCTTCCGGAATTCCTAAATCCAATTCATTGTAATTGTAACGCAATACACTTGAGAATTTAGCATTGCTGTAGCCAATTCCTGTTTTGAAATCGGTTTCATTGTAACGGGTATTTGTCACTCGGTCTCCACCAGAAATCTTGTAATCAGAATGGGTGTTATAACTCCCACGAGCCATGAATTTCCAGTTATCGGTGGATGTTTTCAAACCCAAAGAAGAATTGCTTCCGGCGGTATTCGAGAAATATTTTTGACTGAAGTTTGCTTTAAAAGTATTCGCATCGGCAAATTTTTCCGGGTTAAAATACAAAACACCACCCAAAGCATCGGAGCCGTACAACAAAGAAGCCGGTCCTTTGATTACCTCAACACTCTCTATTCCTGAATCGTTCAATCCCAAACCGTGTTCGTCACCAAACTGTTGATTTTCTATTCGAACGCCTTGAGAATATACCAAAACACGATTGCCGCTCAAACCACGAATTACCGGTTTCCCGATAGAAGTTCCGGTAGAAACCTGAGAAACTCCGGGAATAGTTGCCAACCCTTCAATTAAAGTGGCGGTTCCTTTTCGCTGCAAATTTTTGATACTTTCGTGCTCCACTTTCATCACGTTTTGCGATTGAATTTTATTAAAAGCGGTAGAGACGATTACCTCGTCCATTTCAAAAATTGCCTCTTCGAGAATAACATCAAGTGTGTTTTCTTTTTGAAGACTGGTTATGGTTTTATTTTGGGTTGCAAATCCTACGAACGTAAAGCTGATTTTTAAGTTTCTATTGGGCAGATTTGAAAACGTATATTTTCCGTTTTCATCTGTTGTGGTTCCTTTATGCAGTTCTGATGCATAGACTGAAACGCCTTTTATGGGTTGGTTTTTTAAATCAGTTACGGTTCCCGAAAGGGTGTTTTGCGCTTGAAGCATCGCCGAAAACCCCAAGAATAGGGCTATGATAAATTTTTTCATTGAAAATGATTGTAGTATTCCTGCTGTCAGCTTTCTCCAAAGGAGAGGGAGCCGAGACTGGAATTATTTAGTAAATAAAACGTGTGAAACGTGCCGAAATGAATTCAACAGAAACTGAAATAAATTCAGCTTAAACTATTTACTGGAGGACCTCGAAGGGAATACAAACTGCCGGAAAACGAAATAACCGTTTCCGCTGTAGTAAAGAAATAAGGAGTTTCTACAAAACTGGAGTACAATTGATAGGAGAAATCTTTTGGAGTAATATAACTGCCAAAAGCGAATTCACAAACATAACAATGGTCTAATTTGTGGTGTTGGTGCGTTATCTCCGTACCAGTAACATTGTATTTATGGTGGCACTGCTTTTGGGAAAGTTGTTTTTCCAAATGCTCATAGGTATGAAATGACTGGAACAGCATTGAGAACAATACTGTAACAATCAGAGAAAGACTTACTATGAGTTTATTCTTTTTCATTCGAGCCAAAGGTAACAAAAACAGCAAAAAAGAAAACCATTTGTCTCACAAAATATATTTTTGTGAAACAAATGGTTTCATTTTAAAGTAAAAATTGATTTACACCAATTTGGCTACAATCAAATATTCTGCTATTTGTATTGTATTTGTCGCTGCTCCTTTTCTCAAGTTGTCCGCAACGATCCACATATTCAATGTGTTTTCCTGGCTTTCGTCACGACGAATTCTACCTACAAAAACATCATCTTTTCCTTGTGCATACATTGGCATTGGGTACGTGTAAGTATCATTGTTGTCCTGAACCACTACGCCATCGGTATGATGCAAAATATTTCGGACTTCATTTACGTCAAAATCATTTGAGAATTCTACGTTTACCGCTTCACTGTGTCCGCCTACAATTGGCACACGAACCGCAGTTGCTGTAACAGCAATCGTATTGTCACTTAAGATTTTTTTAGTTTCACGAACCAGTTTCATCTCTTCCTTAGTGTATCCGTTTTCTTCAAAAGAATCACATTGAGGAATCGCATTTCTGTGGATTGGGTACTTATACGCCATTTCACCTTGAACACCTGCGTATTCATTTTCTAATTGTTGCACTGCTTTTACACCTGTTCCAGTGATGGATTGGTAGGTAGAAACAATCACACGTTTGATGTTGTATTTTTTGTGCAAAGGAGCCAAAACCAATACCATTTGTATCGTAGAACAGTTAGGATTTGCAATGATTTTATCCGCTGCAGTCAATTCAGATGCATTGATTTCCGGAACGATTAATTTTTTGGTCGGATCCATTCTCCAAGCCGATGAATTATCGATAACTGTTGTTCCTGCTGCCGCAAATTTTGGAGCCCACTCCAGTGAAGTATCGCCACCTGCAGAGAACAAAGCAATATCTGCTTTCATGTCTACTGCCGTTTGCATGCCTACTACTTTATATTTTTTACCTTTGTACTCAATTTCTTTCCCAACTGATCGCTCAGAAGCTACCGGAATTAATTCTGTTACAGGGAAATTTCTTTCTGCTAAAACTTTCAACATTACTTCGCCAACCATTCCGGTAGCGCCTACAACTGCTATTCTCATCTTATATTTTTATTATTACTTCGTCCGTTCGCCTTCCAGGCTCGGGTGAATATTACATTTGAAGTACAAAAGTAAGTAATATTGAAATCAAAACAAGGGTGTTAACAAAAAATAACAAATTGTTATAAATACAACATATTGATATTTCTATTTTTAAACAAAAAGAAAAACCGCCTCTATTATGAAGCGGTTTAGTTAGAATATATAATGTAGTGGAAATTATTTTTTCAATAAATCTCTAATTTGAGTCAATAATTCTTCTTGTGTTGGTCCAGCTGGTGCAGCAACAACAACTTCTTCTTTCTTTTTCATTTTTTCTGCAGCTCTTAAAACTACAAAAACAAAAAATGCAATAATAACAAAATTGATAATTGCTTGAACTAAATTACCGTAAGTCATTACTGCAGCTCCTGCAGCTTTAGCAGCATCTAGATTAGCGTAGCTTTCTCCATTTAACGCAATAAATTTAGTAGTAAAATCTACACCACCTGTTAACAAACCAACTATTGGCATAATAATATCGTCAACGGCAGAACCGATTACTTTACCAAATGCACCACCAATTACAACTGCAGTTGCTAAACTTAAAACATCTCCTTTCATTAAAGAAGCCTTGAAATCACTGAAAAATCCCATAATTTTTTTTTAGATTGTTAAATATTAAAAACGAAAATAATTAAATTTTAACATACTTTTAATACTTTATATAGAAAAAACAATGTTTATCGATAAAAAACACGTTTTACCCGCTGAGAAACACTGGTAAGAATTTCGTAGGGAATAGTATTTAATTTTTCAGCGATAAAAGATACTGTTGGGCATTCTCCAAAAATAATCACCTGATCTCCTTCTGAACATTCTATCTCTGTAACATCAACCATAAGCATATCCATACAGATACTGCCAACGATATAGGCCTTTGTATTTTTTACCATCACAAATCCCAATCCATTTCCCCAGCCTCTAGAAATTCCATCGGCATATCCTATAGGAATTGTGGCAATTTTTGTTGGCTTCACCGCAATGAATCGTCTGCCATAACCTACACTTTCACCGGCACTAATACTTCTGATTTGTGAAATCACTGATTTCAGCGTCCCCACATTTTCCAACTGTTTTTGTTCTTCGGCGTCATTTGAAACGCCGTAAAGACCAATACCCAAACGCGCCATGTCGTATTGTGAATCCGGATAATTACTAATTCCGCTCGTATTTAAAATATGTCGCAACGGTTTTATTTGTAATTCAGACATCAATTTAGATGATAGCTTTTCAAATAAAGCAATTTGCGCATTTGCAAAATCTTTGAATTCCAAATCATCACTCGTTGCCATGTGTGACAATATACTTTTTACTTTGACGGTTTGATTTCCTTTTAAAGTAGCAATCAAATCATCAATCGTTTTGTCCTCAAAACCCAAACGATGCATTCCTGTATCGAGTTTGATATGTATCGGAAATTGGTTTAAATTCTTTTGTTGTGCAATTTTAAGAAATGCATGAAGTCCTTTTAAACTGTAAATTTCAGGTTCTAACTGGTGTTGAATAATCGCCGGAAAACTGGTTGTTTCAGGATTTAAAACCATAATAGGCAAATGAATTCCTGCGCTTTTCAGCGAAATTCCCTCATCGGCGAAAGCCACTCCCAGATAATCTACTTTATGATGTTCCAGTAATTTAGCGATTTCAAAACCTCCATTTCCATATCCAAAAGCCTTCACCATCACCATAATCTTGACATTTGGTTTCAACTTTGATTTAAAGAAATTCAGGTTATAACTAATCGCATTCAGGTTGATTTCCAGAACAGTTTCATGTGTTTTTTCTTCTAACAAAGAAACAATTTCTTCAAATTGAAACGTTCTTGCTCCTTTGATTAAAATGGTTTCATTAGCAAAGTTCAAATCATCAAATTTTGATATAAACTCAGCTGTATTTCTATAAGTTATGCAATTGGCAAACTTCTTTTCGAATGCCGAAATGGTTTCTCCAATACCGATTACACGATCTATTTTATTCGAAACAATCAACTGGGAAACTTTAGTATACAACTCGTCATTAGATAAACCGCTTTGAAAAATATCCGAAAGAATCACCGTTTTCTTCTTGTATTGCTTTTGACTTTCGAGAAAATCCAATGCAATTTTCAACGACTGAAAATCAGAACTGTAACTGTCGTCAATAATACTGCAGTTGTTGATTCCGTTCTTGACTTTCAAACGCATCTCAACTGGATACAGTAATTCCATTCGGTTTTGAATAGTTTTTTCATCGTATTTAAAATACAATAAAACCATCAAACAAGTGATAGCGTTTTCTACCGATGCCTCGTCTTGAAACGGAATTTTTATCTCAAAATGTTCTTGCCCGAATTCAATATTCAAAAGTGTCGTGTCTAAAACACTTTTTTTGGAAACAAAAACAGATGCACTTTTATCATTGAAACTCCATGAAAACAGTTTGGTTTTCGGGTCGACAACAATATCAATAATTTTATTTTTATTATAAATTAAAACCTCAGCGTGCTTAAAGAGTTTTAATTTTTCGGTTATTTTTTCTTCTGTACTTACAAAACCTTCATCGTGTGCAGTTCCAATATTTGTAAGGATTCCAATGGTTGGTTTGACAATCTCCTGTAATTTATCCATTTCAGAACGAGTGGAAATACCCGCTTCAAAAATACCTAAATTGTGTTTTTCATTAATCGCAATCACAGAAAGCGGAACACCAATTTGGGAGTTATAACTCTTTGGACTTCGAATCACGTTATAATCAGGACTTAATAAAAAGTTGAGCCATTCCTTGACAATCGTTTTACCGTTGCTTCCTGTAAGTCCGATAATAGGAAAATCAAAAAGACTGCGATAGTTTGCCGCAAATTGCTGTAAAGCAATCAGGGTGTTTTCAACAACAAAGAAATTAGCTTTTCCCTCACATTCTTCAGGAATATGAGTAACTACAAAATTTTGAACACCCGTTGCAATTAAATCCTTGATGTATCGGTGTGCATCATTATTTGCTCCGACCAATGCAAAAAACAACGTCTGCGATCCGTTTTGCAAAGAACGACTGTCAATAGAAATGGTATCTATTGCCAAACTAGTGTTGTTACCAATGAATTTAGCAGGGATATTTTGAATACTTTTTAGGATTTTTTGGTTCATGGAATTAGAAAGAGATTGAAGTAGATTTCTGGTTTAGAAATTATTCTTTTAATAGTTCGCTATTTGTAAAACTTTCTCAAAAATAACACTTCTTTTCAAAACGAGGACTTAGATATACTATAATTATACCCAATTCCGTTTATTTAAGAAAAAGAAACAATAGCATTAGCTTCACTAATTTTAGCAGATTACTTATATTTGTTTTTAGATTAAAATCAGACGTTTTGAAAAAAATCCTTCCATTGTTTTCCTATGTTTTCCATCCGATATTCATACCGGCAATGGCCACGATGTTTTACCTTTCCTTTAACGACGCTGAGTTTGTAAATCAAGAAAAACTATTTGTTTTTTTTCAGGTTCTGGTTGTAACTGTAATTTTACCTTCTTTGGTGTTTTTATTATTACGTACAGCAGGAAACATAGATTCCATAATGCTTGCCGAAGTATCACAACGTAAAATTCCATTAATACTTCACTGTTTTTTACTTATTTTATTGGTAAAAAAAAGTATTACCATAGATCGATATCCTGAGTTGCATTTTTTTCTTCTGGGTGCGCTTTTGAGTACTATATTAGCGCTTATTCTTTTGTTTGCCAATATAAAAGCGAGCCTTCACATGATAGCAATCAGTTCCTTGACGGTTTTTATAATTGGATTAAGCTTACACCTTCAACTTCAAAACACATTTATAATTGCTGTATTGATTCTACTCAATGGTTTTGTAGCTTCTTCACGATTAGAAATGAAAGCACACACCAATAAAGAATTGGTTATAGGTTTTATCCTGGGAGCTGTACCTCAGTTGCTTTTATTAGTGCTGTGGTTATAAAATGTAGAATATAATTCCAATATTCAATGACTTCATAGCAACAGATTCGTCATTTACTTTTGCAGATTTAAAGAGCGAATTCAAACCGTAATACGCATATAAATTAATCGTATTATAACCTGATGAAATATAAGCGCCGTACTGAAATTTATTAAAATCTTGATTTCCTGTCACTATCACTTTCCCATCAGCACTATTGAAAATAGATCTGTCATAGAGCAAATAACTCAATTTAAATCCTCCATAAATTCTCCAAAATTTATGACTTTCATAAGTAGAAGTTCTCCATCTAAACTCAAGAGGAACATCAACTGAAAGCAGAGAGAACTTGTTTTTATCATATGCAATATCCGAATCGATAATAGTATATACCGGCGTTCCTGCAGGTGAAGAAATGGCTAGATTCTGATTGTAATTATTATATGAAAAACCAATACCAGAAGCAATCGCTACCGTTCTTTTTTTATTAATAGGCATATCTCTCAGAAAACCTGCCGATAGCCCCGAAGAAAATTTACTTTGTGACACTCCGGATGGCTTATTCGTCAAAGTATTATATGTTATTGCAAAATAAAACTGATCCTCTCTATACAAGGAATCAACTTTTACAATTACAGTATCTTGAGTTGTTGTATTTTCTTGGGAAAAAACATTCAAAACCGATAAAAGAAGAAAACAACTAAGAAAAATTCGCATATTGTTTTGGGTTTAAATTGCTCAATGGTGGCTTAAAACACCTTTCAGGTTTCAATTCTCATTATAACGTTACAAATATACCATTTTGATAGTTTTCTAATAGATTATGACAACAAATAAACTTTCATAAAAATGAGTCGATACAAAACCTCAAAAAAATAATTAACATATTGAATCCAACAAGTTTAATATTTTTCGAATAAATTGCTTGTTAAAAAATTAAAACCAATATTTTTACTTTAAAAATTTTAACGATTACTCAAAAACGTCTTCAAATCAGACTTAAAACAATACAACCATGCAAATTGGAATTATAGGATTAGGAAAAATGGGCTTCAACCTTGCCTTAAATCTTCAGCGAAACGGTTACGAAGTAATAGCACAAGATGTCAATACTGACTTTGTTACAAAAATTGGCCAGGAAGGAATCACAACCGCGCATTCCGTGAAAGAATTATGTCAAAAACTGAACGACAGAAAAGTGATTTGGCTAATGGTTCCTGCAGGTGAAATTGTAGACGCAGTGATCACTTCTTTACTTCCTTTTTTAGAAAAAAACGACATTATCATTGACGGAGGAAACTCTAACTATAAAGATTCCAAACGCCGTTATTCGCAACTCAAGGAACTCGGCATTGACTTTTTAGATTGTGGAACTTCAGGTGGAACATCGGGAGCTTTACATGGTGCTTGTACGATGATAGGCGGAGAACCTGCCGTATTTCAATATGTCGCGCAAGTTTTCAAAGATATTTCTGTTGAGAACGGACATCTTTATACTGGTGCAGCCGGAAGCGGACATTTCACAAAAATGGTTCACAACGGAATCGAATACGGAATGATGCAATCTATTGCCGAAGGTTTCGAAGTTTTTGAACATTCTGAATTTGACATTGATTTCGAAAAAACAGCCAAACTTTTCAATCACGGTTCCGTAGTGCGCAGTTGGCTAATGGAACTCACTGAAAATGCCTTCTCAAAAGACCCAAAACTAGACAGCATCAAAGGAATTATGCATTCCTCCGGCGAAGGAAAATGGACATTGGAAACCGCTTTAGATTTGGGTGTTCCTACTCCAGTTATTGCATTGTCAATAATGATGCGTTACCGTTCCCAAATGCAAGATACTTTCTCCGGAAAAGTGGTAGCGGCACTTCGCAATGAATTTGGCGGTCACGCTGTCGAAAAAAACGAATAACTGATTACACAAAAAACCCATTCGAAGATAATTTTTAATTTCTCAAATTCAAGTACATGTCAATATTGATCTTAATTGCAAGTATCCTTTTATTACTTGTCTTGATATCCGCGGTAAAACTCAATGCGTTCCTCTCGTTGATTATCGCTTCTTTCTTTGTGGGAATTGCAAAAGGCATGCTCTTTCCTGACATCCTAAATTCCCTCCAACAAGGAATTGGAAGCACACTAGGTTCATTGATTTTGATTATTGCACTTGGAGTTATACTGGGAAATATCCTTTCAGATAGTGGTGCGGCACAACGAATAAGTTCGGTGATGATTCGGTCTTTTGGCGTTAAGCATATCAAATGGGCGATGTTGCTTACGGGTTTTGCAGTAGGAATTTCGATGTTTTACAATGCCGGATTTGTGATTTTGATTCCAATGGTTTTCGCTGTCGCAAAAAGTACGAAGCAGCCCATAATTTATCTTGGAATTGCCATGGCATCTGCACTTTCGGTGACACACGGTTTTTTGCCGCCTCATCCGGGACCTACAGCCATTGCAGTAATTTTCAAGGCTGACATTGGTAAAACGCTGTTGCTCGGATTGATAATTGCCATTCCTACTTTATTGATTGCGGGAATTCTGTTCCCGGAATTCATTAAGAAAATTGTCGCTAATCCACCCAAAGGATTATTCGAAAGTAAAACATTCGCTGAAAACGAAATGCCTTCTTTCGGAATCAGTTTTCTGACTGCTTTGATTCCTGTTATCTTAATGGCTATGGCAACCATAAGCGAATTAACCTTGCCTGAAACATCTTCTTTGCGTCATACACTTGGATTTATTGGAAGTCCAACCACGTCAATGCTTCTCGCGGTATTATTTGCCATTGTTTTTTTAGGCATTAATCGCGGTCGAAAAATGCAGGACATAATGGATAAATCCAGTTCGGCACTGAGTTCAGCAACTATGATTATTATGATTATTGCGGCAGGTGGAGCTTTCAAACAAGTACTGATTGACAGTGGCATTGGTACTGATTTAGCTGTTTTTTTCGAAACCTCAACACTTTCTCCATTAGTATTAGGCTGGCTTGTAGCAACAATTATCAGGATAGCTTTAGGCTCAGCAACCGTAGCGGGATTAACTGCAGCAGGGATTGTACAGCCTTTAGTAATAAGCTCAGGAATAAGTCCAGAATTGATGGTATTATCAATTGGAGCCGGAAGTTTAATGTGTTCTCACGTGAATGACACGGGATTCTGGATGTTTAAAGAGTATTTCGGCATCAGTATTTCGGATACGTTTAAAACATGGACCGTTATGGAAACTATCATTGGAATAATGGGATTGATTGGCGTATTATTACTGAATTTACTCGTGGGATAACCCCAATTAAACTAAAAAAATGGAGCAATTTTACATCGGAATAGACATTGGCACTACAGCAACTAAAGCCGTGTGTTTTGACAGAACCGGGAAAGTGATTCTAGAATGTAGTCAATCCTATTCTATGTACCATCCGAAGCCAGATTGGAGCATTCAAAAACCTGATGAAATTCTAGCGTCAGTTTTAGGATGCATCCAAGAAATCACAAAAGGGATTCAGCCTGAATTCATCAGTTTTAGTTCGGCTATGCAAAGTATAATAGCAATCGACAACTTGGGGAAACCGCTCACCGATGCTATCATTTGGGCCGATAATAGAGCGCATGCATTAGCCGAAGCGTTAAAAGAATCCGAACAGGGAAAAAATTTCTATCAAAAAACAGGAATTCCCATTCATACCTTTTCACCCATGACCAAAATTGCTTGGTTAAAAGAACACGATACAATCACTTTTTCTAAAACGCATAAGTTCATTAGCATCAAAGAATACATTTGGCATCATCTTACCGGCGAATATGTAATTGATTCCTCGATGGCATCCGGAACTGGCTTAATGAACATTCACACACTACAGTGGGATTTAGATATTTTAGATTATTTGAAAATAGATGAATCCCAACTTTCTAAAATAGTTAGTCCAACCCACAAAACCAAAGGACAATCTGATGAATTCTATTATGTTTTGGGTAGCGGTGATGGTGTATTGGCAAATTTAGGAACCGGAGCAATGGAAGCTGGCCGAATGGCGTTATCTATTGGAACCAGTGGCGCGGTACGTTTACCCATTGACAAACCTTTTATTGATCCTGAAATGCGAACGCAATGTTACCATTTGATGGACAATCAGTATTTGAAACTGGGAGCGATTAATAATGGCGCAATTGTTTTGCAATGGCTAAAAGAATCTATCTTAAAAACAGATGAATCTTTCCAAGAATTATTCAAACAAGCTGAAACAATTCCTGCAGGATCCGAAGGCTTGCTTTTTGTTCCTTATTTATTGGGCGAAAGAGCGCCTATTTGGGATGCTTCTGCCCAAGGAACGCTTTTAGGAATCCAAATTATCCATACCAAAGCGCACTTCATTAGAGCGACACTGGAAGGCATCTTATTTGGACTATTAAGTATTACCGAAATCTTACTCCCAAATCCGGAAGAGAGATACAAAATCACCATAATGGCGAGTGGCGGTTTTGGAAAAAGTGAACTTTGGCTGCAAATGGTAGCTGATATTTTTCAAATGAAAGTAATCGTAGCCGAAACAATCGAAGCTTCCGCTTGGGGAGCTGTTTTGATTGGTTTTAAAGCTACTGATATTGCCCTTCCATCCGAAAATAAAGTTGGAAAAACCTTTTTACCAAATAAAGATTCTAAAGAAATCTACGAACAAAGCTTTGAAAAATTTAAAAAGATTTATTCTTTGTTGAAAGATATTTAAAATAAGAAATTAATGCTCGGCACTTCATGCCTGATTCTTTTTTGTTTTATAGATTAGACAAACTAAAAAGTTTGCCACGCTATAGCTAGAGATTAACTCCGTTGATCCCAAGAAGGGCGTCTCACAAAAAAATTAATGCTCGGCACTTCATGCCTGATCCTTTTTTGTTTTATAGCTTAGACAAACTAAAAAGTTTGCCACGCTATAAAACAAAAAATGCTCCCCTTTCGGAAAGCATTATTTTTTTGCAGAGAGGATGGGATTCGAACCCACGATGCAGTTACCCACATACTAGCTTTCCAGGCTAGCTCCTTCAACCACTCGGACACCTCTCTATTTTATTTGAGGTTGCAAATAACAATAAAAAAAATGAGTTAGAAAAGTAAAATCTAACTATTATGCTATTTCTCCTCGCAAAGAAGTTTCAAAAATAGTTTTAAAGTCTTTTTGATCAATTTTTTGGCCTAGCAGATACATTAACTTAGTGATTGCAGCTTCAGTTGTGATATCTTTTCCGGAAATCACTCCAATTTCTTTCATGCCTGTACTAGTCTCATATTGCCCCATGCTAACACTTCCACCGGAGCATTGTGTTACATTGATGATGTGTAAACCTCTAGCAATTGCTTTTTTCAATAAGTTCAAAAACCAATCTTCAGTAGGTGCATTTCCAGCTCCATAAGTTTCTAAGACAATCCCTTTAAGATTTGGAATATCAAAAATCGCTGCCAAAACTGCTTCGCTGATACCCGGAAACATTTTTATAATCGCTACGTTGTTATCTAAGTTTTTATAAACCTTGAATTCTTTATCTTGGCTTTTAGCCAAGAATAATTCTGGATTCAATTTTAAATGTACACCAGACTCTACTAATTCAGGATAATTTGGAGAAGTGAATGCTTTGAAATGTTCCGCATTTATCTTTGTAGTCCTGTTCCCTCGGTATAATTTGTACTCAAAATAAAGACACACTTCGCTGATAACTGGTTCATCATTTTCTCGTAAAGATGCAATTTGAATGGCAGTAATTAAGTTTTCTTTGGCGTCCGTACGTAAATCTCCAATGGGTAATTGAGATCCGGTAAAAATTACGGGTTTCGATAAATTTTCGAGCATAAAACTCAACGCCGATGCCGAATAAGACATGGTATCTGATCCATGAAGCACCACAAATCCGTCAAATGAAGTGTAATTATCCTCAATAATGGTCGCAATTTTAGCCCATTCTTCAGGATTCATATTCGAAGAATCAATAGGATTTTCGAAAGAAATGGTTTCTATTTCACAATCAAGTTGTTTCAACTCTGGAATACGCTGCAACAATTTACTAAAATTGAAAGCTTTGAGCGCTCCCGTCTCAAAATCTTTTCTCATACCGATTGTTCCTCCAGTATAGATTAAAAGTATTCTGGCTTTATACAACATCGTGGTATTTTAATTTATTGAAAACTGGATTGGCATACATCGCCAGAAAACCGTCTAAGGCAACTGGATTGTCATGATCAATTCGCATTTCAAGTCTACGTTCGAATAATGATTTTTCATTTTCGGTGTATAAATGAGCAAAGCGACTGGTCTTGTTAACAATATCAAACGCAATGAAATTTGTTGGCCATAATTTATAATTGCTCAATATGGCATCATCAATTACTTGTGCCAAAGCTACTATTTGCTTGTTCGAGCTGTCATTTTCAGTTTTGATGGCTTCAATTTCTGTATCTAAAACTTTGCCTACGTGAATATGAATTCTTTTCTTTTGTCCCAATGCACCGCTAAGAATCGTCATGAAATCTTCATTTTTCTCTTTAACGTATACTTCATTATTGGCTTCAGCCATTAATTGAGGCATTTTCAAAGCATCAGTAGGATCGTATTCGTATGAAATAGAAACCGGTACAATTTTTATTTTCTTAAAATAGTCCATCAAGTTCTTTTCATCAGAACCCATTCCAAGCATTTTCAAAACACCAGGATTAGTCTCGTCATTCCCATCTTTAGTCCTTCCCTCGCGTTGTGCAATCCAAACGGAACGGTTTTCATGAAGCAATAAATTCCCAATATATTCTGCCAATAGCTTTGAGCTTTGCAGCATTTCCCTTGGCGTTAAGCCACGTTGTACGAGAAAGTTCCGGTTCAGTTTTGCTAATGTATTCAAAAAAGCTTTTTTGACTAAATTATCACCAATCGCTGAAGCAGTCATCACTAAACCGTGCTCAAACAAAGCCGTATTCAACAACGTTGTATCTAAAAGAATATCGCGATGATTTGATATAAATAAGTAAGAAGTATTAGGTTCTAAATTTTCAAAACCGGAAGTCGTCAAGCCTTCGGAGCTTTTTTCCAATACTTTTTGGACCGATTGGTAAATGAAATTACACTGAAAATCACGAATAGAATGCGTTTTGCGAAGTTGTTCTTTCCAAACTTCATCCGCAACATCCGGGAAAGTAAAATTCATCAATGCTTTCATCATGGGATGATTAACAACATTCTGAAGTGCTTCGTTTATTTCGGAATTATAAAATGGCCGAATAGCGTCAAATTTCTGCATTTTGGTTCTCAATTTTTGTGTGGGCAAATGAACAAAAAAAATATCAAAATAAGGTAAATTCTACTTTAAATCCCAAAAATAGCTTTAGAATTCTCTGTGGTGATTGCCGCAATTTCATTTGCCGAAAGGCTATAAATTTGCGCTAACTTATCTACTACATTAACAATATAACTACTTTCGTTTCTTTTTCCTCTAAAAGGGATTGGTGATAAATAAGGAGAATCCGTTTCTAGAACTATGTGTTTTAAATCAATTTGGTTCAGGAACTGGTCGATTTTTCCATTTTTAAAAGTAACCACACCACCTATTCCCAGCTTCATGTTATACGAAATCGCTTGTAAAGCCTGCTCATAAGTACCTGTAAAACAATGAAAAATACCGAATAAATCATCTGACTTTTCTTCCTCCAAAATTTCAAAGATTTCATCGAAAGCTTCTCGGCAATGAATCACAATAGGCAATTTGTATTGCTTGGCTAATTGAATTTGCTTTTTGAAAGCGATTTGTTGCTGCGGCAAATGGGTTTTGTCCCAATACAAATCGATTCCAATTTCGCCTACCGCGTAGAATTTTCTTTTAGCCAATTCATTTTCCACATGTTGCAATTCCTCCAGATAATTGTCTTTTACATACGTTGGGTGTAAACCCATCATCAAGAAAACATTATTAGGATGGTTTTTCTCCAATTCATACATCGATTGGGTGCAGGTAGAATCGATTGCGGGAATAAAAAAACGCGAAACACCGGCGTCAATAGCGCGTTGTATCATTTCGTTTCGATCTTGATCAAATTCCTCTGAGTATAAATGGGTATGTGTATCAGTGATTGTTATAGTTGCTTCCAAGTGTAAAGTTTAAGTGTACAAAATTACAAGAATAAAACTTGTCGAAAAAATGGTTTTAAAAAGATTCTCATAGAAAAATAGATTTGTACAATTCCTTCAACAACTCCATGTATCTTTGTAAAACAGAAAAAATGACTGAAATAAATTCCGCATAAATGAAGAACCTCCAAGATATTCTTAAAAAAGAAAACTACAAAAAAGTAAAATTTAAGATTACTAAAACACAGCATCTTTTGATAAAAGCAAAAATCAATGGTGTGATAGGGAATTTCATTCTGGATACAGGAGCTTCAAATAGCTGCGTAGGATTTGAGAGTATTGATTTGTTTTTATTAGACGCAAAAAAATCAAAGACAAAAGCCTCTGGTGCTGGCGCCACCGGAATGTTTACCCAACTGGCTTTAAAAAATCAATTGCAACTTGGTTCTTGGAAAGATTCCGATTTTGAACTCGTTATTTTTGATTTGTCTCACGTTAATGAAGCTTTACTGCAACACAAAGCAAAACCAGTTCATGGAATCATTGGCGCTGATATTTTAATGAAAGGAAAAGCGATTGTGGATTATTACAATCATTATTTGTATTTGTTGAAATAAAAGAAAAGAGCGTATCGAAAATCGACACGCTCTGCTTCAACTACAAACCAAAATAAACTTATTCTTTAACCATTTTGGTGGTGGTTACTTTTCCATCTAAAACTGTTTTTACAATATAAACTCCTTTTGAAAGTTGACTTGTTTGAATAGTTGTGGAGTTACTTTTTGGGCTTTTGACTAAAACTTCCTGACCTAAAACAGTGTAAACACTAACTTTTTCGATGGTACTATTGGCTTCAATTGTAAAATAATTAGTAACCGGGTTTGGATACATTATCACTTTTGAAATTTCAAAATTAGCAACACTTAAATTAGCAACTGTTTTACTGAAATAAACGTTATCAATATAAACCCTTCCGGCTGGTGCTCCAGATAAGACTAACTGAGCAATATGTGCTTTGGTAGTTAAACCTGTAAACTCTGATAAAGGAATATCATAACTATTCCAACCAGATAATGTTGGGGTACGCGTCACTTCAAACTCTACATCATCGCCCCCTTGATACACTCCGTTTGCACCAAAATCAACTAATTTAACTCGGAAAGCTGTTAAATCTGGCGTCCACACATCGATATGAAAATACAACATTTGAGTCGCGTCTATTATTCCGTTAACATCTACTCCAAAATAACTCAAGTTTGTATATTTTTTAGTATCATTCCCCGCAATTTGCATGTCTGTCAAAGTACTTCCTGATGACCAATCTGTTCTCCACGTGGTAACAGGAACATTCGTGTAGGCATTGCTGAACATAGAAATAACATTAGATGCGGAAACTGTAGGCGTTGGCGCAGCAATAGTTGGCTCTGTTGGCGCAACCACAACCGTTGATTTATAAAAATAAAAGTTATCCAGATAAACCGTTGTCCCTGCAGGAACTGATGACAAACTCATTTGAAAAACGGTAGCGAGGTTTATCCCCGGAAAATTGGTAGCATTTAATACTATATCAAAACTATTCCAACCTGCTGCGATAGTCAATGTTACACCCGCTTCAACAGGACCTTGATTGATTAGATTAATTTTTACAGATGTTGCACTTGAAGACCATAAATCTACGTGCATTTTTGTCATATTCGAAAGATCAAAAACTTCAGTACCTGGCAAGGTAACCCCTTGATAGTTGAAATTTGTTAATTTTCTTGTGTTGTTTCCCCCAATAAGTTCTTCGGTAACATCCGTAGACTGCCCCCAACATTTACACCAGTCACCCGCTTTATATACAGCATAAGCATCACTAAAGATTGATTTAACATCCAAAGCATCTCTTACAGGAGGTGTTGGTGCAGCTACACTTGGAGAAGTTGCAGCAACAGGAGTGGCTATTTTTGCAGAAAACGTAATGTTATCTACGTAGCAAACATGATCTGCCGTTCTTGTTGTCCCTTCAGGGATAAAATCAGGAAATACAATAATTTGATCAATTCCTGTAGAAACTCCTTCCCCTATTTTCCCAGCAAAATTAAATGTCAATTCTTCCCATTCATTAATTTTAGTATTGGTAACCGTGATTTCACCTGTAGAACCGCCATCAGGGCGTGCCAACTTAATACCTACTTTGCTGATTACATCTTTATAGACCATCATTTTAATCGTACTATTGGTTTCATTCAACGTAAACGTTCCAATACCATTTGTACCAGAAGCATGAGCCGTTTCAAAACCAGTATACCACGCGCCTGCAACCAGTGCTGTAAACTTAGCTGCTGTGTTTGAAGTGTTCATTCCTGTTTTATTAGGATTTGCTGCTAACAAAGAAGCTGTTGAACCTCCCGATGGATTATCAAAAGAAGTCAAAACCCAAGTAGAACCATATTCACCAGTTTCAAAAGTAACGGGTGCATAAGGAGCTGCAGGTGGCGGAGCAACAATCGCAACCTTATTAAAATAAACATTATCTATAAATACTGTTCCTGCAGAACCCGAGAAAACAAACTGTGCAATATGTGCTTTTGTCGTCAAACCAGTAAATTGGGAAAGCGGAATTTCTAAACTGTTCCAACCACTTAAAGTTAAGGTGCGGGTGATTTCAAACTCTTTATCATCACCGCCTTGATACGCGCCATCAGCTCCAAAATCAACTATTTTAATTTTAAAAGTTGTCACATCCGGAGTCCAAACATCAATATGAAAATTAAGCATTGCTGAAGCATCAATTTTATTGGCTTCAGTAATTACTCCAAAATAACTTAAATCCGTGTACTTTTTAGTATCATTTCCAGCAATTTGAATATCAGATAAAATGTTACCTGATTGTCCCCAATCTGCTCTCCAATTGTCTACTGGAACGTTTGTGTAAGCATTGCTGAATAACGAAATAACTTCTGTGGATGCTACAGTTGGTGTTGGCGCAGCAGCTGTTGGTAATGTTGCAGCAGGTTTTGCTGAAAAAGTTACGTTGTCAAAATAACTGGTCGTTTCAGAAGTTCTGGCATTGAAATCTAAAAAGAATATAATCTGATCGATATTGATGGTTTCAACCAATCCTATTTTCCCTGAAAAATCAAAAGTCAGTTCTTCCCATTCATTAATTTTAGTATTAGGCACTTTAATTTCCTGTTGTGCGCCACCATTTCCTATTGCAAATTTGATTCCTACATCACTAATAACTGATTTGTAAACCATTATTTTGACAATACTGTTGGATGCGCTCAAGGTAAAAGTTCCAATGCCATTGAGTCCCGAAGCATGAGCCGTCTCAAATCCGGCATAAGGAGCAGCTCCTGAAGTAGTACTGCCAGCTATAAATTTTCCAACTGTTGCTGAGTTATTGATTCCTCCTGGGAATGGATTAGAAACTTTGGAATAACCAGCTCCAGTTCCATTTTCAAAAGTTGTAAATGACCATGTCGAACCGAATTGTCCGTTCTCAAAGGTGACTGGTGCATTTTGTGAGAATCCTGTTAAAAAAAACAACAAGAAAATAAATAAAGTAAAGTTCTTCATAATTTTGAGGTATTAGTTGTTCTCAAATTTATGAATGTATTGTGTTGTGATTTAAAATCACACCTATCTAAAAACTATACAGTACCACAAAGAAATTTTACACATACAAACTGTCGAAAATCCTTCTGCAACTGGGACTTAACTTTATTTTATGAGACATAAAAAAAAGATGCACAACAACATCTAAATCCATAATGTTGTGGTAATGTTATGGTTAATTCCCAAAACATTACGTTTATTTTTAAATAAAATATAATTAATTATGTAATTAAAAATCATAATAGCAATAAAAAACAAAAATAAAAATGCTTTTATAACTCGTAAATTAATCTACAAAAAAAATCCCGCCTTGTTTAATAACATAGCGGGATTGAAATATATTTTTATAAAGTTGATAAAACTAATTTTACAACTCTAACGCTTTTTTAGGATTGTTATCCATCAATAATTCCATTGGGTTTTCTAATGCTTCTTTTACAGCTACCAAGAATCCAACAGACTCACGACCATCAATGATTCTATGGTCATAAGACAATGCTACATACATCATTGGGTGAATTTCCACTTTACCGTTTACGGCAATTGGACGCTCAATAATATTGTGCATCCCAAGAATTCCAGATTGAGGGGGATTGATGATTGGTGTACTCAACATACTTCCAAAAACACCACCATTAGTAATCGTAAACGTTCCACCGGTCATATCATCAACTGTGATTTGTCCGTCACGTGCTTTAAGCGCTAATCTTTTTATATCTGCTTCAACTCCACGGAAAGTCAAGTTTTCAGCATTACGAACTACAGGAACCATTAATCCTTTTGGTCCTGAAACTGCAATTGAAATATCGCAAAAATCGAAAGCAATTTTGTGATCACCATCCATCATTGAGTTTACATCTGGGAAAAGTTGTAACGCTCTGGTTACTGCTTTAGTAAAGAAAGACATGTATCCTAAACCTATTCCGCCATGTTTTGCTTTGAACGCATCTTTGTATTCATTACGAATCAAATTGATTGGCGTCATGTTTACTTCATTAAAAGTAGTCAACATTGCTGTTTCGTTTTTAGCGGCAACTAATCTTTCAGCCACTTTACGACGCAACATAGATAATTTAGTACGCTCTGTTCCACGAGATCCACCTGTAGGAGTTCCCATTGAAGGCACAGCATTTACGGCATCATCTTTAGTGATTCTTCCGTCTTTTCCAGTTCCTGTTATGGAAGCTGGCGCTATATTTTTTTCGTCTAATATTTTTCTTGCTGCTGGAGATGGAGTTCCTGAAGCGTAAGTTGCTGCTGGAGCTGCTGCTACGGGAGCCGCTTTTGGTGCTTCTGCTTTAACTTCAGCTTTTGGTGCTTCAACTGCCGCCGCCGGTGCATCACCTGCTGGTTTTGCTGCACTCGTATCGATTAAACAAACTACCGCTCCTACTGCTACTGCATCGCCTTCTTCTGCTTTTAAAGTAATGATTCCGCTTGCTTCTGCTGGCAATTCTAATGTTGCTTTATCAGAATCAACCTCAGCAATTGCTTGGTCTTTTTCTACATAATCTCCGTCTTTTACCAACCAAGTTGCAATTTCAACTTCCTTTATAGATTCCCCTGGTGACGGGACTTTCATTTCTAAAATCATGTTCTATTATTTTAAATTATGAATTTTAAGTTTTAAATTGTCCTAGAACAACCTATGTTTATTATATATACTATTTTTAGCCCTGATGGAAACGGCATCCTTTTTCTAGCTTCTTTAGCTAGGAAAAGATATAGTGCACAGCAGGAAATAGCTCCTTATTATCTAAATAAATTTTTATCAAAAACCATTTTTATTGCATCGGCCTGACGGCGTTTTGCTCTTGTATAACTACCAGCTGCAGGAGCCGCGTATGCTTTTAGAGACGCCAATCTCCATTTCACTAAATCGAAATTCATCAACATAAAGCTGTATGCTCCCATGTTTTTTGGCTCTTCTTGTGCCCAAACATAATCATCAGCGTTTGGATATTTAGCAATAATCTCTTTTAATTGTTCCACCGGCAATGGGAATAATTGTTCGATTCTAACAACTGCTACATCTTTACGACCGTTATTTTCTCTTTCGGCAGTGATGTCATAATAGAATTTTCCAGTACAGAAAACTAGTGTTTTCACATCTGCTTTGTTTACAGTTGTATCGTCAATTGTTTCTTGAAAACTTCCTATTGCTAACTCTTCAACTGTAGAAACACATCTTGGATCACGCAACAAACTCTTTGGTGTAAAGACAACAAGTGGTTTACGGAACGTTGTTTTCATTTGTCTTCTCAGCAAGTGAAAGAAATTGGCAGGCGTTGTACAATCGGCAACATACATATTATGTCTGGCACAAAGTTGTAAATAACGCTCCATTCTGGCTGAGGAGTGCTCTGCTCCTTGACCTTCATAACCGTGTGGCAATAATAAAACAATTCCGTTTTGATTGTTCCATTTGTCTTCCCCACAAGAGATATATTGGTCAATCATAATCTGGGCTCCATTACTGAAATCCCCAAATTGTGCTTCCCAAATGGTCAGTGTATTTGGATTTGCTAAAGCGTACCCATAATCAAATCCTAGCACACCATATTCAGATAAAAGAGAGTTATAAATATTAAACTTCCCTTTTTTATTTTCGATTGCATTTAATACAATAACTTCTTCCTCTGAGTCTTCTACTTTTACTACCGCGTGACGGTGTGAGAAGGTACCACGCTCCACATCTTGACCTGAAATTCGAACATCGAAACCTTCCGTCAAAAGCGCACCATACGCTAGAGTCTCTGCGGTTCCCCAATCGATGGTATTGTTGTCGTAACCAGTTTTTCTATCAGTGACAATTTTACTAATTTTATTAATAAACTTTTTGTCTGCTGGTAAAGTAGAAACCGTTTTTATGATAGAATCTAATCCTTCTTTTGGAAATGACGTATCATATTTTTGTAACATCTGCGTATCTGAAACCTGCTCAAAACCGCTCCACTCATTTTTCATGAACGGGGTAATGATGGTTAAATCTTTTTTGCGAGATTCTTCTAAATTTACTTCTAATTTTGATTTGTATTCATGTTCCAATCCTTTTACAAAAGTGCTGTCGATTACTCCTTCGGCAAGCAATTTATCCATGTAAATATCTCTTGGGTTTTTGTGCTTTGCAATGATTTTGTACAATACTGGCTGAGTAAAACGAGGCTCATCACCTTCGTTATGTCCGTATTTTCTATATCCTAATAAATCGATGAAAACGTCACGACCAAATTGCATTCTGAAATCCAAAGCAAATGACATTGCGTGAACTACCGCTTCAGCATCATCTGCGTTTACGTGTAATACTGGCGAAAGCGTAACTTTGGCAACATCCGTACAATAGGTAGAAGAACGCGCATCAAGGTAATTCGTTGTAAAACCAACTTGGTTATTGATTACAATATGGATTGTCCCTCCGGTTTTATAACCGTCCAGTTGTGCCATTTGTACAATTTCGTACAGAATTCCCTGACCTGCAATTGCAGCATCACCGTGAACGGCGATTGGTAATACTTTAGAGAAATCGTTAGGGAAATATTTGTCTTGTTTTGCTCTTGTGATTCCTTCGATTACTGCACCTACAGTTTCAAGGTGCGAAGGATTTGGGGCTAAATTGATATTTATATTTTTTCCAGTGCTGGTAACTTTGTCAGCAGTAAGTCCTAAATGGTACTTTACATCTCCGTCAAAATATTCCTGGTCGTAATCCTTACCATCAAACTCTCCAAAAATGTCTTGGGTTGATTTGCCAAAAATATTTGCCAAAACATTTAAACGGCCACGGTGTGCCATTCCCATTACAAATTGCTCTACTCCTTTTTCGGCTGCTTTTTCAATTAAAGCATCCAAAGCCGGTATGATTGATTCTCCACCTTCAAGAGAAAAACGTTTTTGACCTACATATTTAGTGTGCAAAAAGTTCTCAAAAGAAACGGCTTGGTTTAATTTATTTAGAATTGATTTCTTTTCGTCCAAAGAAAATTTAGGCTGATTATCATTGACCCCTAATTTTTTCTGAATCCACTCTACCACTTCCGGTTTACGGATATACATATACTCCACACCAATGTGCTGGCAATATATAGTGTCAAGGTGAGTTATAATTTCCTGAAGCGTACAAGGCTGTATATTAATCACCTTAGCAGCATCAAAAACAGTATTTAAATCAGCTGCTGATAGTCCGAAATTTGTGATTTCAAGTGTTGGCGATGTTGTTCTTCTTTCACGAACTGGATTTGTTTTGGTAAACAAGTGACCACGAGAACGGTATCCATCTATTAATTTCAATACATTAAATTCCTTTTGAAGCTTATCTGATACTAAATTGATATCTGAATTATTAGCGACTTGCTCCACTTTGTTTTCCTCATTGTAAGTCGTCATCCCAAAATCGAAACCTTGAAAAAAACTTCTCCAACTTGGCTCAACGCTGTCTGGATTCTCTAAATATTGATCGTATAATTGTGCGAAAAATTCGGTGTGTGCTGCGTTTAAAAATGAAAACCTATCCATAATATGTGGTGAATATACTTTTTTGTTAAAATAGTTTGGCAAAAGTACAATAATAGAATAAATTTATAATTTATTTTAAGATACTTTTACATTGAAAAATGTTAAAAAACTGAAAACTTATGACAAAGAATAGCTTTTTAGACGATTCCAAATCATTATTGGTGATTATTATCCTATTTTTTTCAAGTTGCTTGTTTGCACAGCAAAATACATCGCCTCCTAAAACAGAAAATCAGTTTTGGAGAAATGTGCAATTTGGGGGTGGAATTGGTTTAGGCTTTGGTTCTGGCTATACGGATATCTCATTAGCACCAAGTGCCATTTACAATTTCAATGAATATGTGGCTTTAGGTGTTGGCTTACAATATAAATATTTAAAACAGAGAGATTATTACGCTTCCCATTTGTATGGCGGTAGTGTTATAGGATTATTTAATCCAATACATGAAATCCAACTTTCGGCTGAACTGGAACAATTAAGAGTCAATGTAAACTTAGAGGGATCCAATAGCAATTCACAAGATTATTGGAATACCGGATTATTTCTTGGCGCTGGATATAGATCTGGAAACGCAACAATTGGCGCCCGTTACAATGTTTTGACTGACAAAAACAATATTTACGGCAGTGCCTTTATGCCTTTTATAAGAGTTTATTTTTAAATTCTCTCCCCTCCTTCTGAGGGGTTGGGGGAGGAATACTTATTCCTAAACCAAACTTTTTGCCATTCTCTTTTTAGAATTAAAAAAGCGACTTGTTCTGCCAGAACTACTAAATCAGAACCATCGAGTTTTTTTATTTCCTCTTCTGAAACATCAATTATGTATAGTAAATTGAGGTATTCCGCAAACTTATACTGAATGAGTCGATAGATTTTTTCATGAAGCTGTAACTTCAATTCATTAGGAGATATACTCAAAGGAAAGTCAATTGCTTCATTAGCCAAATTGAAATCCTTATTCATTTGTTCGATTAATTTCAAATATAAGTTTTCGCCTTCTGCTTCAGTAAGTAGTAAATCCGTATTTTTTGGAACTATAAACATATCTTTAAAATTTCAATGGCAATATCAATAGCAATTTTCAATATTGTTGTTGTGGTACAATTTACTTCTTGTTAATTTTAAATATCAACTTTCAAAATCAACGTTGCTATTGATTATTGAAATTGTTATTGAAATTGAATTACACTTTTCTTCCCATTAAATTCTCACCAAAAGCTTTCAGCATTTCTTTTTTATCTATGCTGATATTCATTTTATCCAAAGTTTGAAAAGCCTTAAATGTAAAATCTTGTATGGCATCTTGAGTTGCTTTTGAAGCACCTGAATTGTTAAAAAGCTCTTTTACCGTTTTGATTTTTTCAGTATTGTCTTCTGGTTGAATAGAGAACAATCGTCTCAATTCTTTTGCTTCTGCTTCTTTTGAAAAAGCAACTGCTTTAAGATACAAATACGTTTTTTTATTTTCTATAATGTCTCCGCCTACTTGTTTTCCAAAGGTTTCCGGATCACCAAAAGCGTCCAGGAAATCATCCTGTAATTGAAAAGCCAAACCTAAATTCAATCCGAAATCATAAATCAAATTTGCGTTTTCTTCTGAAGTTTCCGCTATAATCGCCCCCATTTTCATGGCTGCCGCAACCAAAACAGCTGTTTTATATTGAATCATTTTCAGGTATTCCGGAATGGTAACGTCATTTCTTTCTTCAAAATCGACATCCCATTGTTGCCCTTCGCAAACTTCAAGAGCTGTTTTGCTGAATAACTTAGCTAAATCCCGAAAAATAATAGGTTCATATTGTTCGAAATACTGGTACGCTAAAATCAGCATTGCATCACCTGATAAAATTCCGGTGTTCAAATTCCATTTCTCGTGAACCGTTTCCTGACCTCTTCGCAATGGCGCATCATCCATAATATCATCATGTACCAATGAGAAATTATGAAAAACTTCAACAGCCAAAGCTGCCGGCAGCGCTTTCTTATAATCGGCATCAAAAATCTCTGCACTCATCAATGTAAGAACAGGACGCATTCTTTTACCTCCAAGATCTAATATGTAATGTATGGGTTCGTATAGATTTCTAGGTTCTTTGGTTTCATATTGTGATTGCAAATAATCCGAAAGAAACTCTTGATACTGGTAAATAGAATGCATAAAATAATTTTTTGGCTAATTTACAGTATTCAATTTGCATTACAAACTCCGTTTCATTATCAAATGTTAAATAAATCAAAATACATTGGAAACTATTTTGGTATTCAAAGTTTCCACCTTACATTTGCCAACGAAAATTTAACATTTTAAATTTTTAGCGGTTTTAAATAAATTCCAAATACAACACAACGAATTATGAAAACAAAATGGACAGTTGACTCAAATCAATCTGATGTTCTGATAAAAATGAGACATTCAATAATCGCTTATCTGGCAGGCTCCATAAATAAATTCAACGGACATATTGATATTGAGGACAATGAGATAGAAGATGCTTCAATAGAATTTTATTTGGACATCAATAATAAAGATGCAAAGCTAGAGCAAATAGATACTCACCTGGGATTGAACGACTTATTTGACATTAAAAAATTTCCTGTTATTAGTTTCAAGTCGACTTCATTTGAAAAAGTTAATAAAAACATTAATTTTTTGAAAGGAAATCTAACCATAAAAAACATCACAAAAGTAGTGGAGCTTGATGCTGAATTTATTGGATTCAACACATATGATGGCGATCAAAAAGCTGCTTTTGAAATAACAGGTCATATCAATCGCAAGGATTTTGGTTTGAACTTCACTTCATTTAATCAAACAGGTGGTTTAGCTTTAGGGCAAGACATTAAGTTTATGGCAAACTTAGAATTAACCGCTTAACAAGAAAGCGAATGTTAAATAATCATAAACTTTAGGAAACTATTTTGGTTTTCAAAGTTTCCAAATTACATTTGCATCAAATTTAACAGTTTAAATAAATCACAACTGATTAAAAATTAAAGAAAATGAAAGAGAAAATTATATCCAAAGCAAAAGAGATGTTTTTGAAACTTGGTTTCAAAAGTATCACCATGGATGATATTGCCGGTGAAATGTGTATTTCAAAAAAAACGATTTATAAATATTTTGCTAATAAAGAGTTACTCATAGAAGAAAGTGTTCAAGTAATTCATACTGAAGTAAACACGATCATAAACACGATAACCTCTCAAGATTTTAATGCCATAGAAGAGAATTTTGAAATCAGACGGATGTTTGAAAACATGTTTAAGTCTACTGATACTTCACCGGTGTACCAATTAAAAAAGCACTACCCTGAGGTGTACCAAAAAGTGTTATCTGATCAAGTAGAAATGTGCGAGTCCTGTTTTAGAAAAAACATCGAAAAAGGAATAGCCCAAGGTTTATACCGTGACGACCTAAATGTAGATGCATACGTCAAGTTTTATTACATGTTAATTTTTTCGATCAACGAAAACATAAGGTCAGAACGAGAGGCTTTTGCGCTTGAAATGGAAGCACTACAATACCATACCAGAGCAATGGCTACCGAAAAAGGAATAGCCGAATTAGAAAAAAACTTACTTAATCCAATTACATAAACAATGAAAAAAATAATCATATTACTAACCCTAACATTTGCTCTTAGCGTCAATGCACAAGCAGTCAAATCCCTCACGCTGAAAGAAGCCATCAACTATGCTTTAGAAAATAAAGCAGAAGCCAAAAAAGCAAAACTACAAGTGGAGAACAGTGAGTACCAAATTCAGGAAGTACGCTCACGTGCGTTACCTCAAATTTCAGCAAATGGAAGTTTAACTTACAATCCTGTATTACAGACAACCGTTATTGATGGAGCTAATTTTGGTCAACCAGGAAGCACAATTCAAGCTAATTTTGGTCAAAAATGGAATTCAACCGCTGGTGTTTCTTTGACACAAGCGATTTTCGACCAAACGGTTTTTACAGGTTTGAAAGCAGCAAAATCTACTAGAGAATTTTACCAAATCAACGAACAACTAACCGAAGAACAAGTAATTGAGCGCGTAGCCAATAATTATTATCAGGTATATGTTCAGAGACAAAAACTAACTGTTATTGACAGTTTGTATAAAAATACCACTAAAGTAAAAGACATAATTAAAGGTCAGTATGATAATGGTCTAGCCAAAAAAATTGATTTGGATCGTACTTTAGTAAGAATTTCAAACATCAATACGCAACGCCAACAAGTTTTGAATGCAGTTCAAATTCAAGAAAACGCATTGAAATTTTACATGGGAATGCCAATAGAAACTCAAATCGAGATTCCTCAAACAGCATTTGAAGTAAGTCCACAATCATTATCAGAGATTCCAAATACAGCAAACAGAACGGAATATCTGCTTTTGAAAAAACAAGAACAACTTTTATTTTATCAAAAAAAGGCTGTTGAAGCGGGATATTATCCAACATTATCATTGAGTGCTGGTTACAATTATATTGGTCAGGGTCCAAAAATGCCTATTGGAGGAAAACCATCTGATGGCGTATATTGGTCAGATTTCTCTTCAATTGGTTTGAATTTAAAAGTGCCCATTTTTACAGGATTTGGTACTCGTGCCAAAGTAAGACAAGCCGATATTGATTTGAGAACCATAAAAGAAGACATCAACGATACAAAATTATCTCTTGATTTGGCTTTCGCCAATGCAAAAACGCAAATTGATAATAGCTTAACCACTATCAACAATCAAAGAGAAAATGCGCAACTAGCTAAGGAAGTTTTAGACAACACCAGAAACAATTATATACAAGGATTAGCCTCTTTAACTGATTTACTGGATGCCGAAAACTCATTGACTGAAGCTCAGAACAACTATACATCTGCAATCCTAGACTACAAACTAGCAGAAATACAATTAATCAAATCAAAAGGAGAATTAAAAACACTTATAAATAACTAAAAAAATGAAAAAAAATATACTAATCATAGTAGCAATCGTAGCAGCTTTAGGCGTTATCGCATATACTTTAACGAAAAACAAAGAAGAAAACGAAGCAAAAACAGCAATTGTAGCAGAGAAAAACGCCAGTGTTTCTGTAAAAGTTGCAACAGTAAAAATCGAAGAAGTTTCTCTTGATTTTTCTGCCAATGGAAATTTTGCACCACTACAGGAATTAAGTTTTTCTGCTGAGAAACCAGGAAGAGTAGTCCGTGTTTTAGTTGAAGAAGGAGACCGAGTACGAATTGGACAGACTTTAGCTATTGTAAGAAGCGAACAAATTTCGGCTGACTTGCAAACGGCACAAGCTTCTTATCAAAATGCATTAACGGATTACAGCCGTTTTGAAAATGCTTTTAAAACCGGTGGTGTGACGAAACAACAATTGGATCAAGCCAAATTGAATTTGGTTACTTCAAAATCAAGATTGCAACAAGCAAAAGTTAATATTGGCGATACTAATATCAAAGCGACAATCAACGGAATTGTAAACAAAAAATACATTGAACCAGGATCAGTTCTTGGCGCTGCAACACAAATGTTTGACATTGTAAATGTTACAAAATTGAAGTTGAAAGTAAATGTTAATGAAAATCAAGTTGCAGGTTTAAAAGTAGGCAATACAATTACCGTAAAAGCAAGTGTATATCCTGACGCTACATTCTCTGGAAAAATCACTTTCATCGCTCCAAAAGCGGATGCAAGTTTAAACTTTCCGGTAGAAATAGAAATTGCTAATAACGCTTCAAATGATTTGAAAGCCGGAATGTACGGAACTGCTGAATTTGCTTCAAGCCAACAAAAACAATCGCTGATGATTGTTCCTAGAAATGCCTTTGTAGGAAGTGTAAGCAGCAACGAAATATTTGTAATCGAAAATGGAAATGCTAAACTAAAAACAGTTACAGCGGGAAGAATTCTTGGTGATAAAGTAGAAATTTTAAACGGGCTATCTGATGGTGAAACTGTAATTGTTACTGGTCAAATCAACCTTCAAGATGGGTCTAAAGTGGACGTTATAAAATAAGTCTTAAAGTCGAAAGTCTTCAAGCCATAAAGAAACCGCTTAAAGCCTAAAGCTTAAAGCCTAAAGCAAAGAAAAAAAATGAAATTAGCAGAAATATCCATAAAACGTCCCTCATTAGTTATCGTATTATTTACGATACTTACACTTGGCGGACTGTTCAGCTATAGCCAATTGGGCTACGAGTTGATCCCAAAATTTGAAACCAACGTGATTTCGATCGCTACTGTATATCCAGGAGCATCGCCTAGTGAGGTCGAAAACACCGTTACTAAAAAGATTGAAGACGCGATTTCGTCCCTTGAAAACATCAAAAAAATTGACTCAAAATCTTTTGAAAGTTTATCTTCGGTTGCGATAACATTGACATCTAATGCGGATGTTAATATTTCAATGAACGATGCACAACGTAAAATAAATGCCATCATCAATGACTTACCAGATGATGCGCAAGCGCCTTCGTTAAACAAGTTTTCTTTGAGTGATTTACCAATCATGACCATTGGTGCCAACGGAAAAATGGACGAAGTTGAATTTTACGACCTAGTTGATAAAAAATTAGCGCCCGTGTTATCACGAGTACAAGGAGTTGCACAAGTAAATATTACCGGTGGACAAGAAAGAGAAATTCAAGTAAACCTTGATGCCGTAAAAATGCAAGCCTACGGACTCTCAATTCCTCAGGTGCAACAAAATATTTTATCTTCGAACTTAGATTTTCCAACAGGAAATATTCAAACTAGAGAACAAAAAATATTAATTCGTTTAGCCGGAAAATATAAAAATGTCGAAGAATTAAGAAACTTAATTGTTTCCTCACGAAGCGGAATCCAAGTGCGTTTGGGCGATATTGCTGATGTCCAAGATACCCAAAAAATTACAGAGAAAGTAGCTCGTGTGAATCAGAAAAGTGCGATTATTTTACAAATCATCAAACAATCTGATGCCAATGCGGTTGCGGTTAGTGAAGAGTTAGTAAAAACAATTGCTAAACTAGAATCCGAATATAAATCGGCTGAATTAAAACTAGAAATAGCGAAAGATAGTACAGTATTTACACTTCAAGCAGCTGATGCTGTAGTGCACGATTTACTTATTGCAGTACTTTTAGTGGCTTTTGTGATGTTGTTTTTCTTGCACAGTATTAGAAACTCATTGATCGTAATGGTCTCCATTCCAGCTTCGTTAATTGCTACTTTTATCGGGATTTATTTGATGGGTTACACCTTGAACTTAATGAGTTTACTAGGATTATCACTTGTGGTAGGTATTCTTGTAGATGATGCCATTGTGGTTCTGGAAAATATTTACAGGCACATGGAAATGGGTAAAAACAAAGTTCGTGCAGCTTATGATGGTACTGCCGAAAT
This sequence comes from Flavobacterium labens, assembly GCF_048286755.1. Taxonomy (NCBI): domain Bacteria; kingdom Pseudomonadati; phylum Bacteroidota; class Flavobacteriia; order Flavobacteriales; family Flavobacteriaceae; genus Flavobacterium; species Flavobacterium labens. The sequence goes on along the minus strand of NZ_JBLVPL010000001.1, from coordinate 1,212,270 downwards.
TGGTGGAACCGTAGTATCGATTACGCTTGTAATTGTGGTAGTATTTTTACCAATTGCATTGAGTTCTGGACTGGTTTCTAATATCATTACGCAATTTTGTGTTACGGTAATTATATCTACTTTGTTATCATTAGTAGCGTCATTTACTATTATTCCATGGTTATCATCCAGATACGGAAAATTAGAACACATTGAAGGTAAAAACTTTTTCGGAAGAATTATCCTTGGGTTCGAAAATTACTTAACCCGTTTCATCAACTGGATCTCTGGATTACTAACATGGTCTTTGGATCATTATAAAACAACACTTGCCATTGTTTTAGTTTTATTCTTCAGCTCAATTGCATTGGTACCAGCAGGATTTATTGGTGGTGAGTTCTTTGCAGCATCGGATAGTGGTGAGTTTTTAGTTCAAATCGAAATGCCAAAAGATGCCTCGCTAGAGCAAACCAACTTTATGACCCAAAAAGCAGAAGCATTTTTAGAAAAAGAAGAGTTTGTTGCAAGTCAATTTGCGATTGTAGGACAAGTAAGTGGAGGCCAAGGAGCATCACAATCTACTGCCTACGAATCTGAGATTAACGTAAAAATGGTAGGCCTTGACAAGCGCGATGAACCTGCCAATGTATACGCAGCCAAGACAAAACGTAAATTAGAAAAATTACTAGTGGGTGCCAAAGTAAAAACCGTTCCAGTTGGTATTTTAGGAACGGCTGAAGATGCAACTTTAGGACTTATTGTAACAGGTCCAGATGTAGAAAGCGCCATGAAATTTGCTATTGCTGCCGAAAAAGAATTGCGCACTATTCCAGGTGCAACAGAAATTGAATTATCGGTAGAGGACGGAAATCCTGAAGTAAGCGTAAAAGTAGACAGAGATAAAATGGCTGCACTTGGTTTGAGTTTACAAACAGTAGGTATGACTATGCAAACTGCTTTTAGTGGAAACACAGACGGGCGTTTTAGAGCTGGAGAATACGAATACGACATCAATATTAAGTATAATGCTTTCGATAGAAAAAGCATTGCTGATGTAAGCAACTTGATCTTCATCAATGATATGGGTCAACAAATCAAATTAAATCAATTTGCAACGGTAACTGAAGGTTCTGGTCCAAGCCAATTAGAGCGTAGAGACAAAACAGCGTCTGTAACTGTTAAAGGCCAAAATGTTGGTATCTCTTCTGGAACGATTGTATCACAATGGGAAGAGAAAATTGACAAATTGAAGAAACCAGTTGGTGTAGACTATATTTGGGGTGGACAAAAAGAGAATGAAACAGAAGGTTTTGGAACCTTAGGAATTGCTTTATTGGCTGCTATCATCTTGGTTTATCTGGTAATGGTTTCGTTGTACGATAGTTTCGCGCATCCATTTGTGGTATTGTTTGCTATTCCGCTTTCGTTTATTGGAGCATTATTAGCCTTGGCTTTGACCAATAATACGTTGAATATTTTTACTATTCTTGGGGTGATTATGTTAATTGGTCTGGTTTGTAAAAATGCGATTATGCTTGTGGATTATACCAATCAGCGAAGAGCTGCGGGTGAGAGCATAAGAACCGCATTAATTCAAGCGAATCACGCACGTCTTCGTCCAATTTTGATGACAACCATTGCGATGGTATTTGGTATGTTCCCAATTGCATTAGCATCTGGTGCTGGTGCCGAATGGAAAAATGGATTGGCATGGGTAATTATTGGTGGATTAATCAGTTCATTATTCCTAACCTTGATTATTGTTCCGGTGATTTATGAAATCATGGAGAAATTAATTGCTAAATTCTCTAAAGGTCAAAAAGTAAATTATGAAGCTGAAATGATTGCTGATTACGAACACAGAGAATTAAATGAGGACGGAGTTACTCCAAAACACTAACGAATTCTCACATCATAACAAACGACCTGCTCTTTATAGATGTAGGTCGTTTTTTTATTATAGAAAGTTATAAATTTAATGGGTCTAAAGCTTTTTAATCACGTAGGTTACAATGCCCCAAATGATGAGTTCGTTTTCCTCAGTGACTTTTATGGGTGGATAATCTGGGTTTTCTGGCATGAGATACAAACAATCTTTTTCAACCTTCATTCGCTTGACGGTAAACTCTCCATCGATAAAACAAATCGCAATTTTATTGTTTTGTGGCTCTAAGCTTCGGTCAACAACAAGTACATCTTTGTCATTGATTCCAGCATCAATCATGGAATTTCCTTTTACTTTGATGTAAAAAGTAGCCAGCGGGTTTTCACTCAATTGTTTGTTCAAATCGATACTCATTTCCATAAAATCAGCAGCCGGCGATGGAAATCCCGCTGAAACACCTTCGCTGATGAAAGGAATTCGCAATTCACTTTCATAATCCGGCAGAAAAAAAGTCAGTTTTTGATCTTTGTTTATAGACATTTTATTTCAAGTATATCTTTAAAATTAGTGGTGTATCTGGGTGACAGATGATTCTGATTCATGTTCCAAGTCAGACTTGAATTCTGTGTGGCCAACTTTACTTTCTTATCACCAATTTTGTTATTGAGACCATCCATTACTTTCATCAACAGTAAATGTTTTGGGTTTTCCTCATCAAACAACTGAAACTGTTTCTTATTTTCATCAATCAATTCAGTGACGATGACGCCTGCTTTCTTGAATTTCAAATGCTCATTCCCTTGGTACAGTTTTTTCAACATATCGATGGCTGCATTAGAAATTGTCAACGTAGAATTTGAGGCATAAGGCAGTGTAATCGCCATGTTAAAATAATATTTCGAGGTTTGTATCGTATGTTTATCCACCACAAGCATCACAATAATGGTATGACAGCAGGAGTTTTGTTTTCGTAATTTTTCTGCGCAAACCGCAGCAAAAGTAGCTACACGTTCACGCAACAAATCAAAATCAGCAATTTGTTTTGGGAAACTTCTGGTTGTGGCGATACTTTTCTTTTGGTCCACAATAGGCTCTAAATCCAAGACTGATTTTCCTTCGAGTTCGTATTTTAAACGCATACCAACCACACCCATTTCTTTTTTAATCCACGCTTCATGTTGTGGCGCCGTAAAATCTAGTGCCGTCACAATATTTTTGGCTTTCATCTTTTTATTCATTCGGTAACCAATGCCCCAGACATCTTCAATCTTTGTCCATTTCAAGGCTTTGATACGTTTTTCTTCGCTATCAATAACGTAAACACCTTTCGTTCTGTCTTGGAATTTTTTAGCAATTTTGTTGGCTACTTTTGACAATGCTTTGGTTTCGGCAAAGCCAATACAAACGGGAATTCCTACCCATTTTTGCACACGGGTTTTCATTTGGATTCCATAATCATGATAATCTAAAATCGTCAAACCATCAAAATTCAGGAAGGCTTCGTCGATGCTATAAATTTCTAGATTCGGGGTAAACTGACCTAAAATTGCCATTACTCGGTTACTCAAATCACCATAAAGCGGATAATTCGAAGAAAATACTTTTACATTTTTCTCTTTTACCAATTCCTTAATCTGGAATGCTGGCGCACCCATAGGAATCCCCACCGCTTTCGCTTCATTACTTCTGGAAATCACGCAACCGTCGTTATTTGACAAAATTGCAACCGGTTTCCCGTTGAATTTCGGCTGAAAAACACGTTCGCAGGAAGCATAGAAATTGTTACAATCGACTAAAGCATACATGTTACAAAATTACTCAATATCCCTCGATGCGTGTTTGTAACTAAAGTTAATTTTAGGGATTGTTGATAAGTAGTTTTATATAAAAATATTTTTAAAAATTAGGTTCTATCTCTTTTATTGAGATTTGTTCTTTATCAAAACCATAAAAAAGCAATTTGAGCCCAACAAGAATTGTATTAAAAAAATCTTAATATTCCCTTCTCAATAAAATTATTTTTATTTTTTTAAATATTTTAATTGTTTGATTTAAAGATAATTATATGTTTTAAATCAATTTATAAGCTAAAAACACAAAACCGTGATTCAAATATTTGGCACGCTACTTGGATATACCTAATCAAATAAGTAAAAAAAGCGAAAGCCGAAAAGCTCAAGAGTAGGCAAAATTCAAAATATAATTATCATGAAAAAAATTACCTTTTTAGTAGCTAGTATCTTCGTATTTGGAGGTAGTATAGTGAATGCAGCAGAGAAAATCGATTTTTCTGTAGAAAGAAGATCTGTTGTAGATTTTAGAGATGCCGACCCAATTGTGTTCACAGAAAGAGGAATTGAGTTCTTCATATTCCCTGACGGACAATTTGATTTTAATACTCGCCCTTCAACCGGTTCAACTGGCGGCATGTATTATAAAACAGGCAAAAAAAATGGCATGAATAAAACGTATGGTGCACCAGCAAATGTTCGAAACGGAAATTATGGTGTAAAAGTAGAACACGACAACATGGGTAGAGTAAGACGTATTGGAAACGTGATGATCAACTATGACTCAAATGATAGAGTAAAACGAGTGGGTTCCGTTTATATGACCTACAACCGTTATGCTTTGGAACGAGTAGGTGGTTTAGAAATTATCTACAACCGTCGTGGTCAGATTGTCGATATTGTTGGAGCCGTAAAAGGTGCTAGCCGTTATGAATATAGCCAAAACAGCTATGGAAACAATGATTATGGCAACAGCCAAAACTCAAATGATGATGACTACTACTATTACAGAACAAATGGTACAAAAGCCAAAATCGAGGACACTAAAGCATCAGGAAGTGTAGCCATCAGAATAGACAGAAGATAGTTAGTTAGTTATATAAATGGTTTGTTTGAAATTCCTACTGGTATACGTATCAGTGGGAATTTTTTTTGAATTACTACACATTAAAATCTTTCGTAGTATTTACTTGAGTACTGATTTCAGTTCCTGACGGTATTGCGAAGCACTTTTACCAGTGAATTCTTTGAACGATTTATTGAAGTAACTGAAGTTATTAAAACCACTTTCATAGCAAATCTCAGTGATGCTGATGGGTTTTTCAGCCAACAGTTTAGATGCGTGAACCAAGCGGTAATCATTTACAAATTTGGTAAAAGTTTTGTTGGTTATCTTTTTGAAATACCTGCAAAAAGAAGGTTCTGTCATACTTACCAATTCCGAAACTTCTTCCAGCGCAATATGTTCCTGAAAATTATCTTTTACATAATTAAAAACAGCGTTGATGCGGTCATTGTCCTGCATTTGCATTTCCATCGAAAATCCATCGGCATTTAAAACTGTCGATTCTTTGGATAGTTCCAGCTCATTAAGAATACTCAGCATCGTCAACAATCGCTCAAACTGTGGCTCCTGTTCCATCGATTCTATTTTTTTTCCGATATTTTTTTTGGTTTCACCATGAAAAGCAATTCCGGCTTTGGCTTGACTAAAAAGATTCCGAATATTCGTCATTTCGGAAATATCAAAAAATCCATTCCCTAAAAAATCAGGTTTCATTTGGATTACCGTTTCATTTTTGTTTCCGGTTTCTTCATTGGTAAACCCGCAGTGCGGTAGATTACTTCCTATCAGAATCAAATCCCCATCGGTATAATACGAAATGTGACTTCCAATCTGGCGTTTCCCAGAACCTCCATTTACATAAACAAGTTCAATTTCAGGATGATAATGCCACAAGTGTGCTTTACTGTTCGCATTTTCGACATATTTCGAAAAGTAAAAAGAACTCCCGAAAGAAGGCGCAATAATTTCAAAAGCTGGCGGTATAATTTTCATACGGATCCGTATTTAGAATTAGCACAAATTTACCAAAAATAGATACTCAATTAACTTTTTTAACCTTAATCGATTTCGTAAAAGGTAAAATAGAACACAAATCAGAAAATTGAGCACTACTCATAATGAATAGGTTACAGTAATTTAGCATCAGATAAGTATCATTATAAATCTAAAAATTTACAAATATGAAAAAGATTTTAAAATTTAGTTTAGTGTTAGCCGCAGTAGTATTAACTGCCATACAAGCACACGCAGGAAACGCAGATTTTTCACTGGATTTAATAAAAGAAGACGGAAAAACTGTAAGTTTTAGTTTGAAAGAGGTTAAGAAAATTGATTTGTCTATTTATGACACCAATGACAGTTTAATCTATCAGGAAAAAGTTACTTCTGAAGATAATATTAATAGAACATACGATTTGACTGCTTTACCAGATGGAATCTACTTCTTAAAAGCGGAAAGCGATCTTAAAATTTCAAAATATAAAATTGAAGTTGTAGGTAAAAAAGCAAAATTATCTGCTGATGCTATTTCTGAAGTGTACAAACCAGTTTTGGTAAACAAAAACAGAATCGTTACCGTTAACATTTTAAACTTAGAAAACACTCCTGTTACAGTTGCCATTTACAACTCAGAGGAAAACCAAGTGTATAATGAGACTTTGACCACTGATCTTTATGTGGGTAAAATATTTGATTTAACTAGCGCACAAAACGGTAAATATACGTTTGATATAACGTACAATGGTAAAACATTTAGCGAAACAGTTACTATCAAATAGTGATTAAATAAATTGTAGTAGTTAAGAGGTTGTCTTTATCGGACAGCCTCTTTTTTTGTTTTAAATACTTGAAAACACTACAGATTCCCCATAATCTGGTCCATAACCCAACTCGTATGCGCTCCCGTTAAACCTGTGGAGGGATGTGTACTGTTCCCCAGAAGATCTTCTCGCATTTGCTGAATATGATACAACTGAATATTTTCAGGATGTTCAATAAATAATTCCGTTTGTCTTTGTGCGTTAGAAAGTACTACAGGATCATTTTCAAATACAGAAAATGTGATTTTTCCTTTGCTTCCATAAATGGCCACTTTATCTTCCCGTTCATAGCAACCAAAGTTCCAGCTTCCTGAACCGGTTATTCCAGACTCATGCAACCAGCAAGCAGCAACAGCATCTTTAGCTGAATACAATCCCTGTTGATTGAGACTTAAACCGGAAACCTCTCTTATATTTCCCAAAAGATGCGTGAATAAATCCAGACCATGACTGGCTAAATCATCAAAATAACCACCTGTAGCAATGGCGGCATCAGTTCGCCAATTGTATTCACCGGATACATCTTTAGCATTTGCCGGTTTACTCAAATGCCATCTTATATGCCTGATTTCACCAATGCAACCTGTATCAAGCCACGTTTTCACTTGTTCAAAACGAGGCAATGTACGCCTGTAATAGGCAACAAACAAAGGAATATTTTTTGTTGCAAACGCAGTATAAATGTCGAGACTGTCTTGATAATTTGGCGCCAAAGGTTTTTCGATACAACAAATCTTACCGGTTGCAGCGACCTTCAATCCATAAAATTTATGAACATCGGGAGGTGTGGCAATGTAAATCGCATCAATTTCAGGATCATTAATCAAATCATCAGCATTTGTGTAATACTTACTTATTCCGTGTCTTTTAGCATAATCCGCAGCCTTAACCGCATCTCTACGCATTACTGCTACCACTTCAAAACCATCCGTTTTCTGATATGCAGGACCACTTTTCACTTCGGTAACATTACCACAGCCCAATATTCCCCAACGGATTACTTTTGTACCTTCACTCATAATTACTAATTTTTCAATGCTTCTGACAATTTAGAAAAAATGGTTTATAGTTTTAATCACACCCTTCTATCCCACAGCTGTCACCATCGGTAGTATTCAACACCGTAACTTTAGAATCAAATTTACCTTCTTCCCATACTTTTTCTAGTGTTTTCTCAAATGTTTCGACATGTTGCGCACCCGAAACTGCATATTTATTATCGAAAACAAAAAAAGGAACTCCTTGAACACCGATAGATTGTGCCTCATCAATATCATGCTGCACTTCATTGGCGTAAGCATTAGAATGCAATACTTCATCAATGGATTCATCATTCAGTCCTACTTCCAGTCCTAATGCTCTCAATGTATCCAAATCATTTATATTCTTGCCCTCCGTCAAATAGGCTTTGAACAATAATTCTTCTAAGTCATTTGCCAAATTATATTTTTTCGCCAAATGCAACAAGCGATGTGCATTCAATGAATTGGCCATAATCGCTTTTTCGAAATGGAAATCCAATCCTGAATTTTTAGCATTTCGAGTCATACTATCAAGCATCTCTTGTGCCCAATCGTTATCTTTTCGATATTTTTCTGCCAAATGCTCTACCATATTATCGTCGGAAGAAGCAACAAAGCCAGCGTCCAACTGAAAGCTTTTCCATTCAATTTCAACTGCAGCTTTATGTTCGAAATTTTGTAAAGCATCTTCTATTCTTCTTTTTCCGATATAACAAAACGGACACATAATATCCGACCAGATTTGTATTTTTAATGTATTTCCCATATTACTTTCTATAATTAAATTCAAAATTAATTCTGTAATACAAAATTAATCAATTCAGTTTTTAGCTTTTTGAGTTTTAGTATTTAATTATAGATACTGGAATAGTAAAAATTTATTCGAATCAGAAAATAGCAAAACTCACTAACTAAGCATTTATGATTATAATTTTATTATTTCACTAATCAAATCGTAAATACCAATTAAACAAAAAAGTAGACCACTTAAGAAAATTTTCAATTTTGTTGCAAATAACATATCATCAGTAGCATACTGATAAAATTTATGCTTTAGCATAATAACAACTCCTACAATAATCAAAACAACACTAATTACAAAAAGGTTAATATCCATAAAACGTACTTGATTTATTTTCTGCTTAACGACTACATTATCTGTTCTCTGAAATTTTGGTAATAGAAACTATACAAATTTCTAAAACCATAACTTTATAAAAGTAATCATTTAATAAAACAAAAAAACCATCAAAATTGCTCTTGATGGTTTTCTGTATATTTTTCATAATTTAGTTTATGCCAATAAATCCAATACAAATGAAGGGAACAACCCTAATGCAATATTCAAAACAATTGCTATAACAGCAACAGCATAAATAATAACCGGAGTTCCTTTTCGTTCTTCGTTTGGTTTTTTGGTGTACATCGCTAAAATCAATTTGAAGTAGTAACCAACACTAATAATAGAGTTCACAACAGCTACGATTACTAATACCAAGTAACCCGCTTGAATCGTTTGATTGAATAAAACCAACTTAGCAAAGAATCCGGCAAAAATTGGTATACCAGCCATCGAAAGTAAAGCTGCCGTAAGAATGGCTGCTAACAATGGATTTGTTTTTCCTAAACCGTGGAAATTTACAATGTCTTCGTTGTCTCTATTTTTACAAACATATAAAATAACACTAAAAGCAGCAATTCCAGATAAAGAATACGCTGATGCATAATACAACAAACTTCCTGCTGATGTAGACAAACTCAATAAAGTCATCAACATAAAACCTGCATGGGAAACTCCTGAAAAAGCCAACATACGTTTTACATTCGTTTGTCTCAAGGCCATAATATTACCAACGGTCATAGAAGCCATAGCAATAATAACCACTACCATTTTGAATGACTCTGAAACATCAGCATTCATTACTGATAATAATTTGTATAAAGTAGCCATAGCAACTACTTTCGCCAAAGTACTCATCAATGCTGTTGTCAACGCTGGAGAACCTTCGTAAACGTCTGGTGCCCAGAAATGGAATGGAACTGCCGCGACTTTAAACAACATTCCGATAGTTACCAACACAATTCCTATTGGGAACCAAACCGGCAATTCAGCAGATTGTGATAATTCACTGATTTCAGTAACATCAAAACTTCCCATGGCACCGTAAATTAAACAAATACCAAAAAGAATGATTCCCGAAGCAAAAGATCCCATCAAGAAATACTTCATTCCAGCTTCGTTACTTTTTAAATTCATACGGTCACTTGCCGCAAGAATATAAAGCGCAATTGATAATACTTCAATTCCTAAAAAGAACATTGCTAAGTTTCCAAAAGAAACCATCGCCACTGCTCCTGCCAATAAAAATATTTTTATGGCAATATAATCAGAGATTTTAGATTGGTGATTTTCGTAAAAGTTATGTCCTAAAGCTACTAAGAAAATAGTAAGCACGATAAACAAAGACGAAAAAGTACTAGAAAATTTACTCACAACAATCATGTTGTTGTAGTAACCCTCCGTAGAATTAAATTCAGATATGGTTAAACCCAGCACTCCCAATAATCCAATAATTGTTATTGGAACAATGGCTTTCCTTAAATTAAAAATTTCAAATAAAAGGCATAAAACACCTAATCCTATTATAGCTATTAATGTATTCATTTTTTTATTTGACTTAGTTAATTCGGTTTATTTGAGTTAAAATTTCTTCCAGACTTGGCGTAATCAAATCGGTAATTGGCTTTGGATACATCCCAAAAAAGAATAAAACACCAATTATAAGCACTAATGTTATTCCTTCATTGACAGTTACATCAACAAAAGGCTTTGTATTTGTTTCTCCCAACATCGCATGTTGAAACATTTTCAACATATAATACGCTCCTAAAATTATGGTTGTTCCTCCTAAAATGGCAAACCAAATATTGATTTGTGAAAGACTGTATAAAACGGTGAATTCTCCAATAAAGTTAAAAGTTGTTGGCAAGGCAACAGATGCCAATACCAAAATCAAAAACATCGAAGTGAATTTTGGTGATTGCGTACGAATACCGCCCATTTCAGCAATGGCTCTAGTTTCGTATCTTCTGAAGATAATTTCAGCGGCATAAAACAATCCAACAACTACAAATCCGTGTGCAATCATTTGTAAAACTGCACCACGCAATCCGTCTAATGTCAAAGTGTACGTTCCGGCTGCAATTAATCCAACGTGAGCCAAAGAAGAATACGCTAATAATTTCTTTAAATCTTTTTGTTTCAACGCTACGATAGATCCGTAAATCACACCTGCAATTCCAAGTCCTATGAAAATATACATGTATTCTTTGGCTGCCAATGGTGCCAATGGCAATTGCCAACGGATAACACTGTACAATCCCATTTTTAGCATGATACCAGATAAAAGCATTGTCCCAACAGTTGGTGCTTTTTGATACACATTTGCTTGCCAAGTGTGGAAAGGAATTAATGGAATCTTAATCGCATACGCCAAGAAGAAAGCCAGGAATATCCATAATTGTTCCGTTGCTGTTAGGTTCAACTTGTATAAATCTTCTAATAAAAGACTTCCTGCTTTTTGATACATATAAACAAAAGCAACTAACATAAATAAAGAACCTGCAAGTGTGTAAATAAAGAATTTCACTACCGCTTTTTTACGTTCTTCAGCGTCTCCATTACCCCAAATTAAAGCGATGAAGTAAATTGGAATCAATGATAATTCCCAGAAAATATAATACAAAAGACCGTCTGATGCTAAGAATGTTCCTGCCATTGCAAACGACATAAACAAGATTAACGCATAAAATGATTTTGAATTTTTATAGTCATTCCCAAAAGATGAAAATATAATTATTGGAGTCAAAACTGTGGTCAATAACAGCATCGCCATCGATAATCCATCTGCTTTTAGAGCAAAAGAAATATTAGGTTGTGTGATCCACTGGTTAATGAAACTGATGTTTTCACCTAAATTATAGTGATTTAATAATACAATAGAAGCGCCTGCAGCAGCTAACCCAAAGAACAAAGCCACTTTTGAAGCCAGTTTATCGCCTGCAATAAAAGTTGCAAACGCACCAACCAAAAGTATAATTAATATTAGAGATACATTCATGATATATGATTATTGTTGAGCTAAAAATAAATAAGAAACAATGGCACAAAGCCCTAATACGAAAACAAAAAGATAAAGACCAATGCTTCCATTTTGTATTTTCTTTCCTTGGTAACTTATTTCGTTGGTAACTTTTCCGAATCCAAAAACTAAAGCTGACAAACCAGTTTCTACAGTGTCCCTGAAAAAACGAGACAAGAAATTAATTGGTTTAACAAAAATAGCGTCATAAAATTCATCAACATAATATTTATTGTAAAGCACTTTAGAAAATCCTGTAATAGCAGCATCTTCTGTTGGAACTGTATTTTGTTTGATGTATTTGGCGTATGCAATACCAATTCCTACTAATCCACCCACAACAGCAATAGCCATCAAGATATATTCAGTAGTTCCTAAATGGTGTTCAGCGGTTGCTAATTTTGGTAAAATTGGAATCAAATAATGATTCAACCAACTGTTTCCAGGCAAACTAATCATACCACCGATGGTAGCCAAAATTGCTAAAACAATCAAAGGAATGGTAATCAAAGAAGGACTCTCGTGCAAATGGTGTTTTTGTTCTGCGGTTCCTCTAAATTCTTGGAAGAACGTTAAAAACATTAAACGGAACATATAAAAAGCAGTCATTATAGAGGCAACCGAAGCCACAACCCATAACGGAATATTATGATGGAAAGCCACTAATAAGATTTCGTCTTTCGAGAAAAATCCTGAGAATAATGGAACTCCAGAAATTGCTAAAGAAGCAATCAACATCGTTGCAAAAGTAATTGGCATAGCTTTTTTCAAACCCCCCATATTTCGCATGTCTTGTTCTCCGTGCAAAGCATGAATAACAGAACCTGAACCCAAAAACAAACAAGCTTTGAAGAAAGCGTGCGTGATTACGTGGAAAACAGCCACTTCATAAGCGCCTAAACCTAAAGCCAAAAACATTAATCCCAATTGAGAAACGGTAGAATAAGCCAAAACTTTCTTGATATCATTTTGAACCAATCCAATTGTTGCGGCTACCAAAGCAGTAACAGCTCCAACAATTGCAATTATCGATTGTACATCTGGAGTCAAATCAAACAAGAAATTCAGTCTTGTAATCATAAAAATTCCTGCAGTTACCATCGTAGCCGCGTGAATTAATGCTGAAACTGGTGTTGGACCTGCCATCGCATCTGGTAACCAAGTGTACAATGGTATTTGTGCTGATTTACCACAAGCTCCAATAAATAAAGCGAAAGCAGCAACAGACAGCCAATACATATCAAGATTTGTTGAACTAGCAATAGCCGTTTTTAAAGTAGCATAATCTAAAGTTGAGAATAAATTCCCAAGAATAAAAATTCCAACTAACAACCCTAAATCACCAATACGGTTCATTATGAATGCTTTCTTAGCTGCATCATTGTACTCTTGGTTTTTATGCCAAAATCCAATTAACAAATACGAACAAAGACCTACGCCTTCCCATCCGATGAACAATACTAATAAGTTACTTCCTATTACTAATGTAATCATAAAGAATATAAACAGATTCAAATACGCGAAAAACTTGTGCATATTTTCATCATCGTGCATGTAACTGATGGAATACAAATGAATCAAAGACCCAATTCCAGTTACGAAAAGCAACCATAAAATAGACAATTGGTCCAATTGAAATCCAAAATCAACATTGAAATTACTGATTTGAATCCAGTCAAAAAGTGAAATACGAATTCCTTCCGGTTGCGCTGCAATTCCACCAAAGAAATAAGCAGTTGCAATAAAAGAAACCAAAACCGAAAGCGTTCCGATTATTCCAGAAAGGGATTTTCCAAGGCTTTTGCCAAAGAAAACATTGATTAAAAATCCTAAAAAAGGAGCGAGAACTAAAACTAAAGCTATATTGGTATTCATTTCCATTTATCCTTTTAAGTTTTTTAAATTATCGATAGTAATTGAACCTAAATTTCTAAAGATAGAAACTAGAATTGCCAATCCTACCGCAACTTCTGCCGCAGCAACAGCCATCGAAAAGAACACAAAAACTTGTCCTTGCGCATCTTGATGATAGGTTGAAAATGCTACAAACAATAAGTTTACTGCATTCAGCATAATTTCAATTGACATAAATACGATAATGGCATTTCGTCTGTACAACACTCCAAAAACGCCAATACAAAAAAGTATTACGCTTAGGAATATATAATTTTCAATACCAATGTGGTTTAAAATATTGTTCATCTTATTTTTGCAATTTTTCTTTTTTAGACAATAACACAGTTCCAATCATAGCAACCAAAAGTAATATAGAAGCAAATTCAAATGGAACCATATATTCATTCAGCAGGATTTTACCCAATACTTTTATAGACTGATAATCTTCGCCGGTAGTTACGTATTCTCCAACAATAGGTTTTGAGTTGACGAAAATAGCTATCAAAACCAAACAGATTAAACAGAAAGAAACAATAGCTCCTAATCGCGTAATTCTAGGTCGGTGCACTTCTCTTTCCTCATTTAAATTCATCAACATGATGGTGAATAAAAACAAAATCATAATCGCTCCAGAATAGACAATAATATGAACTATCGCCAAGAATTGAGAATTCAATAATAGATAATGACCTGCAATCGAAAAGAAACAAATCACTAAATAAATAGCGCTGTGAATCGGATTTTTGCTAAAAATTGTCAAAAATGCGGTTGCTAATGTGATAGCAGCCAATACACAAAAAATTATAAGTATCGTAGACATTAGTTAGCGTTTTTAAGTTGAGCGTTTTTCATTGCCATTTCAAGCGGCATGACCAATTTGTCTTTTCCAAAGATAAAATCTTCTCTTTCATAACTGGAAGGAACCAAAACTTTAGAAGTCGTCAAGTAAATTGCATCTTTCGGACAAGCCTCTTCACACAATCCACAAAAAATACAACGCAACATATTGATTTCATAAATCGATGCATATTTCTCTTCTCTGTACAAATGTTTTTCGTCAGCTTTGCGTTCTTCAGCCTTCATCGTAATCGCTTCCGCAGGACAAGACAAAGCACATAAACCACAAGCCGTACAGTTTTCACGACCTTGCTCATCACGCTTTAACATGTGCTGACCGCGATACACCGGACTCATTTCACGTACTTGTTCCGGATATTGAATCGTTACTTTTCTGGTGAACAAATGCTGAATCGTAATTATCAAACCTTTGACAATCGCAACAAGATACATTCTTTCCCAAAAAGTCATCTCCTTGTTAGAGACTTGCTTTTTTCTTCCCGATAAGGATATACTTTCTATTGACATTTTTTATTTTTATTTGAAGCTTAATCCTGCTATTCGTTTCAATCTTTATTGTTTTTTAAAGAAAAAACAATAAAGGATTTCCACTACTATCAGGGCTAGGGCTTTTTCGGTACTAATTAAAATCCTAAATAAGCAGCAATTTCTGCTCGCAAAATTACAATTCCGGTAATTATAATATTAATGATAGACAATGGAATTAATATTCTCCAACCCAAATGCATCAATTGGTCATATCTGAATCTTGGAATAGTCCAACGAACCCACATATAGAAAAAGATGAATCCACACAATTTGATAAACAAAGCACCAAATCCTAAAATGTTGGCAATATTTACACCCCAATTTTCAACAACCCAACTCATTCCAGGATAATTATATCCTCCAAAGAATAAAACCGCTAAAATCGTAGAAGAGATAAACATATTCGCATATTCAGCAAATAAATAGAATCCCATTTTCATTGAAGAATATTCGGTATGGTAACCTCCAATTAATTCACTTTCGCATTCCGCTAAGTCAAAAGGAGTTCTATTGGTTTCTGCAAAAGCACAAATTAAAAATATAATAAAAGATAAAGGTTGGTAAAATACATTCCAGTTCATACCTGCTTGTTGCGCCGAAATTTCTCTTAAACTCAACGTTCCGGTCATCATCAACAAAGCAATCATCGAAAGTCCCATAGCAACTTCATAAGATACCATTTGCGAAGCAGCACGAACTGCACCCATCAAAGAGAACTTATTATTAGATGCCCAACCACCAATCATGATTCCGTAAACACCCACTGAAACAACTCCAAAAAAGTATAACAACCCAATGTTTAAATCAGTCGCCTGCAATAAAATATCTCTTCCAAACAAATGCAATCTGTCTCCCCAAGGAATTACGGCACTCGTCATTAAAGCAGTACTCATGGCAATTGCAGGACCTACAAAAAACAAAAATCTGTTTGGTGTATTTGGTTCAAATTCTTCTTTAGAAAATAATTTCAAACCATCAGCAAGCGGTTGAAATAATCCAAAAGGACCGGCTCTGTTTGGTCCAACACGATCTTGAAGCCAAGCGGCAACTTTACGTTCAGCCCATGTGGAATACATTGCCATCAACATTGTCAAAGCAAAAACTGCAACAATAATGACACTTTTTTCTATGATAAATACATTATCCATTATTACCCAAGTTTTTTTGATTAATAATGTCTTCTTCGGTCAATGGAATTTCGACCATGCTTATTTTCTTACGGTCTACTTCTC
Organism: Flavobacterium labens; assembly: GCF_048286755.1. Classification (NCBI taxonomy): domain Bacteria; kingdom Pseudomonadati; phylum Bacteroidota; class Flavobacteriia; order Flavobacteriales; family Flavobacteriaceae; genus Flavobacterium; species Flavobacterium labens. Next base: position 1,196,052 of record NZ_JBLVPL010000001.1, on the reverse strand, counting down.
TACCTAAAAGGATATTTTCTTCAGTAGCGATTTCAACTTTTTGTAATTTTCTGTTGTATTTATTTTGATTGATAACCGAATCTTTTTCGAATGCTCTTGGTCCTTCAATAGTCCAATCAGCAATGTCTTTGTGGTCAAAACGACATCCATTACAAATAAATTCGTCCACTTCATGGTACTCATCTTTTCTTCCAGTAACACGTTGGATTTCGTCACCAAACATCCAAACGGTAGTTTTTCCAGAACAAGTAGGGCAATTTCTGTGTGCATTATAAGGTTTGCTGAACCATACTCTAGATTTAAATCTAAATGTCTTATCAGTCAATGCGCCTACCGGACAAACATCAATCATATTTCCGGAGAATTCATTATCAACTGCTTTAGAAATACAAGTTGATATATTAGAATGATCTCCTCTATCCATTACTCCGTGAACACGATCGTCAGTCAACTGATCTGCAACCATTACGCAACGGTAACAAAGGATACAACGGTTCATGTGCAATTGAATATTTGGACCAATATTTTCTGGCTCAAAAGTTCTTTTTTCTTCGATAAAACGAGTTTCTGATTTCCCGTGCTCAAAGCTTAAATTTTGCAAATCACATTCTCCTGCCTGATCACAAACCGGACAATCTAATGGGTGATTGATCAATAAAAACTCTGTTACAGATTTTCTGGCTTCGGTTACTCTCGGTGAAGATTTGCTGTTCACTTCCATTCCGTCCATACAACCGGTTACACAAGATGCCATTAATTTAGGCATTGGTCTTGGGTCGGCTTCACTTCCTTTGGAAACTTCAACTAAACAACAACGGCATTTTCCACCGCTACCTTTTAGTTTAGAATAATAGCACATCGCTGGCGGAACTACTTCTCCACCTATCATACGTGCTGCCTGCAGGATTGTTGTTCCTGGTTCTACTTCTATGCTTTGACCGTCTATGGTTACTTTCATTTTCTGAAATTCTTGACTTTATACGATTACTTTAGAAACTAAATGCTTTACTTTTTCAAAAGGTTCAGCAACAAAATGATCTCTATGTTTTATTTTTTCTGGGAAACGAATATGGTATTCAAACTCCTCTCTAAAGTGACGAATTGCTGCTGCTACTGGCCAAGCTGCCGCGTCACCTAATGGACAAATGGTATTTCCTTCAATTTTACTTTGAATGCTCAATAGCAAATCGATATCTTCTTCACGACCGTAACCGTTTTCGATTCGGTGCAATACTTTTTCCATCCATCCTGTACCTTCACGACAAGGAGAACATTGTCCACAGCTCTCATGGTGATAAAAACGAGAGAAATTCCAAGTATTACGAACAATACAAGATGTATCATTGTAAACAATAAATCCACCTGATCCTAACATAGAACCAGTTGCAAACCCACCGTCACTTAACGATTCGTATGACATCAAACGATCTTCACCGTTTGCCGTTTTGTAAATTAAATGTGCAGGTAAAACGGGAACAGAACTTCCTCCCGGTACAAAAGCTTTCAAAGGTCTGTCAGAACTCATTCCGCCTAAATATTCATCTGAATTCATGAATTCGTAAACACTTAAACCCAATTCAATTTCATAAACACCAGGATTTTTGATATGCCCTGAAGCCGAAATTAACTTAGTTCCTGTAGAACGTCCAATACCAATTTTAGCATATTCTGCACCTGTATTATTGATAATCCAAGGTACAGCGGCGATTGTTTCTACATTATTTACAACCGTTGGATTTGCCCAAAGTCCTGAAATTGCAGGAAATGGTGGTTTGATACGAGGATTCCCTCTTTTACCTTCCAAGGATTCAATTAATGCAGTTTCTTCACCACAAATGTAAGCTCCGGCACCACAATGAACATAAAGTTCTAAATCATACCCTGAACCTAATATATTTTTACCCAAAAATCCAGCAGCTTTTGCTTCGTTAATGGCTCTTTCTAATATTTTATACACCCACATGTATTCTCCACGAATGTAGATGTAGGATAGGTTTGCACCCAATGCATAACTGGAAGTAATCATTCCTTCAATCAATAAATGAGGAATAAATTCCATCAAATAACGATCTTTGAAAGTTCCCGGTTCTGATTCATCCGCATTACAAACTAAATGTCTTGGTTTTCCTGATTTTTTATCAATAAAACTCCATTTCATTCCTGCTGGGAAACCTGCGCCACCACGACCACGCAATCCTGAAGTTTTCACTTCTTCAACAACTTCATCTGGTGTTAATGTTTTTAAGGCTTTTTCTACTGAAGCATAACCTCCGTTTTGACGGTACACTTCGTAAGTTTTAATTCCTGGAATATTTATTTTGTCTAATAATATTTTTTGTGACATATTATTTATCGTGTAATATTATTGTATCGTTTTTGCAATCTTCAATTAACTGGTCGATTTTTGCTGCCGTCAAATGTTCTTTGTAAAAATCGCCTAATTGCATCATTGGAGCGTAACCACAAGCACCTAAACATTCAACTCCTCTCACTTCAAAAAGACCGTCTGGAGTAGGTTCCCCCACTTTTACACCTAATTTTTCACAGGTATAATCCATTAAATCTTCAACTCCGTTCAAACAACAAGGAGAAGTTTGACAAAATTCGAACATGTATTTTCCAATTGGTCTTTGGTTGTACATTGTATAAAATGACACTACTTCGTAAACCTCGATTGGCTTGATTAAAAGAATTTCAGCGACTTTATTCATTAATTCAATACTCAACCAATTCTCGTGAGCATCTTGAACTTCATGCAAAACAGGCAATAATGCCGATTTTCTTTTGTCTTCAGGATAATGACTGATTAATTCATTGATGCGGGACATCAATGCTTCGGTCATATTTATTTCTTGTTTGTGATACGTACGTTCCATTTTTTATTATTTCAAATTTTGAATTCTAATTTTCAAATGTTTTTGACTTTCATTCAAAATTCATAATTCATCATTTATAATTTTATTAAGCGTCTAATTCTCCGGCAATAACATTTAAACTTGACAAAATAACAATTGCATCCGATAGTAATGAACCTTTAATCATTTCTGGATACGCTTGATAGTAAATAAAACAAGGTCTACGGAAATGCAATCTATAAGGAGTACGACTTCCGTCAGTTACCAAATAGAAACCTAATTCTCCGTTTCCACCTTCAACAGGATGATAAATTTCAGCAACTGGAACAGGAACTTCACCCATAACAATTTTGAAATGGTAAATTAACGATTCCATACTTGTGTAAACATCTTCTTTTGGAGGAAGGTAATAATCCGGAACATCAGCATGAAAGTCATTTCCTTCCGGCATTTTTGCTAAAGCTTGACGAATGATACTCAAACTCTCCCAAACTTCGGCATTACGAACACAAAAACGATCGTAAGTATCTCCAGATTTTCCAACAGGAATAATAAAATCAAAATCTTCATAAGAAGAATACGGTTGCGCTACACGAACATCATAATCAACACCTGCAGCACGTAAATTTGGACCTGTAAACCCATAAGCCATAGCTTGTTCAGCAGTTATTGCTCCAACATTTACAGTTCTATCAATAAAAATTCTATTTCTTTCAAATAAATTTTCAAATTCTTTCCAAGCTGCCGGAAATTCTTCTAAAAACACATCTAATTTTCTAAAAGCTTCTGGTGACCAATCTCTTTCGAAACCACCAATTCTTCCCATATTAGTTGTTAAACGAGCTCCACAAATTTCTTCGTAGATTTCGTAAACTTTTTCTCTAAATTGGAACACATATAAAAATCCGGTATACGCTCCGGTATCCACACCAAGGATTGAATTACAGATGATATGATCCGTGATTCTTGCCAGTTCCATTACAATAACTCTTAAATATTGCGCTCTTTTAGGAACTTCAATATCCAATAATTTTTCTAATGTCATCCACCATCCCATATTGTTTATAGGTGATGAACAATAGTTCATTCTATCAGTAAGAGGGGTGATTTGGTAAAAAGGACGATTTTCAGCGATTTTCTCGAAAGCTCTGTGAATGTAACCAATGGTTGGTTCCGCTTCCAGAATTCTTTCTCCATCCATCAACAGGATATTTTGAAAAATACCGTGTGTAGCCGGGTGAGTTGGCCCTAAATTCAGGATCGAAAGCTCGCTTCCGTCTTCATTTAGTTGGGCTGCAATTCTTTTAGCATAGCGATGCTCTGGTGGTAATAATAGTTCTGACATTTATTTAATGTGAAAAATTATAATAGTGAGTATTTTTAATAATTATCGGTTGTTCTTCCGAAGAAACGGTCATCTTTATCTGTTCTTCCGCTATCTTCCATTGGAAATTCTTTTCGCATTGGAAAAGAAATCATTTCATCCATATTCAAAATACGTTTCAATTGTGGATGACCAATGAAGTTTATCCCATAAAAATCATACGTTTCTCTTTCCATCCAGTTAGAACTTAAGAAAATGTTTGATATCGTTTTTATTTCTGGGTTTTCACCGTTGATAAATGCCTTAATTTTAATTCTTTTGTTTTCGTACCAATTGTGTAAATGGTACACAACTGCAAATTGATGATCAACATCATTGTCAGGATAGTGAATCCCACACAAATCAGTTAAAAAATGAAAACGTAATATTGGATCATTTTTCAAAAAAAGAATCACCGCCGTAATTTTATCGGCAGCGACTTCAAATGAAAATATATCTCTTTCCTGATTGAATTCAAAAACAGCTGAATCAAATGTTTCAACTAATTTTTCTTGGATTTGTATCGTTTCTAGCGCCATTATTTATTTGATGTTATAAGAAGCTAATAATTCTTGGTATTCTGGAGAACTTCTTCTTCTTACCGATTCCGTTTTAACCAATTCTTGCAATTTCATAACTCCATCCACAATTTGTTCTGGTCTTGGCGGACAACCCGGAACATAAACATCAACCGGAATTACTTTATCAATCCCTTGCAAAACAGAATAGGTATCAAAAATTCCACCTGAACAAGCACAAGCTCCAACAGCGATAACCCAACGAGGCTCAGACATTTGCTCATAAACCTGACGTAAAATTGGTGCCATTTTTTTTGAAATTGTCCCCATTACCATTAGCATATCCGCTTGACGAGGAGAAAAACTCACTCGCTCAGAACCAAATCGTGCCAAATCATAATGCGAAGCCATTGTTGCCATAAATTCAATTCCACAACAAGATGTTGCAAAAGGCAAAGGCCACAATGAATTTGCACGAGCCAATCCCACAACATCATTCAGTTTGGTAGCGAAGAAACCTTCACCAACAACACCTTCTGGAGGGGCAACCATATTTATATTTGAATCACTCATCTTTGTAAAATTATGAAATATGAATTATGAATTATGAGTTCATAACTTAAACTTTAAAAACATTCTTTTAAAATACTTTAGGAATTGAAATCTTTACAAATCGTTATTTCTAATTCCTAATTAATCTTTATTCCCACTCTAATGCTTTCTTTTTGATGATATAGAAAAAACCCACCAAAAGCAACATCATAAAAATTATCATCTTTACCATCCCTTCCATTCCCAACTCCTTGAAGTTAATTGCCCATGGATACAAGAAAATCACCTCAACATCAAACAAAACAAACAAGATAGCCACAAGGAAATATTTTACCGAAAATGGAATTCTCGCATTCCCTACGGATTCAATCCCACATTCAAAGTTCTTATCTTTGATTTCAGAAGATCTTTTAGGACCTAATTTTCCTGAAACCAATATAGTTCCTACAACAAATCCTACAGCTAGGATAAACTGCATTAAAATTGGTATATAATTTAATTGATCGGATTGCATATTATCAGTTTTTTTGAATAAAAATAAGCCACAAAGATAACTTTCAAATTATTAAATAACAATAAAAACTCAAAAATACATCGCAACTACAACGTTGTAAATTTACAATTTTTATTAATTATAAATAAGAAAAGATTTTTATCTTAAGATGTGTTTAACGTTTAATAAATTTAACAATCCTAAAAAGAAGGTTCATTTATTCCGAAAATGAGAAAAATTTTGAATAAAAAAAAACGTTCCGAAATAAATCGGAACGTTTTTTAAACATTCGTAGGCAAAAAAAATTAATTTTTTTATGCTTAGATCACTGCTACTTTCGCAGCAACTTTCCCTTTTCTTCCTTCTTCTTCTTCATAGCTAACTCTGTCACCTTCGCGTAATTCTTCCGCGTTGATTCCTGATGCATGAACAAAAATGTCTTTTCCTGTTTCTTCGTCTGTAATGAATCCGTAACCTTTAGATTCATTGAAAAATTTAACTGTACCTGTACGCATTGTAATAGTAATAATAATTTATAATGGAGCAAATGTAATATTTAATATAATACGAAAGACATTCTTCTCTTTTTATTTTGTAAAAATATTGATATTCAACGTTTTCTAACAAATTTAAACGACAATGTACAACTACGCCAATTTAATATGCAACTCTTTTAATTGTGAATCATCAATAGAGGACGGAGCATCAATCATGACATCTCTTCCAGAATTATTTTTTGGAAAAGCAATAAAGTCGCGAATTGTTTCCTGACCACCAAGAATTGCCACTAATCTATCCAATCCAAAAGCCAAACCTCCGTGTGGTGGCGCACCAAACTGGAAAGCATCCATTAAGAATCCGAATTGAGCCTTCGCCTCTTCTTCGGTGAAACCTAAATATTTAAACATCAATTGTTGTGTCGCTTTATCGTGAATACGAATCGACCCGCCTCCAATTTCATTTCCATTCAAAACCATATCATACGCATTAGCACGAACTTTTCCTGGATTCGTTTCCAATAAGTGCATATCTTCCGGCTTAGGAGATGTAAAAGGGTGATGCATCGCATGATAACGACCACTTTCTTCATCGAATTCCAATAATGGAAAATCAACTACCCAAAGCGGCGCGAATTCAGCTGGGTTCCTCAACCCTAATCGTGTTGCTAATTCCATACGCAATGCACTTAATTGTCCACGAGTTTTATCGGCTGGACCAGAAAGCACAAAAATCATGTCTCCTGCTTTTGCACCGGTAATTTTTGCCCATTGGGTTAAATCGTCTTGGTCGTAGAATTTATCTACCGATGATTTATAAGTTCCGTCTTCATTGCATTTTACATACACCATTCCTGAGGCACCTACTTGAGGACGCTTCACCCAGTCAATTAATCCATCAATTTCCTTACGAGTATAGCTTCCAACTCCTGGAACTGCAATTCCTACCACCAATTCGGCAGCATTAAAAACTGGAAATTCTTTGTGTTGTGTTACTTCGTTTAATTCCCCAAACTCCATTCCGAAACGGATGTCCGGTTTGTCATTCCCGTATGTTTTCATGGCATATTCATAGGTAATTCTTGGAAATTTTTCTACTTCAATACCTTTTATTTCTTTTAATAAATGCCTTGTCAATCCTTCAAAAACATTCAAAATATCTTCTTGCTCCACAAAAGCCATTTCGCAATCGATTTGTGTAAATTCCGGTTGTCTATCTGCGCGTAAATCTTCGTCACGGAAACATTTCACAATTTGGAAATATTTATCCATTCCACCTACCATCAATAATTGCTTGAAAGTTTGTGGTGATTGTGGTAATGCATAAAACTGCCCTTCATTCATTCGAGAAGGCACAACAAAATCTCTGGCTCCTTCTGGAGTGGATTTAATCAAATACGGAGTTTCTACTTCACAAAAGTCTAAATCTGAAAGGTATTTACGAACTTCCATCGCTACTTTATGACGAAACATCAAACTGTTTTTCACCGGATTTCTTCGGATGTCCAGGTAACGGTATTTCATTCTGATGTCTTCTCCACCATCCGTTTCATCTTCAATTGTAAAAGGAGGCGTAAGAGATGCGTTAAGAATAGTAAGTTGAGTAACTAAAATTTCAATCTCACCAGTTGATATATTTTTATTTTTAGCTTCACGCTCAATAACAGTTCCTTTTACCTGAATCACAAATTCACGACCAAGAGTTTTAGCCAATTCAAAAACTGATTTTTCTGAACGGCCTTCGTCGAAAATCAATTGCGTAATCCCATAACGATCTCGTAAATCAACCCAGTTCATAAATCCCTTATCACGCGACTTTTGAACCCATCCCGCAAGTGTAACTTCTGTATTAATATGTGAGGCGTTCAACTCGCCACAGTTATGACTTCTATACATTATTCTAATTTTAGATTGTTTTGCCCTTTAGGCTCGAGTGCAAATTTAGGACTAATTATGAATAATGAATTGAGAAATACCATTTTTTAGTGTTAGATTTTTACTGAAAATTTTATTCCCAATGTTAAATTTTACTCCAATGTTACTAAATTGTTAACTTAAAGTTTTTTTATTGTAAAATGTTTTATATATTTGTTAAGCTAATATGAATTTAAAAACCCAAACGCCATGAAAAAATATATAATCTTAACTGCATTAATCTTCACAGGAATAGCATTTGCTCAAGAGAATGATCCAAAATTAGAAGCTGTAGGTGAATTAGTAAAAACAACTTACTACTTTGAAAATGGAAAAGTACAACAAGAAGGTTTCTTCAAAAACGGAAAACTAGACGGAGTTTGGACTTCATATGATACTAATGGTAACAGATTATCTGTTGCTAATTATGAAAATGGAGAAAAAGCTGGAAAATGGCTTTTTTGGAATGGTAAAAATTTAAACGAAGTAGACTATTCTAATAGCAGAATTGCTTCTGTAAAAACTTGGAAACAAGATGCATTGGTTATCAGAGACTAATAAAGCACCTATCAAAATACAAAAAAAGCTTCCGGAATTAATGGAAGCTTTTTTTGTGTCTAGTATTCGCTAAAAAACAACAAATAATATTGTTTCAATCATCTTGTTAAAATATCACGAAACAAAGCTACCGATCACATAAACATCCAAAATCAGAAGATTAATACGCGCTTCTTCTGTTATTTAAATTGTCTCACCGAGCTTTATTTACTTTAAATGATTCAGAGATTCTTTTATAAATTCTATTGCTACTTACTACAAATGTATATAAAATCAAATGCCGTTTAGTTAAGTTTATTTGGGATTCCCAACTGAGCTTAACTAAACGACGATGATGTTATTCTTGTATACTGAAATTAGTCGTTATAATACTACCAGAACTTAGCGTACAAAGCAAAAATAATCAATAATGTAATCACGATTAATACTGTTGTTTGTGGTTTTACCTTAAACATTTCAGAATCTAATTCAAAAGCTTTTGGATTCACTTTTGGTCCAGCAAAACTCACTGCAATCATGATAAGCATGGTAAACATAAATGACAATCCCATACAGATGTGGAATGGTATTTCATATCCGCCTTTTCCATTGGTGTAAGCCGTATAAAGTAATGTTTCTGTTCCAAATAATGCCGGTGCAAATTCATTAAACAAAACCGACAATAAGAACCCGGAAATTACCCCTATTATTGCAGCAGTACCAGTAGTTCTTTTCCAGAACATACCAAGGAAAAACATAGCAAAAACTCCAGGACTAATAAAACCTGTATATTTTTGGATATAAGTAAATCCACCTACACCACCAATTCCTAATATATCATTCCAAGTAAACAAAACAGCAAGAAGCATCGCTGCAAAAACAGCATATCTTCCAATATTTACCTGGCTTCTGTCACTTGCATCTTTTTGAATGTATTTTTTATGCACATCTAAGGTATAAATAGTAGAAATACTATTGACTTTTCCAGCCAAAGAAGCAACAATAGCAGCCGTTAAAGCAGCCACAGACAACCCTTTCAAACCAGTTGGCAAGAAGGTTAATACCGCAGAATAAGCACCGTCTTTTCCTCCAACTAATTGAGGTAAATGTCCATTTTCATATAAAACATAAGCAGCAATACCTGGTAACATAACAATAAGTGGCATTAATAATTTCAATATACCAGCAAATAAAATACCGGTACGGGCAGTTTGTAAATCGGCACCCAAAGCTCTCTGGGTAATGTATTGGTTACAACCCCAATAGTTAAGATTAATAATCCAGATACCCGCCAAGTAAGACATCATTCCCGGAAAAGTAAGATACTTATTAATATCATTCTGAGAAGAAGTTGCAGTTGGTTCCGGGATAATCATTTTGAAATGCTCGGGAGCTTCTCTCATTAATACCTTGAAACCTGCAATAGCATTTTCTCCAACACCAAAATACTGTCCAACTGTAGTCAAAGCAATGTATGACGTAACCAATCCACCGATAATTAAAACAGCTACCTGAATTACATCCGTATACGCCACTACTTTCATTCCTCCTAAAGAGATAACTAAAGCAAAAACAGCAAGCCCAATCATAATCGCGTGTAAATATTCACCACCGGCTAATCCATTAATAGCAACAGCACCTAAATATAAAATAGAAGTAAGATTTACAAATACATATAAGAACAACCAGAAAACGGCCATAATTAAAGCAGTTGATTCATTATACCTTGTTTTTAAAAATTGAGGCATGGTATAAATCTTGTTCTTCAAATAAACAGGAATAAACCAAACGGCTACAATAATCAATGCAATAGCGGCAATCCACTCATAAGCGGCAACTGCTATTCCTAAAAAGAATCCTTCCCCACTCATTCCAATAAACTGTTCAGCTGAAATATTTGAAGCAATCAAAGAAGCCCCAATAGCCCACCATGTCAATGTTCCCTCAGCAAGGAAATAAGCTTTGGCATCATGTTCGTTTTTCTCACGTTTGCGATAAACGGTATATCCGTAAGTGGATACCACGATAAAATAGATAATAAATACTGCGTAATCAGCAAAAGCAAGGTTCTGGTTCATGAGTAATTTGTTTTTTAGAAGTTAATAGAAATGAATGAAATTGTTGTCTTGTATTATATATTGTTTATGAGTGTAATTATACTATTTTTTTAAACAAATCACACTTAACTTGGCTTAAAACCATACAATTCCATTATAGAATTGATTATAAAATGTGATATGTATTTTAATTTTATTATTTTTTTATGAATTATGAAAGTCAAAAGTAAAATAAAAATATTTATTTTCATCATTTATAAATGTATTTTTTACATTTATAATTATTGTATCAGTTAAATCTTAAAAAAAGAGACCTTAATCTAACATCTACAGCTCACTTTCAAACTGATTTCATAACTAAAACTGATTCCCTAAATTTTTAACGGCTCTTTCTAACCTTCTGCTCCCATTTCCAAGCACTGGCAATCGCTTCTTCAAGTGTTGATTGTGTTTTCCAACCAAGAACTCTATTGGCTTTATCCGTATTGGCATAAACCGAAGTCACATCGCCTTCTCTTCTCGGAACAATGGTATAAGGTAATTTTTGTCCGCTAACTTTCTCGAAAGCGCTAATTACCTCCAGCACTGAACTTCCGGTTCCAGTTCCCAGATTGAAGATTTCTAATTTATCTGAATTCTTTTTGTTCACTAATCTTTGCAAAGCTATAACATGGGCTTTCGCCAAATCAACTACGTGTATATAATCGCGAACGCAGGTTCCATCAACCGTGGGATAATCATTCCCATAAACGGATAATGAAGCACGTAAACCCATTCCTGTTTGAGTGATAAAAGGAACCAAATTCTGTGGTACACCCGTAGGCAATTCCCCAATTTCTACTGATGGATGCGCCCCAATTGGATTAAAATAACGCAACAGAATAGCGTTAATATTACTTACTTTAGCAACATCGGTAATGATTTCTTCGCAAATTTGTTTGGTATTTCCATAAGGAGACATCGCAGGCTGAATTGGTGTCGTTTCAGCAATGGGCATCACTTCGGCTTGACCATAAACGGTACAAGAAGAACTGAAAATAAAATTAGCTTCCGGTTTTTTTTGTAATTCCTGCAGAATATAAACCAGTGAAGCAATATTGTTTTCATAATATAGCAAAGGCTCTTTCACGCTTTCGCCAACTGCTTTTGAGGCTGCAAAATGAATCAATCCAGCCACATCATGATGCTTCTGAAAGAAAGCTTTAACAGCTGCTTTATCTCTTAAATCTATTTGTTCAAAAAGTGGTTTTTTACCTGTAATTCGCTCTATCCCATCCAAAACATCAATGGAAGAATTAGACAAATTATCAATAACAACTACTTCAAAATTCTCGTTCTGCAATTCCACTACGGTATGCGAACCAATAAATCCTAAACCTCCGGTAACAACTATTTTCATAACTTGTTTTTGTAATGTACGTTCGACTGTTCTCTTAAAACGGCAGCACTTTTCTCTGGCGTGATGTCTCTTTGTGATTCGCCCATCATTTCATACCCTACCATAAATTTCTTTACGGTTGCAGAACGCAACAATGGTGGATAAAAATGCATGTGGAAATGCCATTCTGGATGCAATTCTCCATCTGTAGGTGATTGATGAATTCCTGATGAATACGGAAATGACGTTTCAAAAAGATTATCATATTTGGTTGTCAATTGTTTTAAAATAACAGCAAAATCAGTTACTTCCGTTTCTGTGAAATCAGTTATTTTACTCACATTTCGTTTGCTGACAATCATCGTTTCATACGGCCAAATTGCCCAAAAAGGAACCAATGCCACAAAATGATCGTTCTCAACAACAATGCGCTCGTCCAGTTTCATTTCTTCCTTTACATAATCCTGTAAAAGCGTTCTGTTATGTTTGTCAAAATAGGCTTTCAAGTTATTTTGTGTTTTCTCCACTTCGGTTGGCAAAGACGATTGCGCCCATATTTGTCCATGTGGATGCGGATTACTGCAACCCATAACGCTTCCCTTATTTTCGAAAATCTGTACATGGTTAATATAATCTACATTCCCTAAATCTGTGTATTCTTTTTGCCAAGTATGAATGATGTTTTCAATGGCATCTGCCGGCATTTCAGGCAATGTCAAATTGTGTTTTGGCGAAAAGCAAACTACTCTAGAAATTCCTCTTTCTGGTTTTGCTTTAAAAAAAGTCTCATTTATATTTTCTTCAAAAGCAATTTCTTCTTGCTTTAAAGCGGCAAAATCATTTTCAAAAACAAAAGAATTTTCATAATCTGGATTCACCATTCCATTCGCTCGAACATTTCCCGGACACAAGTAACACGTTGGATCATATTCCGGCAATGCTTCCGAAGTTACTGTTTCATTTTGTCCTTGCCAAGGACGTTTTGAACGATGTGGAGAAACCAAAACCCATTCGTTAATTAGCGGATTATAGCGTCTGTGCGGATCTTCATTAATATCAAAATTTTTCATCCTAATTATTATTATAAAGTGATGTTCCGTTTCCGATTTTAACATCGTAAATTTTTAATTCTATCCCAAAAGTCTCTAAGTAAAGTGCAGAAAGCTGCTGTTTAATTCGTTCTTCGTTCCCTTTTTTAATCAGGTTAATGGTGCAACCTCCAAAACCACCACCCATTAATCGGGAACCTACTGCGGCTTCTTCCTTTTTGAGCGTATCCACAATCATATCTAGCTCGGCACAACTTACTTCATAATCTTTAGACAAGCCCTCGTGCGTTTCGAACATTAATTTCCCTAAAACTTCAATCTTTCCATTGTCTAATGCTTCACAGGCAAGTTTTACCCGATTAATCTCTTTTACAACAAAAAGACACCTTTTGAAAACATTTGCACTCATTGCATTTCGTAACCCTAAAACATGTTGTTCGTTACAATCTCTAAAACTAGTTATCTCAGGAAAATTACTTTTTATAATCGCAATACCTTCTTCACATTGCTGCCTTCTCTCATTATAAGCCGATGTCATTAAGGAATGTTTTACATTCGAATCGAATAAAATCAGAGAATAATCATTAAAATCAGCATTATGATATTCATATTCCAATGTCTTGCAATCAATTTTTATGACTTTATTTTCTAAACCCATAACACTCGAAAACTGATCCATTATCCCACAATTGATTCCTACCCAATGCTCCGCACTTTGCCCCATTAAGGCAATATCCACGGGTTTAATTTTCAAATCAAAAAGTTCGTTGATTCCAAATAAAAAGCCACATTCCAATGCCGCCGAAGAAGACAAACCAGAACCCACAGGAATATTACTGCTGAATACACAGTTGAATCCATCAAATTTAAAACCTTTAATTTTCAATTGATTGATAACACCTCGGATGTAATTCGTCCAGACATTATCGGTTAATTCCATTGATTCAGTAACGTCGATTTCAAACGATTCATCAAGGTCAATCGCAATAATTTTCGAGGTATTGGAATTACTTTTTTCGAAAGCAAAACAAATGATTTTGTCAATTGCTGCAGGTAAAACATAACCGTCATTGTAGTCGATATGTTCTCCAATAATATTAATTCTTCCCGGAGACAGCACTATTTTTTTTGGTGCTAAACCAAAACTTTCTTCAAAGAAAGCTGTCGTTTTTTTAATTAATGAATCGTTCATTTTCTTTAAATTACTATTATTTTGAAATTGTTAAAGTATTCGCTTTTAAAGCCGTACTTAATACCTGAACAACTATTTTCTTTTTAAGATTTTTATTTATTTGGCAGCTGCCAAAGTCAATTTACCGCCCTTAAGCCCAGCACCATTTACTTCAAGCTTTATATCACCCGCAGTTGTAGTAGATTTTACGAGGACTACCAACTTTCCGCTAAAAAGTTTCATGGTATCTTTATGAAACATTTCGAGTGAAGTGGCATCGCCATTGCAGGCAGCTCTGTAAGTCCCTGCCCCTGAAACCTTAAATTTTAACTGATTCGTTGCCGTAGGGCAAGGAATTCCATTTTTATCCACTACAGATACGGTTACAAAAGATATATCCTGGCCATCGGCAGTGATTGTTTTCCTGTCCGCGTCTAAAACAATTTGATAAGGCTTTCCGGCAGTACGCACTTCTTCTTCAGCAACAGCTTTTCCATTGTCATCAAAAGCCACCACTTTTACTGTTCCGGGCTCATATTTCACATCCATCCACATCAGGCGGTAGCGATTTTGGGGAGTGTTTTTGTTTTTTGTCTGCACTCCCATGCTTTTACCATTGATAAAAAGCTCAGCGCTATTGTAGCTCGTGTATACAAAAACGGGAGTTGTTTCTCCTTCACGGCCTTCCCAGTTCCAATGTGGTAAGATATGTAGCGTAGATTCCTTTGTATTCCAACGGCTTCGGTATAAATAATAACGGTCTTTAGGTAAACCGGCTAAATCGTTAATTCCAAAATAAGAACTTCGTGACGGCCAGCTTTCATCATAAGGCGTAGGTTCTCCTAAATAATCAAAACCCGTCCAAACAAACTCGCCAATTACCCATGGTTTATCATCTTGAAGCACAAAATCTTCATCAGGCACATTAGACCAGCTGCAGGCTTCCAAATCATAAGAAGAAGACTGAAAATCTTGATATTGTTTATTTTTTTCTTGAACCACAGGGAATTTATAAATCCCTCTGGAACTAACCGTTGAAGCGGTTTCTGAACCTAAAATAAACCCTTGCGGGAATTTTTTATAGGCTTCATCGTATAAATGCACCCGATAATTCAGCCCCGGAATATCAAGCAAAGCACCAAAACCAGATTCAATAGTTGCTTTTACCTGATCCATACCAACTGTTACCGGACGTGTTGGGTCTTCTCTATGAAATAATTCCTGCAACCATTTGGCGCGTTTCACTCCTTCTTCACCCCATTGATCCGGCACTTCATTTCCAGAACTCCACATCACAATAGATGGATGATTTCTTGTTGCCTGAACTAAATTTACGATGTCTTTTTCGGCATAATCCTCAAAAAAACGATGATATCCATTTTCTACTTTTGGCAGAACCCATTCATCAAAACTCTCCGCCAAAAATAGAAATCCCATTTCATCCGCCAATTCAAGCTGCTCAAAAGAAGGCATATTGTGCGAACTACGAATCGCATTGCAACCCATGTCTTTTAATATCTTCATTTGTCTGCGCAACGCGGCTTTATTTACCGCAACTCCAAGAGGGCCAAGATCGTGATGTAAACAAACTCCTTTAAATTTGGTACTCTTTCCATTAAGACTAAAGCCTTTATTGGCCTCGTATTTTATTTCTCGAATTCCAAAACGGGTTGAAATTTCATCTTTCAGTTCTTTTCCTACATACAATTGGGAAACCGCTTTATACAAATAAGGGGTTTCTGGACTCCACAATTTTGGTTTTTCTACTTTTATATTTTGATCAAATTCTTTTCCAAATTGCAAAGTCGACTCCTCTGAACTTAGTTTGTGACCTTCGGCATCAAAAATAGTGGTAACTAAACGTGTATTTTCGCCAGAGACTTTAGTTTTAATGTTGACTTTAGCCAGTTCTTCAGTGATAAAAGGTGTCGTTACAAACTGTCCCCATTGGTCAATACTCTCGTTATTTTTTACAATAACGCTTACATTTCGATATAACCCTGCACCAGGGTACCAGCGGGAAGCAAATTCTTTATTGGTTAGTTTTACTGACAATGTATTGGCTCCTTCTTGTATAAATTGGGAAACATCAAAATAAAAATAACTATAGCCATACGCCCATTCACCCACTTTTTTTCCGTTCAAATACACTTGAGGTTCGCTCATCGCCCCTTCAAAAAGCAGAATTATTTTTTTCCCTTTTAAATCTTTAGGTAAGATAAATATATTGCGGTACCAAGCAGTTCCAATATGGGGCAAAGCACCTGTCCGCCCTGTTTTTTCGGTAGCTACATTTTCCCCGTTTTGAACAATAGCTACCTTTTGAATATCGACATTTTTATCAAAAGGCCCGTAAATTGCCCAGTCATGCGGAACGGTCACAGATTCCCATTTTGAATCATTAAAATTTACTTTAGAAGCCTCTTCAAAATCGCCTTTTTGAAACTTCCAATTGGTATCTAACACTTTAACCTCTCGTGTTTGAGACAAAGCCATTTGCGTAAAAGTGAAACATACAAACAGAACGTGTATTACTTTCTTCATTTTCAAACCTTTTTTTAAATTTTATTACTCCAATTTATTTTTTGAATGCGTCTAGCGCCATTGATGGTTTTCCGTTAGACTGCCAAGCGCTCAGCGAATAACCACTCCAACTTTTTTCTCCCTGTGGTTCCCAATAAATCACACCCAATCCTTTGTTATTTGGTACAGCTTCGACCGCTTTGATTGTTGCTGATAACATTTCATAGGTATTTTGCGCTTTGTCATATTCACCACCAACTTCTACCACCATGACTTCTTTATCGTATCTGGAAGCCATATCATTCAAATTATTGGCTAGATCTGTGATAGTTACTTTATAATCACTTTTTATCCAATACGGATAATACGACATTCCAATTACGTCATATTTCACCGCATTTGCTTTGGCATTATCAAAAAACCATCTGAATTTTGCGTTGTTATTTCCTTCATCAACATGAACAATTACTTTAATCTTGGTATCTACCGCTTTAACAGCATCGTACCCTTTGTTTAATAACTTTGCGAGTTGACTAAAATTTGAAGATTTTCCATCAGGCCATAACATTCCGCCCGGAATTTCATTACCGACTTGTACCCATTCTGGTGTAACTCCTGCTGCTTTCAACATATTTAACACTTCAAAAGTATGAATATAAACATCGTTTTGTAATTCTAAAAAAGTATGATTTACCCACGCAGCCGGTTTAGTTTGTTTCCCCGGATCAGCCCATGAATCACTGTAATGAAAATCAATCATGATGCGCATTCCTAAATTTTTGGCACGAACCGCCATGGTTACGGTTTCGGCAGGACTGCAATGTCCACTGGCTTTATCATTAGACGGATTCACCCAAACCCGAAGACGAATGGTATTGATTCCTCTGTCTTTTAGAAGCTGTAAACAGTCTTTTTGCTTACCGTCTGTGTCATAAAATTTATATCCTGTAGCTTCCATTTGCGGCAACCATCCTATATCGGCTCCTTTGGCAAAAGTAGCAACTGTTGGAATTGACGTCTGATCCACATTCGTTTGAGAAGTACAGGACGTTAAAAACAAAAAAGACAGTGACAACGACAATATGGTTTTGAAATTTTTCATCTTAAAAGGATTGGAATTTATAAATGGTTTTGTGATAATACAATTCATCTTTTTTCAAAACTGAATTTGGAAAATGGTTGTAATTAGGCGCATTTGGAAAATTTTGAGTCTCAAAACAAATACCGCTCAAAGGATGATAATCCGCATTTTCTTTTCCTTTTAGAGCATTAAAACAATTACCCCCAACATAAATATGAACACCAGGTTGATTAGTATAAACTGACATTTTTAAATTATTTTTCTTATTGAAAAGTGAAGCAGCAAATTCATTTTCTTTATTCAAAATAAAGGTATTGTCAATTTTCACAGGACATTTTCTAGGCGTCGTAAAATCAAATGGACAATTTGCTACGTTCAAAAACCTTCCAGTTGGAATGTTTTCGCTGTTAGTTTCTAACAATCTATGCGAATTGACCATTATTTCTTGTTCAGAAACATTGGATTTGTGACCATCAAGATTAAAATAACTGTGATGCGTTAAATTCACAACTGTATCTTCTGTTGTTGATGCAGTGTAATTTATCATTAATTCATTAGCATCAGACAATGTATATGTCAATTCGACGGTTAAATCCCCCGGAAAATTTTCTTCTTGATCAGGACTAAAATAAGCTAACGTTATAGAAGGATTTTTACCATTATTTACATTCTTAACTCTCCAAATTTTTTGACTAAAACCGCTATTCCCTCCATGCAAAGAATGATTCTTATGATTCTTTTTTAAATGAATTGGTTTACCGTTCAATGCAAATTCACTGTCGTTTATTCTTCCTGCAAATCTTCCTATGGTTGCTCCAAAGTATGGCGCACTTTCCAGATCGAATGATTTAATGTAAGCTTCTAAAGTATCAAAACCCAATACGACATCTACAATTTCACCGTTTTTCAGTGGCATTTTCAATGAGGTAATAGTTGCACCATAATTGGTAACTTTAAGTTGCATTCCATTTTTATTAGTTAACTCATAAAGGGAAACCTCTTCACCATCCGATGTAAAACCAAATAATTCCACAGCAGAATTAGCTTTAAAATGTGATATGTGTTTTATTTTCATGGTTTATTTGTTAAATATGAAAACCAAAAGTAAAATAATTATCATATAATACATACCAGTACCTACCGGTTTTTGTATCTTGCAAAAAAATTCACTCATTTATGAAAATTATTTCGATCCAAAACAATCTTGGAGTTCCTAAATACAAACAGATTATCATTACAGTCGAGAAGGGAATTGAAGAAGGGAAATTAATAAAAGGAGATAGACTTCCCTCAGTAAATAAAGTCTGTTTAGAATTTTCATTATCTCGTGATACTGTTTTATTGGCCTATGATGAATTAAAAAAAAGAGGGATTATATATGCCATTCCCGGAAAAGGATATTATGTAAAAAGTATCGCTATTACCATAAAACAAAGGATATTTTTACTTTTTGATGAATTAAATATTTTCAAAGAAGACATCTACAATTCATTCTTGGAGACCATCGGAGATGACGTTCAGGTTGACATTTTCTTCCATCATTTTAATATTCAAGTCTTTCAAAAACTAATAAATGACAGTAATGGAAACTACACCAAATATATTATCATGCCTACTAATTTAGTCGAGGCGGCATCAATTATAAAAACCCTACCAGTTAATGATGTTTACATATTAGATCAAACCAATCCAGATCTAAAATCGTTCCCAGCAGTGTATCAAAACTTCGTAAAAGACATCTATGACCGATTGCTGGAAGGAAAGTCCAAACTAGATAAATATGAAAAAATGATTATGATTTTTCCTGGGTTTAGAGAACCACTGGGAATGAAAATTGGGTTCGAGAATTTTTGCAAAGACTTTTCTTTCGATTATGAAATCATTACTGAGTTTAAAAATCGGAAGATTAACAAAGGTGAAGTTTACATTATTCCAAGTGACAGGGATTTAGTACGTGTAATTGAAAAATCAAAGCTTCAAAATTTACAATTAGGAGAGGATTTCGGGATTATTTCGTATAATGAAACACCTTTGAAAAAAGTAGTTGAAAACGGAATAACGACCATCTCCACAAATTTTGAAGCGATGGGAAAAATTTTAGCCCAGATGATTTTAAAAGGCAAAAAAGAACAAATAGAAAACAAATGTACCTTGATAATTAGAAATTCATTGTAGCAATTCATTCTTCATATGGCAATACTATTTTAAAAAAATTAGTATTGCCATTTTTTATTGGCAAAAAAAATGCGATTCATATTTTAAAATAGCGTGAAAAAAAAATTATTTGTTTTTGTAAAAAAAATTTGTTTACATTTGTAAATGTATTTTTTACACTTATTATTATTTTTTACACACAGCCACTAAAAAACAAGTAGTTAATTACTAACTATCGGCCTTAACGTAAAACTTTATTTTTCACAACACCGATTTTGGCATTTAGCCAGAAGAAATTTTTTACGCCCTAATTTTTATAAAAAAAAATAAAAATTTGCTACTGATAATAGAAACTTTAGTACAACAATACTAAAAGAATCATTAGTAAAACATTCAAGACATACTTAATTTTTATAATTTAAACATGAATAAAAAAATTGACAATTTAGCTGCTGACAATATTAGAGCATTAGCTATTTCGATGGTAGAAAAAGCGAATTCAGGCCATCCGGGAGGCGCTATGGGAGGTGCAGATTTTTTGCACATTTTATATACTGAGTACTTAAAATTTGATCCAACAGAAATGGATTGGTCATTCAGAGACCGTTTCTTCATGGATGCAGGACACCTGTCTGCATTGATGTATTCGCAATATTACTTATTGGGAAATTACAAAAAAGAAGATTTACAAAGTTTTAGACAATGGGGTTCCTTAACTCCTGGTCATCCAGAAGTAGATGTGCTTAGAGGAATAGAAAATACTTCAGGACCTTTGGGACAAGGACATGCAATGGGAGTAGGTGCAGCTATCGCAGCGAAATTTCTAGATGCCAGATTCAAAGGTGTTTTCAATCACAAAATATATGGTTTCATTACTGATGGTGGTGTTCAGGAGGAAATTTCACAAGGTGCAGGTAGAATCGCAGGACATTTAGGCTTGAACAATTTCATCATGTTTTATGATTCAAATGATGTACAGCTTTCGTCTATGACAGATGAAGTAACTTCGGAAAATACAGCTATGAAATACGAAGCTTGGGGTTGGAAAGTCATCACTATTGATGGACACGACCATGAGCAAATCAGAAAAGCATTGAACGAGGCCAATGAAGAATCAGAAAAACCAACCTTAATAATTGGAAAAACTATTATGGGAAAAGGTTGCGTTACCGCTAATGGCGATATGTATGAAGGCGAATGTGAACTGCACGGAAAACCTATTGGGGACACGAAAGCAGATTATGTAAAAACCTTACTAAACCTTGGAGCAAATCCTGAAAATCCTTTTGCTATTTATGAAGATGTGGCAACGCATTATGATAAAATAAAAGCCAAAAAATCTGAAGATGCTGCGTACAAAAAGCATCATGTAGCCACTTGGAAAAAAGAAAATCCACAACTGGCTCAAAAAATGGATTCCTTTCTATCAGGAAAACTTCCAGAACTGGATTTAAGTAATGTTGTCCAAAAAGCAAATGCCGCGACAAGAGATGCTTCATCAGCAGTATTAGCTTACTTGGCAGAACACATGGAAAACATGATTGTTTCTTCGGCAGATTTATCTAACAGTGACAAGACGGATGGTTTCTTAAAAAAATCTTCCGTTTTACAAAAAAATGATTTCAGCGGGGCCTTTTTGCAAGCGGGTGTTGCCGAATTAACCATGACTTCAATCGCTAACGGAATTGCCCTTCACGGAGGTGTTGTCCCAGTAGTAGCTACCTTTTTTGTATTCTCGGATTACATGAAACCTGCCATTCGATTAGCAGCAATTCAGGAATTACCGGTAAAATATGTGTTGACACACGATTCTTTCCGAGTGGGCGAAGACGGACCAACCCACCAACCTATCGAGCAGGAAGCACAAATGCGTTTGTTGGAAAAAATAAAAAACCATTCTGGAAACCAAAGCTTGTTAGCACTCCGCCCTGCTGATGCGATTGAAACTTCAGTGGCTTGGGATATGGCTTTGAAAAACACCACTACCCCAACAGCTTTGATTCTTTCGAGACAAAACATCAAGGACATTCCAGCAACGGGAACTTCAAGATATGAAGAAGCAACCGAAGCTAAAAAAGGAGGTTATTTGGTTAAATCTACACCAAATCCTGACATCACATTAATCGCAAATGGATCAGAAGTGGCCACACTTTTGGAAGCGGCTAATATTTTAGAAAAAGAAAAAAATCTAAACATAAACGTAGCTTCAATAATATCAGAAGGATTATTCAAATCACAACCAAAAGCGTATCAGGAAAGCATTATTCCAAAAGGAAAATTAGTTTTCGGTCTTACCGCCGGACTTCCGGTAAACTTAGAAGGCTTAATTGGCGACAGCGGAAAAATAATTGGATTGGTGCATTTTGGATATTCCGCACCAGCAAGTGTATTGGATCAAAAATTTGGATTTACAAGTGAAAGCGTTTGCACAGAAATCCTAAACTACATTGAAGAAAATAAATAAACATTTAAATAAATAAAGACATGAAATTTTTTATAGATACAGCAAATTTAAAAGACATAAAAGAAGCTAATGATTTAGGAATTCTGGACGGTGTAACCACAAATCCTTCGCTTATGGCGAAAGAAGGAATTACCGGTGCAGACAATATTATTGCTCATTATGTGAAAATATGCGAACTAGTTGAGGGTGATGTAAGTGCCGAAGTAATTTCGACAGATTTTGCAGGAATGGTTGCCGAAGGTGAAAAACTGGCTGCTTTACATCCTCAAATCGTCGTGAAAATTCCAATGATTAAAGACGGAATAAAAGCCATAAAATACTTTTCGAATAAAGGGATAAAAACCAATTGTACCTTGGTATTTTCAGCTGGACAAGCCTTACTTGCTGCCAAAGCCGGTGCCACTTATGTATCGCCTTTCATAGGGAGATTAGATGATATTTCTACAGATGGAATGGCATTAATTGCCGAAATCAAGCTGATTTACGATAATTACGGATACGAAACACAAATTTTGGCGGCATCTGTTCGTCACGTCATGCATATTTTGAATTGTGCTAAAATTGGCGCAGATGTCATAACAGGACCATTGAGCGCTATTGAAGGTTTATTAAAACATCCGCTTACGGATAGCGGTTTGGCAACTTTCTTGGCAGATTATAATAAAGGAAACAGTTAGACTATAATTTTTATTTGGGCTACACTTTGCCATTTTAAGAGTAGTTCGCATTTATAAAACTATTCTGAAAATCATTGAAATTGTAGTCAGTCAAAGAATTAAAGAATAGTTTTTTCATGATTATAAAAAAAGGAAGCCTCATTTACGAGACTTCCTTTTTTAGTTTATGATTACAATGAATGATTTATAAGTTTAAAACAAAATCATTCAAGAGTTTTGCATCGTATTTTTCTTTGTCAAAGGTATAAAGATAAGATCCTTTTCTGGATGACATCATATCTTTCTCTTCGAGTTTTATCAAAATATCCAATGAGTTTATTTTGCTGATGAAGTTTCTTTTATCCAATTCTTTACTAAGAATCGCTTCGTATAATTCCAACAGTTGACGCATAGTAAATTTCTCCGGCAAAAGTTCAAATCCAACAGGTTTGATGGACGTTCTGTAACGCAATCTTCTTATGGCATGTCTTAACATGGTGTCGTGGTCAAAAATCAATTTTGGAGCATTGGCAACGCTAAACCATTGTGCATGATAGTTCTGAATCAATTCTGCATTGTGGTTTTCAATATTGATTAATGCAAAATAAGCAACCGAAATAGTTCTTTCTACAGGGTCACGATCAATCTCACTATAAGCATGCAACTGCTCCATGTAAATATCCTGAAGACCAGTATAAGAATCCAATATTCTGATGGCAGCACTATCCAATACTTCATCTTTTTTAAGAAATCCACCTATTAAAGACCATTTGCCTTTTTCAGGTTCAAAATCTCTTTTAATCAAAAGTATTTTTAATCCTTCGCTGTCAAAACCAAAAATGATACAATCCACTGCCAGTAAAACTTTATCAGCAGAACTATAACTATTTAACATAATGTGTTTTTTATTGTAAATATATAAACTTCTCTAAACGTTTCATAATTTATTAATGTTGATTTTACACTTAGTCTGCTAAAACCCTATAAAATGATTTTTTTTTCGTTTAATAAACCGCTGAAGATTATCAATCAGATTTTGATTTTCATAAAGAGTAGTTTCATGAATTTGGTAATAACAGAACTCCAAACTAAGCGATTAAATTATTTATTTTTCTTGTATTTCAATCGATTGCGATAAATAACCGCGATTTATTGACAAAAAAAAATAGCTTTTTACAAAAAACAATACGCCAAAATGAAGGTTTTATTTACAATACGACTCTGATTTCCAAATTAAAACTAATCTAAAAGGCAATTATTCAGCTGTTTTATAAAATAATTTTCATTGGCAATTTTTTGTAGAAATGTTTGTTTTTTCACATAAAGTGTAAATTTTACACAAATTAACCTTAAAAACAGATGCTTTTTTTACAAAAACATAATTTTAAAATATTGATTTTACACTTAATTTAAAATATGCATTTTTTTTTACTCTTTTTTTTATCATATTAATTTGTTTTTATGCTTTTTTTTTAATTAAATTTACAAATGTAAAACACACACTTATAATTAACCTAAATAATAACCGAATGAAAACAAACCACCGATTATTTCTTTATTGTAATTTTTTATTACCAAAAAAAGAATGGCTTCTTGCAATAATAGTTATGCTAATGGCAACTATTAATGTTTCAGCTCAAAACACTCAAATTGTAACCGGAATTGTTACCTCAGCAAAAGACAAAATGCCTGCGCCAGGGGTAAATATTTTAATCAAAGGAACTAATACAGTAACTACAACTGATCTTGATGGACAATATTCTATAAAAGCTGCACCAAGTGATATCCTTATATTTTCTTATATAAGTTATGCAAGTCAAGAAATTGCAGTGGGTACTAAAACACAAATTAACATCGCTCTAAAAGACGACCTTACTGCTCTTGACGAAGTTGTTGTTATTGGATACGGAACACAAAGAAAATCAGACCTTTCTGGATCTGTTGGTGTTGTCAATATGGAATCTGCTAAAAAAACAGTAACCTATGATGCTGCAAAAATGCTGCAAGGACAAGTTGCAGGTGTAACCGTACAATCTTCTGGAGAACCGGGTGGATTTGTAAACATTAAAATTAGAGGTCTTAACTCTTTTAGCAATAACAATCCGCTTTTTGTAATAGACGGAATGATTGTAGATTCTCCGTTTGATTTTGCTCCGGGAGATATCGAATCCATGCAAGTGCTTAAAGATGCTTCTTCGGCTGCAATTTATGGAGTTCGTGGTGCGAATGGTGTTGTAATCATTACCACCAAAAAAGGAAAAGCAGGAAAACTGAACATCAAATATAAATCTCTTGTTGGTTTTCAAAACGTAGCTAAAACTTGGGATGTAACGGATAGATTGGGGTATCAAAACATAACCAGTGCAGCAGAATTAAATGCTGGATTAAGTGTTGCTCCAGGAAATGATCCTAACAATAGTAGTTACATTAGTGATGTAAATACAAATTGGCAAGATGCCGCTTATGAAACTGGAATTATAGAAAATCACTCGTTAGCGTTTAATGGTGGTACTGAAGATCTAGCCTATAATATGAATATGGACTATTTCAAAAACACAAGTTATATCAAATCTCCTCAAGATTATGAAAGACTATCTATGAATTTAAATTTGAATGGTAAAAAAGGAAAATTTAAATACGGTACTAAAATAGGATTCACACAATCTGACAAAGAAAACTTTAACAGTTATGTGGGCGAAACTGCTATCGCAGCTTTGTTAGGCGCTATTCCTACGATGCCGGTTTATGATGAAAACAGATTAGGCGGATACGGAGGTACTGATAATTTAACTCAAAGAGCAATCTCACTTAACGTTATTGGATTTAATAATTTAATCACTAACAACGGAAAAAGAAACCGTTTCATTGGTAACATTTGGGGAGAATATGAAATCGTAAAAGGTTTAAAATATAAATTAGACGCCAGTTTTGATAGGTTAGATTACGTAAACAGAAAATTTGTTCCGCAAAGTGACTTAGGATGGTATTATATTACTACAAAAGAAGAAGCATCTCTAGATGTATCAACTGGTAATGAGACTAAAACGTTCCTTAACAACCTACTAACTTACTCATTAGAAATTAATAAACATCGATTTGATGCATTGGCTGGTTGGGTACAGGAAAGAAAAGACTATTACAATCACTGGTCAAGAGGTGTAGGATATGATTTTGGAGAAATTAGCAAATTACAATATGCTGATGATAACAGCACTGGCGAGTCTGAGACTGCTATTACAGGAGCTTCATACATAAGCCGTATCAATTACTCTTTTGATGATCGTTATTTGTTTCAAGCCAACTTTAGACAAGACAAATCGTCTCTTTTTAGTGAAAATTATAACACTACCAATGCGTACTCTTTCTCAGGAGCTTGGAAATTGAGCAACGAAAAATTCATTCACTTACCGGAATGGGTAAACACAATCAAACTTAGAGGTAGTTATGGTAAATTAGGAAACAACACAATTCCTGCCTATTTCTTTGCCACAACAATCAATAGTTTTGCAGGTTACAATTTCAACAACGAATTGGCTCCGGGTACAACTGTTGTAGCTTCATTAGACCCTAATGTAAGATGGGAAGATAATAAAACAACCGATGTAGCTCTTGAGCTTGGAATGTTTAATAATGCTTTACAGTTTACGGCAGAGTATTTTGTAAAAAACTCATCTAATTTATTAGTGGGTGTTCCATTACCTTTTTCTACAGGTGCTTTCCCTGCAAGTATTACAACAAATGCCGGTGCAATGAGAAACAAAGGATTTGAATTTTCTGCATCCTACAACAACAATAACAATGCATTCAAATACAGCATATCTGCTAATTTAGGAACATTGAAAAATGAAGTATTGCAAATTGGTATCAACGGAAATCCAATCTATGGTGCTGCTTCAAAAACAGAAGTTGGCCGCTCTATGGGTGAAATTTATGCTTATGAAACCGATGGGATTTTCCAAAACGCTGCAGAACTTGCTGCTGCTCCAACGCAAACTAATGCAGGAGTTGGAGATATTAGATTCAAAGACATCAATGGAGATGGAATGATTAGTGATCTTGACAGAACCTTTCAAGGGGTTACAATTCCAAAATACAGTTACGGAATGAACCTTAGCGGTTCTTACAAAAACTGGGATATCTCTATGTTTTGGCAAGGTGCCGGAGGAAACAAAGTTTTCAATAGCATATACCGTAATTTAATGTCGGGACAATATGGTAACCACAGCACTGATATGCTTAATTACTGGACACCTACAAATACAAATACTGATATTCCTCGTCCAATTATTGGTGACCCAAATGCAAACGGAAGAGATTCTAACAGATTCATCGAAGATGGAGATTACATAAAACTGCAAACTATGGAAATTGGATATGAAATTCCAGTTCCGGCTACAAGTTTTATTCAAAAAGCAAAATTGTTTGTAAACGGGCAAAACCTATTAATTATTAGTAAATATAGAGGAAGCGATCCTGATTTTAATAGCAACGACGGATCCTTCTCAAGAGGATATGACGGAGGTTCTTTCCCTAATCCTAGAACCGTTTCTTTAGGACTTGAAGTGAATTTTTAAAATTAGCAAACCAATTAAAAACGAATCAAAATGAAATATAAAATATTTAATTATCTGGCTGGTTTCTTATCACTGGCAGTGATAACAACAAGTTGTGTCAACGATGAAGATTTAATTCAACTTGACCCTAATAATGACGCAGCAGATTCTTTCTGGAAAACAGATGAAGATGCTATAAAAGGGGTAAATGCAGCTTATGGTAGCTTGCTTACCGATGGAACTTATATGCGAAGTACTCCTTTATTGTTAGACTTAAAAGGAGATGATACCAGAAGTAACAGTCCATGGGATGCAATGTACAATGTAGGTCGTTTCAACTCAAATGTTTCAAATTCTGCCATTTATGGCTGGGCTTACGAAACATATTATCAAGGTATTTACCGCGCCAATCAAGTACTTACAAACGTACCAAATATAAACATCGCTGATACCGCGCTTAAAAATAGAATTCTTGGTCAGGCATATTTCTTAAGAGGATTGTATTTATTTCATGCTGTAAACATGTTTCAAAACGTACCTCTTCCTACTGAAATTGCCGCTTTCTATCCACAAAAAACAAACCAAGAAGGTTGGGCACAAGTTATTGCCGATTTTAAAGCTGCCGCAGAGTTACTTCCGGTTTCTTATAATAATATTTCTGGTATAGATGCAGGTCAAAAAGGGCGTGCCACTAAAGGAGCAGCTTTAGGATATTTAGGGAAAGCGTACTTGTTTACCAAAGATTTTCCAAATGCTAAAATTGCATTCAAACAAGTTATCGATTTAGGTGTTTATTCTTTAGTCGCTAATTACCGTGATAACTTTACTGACACAAACGAAAACAATACCGAATCGTTGTTTGAAGTACAATTCAGCAGAGATGCTGGTGGAGTTGATTTAGGTTGGGGTGGTGCTCCGGCTTCTGGATGGGGAAAAACATCTGCTAGAGCTATTACTTACGGACCAAGAGCTTTTGGATGGACAGACGTACAGCCAACAAGGACATTATTTAATGAATACCATGATGAAAAAACTACTGCAAACACAACTGACCCACGTTTAGATGCAACTATGTTCTATAACAAACCAGGTGGAATGCAACTTTACGGACAAAACTTCGCTACTTTTTACGCAGGTAATCCAGGAGATTTGAATGACTTGTTTTGCAGAAAATACCAAAATTCTGATGGAAATTATGCAAACGAATTTGACTGGCGTTCTGGTATAAACGAACGTTTATTGAGATATGCGGATGTATTGTTAATGTATGCAGAATGTTTAAATGAAACTGGTGATACTCCGGGTGCTTATACTTATATTCAAATGGTAAGAAGCAGAGTTGGCTTACCTAATTTAGCTACAGCAAAACCAGGTCTAAGCCAAGCAGCAATGAGAGAGCAAATTGGACACGAAAGATTCTTAGAATTCCCGTTAGAAGGACACCGTTTTGATGATATTCGTCGTTGGGGATGGTTACAAGATCCTGCAAAATTAGCTTGGTTGAAAACAAGAGATGTCGAATTCAACTCCTATGCAGCAGGAAGAGAATTTTTCCCAATACCACAATTGGAAATGGATAACAATCCAGGAACAATTCAAAACAGTGGTTACTAATACTTATTTGATTTAGTTAGAATTTTAATATCATGTAGTAAGCTTACTAAAAGCTTACTACATGATATTATAACTTAAAAACAACATGAAAAAAATCCTATTAATCTTATTTATTTTTACTTTTTGTACTCAAGTTATTGTTGCACAAAAAGAAACAACAGTACTTACTTTAAAAAATAGTAATGATGGACCAACTATCAGCAAACACATCTACGGGCATTTTGCTGAGCATTTAGGAAAATGCATCTATGGTGGTTTTTTTGTTGGTGAAAACAGTTCTATTCCGAATACAAAAGGAGTTCGTAATGATATTATTACTGCATTAAAAGAATTAAAAATACCAAATTTAAGATGGCCTGGAGGTTGTTTTGCGGACACTTACCACTGGAAAGATGGTATTGGACCAAAAGAGGACCGACCAAGTATTGTAAACCGTTGGTGGGGAGGAACTACTGAGGACAATAGTTTTGGAACACACGATTTTTTAAATTTATGTGAAGTATTGGGTACAGAACCATACTTGGCCAGCAATGTTGGTAGTGGAACCGTTCAGGAACTTGAGCAATGGGTACAATATGTAAACCACGACAGCGGTAGTCCAATGTCTGAGCTTAGAAAAAAGAATGATCGCGAAAAACCATGGGGTGTTACTTTTTGGGGCGTAGGAAATGAAATGTGGGGATGTGGTGGAAATATGACTCCGGAATATTATGCTAACCTATACAAACAATATGCTACGTTTATGACCGATTGGTCTAATAACGATAAACTTTTCAGAATTGCTTCAGGAGCAAATGTTGCTGATTACCACTGGACCGAAGTTTTAATGCGTGATATTCCTAAAAGTTTAATTGAAGGCGTTGCGCTTCACTCCTACTCTTTTGTAAAATGGGAAAAGAAAGGGTCTTCAACTAAATTTAACGAGGAACAATATTTTGCAACCATGCAAACAGCACTTAAAATGGAAGAATTAGTGACAAAACATTCTGACATTATGGATAAATACGATCCAGAAAATAAAGTGGCGCTTATTGTTGACGAATGGGGTGGATGGTATGATGTAGAAGAAGGGACAAATCCTGGATTTCTATACCAACAAAACACCATGAGAGATGCCATGATTGCAGGTACAACATTAAATATTTTTAACAATCATTCCAAAAGAGTGAAAATGGCAAACCTTGCTCAAACCGTAAATGTTTTGCAAGCCGTTATTTTAACTGAGAATGAAAAAATGTTGCTTACGCCAACGTATCACGTTATGAAAATGTACACCGTACATCACGATGCACAATTATTGCCAATGACAATTAATTCTCCGTCATACACACACAATGGTGAAACACTTCCTGCTTTATCCGCTTCGGCATCCAAAGATAAAAACGGACTAATTCATATTTCATTAGTAAATATCGATTCTAAAAAAGATCACAAAATAGAAATTGATATGCAGGAACTTGGAATTAAAAATGTTACCGGAACTATTCTGGCATCACCAAAATTACAAGACCACAATACATTTGATAATCCTTCAAAAATCAAACCTGCCGTTTTCAAAGGTTTTGAAACAAAAAAGGGTAAACTGGAAATTACAATCCCTGCATTTTCTGTAGTGGTTTTAGAAACCAAATAAAAAAAACATAATAATGAAAAATTCAAAATTCCTTTCAACATTAGTTTTGTATCTGACGCCTTTTTTAATTGCTGTTTCCATTAGCAGTTGTTCTGGCGATGATCCAGCTTCAGACCCTGCACCAACGCCAACTCCCGTTCCTGTTCCTACGCCAACTCCGAGTACTTTTACCGGACCAACGTATCCGGACAATTACACTCCTATTTCTTCTTGGAGTAATCGTTCTCAATGGAATTTGGCTAACGTACATGATCCTTCTGTTGAAAAGTGTGGCGAATATTATTATATGTATCAAACCGATGCTTCCTATGGTGGTGCTGCAGATGGCCAAGGCCATTTCCCATACAGACGTTCTAAAGATTTAATAACTTGGGAATACATGGGTGCAGCAATGACGCAAGCTCCGGCTTGGGTAAAAGATTCTTTGAACAATAAAAGAGCCCGCATGGTTCCTGCTTTGCCCGCTATTACAAATCCACGTTATGGGTATTGGGCACCTTACATCAAAAAAGTAGGCACTAAATACAGAATGTATTACAGCATTGTAGTAGACGAACCAATTATAGGTGCTGATTTCACCTATTCATGGTCAGAAAGAGCCTTTATTGGACTGGCTGAATCCGATGATTTAGCGACTAATGTTTGGGTAGACAAAGGAATGGTTGTTTGTTCCGAGCCAGATGGTGCAAAACCATATTCTTATACAGGCGCTAGAAATTGGGAAAATGCGTATTTTCAATTCAATGCCATCGACCCTACTTTTACCATTACTCCACAAGGAGAACACTATTTAATCTACGGTTCTTGGCATTCTGGTATTGCCGCTTTAAAATTAAATCCCATAACTGGAAAACCAGATCAATTAAAAACATTGAGCGACTATGGAACTCGCATCGCTACTCGTAATAGAACCAGCCGTTGGCAAGCTTCAGAAGGACCAGAGATTATTTACAACGAAAACACGGGTTACTACTACTTATTTTTGGCTTATGACGGACTTGATGTACCATACAATACTCGTGTTGCCCGTTCCAAAAACATTATGGGACCTTACTTAGGAATCAATGGAGCCGATGTCACCAATGGAGCCGATGCTTGGCCAATGCTAACACATCCTTATTCCTTTAACAATCATACAGGATGGGTTGGATTTTCACATTGTTCTATCTTTCAAAATCCAGAAACCAAAGAATGGTTTTATGCATCACAAGCCCGTTTGCCAGAAGGTGTACCCGGAATTAACGTTTCTAATGCTGTCATGATGGGTCACGTTCGCGCCATTCAATGGACCGAAGATGGCTGGCCAGCAGTCGCTCCGGAGCGCTATGCAGGAGTACCAGCAACAACACTTTCCGATGCTTCATTCATAGGAACTTGGGAACAAATCACCATGAATTACCAATACAAAGTCATCCAAAAATCAGCAACTATATACCTAACTGCCGACAAAAAAGTAAGTGGTGGCGCTACAGGAAGCTGGTCGTATGACAGTACAAACAAAACACTAACTGTAAACGGTGTAAAATGTAAAGTAAGCGATGCCTGGGATTGGGAAAGAGCCACTAGAAAAGTCACCATCACCTATTCAGGATTTACCACTGCCGGACTTCCGGTTTGGGGTAAAAAAATTGATTAATAAATTAAAACAGCTGCCTTTTTAATCATTAAAAAAGACAGCTGTTACAAATAAAACACCCTTTTCATTCTTTTACAGAAAAAAATAAAAATGAAAAATACTATTACAACCCTATTGCTTCTGGCACTTATTTCCTCTTGTAAAACTATGAAAACAGATAGTGTTACGGCTTCCGCCAAAGATGGAAATTCGAGTCAAACCATGCAAATCAATAACCCAGCCATCAAAGGCAAATACACTGGAGATCCCGCAGCTTTAGTGTACA
Source organism: Flavobacterium labens (assembly GCF_048286755.1). Lineage (NCBI taxonomy): Bacteria > Pseudomonadati > Bacteroidota > Flavobacteriia > Flavobacteriales > Flavobacteriaceae > Flavobacterium > Flavobacterium labens. Next base: position 1,163,089 of record NZ_JBLVPL010000001.1, on the reverse strand, counting down.
AAGACAAAGTCTACCTCTATGCAGGTCATGATGAAGCACCAAATGATTTCAATTTTTATAAAATGAATGAATGGCTGGTATATTCCTCATCGGATATGGTGAACTGGCAAGAACATCCTGTTCCGCTAAAAGTAACTGATTTTGCTTGGGCAAAATCTGATGCTTGGGCGGCTCAAGTCATTGAACGCGACGGAAAATTCTATTGGTATGTTACGGTTGAACACGGAACTATTCCAGGAAAATCAATTGGAGTGGCCGTTTCTGACAGTCCAACAGGTCCTTTCAAAGATGCGTTAGGAAAAGCCATTATTACTAATGACATGACAACCAAAACCAGTATTAGTTGGGACGATATTGACCCAACCGTTATGGTAGACGATGACGGCCAGGCCTATTTATTCTGGGGAAATACTGTTTGTCATTATGCAAAATTAAAAGCAAACATGGTAGAACTTGATGGTCCCATTCAAACCATTTCTTTACCAAATTTCACCGAAGCACCTTGGATTCACAAAAAAAAGGATTGGTATTATCTATCGTATGCGTATCAGTTTCCTGAAAAAATCGCTTATGCAATGAGTAAATCCATCAACGGACCTTGGGAATACAAAGGAATTCTGAATGAAATAGCAGGAAATTCGAATACCAACCATCAATCGATTATTGAGTTCAAAGGAAAAGATTATTTCATTTATCACAATGGCGCAACTCAACCCAATGGTGGCAGTTTCAGAAGATCCGTTTGCATAGACCGTTTGTATTACAATGAAGATGGAACGCTGAAACGTGTAATTATGACTACAGAAGGTATTCAAAAATAAAAAAATCAAGCATGAAATTATATCAAAAAATACAACCGTTACTTCTCTTACTAATCATGTCGGCTTCTGCTTGGGCGCAAGACATAACCGTTCACGACCCGGTGATGATAAAACAAAAAGACACCTACTATTTATACTGTACCGGAAAAGGAATCAGCGTTTTTAGTTCCAAAGATTTAAAAAACTGGAAACCGGAACCTGCTATTTTCAAAGAAAAACCAGTTTGGGTTGACGCCATTGTCCCTAATTTCGACAACCACATTTGGGCACCAGACGTTTCTTTTCACAACAACACTTATTATTTGTATTATTCGGTTTCTGCTTTCGCAAAAAATACGTCGGCGATAGCATTGACAACCAATACCACTTTGGACCCAAAAGACCCTGCTTACAAATGGGTCGATCACGGAATTGTCATTCAATCAGTACCCAATCGTGATTTATGGAATGCCATAGATCCCAATTTGACTTTTGATGAAAACAACACACCTTGGTTGGCATTTGGTTCTTTTTGGAATGGTTTGAAAATGGTAAAATTAAATTCCGATTTAAAATCAGTAGCACAACCCGAAGAATGGTCAACCATTTCAAAACGCAAAAGAACCTTCGAATTAGCGGATACTGATCCCGGAGATGGCGCACTTGAAGCTCCATTTATTTTCAAAAAGAACGGGTATTATTATCAATTCCTTTCTTGGGATTTGTGTTGCCGAGGCGAAAAAAGCACCTACAAAGTAGTCGTAGGAAGGTCTAAAAGCATCACCGGTCCTTACGTGGATAAAGATGGAAAATCATTAAACGAAGGTGGCGGAACTTTACTCATACAAGGAAACGAAAATTGGTATGGAGCCGGTCACAACAGCGCTTATACTTTTGACGGCAAAGATTATATCATTTTTCATGCGTATGATTCCAAGCAAAACGGAAGACCTGTTTTAAAAATAAAGCAATTACAATGGGATACTGATTTATGGCCTTCTGTGGAACCACTGAATTAAAAACAGATTAACACTAGGCAAAATGACCTTTATAAAAAAAATAATACTAGCAGCTTCCTTATTAATGACCGTTTATGGACATAGCCAACAGCGTTCCAAAAAATTGGATTCGTCAAAAAAGTCAGGCTATAGCATAACTCCGGTAAACATTCAAAATGTCAAGGTTACCGATGCTTTTTGGTTGCCCATCATCAAGAAAGTACAAGAAAAAACCATCGAATACGCTATCCACAAATGTGAAGAAGAAGGCCGCATGGACAACTTTCTAATTGCAGGCGGCAAAATGGAAGGAACTGTAAAAGGGCAAATGCCTTTTGACGATACCGATGTCTATAAAATTATCGAAGGCGCTTCGAATACTTTGATTAGCGAACCCAATCCAAAACTAGAAATACTATTAGATTCACTAATTAGCATTGTAAAAATTGGTCAGGAAAAAGACGGTTACTTAACCACTTGGAGAACCATTAACCCAGCCAAACCACCAGCTCCTTGGGTTCCTGTAATTGAAGGGAAACGTTGGGAATCCTTACAAATCAGTCATGAATTGTACAATTCCGGTCATTTGATTGAAGCGGCTGTAGTACATTACGAAGCAACAGGAAAGAAAAATTTCTTAGACATTGCCATCAAAAATGCGGATATGCTAGTGCGCACTTTTGGCGACAGAGCGGACCAAGTTCATGGCGTTCCAGGACATCAAATTGTAGAAACGGGTTTGGTAAAATTATATAAACTTACCAATAATAAAGCCTATTTAAATTTGGCAAAATACTTTTTGGACAACCGCGGAAATCCAAAAAACCACAATTTATATGGTGCCTACTCCCAAGATGATATTCCTGTTATTCAACAAAAAGAAGCTGTGGGTCACGCCGTAAGAGCCGTTTATATGTATGCCGGAATGACGGATATTGCCGCTTTAGAAAACGATGCTGCTTACGGGAATGCGGTAAATCATATATGGAACAATATGGTTAATAAAAAAACATATATCACGGGAGGCATTGGAGCTAAACACGACGGAGAAGCTTTTGGCGAAAATTACGAATTACCAAATCTTACTGCTTACAACGAAACTTGCGCCGCTATCGGAAATGTGTATTGGAATCACAGACTGCATAATTTATCCGGAAGTTCCGATTATTTTGATGTCATTGAACGCTCTTTATACAACGGATTGATTTCTGGATTGTCATTGGATGGAAAAAAATTCTTTTATCCAAATGCCTTAGAATCGGATGGTGTTTATAAATTCAACCGTGGCGAATGCACGCGTCAATCTTGGTTTGACTGCTCTTGTTGTCCAACTAATTTGATTCGATTTATCCCTTCGATTCCGGGATTGATTTATTCTAAAAGTAAAGACGTGCTTTATGTGAATTTATACGCTTCGAATACGGCGAAAATAACATTGGATAAAACCGATTTAGAAATTGCACAACAAACTAATTATCCTTGGGACGGAAAAGTTGCCCTTACCGTTTCTCCCAAAAAAGAAAGCGAATTCACTATAAAATTACGCATCCCTAGTTGGGCAAGAAATCAGGTTTTACCGGGAGATTTATACCGTTATACGACTATGTCAACTGCAAAAACAACAGTTACTATAAACGGAAAAACAATCGCTTATGAAGAAGACAAAGGTTATATCACCATTACCAAAAAATGGAAAAAAGGAGAAAAAATTGTCCTTGATTTTCCAATGGAAGTAAAACAAGTGGTAACCAATGCGAAAGTGGAAGGCAACAAAGGAAAAGTCGCTTTAGAATACGGACCAATTGTGTATGCGATTGAAGAAGCGGATAACGCAACAAATTTTGACGCCATAACCATTGGTGCAAACGATACTTTCAAAGTTAAAAAAGAAGAAAACCTTTTAGAAGGCGTAAATACAATCCAAACCCAAAAATTAAAAGCCATTCCGTATTATTCCTGGTCGAACAGAGGCGTTGGAAAAATGAAAGTTTGGATTGATTACAAAGAGTAAAAAGACAAAGAGATAATAGACAAATCATTAAAGTATAAAGTTCAATTCCAGCAACTTTAAACTTTAAACCTTAAACCAATAAAAAATGAAACCAAATTTAATTACCAAAATCACCCTTTGCGGGCTTTTACTAAATGGCTTTTATGCCAATGCACAAAAAACAAATCTGGAAGTTAATACCGCTACTACAGTAACTAAAATTCAACCAACGATGTACGGCGTGTTTTTTGAAGACATCAACTTTGCTGCCGATGGTGGATTGTATGCCGAAATGATTAAAAACCGTTCATTTGAATTTGAGGCGCCACTTATGGGTTGGGAACAACCAAATAGTGACAAGCATTCCTTCAATACAACATCCGGAATTGCAACAACTGTCAAAGCATTGGAAAACAAAACTAATCCAAGTTTTTGCAGAGTATTAATCAATGATGCCAAAGGATTTTCGATGATTAATGAAGGATTCCGTGGTATGGGAATTAAGAAAGATGCTAAATACAATCTTTCGCTAAAAGCGGCAAATCACAACGGCGCTATCAAAAAAATTATCATTCAATTTATTGATAAAAACAAAAAAGTATTGGGCGAAACCAGCATTGTTCCAACATCAAAGGACTGGAAAGGCTATACCGCTCAATTTACTGCTACTCAAACCGAGGCAAAAGCACAATTGAAAATCACCTTCGCAGGAAACGGAACCATTGATTTAGACATGATTTCTTTGTTTCCGGAAGACACTTGGATGAACAGAAAAAACGGAATGCGTAAAGACATTGTGCAACTTTTGTATGATATGAAACCTGGATTTTTGAGATTCCCTGGAGGTTGTATTGTTGAAGGACGAACTTTGGCACAACGCTACCAATGGAAAAAAACCGTGGGTGATGTAGAGAAAAGAGAAACTTTAATCAACCGTTGGAACACCGAATTCACTCACAAACCGGCACCAGATTATTTCCAGACTTTTGGATTGGGATTCTTCGAATATTTCCAACTTTCCGAAGATTTAGGCGCACAACCATTGCCTATTTTGAGCTGTGGAATGGCCTGTCAGTTCAACACCGGAGAATTGGTTCCAATGGAAGAATTAGATCCTTACGTACAAGATGCTTTGGATTTAATTGAATTTGCAAACGGCGGTACAGAAACTCCTTGGGGAAGAGTCCGCTCTGAAATGGGACATCCAAAACCGTTTAACCTAAAATATATTGGTGTTGGAAATGAACAATGGGGACCAGATTACATCGAAAGATACAAAGTATTTGAAAAAGCCATTAAAGCAAAATATCCAAAAATGATTATTGTTTCCGGAAGTGGTCCATTTCCAGAAGGAGATTATTTTGAATACGGCATGCAAGAACTTAAAAAATTGAATGCTGAAATCGTTGATGAGCACTATTATAAAAGCCCACAATGGTTTAGAGAAAATGCTACTCGTTATGACAGTTACGACCGAAAAGGCCCTAAAATTTTCGCAGGAGAATATGCCGCCCAAAGTGTTGCTATCGCAAGTCCTGACAACAGAAACAATTGGGAATGTGCCTTTTCTGAAGCTGCTTTCATGACTGGTTTAGAAAGAAATGCCGAGGTAGTTAATTTAACTTCTTACGCACCATTGATGGCACATGAAGAAGCGTGGCAGTGGACACCAGATTTACTTTGGTTCAACAATCTGGAAGCGTATGGCTCTGCTAATTATTATGTACAAAAATTATTTGCTACCAATAGAGGAACTGATTTAATAGCAATTACCAAAGACGGAAAACCAGTAACCGGACAAAACAATCTGTTTGCATCAGCAGTGAAAGATTTAAATACCAAAGAAGTAATTGTAAAATTAGTAAACACATCTGCAACTTCACAAGAAATAAATGTAGACTTAAAAGGAACCAAATTACAAGCTAAAGGAACTATAATTACCCTTACAAGTCCAAACTTACAAGATGAAAATTCATTTACTAATCCTAAGAAAATAAGCCCTACTGAAAACGGATTTAATTTAAAAGGAGACAAAGCGCAAACGAGCCTTCCACCCTATTCTGTTACTGTTTTGAAGTTAAAAATGAAATAATCGCAACATAATAAATGTATACCGTACGTTTATTTTTTATTTTACTCGTAAAACGCTGTTTTTATGCGTTTTTGATAAAAATTATAATACCAAATTAAATTAAGTGTTTTTTATACACTTATAAAATAAATATATTATATTTGTAATTCTTTAAAAGATTTTGGGATGAAAAATTATGTTATAGGATTAGATTACGGAACAGATTCTGTTCGAGCGATGTTAATAGACACTGAAAATGGGCAAGAGTTAGCATCAAATGTTTGTCAATACAAGCGATGGGCAACTAAAGAATATTGTAATGCATCCACAAATCAGTTTCGCCAGCATCCTTTAGATCATATCGAAGGATTAGAAGCGACCATAAAATATGTTGTTCAAAATAGCAATATAGATCCTTCACTAATACGAAGCATTTGTATTGACACAACTGGTTCATCACCAGTACCCGTTACTAAAGATGGAATTCCTTTGGCTTTGACTGAAGGTTTTGAACACAATCCAAATGCGATGATGGTGCTGTGGAAAGATCACACTGCTATCAATGAAGCAAACGAAATCAATGAACTTGCCGAAAATTGGGGTGGAGAAAATTTCACCAAATATGTAGGTGGGATTTATTCATCAGAATGGTTTTGGGCAAAAATTTTACACATTGCAAGAGTAGATGCAACAGTAAAAGACGCAGCTTATACTTGGATGGAACATTGCGATTTGATGACGTATTTATTGATTGACAATAAAGATTTAAAAACATTCAAAAGAAGTCGTTGTGCAGCGGGTCATAAAGCCATGTGGCACGAAGACTGGAATGGATTACCACCTGAAGAATTCTTAGGTCAATTGCATCCATATCTTGCAGCACTTCGCGGAAGATTATATGATGAAACCTATACTTCTGATTTGGTAGCCGGAAATTTAAGTCAAGAATGGGCAACACGATTAGGACTTACAACAGATACTTTAATTGCTGTTGGGACTTTCGATGCACATTCTGGGGCGGTAGGAGCAAAAATTGAAGAAAACACTTTGGTTCGCGTGATGGGAACTTCAACATGTGATATCATTATAGATTCGAAAGAGTCAATCGGAACAAAAACCGTTCGTGGTATCTGCGGACAAGTTGATGGTTCTGTAATTCCAGGATTCATAGGTCTGGAAGCGGGGCAATCTGCTTTTGGAGATTTATTGGCTTGGTACAAAGAGTTATTGCTTTGGCCAACAGAACATTTATTAGCTACTTCTACCCTTTTGACAGATGCTCAAAAACAACAGTTAAGAGCTGAAATGAGTGATAATTTAATAGTACAATTGACCGTTGAAGCAGAAAAAATTCCTTTATCCGAAAGTGTGCCCATCGCTTTAGATTGGATTAACGGAAGAAGAACTCCAGACGCCAATCAGGAAATCAAAAGCGCTATTTCTAATTTGTCTTTAGGCACAAAAGCACCACATTTATTCAAATCTTTGGTAAACGCAATCTGTTTTGGGTCTAAAAAAATCGTAGATCGTTTTGAAGAAGAAGGGGTAAAAATAAACAGCGTTATCGGAATTGGTGGTGTAGCGAGAAAATCGCCTTACATCATGCAAACCTTGGCAAATGTGTTGAATAAACCAATTAAAATTGCGGCTTCAGACCAAACACCAGCTCTAGGCGCAGCAATTTATGCAGCAGTTGCAGCTGGAATTTACCCAAATGTGATTGAAGCCAGCCAAAAAATGGGAAGTGGTTTTGACGGTGAATATTTTCCTCAATTAGATAAAGTTGCCGCCTATAACAAATTGCTTTTAGCATACGACCAACTAAGTTCTTTTGCAGATCCATCTATTAAAAAACTATACCATGAGCAATATGTATAGTGATTTAAAACAAGAATGTTACGACGCAAACATGCAATTGAATGCATTGAATTTAGTAGTATATACTTTTGGAAATGTAAGTGCTGTAGATAGAAAAAATGGGGTTTTTGCCATAAAACCAAGCGGTGTTCCTTACGAAGATTTGAAACCCGAAGACATTGTTATTGTAGATTTTGAAAATAACATTATCGAAGGTACTATGCGTCCGTCATCGGATACGAAAACGCACGCTTATTTATATAAAAACTGGCCAAACATTGGTGGAGTAGCACACACTCACGCCACGTATTCTGTAGCTTGGGCACAATCACAAAGAGATATTCCAATTTTTGGAACGACTCACGCCGATCATTTAACCACTGATATTCCTTGTGCTGCGCCAATGGCAGATGCACTAATCGAAGGCAATTACGAACACAATACCGGAATTCAGATTTTGGATTGTTTCAAAGAAAAAAACCTTTCGTATGAAGAAGTAGAAATGGTTTTGATTGGAAATCACGGTCCTTTTGCATGGGGAAAAACGGCAGCAAAAGCAGTTTACAACAGTAAAGTTTTAGAAGTAATCGCTGAAATGGCGCACTTGACTTTGCAAATAAACCCAAATGCTCCAAGATTAAAAGATTCCTTAATAAAGAAACACTACGAACGAAAACACGGAAAAGATTCGTATTACGGGCAGTAAAAAAATTGTTTCAAGTTTAAAGTTTCAAGTTTTTGTTGCAAAGTCAAATCAGGAACTAAAAGTCAAAAAAAGAAAATAGTAAACAAAATATAATGATAGATATATCTCAAAAAGAAGTTTGGTTTGTAGTAGGCAGCCAAGAATTATACGGCGAAGAAACGCTAAGAAAAGTAGCCGAGCATTCGCAACATATTGCTAAAGGATTACACGCTTCGTCACATATACCAGTGAAAATTGTATATAAAGATGTTGTGAAATCTACATCCCAAATTACAAATGTATGTTTAGAGGCCAATTCGAACAAAAACTGTATTGGTATTATTGCTTGGATGCATACTTTTTCGCCTGCTAAAATGTGGATTGGCGGTTTAAATATTCTTAAAAAACCATTGTGCCATTTGCATACACAATTCAACGCTGAAATTCCATGGGCTTCTATGGATATGGATTTTATGAATTTAAATCAATCGGCTCACGGAGACAGAGAGTTTGGTTTTATTATGTCCAGAATGCGTAAAAAACGTAAAGTGGTTGTAGGACATTGGGAAGACGAACGCGTTCAAAAGAAATTAGGCATTTGGTCCAGAGTCGTTTTAGGTTGGGATGAATTCCAAAACTTAAAAGTGGCAAGATTTGGAGACAACATGCGAGAAGTTGCAGTAACTGAAGGAGATAAAGTCGAAGCCCAAATCCGTTTTGGTTTTTCGGTAAATGGTTTCGACTCTTCAGATATTACTAAACACATTGACAAAGTTTCTGATGCTGATACGAATGCATTAGTTGCAGTGTATGAAGCGTCTTATACTTTGGCTCCGGCCCTTCAAAAAGGAGGAGAAAAAAGAGATTCATTGCTAGAAGCAGCCCGAATAGAATTAGGATTAAGAGCATTTCTTGTAGAAGGCGGTTTTGGTGCTTTTACGGATACTTTTGAAAATCTGGGTTCTTTAAAACAACTTCCTGGAATTGCTGTTCAACGTCTTATGGCTGATGGATACGGTTTTGGAGGAGAAGGTGACTGGAAAACTGCCGCTTTACTCCGTGCGATGAAAGTAATGAATGTAGGTCTTGAAGGAGGAACTTCTTTCATGGAAGATTACACGTATCATTTCACGCCTCAAAAATCGTATGTTTTAGGATCTCACATGCTAGAAATTTGTTCTTCTATAGCTGATGCAAAACCTTCTTGTGAAGTTCACCCATTAGGTATTGGAGGAAAAGAAGATCCGGTACGTTTGGTCTTTAATGTTGCTGCTGGAAACGCTATCAATGCTTCCTTAATCGATATGGGGAACCGTTTCCGATTGATTGTAAACGAAGTGGAAGCTGTAGCGCCAATGGCTGATTTGCCTAAACTTCCTGTTGCTCGTGTATTGTGGGATTGTAAGCCAGACCTTGATATTGCTGCAACAACATGGATATTAGCAGGTGGAGCACATCATACGGTTTACAGCCAAGTCTTGACAACTGAATATATGGAAGATTTTGCAGATATTGCAGGTATAGAATTGCTTGTTATCGATGAAAAAACAACTGTTAGAGATTTTAAAGATAAAATTAATGCTAACGAAGCATATTATCATTTGTTTCAGCACGGTTTATAATAATCCGGAGTCGAAAAACATAGTTCTATTTTATAAAATTTTACTATAATTTCAGACTTTAGGACTTTAAAAACCTTTGACTTTTGACTTAGATAATAACTAAAAAAACCAGTAATTATGAATGTATTAAAACGTTGCATTTATGGAATTTCCATAGTAAGTTTAGCCAGTATGAATATTCAATGCAAAAGCGATAAAAAAGTGGAAGAAACTACAACAGAAGCAAATGCTACAGCTGTGGTAACTATCGAAAAATCAGCTTACGGAACGACTCCAAAAGGTGAAAAAATTGACAGTTACAAACTGAAAAACCAAAAAGGAATGGAAGTGGATATTATCACTTACGGTGGAATTATCTCTTCTTTGAAAGTGCCAAACAAAGCAGGGAAATCAGAAGAAGTAGTGCTTGGTTTTAATTCATTAGAGCAATACATGAAACCAAATCCGTATTTTGGAGCCCTTATCGGAAGATATGGAAACCGAATTGCAAAGGGAAAATTTGCTTTGGACGGAAAAGAATATTCTTTGGCTGTCAACAACAATCCTAATGCATTACACGGTGGACCGGAAGGTTTTCACAGAGTGGTTTGGACTGCCGAAGAAGCAAAATCTGGAGACAATGCTTCGCTAAAATTGAAGTATGTGAGTAAAGACATGGAAGAAGGATACCCTGGAAACTTAACCGTTTTTGTAACCTACACGTTGAACAATGACAACTCATTAGACGTAGTTTATGAAGCAACTACGGATAAGAAAACAGTGGTAAACTTAACGCAACATTCGTATTTCAACTTGTCTTCTGATTTTTCTAAACCAATTTTAGATCATGAAATCACAATCGATGCCGATAAATTAGTTCCGGTTGCAACGACATTGATTCCAACAGGTAAATTGACCGATGTGACTAATACACCTTTCGATTTCAGAAAAGCGAAAAAAGTGGGTGCACAAATCGAAGGAAAAGACGAACAATTAAAAAACGGATTGGGTTACGACCATTGCTGGGTGCTGAACAATCAAGACAAAGGAGAGCGTTTTGCTGCCTCAGCTTATGATGCAGGAAGCGGAAGATTATTGGAAGTATACACAGACCAACCGGGAATACAGTTCTATTCCGGTAACTTCTTAGACGGTACTTTACCCATGAGAAATGGCGGAACGTATGCTCGCAGAACTGGTTTTTGTTTAGAAACACAACACTATCCAGATTCTCCAAATCAAAAAGATTTTCCAACTACGGTCTTGAATCCAGGTGAGAATTATAAAACAAAAACAAGCTATAAATTCTCTGTTAAATAACAATATACTAACTAATTATAGATTAGTTTCTATCCCATAAATAAGTTGAATGGTTTGGTTTAAATAGGGAACTAGTTAGTAACCCCGAAAGTAAAACTTTCGGGGTTTTTTTATGGCATCTGGTAATTTAATACCGCTGTTTTAGTGTTGTGCTAGATGACTTTCTTCTTTGCGACCGCAGCCTAATAGAATTTATATCTATTTGCTTTTATGTTATAGAGCGGGAAGTTTGCGATAGCTAGAGGATTTGCTATATCTCCCAAATACAAAACCTACTTTCCATTAAGCCTATTACCCAAATCCGTTGTAGTAGCTGTTGTGGGAAGATTTATTCTTCAGCAAAACCGTAATTTTCTGTTGTTTTTAATATCCATTTAATCTTAGAATATTTTTTCCGAAGAATCTTTTCTAAACATTCGTTTTTATCTTTACTATAATTGGTTAAGTCAACAAAAATTGTTTTTGAATATGGGAGTTTACCAATTTCATTTTCTATATCATCACAATGAGTATCTAAAAATTTTACATACAAGGGTGCTGTAGATTTAACAATGTAAATATCATCATTGAAGTATCTTTGAGAGTTTTCAATTGCATCTTCAAGTTTAGTTTCGTCTTTAAATAATAACGCAATAACTTCATACGTTTTCACAATCAATTTTCCTTCTTCTGAATTTCTATTTGGAGAATAAAAAATGTTTTTAGATATTTTCTTTTCTGAAGTTTTACTTTCTATCCAAATGTTGATTCCATCTTCTGGAGGAAGTCCATCAGCTTTTAGTTGAGATAGTTTTTGTAGAATATTTTCAAGTTCCTTAAATTGTAAAATTTCAGGTTTAACTTCAAATTTAATCTCTTTTGGCAAAAATTTTCTAATACTTGCCAAATCAGTAGAATCCATAAATTTCCAAGTTTTTTGTGATACTGAATCTGCTAAAGAGTATTCGTACGGAATTGAAGCAATAATTATCTTCTTTTTATTGTCTAATTCTATTTTAAAGCCACTATAAAATGAAGGTGAGGAATAAAATACAATTTTTTCTGTTTCAGATTTTTCTTTATCCGAACAACTAATTATTAAAAATAAGAACAAAAGAATAAATATGAATTGTTTCATTAAAAGTTTCTAATTTTACGTTGGTTTCTAAGATTTTAGCATAACGTCACGCTGCTTTGAGATGGCTAGAAATTCGTAACCTTTCAACTTTCGGCTTTGCAGAAAGTTGATGCGAAACGGTAATTCCACTAAACTCCAGCTAACTCAAAACAGCTATTAGCGGCTGGCGTGATTAATTAATATATTAGCAATCATCTGTTCCGTTTTTTTAGAAGCTCCAAAGTCTATAAAGCCACTGTCGACAGAACCACGGCCTTCAGCATTTATTGCTATTAAGTTTTCACCCGCAAAAACAGTTACTTTATAATCCATTCGCCACCAACTTTTTTGATAAATAAAGCTATATGAGTTTTCATTCTGAGTGTAATTTCCTTTCGCAATATTTTGAATTACAGAAATAGCATTTTCAACATTTTGTTCCTCTGAAAAACTGTTTTCAAAATAAGTAAGTTTGTAGTGTTTTCTCAATTCAAAAAGTCCATATGTACCGAGAACCAGTAACCAGATTGCTAAAAATAATAAACCTTTTGATTTATGATTTACAAATACCGAGTAAATTAGGAATACAGAAGTGCTAATTGCGAATACACAGAGAATTTTGTAAAAAAGTTTTATTGAACTTTTCTGGTTTTCGAATGAATCTTGAAAACTTTCTAATGTCATTTCGTTTGTGTTAAATTCATGATTTTGCGGTACGCATGCCGCCAACTAATACATACACGAAACAAACCTTCGCATATACACCCAAAAATGGGTAGATTCACGAAGGTTTGTTTCGCTATATCTCTTTTCAAATATATTAAAATTTTCTTACAAATTATAAAAAAAACCTTTTCATGTGTTGGAGTTATTTGATACTAATACTACTTGAAATCTAGATTAGAAATAAGGTATTAGGCATGTAGAATTCCCTAGCCCTGATTACAACGGAAATCCTTTTCTTAATCCTATCTGGGTTTACCCTGTCAGGATTAAGAAAAGATTGCAGTGTAAAGAGGGAAATAGCTCCTAAAAAAACTAAATTTTCACGACAAAACCACCATGAGGTTTCATAGTTACTTTTAGTTTTGTACTTTTTGATACTGTTTTGTGCTGAAATCCGTTCTCGTCTTCGGCAATACTAAAACCTTTGGAATTAGTCACAAAAGACAAATCAATTTCTATTTCTTTGGCAGTGGTTTCCCCATTAATTCCAACGATATGCCATATATTGTCTTTCTTTCTGGCCATGATAATGTACTTTCCCGGATACCCATCAATAAATTTAGAATCATCCCAATTAGTTGGAATATCTTTTAAATAATCGACCACATAAGCAGGCATTTTAGCCATTCCGTCAGGCGTTTCGGCCATGTGTTGAATTCCGGATAAGAATAAAACAGGCAAGGCTAATTCAAATGCTGGAGTTGTTTTTCGGGTAATATTGGGAATAGAATCCAAAACCATTGGCGTAAAATCCATTGGATCAAAAACATTTCGAGCAAAAGGAAGCATAGCACAATGTGTTGGGGCTAAATCAGCAATATCTTGGAAAAAAGTAATGTATTCATATCCTTTTACCGCTTCAGTCGTCAACAAATTTGGATAGGTGCGTTGCCAACCTCTGGGTAAAGTTGCTCCGTGTAAATTAATCACTAATTTATGCGCCGCAGCATCGGTCAGCATATCATGGTAATACGCAATCATTGATTGTCCGTCGCCACCAAAAAAATCAACTTTGACTCCTGCAATTCCCATTTCGTTAAGTCTGGTAAACTCCCGAACTCTGTCAGCATGGGTTATAAGTTTGCTTTTTGGATGGTATTCAGTGCTGTTCCATGATCCTGATGAATTGTACCAAACGAGTAATTTCACGTTTTTACCTTTGGCGTAAGCCGACAATTCTTTCATTTTTTCATCGCCAATTCGGGTATCCCAATCGGCATCTATCAAGCAATACGGCCAATTCATAGCAGCGGCATAATCGATAAATTTATGGGTAGTTTCATAATTAACTGATTCATCTTTCAGCAAAACCCAGCTCCAAGACGCAATTCCGCTTTTTATAAACGAAGTATCTGCAACCGTTGACGGATCAGCTAGATCTGTTCCCATGGTACTTTCGGTAATGGTTTTGAGTGACCCAATAGTAATGATGCGCCAAGGCGTGTACCAAGGCAAAACAGATTCCGGATTCAAAGCTCCGTTAGGGAAAATCTCTTCTTTTTGAGGAAAAGTTACCTGCATTGCTTTGGCAGAATCATTATACACCAATCGGCTGCCGCAATAACTAGCTGCTAATCCTGTTTCGGAAATCAAGACCCAAGTATCATTGGCATGGAACAAAGCGGGATACACCCAACCTTCTCCTATATCGGGTTTTGTATTTACAGGAACGCTCATTGCATAATGCTCTTCATAGGAAGGATTAGTTTCTTTCCATCCCGTTTTGGCTTTGGACATGGGTTGCAACCACGCTTTTGTGGTGGTGTCAAAATTATAAGTAGTTTTCTCTTCGGTTATTTTTTTAATAGCTGTAGAAGTTTCTGGAAAATGGTATCGCAACGCAATTCCATCGTGGGATAGTTGAAAAATAATATTCATTGTTTCCCCTTTATTGTTTTGCAAGCTAACGGTATATTGATTTGCGGCATAAACGATTTTTTTTCGCTTCCCTTGCAACATCGAATAGTTGGATTGAATTGGTTTCGATTTAGAAACGGTTACAATTTTTAAATTCGTATAAAAATTAGCGTCTTCTCTGATAATCCCCAAATCAGAAGTATTGACGACCAATTTTTCTTTGAAGAAAACTTTGTAAGAAGGCGTTTTCTTTAGGTTTAAACTAAATTCAATTTTTATTGTTTTATCTGAGTTGACAAAAAAATAACGGGTCGGTTTCCCCACAAATGAAGACAAAGACAGCGCCAAAAAAGCTAGCAAAACTATTTTTTTCATAATTAAGTGTTTTATTTACACTTACAAGAATACAAAAATAAATTTGCATAAATAGCGATATCGCTACAATTTTCAAACTCTATTTAGAATATCACAAAAAAAACGTTTTTGGGTATAAAACCGCCAGAAGTAAACCGATAATCAAGTGATTAACGCTATAAAAATGAATATTTACAGAGAAGAAAAACCATCTAAAACCAAAAAAACCGCTTCTTTCGAAGCGGTTTTTGTACCCGGAGCCGGAGTCGAACCGGCACGGTTTCCCACAGGTGTTTGAGACCAGCGCGTCTACCAATTCCGCCATCCGGGCTTAGCTAGACATGAAATAACGACAGTTATTTCAACGCAATAAAAGATGTGATTGTGTTTAAATCAACCATCAATTCCTTTAACACGGTGCAAATGTAAAAAATAATATTAAATGTTCTACTAAAAATACTTAATTTTTTCCTTTCAGAGTTGAATAAATTTTATAAATTTGCACCTCGGTAAAACGAAACACACTAACTAACTACAAAACAACAAATTAATGTCACACCTAGAACCAGAAGCTAAAATTTTTGCTTGTTCACAAAGTGTCTATCTTGCAGAAAAAATAGCAGAGCAATATGGAATTCCGTTAGGAAAAGTTACCATGTCTAAATACAGCGATGGTGAATTTCAACCTTCTTACGAAGAGTCTATCAGAGGATTACGCGTCTTTATTGTTTGTTCGACTTTTCCAAATGCAGATAATTTGATGGAATTGTTATTAATGATTGACGCTGCAAAACGTGCTTCAGCAAGACATATAACTGCAGTAATTCCTTATTTTGGATGGGCGAGACAAGACAGAAAAGACAAGCCTAGAGTTCCGATAGGAGCAAAATTGACAGCTAAATTATTAGAAAGCGCTGGAGCAACTCGCGTAATGACAATGGATTTACACGCTGATCAAATTCAAGGATTCTTTGAAAAACCAGTGGATCATCTTTTTGCTTCAACTATCTTTTTACCATATGTAGAAAGTTTAGGTTTAGACAATTTGACTATTGCATCTCCTGATATGGGAGGTTCTAAAAGAGCTTACGCCTATTCTAAATTTTTAAATTCAGATGTGGTTATTTGCTACAAACAGAGAAAAGCTGCCAATGTGATTGACACCATGGAATTAATTGGTGAGGTTAAAGGTAGAAATGTGATCCTAGTAGATGACATGATTGATACCGGAGGCACTTTGGCGAAAGCCGCCGATTTAATGATCGAAAAAGGAGCTTTGAGTGTAAGAGCTATTTGTACCCACGCAATTTTATCTGGTGAGGCATACGAAAAAATAGAAAACTCAAAATTGAGCGAATTAATAGTTACCGATTCTATTCCGTTGAAGAAAGAATCAAACAAAATAAGAGTGTTGAGTTGTGCGCCTCTTTTTGCAGAAGTTATGCACATGGTGCACCACAACAATTCCATTAGTGGAAAGTTTATAATGTAATATTTGACAATATGCAAAAGGCTTTAAGTCGCAAGCATATTGATATCGCCAAAAACGACATTTGCATAAAGCCTAAAGCTTATTGCCTAAAGCATGAATAATTATTTAATAACTATATTTTTTTTACAATGAAATCGATTACAATTAAAGGATCAGAAAGAGAAAGCGTGGGTAAAGTAGCAACTAAAGCCCTACGTAATGCTGGATTGGTTCCTTGCGTATTATACGGAGGAAATCAGGCAGTTCATTTCTCAGCAGAAGTTATGGCTTTCAAAAACTTGGTTTACACTCCAAACGCTCACACAGTTGAGATCGATCTTGGAAAAGGAAAATCATTTAACGCTATTTTACAAGACATTCAGGTTCACCCGGTGTCTGACAAGATTTTACACATTGACTTCTTTCAAATTTTTGATGACAAAGAAATCACTATGGAAGTTCCTGTAAAAATCGTTGGTAACTCTAAAGGAGTTATGGCAGGTGGAGATTTACGTTTGAACACTCGTAAATTAAAAGTAAAAGCATTACCAAAAAATCTTCCAGATTTCGTTGAAGCTGACATTACACCACTTGACATGGGTAACAAATTATACGTTACTAAAGTACCTACTCCAAACTTCAAAATCATGCACCCAGACAATACAGTTATTTGTCAAGTGAAGATTTCTCGTGCAGCTATGAAAGCAGCTCAAGAAGCAGCAAAAGCAGCAAAAGCTCCTGCAAAAGGAAAGAAAAAATAATATTTTTTCAATCATTCAAGAAAGCATCAGTTGTAAAACTGATGCTTTTTTTTTGTTTTTTATTTTGTTATTTCAAGAAACGAGAAATCTCATTATCCTATTCTGAATTATTAGGAGCACAACTAGCCATTTTCACAACAACTCGGCTCCTGCTGTCCGTTGTATCCACGCAAAAAAAACGTAGGATGCCACTTCCATCAGGGCTATTCAGAACTATTTTGCCCTCAATAACGAATTTCTAAAAATCTAATAGTCCCATATTCTAATTAAGTCTATTTTTGCAGCATGATACAATGGATTTCAAATTTATTCTCATTAACAAAAAAAGAGAACAATACTGACTGCATAATACCAGAGGTTCAAGAACACAAAAAAAACAATATAGAAATCGTGAGTAATAAATTTTTAATAGTTGGACTCGGTAACATTGGCGCCGAATATGTAAACACGAGACACAACATCGGTTTTAAAGTAGTCGACTTTTTAGCGCGTAAAGAAGGGATTTCCTTCGAAACCGTAAAATTAGGCTCCCTAGCTGAATACAAATTTAAAGGGAAAACTTTTTTTCTTTTAAAACCCAACACTTATATGAATTTAAGTGGCAAAGCTGTTAAATACTGGATGGATAAAGAAAATATCCCTTTAGAAAATATTTTTGTAATCACCGATGATTTGAATCTTTCTTTTGGAACCATCCGCATCAGACCGAAAGGAAGTGATGGCGGACACAACGGTTTAAAAAACATCAATCTTGTGTTGAATACGCAAAACTACACTAGATTCCGTTTTGGGATCAGCGATGAATTCAAAAAAGGAAAACAAGTTGACTATGTTCTTGGCGAATGGGATGACGCTGAGAAACTGGCGCTTTCTGAACGATTAGAACTGGCTTCAGAGATTATAAAATCATTTGGAACTGCAGGTTTAGAAAACACCATGACTACATTTAACGGAAAATAAAATCGGTACATTCCTGACCGTTAATCAAATGGTATTTGAATTAATTTGTATTAGACAATAATAATAATTAATTTTAATGCGTCTTTATTATTTTTCAGAAAAATTGACACCTCATATCAAAAATTTTTAGATAAAAATCAACAAACTTATAACATGAAAAAAATTACTTTTATACTCCTACTCTCCCTTTTTTTTTCAGTCAATTATTCGTTTGCTCAAGTAAACAATTCAACTGAGGTCGTCCTTTTTGGTAAAAAGAAAATCATCAAAGAAGGTTCTCTAATTCGTTGTGCAACTACAGAATACGAAGAATATTTGAAGTCCAAAAACCCAAATAGACTGTCGACTTCCGAATTTGAACAATGGATTGCCCCAAAAATTACAATTGAAAAAGAAAAAAGAAAAAACACCCCTAAAGGATTAAGACAAAACGCTGTCATAACAATTCCAGTTGTAGTTCACGTTATTCACAATGGAAATCTAATAGGTTCCGAGGAAAACATATTTGACCAACAAGTAATCTCGCAAATACAGGTACTAAACGAGGATTTTAGAAAAAAATCAGGGACTCCGGGTTTTAATACCCATCCAGTAGGAGCCGATGTTGAAATTGAATTCGCTTTGGCAAAACGGGATCCATCCGGGATTTTATCAAATGGAATAAACCGTGTAGACTTAGGACAAGAAAGCTGGTCAACTGATGAAATTGATGCCATTGTAAAACCCCAGACACAATGGAATCCTGAAAAATATCTTAACATTTGGGTAGTTAAATTCACAGGGAACAATCTTTTAGGATATGCACAATTTCCAAACGCATCCGGATTACCGGGAATAAATCCAAATGAAGGTCCAGCTAATACCGATGGTGTGGTTATTGGTTATGCCTTTTTTGGCTCATCAAGCTACTTTCCAGGAGGAACATACGTAACCGATTACGACAAAGGCAGAACTGCCTCACACGAAGTAGGACATTGGCTCGGACTAAGGCACATTTGGGGAGATGGAGGTTGTGACGTAGATGATTTTTGCTTGGACACTCCAAATGCAGGAAAAGAAAATGAAGGATGCCCTGTAGGGGTTGATTCCTGTCCAGCATCTCCAGGACTTGACATGATAGAAAACTACATGGACTACACGAATGATGCCTGTATGAACATATTTACAGCAGACCAAAAAACCCGTATGATAACCGTTATGAACAATTCCACAAGAAGAGTTTCGTTAAAAACTTCTGATGCGCTTGTTCCAGGAGTCACTTTTGCCAATGATGCCTCGACTATGATTGTAACTCTAAATATTAACTGTAGTAAAAATTTCTCGCCAGTCATAAAAATTACAAATAAAGGAACCTCACCTTTAACACAAGCGTCCATACAATATGGCATTGATAATCAAAACTTACAAACTTATAACTGGACTGGTAATCTTGCTAATAATCAATCACAAGACATTACTTTAAGCAGCTTAACAACAACAATAGGAAATCATAATTTTAGTTCCGCCATAATCGGTGTCAATAGCACAACTGATCAAAACACTTCTAATAACAGTAGTACAATTAATTTTGATATTGCAAACAATGTCAACTACTCGTCTAATACCATAAATTTCTCCCTGCAACTAGACCATTACGGCACAGAAACTACGTGGAAACTAACAAATACAGCTGGAGTCATATTGTACGAAGGCGGACCCTACACTGATACTGGTAATGAAACCGGGCCACTTCCAGCACTAATAACCACTAGTTTTAACCTTCCTAGTAACGACTGTTACACTTTTTCGATATTTGATAGTCAAGACGACGGTATTTGTTGTGAATTCGGAGCAGGATCTTATGTTTTGAACACTCCGTCAGGTGAAGTTATTGCTTCAGGAGATGGGTTTGGAGCTGGTGATACAACTAAGTTCAGCATCAATTCATTATCAACAAATGAGGTTAAAAACTTAAATTCAGTTTATCTCTATCCAAATCCCACATCTAATCTATTGAACATAGTTGTTGAAAACAAATTGGATTCTCCAGAGGCTTACACTATTATCAACAGCTTAGGTCAAATTATAAAATCGAAAAAAATCGAATCACAACAAGACCTTAGTGTCAATGTTTCCCATTTAAGACAGGGTATTTATTTTTTAAAATTATCGAAAAATCAATCCGAAACAAATACAATTCGGTTTATTAAAAAATAAAACCATGAAATGAACTAAAAAAGGATTGAAGTTTTCAATCCTTTTTTAGTTATATCGATTGGATACCTTAAATTTGCACTATTATAAAACACTTGCTTTGAAGATTTTCCATTCTATAAACGATTTCAGCTCCACAAAAAAAACGATTCTAACCTTAGGCACTTTTGACGGAGTACATATTGGGCATAAAAAAATCCTAAAAAAAATAACCCAAAACACTGAAAATCAGAAATACGAAAGCTTAGTCCTTACTTTTTTTCCGCATCCCAGAATGGTATTACAGGAACATTCTGATATAAAACTACTCAATACTATAGACGAAAAAATAGATTTGCTCGAAAAGATTGGCATTGAAAACCTTGTTATACATCCTTTTGACGAAGCTTTTTCGAGACTAACCGCCGAAGAGTTTGTGAGTAACATTCTTGTTGATCGATTTCATATCCAAAAAATAATTATTGGTCACGACCATCGATTTGGAAGAAATCGAACAGCAAACATAGATGACCTTATCGCTTATGGAAAAGAATATGGTTTTGAAGTAGAGCAAATATCAGTTCAAGAAATCAATGACATTTCGGTAAGTTCTACAAAAATCAGAAATGCCATATTAGAAGGAGATATGGCTTTGGCCAATGATTATTTAGGATACGATTACTTCCTAACCGGAAGTATTGTCAAAGGAAAACAACTAGGAAGAACAATTGGTTTTCCTACTGCCAACTTAAAAATCGAAGAAAGCTACAAACTGATTCCGCAAAACGGAGTTTATATTGTAAAAAGTATAATTGATGGACAAAGCGTTTTTGGCATGATGAACATTGGATTCAATCCTACTGTTGACGGACAAAAACAGACTATTGAAATTCATTACTTTAATTTTAATGCTGATTTATACAATCAAAAAATCAGTGTTTCAATACTGCAGAGGATTCGTTCAGAACAAAAATTTGAATCTGTAGAGCTCCTAAAAGAACAACTTGAAAAAGACAAAAAAAAATCACTTAGCTACTTGAATACATTTTAATTCTGAATAAAAATCTTTTATTTTTTCATAAAACATTGGTGTTTTTTCTGTAAATTTGAATATACTACACTGTTTCTCATATTAAGGAGTAATTTTTAAATTTTAAAACTGGCCATATGAAACTACCGAAAGAATTATTAAACGGATTTATTATAGTACTAGGAATTGGAATCTATTTCTTAATCATGGAGCTTTTAGGTCTAGCTGACATTTACGTCCTTCGTGTTTTTAACGTGCTTTTTATTTTTTATGGCACGAATAGAACCCTTAAATCTAATTTTGCAGAGGGAAAAACTAACTTAGCAAGTAACTCTGTATCCGCATTAGCAACATCTTTAATAGGCGTTATCTTGAGCATTGCAGCCTTAGTTGCGTATAGTTTTGCAAAAGGAGGAGAAAAATATATTGGATCATTATCTAAAACCTTCTTGTTTGGCGGTGAACCCTCTGTAATGACGTATTCAATCTCTTTGTTATTTGAAGGAATTAGCTCAGCAATAATAGTAACTTTCATGTTACTTTTATATTGGGATACCCGATATTCCTCTGACAAACATGGAAACAAATCTTAAAAAAAATTATTGTTAGCACATAATCTTTATAGCACCTCGGTCACAATTAATAAATTCTCACACGCCGTTCAGATGGTAAATACTAAACTGTGAATAACAGAAGAGGAACATTATACATCAAAAATTATGTATACACTAATCCTGTGATTTTTATAATGCGATACCTCAACTAAAATAGTACTTAAATTCCTTTTCAATCGTATTGCGTTGCTTCTTTAGAACAATTTAACTACTTTTGGTGCATCAAAAAATCGCATCGATGAGTATTACAAAACACAATTGGACGAAAGACGAAATTATCGCAATATATAATAAACCTATGATGGATTTGCTTTACGAAGCTGCCTCTATTCATAGAGAACATCATGATCCTAACGTAGTTCAGGTTTCTACTTTACTTTCTATAAAAACAGGTGGATGTCCTGAGGATTGCGGCTATTGCCCACAAGCAGCCCGTTACCATACTGAAATTGAAGGAAATGATTTAATGTCAGTTAGCCAAGTAAAAGCACAAGCTTTACGTGCAAAATCAAGCGGATCATCCCGTGTATGTATGGGAGCAGCTTGGAGAAACGTAAAAGACGGCCCTGAATTTGACCAAGTACTTGAAATGGTTCGTACCATAAACAAACTGGACATGGAAGTGTGCTGTACTCTTGGAATGATTACTGAAAACCAAGCACACCGATTGGCAGAAGCAGGTTTATATGCCTACAACCACAATTTAGATACTTCAGAAGAATACTATAAAGAAGTGATTTCAACACGCGGATTTGAAGACCGTTTGCAAACGATAGAGAATGTTCGTAAAACGAATGTTACTGTTTGTAGCGGAGGAATTATAGGAATGGGAGAAAGTATCGAAGACAGAGCAGGAATGCTTGTAGCACTTTCTACATTGAATCCACAACCTGAATCTGTGCCAATAAATGCATTGGTAGCTGTTGAAGGAACTCCGATGGAAGAAGAAAAACCGGTAGAAATCTGGGAAATGATTCGAATGGTAGCCACTACGAGAATCATCATGCCAGAAACTCAAGTGCGTTTATCAGCCGGAAGAATGAATATGAGCCGTGAAGGTCAAGCTATGTGTTTCTTTGCTGGTGCCAATTCTATTTTTGCCGGAGATAAATTGCTTACCACGCCAAATCCTGATGTAAATGAAGACATGAAAATGTTTGAAATGTTAGGGTTAAATCCACAGAAACCATTTACAAAAGTTTCTCAGCCACAAACTGTTGAAGCCGAAGATTCACAATTTGCACCATTGGGCGAAAAACCAAAATGGTCAAGACCAGGTCATACTATTGAAAGAAATCTTGAAGCATCTGGTAAAGAAAAATAAATATCGATTACAAATTAACATACAAACCATCTGTTTTGAGCAGGTGGTTTTTTTATGCCTTTATTTTAATAAACTACCTTTCTCACAACCGAATGGCCATTTTGCAAAATTATATTAATCAAAAATACTTGATGATTTGAAACCAAATCTAGCAATGAAAAATCAATGTCATTGATATTATTTCTCTCATATATTTTCCTTCCCGCCAAATCATATATTGAAATTTCATCAATAAATTCTTTAGTAGAATTCACCTGTAATTGTTTGCTTTCATTGAACACTAAAACTGATTCCTTATCCTTTTCAAGTTCATTCAAAGCTAAATTTTTATCGGTAAAACGCAATACAAAACGATCATTAAAAGACCCCGAAACTGTATTAAAAGTATAATTTTCATTCTTTAAATTAACAATCCTATTATTAGATTTATCTTCAACAAAAACATTTTGAAGTGCTAATAATTCATCAACCTGATCGATTTTAATTGTAAAAGCACCCGCTATCGTAGTAGTAAAACCTAATCTAACTTCGTCAGTTTCTTTAAATGGCAAAGCCCTGCCTTGAATTGCCAAATTCTTATCTTGAATAATACTGTAAAAATCTAAATATTCATTGCCATTAAAACTTTCTCCATCAAAAGAATTATCAAAATCATCAGTCGCCCCAGTTGCATAACCCAATAAAATTTGTTTAAAAGCGCCTTCATTATTATATAAATCTAGCCAAATACGATGCTTTTCAATCTCTTTTGTTTTTGCTTTTTTGATTGTATTTAATTTAAAAAAACTGGAGTTCTGTCCAATCAATCGCATACTATTATTGAATTTTGCAATTCCACCACCATTGATAGCAGTGACAAAAAAAGCTTGAGCAGAAGCAATTTTACCGTCTGGCATAGTATTATTAACTCCAGAACTTAAGGATGCACTCGTGCCAACGCCTCCCAATGAATTATAAACCGCATAATCATCCGAAGTATACAAATTATTACTAATTGCTGTATTATGTGTCCAGAAGTAAATCGTTCCGTCTAAAATTCCATTATTTTCATTTATAAATAAATTGGCGTCAATTGCTGAAGGATATGGATTACCGATAAGATTTGAAGTATCAGTCATCCCAATTGGAATTGACACCAATCCGTTGTTTGGAACACCATCAAAAACTGCTTCATGATATGCTGTAACTGTATTTGAAAAAGATTCCGGACCACGGATAATATACCCTTTACCTACCGTCATTGCAGTTGTTGAAAGCTCATTAAACCATGAATCTAATGAGGCATCAAAAGAATAAAACTTATCCAGAGATGTATTGGGAGATACATCAATCAATTTTTGATTTAAAACCGGAGAGGACCAATACGTATAATCTGTTTTAAGGATTGGTGTCGTTTTTCTTTTTAGCTGAATAATTCCTGTATTGTTGACCTGATCCTCGGATTGATAAAGCGCCGCATTGTTTTCTAAAATCAACGTGCCTAATCCCGAATAATCAAAAACTAATCCCAAAGTATTTCCATCTGGAACAGTAACTGTATTTCCCGCACTGATTGAACAAGAACAGGAATTTACAGAAGCAAGTGAGGCATAGTTACCATTAAAAATTAATGTTTTTTCAACAGAAGGCAACCCATTACTCCATGTAATCCCGTTCCAAACAGAACTATTTGTGCACAATTTAAGTCGGGCCACACGATGCTTTGTTATCCCAGAAACAGAGTTAAAACTTCCTCCAATAATTATTTTATTATTTGGCGTAAAACAAGTGCTAAACAACGTACCATTTAAATTTACTGAAAAAGTAGTATCATAAACTCCCGAAGAAAGTAATCTCAACATTCGTTTTACAGCAATTCCATTATAAGTGCCAGAGAAAGTTCCGCCAAGTAAAACCCGATCATCCGGTTGAACCAAAATAGTTCTAATCTCTCCATTACTAAAACCTGCTCCTGATGCAAAAGTAGTATCCAGACTCCCGTTACTATTCAGCCTAAGGATTCTTTTTGCGGAAGCGCCTGCATAGTTTAAAAATGTTCCTCCAACAATTAATTTATTATCAGACTGTAAGGCCATTGAATATACATTTTTGTCAAAACCGATACCAACAGAAAAACCGGAATCAATGCTTCCATCAGTATTCAAACGAATCATTCGATTATAAGAAACACCATTAAAAGTAGCAAAACGTCCCCCTAAAACTATTTTTCCATCCGGCTGCAACAAAACCGCTTCTACTATAGCATCCGCTCCTACGCCTGTATTGAAAGTGAGATCAAGAATTCCATCGGGTAATAACCGGGCAATTCTATTTACTAGAATCCCATTATAACTTGTGAAATTTCCAGCAATAATTATTTTTCCATCTGACTGTAATGCGAGTGCATAAATTTGATTATTTGAACCTAATCCGGTGATAAATGTTGGATCTAAAAGCCCGTCAGGAAGAATTCTGGTTATTCTGTTTACAATTACACCATTGTACGTTGTAAAAGCTCCTGCTAAAACCATTTTATTATCCGTTTGTATAATTGCACTTCTAATAGTATTATTTGCGCCAGCACCAGACATATTAAATGAAGAATCAATAGAACCATCCTCAGACAAACGTGAAATTCTGTTACAAATAGTTCCGTTGAACTTAGTGAAATTACCAAATGCCATTGTTTTGTTATATGATAAGGAAAGTACCTTCAAAACTGAATTATCAAAACCTACTCCAGCAGTAAGATACCCAATATCTAAAGCTCCAACAGGGTCAATTTTAGCCAATCGTCCTTGATTTTGTGAATCAAATATGGAGAAAGAACCTCCAACATACCATGATCCGTCAGCTGCATTAGCAACATCCAGAACTGATGCAGAAAATGGGCCTGCACCAATATCAAATATTGGGTCTAAAACTCCATTAGAGCTCAAACACGTTAACCGATTTACATCTATTCCGTTATAAGTTCCGGTGAAAGATCCTCCAACCATAATAGCTCCAACCGAATTCAGTTTAATAACCGCAACAACACCAGTATTAAATCCTAAACCTGAAACAAAACTGGCATCAACAGAACCATCTATATTTAGGCGAACTATTTTATTTGCTGTAATTCCGTTATAGGTTACAAAATCCCCGCCTGCAATAATTTTCCCATCAGGTTGTAAAGCAAGAGCTGACACACTAGCACTAAAACCCGAGCCAATCACAAATGAAGCATCGGCACTCCCATCCGCATTTAATCTAATTATTTTACTGTTACTAATTCCATTGAAAGAATCAAATGAACCTGCTAAAATTATCTTGCCATCAGGCTGAAGTTGGACTTCTTCTACTACTCCATTAGCGGCTAATCCTGTGGTAAAGCCAGCATCTAAATTCCCGTTAGGTAAAATACGGGCTACTCGATTAGCTGTAATTCCGTTGTATTTCGTGAAACTCCCTACAATAACCACACTACCATTAGTTTGTAAAGCTAATCCATATACTATTCCACTACTAGCAGCTATTGATGTATTGAATGTAGTATCAATGGATCCATCACTATTCAATCGAATTAATCGGTTTGAACTTATTCCATTAAAGGTTGTAAAAGAGCCTCCTAAAATTATCTTGCCGTCAGATTGTATTAAAGAACAATACACTTTACCATTAAAACTTGTACCTAGATTAAAGGAAGTATCTTTAGACCCATCTTGAAATAACCTACATAAATACGGTGTCACTGCACCATTAAAATTCAAATAGTCACCTCCTACAATCAATTTACCATCAGTTTGCAAAGAGACCGTTCTGACTGTATTATCAAAACCATCCCCTTGTAAACCATCATCATAAACATTAAATGTTGCATCTGACTTTCCTTGTTGAGAATAAGCTTTATTTTGAAACAAAAGACCAAATACTATAGCAAAGTAAACTAATATTGTTTTCAAATTTAGATTGGATTTAGGCTGCTATTATGAATCGTAATACTACTCATAATTTCAACTTTGATTAATAACATCTATAAATGTAAAGACAATGATTAATTTACACAATACCCATATTTAGTGATATTTAGCCTAAAACACGTTTGTTTTTAACTTAAACAAC
The DNA here is from genome assembly GCF_048286755.1 of Flavobacterium labens. Taxonomy (NCBI): domain Bacteria; kingdom Pseudomonadati; phylum Bacteroidota; class Flavobacteriia; order Flavobacteriales; family Flavobacteriaceae; genus Flavobacterium; species Flavobacterium labens. The sequence continues at coordinate 1,135,319 of NZ_JBLVPL010000001.1, read as the reverse complement.
ATAAAAAAACCCATCCTTAACAAAATAAGGATGGGTCTTAAAATACTGTTATGAAATCATTATAATGTTTCTAATAAATGACTTTTTTAGAGATTACATTTCCATTGGTCAATATTACTTTGACTATTACTATTTGTTTATTCAAAGTACTATTTGAAATGCTAAGTTCATTACTGTTTATCGCTTCTTTATCAAATACTTTTCTTCCAAGTAAATCAAAAACTGTGATGCGTTTTATACTTTCGAGTTCTGATTTTATTTTTAAGTCATTTTTATCTTTTGAAATTAAAACCGAATTATCAAATCCACCAACTTTGTTCGTTCCTAACGTTTTTTGTGTAAAACGCAATACAAAACGATTATTAAATGTTCCTTTTTGTGTTTCAAAATTATAAGCTCCTTCTTTAAGATTTTTAACACTATTAGTCATTTTATCTTCAATAAAAACATCTTCAGAAGCTAATATCCCATCCACTTTATCAATACTTATTGAAAAAGCACCTTCAATAGTAGAACTATAGCCCAATGCTACCTCATCGTTTTTATCAAATGGCAATGCTCTTCCTTGTATTGTCAAGTTTTTGTCATCATTGATGCTATAAAAATCTACAAACTCATTCCCATCAAAACTCTGCCCATCATAAGCCTTATCGAATCCATTAGTAGCATTTGTAACATAGCCAACTAGCATTTGCTTAAAAGCGCCTTGTGTGTTAGTTAAATTAAGCCAAATACGGTGTTTATCGACTGAGTTAGTCACTTTTGACTTTGTATTATTTGTCTTAAAAAACTGAGAATTATTCAGTCCTAAAGCACCACCAGACACGCGCATACCATTGTTGAATACCGCTGTACCAGCAGCTATACCTGTTGCAAAAAAAGCTTGTCCTGCTGCAATTTTCCCCGATGGAATTACCCCTCCCAAGTAAGCGGGTAATGTTGCCGTACCCCCAACACCGTTATAAGAAGCATAGTCATTAGAAGTGTAATTATAGATTGCATCACCAGGAATAGCATTACTTGGCGGTGAATTATGTGTCCAAAAATAAAGTGTCCCATCTAAAATTAAATTATTCGCCGCTAAAAACAAGTCAGCATCTATAGCCGAAGGATATGGATTCCCTATAAGATTCGATGTTTCAGAACTTATAAACGGAATTGGAATTCCAATAACACCGTTATTTGGACGTCCTGTAAAAGTAGCTTCGTGTATCCCAGATGGCGGATTAGGAGCAGGGAAAAACTGAGGGCCTCGAATAATATATCCTCTTCCTACCTCCATTAAATTTGCCGTATTCTCTTGTTGCCAAGTATCTGTACTTGCATTAAAGGAAAAAAACTTATCAAACAATGTATTAGGAGATACATTTAATAGTCTTTGATTAAAAACAGGAGAAGACCAGTACGTATAGTCAAATTTGCTGATAATATTTGTTCGACGTTTGTATTGTATATTCCCAACGTTCAATGCACTATTATTATCCTGAACCAAACTTGCATTGTTCTCAAATATTAAGGCAGCACTACCTGAAACTGAAACTCCATTAGTGATAAATAAGGTTCTATTCTCTCTAATTGTAACGGCTGCAGTCCCTGTCACTAAACAAGAGCAACCTACTAAATCAACATTCTGATTAAAATTTCCTTCAAAAATAATTTGTTCTGAAATTATTGGTGGTAAACCAGTTGACCACGCTGTTCCATTCCATCTATTTATCTTAGAAGTAATTGTTACTGCATTTGATAAAACTGGTAAAGTTGATGCACAAGCTGCATTAGAAATCATTCTTACTGTAATCACATCGTTATTTAAAAGCGTTGTCGAAGTATATGTAGGATTGGTAGCTCCCAGTATATCAACTCCACCATTTTGCCATTGGTAGGTAGGTATTCCTCCGTTTGTTGGTGTTGCGGTAAATGTCACACTCGTCCCTGGACAAATTATACCAGATGGAGATGCAATGATACTTACGCCAGGAGCAAGATTTGCATTAACTGTTATTGTTCCTATCGCATTCACTGTACCACAGCCTCCTAATAAAGGAATACTATAATTAAATAAACCTGATTCAGTGGGAGTTCCACTAATTGTAATTATATTTCCTGACCAAACCGCGTTTACTCCGGCAGGAAGACCATTAGCTCCTGAAAGACCATTATTAGCAATTCCTGTAGCGCCTACTGTTGTATGATTAATATTTGACATTAGCGACCCAATACATACAATAGGATTCGAAGATGCCACACTAACGGTTTTGTTTGAAGTTACAACTATAGTACCTGTAGCATTTAAAGCTGTTCCACATCCACCAGTTAATGGAATACTATAATTGAACGTTCCTGACACAGTAGGAGTTCCGCTAATTGTAATTGAATTTGCTGCCCAAGCTGCGCTTACTCCTGCTGGAAGTCCATTAGCCCCCGAAATGCCATTATTAGCAATTCCTGTAGCTCCAGTAGTTGTATGTGTAATCTGAGGTAAAGGTGTACTAACGCATACTGTAGGCGAAACCGAAGGAGTTCCAACAGAATTAGAGCCCACTACAGCTCTAGCAACCGTTGAATAGGAAATACAAGAGCCCGAAATTGTATTCAATATAACAACTCTATAATAAGTAGTGCTTGTTATTGCTGGTGGGTCATAAGTAGCACTAACACTATTGATTCCAGTCCACGTAGTACCGTTAATACTTGCCTCCCAGCGAAGTATTCTTCCTGAAAAACCGCTAGCAGTTATAGGAGCGGGATTAAAACCTGAACATGAAACTTGATCACTATTAACTACTCCTCCATAATTAGTGGTACATATTTGCGTATTATTATTCGAAGTACAAACTGTACCTGACTCTATGCACGTACTCGTATTTATAACAGGACACCCGCCAGAAGCACAATTGAAATCCCCTTGGAAGTCTAAATTACCAGCGGATAACGTTCCACCTGTACCCCCAACAGTGTTACCATTTTTTCCATAAATGGTTCCGGTAACTATTAAAACTGCACCAGGTTGTAAAAAATATTGAATATTATTATTAGCAGCATCCCCTAAATTTCCTATAATGGTAAGCGTGGTGTTAGCTGCAATATTGAAAACATTTCCATTTGACGTACTAGTGATAACTAAATTTCCGTTGATAGTAAGGTTATTAACATTGAAATTTAAGATGTTATTCGCTCCAGAGTAATTAATTGATACATTTCCAACAAAGGTACTATTAGTCGTTACCAACGAGGAATTACAAGTGCCAATCCCTGCTATACTACTCCAATTTTGGCTTGAACTTATATTATAAGATCCGGTTGCAGGACATTGTGCATAAAGAGAGGTAAAGCAAAAGAAAGTTGTAGTTACGAAAATTAAATAAAAGTATTTATGTAAAAGTATTTTCATAATAGTAATTCATCAATTTGGGTTCAAAATATATTATTATTGTAGGTTATTCAAACCTATTAAAATAAATTAAAGAGACACAATAAAATCGTCAACAGACCTTTTTATTCGTTAAAAAGCTGTTTTACAAAACCTTAAAATACCACCATTCATAACAAATTATTAAAATTATACCGTTTAAGCTATTTTAAAATATAATTTTCTTAGAAACTGTTTGACCATTTTGCAATACAACTTTTATAATTAAAGCTTGTTCAATGGAGGATAAATTAGATATTATCTGTTCATTATTTCCAACACTTATCTTTCTGTATATTTGTTTTCCAAGAAGGTCAAAAATTAAAACTTTATCAATTGTTTCATTTGGAGAGTCAATTTTTATCTGTTTATTTTTGACAGAAATTATAATTTTATTATCTGCTGATTCAAAATCTCCTGTACCCAAAGTTTTATCTACATAACGCAAAACAAAACGATCGTTAAAAGACCCTGCTTTTGTTGAAAAATTATATGCTCCTTCTTTAAGGTTTTTAATTGTATTGGTTGTTTTATCTTCAATAAAAACATCTTCAGAAGCTAATATTCCATCCACTTGATCAATACTTATCGAAAATACACCTTCAATTGTAGAACTATAGCCCAATGCTACCTCATCGTTTTTATCAAATGGCAATGTTCTTCCTTGTATTGTCAAATTTTTATCGTCATTGATGCTATAAAAATCTATAAACTCATTCCCATCAAAACTCTGCCCATCAAAAGCCTTATCTAATCCATTAGTAGCATTTGTAACATAACCAAGCAAAGTTTGTTTGAAAGCTCCTTGTGTGTTAGTCAAATTAAGCCAAATACGGTGTTTATCGACTGAGTTAGTCACTTTTGACTTTGTATTATTTGTCTTAAAAAACTGAGAATTATTCAGTCCTAAAGCACCACCAGACACGCGCATACCATTGTTGAATACCGCTGTACCAGCAGCTATACCTGTTGCAAAAAAAGCTTGTCCTGCTGCAATTTTCCCCGATGGAGTTACCCCTCCGCTCAATGCAGGTAATGTTGCCGTACCCCCAACACCGTTATAAGAAGCATAGTCATTAGAAGTATAGTTATAGGTTGCATCACCAGGAATAGCATTACTTGGCGGTGAGTTATGTGTCCAAAAATAAAGTGTCCCATCTAAAATTAAATTATTCGCCGCTAAGAACAAGTCAGCATCTATAGCCGAAGGATATGGATTCCCTAAAAGATTTGATGTTTCAGAACTTATAAACGGAATTGCAATTCCAATAACACCGTTATTTGGACGCCCCGTAAAAGTAGCTTCGTGTATCCCAGATGGCGGATTTGGCGAAGGGAAAAATTGGGGACCTCGAATAATGTACCCCTTCCCCGGTAACATTGAATTAGCCGTACTCTCTTGTTGCCATGTATCTGTACTTGCATTAAAGGAAAAAAACTTGTCAAACAATGTATTAGGAGACACGTCCAATAGTCTTTGATTAAAAACAGGAGAAGACCAGTACGTATAGTCAAACTTATTAATTATAGTAGTCTTGCGTTTGTATTGTATATTCCCAACGTTCAATGCACTATTATTATCCTGAACCAAACTTGCATTATTCTCAAGAGTCAGAACTCCTCCTCCTACTACTTGAACTTCATTAGTAATAAACAATGTCCGGTTTTCTCTAATTGTAACAGCTGCACTTCCGGTAACTATACAAGAACAGCCTACTAAATCCACATCCTGATTAAAATTTCCTGAAAAAACAATTTTTTGTGTGCTTGTTGGAAGTGATCCAGTTGACCATGCAGTTCCATTCCATGTATCAGTTACAATGGGATTTATCACCACATTATTTGAAGCCAAAGATGTACAAGTGCTATTTGAAACCGTAAAAGTATAAGTTGTCCCCGCTACCAAGCCTGCAACAGTTGTCTTACCTCCACCCGTACCTGTTAATCCTGTCAAGCCCACAGTATTTGGACTAGCAATAATGGACCAAGTACCTGTTGACGGCAAACTATTCAAAGTTACGCTTCCCGTAGCGGAAGCACAATCAGGATGAATAATATCCATTAGCAAAAATGTTGGCGCAGTTGGTAATTCAATTACAGTAAGGGTTCCTGTACTTGTAGCACTTCCATAAACATTAGTAACACGCACCAATCCACTGGTACCAGATGAAGCGACAGTAGCGGTGATACTCGTGCTTGAATTTACAGTAAAAGATGAAACCGCTATATTATTTACCGTAACATTAGTTACTGCTATAAAATTAGTTCCTATTATTGTAAAAGTCGAACCTTGGCAAACTGAAATTGGTGAAAATGAGGTTATTGTAGGCGGAGCTGTAACTCTTATTAGATAATCCTCAGCTTGTCCCCAATCATTCCCACTAAAACAAGTATTATTAGAATTTGCAACAGCGTATGTTTTCATAACCCGCATTTTAGTATTACCAATGATAGCTGTAACCGGTACAGATATATTAGCTGTAGCAAATTTAGAATCAACTCCTGTAGAGTTAGTAATTGTTCCTAAATCATATATTTCATTAGTCGCATTTCCAAAAACACCATTTTGATCCCAATCAATATATACTTTTATAAATTCCGTAAAATTACCATCAGTATTCCCTTTTACAGAAATAACATTTGACACTGACCCTTGAACAACAGAGCCAGTGACACAGAAGCTTTCCAAACTAAGTCCTCCCAATGCATTAGTAGTGTTATTATTAATGCCAGCAAACGTAACATTAGTTATTGGCTCTACACCATTATTAAAATTAGGCAAACAATACGATTGAAAAGTAGATGTATAGGTAATTTCTATTCGACCGTTACCGCCATCACCTCCAGATCTATTCCCGCCAGTGTTACCTCTTTCGCCGCCGCCGCCGCCGCCACCTGGGGCAACTCCATTTCCTCCATTTCCATTTGAAACTCCAGCACCACCAATACCACCGTTAGGCGCAGCACCCCCATTACCGCCAGTGTTGCCTCCTCCAATGGCTCCATTTGCGCCAGAAGTATTTACTGTGCCTCCAGAAGCAGTTCCGCCTATACCCGAAATAGTTCCGCCATTACGATTTCCGCCAGTACCACCATTAGCAGCTAAACCTAAACCAATAATAGTTGTATTTCCTCCATTTGTTCCATCATTAGTGCTTCCTACACCACCAGTACCAACAACATAGGCTATATTTTGACCCGCTGACACTGTAAAAGTTCCCATGGAATATCCTCCAGCTCCTCCTCCATCACCACTATCACCAGCGTTTCGAGAACCTCCTCCTGCTCCTCCTGCTCCCCAAGCTCTTACTGTTATAGAAGTTACATCACAAGGAACCACAAAAGTACCTGCACCAGTAGTATTCACTGTCACTGTTTGCGCGTTAGAAAATTGAGTGATTAAAAAAAATAAAACGGTAAAAATTATTTTTGACATTGGGGTATGTAAAGCTTTATTCATGTGGTATTATTTGTAAATTCAATTGTTTAAATACGGCATTAAAGAACCATATTACAGTGTGTATGTATCGAAAAACCGATTTGTACAATATGAGTTACTTTTTTAAATGAAATGAAATTTTATCGATTATCAGTCAAAATAATCGACGTAATACATACTTGCGTTTATAAAGAAAGAAAACTATCAAAAAAGAAATATTTATACTTTCAATAGTCACAGAGACAAACCCTTGTGGGCTTAACTGCAATACTATTGCTTTAAAAATTATATTTTTAATGCGTAATTAACAACCATTATAATTAATTTCGCTTAAGTAATAAAAACCAGAAACCCCACTAATGAACTCAGTTTACTCTATAAAAGAAGCCATTAATAAACTAGAGCATTATTGCGCTTATCAGGAGCGCTGTCATGAAGAAGTCGTGCAGAAGTTACGAAGCATGAAAATGGATTCTGATGAAATTGACACTGTTTTAGTACATCTTATCAAAGATAATTTTCTGAATGAAAGCCGTTTTGCCTGCAGTTTCGCAAGAGGAAAACACCGCATCAAATTTTGGGGAAAAATCAGAATTGTAAACGAATTGAAATTTCGAAAAATTACACCATACAATATAAATCTGGCACTAAAAGAAATCTCAACAGAGGAATATTTATCGACTTTTCATTCGCTGGCAGAAAAAAACTGGGAATCCGTGCGAGAAGTTAATTTGATAAAAAAACGGAAAAAATGCTGTGATTATCTACTGCGCAAAGGATTCGAAAGCAATTTGGTTTATGAAAAAATTAAAGAGTTGGAGAATTTACAAGAGGAATAAAATAATTACAAAAAATTACAAACTCAAAAGCAAGCTCACTGCATTTCCACCAAAACCTACGGCATTGATCAACACTTTTTTAATCGGTTTTGTTTGTTTTTGTGCTTCCACAAAAGGAACTCCGATAAATCTATTGTGTCGCATCATCAATATAGCGAGTTCCATACTCAATATTCCCGAAGCGCCAAAAGTGTGCCCAATTTTCCATTTATTGGTAGTCAATAAAGGAAGGCTTTCGCCAAAGATTTTTTCTATCGCTTTATATTCTGTCAAATCACCTTTTATGGTTCCCGGAGCATGCATGACAATGACATCCACATCAGACAAATCAGTATTATGCAATGCCATTTTCATTGATTTTTGGAAGCAGGTAGCTTCTGCCGAAATAGAAATATTATGTTCCAATATCTCTGTTGCATAACCAATTCCTTCAATGTAAGCTAATGCGTTTTCTTTTTTTCCTATTTCGAGACAACAAACGCCGGCACCTTCACCAAGAATCATGGTATTTTGCTTTTTTTCCAAATCAAGTGCGCGATTCGGATATTTTTCTGTACTGTTCGAATAAATTTTTAAAGCGCGCATTTGGGCAATCGTAAAATCAGTTAAAGGCGCTTCACTACCACCAACAAGAAATTTATCGGCCATTCCGCCTCGAAGCCACGCCACGCCGTTCAACACGGCATGTAAAGCAGTAGAACAAGTTATAGAATGTGAGATTTCAGGTCCACAACTTTGTAAATCATGGGCAACCCAAGAAGAAATATTTCCCAAAGTAGTCGTTGGAGAGGCCAAAGTTTGTGCTTTTCCAGTTTTTAAATACTCCTGATAGTGTTTTTCAAATAAATCTGTTGCACCACGAGACGAACCAATATTAATCCCAAAAATATCGTTTTGTGTCCAACCCGCATTGTTTATCGCTTTTCGCGAAGCTGCCATCGCATACAAAACCGATTTATCTAAAGACTTATATTTATTATCTGAATTTTGTAGAGCATCAATAACTTCTTTCGAATCATTGTTCAACTTAGCAACGAAAGTTTTCTTACTGTCTAAAACATGTTCGGTAAAACAATGGTCGTCCTGGAGATAGTTTTCCCAAATTATTTTTGAGTCAGTACCCAATGGAGAAATGGAAGCTATGGCAGTTATGGAGATTATTGTTGACAAGATATTTAATTTTATTGCACCAAGATTAACAAAGAAAAACCTTGTGTGCATTCGTTTTTTTCTCTGAATTTCTGTGAAAAAATTTATGCGAATTTAAACTATTTCTAAAGCATTTTCGACTACTTGATATACTTTTTGCAACTGCTCATCCGTAATAATGTAAGGAGGCAAAATGTAGACAATATTACCAACCGGACGCAGAATTACTCCGTTTTCGATAAAAAAATCATACAGTTTATTGCGCAAAGTTCCATAGTAACTCGCTGAACTTTCGGTTTTTATTTCCAAAGCAAAAATGACTCCGAGCACTCTTGTTGTAGTTACTTTTGGATGATTTTTCACGCGTTCTTCAAACTCCAAATGTCTGTGATTGACACGAACTATATTCGCTTGCATTTCATCGGTTTGCAACAAGTCTAAACTAGCCAAAGCAGCAGCACAACCTGTTGGATTTGCTGTAAATGTATGCCCATGAAACAACGCTTTATTAATGTCGTCATCATAAAAAGCATCAAATAAATCCTGCGTAAAAGTCGTAATCGCCATAGGAATAGTCCCTCCAGTTAATGCTTTAGACAAGCACATCATATCTGGTTTTTCCAACAAATAATCCGTTGCAAAAGTTTTTCCAGTTTTTCCAAAGCCTGTCATCACTTCATCCGCAATGGTAAGTACATTATTCTCCTGACAAATTCGCATCAATTTATCTAACGATTCTGGTTCGTACATCACCATTCCTGCCGCTCCTTGAACCAATGGCTCAAAAATAAAACCAGCACAATTGTGATTTTTTATAACCGATTGTAAAGCATCGTAACTTTCCTGCTCCTGTCCTTTCACCGGAACTGGAATCCGAACCACATCAATAAACATTCCTTGAAAAGCTTCTATAAAAAACGAGATTCCACTTGCTGCCATAGCGCCAAAAGTGTCGCCGTGAAATGCATTTTCGAAAGCAATTATTGTCGTTCTCTTTTCACCTCTATTGAAAAAGTACTGTAACGCCACTTTAATAGCGACTTCAACTGCTGTAGAACCATTATCAGAAAAGAATATCTTTTGTTGGTTTTTTGGTAAAATTTCAATCAACTTCTCCGCTACTAATATAGCGGGTTCATGTGTAAATCCACCAAACAACACGTGTTCTAATGTCGTGAGTTGTTTGTAAATCGCATCGGCTATAAATGTATTTGAATGTCCGTACGGATTCACCCACCAAGAGGCGATTGCATCAATATATTCTTTATTGTTTTCATCCCAAAGCAAAGCACCTTTTCCTTTTTTAATTGCAATTGGTAACGCTGCAGTTTTGTGTTGGGTATACGGATGCCAAAGATATTGACCGTCTCTTTCTGTTAAATTCATTTTGCAAAGATAAAAGAAGCAAGCTACAAGAAGCGAGAAAAACGTAAAAAACAAATCTGAATTCTTTACTCTTAATTCTTATTTTTTATAAAGTCAGTAACTGTTCCCGAAACAAATCAGCATATTCTTTGATTACATTTTGGTCAAAATAGGGTTCTTGTACTATCCTTCCAATACATTTGATGCTAGTTTTACTCAAGATTATTTTCTCTGTCGCTTTATTTTCATCTCCGGAGAAAACTATTCCAGCAATTGCTATTTTTCTACTTTGTAAGGCTTCAATGGTCAATAAAGTATGATTGATACTTCCTAAATAATGTCGGGAAACCACAATTACTTTATAATCGGGCTGAATCAAATCAATTACACAATCACTTGAATTTAAAGGAACAAAAACGCCTCCCGCTCCTTCAATAACCAAATGATTATCTGTTTTAGGTTCGATGAACTTCTTTAAATCAATAGTAATCCTGTCTAGTTCAGCGGCAAGATGTGGACTCGCCGGTGTATTCAAAGCATAGCTATTGGGATGAATCACCGTTTTTTCATTAGACAAAAATGATTTGACTTTATGACTATCAGAATTTTCTAAATCGCCTGCTTGAACAGGTTTCCAATAATCAGCTTCTAAAGCTTCTGTAATAATGGCTGATGCAATGGTCTTACCTACATCGGTTCCAATTCCTGTTATAAATAGTTTCATAAGTTTGGCACACGGATGACACAGATTTAACTGATTGTCACGGATTTTTTTAAAATTTATTTAAATTCAAATTTACAATTATCGCATTTGAATTTATGCGTAGAATAAAATGGTAATGCAACTAAAAAAAGAGACAAAAGAAATACTAAAAATGATTTTAAATCCTTGATAGAAGTAACCAAATCTATTTGTTCTGCTCCACATTTTGGACATTTTTTCAATTTTTCGTTATCATCTAATGAATACTGACTAATATTTGAAAAAATGTCGGTTGCTTTTTCAAAATCATCATTTTTAACAAAAAGCTTGACACCTCCTACAGCATTACTGTATAATGGATTTGAATCTACTGTATTATTGTCGCGCATAAATACTTCAATACCCTCGGATTCTAATTTTCCTTTGAAGATAATTGCTTCAGAGGAATATTGAAAAGTCGCTATTTTTTGAAAAGTGTTTTCTTCCATAATTTCTTTAAAAAACAAAAGTACTCAACAATTGCAAGACTTCCGAGATTTCCTCATGCGAATTATAACTGTGTAAACACAAACGCAGTCTTTCCTGTCCTTCTGGAACGGATGGCGAAAGAATGGCTTTTACATCAAATCCTTTTTCCTGCAATTGGTTAGCAATTATTTTAACTTTTTCATTTCCTGGAATAATGGCAGATTGTATCGCCGATTTGCTTCGAACAAAAAGTGGCTTTAAACTCAACAGATTTTTCTGCTGATTAAAAAAAACAATGTTTTCTCTTAATTTTAAAATTGGAGCCGAATCCTGTTTTAAATGCTGATAAGCAACCAAAATCGTGGCAACGGAATGTGGCGAAAGCCCTGTGGTATAAATAAAACTTCGGGAGAAATTTATTAAATAGTCCCTCAATTCAACCGAACCTAAAATCGCGGCTCCATGACATCCCAATCCTTTCCCGAAAGTCATAATTCGGGCAAAAACGTGATTTTGCAACCCCAGCATCTGAACGAATCCTTCTCCTGACGAACCAAAAACACCCAAAGCATGCGCTTCATCAACAACAAGATAACGATTGTGCTTAGTTGAAACCGAAACCAATTCTTCCAGATTCGGACAATCTCCATCCATTGAAAAAACAGATTCGGTGACGATATAAATAATGGTATTTGGATTCCTTAAAATTAATTTTTCTAAGTCTTCAAAATCATTATGATTGAACTTGTAAGCTTTCGCATTCGACAGTTGAATTCCGTCCCGAATAGAAGCATGACACAATTCATCGTATAAAATTAAATCTCCTTTTTGTGGAACAGCACTAAAGAAACCAATATTGGCATCATAACCTGAGTTAAAAATTAACGCTGTTTGTGATTGGTGGAAACTGGCAATAAAGTCTTCTGTTTCTTGATACAGTTTATGGTTACCCGATAATAATCGGGAACCGGTTGCTCCGTTTTGAATGATTCCGTTGGCAATTAAATGCTGATGCGTTTCCTTAAAAATAATTTCTGATTGTGAGAAACCCAAGTAATCATTGGAAGAAAAATCAATCTTTTTACTTGACAAAGGTAATTTTCGCAAGGCATTATGCTGCTTTCGAATTTCAAGTTTTGCGGATAAATTTTCTGGGAATTGTTTCATAGTCCACAAAAATAAGCATCTTTTTTGGTTTATGGATTTTGAGAACTATTTGTTAGTTTTTTTATCAAATTTTAAAAATAATTAAAACTCATTTCTTCAAAACGACATTCAACTTGTTCACCAAAAAAACAATTCTATTACAAATTAACATTTGAATTAAAGCAATTAAAAAAATACTTATAATTTTTTCCGAAAACGGTTTCGATTTATTTATTTCATAAAATTATGTTAAAAAAAACTTAAAATTAATATCGAAGATGTTAACCAATGAAATAGTTTTCTACTTTCGGCAAATATGAAACGAATTGCATCACTTTTTCTAATAGTAACGTTGTTCTACAACGTGATGGGATACTATCTGATGTTTGCTTATCAAGAAGAGCAAGCGTGGGTATCTTCTATGGAAAAAAAACACGACTCAGAGTTTCAAGTAATCCAATTAAATGCAACTTTATACTCCTTTATCGAAGATACTGACTTTGAGTACGTGAATGAAGATGTGGTTATCAACAACAAAAGTTATCACATTTTCAAGAAAAGAATTCAAAACAACATACTTAGCTTATATTACCTGCGTAATTCACATCAAGATGCAATAAGTCAGGATTTAAAAGATATTGTTGACAATCAATTATTCAACGGATCCTCATCAAAAGAGTCTCCAGTCAAAAAACTACTAAAATCTTTCTTAAAAGATTATGTAGCAAATAGTGCTGTTTGTGTAGATTTTTCTCCAAAAACAACTGTACTTTCAAGTGAATCTATCATTATGCCAAACCAGGCGTTAGATTCCGGATACATTTCCTTATCGTATTCTCCACCCGATTTCGTTTAAATCTTCTTTCATTTTAGTGGAATCATTCGCTTTTATCTGGCATTTGTAAAGTCAAGATAATCATGATTGCTTTTTAGCTAAACCTGTACATTTATTACATTCTTTTAGTAGAAATTATGCCCGTTAAAAATGCAAAATAGTCTTTTGTATTTTCTGAATTCACTTTTTGTGAATGATTTCGTAGGCTTATTTTGCATTTCTATTCTGGTATATTTTGTACAACTAGCTTTCAGAATCATGACTTAAATGGATTTACAAATTCAAATTTGGATTTATAAAAAAGTTCTTTATTTCAAAGTCAACCTTTAATCTATCCATTTCGCCTTGTAAATCCAACGAAATTTTTTGGCAAAAGCCAACAGTAAATCTTGTTTTAAAGCGACACTACCAATCCAACAACCATTATTATTTTACACCAACCTTCTTTTCGGAAGAAGTTGCTACGGGCCTATTTTATATCATTAACCATTCAAAAAACCAAAAATTGAAAAATTTATCCACTTTACAATCCGTTTGTATTTTTATTCTATTCCTTACAATTGCTTTTAACACCCAAAATTTATCCGCACAAGGATGTGTAGCGATCAAAGGTAATGCGACAAGTTGCATGTCGATTCATGCCGACAGCACTAATGTTTCAGGATGGCAATTCGCCAGCAGCGGTCGCTATTTTAGATCATTCAGACACTTTTCTGGAACAGAGGAAAACAAAGACAGATTAGTGCAAAAAACAGAAGTTATCAATTACACTTCCGTTTTCAATCTTTCATTGACGAGAATATTAAACAACCGTTGGTCTGTTATGGTCGATCTTCCCATTTCAAACAATGTTCGTTCTTCGTTGTACGAACATGGATTAGTAAATGGCACTTACGTAAAAAGAGAACGTAATTCTACAAGCTCGTTTGGTATTGGCGATATTAGATTTGCAGCTTATAGATGGATGTTAGACCCCGCAAAAAGTACAAAAGGAAACATGCAACTAGGATTAGGGATAAAATTACCAACCGGTGATTACAACTACAAAGATTATTTTTACAATGTAGGTCCAAACGGAACAAAAGAATTGCGTCCCGTAGATCAATCCATCCAGTTAGGAGACGGCGGTACCGGATTTACTTTTGAAGTAAATGCATTCTACAACTTCATAGAAAATTTTGGCGTTTACGGTAATTTCTATTACTTAATAAATCCACGTGAACAAAATGGAACTCGTACATATCGAGAAACATTAGCATCGCGACTTGCTAACGAAGCGATTATGAGTGTGCCAGATCAATACATGTTTAGAGCTGGTTTTAATTATTCAGTAAATCAAGTAAAAGGATTGTCTATAGCCGCAGGTGCACGATTAGAAGGAATTCCTGTGAATGATCTTGTGGGCGGAAGTGGAGATTTCCGTCGTCCGGGTTATATCTGGTCAGTAGAACCTTCTGTGAACTATGAGTATAAAAAAGTTGTCGTGTTTGCATCAGTACCGTTTGCAGTGGTTCGCAACCGTACGCAAAGTGTGACCGACAAAGAAAATTCTGTAAAAACAGGAACTCATGTTCAGGGCGACGCCGCATTTGCTGATTATACCATTAACATTGGTATATCAACCAGATTTTAAAATTAGTTACAGTAACAATAATAGAAACAACACACTTTTAAACAATAAAATACCAAACCACTAACAAAAAAACCATTTTTTAATGAAAAAATTTTATCTTAGTTGCCTGCTGTTGGCACCTTTATTTATAAATGCTCAAACAGAGATTGATGGAATTATGATGAGCAAAAACAATTTTTGTTTTGGAGCTGTATACCAACATAGCAGCTGGGACGAATATTGGGAAGGAACCTTTAAAAGAGAAAATCTTAATCTGGGTACTGTTTCTACAAAATCAATTACCTTAAATGGAAACTATGGTGTTTCTGATAAATTGAATATCATTTTCAGTCTTCCTTATTTAGAAACAAAAGCTTCTGCAGGAACAATGGAAGGTCAAAAAGGACTGCAAGATCTATCGTTAACGATAAAATACATGCCTTTTGAAAAAACAATTGGAAAAGCCACCTACTCTTTATATGCTTTAGGAGGCCTTTCGGCTCCGGTTTCTAATTATTCAGCTGATTATTTACCCTTAAGTCTTGGTCTAAAAAGCAAGACAGCGTCTTTACGATTGATGGGTGATTATCAAAGAGGTCGTTTTTTTACCACGCTATCTGGAGCGTATGTAAAAAGATCCAATATAACCATTGACCGAAATTCCTATTATACAGACGAAATACATTACACGAATGAAGTGAATATGCCAGACGCTATTTCGGTAAACTACAGAATAGGATATCGTTCCAATAGATTAATCGCCGAAGCAGTACTTGATAACTGGGTTACGCAATCTGGAGGATTTGACATTACTAAAAATAACATGCCTTTTCCAAGCAATACTATGAATGCATTAAAAGTAGGGGTAAATACTAAATACACGCTCAGAAAAATACCCGCATTATCTATTATTGGAGGCTATAATTTTGTTACCGAAGGTAGAAATGTTGGACAATCAAATACCTTTTATGGTGGTTTATTTTATATCCTTAATTTAAAAAAAGCAACACAAGAAAATGAAAAATAAAATACAAAAAATAGCCTATAACAGTCTTTTGGTTTTGTTTCTTACGTTGAACTATTCTTGTAGTGACGAGTTAACAGAACGCAACGAACAATTTCCTCAACTGAATCCAGCCAATACAGACGAATTAGCAGGGACTTGGAAAACATTCTTATTGACTACACCAAATGAATTTTCTTTGGATCCGCCAATAGCAACTACCGCAGCTGCATTTACAAGAGAAATTAACGAAATAAAAAGTTATCAGGCAAGTATAACGCCAGAGCAGAAAAAAATAATAAAATACTGGAGTGCCGGTGGTGTTTTACGTTGGAATGAAATCATGCGAACATTAGTAGCAAGACACAATCGTCCGCCGTATCAAAATGAAGACGGAACTTATCCTGCACCATCTGCGGCAAGTCCATTTGCGAATCCCGAATTTCCTTTTTCAAATCCTCCATACGCAGCTAGAGCTTATGCTTATGTAAGTGCGGCGCAATACGATGCGATGATTGCAACTTGGCATTATAAAAAACTATATAATAGAGCTGCACCTTTTACGGTTGATGCTACTTTACCGGTTTTAATTCCAAAAAGTACCTTACCTTCTTATCCCTCTGAAGATGCTGTTTTAGCAGGAGTTACGGTTGAATTATTAAAATTATTATTCCCAACAGAAATTGCTTACATACAAGAAAAGGCAGAGGAACAAAAATTATATCGCATTATCAGTGGTGCCAATGTTCGAAGTGATGTTGATGCAGGAATTATTTTAGGCAGAAAAATTGCAGGCAAATTTATCGCAAGAGCGGCTTCTGATGGAACTGGAGCAGCTATAGGCAATCAAGCGCTTTGGACTCAACTGGAAACTCAAACTGCTGCCAATGGAGAAACGCCTTGGAAATCACTAGATGTACCTGCAAGACCTCCAATGTTACCATTATTTGGAAAAGTAAAATCATTCTTAATGACTCCTGAAATGGTTGTTGCCAGTCGCCCAGTTCCACCGCCATCTATAAAATCAGAACAATTTGCAAAGGAATTAGCCGAAGTAAAAAGCTATGGAAAAAATGCCACCAGAAAGAACATGCAAATCGTAACCTTCTGGGCTGATGGTGTAGGAACTTATACGCCACCCGGACACTGGAATGCAATTGCATCTGAGTCATTTGTAGCACTAAATTATAGTGAAGTACGATGGGCGAGAAATCTTGCTTTATTAAATATTGCTATGATGGATGCGGCTATTAGCTGTTGGGATGCAAAATACACGTACTTTAACCCAAGACCGTCACAAGTAGATCCGTCTATAAAAACATTAACAGGAACCCCTAATTTCCCTTCCTATGTATCAGGACACTCCACCTTCAGCGGTGCGGCTAGTGTCGTTTTATCACATCTAGTTCCTGTAAAAGCACAAAGTTTTGTAGCTATGGCAAAAGAAGCTTCGGATTCTAGAATGTTTGGATGCATTCACTATAGAAGCGATTGTGAAAAAGGACTAGAATTAGGCGAAAAAGTAGGTGGTTTTGCTGTATCAAGAGCCCTTACTGATGGTGCCGAATAACATAAAATAATTAAGTTGATACTTTGTTTTAATGGTTTGTTTAAAAATTCTTTATCAGCTCAAGCCTAACAGACGTTGGAAACCTGTTAGGCTTTTTTATTTATCACAACCTAAATTTAAATAGAATAATAATTCTAAAACAAAACCAAAACTTAAAAATCCATTAAATCCCTTTAATAATGAAACAGACATTCAATACTTTCTATTTTATTTTCAGTAAAAAAATGGAAAAATACAGTGTCAATATGATGCGAATTTCTCTGGCAATAGTTTACGTTTGGTTTGGTGCGTTGAAAATTTTCGGTATGAGTCCTGCCGGCGAATTAGTAGAACAAACCGTATATTGGTTTGAACCTGAAATATTCATTCCAATTCTTGGTGTTTGCGAAGTACTTATAGGTCTTGGCTTGCTCATAAAACGCTTTATCCCTTATACAATTGTATTATTATTAATGCATATGGCAGCCACCTTTTTTCCTATTTTTATTCTAAAAACAATCTGTTTTGATGCATTTCCTTATTGCCCTACTTTGGCTGGGCAATACATAATTAAAAATCTTATTCTAATTTCTGGAGCACTTGTAATTGCATCAAAATACAATGAAAAGTATTATGCCGAAATGAATTTAAAATTAAGCGAAAAATAAAATCTAAATCCATTTCGTATAATCAAAGATTTCCTAATTTTATAATTACAGATAGTAAAATACCATTCATTAATCCGTGATCAGTAAAATCAAATGAAACGTATACTTTATAAAAAAGCGTCAACTCTAGACGAACTGGAACAAATCAGAACACTACAATTACAAAACAGCTCTCAGAATATAAGTTCTGAAGAAAAACTTCAAGAAGGATTTGTTACGGTACAACACTCCATTGCCTTATTAGAACAAATGAATTACGCTTGCGCACATATTATCGCCAAAGACAATGATATCGTAGTAGGTTTTGCATTGGTAATGCTTTCTAGCTTTAGGAACGAAATTGAGGTTCTTATACCCATGTTTGAAAGAATCGATGAATTAGTACCAAAAGACAAAACCTATGTTGTAATGGGGCAAATTTGTGTAGATAAAAACTATAGAAAACAAGGAGTATTCAGAGGGCTTTATCATTTTTACAAAGAGGAACTGTACAATGAATTTGATTTTTTAATCACCGAAGTTGCCGCTATAAACCTTCGCTCCATGCAAGCACACGAAGCCGTTGGGTTCAAAACAATTGACACTTATCAAGAAGATGAGATTGTTTGGAATATCATTCTTTGGGACTGGACATAAAAAAAGCCTCACAAATTGTGAGGCTTTCATTTTTTATGATCAAGATTACTTTAGTCAGCTAAAATAATAACTTTATTGTCTTTCATTTCAATTGTACCTGAATTGATAGCCAGCGTATAATTTTGAGCATCTAACTTCGTGAATTTACCTGCTACTTCTTTTGCAAAAGCAAAATCAGAAGCTGTAATTTTCACGACACCTTTTCCTAAGATAGAAACTATTGGCGCGTGGTTATTCAAAATCTGAAAGCTTCCATCAACTCCTGGCAATGTAACCGAAGTTACTTCTGCTGAAAATAATTTTGCTTCTGGTGATACTATTTCTAATAACATATTTTTGTAGTTTGAAAATTTAAAAGTTTAAAGTTTAAAGTTACGAATGAACTTTAAACTTTAAACTTTTAAACTAATTTTAAGCTTCCGCTAACATTTTTTCTCCAGCTTCGATAGCTTCTTCAATAGTACCTTTAAGGTTAAAAGCTGATTCTGGCAAGTGATCTAATTCACCGTCAATAATCATATTAAATCCTTTGATAGTATCTTTGATATCAACTAAAACTCCTTTTAATCCTGTAAATTGCTCAGCAACGTGGAAAGGTTGAGATAAGAAACGTTGTACACGACGTGCTCTTGAAACGGCTAATTTATCATCTTCTGATAATTCTTCCATACCAAGGATCGCGATGATATCTTGTAATTGTTTGTATTTTTGTAAAATTTCTTTTACTCTTTGTGCACAGTCATAGTGCTCATCACCTAAAATTTGAGGAGTAAGAATTCTTGAAGTTGAATCCAATGGATCAACTGCAGGATAAATACCTAACTCAGCAATTTTACGAGACAATACAGTAGTAGCATCAAGGTGAGCAAAAGTTGTAGCCGGAGCCGGGTCAGTTAAATCATCCGCCGGAACGTAAACCGCTTGTACAGATGTAATAGAACCTTTGTTTGTAGATGTAATACGCTCTTGCATCGCACCCATTTCAGTAGCCAATGTTGGTTGGTACCCTACCGCAGATGGCATACGACCTAAAAGTGCCGAAACCTCAGAACCAGCTTGAGTAAAACGGAAGATATTATCCACGAAGAACAATACATCTTTACCTTGATCAGTTCCTGCTCCATCACGGAAATATTCTGCAATAGATAATCCAGAAAGTGCTACACGAGCACGAGCTCCTGGAGGCTCATTCATTTGTCCGAAAACGAAAGTAGCTTTAGACTCTCTCATTCCTGGCATATCAACTTTAGATAAATCCCATCCTCCATTTTCCATAGAGTGCATGAATTCATCCCCGTATTTTATAATTCCTGACTCTAACATCTCACGAAGTAAGTCATTCCCTTCACGTGTTCTTTCTCCTACTCCTGCGAATACTGAAAGTCCACCGTGACCTTTTGCAATATTGTTGATTAATTCCTGAATCAATACTGTTTTACCAACACCAGCACCACCGAACAATCCAATTTTACCCCCTTTTGAGTAAGGCTCAATTAAATCGATTACTTTAATACCTGTGAATAAAACTTCAGAAGAAGTAGATAAATCTTCGAATTTTGGCGCTTGTCTGTGAATAGACATACCGTTTTCTCCTGTTTTTGGTAAATCACCTAAACCATCAATTGCATCTCCAATTACGTTGAATAAACGACCGTAAACATCGGCACCGATTGGCATTTGGATAGGATTTCCTGTTCCAACTACTTCATAACCTCTACTCAAACCATCTGTTGAGTCCATCGAAATGGTACGTACTGTGTTTTCACCAATGTGAGATTGTACTTCAAGTACTAATAAAGTACCATCTTTTTTTGTGATTTCTAACGAATCATAAATTTTTGGAAGTTCAACATCCTTACCGTTGAAAACTACATCAACTACTGGTCCAATGATCTGGGCAACTTTTCCTATTACTTTTGACATTACTTATGTATTTATTAAATAGCTATTTAGGTTTATGAAATAGTACCAACCGAAACGTATCGATTAAATGCTTTTTTCAGAGCGCAAAGATAATTTTTTAAAATATAAAATCAATTATTTTTTTATAAAAAAAGGATATTTTTAGTAGATACTCCACAAATGACTTTGAAAAAGAGAAAAGACAGCATTATTCTTAAAAAAAGTAAGACCACTTACAAGGTGTAAGTGGTCTTTAAAATATCATTTTATATAAAATTTTATAATGAGGCAGGGTATAATATACGGTATGTACCTACATTGACATTTTTAAAATTTGAACCAAATTTTGCATTAATAGCGTCAGTAAATAAGTTTGCAATAATTGCATACCCTCTTGGACTTGGATGAACACCATCTAAAGAGAACATCCCTCCAGTTACAAAAGTAGAAGTTGTTGTATAACCGTTATATACTATACCACCTTTGGCCAATTGATCAGTTACACCTTTCAACTCTACAAAAGCTAATCCTTTTGCATCAGCAACAGACTTTATAGTCGCGTTATATGCATCTGTTGCAACTTTTACTTCTGCGATCTCTTCTTTTGACAAAACCCAGTTATCAGCAAGAGGAACCGATACTCCATTTACAGCAGCGGCATTACCACCTACTAATGTACCGATAAAACTACTTGCTGGTAAGACAACTAAATCCTCAGCAGTTGCATGTCTGTAAGAAGGGATACCAAAAGAGGTTCTATTAGTTAAATAACTATCTACAATTACTACTGCATTTGCACCCGCTTTAAAATTTATTGTTCTTCTTGTTGCTTCAGCCGCAGTCAATAAATTAGCATTAACCATTGCTTGCAAACCTCCATTGTAAGCTGCATAACCTGCGTTTAACTGTGATGCAGCTGCAGCTGATAAAGCTACCGGATTGTACGGAACTGTTGTGAAATATGGCAAAGCCGTCACATAAGGCAAATTAGCCACTACACCTTTTGCTCCTTTTGCAGTCATTGCATTCACAACATTTGAATAAACATTTGCAAAAACGGATGGATCTGTAATATCATTACTACCATAGGTTGCTGGGTTCATATTGCCAGTTTGGTTCATACCAATACCCCCAGAGGTAGCATATGACAATACATCATTACCACCGATCCATAACGAAAAGAAAGTAGGATCTTGTGCTACAGCATCAGCTAGTACAGTTGTTGAAGCTGATGTAGCAAATCGAGCAAAGTAAGGATTTGCAGCACCTGTTGCAACACCAGCCACATTTCCATAACCCGGCGCCACTAAATGAAAACTTTTTGCCCCTGGTACCCCCATGTTATTAAAAGAACCTGTTAACTTAGTAGTAACCTCTGTTGATGGTCTTCCCGCTGCAGGAACAGGCGCCGAACCATTAAAAAATAGTCTCGTACCTGAAATCACATTTCCACCAAGCAACAAACCACCCACATTATCAGCCATCAAAGGCGTTTTAAATTCACCTCCACCTGCCAAAGCAAACTGTTGCGAAATAACATTTGCATAAGAACCTTTCTGAGCTTCAATAAACAAGGCATTATCACTAAAACCAGCTGCATAAGAATCACCAAGCGCTACGTACTTGGACACTGTTGCCGTACCTGAAGTTAAGGGGGTTCCATCAGATGAATTAGCGTCTACTGCTACCTCTTCCTCACTATCACACGCTATAAATGCTAAAGAAGCAAATAATAACCATTTGAAATTTTTTATCATCGTTTTATAATTTAGTATTTATGAATGATTACGGGTTGATTGTCCAAGATGCAAAATATTGTTGACCAATAAGACCAGCTCCTAATACTTGACCGTATTCTTTACCTCCAATGTTTGACGCTCCAACTTTTAATGTTGATTTCAAAGAAGGAATATTGTAATTTAACTGTGCATCTATAACTGTTGCTGATACTATTGTACCATCTGCAAAAGAAGACTGCCATAAGTATTCGCTATTCCATCTTCCACTTACATTAAATCCAAAATTTGGAAATAACTTTTCGTTACCTATAGAGGCTTTCACACGGTGTTTCGGTGTATTGAAACCCGCTTCAAAACTAGGATCTTTAGATTGATCAAATTTAAATTCAGCGTAATTATAGTTTGCACCTATTTCAAAATCCTTGTATACTTTTCTTGACAATCCAAGACCGAAACCTAATGACTTAATTTCTAATGGAGTATTAGTGTACAATTGAAATGTTCTAGTATTTCCATTTTGCAAAGCGTGTAAAGCTTTTGGCCCTTCTGGATTAGTTAAACCGCCACCATCTAAAGCAGCTCCGTACAAAGGTGTAATAACATTTAAGTTTCCTATGAAATTATTGTAAATATTATAATAACCGTTAATATCAATTGAAGTCTTATTGATGAAAGAACGGTAACCCAACTCAATTGCTTTTACTTCTTCTGGTTTAACTAGGCCTGCATTTGTTTTTCTCAATAATGCAGGATTTGATGCTGCTGCAAAAGCAAGCACAGATGATGCAGTGTATGAATTTTCATAAGCTCGTGTTCCGTTAATCGTAACTGAAGAACCTCCTGCAAAACCCTGACCAACAGCAGTTGCGATTGGTAACGTTTCTACAAATCGTGTCAAGTTATCTGGAGCTGAGCCCAATAAAATTGCACTTCCTACATTAAATCCAATATACTGATCTTGTGTAGATGGGTTTCTAAAACCGGTTTGAAACGAACCTCTAAAATTATGGTTTTTATTTTGTCCTGCAGAATAAACCACAGAAATTCTTGGCGAATAATTACCCTCGAAATTTTGTGCTTTGTCGTAACGAATAGATCCGGTTAATTTCAAGCGATCATCCATTAATTTTTTCATTATTTGAGTATATGCACCGTATTCATCATAACGAATTGGACCTGCCGCATCTGTATAAATACGTCCAAATGAATTCAATTCATATTGTCTGTATGATCCACCCACTTGAATTTCGGCAAATTTTATCAAATCTTTAAAATTGTAATTTGCATCAGAATGGTAAATTCTTGAGTTATCTACTAATTTAGAACCTGTTAAAACACTTGGGTCATTAACAACTTGATTAAAAGCATTTTTAAACGCATCTGTTCCAGGTATCAATCTTCCAGTATCTGCAGTAGCTCTCGCACGTGCATGAGATTGCTCAGGAGTTAATCCTCCCAGCGTTGATTGTACGTAAGCCCCAGCATATTGACCAAACCAAGTTCTATCATCTTTCCATTTTCTATTTATATTAATACCTGTAAACAACATATCATACGATTGACCACCGTCTTCAGTTGTAGTGTATCCTCTTAAAAAGAAATTTTTCCCCTTAAATTCAATTTTGTGCTGTTGCATAAAAAAGTTATTCAAATAATAACGATTTGCACCTTGATACACCGTGTTCCCGTAACCAAATTTGCTTTGAACAATTACTTCAAGTCTTTCATCTCCGAACGGTCGAACATGTAACGATAAATCAATTTTTGTGTTAGAAACTTTGTTGTCTGTCAAATCAACCTCATTATATCCTGTTCTGCTAACATTTGTATTTGGAAGTAAATTTACTGCCGACGCAGGAATTAAATTCTGAGCTGCTAAAGCTTGACCAACTCCTTTGATATTTGTAGCAACTTCATCCCCATAAACATTTATACCGTCATAATTAATAGTATTTCTATCAATCCCTTGACGAGTTTTATCATCATAATTTACTGCATGCCACTCTGTACCTCTCATGTATGTGAAATTAGCTTTACCTGCAATATATTTATTGAATGCTTTAGCCATACGAACTCCATAGTCTACATAATCATTTGTTCCAGCTGCTTTTTGGCTGGTTTGGCCAAACTTAGCGTACGCTCTAATACCTTCACTAGTAAATGGACTTTTACTTGTCATAAACAAAATACCATTAAAAGCGTTAGCACCATACAAAGCAGAAGAAGCTCCTGGTAATAACTCAACTGACTGCACATCAATTTCAGAAACTCCTATTAAGTTTCCTAATACAAAGTTTAATAATGGTGAAGAATTATCCATACCGTCTACTAATTGCATAAAACGAGTATTTGCTACAGTGGCAAAACCACGCGTATTGATCGATTTAAAGGACATACTAGAAGTGTTCATTTGAACCTCTTTCATGTTTTCTAATCCATCATAAAAAGAAGGTGAGGCTGTTTTTTTAATTTCAGCAATACCCATTCTTTCAATAGTAACTGGCGACTCTAATACTCGCTCTGGTGTTCTTGAAGCAGAAACCACGATTTCATCTAGCTTATTCTCTTCATCCAATAACTTAACTGCAATTTTTTGACTAGCTGAAGAAACTGAAATTTTTTGAGATGTAAACCCGACACTTGAAACCTCAATAACAAAAGGAGGTTTTTTTGATGATTGCAAAGTAAAAGAGCCATCTAAATTGGTTATCGTAGCCGAAGAGTCTCCAACGATTTTAATGTTGGCTCCAGGGATAGGTTGGTTGTTACTATCTGTAACAATACCTGAAATTGAGTTTTGAGCGAAAGTTAGGCTACAAAAAAACAATGACAAAAAAAGTAAATACACTCTCATTGGGTTATAATTTGTTGGTTTATGAAGCCAAAGTACAAATATTTTTGATATTAATAAAAAAGCGACTAAAAAATTTCATATTTATCAGTTATTTTACCTCATTCGCACTTATTCTACATTTATTTTTTAATATTATATGTTAAAAATTATGTAATAATAATAGAATATCACTATGCACGCATATAAAAAATACATTTATCACAAAAAAATTATTAATTTTTAGATATTTGATAAAAGTGATAAAGCAGAGGAAATTTAACGTTTTTTTACGCTTTTCAAGCATTTAAAAAAGTGCCTGCCCAAAAAAAATGTATTCAAAAAAAACCTCGAAAGAAAATCTTTCGAGGCTTAGTTTAAAATATTATTATGCAAATCTGTTTTGAAAATTTATTCTACAGTTACCGATTTTGCTAAATTACGAGGTTGATCAACATTACAACCACGCATAACAGCAATATGATAAGACAAAAGCTGTAATGGGATTGTAGTAATCAATGGTGATAGAGCATCTGAGGTTTCAGGGATTTCAATAACATAATCAGCTAATTCACGCACTTGTGTATCACCTTTAGTTACAACAGCGATAATTTTTCCACTTCTCGATTTAATTTCCTGAATGTTACTTACGATTTTGTCATAGTGTCCTTGCTTTGGCGCAATAACAACCACTGGCATATGTTCATCAATTAATGCAATTGGTCCGTGTTTCATTTCAGCTGCAGGATATCCTTCGGCATGAATATAAGATATCTCTTTAAGCTTCAAAGCACCTTCAAGAGCTACAGGAAAATTATACCCTCTTCCTAAATAAAGACAATTAGGCGCATCCTTAAAAGCTAAAGCAATTTCTTTTGCCTTTTCATTTGTTTCTAATGCCTCTTTCACTTTTTCAGGAATAATTTCCAATTCTTGCAAATAAGTATGAAAATCGGTATTAGACAAAGTACCTTTTGCTTTTGCTAAACGCAAAGCAATCATTGTCAACACTGTAATTTGTGTAGTAAAAGCTTTGGTCGATGCAACACCAATTTCAGGACCCGCATGTGTATAAGCTCCCGCATGTGTTTCTCTAGAAATAGAAGAACCCACTACATTACAAACACCAAATACAAATGCTCCTTGCTCTTTGGCAAGTTTTATTGCAGCCATAGTATCTGCTGTTTCTCCTGATTGCGAGATAGCAATAACTACGTCTTTACTATTTATGATTGGATTTCTATATCTAAACTCTGAAGCATATTCTACTTCTACTGGAATACGTGCAAACTCTTCAAAAACATATTCTGCAACTAAACCTGCATGCCATGAAGTTCCGCATGCCACAATAATAATCCTATCAGCATTAAGGAATTTTTCTAAATTATCCTCAACTCCTGCCATTTGAATAATACCTTCATTAGCATGAAGTCTTCCGCGATAGGTGTCTTTTATAACACTTGGTTGTTCATAAATCTCTTTAAGCATAAAATGATCATAACCACCTTTTTCAATTTGCTCCAAATTCATTTTAAGCTCCTGAATATAAGGGTCAACTAAAGAATCATCTTTAATTTTTCTGATTTTCATTGCTTTATGCAATCTAATATTCGCCATTTCTCCATCTTCTAAATAAATTGCATTAGAAGTATATTCAATAAAAGGTGACGCATCCGAAGAAATAAAATATTCTCCTTCTCCTACGCCAATCGCTAATGGACTTCCTAATCTAGCAGCAACAATTTCATTTGGATTCTTTTTATCAAACACAGCGATTGCATAAGCTCCCACTACTTGATTCAAGGCAATCTGAACTGCTTTACCTAATTTTAAATTTTCTTTTTTTTGTACCTCTTCAATAAGATTTACCAACACCTCAGTATCAGTATCCGAATGAAAAACATACCCACGTTTTATTAACTCTTCTTTTAAAGGCGCATAATTTTCAATAATTCCATTGTGAATTATTGCTAAATCTCCTGAATTAGAAAGATGAGGATGAGAATTCACATCGTTTGGAACACCATGTGTTGCCCAACGGGTATGCCCAATTCCTATAGAACCGTTTTTTGTAATTGCTTCAGCAGCCTTCGCCTCAAGATCAGAAACCTTACCTTTTGTCTTACAAAGTTTTAGCTCTTCACCGTCATACAACATTACACCGGCACTATCATAACCTCTATATTCAAGTCTTTTTAATCCTTTTATTACAATAGGATAAGCTTCTCTATAACCGATATATCCAACGATTCCACACATAGTATTTTAATTAGGTTTTGTATAATAAATTTCAAGTTTCAATCTCTTATCATTAGGAACCGTGGATTTACCTCCAAATAAAATAGTCCCTAAAGGATTCATTACAGATGCTTTTGGCGCTCCAGTAATAAAAGCATTTGGAGTTCTCAACTTATGAGAAGCTATCGTACCAATATCTTCTGTAACTACCAATCCTAAATTAACATTAGTTGAATCTTTATATTTAACAAGATTCCTTATTTGATTTGTAACCCTAATTTTATATGTAACTCCTCTTTTGCTTGTAGAGTTTGTATTTATATTACCATCAAAAATAGTTTTTGATTTTTTTTCATTAACACTATTTGTAGTTGCATCTGAATAATAATCAACGATAGGTCGGTTATTATTAAAATCATACAAATAAATTCTTTGTGGCTCATAATTATTAGCCATTGTAGCAGCATCAATATGAAAAACCAAATTGGCCTCATTAATCAACCATCCGCTATTTCTAATAGCGTCTAACTCACCCGGAGTATTAAAAAGACTAATCACAGCAACAGATCCTTCACCACCTTTTAGATATAATTTCTCATCACCTTCAATTGTATTTCCTGTATTTGGCAAAGCATTATAAGCAAGCCCACTACCCGCAAAATCAGTATTCAACAAACTCACGGAATTTCCAGTCATATCTAGAACTATTGTTTTTTTAACTCGTGTAATTGTAGTAACACCGCTAGTTGTTGTAGACAAATCCTCATTGTATTTTATAGTGATTTTTCCTGCCTTAAAATTCAACATTGCTAAATTTCCAGCACTACTTCCTGATTTCTCCATTTTAAAATAAAGTCCTCTGAAGTACTCTTTAAAAACATCATTTGTAGCCAATTTTCCAGTTGCAACAGCATCAATTATTTTTGTTTTAAAGAAGCCCTTATTCAAATTCAATTGCATTCCCGGTGGAGTTCTTGTAGTTGTAACCACTTTAGTAATTGAATCTGTTGTAGTCACAACGTGTTCTGCTGGATCAAAGAAAAACTTATCGTTTTGAGCTAAATTAGAATCATCATTTAAACGATTAGGTTTTTTAACATTATCAAATTCTGCGTTTTGATTTGTAAAATATTTTTGAGGTTGTTGAAATCCACCAATAGGATCTGCATCTCTCATGTAATAACCAGACTCGTAAACACTTAGTTTCATCTCAGCTTTATCAGGCCCATATATAGAATCTAGCACATATTCATTACTACCATCTGTTTTTGTAACCGTTTTTGACGCATCATAATAATAGGGAATAGTCAAAACAACACTCTCAATATGAGGTCTTGTACTAATCGTTGTTATGGTTGCAGGCAAAGTTAATTGAGTACCAAAATTGGCAGTTGTCTCACCAAAATTTGGATTATTATAAATTCCTAAAGGACTCACTACAAGATTATTCGATTGTATAGGCCCTGTTTTTTGATTGTAAGCTAAAACATTGTACGTTTCTTTTTTGAGGTCAAAATTGTTTTCACCAATTAAATCACCTCCAATTTCATTATAATCTTTATCACAAGAATATAAAAAAACAACACTCGCAACTACCAGAATTTTCTTAAAAAAAGAATTATTGTACATATTTAATAAAAAAGTTTAATTTAAAGAACCTCGTTTCTATAGAAATTAGTATACGCTTCCGCGAATGCATCTTTCGGTGCGAAAGGTAAAAAAGGTTTTCCTGAAGATTCTATATATTTTGTTAAACTTGGAGATAGGTTTTCTGAAGCAATAATCACCGCGTCAGAATGCTTAATGGTAGCCTTAATGATGTTTTCATAGTCTGGAACTTCCAGATCCGAAATTGCTTCATCAGGAATACCGTCAAATTTCACCTTATTAATCATCTCTACATCTAAAGTCCCATCAAAAGACTGACTGTAAACCGAAGTAACAATCTTTGTCTCTGAAAACAATGCTTCATTTTTATAAAAATGTTTCATATAAATGGGCAACATAGCTGCCATCCATCCATGAACGTGAATAATATCTGGAACCCAATTGAGTTTTTTCACGGTTTCAACAACTCCTTTTGCAAAGAAAATGGCACGTTCGTCATTATCAGGATACATCACACCTTCCTCATCAGCAAATGTGGCTTTCCTTTTGAAATACTCATCATTATCAATAAAATAAACTTGTATTCTTTCTTTTGGTATGGAAGCCACTTTTATAATCAACGGCATATCCAAGTCGTTCACTACCAAATTCATCCCCGAAAGTCTAATTACTTCGTGCAATTGATGTCTTCTCTCGTTAATATTTCCATACCTTGGCATAAAAATTCTTATCTGTCCGCCTTGATCATTAATCATTTTCGGCACGTCGTAAGACATTAAAGAGACCTCATTTTCAGCGAGATAAGGCACCACTTCAGATGATACATATAATATCCTCTTATCTTTCATATTGTAATTTACTTAATTTATTGGCAATAAAAACCATGCAAAATTACAAAATTTTATGCAGTTATTAACTAAAATAGTAAGTTTGCATTTAATTTTAATAATACTGCCATGCATATTTTCTACGGAAAAGCATCTTTAATCGACTATTTGAAATCTATAAAAACCGTCCATTCCACTATTGGATTTGTTCCTACGATGGGCGCTTTACATCAAGGTCATTTGGCATTAATGCAAAAATCACAACTAGAAAATGAAAATACTGTTGTAAGTATTTTTGTAAATCCAACACAATTTAACAACCCGGAAGATTTAGCGAAATACCCAAGAACATTAGAAGAAGACGTAAAAAAACTTACTGCTTTAAATCCAAATATAATTCTATACGCCCCATCTGTTGAAGACATTTATGACGGAAAACCCCTTTCTCAATCTTTCGATTTTGATGGGCTTGAAAATCAAATGGAAGGCAAATTCAGACCCGGACATTTTAATGGCGTAGGCACGATTGTAAAACGTCTTTTTGAAATAGTAGAACCAATAAACGCGTATTTTGGTGAAAAAGATTTTCAACAATTACAAATTGTCAAAAAAATGGTAGCCAAAAACCACTTACAAGTAAATGTAATTGGTTGTCCTATTTACAGAGAATCCAATAATCTTGCCATGAGCTCCAGAAACGAACGCTTGTCAACAGAGGAAAGAAACGAAGCGGAAATTATTTACAAAACACTAACCGGAGTAAAAGAAAAATTTGCAACCAATAGTACTACAACTATTTCAGAATGGGTTCAAAAATCATTCAACAAGAACGCGCGCTTCACATTAGAATATTTCGTAATTGCTGATGAAGCAACACTTTTACCTTGTACCCGAAAAAATAAAAATAAAAAATACCGCGCCTTTATTGCGGTACTTGTCAATAATATTCGATTGATTGACACCATTTCATTAAATTAATTTACTTTTGTAGCATGCAAATTCAAGTCGTAAAATCAAAAATACACCGAGTAAAAGTAACCGGCGCCGATTTAAATTATATCGGTAGCATTACAATAGACGAAGCTTTACTGGAAGCCTCCAATATTATTGAAGGAGAAAGAGTATTCATTGTAAATATCAACAATGGAGAACGTTTTGACACCTACGCCATCAAAGGCGAAAAAAACTCAGGTATCATAACCTTAAATGGTCCAGCAGCCAGAAAAGTACAAAGAGATGATATTATTATCATTATTTCTTATGCAACCCTAGAATTTGAAGAAGCCAAAACCTTCAAACCCTGGATTATTTTTCCTAACGAAAATAACAATTCTTTGACTTAATTCTTCAAAGAATAAATATATACTGACTTACTTTTTAAAAAAAATAAATCCCTTATTTAAAACTCAAAGTAAAAGTATTTAAATTCACAAAACGCTGAATATCTGATTTTATAACTCAAAATCAGATATTCAGTTATTTTTGTTTAGAGCATTTTTCAACTCACTAAATCCTATTTATTTTTCTAAAAAGAGAGTGCAATTCTGGCGCCTTAACTTTTCTTGTTTTTTAAATAAAAGTAAATAAAGTATTATATTGCTGTCTTATTTAGATGTACTTTAATTTCTAAACGCTCCAA
The DNA here is from genome assembly GCF_048286755.1 of Flavobacterium labens. Classification (NCBI taxonomy): domain Bacteria; kingdom Pseudomonadati; phylum Bacteroidota; class Flavobacteriia; order Flavobacteriales; family Flavobacteriaceae; genus Flavobacterium; species Flavobacterium labens. The sequence continues at coordinate 1,103,715 of NZ_JBLVPL010000001.1, read as the reverse complement.
ACCATGAAACAACTGCTACTATTCTTATTCTTCTCTATCACAGTATTTTCACAAAAAACCACCATACCATTCGATTCAAATGCACTGGGCGAAACCCGAGAAATCACGATTGGCTTACCGCCTTCTTTCGAAAAAAACCCAAATAAAAAGTATCCGATACTTATTTTACTCGATGGAGATTACTTATTTGACCCATTTTACGGCGCTTTGAACTATGGTGCCTATTGGGATGATTTACCAGAAATGATTGTCGTTGGTATAAGCCAAAACAAAAATAACGAACGCATTGACGACAGCACTTATGATGAAGCAGATGGAGTTCCTTCGGGAAAAGGCGCAAAATTCTTCGAGTTTATTGGCGCCGAGTTGCTTCCTTATATCGAGAAAAAATATCCCGTTGCACCATTCCGAATTATTGCAGGACACGATACTACTGCGGGATTTCTAAACTTTTTTCTGTACAAAGACAATCCTATATTCAATGGATATATTTCATTGAGTCCGGAACTGGCTCCTGAAATGGAAAATCGCATTCCAGAAAAACTTTCAAATTTAAAACTACCTGTTTTTTACTATCAATCCAATGGAGATGGCGACATAAAAAAAATTCAAGAGTCTATAAAAAAACTAGACGAAAACATAAAACAGGTTACTAATCCGGCATTGAATTACAAGTTCGATAATTTTAAGGGTGCGTCACATTATTCACTCGTGCTATATTCGATTCCAAATGCCTTATATCATTTTTTTGATGCCTATAAACCCATTTCATCTACTGAATACAGCGAGAAAATTGCTGTGCTTCAATCCGGTTATGTGGATTATTTGACCAATAAATATGCTGTTTTATCCAAAAGTTTAGGTTTAAAAATACCTATTCGTGTCAACGATTTCAAAGCCATTGAAGCGGCAATTCTAAAAAATAAAGCCTATCCTGAATTGGATAAATTAGCTGAGATTGCCAATAAAAATTATCCAAAATCAATGCTTGCCGATTATGAATTAGGTTTGATGTATGAAAAAATGGGCGATCTAAAAAAAGCGGCAAAACGCTATCAAAGTGCTTCTCAATTAGAGGAAATTGGCAATCTTACAAAAAATATGATGATGGAAAAATACGATGATATGATAAGTCAAACACCAAAAAAATAATGTCTAAAGTAAAAACAACTTTTTTTTGCCAAAACTGTGGCGCACAATATGCAAAATGGCAAGGACAATGCAATTCTTGTAAAGAATGGAATACCATTGCGGAAGAAATCATTCAAAAACAAGAAAAAACAGCTTGGAAAAGCGAAACTACTTCCAGCAGTAAAGCACCAAAACCTTTACGAATAGACGAAATTGATTCGGCACAAGAAATCCGAATGGACACAACTGACGCGGAGCTTAATCGCGTATTAGGTGGTGGAATCGTTCCTGGTTCCCTGATTCTTTTAGGCGGTGAACCCGGCATTGGAAAAAGCACGCTTTTACTTCAAATATCCCTAAAGTTACCATATAAAACTTTATATGTTTCAGGAGAAGAAAGTCAGAAACAAATAAAAATGCGTGCCGAAAGGATCACGCCAAGCGGCGACAATTGCTACATTCTTACCGAAACCAAAACCCAAAATATCTTCAAGCAAATTGAAGCCATCGAACCGGAAATCGTGATTATCGATTCCATTCAAACCTTGCATACGGATTATATTGAATCTACTCCTGGAAGCATTTCTCAAATTCGTGAAACCACCGCGGAACTGATCAAATTTGCTAAAGAAACTAATATTCCCGTGATTCTGATTGGTCATATCACTAAAGACGGAAATATTGCAGGACCAAAAATCCTGGAACACATGGTCGATACGGTTTTACAATTTGAAGGCGACAGAAATCACGTATACCGCATTTTACGTTCCTTAAAAAATCGTTTCGGTTCCACTGCCGAAATTGGTATTTATGAAATGTTAGGCAATGGTTTGCGAGAAGTTTCGAATCCTTCAGAAATATTGATTTCACACAAAGACGAGAAATTATCCGGAACCGCAATTGCTTCCACATTAGAAGGCATGCGTCCTTTGATGATTGAAATCCAAGCCCTGGTAAGCACCGCAGTTTACGGAACACCGCAACGCAGCACCACGGGTTATAATGCAAAAAGACTCAATATGATTCTAGCCGTTTTAGAGAAAAGAGCCGGTTTCAGGCTTGGCGCCAAAGACGTTTTCCTAAACATTACGGGAGGAATATCAGTAGATGATCCTGCGATAGACTTGGCTGTTGTAGCCGCCATTTTATCTTCGAATGAAGATATTGCAGTCAATAAAGATTTTTGCTTTGCTGGCGAAGTTGGACTTTCAGGCGAAATACGTCCGGTAAACCGCGTGGACCAGCGCATTCAGGAAGCAGAGAAATTAGGTTTTTCGACCATTTTTGTATCCAAATACAACAAAATTGCGTTGAAAAATACCGGAATCAAAATCAGATTGGTAGCCAAAATTGAAGATGTGGCGAGTGAATTGTTTGGATAAAAACCTATTTAAAAGAAATTTCAATCATGAGATATCAACTTGAAAACGACATAGGAGGTTTCCTGTGGTGGTTACTAATTAAATTTTGCAAAACAAATTTAAAAGAAGAACAATCAAAAGAAAAATGGAGTAGAAATATTTTTTTCTTAATTGTAATAGGAATTATTATAGGCTTTATAGCTATTAAATTCTTTTAGAGTTTTAACCGACTTTGCGAATATATCACCGCAACGATTGTGGATATATGTAATTTATTCCCATAATAGTCAGCAGAAAATATAAAATAGTTATAATCTAAAATGAAATCGTTTCCAGAACACTTACAAATCGTAAATACCTTTCATGAACTTGGTGAAACCATTACTGCTGCCCAGTTTTTAATTGAAGAATACGGTTTAGAAAACCCCAATTTCAAAGGTTTCGAATTAAGAGAAAAAGCAAAGCCAGAGTTTATCCTAATGACTACCGAAGGCGCTCTTGGTGAACCCCAAATCATCCGAATTCCCGAAAACACATTTGAATATCCGCTGGCATTAATGCTCAATCTTCTGGCGCATGAAATGATTCACGTGAGTCAAAAAACGAAAGAAAACCTGATTGAAGATAAGAACGAAAGGGAATGGCAAGCCTATTACGAAATGCTTTTTCATAAAAAATTTCCTCAAATTCCGGAGCTTTCTGATTTTCACAAACGCTTCTTTGCAAAAAAAGCATTGGAATACTACAGCAGAATGGGCGAAGGTTCTGAACTTCAATTAAAATACGCCAATCAAAAACTGGAAACTGACAATCTGCTGTCGTTTCTGGATACAAAAATCAAATAATTCTCTTTCTGTTTCTTCGATTTACTTTCCAGAAATTGATGTTAAATATTTCCTATTTTAAATAACAAATCAGGAAGAAAACTTATTATTTTTCGTAACTTTATGTTTAACAATATTTTACGAAAAAATGAAACCCTCACACCAAACTATGACTCATTTGTACGAACACTTAGGCAAGGTGTTCTATTCTATTGCGGCCATAGACAAAACCATACATAAAGAAGAAACCGATAAACTGAAACAAGTCATAAAAACGGAATGGCTTCCGCTTGAAAAGAGCTTCAATGAATTTGGGGATGACACTGCTTATGAAATCGAAATTGTTTTTGACTGGCTTGTTGCCAATGAATGGGAATTGGAACAAGTGATTCCCGACTTTAAAATTTTCAGAGCAGAACATCAACACTTGTTCACTACAGAAATTAATGCCCTAATTCTAAAAACTGCTAACGCCATAGCTTCTTCATTTTCAGGAAAAAATAAATCAGAACACGTTTTAATAAGTCAACTAAGCGCGATTCTATTGCAATAAAACAGTAAAAAACAATCTACTTTAACTTAATAAGCAAAGACATGAAAAGACAAACTGGCATTTGGATAGATTCTTCAAAAGCAATAATTGTTGCTATTGATGGTGATACAGAAAAAATTACCGAAATAGATTCTGAGGTTGAAAACAGTGTACATCATAATGACGAAGGTAATAAAGGAACTTTCTCAGGAGTTCATCATGGCAATAGCGACAAAAAATTTGACGATCGAAAAGAACAACAACTTGATTATTTTATAAAATCAGTTCTTTCCTATGTGAAAAAATCAGATGAACTTATTGTTTTTGGTCCGGCGCAAACCAAAACTAAACTGGAACAAAAATTAATGACGGATCATTTAATTGAACCCGGAAAACTAAAAGCAGTAGAAACAGCAGATAAAATGAGTTTAAATCAAATTGTAGAGAAAGTACGTAGGTTCTACAATCCGTTTGAGTATAAAGAACCAAAGCCATAAAGCTAATTTAACGGTGACCCAATAATTTAGAAACTACAACCCTTTATGGTTGTAGTTTTTTTATTTAAAAAATCATTATCCACAATCAAAATGCTAAAGAAAACCATAAAAATCTTTCCTTTAGTATTATTTTCCTTTTCTTTATGGTCGAGATTCCAAGCGCGTTTTATTTTATATTTTACTACTTATTAAACTGTTTATGAAAACCGGAAAACAAAAACTAATTCTAGCAGCAAAAATACTTTTTGTATTATTTGTCTCTTTAATTATTGCTTTTTATATCTTTCGAGATGCCGTTTTACAACAAACCATAGCAAAAGTTTCCAATGAAATGGAAGTGGATTACAACAGCTCTTTTACGATAAAAAAAGCTTCTTTTGACGGATTATCAGGTTTGAATCTTACCGAAATAATTCTGGTTCCAAAAAACAGAGACACGCTTTTTAAAATCCAAAAACTAAAAACTAGCGTCAATTTATGGCATCTCCTAACAGGCGATGTCCAACTTGGAACTCTAGAAGTCCAAAACGGTTTTGTACAGTTAGTAAAAAAAGGAAAAGTGAGCAATTTTGATGCTTTTCTAAAAAAAGACAATCAAACAGAAATACGCGATGAGAAAAGAGATTACGCCCAGTTTGCCTACAGAATAATCTCAAAAGCACTAAATTTAGTCCCGACGGATATGATTTTAGACAATCTTTCTTTTCGACTCAATGATAACGGGAAAAAGGCAACCGTCAATTTCCAAAAACTGCGATTATTCAACAAACAACTCGAAACTTCGATAAAAGTTCAAACCAATACTATTTCACAGCGTTGGAAAATTAAAGGATTTGCCGATCCAAGAAATAAAAAAGCCGATATACGTTTCGTAAATATTGATACCGGCGCCATACAAATGCCGTATTTATACGAACGTTTCAACCTGAAATCAAGCTTTGACTCCATTCGATTGAGCATTCAAAACATCGATAAAGACGGTGACGAGTTGCATATTGATGGCTTTATGGCTATTGCCAATTTAAAACTCAACCACCCGAAAATTGCCAGCAAAGATGTTATTCTTAAAAATGCCAAATTTGATTACCGATTCTTATTAGGCTCTGATTTTATTTCTGTCGACAGCAGCTCAACAGTTCAATTGAACAAAATAAAATTTCATCCTTACGTGTCGTATGAAACAGAGAAAGATACGATTTACAAACTCAAAGTAACTATCCCAAAAATGAAAGCGCAGGATTTCATTACTTCGCTTCCAGACGGTTTATTTACTCATTTTCAGGGAATGGAAGCTACAGGTAATTTTGATTACAAATTGGATTTTGCTTTCAACCAAAACAAACCCAATCAGCTTGTTTTTGATAGTAAATTGAAGAAAGAAAATCTAAAAATCACCAAATATGGCGAAGCCAATCTCAACAAACTCAATGGCGAATTTGTGTATCGTGCCCTTATCAAAAATGTGTTGCAACGTCCAGTTTTAGTTGGTGCAGCCAATCCAAACTATACGCCTTTAGACCAAATTTCACCTTATTTAAGAAAGTCGGTTTTAACAACAGAAGATCCTTCTTTCTTTTCGCATCGTGGGTTCATCAGCGAAGCATTCAAACAATCCATCGTAAAAAACATCAGAACCAAAAAATTCTCCCGCGGTGCCAGTACCATCAGCATGCAACTAGTAAAAAATACTTTTCTAAGTCGGGAGAAAACCGTGTCCCGTAAACTGGAAGAAATTTTACTAGTTTACATACTGGAAAATAACCGAATTGTGAGTAAGGAACGCATGCTCGAAGTGTATTTTAACATTATCGAATGGGGTCCAAATGTATATGGAATTGGCGAGGCAAGTCAGTTTTATTTCCAAAAAAACCCTTCGGAATTATCGCTGAACGAATGCTTGTATCTCGCCAGAATTATTCCAAGTCCTAAAAAATTCATGTATCAGTTCAACGATCAAGGCATGTTGAAAGATTTTGCGATTAAACAAGAATCGTTCTTAACCAATATTATGTTTCGAAGAGGACTTTTAACCCCAGAAGACACGATTTACAAGTCTTTACCCATACTGATTTCAGGACCTGCAAAATCTTTTATCAAATTCAAAGTACAAGATTCAACGCAAATAAAAGTGGATTCTTTAGCCGTTGACGAGGAATTTGATCTTTAATTCTTAAAAAAACAACCCAGTCAGAGTTTAGAAATCTGACTGGGTTTCTTACTTTACGGTGCCGGATCAGGAATAGCAGCTTGAACTTCATCAATTGCTTTTAGAATTTCATCCGAAAGTGACACTTGAATCGTATCAATATTTTCTTTTAATTGTTCCAATGTTGTTGCGCCAATAATCGTGCTGGTTACAAATGGCTGTTGCTCAATAAATGCCAAAGACAACTCCGTTAAAGTCATTCCGTTTTTCTTGGCGATTTCCTGATACAATCGAGTCGCTTCAGTACTTTGTGCGCTGTTGTATCTGGAATACTGCGGAAACAATTTGATTCTTGCATTTGGATGCGCTTCTCCAGTCAAGAATTTACCAGACAAAACCCCAAAAGCCATTGGTGAATACGCCAATAAACCTACATTTTCTCTTAGGCAAACTTCAGCAGAACCGTTTTCAAATAGTCTATTCAATAACGAATATGGATTTTGAATCGTTTTTACTCTTGGCAGATTGCTGTATTTACTTTCCTCCAGAAAACGCATGATTCCCCAAGGGTTTTCATTTGAAAGTCCGATATGTTTGATTTTTCCTTCTTTGACAAAACCGTCTAATGTTTCAAGAACATTATGAATGTTATCTTCCCAAGCATCGTCCTGCACTATGAAACCGCGTTGTCCAAAATAATTGGTTTTACGTTCCGGCCAATGCAATTGGTACACATCAATATAATCCGTTTGTAAGCGCTGTAAACTATTATCCAATGCAAACTTGATACTAGCTGGTGAGAAATCTAATTTCTCTCTCATGTAGCCAAAATTCGGATTAGGTCCGGCAATTTTCGATGCCAAAACTATTTCTTCTCTTTTTCCAGTTTTTTTAAACCAGGTTCCAATAATTTTCTCTGTGCTGCCATACGTTTCTTCACGCGCCGGAACCGAATACATTTCGGCAGTGTCAAAAAAATTGACCCCGTTTTCTAAAGCATAATCCATTTGAGCATGACCATCAGCTTCCGTATTTTGTTCACCAAAAGTCATCGTTCCAAGGCAAATCTTGCTGACTTTTACATCAGTATTGGGTAAAGTAGTGTATTTCATAATTAAGAAAATTGTATTTTATTTTCGAAAACAAAGATAAAATTAGTTTGTTGTTTAGATTTACAGTTAACAGAAAATTGAGAAACGTTTATTAAAGACTAAACGGGGTATTTTAAAAAACAAAACCGCCAATACTCCAATTAAAAACCTTCCATCAAAAGGTGAAATTAGCAAATTCGTCGTAAAAGAAAAAGGCTCAAAGTAAAAAACTCTGAACCTTTGCCTATTTAAAACTTTGCTTCTTTTTTAATTTATCTCATTCAACATTTCGGCAATTTCGTCTAATCTTGGTGTTAGAATGATTTCGATTCTACGGTTTTTAGCTTTTCCTTCGGCAGTTGCATTGCTTCCTAATGGAGAGAATTCTCCTCTTCCTGCCGCAGTAAGATTTTGCTTGTTGATTTTTTTATTCTCACTCAAAATAGCAACTATTGCCGTGGCTCTTTTAGTCGATAAATCCCAGTTATCCGCAATTGGACCTGAAGCTGTAAACGCATCATCATCCGTATGACCTTCTATAAGCACGGAGATATCTGGGTTGTCACCCAAAACTTTACCTAATTCTACAACTGCTTTTTTCCCTTCGGAACCTACTGCCCAACTTCCCGAATTAAAAAGTAGTTTGTTCTCCATAGAAACATATACTTTCCCGTTTTTTTGTTGCACGGTCAACCCTTTTCCTTCAAAACTATTCAAGGCTTTAGACAAGGTTTCTTTTAGTTTTTTCATGCTCGCTTCTTTGGCAGCAATCAAATCTTCTAATTCTTGCAAACGTTGTGCGCTTTTGCTCAATCGGTCTTGTTCTAATGCCAATGCTTTCCCTTTTTCGTCTAATTGCTCCAGCAAATCGCGATTTTTCTTCATATTGCTTTGCAAAGCATCACCGCTATTTTTTTCTAAAGCGGCGTAAGAATCTTGCAAGACTTTGAATTTATTTTGAGCTGCGGCGTAATCTGCTTTCAATTTATCCAATTCCGTTTTGGACTTACTCAAATCAGTTTTTAAACCGTCGCGGTCTAATTCTAATTGGTTTTTAGCTTTTAACAAATCGGTATTTTCATCTGCTAAACTTCTGTTTTCTTTTTTTAAATCGGTGAACTTACTTTCTAAGTCGTTGTATATTTTTTTAGATACACAAGAAGTTGAAAGAGCCAATACTAATAATCCGATGGAAACTCTTTTAATCATTTTGATGGTATTTATGTTGTTTCTAATGTTGTTTTGAACCCAAAAAATCAAATTGTATTCGAATGCCCTAGCCCCGATTACTTCACTATACTTTTGCCTTCATCGGAGTTCAGTGAACTTCGTTTGAAACGAAAATCCTTGTTGTATTTTCTTTAAAAACAACAAGATTACTTCACTAAGTTAATATTCTATTTTGGTGTTCAGTGAATTTCATTTGCAGTGAAAAGCGGGAAATAGCTCCTGAAAATGTTATTCGATTTCTACCAAAATTGGGCAGTGATCCGAATGCACGGCATCTGATAAAATAACGGCTCTTTTTAATTTATGTTTTAAAGAATCGGCAACTAAATTATAATCGATACGCCACCCTTTGTTGTTTCCTCTAGCTCCGGCGCGGTAGCTCCACCACGAATATTGGTGCGGCTCACTGTTGAAATGGCGGAAACTATCGACAAATCCGGACTTCATAAATCCATCGAGCCAAGTTCTTTCCTGTGGTAAAAATCCGGAAACATTTTTGTTTCGGATAGGGTCATGAATGTCGATTGCCTCGTGGCAAATGTTGTAATCCCCGCAGATAATTAGGTTTGGCGTTTCTTTTTTGAGTTCGTTGATGTAGTTTTGAAAATCATCCATAAACGTGAATTTATGATCCAATCGATCGATATTTGTCCCTGATGGCAAGTACAAACTCATCACTGAAAAGTCATCAAAATCAGCACGAAGGTTTCTTCCTTCGAAATCCATGTGGTGAATTCCGGTTCCGTGAACGACATTATTGGGTTTGATTTTCGATAGAATGGCTACACCACTATATCCTTTTTTGGTCGCTGAATAATAATATTGGTATGGATAGCCGGCTTTTGCGATATCCTCGACTGGTATTTGGTCTTCAGTTGCTTTAATTTCCTGAAGACAAATAACATCGGGATTTGCGTGCTGCAACCAGTCAATAAATCCTTTTGAAATGGCCGCTCTGATTCCGTTTACGTTGTATGAAATAATTCTCATTAAAGTATTTTTTGATTTCCAAATGTAACAAAAAAGTAGAAGTTTGATTCAGAAAAATAGAGAAAATGGAGTTTTTTGCTATCTTTGTTTCTTGCTCTAAAAAAACAAAAAAATACATGGGTTTAGTAACCGCGAAAGAAGTTGCAAAAGCAATAAATGCAGACAAGTACGGAGTTCTGGGGACTTTTTCTGGCTGGATGCTAATGAAGGTGCTAAAAATCTCTACCTTAAACAAAGTATACGACAGAAATAAACATTTAAAAGACGTTGCCTTTTTAAATGGGATATTAGATGATTTACAAATAAAATTCGAAATTCCGGAAGAGGATTTAAAACGTTTACCAAAAGAAGGCGCTTATATCACCATTTCAAATCATCCGCTGGGAGGAATTGATGGTGTTTTATTGTTGAAATTAATGCTCGAAAGAGAACCAAATTTCAAAATTATCGCCAATTTCCTTTTGCACCGCATTACCCCTCTCAAGAAATACATTATGCCGGTGAATCCTTTTGAAAATCATAAGGATGCCAAATCAAGTGTAGTGGGAATTAAAGAAACCCTGCGCCATTTAAGTGATGGAAAACCATTAGGAATGTTTCCTGCCGGAGAAGTTTCTACTTACAAAGACGGAAAATTAATGGTAGACAAACCTTGGGAAGAAGGTGCAATTAAAGTCATTAGAAAAGCCCAAGTTCCTGTTGTTCCTATTTATTTTCATGCAAAAAACAGTCGATTATTTTATTTGCTCTCTAAAATAAGCAGCACTTTTAGAACAGCAAAACTGCCTTCGGAAGTGTTTAGCCAGAAACGACGCGTGATTAAAGTGCGCATTGGTAAACCAATTTCTGTAAGCGAACAAAACGAACATGCAACGATTGAGGAATATTCGGAATTTTTGAGAAAGAAAACCTATATGTTAGCGAATCCTTTCGAAAAAGAAAGTAACTTTTTGCCGACACCCACTTTAAAAATTCCTAAAAGCCCAAAGAAAATTGTTACTGCAGCAAGCCAAGACAAAATGATTAAGGAAGTTGAGGCGCTACGTAGCACTGATTGCCGACTTTTACAAAGTAAAAATTACGAAGTTTTCTTTGCTAGAGCATCTAAAGTCCCTAATATCTTACACGAGATTGGCCGTCTTAGAGAAATCACTTTCAGGGAAGTAGGCGAAGGGACAAACGAGCCCATTGATTTAGACAAACACGACCAATATTATCATCACCTCTTTTTATGGGATGCTGATGCAAATAAAATTGCCGGTGCGTATCGAATGGGATTAGGTTCAGAAATTTATCCAAAATATGGAATAAATGGTTTCTACCTCAACGACTTATTCCGTTTTGAACCTGAATTATATGATATGATGCACAAATCCATAGAGATGGGTCGTGCTTTTATCATTAAAGAATACCAACAGAAACCAATGCCGCTTTTCCTGCTTTGGAAAGGGATTATGCACACAACATTGCGTTATCCAGAACATAAATTTTTACTAGGTGGCGTGAGTATCAGCAATCAATTTTCAGATTTTTCGAAATCACTGATGATTGAATTCATGAAGTCCAATTATTATGATCCTTATATTGCGCAATACATTCACCCGAAGAAAGCGTATAAAGTAAAACTAAAAGATGCCGATAAGGATTTCATTTTCGATGAAGCCGAATCGGATTTGAATAAGTTTGATAAAATTATTGACGAATTGGAACCAGGAAGTTTGCGTTTACCCGTTTTGATTAAAAAATACATCAAACAAAACGCAAAAGTAGTAGCCTTTAATGTAGATCCATTGTTTAATAATGCTGTAGATGGATTAATGTATATCAGAATTGCAGACATTCCGGAAAGCACCATGAAACCCGTAATGGAAGAGTTTCAGGCTGAACTGGAACGAAAATTAAACGACAAAGAAGATTAATTCAGATTTCAGATTATATAAAAAATCCCGATTCAATCGGGATTTTTTATATTTTAGAACCAAGCTTTTTTACCAACTTGATACGTTTGATAAAACTCTTCGTCAGATTTTGTTAAATATATTATACCTTCAATAAGTCCCAATATACTTGTTACTACTCCACATGTAAAAAGGCTAATTACCAACCATATTATCCCTTCTGTTGTATAACCCAACAGGAATTTATGAATCCCTAGAGGACCTAAAAGAATAGCAAGTAATCCTGCTGCAATTTTTTTATTATCTGGTTGAACAGGCCTCGGATTGTTCCATTCTTCGTGTTTTAAATTTTCCATTGGTTAATTGTTATTGGTTTGTCTTTAAGTTACTAAAAAAATTATTGAAATGCTGTATCGATTGGTTCCCAAAGTTCTATCTTATTTCCTTCGCTATCCAGAATCCAGCCAAATTTTCCATACTCATAAGACTCCATATCACCCACAATTGTTACACCTTCATCCGATAATTTTTGTAATAATTTTTCTAAATCATCCACTCTGAAGTTTTGCATGAACTGTTTTTCGCTTGGCGCAAAATAAGTGGTGTCCTCCGCAAATGGCGACCATTGGGTAGAACAGTCATTTCCTTCTTTATCTTTCCACCAAAAAGTAGAACCATAATCATCGGTTTTTAAACCCAAATGTTTTCCGTACCAAGCAACCAGTTCTTTAGGGTTTTTTGATTTAAAAAAGAAACCACCAATTCCCGTAACGCGTTTCTCCGACGCTTCAACTTTGGCTTGACCAAAATACTTTGCTTTTATTTTATCGACAATGACTTGCGCCAATCGCTCATGACTTTCGAATGTCCAACCAGCAATATGCGGTGTCAAAATCACATTCTTTGCTTTCAACAAGTATTGAAAAGCTTCCGGTGTGTGTTTATCCTTAAACAGCGTTTCGAAAGACAATTTCTCATATTCCAAAACATCCAAACCAGCGCCGAGAATTTTACCGGATTGCATAGCAGCTACCAAATCGGCAGTGACAATATTCTTGCCCCGAGAGGTGTTTATAATCCAAAAAGACTTCGCAAATCCATTGATAAAATCAGCATTTACCATTTTATCCGTTTGGGGAGTCCACGGAATATGCAAACTCACTACATCTACTTTTTGTTGAAATTCTGCTAATGAAACCTGTTTCGCATTGGCGTCACCCACATTTTCCTGAATATCATAACAAAGGACTTCCACATCAAAGCCACGCAATTTTTTAGCAAATGATTTTCCCATATTTCCGTAACCGATAATCCCAACTACTTTTCCATCCAACTCATGACCGCGGTTACTTTCACGATTCCAGTGTCCCGCTCGTATCTCGCTATCAGCTTCGTTCAATTTATTAAAAAGGGATAAAATCATTCCCAATGTATGTTCGGCAACAGCATTTCGGTTTCCTTCGGGAGCAGCAATAAGTGTAATGTTTTTGGATATTGCGTAGTCGCAATCGATACTTTCTAATCCCGCTCCTACGCGTGCAATAAATTGCAAATTAGTGGCTTTGTCCAAGAACGTCTTGTCAATTTTAAACCTACTGCGAATCACAATTCCTTGATATTCATGAATTTTGGCTTCAACTTCCTCTTTTAACGAAGTGAAATCGCTGTGATTTATAAATCCGGACTGTTGCAATTGATCCCACAGTAAGGAATGATTGCTATCGATATGAAGGACTTTGATATCCATAAAAGTAGTGTTTTTTTGATACTTCAAATTAACAAAAAAATTACGGTTTATTGTTTTGTCAAAGGAAATTAGCTCATAAAATCGTAAATTAGCAATCACAATTTTTATTATAAATCGAATGCTTATAATAAATGAAAACTAAAAAATGAAATTAACAAAAACATTCAAAGCTTTTTTTGAAAGTGAAAAAGCAGGTGGTCTTTTATTGCTTTTTGTAACAATACTCTCTCTTTTATTAGCCAATTCTTCTATTCAAACCGAATATATTGCATTTTGGGAAACCAATATCGGTAGTCATTCGATAACGCACTGGATCAATGATGGTTTAATGGCTATTTTCTTTCTTTTGATTGGGTTAGAATTAGAACGCGAAATCTATCAAGGAGAATTATCCAGTATTAAAAATGCGGCTTTACCTATTTTTGGAGCATTAGGTGGAATGGTTGTCCCTGCGGGAATCTTTTTACTATTAAATTTTGGAACTATAACACAAAACGGAGCCGGAATCCCTATGGCGACCGATATTGCTTTTGCTATTGGTATCCTATCACTTTTAGGAAATCGCGTTCCTACATCTTTGAAAGTATTCCTGACTGCGCTTGCCGTAATCGATGATTTAGGCGCCATCATGGTCATTGCCATATTTTATACAGACACAATTGCTTATCTGAATTTGTTTATTGCTTTTGCCATTATGGGAGGCTTATTTATTTTAAATCGAATAAAAGTACACAGTCTAATTCCTTATTTGATTGGTGGAGCAGCGATGTGGTATTTCATGCTAAATTCAGGTGTTCATGCCACAATAACCGGAGTATTATTAGCCTTTGTAATTCCGTTTGGGAATGGCGGCAAAAAAACATCTTCGTACCGATTACAGCATTTTTTACACAACCCAGTAGCATTTTTTATTCTTCCGTTATTTGCCATTGCCAATACATGTATAGCTATAAACTCGGATTGGCATGAGGAATTGAACCATCCCAACACGATTGGAATTATGCTGGGTCTCGTGGTAGGAAAACCATTGGGAATCTGGTTGTTTTCATTCCTTGCGGTGAGTTTAGGGATTTGTACGTTGCCAAGAGATTTAAAATGGAGTAGTATTCTGGGAGCAGGAATGCTGGGCGGAATAGGCTTCACGATGTCTATTTTTATAACCTTGCTTGCTTTTAAAAATGATGGCGAAGAAGTTATCACCTATTCTAAAATTGCGATTCTGGTTGCTTCATTTATTGCTGGAACCATTGGTTTCTTATGGTTGAAATTTAATTTGAAACCTGCTAAAGTAAAACAAACACAACCTAAGTAAATCAATATAACCTTTTAAGTTTTGTAATTTTTTACTTTTTTTGAAAATGGAAAAAACAATTAATGATTTTAGTTTTGGTCTAATTTTATGGCAAATTGTAATAGTATTTTGTTTAGTTGTAATTTTCTATTTTACAGTAAAACTGTACAGAAAAATTGTAAAATATTTAGACAAGAACCCTTAATCCTACACACATAAAATCAAAAAAGGGTGTTTTCCACAGCCTTTTTTATTTCTATCTCAATAACAAGATGTAATATCCATTATTATTTTTTCTTTATTTCCTACAAAGTATATCCAATTCCTATATGTAGATAAGGAATGTATTGATTTCTATTATACGCACCATCTACATTCTGTACATTACCATTAACCGAATTCTCTTTCAAATACACTACGCGATACCCAAATCCTACAGCAGTTTCATACGTAAAATGATTGCCTATTTGACGCTTTAAACCCCAAGTAGGAACAATCGCTAAATCGGCCGTTTTTGTCACGTTATCGGCTAAGTTTATCACAAACCAGTCTGGATGGTAACTTGTTTTAATCGAAATATAGTTTCCGCTGTTATTGGCTGTTTTTTTACCTTTTGAGTTCCTTTTTTCCAGATTGTAATAATATCTTGGCTCTACTGTAAGTACAGGTTGCAAAATAAAACCAGCGCCATCGTAATGATCTCCAACTGTAAAATCCTTTTCAAGCCCAATTTCACTTCGTAAAGCGATGCTATTTGAAAGTTTGCTTTCATTATTTAACCAAATTCCAGTGTGTACTCCAAATCCAGTTTGTATTCCAAAAATTGATTTTTCAACACCTACTTCTTGGGCGTTTATATTAAGATTAAATGCCAGAATCAGGATTGCTATTACTCTTTTCATTTTATATTTAATAATCTTTAATTTTTAAATCGGTTTTTGTTTATTTATTCGTCCAATAATCTACTACGGTGACTTTATCTGGTGCCGGATTCAAAACTGCCACAAAAGCTTTATGATCCGGATGAATCAAATACGCATCTCTATCTGCTTCACTTTTAAAAGTCAAGACAAAACAATGTGTTAAACCGTTATTTAAGTTTTCAGGACTGTTGTTAATTCCCCATTCATACGCTTTGATCAACTTTATTTTATGCTCTAAGTTACCAAAAGCAGTTATCACTTTGTCAATTGCTGCTGCATCTGTACCGGGTTTCCATCCAAACATCACCACATGTCTGAGCACTTGTTTTTGCTTGGCTTGTTGGGCGTTTACAGTGTAACTTGAAATTAAAATAAACATTAATAGGAGTAGTTTTTTCATGATAGTTTTTTTCAAATATAAGATTTATTTTATAAAATGATTCCTGATATAGCATATTGTGCGCGTAACTCATACATTGAATTCATAATTAAAGCTTTTTAATTGTTTATATTTTAAACTCTGTTTGTCAAATACTTAACAATGTGTCAATGTTACAAATTTTAAAAAAAATTGTGTAAAAGTTATATTGTAATGTATGCTGATATTTGTGTAAGTGAAAATTAATTCGCTCAATAAATACAAAAAAGATGAATACTGAAAAATCAATTGACATATTAAATTCGTTAATCCAAATCAATAACGATAGAATCCAAGGGTACGAAACTGCTTCAAAAGAGGCTGATGAAACAGACTTAAAAACATTGTTTTCTCATTTTACTGAAACAAGTTTAAAATGCAAATCAGATCTTGTTGCGGAGGTAAAAAGATTAGATGGAACACCAACTGAAGGAACAACTACATCAGGTAAATTATTTAGAGTATGGATGGACATTAAATCTGCCATGACAGGAAGCGACAGAAAAGCGATAATCAATTCATGTGAATATGGAGAAGAAGCTGCACTTGAAACCTACGATGACGCATTAACTCATGCTGAAGATTTATCCTCGGAACAACTGATGATGATTAACGAACAACGTGCTGCTATAAAAGCAAATCACCAAAAAATAAAAGATTTAAGCAATCTTATGGCTTAAATTTTTGTTTGTTGTAACGGGCATTAGTCAAATTCATTTTACTACCCAGTTGGTTATATTTATTTCAAGTAAAAAAATTGCTTAACGATTAATCAAGATACTAAATATCAGAATCTTGATTAATCGCTAAGCAATTTCTATTTGGAGTTTTATAGAAAATTATTTTTTGACCTTTAGAATTGCCTCTTCACGACAACAAACCTTTTCAAAGTATTGACCCAATAATTTGGGGAGCAGGGCACGCGCTACTTACGTTTATCCCTTAATTTGTTTCAAAGATGTTTTGATTCCACGTATTAATGACGAACTGAATCCGTGCATTTCCATTTCGTTCAATCCCGCAATCGTGCAGCCTTGTGGCGTGGTCACACGGTCAATTAATTGTTCCGGGTGTACTTTTTCTTCCAGCAGCATTTCGGCGGCACCTTTTACTGTTTGTGCTGAGATGGCCAAAGCAGTTTGCCAGTCAAAACCTATTTCGATTCCAGCTTGCATCGAAGCGCGAATGTATCGCAATGCAAAAGCAGTTCCGCTTGCTGCCAAAACGGTTGCTGCATCCATCAGTTTTTCGTCTATAATAGGAGCGGTTCCCAAACTCTGAAAAAGAGCAACTACGTCTTGAGCCTTCTCTTTATCTTTTTCATGGAATGCAATACAAGTGGCTGATGCGCCAAATTGTGCCGCAATATTGGGCATGATTCGGATGGCACTATTAGCAATACCTATTTTGTTTTGTAAATTTTCTATGGACAAGCCACTCACTGCCGAAGCAATGATTTTATTAGAAATTACAGGAAGGATTTCGGCTAAAACGGTATCCACTTGGTACGGTTTTATAGTCAAAATAATGACATCTGCTTCCTGAATCTGGTGTATATTATTGGTGGAAACTGTAGCACCTAATTTTTCAAGATAGAGAATACTGGATGTGTTTCTTCGGGTTATAGTTACTTGATTTTCTGGTGAAAATTTTGATAATCCTAATGCGATAGAGACTCCTAAGTTTCCTCCGCCAATGATGTGTACTTTCATGCTGGTTGTGGTTTTTCCTCTCCCTAACCCTCTCCAAAGTATAGTGAGCAGTTAGGGAAAAGTGTTGGTTGTGTAGTTATAGTTGTATTAGTTTGTTGTTGAATTTCCTCTCAATATTCTATTGTCTTTCTTCTTTGTTCTATTCTCTCTTAAAACCCCAGAATCATTTTTGCTATCGAAAAATAAATCAGAATTCCGCAAATATCATTGCTCGTTGTGATGAACGGTCCAGTTGCTAGTGCGGGATCAATACCAAATTTATCCAGCAATAACGGAATAAAAGTCCCTATTAACGAAGCAATTATAATTACTGAAATTAATGCTGTGGTTACAATAACACCAATGATAATCTCGACATTCAATAGAAAATGACTTCCTAAAAACAATATCGTAGCCAGAATCACTCCGTTTAACAAACTCAGCGACACTTCTTTTACCAATCTATTAAACAAGGAGCCACTTAACGTATTGTTAGCCAAACCCTGTACAATAATTGCCGATGACTGCACCCCAACATTTCCTGCCATAGCGGCAATAAGCGGCGTAAAAAAGAACAAATTTCCATGCTCGAGCATAGCTCCTTCAAACAAGCCCAGCACTTTTACGGAGATAAAACCGCCTAAAAGAGCCAAAACTAACCACGGCAAACGTGCCTTTGTATGTTCAAATATACTATCATCTGCTTCAACGTCCTGCGAGATACCTGCTGCTAACTGGTAATCCTCATCGGCTTCATCCTTGATTACATCTACAATGTCATCAATAGTGATTCGACCTACTAATCGTCCCATTTCATCTACGACAGGGATAGCTTCTAAATCGTATTTTTGCATGATTCGAGCCACCTCAACATCTTCAGTATCGACTTTTACGGAGTTTAATTTCCTGATATAAACATCGCTAACTGGTGTTCTAGAAGAAGTGGTCAATAAATCCTTGAGTGACAAACGTCCTTTCAGTCGGTCTTCATCATCCACTACATAAATCGAATGGACTCTGGAAATATTTTCGGCCTGAATACGCATTTCTTTCACACAGGTCAGGACATTCCAATTTTCATTGACTTTAACCAATTCCTTGTGCATGATTCCACCTGCGGTATCTTCGTCATAACGCAATAAGTCAACAATATCTTTAGCGTGCTCAACATCCTGGAGTTCTGATATTACTTCGGCTTTCAAATCTTTCGAAAGCTCCGCAATAATATCGGCGGCGTCATTGGTTTCCAGCTCGTCTAATTCTTCCGCAATCTCTTTTGGCGAAAGCCTGCTTAATATATTTTCCCGCAAATCATCTTCCAGTTCCAGAAGGATTTCGGCGGTTTTTTCACTGTCTAAAACTTTAAAAATATAGGTTGCTTCATTAAAATCAAGCTCATCAAGAATTTCAGCAATATCAGCATGGTGCATGTCATTCAATAATACTTCCAGTTGCTGGTCGTTTTTATTTTGAATGAGTTGCTCTAATTCTTGTATTAATTCTTTGCTGATTTTAAACTCCATCGGCTTCTATTTTTTGGGTGAGTGCTATGAACTGTTCTACATCTAATTGTTCTGGTCGAAGATTGAAAATTTCATCTTCTCTCAAACTATCCGACAAATTTAAGGTTTTTAAACTGTTTCGTAACGTTTTGCGTCGTTGTTGAAAAGCCGTTTTAACTACCGTAAAAAACAATTTTTCGCCGCAAGGCAAACTGTAATCTTTCTTCCTACGCAAACGCAAAACACCTGATTTTACCTTTGGTGGTGGAATAAATACATTCTCATCTACCGTAAATAAATATTCGGCATCATAAAAAGCCTGAACCAAAACCGACAGAATTCCATACGCTTTCGTTCCCTTTTTTTCACAAATACGTTGCGCTACTTCTTTCTGGAACATCCCTGCAAATTCCGGAATCTGATCGCGGTATTCCAAAGTTCTAAACACAATTTGAGTTGAAATATTATACGGGAAATTCCCAATAATCGCAAATTGTTTTCCTTCAAAAACATCGTTGACATTGTATTTCAAAAAATCTTTGGAAATGATTCTGTCTTTTAATTTTGGATAATTCTGGTCTAAATACGTTACTGATTCCGTATCGATTTCAATAACGTAGGTGTTCACCGGTTTATCCAACAAATATTTTGTCAAAACTCCCATTCCCGGACCTATCTCTAATACATCATCATAACCTTCTAAATTCAACGTGTCAGCAATGTCTTTTGCAATGCTTTCGTCTTTCAAGAAGTGTTGTCCGAGGTGTTTTTTGGCTGTTACTTTTTCCATGTTTTCATTGCGAGGCACGAAGCAATCTCGCTGTATTTTAGGTTTATTTTGGCACTAAGGCACAAAGTGTATTTTATTTCAAATTGGAGGTCGCAGATTGCTACTTCAAGATTGTGGTTCAAAACGACAATCTGAATATGCTTGCTTCATTCCTTACAATGACTCTAAAAATCGGCAATCAATTCTAATTCTGTTCTGAAAGCAAGCATTTTATCTCCAAACAACTTCGCTCCTTCTTCCCGAAAAGCCGGCGCATCTTCCTGGTAATATTTCTCCAAAGTTTCTTTGCTGTCAGTCGTATATTGAACCGAATAGGTTACTCCGCCCATTTCCTCTTCAATTAAAACCCTTACCATTCTTGCCGAAGAGAATTTTCCTGTTGCCAAAATTTCAGGAATGTGTTTGTATTGCATCCAGATCATCCATTGATCGTGAACGCTTTCGTGTATGTTTGTGGTAACGTTGTATAATATCATTTTTTTTAGATTGTTAGATTATTAAATTATTAGACTTTTCAAAAAATCCAAGAATCTAAATAATCTGTTTTTATAAATTAGTGTCTCCTCGCAATTGCCTGAATTTCTTCCGGGCTTCCACAAAATAAATACTGTCCTGATGATTGAACAATACCTTTTCATATAAAGGCTTCGCTTTTTCAGGCAACAACTGCTTGTTATAAATTTCTGCCGAAAAATACAACGCTTCATCTATATAAATTCCGTCGCTGTGCTGGTTAATAATGGTTTGGTATTGGCTTAAAGCTAAAGCAAAATCACCTTTCTTTTCGTATATTTTCCCTAATCGCAACAAGGTCACAGCCTCTATTTCTTGTCCTTTGTGGTTTTTCAAAATCAATTGAAACTGCGCAATAGCTTCCTGATTTCTGTTTTGATACAACAGATAATCTCCTTTTGCAAATTGCTTCAAAGCCGTTTGTGTTGAATCAGCTGCAGTGTTGTCGTTTATCAACAGAAAATATTCCAAAGCATCATTGGCAATCAACTGCGTATTGGCTGATTTCAATTCCTTAAATTGTTTCAATGCCCATGCAAAATCAGTTTTGAAATAACTCGTTTTTGCAGCTTTTAAACTGGCTTCATGCGCCATTACATCATTCTTCAAATCTAATTCTATCTGCGAATAATAGATCAAAGCCTGATTAAATTTTTCTTCGAAAAGCAGAATATCTGCCAGTTCCATTTTGGCATTGGCTAGCTGATAATCATTCAATTGTAATTCCAGCGCTCTCTTGACTATCGCCTTTCCTTCTTCTGGTTTTTTCAAATTAAATGCCGTGAAATGCGCCTGAATCAGCTGCAAAGATAAGGTAAAAGGACTTATTTCAAATTGTTTCAACAAACCGTCTAATTCTGTACTGATAGCTGCAAAGTCATTTTCGGATGCTTTTTCAATTTTCATGGTTATCAAATATGAATTCGCTTGGATAAGCAATTCTAAATCTTGTGTGTTTTCCAGTACAAATCCCAAAATTTCTTTAGCCGCTTCCTGATTCCCTTCTTCAATGGCGAGTTGTCCTAAATTCACAATATTAGCAAGTGATTCCGGATTGCGTTTGTAAATGGCTTTCTCCTGAATAAATGCTTTTTCGAATTCTTTTTGTTGTACATAAAACCAACTCAAATAATGATTCCAAAAGAGATCTTGATTTTTTTGAGTTCTAACAATTAATGCTTTGCGCAACAGTTCATTGAAGTTTGCATCACCTTCGTCAACCATAAAACGAACCAGTTGATTTTGGATTCTAATGGAGTTTTGAGGATTGGCAAATGCTTCATCCAGAAAAGTGGAAATCATCATTTCCATATTAGACAATTGACCGTAAAGCAATCCTATTTGATAATTAAAATTAAAATTCGGTTCTAATTCCGTAGCGGTTTTATAGGATTTTAATGCGTATTCGAGCAACACTTTTTTCTCAAAAGCGTTTGATATTCCGTAGACTTCATTAGGATTTTTTTTGATTCGTTCCAAAGCCTGTTCGTAGTACATCTTGGCTTTGACATCATTTTTTTGCAACTGATAATTATAACCCAATTCTACCAGAAGATTCCCTTGATTGTACTTGTTGAATCGTTCTTGAATGGCTTTTTCAGCGCTTTCAAACTGTTGCAATTGCTGAGAACAATCGATTATTCTTAAAAAATATTGCGAGTTTAACGGAATCTCTTTCAGTAATTCTTCATAGCTGATTTTTGCTTTTTCAAAATCACCTTTGTCATAATAATACTGCGCTAATTGTTCGTTTTGAGAAAAACAAACCAATGAAAAAAACAGGGCGATATGTAGAAAGAGTTTTTTCATTATTAATTGCAGTTTGCCTTGTCAAATATCTATTTTTTTAAACATATAAGTCATATTAAGACTTGCATCGCTTTCAATTTTAAACTTTGCAAAAACTTATATGACTTATATGTTAAATTTTTTAATCTATAATATCAAATCCGCAATACGGACGTAATACTTCTGGTATTACGATTCCTTCCGGAGTTTGGTAATTTTCTAAAATTCCGGCCAAAACTCTTGGCAAAGCCAATGAACTTCCGTTTAAAGTGTGTGCCAATTGGTTTTTTCCGTCTTTGTCTTTAAAACGCAATTTCAAACGATTCGCTTGAAAAGTCTCAAAATTAGAAACCGAACTGATTTCTAACCAACGATCCTGAGCGGTAGAAAACACTTCGAAATCATACGTCAAAGCCGAAGTGAAACCCATATCACCGCCACAAAGACGCAATATTCGGTAAGGTAATTTCAATTCTTGTAATATATTTTTAACGTGTTCTACCATTCCGTCCAAAGCTTCATACGATTTATCAGGATGTTCTACACGTACGATTTCCACTTTATCAAATTGATGCAAACGGTTTAATCCACGAACGTGCGCCCCATAAGAACCTGCTTCACGACGGAAACATGGCGTGTAAGCCGTTGTTAAAACTGGTAATTCATTTTCGTTAAGGATTACATCACGGAACAAATTCGTCACCGGAACCTCAGCCGTTGGAATCAAGTATAAATCATCGGTTTTATCATGGTACATTTGCCCTTCTTTGTCCGGCAATTGTCCCGTTCCATAAGCCGATGATTCGTTGACCATGTGCGGAACCTGAACTTCATTGTACCCTGCAGCTGTATTTTTGTCCAAGAAATAATTGATTAAGGCGCGTTGTAATCGTGCTCCTTTTCCTTTATAAACCGGAAATCCTGCTCCAGTGATTTTTACACCCAATTCAAAATCAATGATGTCATATTTTTTTACCAATTCCCAATGTGGTTGAGCACCTTCGTGCAAAACTGGAATCTCTCCTTCTTCAAAAACATTTAGGTTTTCCTCTGGTGTTTTTCCAACAGGAACGATATCAGCAGGAAGATTGGGTAAAGTATATAATTTTTCTAAAAGTTCAGCGGCAAGTGCATCAGCGGCTTCCGCTAAAGCCTTGCTTTTCTCTTTGTTTAAAACGGTTTTTTCTTTAAGAATTGCAGCTTTAGATTTCTCACCCGCTTTCATCAATTCGCCAATGTCTTTGGATAATTTATTAGATTCGGACAAAATGTTGTCTAGCTCCACTTGCGTAGCGCGACGTTTTTCATCCAGTTGTACCACTTCTTCAACAACACTTGTAGCATCGATGTTTCTCTTTGCCAAAGCGGTGATTACTTTTTCTTGATTCTCTCTAATAAATGCGATTTGTAACATAGCTTGATTTTTTTAACGCTAACTTTTATAATAATGGAAGCAAATTTAAGGAAATGTTTGATAGAAATGGGACAAAAAATTAGTCAAAAGTCCAAAGTCATAAAGTCACAAAGTCAAGTTCTAGGAAATAACCTTATTTAGTCACCCTTTGTTGAAATATAATATTTTGTTGAAAAGACAATGGAGTACAACAGAAAAATACCTTTAAGACTTTTGACTTACGACTTTTGGCTAAGTTTAGGCTCTTTTAATCTCATGACCCACAAATTCTTCTAAGGCTGCAAACATGTCGTCTACAGAAAGGACTTCGAAATCGGGATGTGTTTTTAAAAAATCAGCATTTAGAGTAATCAGGTTTTCTTCAATTTCGAAAAAAGTGTCGTTGTTAAGAAAATCTCGGATAGGATTTACTCCTTCCAATTTCCCTTTTAGGAATTTATTCAGTTTTATACTGCTCATTAATTTTATTTTTTTGGATTGTTGTTGGAACAATTCCAAATGCTTTTCAGCACCAATTAATGCTAAACCTTCTTCTATTAATTCGTTCAGTTCTTTATCCCAACCCGAATTATATACAAACTGAGCAAAATTTCCTTCGGTATATTGCGAGGTGTAATAGTCTAAATAATAACTCATTATAGCATCTTCGTGAATCAAATCATCGTTTACGCCTTCCTCGCGCATTAAGTTGATTACCGAAATATTAGAGTGAATCACATCTTGAAGGTTCTCACTATTAAAGGCTGTTTCTGAAATAATTATTCTACCGAATTCCATTTGTTTTGTATTTGAATATGTGTTGCAAATTTCGGGTAAATAAAAACAGAAACGAAATACAATGCAATTTATATGCTATCAGATTCGTTACTATTCTTTTTCTGATTCATTTTTGTAACTAAAGCTTTCAACCGTAAGGCTTTTTCTTTTTTTTCTTCATGAAGCTTAGCCTTTTTCCGATTGAGCAATTTGGTATGCAGCGCCTTATTTTTAGTGTTTTTTTCGGGTCCCTTTGCCATGATTTACAGTCTTCTTTAATTACGGTTACAAATATAATTAATCATTTTACATTATCTCAAAAAACGTCTTTCACCAACAAATCCCCTAGCCCCGATAGCAGTGAAATTCCTTATTGTTTTTAAAGAAAAAACAATAAGATTGCAATCTCGTCTTTAAAACGAGACGGTAAATAGCTTCAAATAAAAATTCTATTGCTTATTTTTGCACTCAATAAAATTGAATCATGATACAGAATCCAAAAAGATATACGATTACAGCGGCATTGCCGTATACGAACGGACCGATTCACATTGGCCATTTGGCGGGTGTTTACGTGCCTTCCGACATATATTCCAGATATTTAAGATTGCAAGGAAGAGACGTTTTGTTTGTTTGCGGAAGTGACGAACACGGTGTGGCGATTTCGATGAAAGCCAAAAAAGAAGGCATTACGCCACAGGAAGTAATCGACAAATATGATGGAATCATCCGTAAATCGTTCTCTGATTTTGGAATTTCGTTTGATAATTACTCCAGAACTTCGGCTAAAATTCATCATGATACGGCTTCGGAATTTTTTAGAAAACTGTATGAACAAGGTGATTTTATTGAAGAAGTGACCGAGCAATTGTATGATGCAAAAGCAGATCAATTCTTAGCAGATCGTTTTGTGGTGGGAACTTGCCCAAAATGCGGCAACGAAGAAGCATACGGCGATCAATGCGAAAAATGCGGTTCGACGCTAAATGCTACGGATTTGATTAATCCAAAATCGACAATTACAGGAGAAACTCCTATTTTGAAATCAACAAAACACTGGTTTTTACCTTTGGACCGTTACGAAGATTTCTTAAGAGAATGGATTCTCGTTGGACATAAAAATGACTGGAAACCAAAT
This sequence comes from Flavobacterium labens, assembly GCF_048286755.1. Classification (NCBI taxonomy): domain Bacteria; kingdom Pseudomonadati; phylum Bacteroidota; class Flavobacteriia; order Flavobacteriales; family Flavobacteriaceae; genus Flavobacterium; species Flavobacterium labens. The sequence goes on along the minus strand of NZ_JBLVPL010000001.1, from coordinate 1,078,044 downwards.
GTTTACGGTCAAGTAAAATCGTGGATTGATGGCGGATTAGAACCTCGTGCAGTAACTCGTGACTTGGATTGGGGAATTGATGTTCCCGTTGAAGGTGCCGAAGGAAAAAAATTATACGTGTGGTTTGATGCGCCTATTGGGTACATTTCTTCTACCAAAGAATGGGCTTTGCGCGAAGGAAAAGATTGGGAACCATATTGGAAAGATGAAGACACAAAACTGGTTCACTTCATTGGGAAAGACAATATTGTTTTCCATTGTATCATTTTTCCTGCGATGTTGAAAGCCGAAGGAAGTTATATTTTGCCGGACAATGTTCCTGCAAACGAGTTCTTGAATTTGGAAGGAAATAAATTATCTACGTCTAAAAACTGGGCAGTTTGGTTGCACGAATATTTAGAAGAATTCCCGAATCAGCAAGATGTTTTGCGTTATGCGTTGACATCGAATGCACCAGAAACTAAGGATAATGATTTTACTTGGAAAGATTTTCAGGCGAGAAATAATAATGAATTGGTAGCGATTTACGGGAATTTTATTAATCGTGTCGTGGTTTTAACCAATAAATATTACAACGGAATTGTACCACAACCAAATGAGCTTTCTGAGGTAGATGAAGCAACTTTAACCGAATTGAAAGCGTATCCAGCAGTAATTTCAAGTTCCGTAGAGCGTTATAGATTTCGTGAAGCTTTGAGCGAATTGATGAATGTAGCGCGTTTGGGAAATAAATATTTGGCTGACGAAGAGCCTTGGAAAGTGATAAAAGACAATCCGGATCGCGTGCAAACACAAATGTATGTGGCGTTGCAAATTGCTGCTGCATTGAGTTCACTTTGCGAACCTTTCCTACCATTTACAGCAAAAAAATTATCAAGAATTTTAAAAATAGAAAGTCCGTTGAACTGGAATACTATTGCTCAAAATTCTGATTTGATTCCGGCTGGACATCAAATTGGGGAAGCTGAATTGTTGTTTGCTAAAATTGAAGACGAAGAAATTCAAAAACAAATCGACAAACTGGAAGCAACTAAAACGGCTAATACTGCCGAAAACAAAAAAGCTGAACCACAGAAAGAAGCGATTCAATTTGAGGATTTTGCCAAAATGGATATTCGTGTAGGAACCATATTGGAAGCCGAAAAAATGCCGAAAGCCAACAAGCTTTTGATTTTGAAAATCGATACCGGAATTGACGTTCGCACGATAGTTTCAGGAATTGCAGAGAGTTTCAAACCGGAAGATATTATCGGAAAAAGAGTTACTGTTTTAGTGAATTTGGCTCCAAGAAATCTTCGTGGTGTAGAAAGTCAAGGCATGATTTTGATGACTACGAATGCTGAAGGGAAACTGGTTTTTGTAAATCCAGATACAGATGGTGTTGCTAATGGAGAGACAATCAATTAAGAAAATTATAAAATGAAAATAAAAAAGCCGCAATTAGCTTTAATTGTTGGGATACTCTGCATTTCGATTTTTCCAATATTAATAAAACTTCGGTTAACTCCCGGACTAATTTCGGCTTTTTATAGAATGGCAATTGCAGTAACCTTGTTATTGCCGTATGTCATTATTACAAAAAAATTCAAGCTTCCAACTTTCAAAGTATTAATTCCTGCTATAATTTGCGGAATTTTATTTGCCTCAGATGTTGCCGTTTGGAATATTGCTATCCAAGAATCCAGCGCTACTCAGGCTTCACTGCTTACTAATTTATCGCCGCTTTGGGTGGGCATTGGTTCGTTTTTATTTTTAAAAACAAAACCCGCCACTAATTTCTGGATTGGAACTCTAATCTCATTATTCGGAATGATTATGCTGGTTGGTTTTCAGTTTTTTATTGAACTGAATTTTGACACCGCATTCCTGTTAGCCGTGTTATCGGGTATTTTATACGCTATTTACTTATTGATCAGCAAAAAAGTACTTTCTAAAGTAGACGTGCTTTCATTTATGACCATCAGCCTAATCTCTTCAAGTATATATTTAGGAATTCTCTGTTTAATGTTAGGCGAACCTTTTTCTGGGTTTTCTGATGTTGGTTGGTTGGTCTTGTTGATCCAGGCAGTAGTTTGCCAACTTTTAGCATGGTTATCGCTCAGTTATGCCACACAACACATGCGCGCCACAAGAGTGTCTTTGAGCTTGCTAGCCCAAGCCGTTTTGACTGCTATTTTAGCTTGGTTATTTTTAGAGGAAATAATTACGCTGCAAATGATTATCGGTGGAATTATTTTACTTTTAGGTATCCGAATTACCTTTTATTCGAAAACAATTTCAATGAAGAAAGTCTTTTCCAAAACAGTTAAAAGTTAAAAGAAAAACCTCAATTATTATCAAAAATAAAATAAAAATGGAACTTAAAGTAATTGCTTTCGACGCCGATGATACCTTATGGATCAACGAAACGTATTTTGATGAAACCGAGAAGAAATTCTGTGGTTTAATGGAAGATTATTTATCACATCAAGGGATTTCTAAGGAGTTATTCAAAGTCGAAATCGACAATTTAAAATTATACGGCTACGGAATCAAAGGCTACATTTTATCGATGATTGAAGCGGCGATGACTATATCAAATAACACACTTCCTATAGAAATAATCGAAAAAATCATTCAATACGGAAAAGAATTATTGGAGAAACCAATAGTTTTATTGGAAGGTGTGGAAGAAACTTTAGCTGCTTTACAAGGAAAATATAAATTAGTGGTTGCTACTAAAGGCGATTTATTAGACCAACGAAGAAAGTTGCACAATTCAGGTTTGGGTCATTATTTTCACCATATCGAAGTAATGTCAGACAAGCAAGAAATTGATTATTCTGATTTGATTAAACGTTTGGAAATACGATCTGAAGAATTTTTTATGATTGGAAATTCCTTAAAGTCAGATGTGTTACCTGTTTTAGCCATTGGCGGACATGCTGTACATATTCCGTTTCACACGACATGGGCGCACGAGAAAATCGACCATAAAGTAGAGCACAAAAATTTCAGTGCTTTCGAAAAGATAACAGAAGTTTTGAAAAAACTGGAATGAGAAAACTTGTTTTAAACTTCTTTAATCAATAATAAAAGTCTTTTCAAGTAAAAAAAACTCTGTTTTAAAGTTAATATCTTTGAATAATCTATAAAAAAAATACAAAATATTGCTAAAATCGCCGATCTGAACTTAGTTTATAGAATTAAAACTAATTCTTACATAATTAACAGTTTAAAATTTCTTATTTAACAATATGTCGTATTTTTGCATAAAATTTTAAAAAATAAAATTATGAAAAAAATCATACTTACGTTAGTTTTTGCTTCTGCAATGACAACTTTGAGTGCTCAAACAGAAAATGTAGAAAGCGCAAGTACTGGAACTGAATTTAACAAATGGTCTGTTGAATTAGCTGGTGGTGTAAACAAGCCACAAAGACCTATGAGTTCTGGCTACTTTACTTCAACACCAAGTCCTTATGTTGTTGATCTTGGAGTTAGATATATGTTTAACAACAAATTTGGTTTGAAAGCTGATTTTGGATACAACAGCTTTGAAGGAAAAAACAATTCAGCAGATTTTGACACTAAATACTATAGAGTAGATTTACAAGGTGTTGCTAACCTTGGAAGAATCATGAATTTTGAAACTTGGACAAATACACTTGGTTTATTAGGTCATGCTGGTTTTGGTTTAGCACAGTTAGAAGATCAAAATTCTGCAGTGAAAGACAGAATGGGTAACTTTATGGCTGGTGTAACAGGTCAAATAAAATTATCTAACAGAATTGCTTTAACTGGAGATTTTACAACAATCTTAAACGCATCTCAAGATCATGCTTTTGATGCTGCAAGTAGTCCAGCTGCAAGAGGATTTTCTGGAATTCTTTTCAATGGTACAGTAGGTTTAACTGTTTACTTAGGTAAAAACGAGAAACATGCTGACTGGGTTATTGACAATGAAGGAAAATTTGACGCAATTGATGCTAGATTTATGGCTATCGAAAATAAAATGCTAGATTCTGATAAAGATGGTGTAGCTGATTATTTAGATGAAGAAGCTAATACACCTGCAGGTGCAATGGTTGATACTAAAGGAAAATCAGTTGACAAGAACAACAACAATGTTGCTGACGAAACTGAAGCATATATCTTGAAAAATTATGCAGGAAATACTGGTGACGGATCTATTATTTACAATAATGATTTAATCAAAAGTTTAATCAACGGTGGTTATGTTGCTGTTTATTTTGACTACAACAAATCAACTCCTACAAATGTTTCTACAGAAGGTACAGATTTCATCTTAACATATTTGAGAAACAATCCTTCTGCTTCAGTTGACATTATTGGTCACGCTGACGAATTAGGAAGATCTGAATACAATGATAAATTATCTGCTGCAAGAGCAAATAATGTAAAAAACACTTTAGTAAAAGCTAATATCGATGCATCAAGATTGAATGTAGTTGGTGCTGGTGAAGACAATTCTGTTGATAAAAATTCTGACGCTGCAAGAAAATTAGTTAGAAGAGTTACTTTCATAGTAAAATAATTCTTTCTCAATATTCTCTAAAACCCTAAAGGAATTTTCTTTTAGGGTTTTTTTATGCCTTTATGATTTCCATTTGAAAAAAGTCTTCTTATTTCTTTAAAATAAAAATTCCAAAAAACGGATTTATGATTTAAAAGATTAGCAGTACTTTTGAATCCTAAATAAAATTACAAAATCTTGAAAACACTTTTAGATATAGAGAACTGGCCTAGAAAAGAACATTTCCATTTCTTTAGACAATTTGAAGAACCATTCTTTGGTGCCACTGTCCAAATCGATTGTACGAAAGCGTATGCAACTGCAAAATCACTAAACACTTCCTTCTTTATCTATTATTTACACAAAACGTTAGTTGCTGTCAATGGCACCGAATCATTCCGCTACAGGATTACGGATGATCAAATATATGTTTGTGACCAAATTAATGCTTCGGCAACTATTGGTCGTGAAGACGGTAGTTTCGGATTTTCCTTAATCGAATACGATGTAGACTTTGAAATTTTCACTAAAAATGCATTGGCAGAGATTGAAAGAATACAAAATACGACTGGTCTTTTTACCCGAACATTTTCGGATGATAATGTAATCCATTTTTCGGCGGTTCCGTGGTTAGATTTCACTTCATTATCGCATGCCAGAAGCTATACTTTTCCGGATAGTTGCCCAAAAATTTCTTTTGGAAAAATGAAAATTAATGAAAACGGAGAAAGAACCATGCCAATGTCAATTCATGTGCATCATGGACTAGTTGATGGCTTACCTCTAGGTCAATTTGTAGATTGTTTCCAAGAATTGATGAACCAATAAAGGCGTCCAATTTTCACTAAAAAAAAGTCCCGGTTTGCAGTTTAATTATACTGCAAACCGGGACTTAACAATTAGAAACTAATTTTACTTTCCTAAAAGCATTACCTCATTCACGACGACTTCGGTAACATAGCGCTTTTCGCCATTTTTATCATCATAACTTCTATGGGTCAATTTTCCTTCGACAGCAATTTCTTTCCCTTTAGTAACATATTTTTCTATGATTTCAGCTGTTTTTCCCCAAGCTACAAGTTTGTGCCATTGGGTTTCCTCTACTTTTTCTCCTTTGTCGTTTTTGTAGCTTTCGTTTGTTGCTAATGTAAAATTGGCTAATTTTTTTCCTCCGTCAAATGATTTAATTTCCGGATCATTCCCTACGTGTCCAATTAACTGTACTTTGTTTCTTAATGTGCTCATGGCGTATAAAATTTAAATGTTAGTATATATTTTGTTGAATCGTTCTTTCAAATCAACATTGCAAAGATGCGGTGGCTTCCAAAAAGTATTCGGTTACTAACTATTTACTTTCGGTTGTAACTATTTGTAAACGTTTGTAAATGGAAAAATTTAGCTATATTTGATGAAAATCAAATTCTTATGCAAGCCAAAATAAACAAAGTAGAGTTACGAAATCTGAAATTTGATGACTACAAAGAGTTAAAAAACTCCATGGTAGAATCTTATCCGGAAATGGTTGGCTCTTACTGGAGAGAACATCATATCGAAAAATTATTAAGCATTTTCCCTGAAGGTCAATTGGTAATTTTAGTTGATGGAAAAGTAGTAGGTTCTGCATTATCCTTAATTGTTGACGAAAGTTTAGTCGATAAAAACCATAATTACTCTGATATAACCGGAAAATACACTTTCTCTACTCATAACCCAAAAGGAGATGTTTTATATGGAATAGATGTTTTTATTCATCCAAATTATAGAGGATTACGCCTTGGCAGACGTTTATATGATGCCCGAAAAGAATTATGTGAACAATTGAATTTAAAAGCAATTGTTTTTGCAGGAAGAATTCCTAATTATGGACAGCATGCGAAAACACTCACTCCAAAAAATTACATAGAAAAAGTAAAAAGAAAAGAACTTCACGATCCCGTACTTTCTTTTCAGTTAAGCAATGATTTCCACGTGATCCGAGTAATGAAAAACTACTTGGAAGGTGACTCTGATTCCAAAGAATTTGCCGTTTTACTGGAATGGAATAATATTTATTACGACGAAAGTCCAAAATTAATAAACCTCGCAAAAAGCGTCATCCGTTTAGGACTCGTTCAATGGCAGATGCGTCAATTGAATAATCTAGAAGCTTTGTTCGAACAATGCGAATTTTTTGTAGATGTTGTTTCCGGTTACGGAAGTGATTTTGCTTTATTCCCGGAACTATTTACTGCGCCGTTGATGGCGGATTACAACCATTTATCTGAAGCCGAAGCCATACGGGAGTTAGCCAAACATACTGAACCTACTCACAAACGTTTCCAGGAATTAGCCATTTCTTACAATATCAACATTATTACAGGAAGCATGCCCTATTTAGAAAATGGTATGTTATACAATGTTGGTTTTCTTTGTAAAAGAGACGGAACTTCAGAAATGTATGCTAAAATTCACGTCACTCCAAACGAAGTACAACACTGGGGAATGACCGGAGGATCCCAAATTAAGACTTTTGATACAGATTGCGGAAAAATAGGCATCGTAATTTGTTATGATGTAGAGTTTCCAGAACTTTCCCGATTAATGGCAGATGAGGGAATGAACATCTTATTTGTACCGTTCTTGACCGATACTCAAAATGCCTATACCAGAGTCAAACATTGTGCACAAGCAAGAGCCATTGAAAACGAGTGTTATGTTGCCATAGCAGGCTGCGTTGGAAATCTTCCAAAGGTGAACAACATGGACATCCAATATGCGCAATCTGCTGTATTTACACCTTCTGATTTTGCCTTTCCAAGTAACGGAATAAAAGCTGAAGCTACTCCAAATACGGAAATGACATTGATTGTCGATGTAGATTTAGATTTACTAAAAGAACTTCACGAGCATGGAAGTGTTCGAATTCTAAAAGACCGTAGAACTGATTTATACGACATCAAAAAAATCAACCCATGAAAACCTGCTTAGAATGTGGAGAGAAAATTGTAGGTCGCGAGGATAAAAAATTCTGTAGTGACGGTTGCCGTAATGCCTACAATAATAAAATAAACAAAGACAGCACTAATTTTATGCGCAACATCAACAATAAGTTGCGCAAAAATTACCGCATTCTATCTGAAATTAATGTAGAAGGAAAATCAAAAACCACTCGGGCAAAACTCTTGAGCAAAGGCTTTGATTTTGAATTTTTTACTAATATTTTACAAACGAAAACTGGAAATACCTACTATTTCCTATATGACCAAGGCTACATGCTTTTGGACAATGATTTTTATATGTTAGTCAGAAAAGATATTTAAATACCACAACCCCAAACCTATCTAACCAAAAATGAAAAAAGATTATTCCTCAATTTATGCCAGTTTATTTCTCCTAGGAATTCTAGGATTAATTTACTTTACCATGATGCCGCATTGGACTTCCGATGAAGAAGGTTCTCTTTCTGAATTTTCGACCAAAAGAGCTTTAACCCAAGTGGAAGCCATTTCCAAACAACCCCACTACGTAGGTTCCATAGAACATGAAGTGGTTGCTAATTATCTCATAAAAGAACTTAACAAATTAGGACTGGAAACTTCCGTTCAGCAAGGATTTACCTTGAGCGATTGGGGAAATCTGGTACAATCAAAAAACATTCTAGCTCGTATAAAAGGAACTTCAAGCTCTAAAGCTTTGTTGTTGCTTTCCCATTATGACAGCGCGCCGCATTCCTACTCTAAAGGCGCGAGCGACGCAGGTTCTGGTGTAGCAACAATACTAGAAAGTGTTCGTGCTTTTTTATATTCTAAAACACCTCACAAAAATGACATTATCATTCTGTTTTCAGATGCGGAGGAATTAGGATTAAATGGCGCAGCACTATTTGTAACCCAACATCATTGGGCAAAAGAAATAGGCTTGGTGCTTAATTTTGAAGCGCGTGGTTCATCCGGTCCAAGTTATATGTTGATGGAAACCAACAAGGGAAATGCAGGATTAGTAAAAGAGTTTGCTGCCGCAAAAGCGACTTTTCCAGTTTCAAATTCCTTGATGTACAGCATTTATAAAATGTTACCCAACGATACTGATTTGACCGTTTTCAGAGAACAAGGAAACATTCAAGGATATAATTTTGCTTTTATTGATGACCATTTTAATTACCATACCGCTCAGGACGACATCAATCATTTGAACAAAAATACGTTAGCGCATCAAGGCACGTACTTAATGCCTTTGTTGAATTATTTCTCAAATGCCGATTTAAGTACGACGCAGGCCAGCGAAGATTACGTCTATTTTACCATTCCATATACATTTATAAGTTATCCTTTTAGCTGGGTTTTACCAATGGTAGTAATCGCATTGGCACTATTTATTTTTCTGCTTTTTGTAGGAAGAGCCAAGCGTATTTTATCATTCCGAGAAATTGGTAGAGGATTTATTCCGTTTTTAGGCTCCTTGATTGTTACCGTATTAATAACTTTTTTTGGATGGAAAGGTTTATTAGCCGTATACCCGCAATACAATGATTTACTGAACGGATTTACCTATAACGGGCACGCTTACATTGCTGCATTTGTACTTTTGGCATTTGCGATAACTTTAGTATTTTACAACCGTTTTTCTGCTAAGAAAGTAACTATGAATCATTATGTAGCACCATTATTTATTTGGATTGTGATTAATGGAGCTTTGGCTTTTAGTTTACAAGGAGCTGGATTCTTAATTATTCCGGTTTATTTTGGATTATTTTTATTCGCTGCATTTATCATTACCCAAAAATCCCGTAAAATACTAAGTCTTATTTTTAGCATTCCTGCTTTACTAATTATAGCCCCTTTCATCCAGATGTTTCCTATTGGTTTGGGATTAAAAGTACTGTTTGGAAGTGCTATTCTTACCGTTTTGACTTTTGGATTATTGCTACCCGTTTTTGGGGCTTTCGCCAAAAAGGGAATCTGGTCTTTAGTGTTTTTTGTACTTGCCATCGGCTTTTTTGCGAAAGCACATTCTGAATCCGGTTATGAATCCGGAAAAGCAAAATCAAACAGTTTGTTGTACATATACGATGCCGATACTGACAAAGCTAGTTGGGCAACGTATGACACGAATCTTGATTCCTGGACCAAAAGCTATTTGGGTGAAAACCCAAAAGATGCAACCGCTTTGAATGAAACACCATTATTCAGTAAATACAATTCAGGTTTTACGTATGCTGCCGAAGCTCCTAAAAAAGACATTCTGAAACCAAGTATAGCATTTCTGGAAGACAGAATCGTAGGCAATCAAAGGTATTTGAAAATAAAAATTTCCCCGAATAGAAACGTTAATCGCTATGATATTTTTGCCAATGAAAAAATGGCGATTCATAATTTCAAAGCTAATGGCGTGACCACATTAGGCCAAAAAAATTCGCTTTACCAACGCAAAGGAAAGAAAATATTGAGTTACTATGTCGTTGGAAACGCACCTTTGGAAATCCAGTTCAGTTTAAATTCCTCAACGGTTTTAGATATGGAATTGATGGAAAGTTCTTTTGATTTAATAACTAATCCTTTATTTGGAATAGCCAAAAGAGAAAACTGGATGATGCCAACGCCTTTTGTTTTGAATGATGCTGTGGTAATCAAACAAAAAATAAAACCGACACCAGTTGTTCTTACAAATCCTCTAGACACCGCTATTACATATCCTGTAATAAAAGATAGTTTAACGGTTGTAAACGACAGTTTGAAAGTCAAATAATTTAAACCTAAAAATGACAAAAATTAGTATTCTGGGTTGCGGTTGGCTGGGCTTGCCTTTGGCGAAAGCCTTACTTTCAAAAGGATTTTCCGTGAAAGGCTCGACAACTTCTGATGAAAAATTAGCAACATTAAAAGATGCAGGAATCGCTCCTTTTTTAATTGCGCTTTCAGAAAATAAAACGACTGGAAATCTAACTGATTTTCTAGAGAATTCTGAAATTTTAATCATCGATGTTCCGCCGAAACTTCGCGGTTCAGGGGCAGAAAGTTTTGTTTCGAAGATTAGAAACGTGATTCCGTTTATAGAAAAATTATCTGTCAAAAAAGTGCTTTTCATCAGTTCGACATCGGTTTATAATGATGACGAAGCTTTTGTTAATGAAGAAACTATCCCAAAACCAGATACTGAAAGTGGCAAACAATTACTGGAAACAGAACAGCTTTTGCAAAACAATATAAATTTTAAAGCTACCGTATTGCGTTTTGGCGGTTTAATTGGCGATGACCGTCATCCTATAAAATTTCTGGCTGGTCGTGAGAATTTAGACAACCCAGATGCACCTATTAATTTGATCCATCAGGAAGATTGTGTGGGTGTAATTCTGAAAATCATAGAAAATGATGTGTGGAATGAAACTTTCAATGCGGTCACTCCATCTCATCCTACACGAGAAATGTATTATACTCAAAAAGCATTGGATTTAGATTTGGCTTTGCCAAAGTTTAATCATAAAAACCCATCTATAGGAAAAACAATTTTGAGTACTAAAATAGAAACCGTTTTAAATTATACTTTTACAAAATCAAATTTATAACGTGAGAACTAAAATTAAAAATGCTTTTTCGTCGAAAGTTAGTGCCATTGGATTACCTATTTTAGCATTGTGCTGGGTCAGTTTTTTTTGGGGAACTACTTGGATTGCTTCAAAAGAAGGTGTAAAACACATGCCGGCGTTACAACTTGCTGCTATTAGACAATTCATTGGTGGATTGCTTTATATTTCTTTTTTCTTGTTCAAAAAAACACCTTGGCCAAAAGGAAAACAATGGAAAACCATTATCATTTTAAGCATCCTTAATTTTGTTTTGAGTAATGGATTAAGCACTTGGGGCGTGAAATACATCAGTAGCGGACTGGGAGCAATCATTGGCGCTATTGTTCCGTTGTGGATTGTAATCATTACTTTTTTTAGGGGAGAACGATTGGCGAGGCTTACGGTTATTGGTTTAATTGTCAGTTTTGGTGGCGTATGCGTTATTTTTTACGACCATTTGAGTGATTTTATGATTCCTGATTTTAGATTTGGGATTATATTGTCATTGATAGCTACGTTAACTTGGGCATTTGGCTCGTTGTACACTAAGAAAAAGGCAGCCAGTTTTAATCCCTATTTTAGCTTAGGACTGCAAATGTTTATATCCAGCATTTTACTTTTTGCGTACAATGGTGCAACAGGAACTTCCGTTAGTTTGAGTGCTATTCCGGCAATTTCGTGGTGGTCTATTGCCTATTTAGTCGTTTTTGGTTCTGTACTTACTTTCATTGCCTTTATCTATGCGCTTCAAAATCTTCCTGCTGAAATTAGCAGTGTTTACGCGTATATCAACCCAATTATAGCCGTGATATTAGGTGCTGTAATTTTTGGTGAAGTCCTCAATGCAGCCATTGCCATTGGTGGAGGAGTTACATTATTTGGGTTGTATCTGGTGAATTATTCGTTGAGGAAATCACGTAAAAATAGTAGCGAAATCATATAAAAAAATCCCATTCAAATATACGAATGGGATTTGTGAAATCTTATTTATTTTGAAAATTACCAGAGTTAACTTTTATATTTATGAGTTACGGTAAAAGTTTGTTACCAATAAACAATGTCGATCAACACTGTATTAACCAAAACATTATTTTCAAATTTTTCTTGTTTGATTATGTTTCCAATCTTATCGAAGGAAAATTTGTATTCTACAACTGTATTCTTTGGTGATTTAGGCAAAGAATAAGTTCTTAATAAGTTACTTCGCTTGTCATATTCATTAATTGTGACTGAATGGTATTTAGATTTTTTGTATTCTAATTCTGATTTAATTCTATTTCCGTTTTTATCAAAAATACATTTTAAATAACCGTCTTTAAGTTCTCCTTGTTTATTGTATGAATAGGTAATTAAAGATTTATTTTTATAATCAATAGCTGTTTTTTCTGTAAATTCTAGTTGGCCATTTCTATCAAAATGTTCTACGACTATTCTGTTTCCTCGTTTGTCATATTGTGTTACTATTTTGTTAGCAAGCTTTTTGTCAAAGTAGGCTAAATACTCTATTTCATTCCCTTTTTTATCATACTTGTGCTCGATCAATAATTCTGGGCTATTGGTGGTAATTGATTTTGTAATTGATTTGATTACTCGTCCATTTTGATAAAAAAATAAAGTCTCGTCAAATTGATCTTTTGTATAAAGGTCTTTTTGTGCAATTTTATGACCTTCTCTGCTCCAGTTTGAAATTAGTTCGAAGGGTATTGTCTCTGGGTCTATAACAGAAGATCCTTTTATGTTTTTGACTTTTAATTCCTTTACCTGACCTCTAATATCTTGAATGTCACTATCGGGCATGAGGATTTTTTTTATTTTAATAGGAGCACAAGAGGCTAATAATGACAAAACTATAAACAAGGATATTCGCATAATTAGTAAATTTTGTAAATTAGAAAAATGATAAAAAGGTGTTTTCTTAACTAGGATTGCATTGTTTAACTCTTTTAAATACGACAACATCGATTACATTTATCTCTTTAAAAAAGCTTTAATTTCTTTTTTGGACATCTCGGTTGAAATGAATTCTTCTTTGACTAATGCGGTATATTCCTCACCATTAACCAATTGTACGTCACCTTCGGTGGTGTGAAAATAAGGTGTTAAATAATTATGTGACAGCATTGATTTATGATCATTGTTGTTTATTTCTTTGACAGGATAGTATATGTCAAAATTTAGAAGGTAGTACTCTTTGTTAAATTCATCAATGACTCCTAAAAAGCTTGATGGATAAACAGTATCACCCTCTTTAACACTAATTGAGCTAGATTTAAAACCATTGTAGTTTGCATAGGTACCATCTTCATGTTCCACACGCATACTATTTCTATCAGTGGTAAAAACCAACTCATCTTCGTAAGTTTTATTAGACTGTTTATTGGCAACCTCAATAACAATTCCTTTTCGCATGGCATAAATGCTATCAGGATTTTTGGCTCGAATAGCATATGATTTGAACTCGATGTCTTTTTTTTTGTTAAAATACACTTCATAAACATTCTTGCTCTCATAAACCACATAATTCTTAGCATTTTTAAATGGCAGAAGATATCGATAAGTACTGTCAACTTTAGCTTTGAAGTTTCCAGGAACATAAGAGACTGAATAACTGTATCCAATACCTTTATTTGGATCCCTTGGTCGTAAAATGCACAATGTTCCAGATTTGTCTTTTACAATTTTCTCAATATCACTTGATGATGTGTTTTCTAAATTTTTAAATTTTAGATAGACTGTATAAGTACCCGGTTTGAATTTTTCATAAGAAATCTCAATTGAATTGTTTTGATTTTTTACCGCATTAACAATAATTGGTCTTTCCTGCGCTTGTGCAACACTAAAGAAAATCAAAATCCAAAACAATGATATCGAGGGGACGATTTTTCTATTATACATATGTTAATAATTATTTATTTTAATAGGTTTTGTCTTTCACACCAAAGCTATTAAAATAAATATATTATATAGATTGAAGTAGATGATTTTTTAATTTTTTTTATTCTAAAGTGAATTTTAAGAAAATCGCTTAAAGTCAAATGGAATTCATCCATAATAGTATCTTTAACTAGTTAACCACCTAACTCAAAAGATAAGAAATATTCTAAACATATAAATTTCACACCAACAAAAAAGCCCATTCACTATTGTGAATGGGCTTTTTGAAATTCTATTTATTTTGAAAATTACCAGATTCTTACACGCTTTTCAGGTGCAATATACATTCCGTCATTTGCTTTGATATCAAACGCTTGATAAAAAGTATCAATGTTTTGCAAAGGCACATACGCACGGTACATTCCTGGAGAGTGCGGGTCTGTTTTTACTTGATTTTTCAAGGCTTCATCACGCATTTTTGAACGCCATATTGTTGACCAAGAAATGAAGAAACGTTGTTCTGGAGTATATCCGTCGATTAATCCTGGATTTCCATTTTCTTTCAAATACAATTGTAAACCATCGTAAGCGGCATTTACTCCACCTAAATCTCCAATGTTCTCTCCCAATGTAAATTTACCATCTACAAAAGTTCCAGGAATTGGTTCCAAAGCGCTGTATTGAGCCGCAAGTGCTCCAGTTAAAGCAGAGAATTGTTTCAAATCTTCAGCCGTCCACCAGTCTACTAAGTTTCCATCAGCATTGTAACGAGATCCTGAATCATCAAAACCATGTGAGATTTCGTGTCCAATAACCCCACCAATTCCACCATAATTTACCGCTTCATCCGCTTGGTAATTGTAAAAAGGCGGTTGCAAAATCGCTGCCGGGAATACAATTTCGTTATTTGAAGGATTGTAATAGGCATTTACCGTTTGTGGAGACATTCCCCATTTTTCTTTATCCACTGGTTTGTTCAACTCAGCAATATTCTCATTGAAACGCCATTTAGCCATGCTCAAAGCATTTGTAAAATAACTTCCTCCTTCTTCTGGACTTTTAATCGTCAAGGCTGAATAATCTTTCCATTTGTCAGGGTAACCAATTTTAATTCTTGATTTATGCAATTTAGCCAAGGCGCTTACCTTAGTTTCTGCAGACATCCAAGATAAATTATTGATTCTGTTTTCGAAAGCTAAAAAGATGTTTTTGATCATTTTCTCCGCTTTTACTTTGGCTTCAGCCGGAAATTTTTTCTCAACATATAATTTTCCTAATGCTTCTCCAACTGCTCCATTGATTGTTTGAAGTGCTCTTTCATCACGTGGTCTTTGGCTTACTGCACCAGTCAAAGTTTTTCCGTAAAACTCAAAGTTTGCGTTTTCAATTTCAGTTGACAATTGGCTAGAAGCTCTGTTCAACAAACTCCAACGCATGTAAGCTTTCCACTCGTCTACTTTGTTTTCTTTCAACATAGTTTCAAGCGCCACCATGTATTTAGGTTGCGATACAATTACAGTATCTACTTTTGCCAAACCAATTTTTGTGAAATAATTATTCCAGTTGATTGACGGAGTTAATTTACTCAAATCACTCAAAGTCATCGGATTGTAAGACTTACGACGATCTCTACGTTCTACTCTGTCCAATCTTGGTTTAGACATAGCAATTTCAAGCGCTAGAATTTTCTCAGCATTTGTTTTAGCCACTGCTGGTTCATCACCAAGGTATTGCAACATTTTAGCAACGTGTAAAACATATTTTGCACGTTTCTCTTTAGAATCGGCATCCTCAGAAACATAATAATCTCTGTCTGGCAAACCTACGCCCCCAGGACCTAAGTTAATCACATTTCTACTGCTGTTCTTTGCATCAGTTCCTACGCCGGCACCCATAAATCCAATACCACCGATAGGTTCCATTTCAATCAATAAAGCCTCTAAATCTTTGGCATTTTTAACCGCATCAATTTTTTTCAAGTACGGTTTCAAAGGAGCTATACCTAACTTATTTCTTCCTACAGTATCAAGAATAGATTTGTATAAGTTAATCGCTTTTCCTTGATCTGTATTGGATTTGTAGCTTGGATTTGTTGTCGCTTCTTTTAGAATTGCCAAGGCATCCGCGTCAGTTCGTTGACGCAATTCGTCAAAACTACCCCAACGGGTTCTATCAGCTGGAATCTCCGTATTGTCCAACCAAGTTCCATTCACATAGCGAAAGAAATCATTACTTGGTTTCACGTTTTTATCCATGTAATTCACATTGATTCCCGGTTCCTTAGCTCCCGGAGTGGTTTGCGCTTGACTCACCGCAAAGCCCATAATTGCGGGAATCACAAAAAGCAATTGCTTATTGCTGGTTTTTTTCATTTTTTTTAGGTTTTTAGTTATCTTAACAAAGTTATTAATAAATAATTTGATTTTTAGTTAAAATCTATTATTTACGAATACATCTTCATTTGACTCCAAAATTTCTAAAAGGTTTAATCCAAAAAGGCATTAATTTTATACCCTTATATTTCGAAGGAATCTATCTAAACTAAGTATTGTGTTAGGTCAAACGCATTAAAAATTGAACCACATAGAAACATAGAATTTAATTTTTGATTTAAATCTGTTCCGAACATTGGAAATTTAGGTGACATAGAAAAAAAGCCAATGCTTTTTTCTATTGTAAACTCTTATCTCCGTCAAAATTTACTTTTACAGGAATAAACACTATGTTTCTATGTGGTTCAATTTTTAATGCGTTTGACGTGAGTATTGTGTTAATTTGAATTAAAAACAAATCTCGTTTTCGTATTTTTGCATTAAAATAGCGTTATGTTAGAATTTTTCAAAAAATACCGACTCTTTTTCGGGGTCTTCATTGTTCTTTCGGCAATCATTTTATCTTTATTTTATTCGGCTTTAAAGCCCAAAAAAACACTTCCCATTTATAATCCTGCGGATGTAAATCCTGAATTAGTGGACAGCACCGTTCAATACAAAAGCAAGTATCATACGATTGCTGATTTTTCGTTTACCAACCAAAACGGAAAAACCATCACCCAAAAAGATTACGAAGGCAAAATATATGTAGCTGATTTTTTCTTTACTACTTGCGGTTCCATTTGTCCAAAGATGACTACCAATTTATCGGATATTCAAAAAGCTTTCGCTAATAATCCAAAGGTAAAATTATTATCATTTACCGTTTTCCCGGAGACTGACAGCGTTCCAGTTTTGAAGGCTTACGCCAAAAAACATCATGTTGATGACAGTAAATGGAACTTAGTAACCGGAGACAAAAAAGAAATTTATACTATGGCCAGAAAATCCTATTTGGCCGTGAAACTGGGAAAACCAGACGAATTATACGATATGGTTCACACCGAAAATTTTGTTTTGGTAGATACCAAAAAAAGAGTTCGTGGCTTTTATGACGGTACCAATAAAGAGGATATGAAACGATTAATTGAAGACATTAATTTTTTAAGTAACGAATAAGAAGCATTCAAACGAATCCCAGTTTTTATAAAGATAACCGTTGCATTATCTGTTGGATTGATTTGTTTTAATTACCGTATAAATGTGATAATTATCATTTGTGTTTGTATTAAAATGTGTATTTTTGCAATCTTAATTCAATCTAAATAAGGTTTGCAAACAACGATAAATTCTCTCAAAAAAGGCGAAAAAGCCATTATAAAAGACTTTGACATCGACACCGTTCCATTAAAATTATTGGAAATGGGTTGCTTGCCCGGAAATATGGTTGAATTGCTTCAAATTGCTCCTTTTGGAGATCCTTTGTATTTGAATATTAATGGTTCACATGTAGCAATTCGGGTCGAAACTGCAAAAGAAATTGAGGTTGACATTATAAAAACCAACTTATGGTAAGCAAACAAAACATCAATGTCGCTTTGATCGGTAATCCGAATGTGGGTAAAACTTCCGTTTTTAATCAACTTACGGGTTTGAATCAACAAGTGGGGAATTATCCCGGAATTACCGTTGAAAAAAAGATAGGTTTCTGCAAATTACCCAATAATATAAAGGCAAATATTCTGGATTTACCCGGCACATACAGCCTGAACGCCAGTTCCATTGATGAGAATGTTGTCATTGAATTATTACTCAACAAAAATGACAAATTATATCCTGATGTAGCGCTTGTCGTTACCGATGTGGAAAATTTAAAACGAAATTTACTTCTTTTTACCCAAATAAAAGACCTTGAAATTCCAACAATATTAGTCATCAACATGGCTGACAGAATGAAATTTAAAGGGATTACGCTAGATATTCCATATCTTGAAGAGCACCTAAAAACAAAAATTGCATTAATCAGTTCCAGAAAAGGGTATGGAATTGATGAGTTGAAAAAGTTGATTGTAAGCTACCGAACCATTTCGAGTGAACCTTGCCTGAATGCCTCCGTAATTGATCCGGACTATTTCAACAGTTTACGCAAAGCATTCCCAAATCAATTGCTTTATAAATTATGGTTGGTGATTACACAAGACGTAAATTTCCTAAATTTAGAACGAAATGAAGTCCGAAGCTCGTTCACAAAATCGCACTCAGATTTAAAACGCCTGCAACAAAAAGAAACCATAAAACGCTATCAATTCATCAATGATGTGCTGAAAGTAGGTTTAAAAATTGACTCCTCCGTTGCACGAGATTACCGTAGCAAACTCGACCGAGTGCTAACACATAAAGTTTGGGGATATGTCATTTTCTTTTTGATTTTATTTGTTATTTTCCAATCTATTTTCGAATGGTCTAAAATTCCAATGGATTTCATCGATGCCTCTTTTGCTTCGTTGAGCACGCATGCTGCCGAAGAATTGCCAGCAGGAGTTTTAACCAATTTAATTTCACAGGGAATCATCCCGGGAATTGGAGGGATTTTGATATTCATTCCACAAATTGCTTTCCTGTTTATGTTTATTTCGATTCTTGAAGAAAGTGGTTACATGAGCCGCGTGGTTTTCCTGATGGATAAAATAATGCGAAAATTTGGTTTATCGGGCAAAAGTGTGGTGCCACTTATTTCTGGAACAGCTTGTGCGATTCCGGCAATTATGGCAACCCGAAATATTGAGAACTGGAAAGAAAGATTAATTACCATTCTGGTAACTCCTTTCACAACTTGTTCCGCCAGATTGCCGGTTTACGCTATCATTATTGCACTTGTAATTCCGGACAATCGTGTTTTTGGATTTCTGAACATGCAAGGAATGACCTTGATGTTGTTATACCTTCTAGGTTTTGGAATGGCTATTTTCTCTGCTTACATTTTGAATAAAATCCTTAAAATTAAAGGAAAAACATACTTTGTAGTAGAAATGCCGAATTACAAATTACCCCTTTTCAAGAACGTGGGAATCAATGTAATTGAAAAAACAAAGGCTTTTATTTTTGGTGCCGGAAAAATCATTTTAGCTATTTCTATAGTTTTATGGTTTTTAGCTTCTTACGGTCCAGGGGAAAAATTTAATAATGCAGAAAAAATTGTCACTGAAAACACTATAAATAATCCGTTGCCGAAAGCTGAATTTGAAAATGCTGTGGCTTCTCAAAAACTAGAAAACTCCTATATTGGAATCATGGGAAAAGCCATCGAACCTACCATTTCACCGTTGGGTTACGACTGGAAAATAGGAATTGCTATTATCAGTTCCTTTGCAGCAAGAGAAGTTTTTGTGGGAACATTAGCCACGATTTACAGCGTTGGCGGAAGCGACAATGAAGTAACCATCAAAAACAAAATGGCTGCCGAAATCAATCCCGTTACCGGAGAAAAGATTTTCAACTTTGCCTCAGGAATATCATTATTGTTGTTTTATGCTTTTGCCATGCAATGTGCTAGTACGTTAGCGGTTACTAAAAAAGAAACCAATTCCTGGAAATGGCCGGTCGGACAATTGATTTTCATGTCTGGATTTGCTTATGTTGTTGCTTTAATTGCATACCAAATCTTAAAATAAAATATTGAACAAACGTTAAACTTCCTATTTTTATTATTTTTAATTTGTCTAAATAAGATTTCGATTTTATCTTTGCAGCGTAGAATTAATCTAAATAAAGATAAAATGAAAAATGCCTTTTCAATAGGACTATGTTTGCTTACTACAAGCTTATTTGCACAAGAGATAAATCCAACACTAAATGACACGGTTAAGACCTTGTTGCCTGTGATTATCACAACAAAAATTCAAAGTCCAGAAAGAATGCCTGAAGTAAGAGAAAATGTCTTATTTTCTGGTAAAAAAAACGAGGTATTAAAACTTTCTAACATCAACGGGAACTTTGCTACAAATAATACACGTGAAGTTTTTTCTAGAGTACCTGGTGTAAATATTTGGGAAAACGAAGGGTCGGGCATACAAATAAACGTAGGAGTAAGAGGGTTGAGTCCCAATAGAAGCTGGGAATTAAACACTAGACAAAACGGATATGATATTTCATCAGACGTATTCGGATATCCAGAAGCATACTACAATCCACCTCTCGAGGCAGTAGAAACGATCGAATTGATACGCGGAGGAGCTTCACTACAATTTGGACCTCAGTTTGGAGGAATGCTAAACTATGTATTAAAAAGAGAAACAAAGAAAAAATTTACCTTTGAAACCCAAAACAGCGTGGGTAGTTATGGATTAATGAGTTCATACAATGCTATTGGCGGTACCCTAAAAAACTTTTCCTACTACATTTACAACCATTCCAGAAGTGCTGATGGATGGAGACAAAACGGAGAATATACCGTCCGTAACACGCATGCTTTCTTAGAGTATCGTTTTACTCCAAACATTAAAATTTCTGCTGAGTATACCAATATGGATTACCAAATGAAACAATCTGGAGGTTTGACCGATGCACAATTTGACGCCAACCCACAGCAGTCTTTACGAAATAGAAACTGGTTTGGAACACCTTGGAACGTATTCTCGATTCAATTAGACACCAAGATAAATGAAAATTTAACGTCCAACACCAAATTATTTGGTCTTATTGGAGAGCGCAATAGCGTTGGATTTACTGCCACTCCAAACGTTACAGATGCTATAAATCCTACAACGGATAACTATGCCAACAGACGCGTAGATAGAGATTTTTACGAAAACTTTGGTGTAGAAAACAGAAATGTTTACAAATACAAATTAGGTAAAACATCACACAACTTAGCATTTGGAGCACGTGCTTACCAAGCAACAACTATTCGTAAACAAAGCGGAAATGGTACAACAGGAAGTGATTTTGATTTATCTGTAAATCCTGATTATACAAGAAACATAAAATTCAAGACTGAAAACATTGCCTTTTTTGCCGAGAATCAATTTAGAGTTACTGAAAAATTTAGTGCTACGCCAGGAGTTCGTTTTGAACACATTACCTCTAGTGGTGCAGGTTTGTTTGCTGTAAACAATGGTTCAAATGTAAATTTTGATGCAGCACCAATTGTTCGTAACAAAACGTTGTTTGGACTTGGATTAGAATATAAATTTAGTAGTACCAATGTGTATGCTAATATATCTCAAGCTTACAGACCGATACTTTTCTCTGACTTAACACCTCCTGCAGTTACAGATGTGATTGATCCAAACTTAAAGGATGCAAGCGGATATAATGCTGATTTAGGATATAGAGGAAATATAAAAAACTACATCAATTTTGATATTGGTTTATTTTACCTTCAATACAACAATCGTATTGGTGGAGTGAGACAGTTTACAAATAATGATCCATCACAAGGAACTTTTTTATACAGAACTAATTTAGGAACTACAGTAAACAAGGGTATCGAAAGTTTTTTTAACATTAATATTACTCGTTTTCTAGAAGTTGATAAGGAAATAGGAAATGTAGACTTTTTTGCATCGATGAGTTTTATTGATAGTCGTTACACCGATTTTGAGACTTTTACAACAACAGGAACGCCACCAAACACGGTTATTACTAGCTCAAATCTTAACGGTAAAAGAGTAGAAAATGCGCCGCGTTACATTCATAACTTTGGTCTTTCATGGGGGAAAAACAACATATCTACTACCCTGCAATACCGCTTGACAGGAAAAATATTTACTGATGCTAACAATACTACATCACCTTCTACCAATGGAGTTACAGGATTGTTAGATAAATACAATGTATTTGACTTTTCATCAGAGTATAAATTCTTAGAAAAATACAACATTAGAGCAGGAATAAATAATGTTTTTGACGATGCTTACGCTACAAGACGTGCCTCCGGTTATCCAGGACCAGGTATCTTACCCGGTGAAGGAAGAACATTTTACATTTCGGTGGGAGCAAAATTGTAATTGACTCTAAAATTACTATTTCATAATCTGAAATAAATCTTTGGAATTAACTTTGGAATCATGGCTCAGTTGTAAAAACTTTGTCATTAGTTTAACGCAAAAAAGCAACCCGAAAAGGTTGCTTTTTCTTATATTTACAATATGGATATTCAAGAAATTTTAGCTTTTTTAGCACTCGGAATAGCACTGGCTTTTTTGATTAAAAAATTCTTTTTCAAAAAGAAAAAATCAGATAAAAATTGTGGTAGCGGCGATGATTGCGGTTGTAATTAAAATTTTCATTATTTCTGTTTTTAATCTGAACTACTTTAAAACACAACAGGGTTAAACTTTCCTTAAAAAAACAAAAAAAAGCCTTCTACAAATTAATAAAATGCCTTTTTTTGATTAAATTTACTATAAAAAAATGAGTTTTTAGACTCAAAATCAGTCGTTTCCATTTTTTTGATTAAAAATTGGTTTTGGATTTGAACTTGATTCTAAGTTTACTTTTGGACATAATTTCAATTTTTATCCCTACAAAAAAGTGAAATTATAGAACTATTATGAATTGGTAATCCACATACGATTATACGATCATAATTTTTAATAAAAATCTGATATGTAAGTTGTAAATATTTTTAATCCCGATAAAATATTTACAATTCTGTTATAAACTTAAGTAATGTTCGTTTTTGGATAGACTTCTTTTAATAACTCGAAGAAAACTACCTTTTGATTTCATAACTATCCTTTTCACGGATTACTTTTCTCAAAAAAACACAAGAAGTAGTTCCATGAAAACTTCTTACACTTATTACGTTGCCATTGATTTCAAACCAAAACGAACCAATATCAACTAATCATGAAAAAGTTTGTCACCATAGTGTTATTTATGCTGAACATCTCCTTTCTTTTTGCTCAAAAAGAAATCTCTGGTTTTGTGATAGATAATTCCGGTGTTCCAATGTCAGGTGTTAATATCACCGAAAAAGGAACAAGCAACAGCGTTTCTACTAATATTAACGGAGCGTATAAGATTACTGTTAAAGAAGGTGCTATTTTAGTCTTTAGCTATACTGGTTTCTCCAAACAAGAATATGGCACAACCGAATCTATTCTGAATGTAGTTTTATCTGAAGGAGGCGGACAAAATCCTAACCAAGTTGTCGTTACCGGAACAAGAGCTACACCCAGAAGCAATACCACAACTACACTTCCTATTGATATTGTATCATCTGAAGAACTAATTTCAACAGGACAAACAACTTTTGACAAAGCATTACAATACAAAATCCCTTCTTTTAATACGGCTCAAACTCCCGTAAACGATGCTACTTCCTTACTTGATCCATACGAAATTAGAAATATGGGCCCCAGCAGAACTTTAATACTCATCAACGGAAAACGGAAAAATTTAAGCGCTTTACTGTATGTTCAAACTTCACCCGGTCAAGGAGAAACTGGTGTTGACATTTCTGGAATACCAATTAATGCCATAGAAAGAGTGGAAATTCTTCGTGATGGCGCATCGGCGCAATACGGTTCTGATGCTATTGCCGGAGTACTCAATATCATTTTAAAAAAGAGAACTGATAATGGTTCCGTAACTATTAAAACAGGCGTGACGGGTGAAGGTGACGGCGAAATGCTGGGTATAAGTTTGAACGATGGAGCTACTGTAGGCGACAGAGGTTTTGTGAATTATACGTTAGATTTTTCGAAAGTAAACCTGGCAAACAGGCCTGGAAAAATTGATGCAGATGGAGAGTTTACTGATTTTGGAGGCACTATTTCTGGCATTAACACCTCAACAGATATTAAAGCTTTTCTAACAAAATACCCCGACGCTAAAAATATAAATGGAGCACCAGAAACTGCTGCAGCAAAATTTTTAGTCAACGGTGGATTTAATCTATCCGATGAAACACAAATGTATTACAATGCTGCTTATGTGTACAAAAAAGTGAATTCTTATGCCAATTACAGAACACCATACTGGGGCTACGGAGGAGGAACTAGTGTAAACGAACTTCCCTATTTATTGAACTTCTTTGGAGATGGAACTGTTGCTTCATACAAAGGCTATATCCCAACATTTATAGGCGATTTAAACGATTACAATGCCACTTTAGGGTATAAATCCATAAAAAACGGATGGAATACTGATGCCAGCATAACTGTAGGCGGAAACAAACAAGCTTATGCTATAGAAAACTCTCATAACAGATCTGACATTCAAGATGAAAATGGAGTGAATTTATATCGTGAGAGCAGTCCCATTTTTTTCAAACCTGGAGGCGCTTCCTTCAATCATGTTGTAGGTAATTTAGATATTTCAAAAGTGCTGTCTGATAAAATAAGTATTGGTTTTGGCTCAGAAGTCAGAACCGAAACATTTGTAATTAACGAAGGCGATAAAGCTTCTTGGGATGGATTTGGCGCAGACTCATTTGCGGGGAATCGCCCCGAAAATTCTGGTAAATGGAATCGATACAATTTAGGTGGGTACTTTGATTTAGCGTATGACTTTACCAAAGACTTTTCGGTAAACAGTACCATTCGTTATGAAGATTATAGCGATTTTGGCGCAGCTACGGTTTGGAAATTGAGTTCCAGATATAAATTTTCTAAAGATAAAATTACCGTAAGAGGTTCTATTTCCTCTGGATTTAGAGCGCCTACATTACACCAAATTTACACTCAAAAATCACAATATTCTTTCGTTGCTGGCCAGGGAATCCAAATCAACGGCCTAATTAATAATATTTCTGCAAATGCACGCATTTTAGGTATCCCAAAATTAGATGCCGAAAAATCAACCAATATGACTGTAGGAATAGGTGCCAATCCTTTGAAGAATTTAAATTTTACTATAGATTATTACAACATTAAAGTAAAAGACCGAATCATTTTAGGAGATAAAGTAAATACTCAATTTGGCAGTGTGGCCTGGTTTGAAAACTCTTTCGACTCGAGAACTTCAGGTTTAGATGTGGTTATGAACTACGGAACTATAGCACTAGGAACCGGAGCAATGGGATTCCATTTATCCGGAAACGTAACTCTTGAAAACAAAAGGATTTCACCCGTTTCAAGTGATAATTTTGGCGCAACACTTGAGGCTTTGATGTTTACCTCCAGACCCAAAACAAAATGGATTTTGGGAGGAAATTACAAAATCAGTAAATTTGATATCTCGCTTAGCAACACGTATTTTGGGAAAACAACTTTTAAACAAGAAGGTTTAGATTCCAATTTAAGAACCGAATTTATACCCAAAATAGTCACTGATTTAGGAATTAACTACGCTGCAACAGATAAATTAACCGTGGCGCTTAACGTGAATAATTTATTAAATGTCGTCCCGGAATGGAAATTTAAAGCCGAAAACGCAATTGGAACAGCCATTTTAAACAATCCAACTCAAGTAAAATCACAATTTAACCTAATCACATTCAATGGGCGTTATTCTCAAATGACCTACGAAGGATATCACTTTAGCCAATTAGGAACGCTATTTAATTTATCCCTTATCTATAAGTTTTAAACCAGATCTTTCAAATCAAAACAAAAACTCATTAAAAACAGCATGATGAAAATTAAAAATCACATATTTATTCTAGGGGCAATTATCATGCTAATGGGAGGAAATACTATTGCTGCCCAAGAGAATTCTGGTGGGAAAGAATATGCTCTGAAAGCTGATTTTCTGTATCGTTTTGTAGACTATGTCTATTGGAAAAACTATTCTAAAAAACAAAATTTCAAGATTGCTATTCTGGAAGGAAGCCCAATTACCTCTTCATTACTTGACATTACTAAAAACAAAAAAATTGAAGTAAAGGAGTATAAAAATTTGAACGACCTAAGTTTTTGCAACATTCTGTTTGTTCCTTACAATAGCTCCATTCCAATAGAAACCATTCTTTCTAAATTTTCCGGTAAACCCGTACTGATTGTAACAGAACAAAACGGTTACGGAAAAAAAGGCACACACGTGAATTTTGTTACACTAGATAATAAATTAAAATTTGAAGTAAATATAAAAGCAATAAATAAAGCCGGAATAGGAATCAGTTCATTCTTATTGCAACATGCCATTATTGTGCAGTAAAAGTGTCAAATCACATATTTACATTGTCCCTTTTTATTTGAATTCGAACAATTTAAAACCTTTAAAATCAAGAAAAAACAAAACGTTTAGTATGTTATAAATATTAAAAAAACAATAAATGTATGATGAATCTACGCAACATATCAATTAAAAATAAGCTAGTGCTTATGCAGGTTTTTACCTCTGCATTTGTGTTAGGAATTTGTATTACTGCTTTTGTACTAATCGACATTAAAGGATTTAAAGACCGAAAAGTGATTAGTTCAATAGCAATTGCTCAAGTGGCAGGTTTCAATAATGTTTCGGCCCTAGAGTTTTTAGATAATGCTGCCGCCAATAAAATCCTGTCGGAATTAAACGTGCAAAACGACATTTTGAATGCAAACATATTGGACAAAAAAGGTAACGTTTTTGCCTCCTATACAAAACCGGGTTCTAATCCTAACTATCGATTTACTATTCCAGCCATGGATGAAAAAAGTTCCCATTTTACCAATGAAAATCTTTTTGTTTTCAGCAAAATCAAAAAAGACGATAAAATAGTAGGATTAGTTTGCATCCGATTTGAACTATCAGAATTGAATAAAATAAAAATGGATATACTGCGTCTGGGAATAGTGTTATTGGTCGTAGGAATTGGGCTGGCTTTCTTGATTGCAATGATTATTAAAAAATACATCTCAAAACCCTTGTTGAACTTGGTAACCGTTATACAGCAGATAAAGGACACAAGTGATTATGCAACCCGCATGACAGTTGAAGGAAAAGACGAAATCAGCATTCTTTCCCTAGGCCTTAATGACATGCTTTCAACGATCGAAAAAAGAGACAATGAAGTGGCACAATCCAAAGAAAAGTTAAATGAACAAAATATACTTTTACAATCGGTGATTCAAAATATGGGCGATGGATTAGTCGTTGCTGATGAAAATGGAAAATTCATCATTTGGAATCCTGCTTCTGAAAAGATAATTGGAATTGGTCTTTTGGATATACCCGAAGAAAAATGGGCTAACACGTATGGCATATTGTGGCCCGACACTAAAGCCATTTTAGCCACGGATGAACTTCCCATCGTTAAGGCATTACATGGCGAAGAAGTGGATGACATGGAAGTATTTGTACAAAATTACAAAAAAACAGAAGGTAATTTTGTTGTGATATCTGCCAGACCATTAAAAGATTCAGTAGGGAAAATCACTGGTGCGGTCGCCGTTTTCCATGATATCACAGAACGAAAAAATGCAGAAACCGAAATTAAAAAACTAAATGAAGAACTGGAACAAAAAGTAACGGAACGCACAGCACAATTGGCAGAAGCCATAGAAACACTTCGCAAAAGCGAGGAAAAATACCGTGAAATTGTGGAAAACATAAGCGATGTTGTCCATACATCAGACTACAAAGGATATTTTACTTACATCAATCCTGCTAGTAAAAAACTGACAGGTTATACCCAAGATGAACTTATAGGAAAACAATTTTCAGAACTAGTGGCTCCGGAGTGGAAAGACCGTGTGGCTGAATTCTATTTAAATCAATTTAAACATAAAATAGACGAAACATTATTCTCATTTCCAATAATTACCAAAAACAGGGAACAAAAATGGGTAGAACAAACAGTAATGCAGTTAAGGGAAGGAAATAGAATTACCGGTCACAAATCGATCATGAGAGACATTACGGAACGAAAAGCAGCCGAACAGAAATTAAAAGAAAGTGAAGGTCAATTGCAAACCATATTCAATGAAGCGCCTGATGCTTTGATTGTAATAAATGACGAAGGAATCATCATGAGATGGAATCCACAAGCCGAAAAAATATTTGGTTGGACAATCATAGAAGCCTTAGGCAAACGAATGCATGAATTAATTATGCCAAAACAACATAGAGAGAATCATTCAAAAGGACTTCAACACTTTATAGATACTGGTGAAGGGCCAATTCTTAATAAAACATTTGAAACCACTGCCCTTAACAAACAAAATGTTGAATTTGATATTGAACTAACTGTATCACAAGCTACCATTTTAGGCAAATATATCTTCATTGCTTTTATAAAAGATATTTCAATAAGCAAAAAACTAGAAGACGAAAAAATAGAAGCCGATAAATTAGTGCGACTTAATGAATTAAAATTGAAATTGATATTAGAAAATATTGGCGAAGGAATTATTGTAACTGACAGTCAGAAAAGAATTGTTTTATCCAATCACATGGCCGAAGAAATCATAGGTATAAAACAAGACTCTACAATGCCTACCACACTAGATTGGTCCACTAAATATGACTTGTATTATCCTGACGAGCGAACTGTTTTTCCTGCTCAAAATCTTCCATTGGAAAAAGCCTTAAAAGGCGAATCAACGGATGATGTTGAGATAATAATTGAAGATTCCGAAACTAAAACCAGAAAACGGGTTATCATCAGCGGCAGACCAATAATCGATGAAAACAATTATGTCATTGCCGCTGTTGCGAATATAAAAGACATCACCTACTACAAAGAACTTGAAGTCGCTCTAGAAGAAAGCGAACAGAAATATCGAAAATTAATTGGGTTCAAAAGTGATAAAAAATAACATTTACTATACTGTCTATCTTTAAAGATGCAATCATTCGCTAGTGTAAGAAAGGGTTATTTTACATACCCAATTTTTACATAATAGTTTTTCGGATTGATTTTAACACCTTCTTTTGGATAAGGAAAAACACTAATGTTTTTTATTTTTTTTTGCTTTTCGGGCAAATATTTAGCGAACCACTGTTTATTTTCTTGTTCGTTTTTCATCGAAAAAACCATCGTGTGGTCCTCCACTAATTTTGAATCTTTGTAAACTGAAACTATAACCGAAGCTTCTCCGGCCCAGATACAAGTCACACCTTCAGGGCAACGAGAATCATTTGCAATCGCTTTTAAAACCAGCTGAAATCCTTTTTGATTGGGACATACTTTTTGCTTTATAGTTACGTATTTAACTTTTTCTATTTTGGTGTTTTGTGCAAAAGTTACCGTACCAAGAATAAAAAGAAACAACAGCAATGACTTTTTCATGTTCTTTATTTTTTAAATAGTTTATCCAAAGATAAGGCCAAAATAGCTACATTAATTTTACAAAAAGGTTACTGGCAATTTTATTGGAAATGGTTAAATCCTTGTTGTCCACTTTTATTTTCAATGACAAATCGAAACTTTCCTTTCCTATGATTTCAATTTTAGAACCCAATGCGATTCCTTGTTTATCTAAATATTTTAAAAATTCGGATGAGGTATCTTTAACGCCTACACAAATTCCTGCTTGGTTTTCGTGCAATTCCGAAAGCAATTGCTTTTCGATTTTAACAATTTGACCATTTGCATCAGGAATAGGATCTCCGTGAGGATCTTCGGTAGGATTACCCAGAAAATCATCCAGTTTGTTGATGAGTTTTTCTGATTTGATGTGTTCCAGTTGTTCTGCAATATCATGAACCTCATCCCATGAAAAATCTAGCTTATCAACTAAAAAAACTTCCCAAAGACGGTGTTTTCTCACAATCATTTTTGCCGCTATTTTACCGTGATCTGTCAAAGAAACGCCTTGATATTTTTTATAATTCACTAAGTCTTTTTCGGCTAATTTCTTGAGCATATCTGTCACTGAAGAAGCTTTGGTTTCCATTTTTTCGGCAATGGCGTTAGTGCTTATTTCTGAATCCGAAATAATAGTAAGGTGGTATATGGTTTTAAGATAGTTCTCTTCTGAAAATGTCATTGAATATTAGATTGGTGATTCGTAATTTTGATTCCAAATGTCCTAGCCCCGATAATAGTGAAAATCTTTTTCCTTTTTTCTTTTAAAGGAAAAGATTACTTCACTATACTTTTATTTTAATTGGAGTTCAGTGAATTTCATTTGCAACAGATAGCGGGAATAGCTCCTGTAAAATTTAATTTTTAACAATAAGCAACGGAATAGAAATTTTGTGGCGCAGTTTGTTTACCGTAGTTCCAAAAATCAAATCCTTAAATCCGGTATGACCGTGCGTTCCCATTACTAAAATATCAAATTCTCCTTTATTGATAATCTCCGGAATAACTTTATCGGGCTTACCAAAACCTAACTTGGTTTCCACTTGAAATCCTTTTTCGGTCAATATTACTTTGTATTCTTCTAATAATTTTTCGTCGATTAGCGTTTCGTGATCATCAATGTTTTCTCCATACATCATGGCTCCTACGGTTTCTACCACGTGAATCAAAGTGTATTTAGCTTCTATTCCGCCTAGTTCAAAAGCATTATTTAAAGCAACTTCATCTGCACTGGAGAAATCTACAGAAACCGCAATATTCTTTTTAGTATAACTTCCCGATTTAGAAAATTGCAGTTTTAAACTATGTGGAGAATGATTTTGAATGTCTATTTTAGCTTTGGCAATAAAAGGCTTGAACACAATATAAAGTAACAAAATCAAGAATCCAAAAGCTAAAGGAACAACCGTTAACCATAACAAAAGTGGATTTTTTGAAGTTTCTAGCCAACCTGTTATTTCGTCAAAAACCAATTTAGCATTTAATGAAACAATAATTGTAGCAATAACCCAAGAAGCGATTTGTGTTACTTTTCCAATGTGAAATCCTTTCATTTTTGATTTATCGCTTACAAAATGAATCAACGGTATAATGGCAAAACCCAATTGTAAACTCAGGATAACCTGACTCAAAATCAGTAATTTTCCCGTAACACTTTCTCCATAAATCGTAATTACAATAACCGCCGGAACAATTGCGATTAATCGTGTGATGATTCTTCTAACCCAAGGCTGAATGCGTAAATTAAGATAGCCTTCCATTACAATTTGTCCGGCAAGAGTTCCCGTAATTGTAGAACTTTGTCCGGCAGCAATCAAGGCTACCGCAAATAATATAGGCGCAAATTTGCTTCCTAAAAGCGGCTCCAAAAAGCGATGGGCATCTTGAATTTCAGCCACTTCAAACATTCCGTTTTTATAAAATGTGGCTGCAGCCAATATCAAGATGGCAGCATTCACTAAAAAAGCTAAGTTTAATGCAATGGTAGAATCGATGAAATTGTATTTTAAAGCCTGCTTAATTCCTGCAGTAGTTCTTTCGAATTTTCTGGTTTGGACCAAAGAGGAATGCAAGTATAAGTTGTGTGGCATAACCGTAGCTCCAATAATTCCAATAGCAATATACAATGCCGCTTCATTAGGCATCGAAGGAATTAATCCA
This sequence comes from Flavobacterium labens, assembly GCF_048286755.1. Taxonomy (NCBI): domain Bacteria; kingdom Pseudomonadati; phylum Bacteroidota; class Flavobacteriia; order Flavobacteriales; family Flavobacteriaceae; genus Flavobacterium; species Flavobacterium labens. The sequence goes on along the minus strand of NZ_JBLVPL010000001.1, from coordinate 1,046,464 downwards.
AACAATACTTTATCCAGTTCCGGTTGGGCAAATATCATTTCAAATATAAAGGAAAAACCAATGATAGCAACCAATACAATAATAAAAGCTTCCATTTTTCGGATGCCTTTATTGATTAAGAATAACAACAAAAAAGTATCTAAAACTGTAATTAAAACCCCTTCAATCAACGGAATGTCAAACAGTAAATTGATACCGATTGCCATTCCTAAAACCTCGGCAAGATCACAGGCTGCAATTGCAATTTCGGCAAGGAAATACAATATATAATTGATAAATGGCGAATAGGTTTCTCTGGATGCTTGCGCCAAATCACGTTGGGTAACAATTCCAAGTCGGGCGCTCAAGCTTTGCAACAACAAAGCCATAATATTACTCATCAATAAAACCCAAAGCAAGGCATACCCAAACTGGCTTCCGCCTGCAATGTCTGTCGCCCAATTTCCCGGATCCATATAACCAACACTAATTAAATAAGCCGGGCCAAAAAAAGCAAGGATTTTTCGGAATACTGATTTCTTGTTTAGTGTGGAAACGGATTGGTTTACTTCTTCTAAAGATTTAGTCATGACATTAAGTTATTGACACAAATGTAATTAAAAAATTTGTTTTGCAAAATATAATTTTTAGGTTTGTCTAAAATTTAATTTAATTATAATGAAAATAATAATTCCGCTACTCGTATTTCTAATCTTTAACTTTGGCTACAGCCAAGAAAAAACGATTCTTTCAGGATATGTTTCATCAGAAAAAAAAGGAGTTTCGGATGCCCGTATTTTTTTAATTGGGACAAAATACGCAACCCAAACGGATAGTTTGGGAAATTACAGCATAGCGAATATAGCTGAAGGAAATTATAAAATTCAGATTACAGCAAGCGGATTTCAAACTTTAAAAAAGAACATAACGGCCAAAATTAATGAAAACAACATTTTGGATTTTGAACTTTCAAGTACCGAAAACCAACTTAACGAAGTCGTGGTTTCGGGAACATTAAAAGCGGTAAAAAGATTAGAAAGTGCCGTTCCAGTCGAGGTTTATTCTCCAGTATTTTTCAAGAAAAACCCAACGGCCAGTATTTATGAAGCATTACAAAATGTAAATGGCGTTCGGCCGCAACTGAATTGTGGGGTTTGCAACACAGGCGACATCCATATTAATGGGTTGGAAGGTCCGTATACTTTGGTTTTAATCGACGGAATGCCCATCGTGAGCAGTTTATCTACGGTGTATGGATTATCCGGAATTCCAAATTCACTGGTGGAACGAATTGAAATCGTAAAAGGTCCCGCTTCCTCATTATACGGCAGCGAAGCCGTGGGCGGTTTAATCAATATCATTACTAAAAATCCAACAAACGCTCCCCTATTCTCTGCTGATGTGTTTACAACTTCTTGGTTGGAAACTAATGTTGATTTAGGAGTAAAACTCAATGTTGGCAAGAAAGCCACGACACTTTTAGGTTTAAATTATTTCAGATACAATCAAAAAATCGATAACGATAATGACGGTTTTACCGATGTTTCTCTTTCGGACCGAATTTCCATGTTTCAAAAATGGACTTTTGAAAGAAAAGAAAATCGATTGTTCACCATTGCGGCGCGTGGCGTTTATGAAGATCGTTTTGGTGGCGATGTGCGTTGGGAGAAAAAATACCGTGGCGGAGACGAAATCTACGGCGAAAGCATTTATACCAAACGGGCAGAATTAATAGGAAGTTACCAATTGCCTTTTCAGGAAAAACTGATACTGTCTTTTTCAGGAAACGTACATTTTCAAGACAGCCGATATGGTACGACAAGTTATATTGCGAATCAAAAGATTGGTTTTCTACAATTGACTTGGGACAAAAAAATAGGAAATCATGACTTACTTACTGGAATCGCCACCCGTTATAATTATTACGATGACAATACACCGGCAACTTCAAAACTAGGAACCAACAATCCAGAGAAAACGTGGTTACCTGGGATTTTTATTCAAGACGAAATCACATTGACCGAAAAACACAAGCTGCTACTGGGAATGCGATACGATTACAACTCATTTCATGGAAGCATCTTAACACCAAGAATTGCCTACAAATGGAAATTGGACGACAATAATATCATTCGTTTGAATGCAGGAACAGGTTTTAGAGTAGTTAATCTATTTACCGAAGATCATGCTGCATTGACTGGCGCTCGTGAAATTATCATCGCAAATAATCTGAAACCGGAACAATCCCTAAATGCCAATTTGAATTATATCAAGAAGATAAATTTCGATAACGGAACCTTTATTGGCATTGAAACTTCGTTTTTTCATACCAGATTCAGTAATAAAATTGTTTCGGATTATGATACTGATCCCAACCAAATTATTTATGACAACATCAATGGCTATGCAATAAGCCAAGGAATCAGTACGAATATCGATTTCAATTTTCCAAATGGATTAAAGATTATCACTGGTGCTTCTTTGCTAGACAATAAAAACGTTAAAAATGGCCGAAAAGAAACGCCTATTCTAACTGAAAAATTTACGGCAACCTGGAGTGTTTCTTACAAAATTCAATCAATCGATCTGAATGTAGATTACACCGGAAATGTGTACAGCCCAATGCAATTGCCTCTTTTAAGCTCTTTAGATCCTCGAACTCCTGAGTCGCCTTGGTACAGTTTGCAAAACATTCAATTCACCTATTCTGGTTTGCAACACTTTGAATTCTATGCTGGAATTAAAAACTTATTGAACTTTTTGCCTAAACAAAATAACCCATTTTTAATTGCAAGAACCAATGATCCTTTTGATAAAAATGTAACCTACGATACGAACGGTAAAGTGCTAGCAACACCTGAAAATCCTTATGGATTAACGTTTGATACGACTTATGTATATGGACCGAACCAAGGAATCAGAAGCTTTTTCGGACTTCGCTATACCTTAAAATAATGAAGAAGAATCTTTATGTACTATTGCTTTTATGCTGTGCAATTCCGTCTGGATTCGCGCAGCTGCATTCGGTTTCATTCGAAGAAATCGACAGTTCGCAACGTATCGAAGAGAAAAAAACGATTGTTTTCATTCAAACCGATTGGTGCCAGTTTTGTCATGCAATGAAAAATACCACTTTTAAAAACGAGGAAATCATCAAGGAGCTTAACGCTGGTTTCTATTTTGTTGATTTCAATGCCGAAGAAAAACGAACGATAGTTTTCAACAAAACCACTTTTCAATTCAAACCCACGGGAAATAACTCCGGTACACATGAACTGGCCATCGCATTAGGAACAATAAATAAGCAACTGAACTTTCCTGTTTTGTGTGTTTTGAACAGTGAAAACGAGATTATATTTCAGCACAGCGGCTACTTAAAACCAAAAGAATTAAAGCTGATTTTAGCCAAACTAAAAGAATAAAATTGCCTATTTTTGGGGAGAAATGTCAAATTCCCAAATGAAACACTACGATTATATTTTTACCGGCGCAGGATTATCGGCTTTGATGACCGTATATAAAATGGTAAAATCCGGTGCATTTAAGGACAAGAGTATTTTATTATTGGATGAAAACACTAAAAAAACCAACGACAGAACATGGTGTTTTTGGAAAACCAATGATTCACTTTGGGAACAATCTATTTCCAAAAAATGGGACTCGGCTTTGTTTGCCAATGAAGATTTTCGCAGGGATTTGTACTTGCAACCGTATCACTACAATATGATCAAAGGACTGGATTTTTACAACCAGGTATTTGATTTGCTTTCAAAACAAGAAAATATCACCTTCTTCAACCAGAAAGTTTTGGAAATCGAAGAATCCGAAACTATAATTCTGATACAAACCGAAAGTGAATCCTTTTCGTGCTCGAAATTATTCAACAGCATTTACAACAAACACAAAGCAGAAAGTCAGACAAAATATCCAGTTTTACAACAGCATTTTATTGGTTGGTTTATCAAAAGTGAACAGCCGGTTTTCAATCAGGAGCAAGCTACTTTCATGGATTTTTCGGTGAAACAAAAAGGAAATACCCGTTTCATGTACGTGTTACCAACATCTAAAACTGAAGCATTACTGGAATACACCTTGTTTTCGCACCAGCATTTGAAAAAAGAAGAATATGAAAACGAAATCCAGCAATACATCAAAAAATTGTGGATTTCGAACTATGAAATCGTCGAAAAAGAGCAAGGCAGCATCCCGATGACGTGTTATCCTTTTTGGAAAGCGAATACTAAAAACGTACTCAATATAGGTACTTCTGGTGGTTGGACAAAAGCCAGTACAGGTTATACTTTCAAAAACTCCGATAAAAAATCAAGTGAATTAGTTGCCTTTCTGCAAAGGGAAACCGACTTCACGAAATTTCATAAAAAGACTAAATTCTGGTTTTACGATTTACTTTTGTTAGACATTTTAGACCGAAAAAACGAATTGGGTTCCCACATTTTTTCTTCGATGTTCAAAAAAGCTAATCCAAACTTGATTTTTAAATTTCTAGACGAGGAAACATCTTTTATTGAAGATATTCAAGTGATTTTAAAATGTCCGAAAATGCTATTTATAAAAGCTATTTTTCACGTGGCTTTAAAAGCAATGAAATAACAATCAAACTATAACAAAACTTTATAATTGAACTTCTATTCTTGACTGTAAACTTTGTAACTTTGCATGACAAAATTAATATTGATTTAAAATAAAAAGATATGTATCCAGAAGAAATGGTAAAACCAATGCAAGCGGAACTAACTGCTGCTGGTTTTCAAGATTTACATAGTGCTGAAGCGGTAGAAAACGCAATGAAATTAGAAGGAACAACGCTTGTAGTTGTAAATTCGGTTTGTGGTTGTGCTGCTAGAAACGCGCGTCCGGGAGCAAAAATGAGTTTAGATGGCGCTAAAAAACCAGACCATTTAATCACTGTTTTTGCAGGAGTTGACAAAGATGCAGTTGATGCTGCAAGACAACACATGTTCCCTTTTCCTCCATCATCGCCAAGTATGGCTTTGTTCAAAAACGGAGAATTAGTGCATATGTTAGAGCGTCACCACATTGAAGGTCGCCCAGCGGAACTAATTGCTGAAAACTTGAAAGACGCTTTCAACGAGTATTGCTAAAATTTACATTTTAGAATGTATTAACCCTTTCAGAGTTTAGAACTCTGAAAGGGTTTTTTATTTATAAACTTTAAATGATTGCTTTTTTTGGAGCTATTTCCAGCTGTACACTATATCTTTTCCTGGCTAAAGAGGCCAGTAAAAGGATTTCGTTCCCATCTGGGCTAGAAAATATTTTATACAAAAGAGAGAAAAGTTGTATATATTTGATTATTTAGACAAACCGCTAATAATATCACTAGCATGAAAAAAATTCTATTTATCATCTTATTGTTGAATTTAAAAGTCAATTCTCAAGAATTAATAGGAAATTGGAAAGTCATCTCCTATGAAGATGAAATCGCTTATTTTAACAAAATGACTGACTCCATTTCTTATAAAGATGCTTCCCGAAAAGGTGAAGCTGAAAATTTTAGAAAAATGTCCGAATTAATAATATTTCCAATTACTTATAATTTTGAAAGTAATGGAAGCTACGCTATGATTCATCCAATAATCGGCAAAATTAGTGGTCAATTTAAATTAGATCAAAACAATAAAACAATCATTTTTACTGATGAAGAAGGTAAAAAAGATGAATTGCCTTTTATATATAAAGATGAAATATTATTTGTAGAAATGAAAATGGAATCTGGTTATATTAAAATCGGTCTAAAGAAAAATTAAAAAACCAATCCTCAAAAGCAAAACATTTAGCGCAAAATTATATTCTGCACCATCACAAATATCCAGCTATTCGCTTCAATCTTTTTCCCCGCTAAAAAAGCGGACAAAAAGGATTTCTCCCAAAGCTTCGGGACTATCTGGCCTAGGAAAAGTTTTAATCTAAAAGATGTGTATATTTGATAATTGCTGCCAATAAAAAGAAATTTATACATTTAATACTTATGAAACATTTTTTCACATTCATATTTTTGCTCTCACTAGCATCTTGTAATTCAATAGTTAAAGATACATCTCAAAAAGTTAGTCTTAAGAATTATGCAGAAGAAGCCATGAAGGATTCGTTACTTGGAGCCAGTCCAATAGTAATCATCTCAAAAGAATCAGTCAAAATATATTCCAAAATGAAATTAAATCATCCTGTATTTTCTAATCTAAATAGAAAAGGTCTAGTCATTATTCCAAAAAATTCAGATGTGATTGAAGAGATTTTCGATGTCGAAAGTAAATTAAATGGAGTAATCGTTTTCATGGAAGCACACGAACTAAAACCAGATTTTAAAAAGTTACGATATGTACTAAATGGAAAAGAAATTGAAAAATCTGTATCAGATACAATTAATATGAAAAATATAAAAAGTTTTGTAGTAATTCAAAAACGGAATACAAATCAATGTGTTGCTTTTTTAAATACTAAGTACTAAAAATAGTATATTAAAATTTAGACAAAACATTATCTATCTTCCCTGCTCCCGAACGAATCCTTTCACCCGACTGGAAGCGATAATTACCATTTTGGAAAACTAAAAATACTATTCACCACAACTATCCTAGCCCAGATGGAAACGGCATCCTGTTGTGGCGGGGTTTGCCACAACAGATATAGTGAACAGCTGGTTTAGCTCCTAAAAAAGTAAACCATTAAGACATTCAAGTAAATTAAGTATGCATTGTTATTGATTACGAACCTTACTTCCTTCAAAACTTTGCCCTCTGAACCTTTTTACCTACTTTTGCAAAAAATATATTTCTCAACTTAAAACTGTTTATAGCATGCAACTGTATAACACATTAAGCGCAGAGGAAAGGGCCATCATGATTGATGATGCCGGAAAACAACGTCTTACGCTGTCTTTCTATGCTTATGCGCAAATCTCAAATCCAACACAATTTCGTAACGAATTATTTCTGGCGTGGAACTCTCTTGAAGTTTTGGGTCGGATTTATGTAGCCAGTGAGGGAATCAACGCCCAATTATCATTGCCTGCCGATAATTTCTATGCGTTCAAAGATTCTATTGAAGTCTATGATTTCATGAAAGGAATCCGATTGAATATCGCTGTAGAACAAGACGACCACTCGTTTTTGAAACTGACGGTAAAAGTGCGCGATAAGATTGTGGCTGATGGCTTGGTTGATGAAACTTTTGATGTGACGAATATTGGAATTCACCTAAAAGCGGCGGAATTCAATGAACTTCTAGAAGACCCAAACACGATTGTGGTCGATATGCGAAATCATTACGAAAGTGAAATTGGACATTTTACCAAAGCTATAAAACCAGATGTTGACACATTCCGTGAAAGTTTACCAATCATCGAAGAACAACTTGCTGAACACAAACAAGACAAAAAACTATTGATGTATTGCACCGGAGGAATTCGTTGTGAGAAAGCCAGTGCTTATTTCAAACACAAAGGTTTTGAAAATGTATACCAATTAGAAGGCGGAATTATAGAATACACACGCCAAGTAAAAGCTGAAGGTTTAGAAAGTAAATTCATTGGAAAAAACTTCGTGTTTGATCACCGCTTGGGCGAAAGAATCACTGACGATATTGTTTCGCAATGCCATCAATGTGGCGAACCTTGTGACGTGCATACAAATTGCGTGAACGAGGGTTGTCATTTACTTTTTATCCAATGTGATTCTTGCAAGGAAAAAATGGAAGGTTGCTGTTCTGCTGAATGTGTCAGTGTGATTCATTTACCGGAAGAAGAGCAAAAAGCCATTCGCAGAGGAATTAAAAACGGAAATAAGATTTTCAAAAAAGGAAAATCAGATGTTTTGACTTTCAAAAACAACGAAGAAACGCATGGTGTTTTTGTTGCAGAGAAACCATCCCGAAGTGTCGGGACTGCAGTTAAAAAAGAACCAAAAGTTAAGAAAGTCTATATCGGAAAAGGAACGCATTTTTTTCCAAAACCAAGTATTGGTCAATTTCTAATTGAAGAAAACGAAATCAAAATTGGCGATACGATTCTAATCAAAGGTTCCACAACCGGAGAACAAAAAATAGTAATCGAAGAAATGCTAGTGAACGATTTGGCAAAAGAAAAAGCAGTTTCTGGAGACACTTGTACGTTTAAACTACCATTCAGAATCCGATTATCTGATAAATTATATAAAATTATAGAATAAATATTTAGAACAAAATCCTATGAAATTAACCCATTACAATCTGATTTGTAATGGGTTTTTTTATAAAAATTTTATGATTTATTGGTGCTTTTATGCGTTGTTCCATAAAATTAAAAAATACTATCTTTACACATTAAACGTTTTAAGAACTTAAGTTGTGCTCGTCGCAACACTACATATAAGATTATGGCATGTACAAGTTGTTCAACTTCTGATGGTGGCGCACCTAAGGGTTGTAAAAATAATGGGACTTGCGGCACCGATAGCTGCAATAAATTAACGGTTTTCGATTGGCTTTCTAATATGAGTTTGCCTAATGGCGACGCACCTTTTGACTGTGTTGAAGTACGTTTCAAAAATGGAAGAAAAGAATTTTACCGCAATACTGAGAAATTAACGTTAAGCATGGGTGACATAGTCGCTACTGTTGCTTCTCCAGGACATGATATAGGAATTGTTACTTTGACAGGAGAATTAGTTAAAATTCAAATGAAGAAAAAAGGAGCGAATTACTTGGGTAATGAAATTCCAAAAATCTATAGAAAAGCCTCGCAAAAAGACATTGATATTTGGTCTACCGCAAGAGATCGTGAAGAACCAATGAAGGTTCGCGCTCGTGAACTGGCGATTGCTCAAAAACTGGAAATGAAAATTTCGGATATTGAATTTCAAGGAGACGGATCAAAGGCTACGTTTTATTACACAGCAAATGACCGAATTGACTTTAGAGCATTAATTAAAGATTTTGCAAAAGAATTCAGTACCCGTATCGAGATGAAACAAGTAGGTTTCCGTCAGGAAGCAGCTCGTTTAGGCGGAATAGGTTCTTGCGGAAGAGAATTGTGTTGTTCTACTTGGTTGACGGATTTTAGAAGTGTAAACACCTCAGCGGCACGTTACCAACAACTGTCTTTGAATCCACAAAAACTGGCTGGACAATGCGGGAAATTAAAATGCTGCTTGAACTATGAGCTGGATACGTACATGGATGCCTTGAAAGATTTTCCGGATTTCGAAACAAAATTAGTGACTGAAAAAGGAGATGCCATTTGCCAGAAACAAGATATTTTCAAAGGATTAATGTGGTTTGCCTACACCAATAATTTCGCTAATTGGCATGTTCTGAAAATTGAGCAAGTCAAAGAAATTGTTGCCGAAAACAAACTAAAAAATAAAGTTTCTTCGTTAGAAGATTATGCTATCGAGATTATTGCTGAGCCAGAGAAAAACTTCAATAACGCAATGGGTCAGGAAAGTTTAACTCGTTTTGATCAGCCAAAACCAAAGAAAAAACAGCATAAAAAACGCAAACCGGCCGGTGAAAATGTAACTGTAGCAAACAACAACAAGCCCGCAAACAATAACAATAATAACCGTCAGAATCCAAATAACAAAAAGCCTGCGGAGCCAAGAAAACCTATAATTATTACTAAAAATGTGGATAAAAAATAGCGCTTTACTTCTTTTAGTGGTGATTCTCTTTTCTTCATGTGATAAAAAAAGAGTTTTTGATGACTATAAATCTGTTGGAAGTGCGTGGCACAAAGACAGCATTGTAACGTTCAATTTACCGGAATTAGATTCTACAAAACGATACAATCTATTTGTAAATTTGAGAGCCAATAATAATTATCAATTCAATAATCTGTTTTTAATTGTGGCATTGGAATTACCAAATGGTTTCACAAAAGTGGACACGCTTGAATACCAAATGGCAGATCCGGATGGAACACTATTAGGCGATGGATTTTCGGATATAAAAGAAAGTAAACTCTTTTATAAGGAAAATGTACGGTTCAAATCAAAATACAAAGTCTATATCAAACAAGCTGTTAGAGAAAACGGTAAAGTTCCCGGCGTAACGGCTTTAGACGGAATTACAGAAGTAGGTTTTAGAATAGAAAAAAAAGAATAAAATAGTATTATGGCTATCAAAAAAAATAACAATCAGACAAAAAACATTGATAAGGACATCACTTACTACAAAAAGAAATTTTGGAAAATCTTCTTTTATGGAATGGGTGCTGTTGGTTTGTTTTTCTTATTTGCTTCATGGGGACTTTTTGGTTCGATGCCTTCTTTTGAAGATTTAGAAAATCCCGATTCAAACTTAGCCACCGAAATCATATCGGCAGACGGAGTGGTTTTAGGTAAATATTTCGAAAAAAACAGGTCTCAATTACGCTATTCAGACTTACCAAAAAACTTGGTACAAGCATTAATAGCTACTGAAGACGCTCGTTTTTATGAGCATTCCGGTATTGACGGAAGAGGAACTTTAAGAGCGATTTCCAGTTTAGGAACAAGCGGTGGAGCGAGTACGTTAACACAACAATTAGCCAAGCAATTATTCCATGGTGAAGGGTCTAAATTCCTGCCTTTTAGAATTGTACAAAAAATAAAAGAATGGATTATCGCTATTCGATTAGAAAGACAATACACTAAAAATGAAATCATTGCCATGTATTGTAACGTATATGATTTTGGGAATAATTCTGTTGGAGTAAGTTCAGCGGCAAAAACTTATTTTTCCAAAGAACCTAAGGATTTAACCATCAGTGAATCGGCAATATTAGTTGGAATGTTTAAAAATTCGGGTTTATACAATCCTATCAGAAACCCGCAAGGTGTAAAAAACCGTAGAAACGTGGTGCTTTTGCAAATGGAAAAAGGAAAAATCATTTCAAAAGAAGAGAAAGAAAGATTGCAAAGTTTACCAATCAAATTAAATTTCAAATTAGAAACACATAAAGACGGAACGGCTACGTATTTTAGAGAATATCTACGTGATTATATGAAAAAATGGGCCGAAGAAAATAAAAAACCGGATGGCTCTGATTATGACATCTACAAAGACGGTCTAAAAATCTACACAACGATTGATTCCAGAATGCAATTGCATGCTGAAGAAGCGGTTACTGCCCACATGGCAAACCTTCAAGAAGAGTTTTTTAGTCAATCTAAGGATAATAAAAACGCTCCTTTTGTTAATATTTCTTCGGTAGAAACACAACGAATTCTGAATCAGGCAATGAAATCATCTAACCGATGGGCTGTGATGAAATCAATGGATAAAAGCGAGGAAGAAATTATAAAATCGTTCAGTGAAAAAGCAAAAATGACTGTCTTTTCTTGGAAAGGAGAAAAAGATACCATTATGACACCATTGGATTCTATTCGGTATTACAAACACTTTTTACAATCTGGGTTGATGGCAATGGAACCACAAACCGGTAATATAAAAGCTTGGGTTGGTGGTATCAACTACAAATATTTTCAATACGATCACGTAGGGCAAGGCGCCAGACAAGTAGGTTCGACTTTCAAACCATTTGTTTACGCAACCGCTATCGAGCAGTTGAATATGTCTCCTTGTGACTCGATTATTGACGGACCATTTGTAATCAGAAAAGGACGCCATCATGTTACAGAAGATTGGGAACCTAGAAATTCAGACAATAAATACCGCGGAATGGTTACCTTAAAAAGAGGTTTGGCGAATTCCATAAATACAGTATCAGCAAAATTAATTGATAAAGTTGGACCGGAAGCCGTAATCGATTTAACCCATAAATTAGGCGTAAAATCCGAAATTGTAAACCAACCTTCCATTGCGTTAGGAGCTGTAGAAATAACCGTTGAAGATATGGTTGCTGCCTACAGTACTTTTGCCAATCAAGGTGTTTATATGAAACCTCAATTTATATCTAAAATTGAAGATAAAAGTGGTGTTATCATCTACGAACCAATACCTGAATCACACGATGTTTTAAACAAGGATATCGCTTATGCAGTCATCAAATTACTGGAAGGTGTAACCGAAGGTGGTTCTGGAGACCGTTTACGCACCACAGGCGGCGGTAACGGAGACAACCGCTGGACGGGTTATCCGTATTCGTTTAAAAATCCTATTGCTGGAAAAACAGGTACTACTCAAAACCAGTCTGATGGTTGGTTTATGGGAATGGTTCCTAATCTGGTAACTGGAGTTTGGGTAGGTTGCGAGGATCGTTCAGCCCGTTTCAAAAGCATTACTTATGGTCAGGGAGCCACAGCCGCATTACCAGTTTGGGGTTATTTCATGAAATTGTGTTATGCTGATCCTGCCCTTAAAGTTTCTACGGAAGCCTTTGAAAGACCTGCGAATCTTTCTATAAAAGTAGACTGTTACGTACCTAGAAAAGTAGTAGACACGACAGCCGTAGAACAAGACACCGAAGAATTTGAATTGTAAAATTTTCATTAGGAGCTAATCCAGCTAACCGCTATATCTTTCTGATCCTGAAAAAAATCAGGACCAGAAAGGATGTCGCTTTTATCTGGGCTAGGGCTTTGGTTCTCAAAATGAAATTCTGTTGTTCTTAGTATTACAAGCAGACTTACTTCTTCATTAAATAAAATTCGACAAATAGAAACTCATTTTTATGATTAACAAAAAAGTAAATAACGTTCAGGAAGCCCTTCAAGGAATTGAAAACGGGATGACTATTATGCTTGGCGGTTTTGGATTATGTGGTATTCCAGAAAATTCCATCGCCGAATTAGTAAAAAAAGAAACTACGGATTTAACGTGTATTTCAAACAATGCAGGTGTTGATGATTTTGGTCTTGGACTGCTTTTGCAAAAGCGCCAAATCAAAAAAATGATTTCTTCTTACGTAGGTGAAAATGCCGAATTTGAACGCCAAATGCTTTCTGGAGAACTCGAAGTAGATCTTATTCCTCAAGGAACTTTAGCAGAGCGATGTCGTGCAGCACAAGCAGGAATTCCCGCTTTCTTCACACCAGCCGGTTATGGAACTGAAGTAGCCGAGGGTAAAGAAGTTCGCGAATTCAATGGAAAAATGCATGTTATGGAACACGCTTTCAACGCTGATTTTGCAATAGTAAAAGCATGGAAAGGTGACGAAGCCGGAAACCTAGTTTTCAAAGGAACCGCAAGAAACTTCAACCCTTGCATGGCCGGAGCAGCAAAAATCACTATTGCCGAAGTAGAAGAATTATTGCCTGCAGGAAGTTTAGATCCAAACGAAATTCATATTCCGGGAATACTTGTAAATAGAATTTTCCAAGGCGAGAAATATGAAAAAAGAATTGAACAAAGAACCGTGAGAAAAATTTTCTAATTATGGCTTTAGATAAAAACCAAATTGCAAAACGTATTGCAAAAGAATTGAAACACAACTATTACGTAAATCTTGGAATCGGAATTCCAACATTAGTAGCTAATTATATTCCAGAAGGAATTGACGTTGAATTTCAAAGTGAAAACGGAATTCTTGGTATGGGTCCATTCCCTTTTGAAGGCGACGAAGACGCTGATTTAATCAACGCAGGAAAACAAACCATCACTACTTTGCCCGGAGCAAGTTTCTTTGACTCCGCATTCAGTTTTGGAATGATACGCGGACAACATGTTGACTTAACAATCCTTGGCGCTATGGAAGTGGCCGAGAATGGTGATATTGCCAACTGGAAAATCCCTGGTAAAATGGTCAAAGGAATGGGAGGCGCAATGGATTTAGTGGCTTCTGCGGAGAATATTATTGTTGCGATGATGCACGTTAATAAATCCGGAGAATCAAAGATACTTAAAAGATGTACTTTACCATTGACAGGCGTGGGTTGCGTTAAAAAAGTAGTAACTGAATTAGCCGTTTTAGAAATAACACCGCAAGGTTTCAAATTATTGGAACGCGCACCAGGTGTAACCGTAGAACATATCATCGCTTCTACTGAAGCCGATTTAATTATTGAAGGTGAAATTCCGGAAATGATTATCGACTAACTATTTTCGGTTCAAAATCGATTGAAGAAAATGCATCCCTTTATTAGGATGCATTTTTTTTAGTATTAATTTCACATCTAATTCCAACTCAGAAAACACCCATTTTCATGGGTTTTGCATTTCACAATAAATACAAATCAATTAATTTAACACAAAACTAACATTATGTTGTTTTTTTGTTAAATTTGACTATATTTTTTAACTAACCAAAACACCTATTAAATGAAAACAAAATTACTCGGAAAAATTGCACTTTTTGCCTCCGTTTCTTTTTTTGCTTTAGAAACAAATGCACAAGACGCTACTAAAAATGTAAAAGAAAAATTTACCGACGAGAGAGGAAAACCTGCACTAATCGTTTTTAATGAGAAATCAACTTATAAAAACACCGACTCTGAGAAGGCATTCAGAGAACAATTAGAGTTAAAAGGTAATTCCAGTTTCGCAAAAACTAAATCAGAAACTGACAAACTGGGATTTTCTCATGAAAAATTCCAATTGTTTCACCAAGGCATAAAAGTTGAATTCTCTTCATACACCTTGCACTCTAAATCAGGGAAATTAGAATCCATGAGCGGCGAGTTTTATCAAGTAGAAAACGTAAACACTAATCCGGTTTTATCAAAACAACAAGCTTTCAATAGCGCTTTAAAACAGATTGGAGCAGCAACATATCTTTGGGAATCTCCAGCGGAAGCAAAGATTAATGAGTACCAAAAGCCTACTGGCGAATTAGTTTTATTGCCTCTTGTGGACGAAGATGCGAAAGGTAAAAAAACTGAACAAATTCGTTTAGCCTACAAATTTGATATTTACGCCACAAATCCGGTAAGCCGCGGTGACATTTATATTGACGCAATAACTGGCGCTACTTTATTTTACAATGCAACCATCAAACATCTAGATGAATTCAGCAATGGTGGAAAACATAATTCTGTACATAAAAAATCCGAAAATAACACAGCAACATCATTTGTAATTGCAAATGCTGACACTCGTTATAGTGGTTCTCAATCAATACAAACTACATTAAGTGGAGCATCATATATATTAGCTGATGCAACTCGTGGTAATGGAGTTATGACCTATAATATGAAAAAAGGAACGAGCTATACGGCAGCTGTCAATTTTACAGATGTAGATAACAACTGGACTGCCGCAGAATACAATAATGTAAACAAGGATAATGGAGCATTAGACGCGCATTGGGGAGCTGAAAAAACATATGACTACTTTTCTCTTTTTCACGGAAGAAACAGTTATAACAACGCTGGGGCAGCTATAAAGAGCTACGTTCATTACAGCACAGCATACAATAATGCATATTGGAATGGCTCTGTAATGACTTACGGCGATGGTTCTGGAACTGGTGGTTTTGATATCCTGACGTCAATTGACGTAGCTGCACACGAAATAGGCCATGCTGTTTGTACAAGTACTGCAAACTTAGTGTATCAAAAAGAATCTGGAGCAATGAATGAAGCGCTTTCCGACATTTGGGGAGCTTGTATTGAATATTATGCCGCGCCAAACAAACAACGTTGGTTAATTGGTGAAGATATAGAAAGAAGAGCAGGACACCTATCTTTACGTTCTATGAGTAACCCTAAAAGCGAAGGCCAACCTGACACTTACGGTGGGATAAACTGGACTAGTCAAACTAAATGCAGACCAACTTCAAATAATGATCAATGTGGAGTTCACAACAATAGTGGTGTTTTAAACCATTGGTTTTATATACTTACTGAAGGCAAAACAGGAACTAATGACAAAGGAAGTTCGTATAACGTAACAGGTATAGGAATTGATAAAGCAGCTAAAATAACTTACCGTATGGAAAGTGTTTACATGACGTCAAGCTCTACATACGCAAATGCAAGAACTTACGGAATTCAAGCTGCTACAGACTTGTACGGAGCAGGTTCTCCTGAGGTGATAGCGACGACTAATGCATTTTATGCTGTAGGTGTTGGAACTGCATATTCTGGATCAACTGCCAGAACTAGCTCTGCAAAAGTAGCGAGTACCGAAACTACGAATGAAGCATTTGTATTGTATCCAAATCCAGCAACTGACGTTTTGAATATTTCAATCAAAGAAAACAAAAGTGGTTCTTATAAAATTTATAATTCTTTTGGATTTGAACTTCAAAACGGAAAAACATCAGGAGGACAAATTAACGTAAGTACCCTGACCAAAGGAATTTATTTCTTCGAATTAAATAATGGTCAAGAAACTATAGTAAAAACGTTCATCAAGAAGTAATCATTCCAGATTAAGTCAAAAGAAAAGCCTCACAATATTGTGAGGCTTTTTTATTTTACATTCAAATTTCTATTTCTAAAAGAACCAGGTTGCCACAAAAATCGCAGTAATCACACAGATTAAATCTACGACAAGCATCGTTCCTAATGCATAACGAGTGTTTTTAATATTTACAGAGCCAAAATAAACTGCTATCACATAAAAAGTACTCTCGGCACTACATTGAAAAATACTGGCCAATCGTGCCGTTAAGGAATCAGCGCCAAAAGTGTTCATCGAGTCAATCAAGAATCCTCTTGATCCGGCAGAACTAAAAGGACGAAGTAACGCAACCGGTAAAGCGTCCGTGATTTCTTTACTTACTCCCATATTAGAAAAAATGAAAGCGATCCAATTACTTATAATTTCAAATAAACCACTGTTTCTGAACAAAGAAATAGCAACTAACATTCCCAAAACATAAGGAAAAATAGTCACTCCGGTTTTCACACCATTATTGGCTCCCACTACAAAACTTTCAAAAACTGTTGTAGATGCTTCCGTAAATTTTTTCTCATGGATGAACGAAAAAATCAAGGTAAAGGCAATAATTCCAATTAATATTAAAGCCGAAAGATTAGAGGTGAAATAGTTTTTACCGATTAAATCCAAATGATTTACATACATCAACAAACCAACAATTGCAGCTATTAAAACCATCAATACGATAACCAAAGAAGCGCTTTTGAAATTGATTCTTTGTTTTATTCCAACAATTAAAAAAGCGGCTATTGTCCCTATAAAAGAAGTGATAATGCAAGGCAACATTACATCCGCTGGATTGCTGGCATTTGCCGCTGCGCGATACCCTATAATAGATGTAGCGATTAAAGTAAGACCTGATGCGTGCAAACACATAAACATAATTTGTGCATCGCTCGCCTTGTCTTTCTCTGGGTTTATCTCTTGTAAACTCTCCATAGCTTTTAGACCAAAAGGAGTTGCGGCAGAATCTAATCCTAAGAAATTAGCAGCAAAGTTTAAGGTCATATAAGAAATAGAAGGATGGTTTTTGGGAATACTTGGAAAAACTTTTACAAAAACAGGACTTAATGCTTTCGCCAATTTTCCAGAAGCTCCAGAAATAATTAATAATTCCATTAATCCACAGAAAAAAGCCAAATAAGCCATCAACGGCAGGACTAAATCTAACAAAGTACTTTTACACGTTGGCAATAAACCATCTGATTTTTGAACGCCACTGTAGATTTTTACCGTTTTGTTTTTAAAAACATAAGTTGTGTCTGCATTTAACGTATCACGATTGATAATCATGGTTTGTTCTGGCGCTTTTTTGATGCTGTCTTTAATAAAAGCAGGAAGTTCTTCGGCAAATTTCTCCGAAACCAGAATTGGATCATCTTTCTTTCCGTTCAAAACGTGGTCAATGGTATAACTGTCTCCAGAAAACAAACTAAACACCACAAACACAATTGCTGAAATAAAAATGACCAACCAAAATCTACTCAATACCATAATCTATAATTTTTGTAAATGTAATAAATCAATATCAATAACAATTGCAATGTCAATTTCAATAAAAGAATTTTAAAATTGTATTTGCCATTGAATTTTGATATTGATATTGCCATTGAAGTTACTTACACATGAATAATCTCCTCCTCTATCAACAATTCTTCTCTACGTAATCGGAGGAAAATCTGTGCAACCGCAATTGTATCTTTCTCGCAATAGGTTACTATTCTATCAATATCCTTGTCTACATAAAAAACATGTCCTACTTGACTGCCGTCGATATCGCCTTTAGGCGAAGGGATTCCAAGTACTTTACACATTAACTTTAAGGAAGTAAAATGCTTGTAATCACCAAATTTCCACAATTCCAATGTATCTAAATGTGGAATTTCCCATGGTTTTTTTCCAAATAAATTCAGCTTGTTCGGAATGGCGATTTGGTTGATAATCATTCGTCGGGCGAGAAAAGGAATATCGAATTCCTTGGCATTGTGCCCACACAAAACATGTTGCGGCTGATTGAAATGATTGTTCAGAAGATTATTAAAATCCAACAATATTTTCTTTTCTTCTCCTAAGAAAGAAGTCACTCTAAAATTCCGAATATCGCCTTTGATGGTAAAATAACCTACCGAAATACAAACGATTTTACCAAACTCTGCCCAAATTCCCGCACGATCATAAAAATCCTCCGGCGTATATTCGTCTTTGCGTTGGTATTGGGTTTTGTGTTCCCAAAGATCTTTCATTTCAGCATCTAACGCATTGAAATCTTCGGCTTCCGGAACGGTTTCTATATCGAGAAACAGAATGTTATTGAGGTTTATTTTTTCTATCATTTTATGGCACGCAGATGACGCGGATTTTACAGATTTACACAGATTTTATTAAACTAATATACCAAATTTATTGACAAACCACTAAAAAAGAGTTTGTTGCGTAGTTGGATTCTCATGTTCTAATAACCATTTCTTTCGCCATAATCCACCTGCATAACCGGTCAATGAACCATCTGTTCCAATGACTCTGTGACAGGGAACGACAATCCAAAGCGGATTTTTCCCATTAGCAGAAGCAACGGCTCGAATGGCTTTGACATCGCCCAGTTTTTTAGATAAATCCATATAACTACAGGTTTTTCCAAATGGGATTTCCAGTAATCCTTTCCAGACTTTTTGTTGGAATTCAGTTCCTTTTGGATTGAGTGCAAAGTCAAAATCAGTTCGTATTCCTTCGAAATAATCATTCAGTTGTAAGACCGCTTCTTGCAAAACAGTTGGAATTCTATTTGAAACTTCGCCTTCATCCGAAACTGAAATTACGGATATTCCATTTTCATCCCCAATGATTGTGGCAATTCCTAAAGGTGTTTTGATACATACTGTTTCCATATTTTAAAGATAAAAAAATTAACCACATTGTTCCCAAAGAAGTAACAAAGTTCAGAAATAAATAAAAATCAGAACGTTTTGAACATAAAAAAACCACTCGCAGAGACGAATGGTTCTTGTATTTTAGCCCCGATAGTCCCGAAGCTTCGGGAGAAATCATTTATGTTTTCCTTTAAAAACATAAAAACACAGCGTAGAGCGGGATTAGCTCCTGAAAAATATCAGGATTATTTCAAATGTGAGTAAACGTAAGCTTCTAATGCTTTTAATTCATCATCAGACATGGCTTTAGTAACCGCAAAGTTTGTTTTCATAACTTCGTATTGGCTTGGGTCAACAATAGGTTCACCTTCGCCTTTTAAAAACGTTACGATACTTGCATTTTTATCTTTGTAAATCTTAGCAATATCCTGCAGACTTGGTCCTATCACTTTCTTGTCTACTTGATGACAGGCAACACAATTTCCTTTTCCTTTGAAAATTTCCTCCCCTAATTCCTCTGGAGTTTGGGCAACTTCTTCGGTAGTGGTTGGGTATAAAGGTTCTTTTTTGACTTCTTCTTTTTTACAAGAAGCAAAGGCTAAAACAGCAAATAAAAACAACGTCTTTCTCATAATATTTTTTTTAATTTTAAGTATCTAAATCACTAAAAATTACCAACCAATATATTTGGGTGGCTGAATTTGATTCAGATTCAAATATACTAAAATTTGTGCTCTGTGATGGGTAACATGATCTTGCATCAAGTTGAGTATTTGCAGTTTTGATTTTGGACCAACAAAAAAAGCTACTTTTTGGGATAATTCAGCATCATTGGTTTTTTGTACAAATGCTTTTGCTTTATCAAAAGAGGATTTTATTTCTTGGATTATTTGCGCTTTCGAAAGTCCTTTTACAGCTTCTTTTTTCATATATTTCTGTTCCGAAAAATGCGTTGTACTCAACCAATTCATATTCTCTTGTATGTGAAATAACTGTTCTCTAAATGACATTTCACGGGCAGTTGGTTTGTAATCATATTTATCTTCCGGCATAGCTTCTGCAACGGCTACTAAATAATCTTTGGAATTATCCCATTTCTCGATGAAAGTAGCAACTACCTCAACTTGTGCAAAAATGCTATTGGAAAGCAATAATACCGCTATTATTAAACATTTTTTCATGTTTATTTGTTTAAAAGTATTGCAGCTTCTTTAGCAAAATAAGTCGAAATCAAACTGGCTCCGGCGCGTTTGATACACATTAATTGTTCCATCATTATCTGATCATGATCCAACCAACCTCTTTCGGCAGCGGCTTTAATCATTGCGTATTCTCCCGAAACGTGGTATACCGTTACCGGAACATTTACCGCGTTTTTAACTTCACGAACGATGTCTAAATAGGCAATTCCTGGTTTTACCATAACCATATCAGCGCCTTCTTCCACATCCCACAACGCTTCTTTGATGGCTTCGATGCGATTAGCATAATCCATTTGGTATGTTTTTTTGTCTTTTGGAATTTCAGTGGCGTCAACAGGAGCGCTGTCTAATGCATCACGGAAAGGTCCGTAAAATGCAGAAGCATATTTTGCTGAATAACTCATGATTCCTACGTTATGAAAACCTGCAGCATCAAGACCTTCACGCAAACGCAGTACGCGCCCGTCCATCATGTCAGAAGGTGCTACAAAATCGGCACCGGCTTGCGCGTGAGAAACGGCCATTTTTACCAAGGCTGCGTTCGTCGAATCATTTTCAACATCGCCGTTTGCAATGATTCCGTCATGGCCATAAATAGAATAAGGGTCTAAAGCTACATCGGGCATTACAATCATTTCTGGGCAAGCCATTTTGATCGCACGAATGGCATTTTGCATTAATCCATTTGGATTCCAAGCTTCATTTCCTTCGTTATCTTTTAAATCCTCACTTACTTTTACATAAATATTCACCGCACGAATTCCCAATGCAAATATTTCTTTGACTTCTTCTACCGTTAAATCTATCGAACGACGAAATATGCCTGGCATGGAGGCAATTTCTACTTTATAGTTTTCTCCTTCAGCAATAAACATGGGAAACATAAAATCCGCTGGACTCAAACTGGTTTCACGAACTAAACTACGGATAGATTCATTCGTTCTTAATCTTCTGCCTCTGTGTAATGGGAACATATATTTTCGTTTAAAGTTAAACTTTAATTTATTTTTTTTAACCATTAAGAAATTAAGGTTCATTAAGGTTCTACACTTAATTTTTCTTAACTTGTTAATGGTTTAAGTATTTAAATCCAATTTTTAGTATTCTCTAATACGTTTACTAATTTTTCTTCTTCGCTTCCAGCTTCTGCATGATGGTCGTATACCCATTGCACATGTGGCGGCAAACTCATCAGGATACTTTCGATTCTTCCGTTAGTTTTTAGACCAAATAAAGTGCCCTTATCATGAACCAAATTAAACTCGACATAACGACCGCGACGAATTTCCTGCCACGTTCTTTGTTCTGGAGTATATGGTAAGTTTTTTCTTTTTTCAACAATGGGAACATAAGCTTGCAGGAAACTATTTCCAACTTCGGTTACAAAGTTGTACCAATTTTGCATACTCATGTCATCTGTTGCTTTGCAATAATCGAAAAACAATCCACCAATTCCGCGTGCTTCATTGCGGTGAACGTTCCAGAAATAGGCATCACATTGTTTCTTATATTTTGGATAAAACTCCGGATTATGTTTGTCGCAAGCGGTTTTACAAGTTTGATGAAAGTGAATTGCATCTTCTTCAAACAGATAATATGGGGTTAAATCCTGTCCGCCACCAAACCATTGTTGAATTACGTTTCCATTGTCATCGTACATTTCGAAATAACGCCAGTTCGCGTGAACGGTTGGTGTCATTGGATTTTTTGGGTGCAAAACCAAACTCAATCCACAGGCAAAAAAATCAGCTTCGCCTACATTGAACATTTTCTGCATGGCTTCGGGTAATTTCCCGTGAACTGCCGAAATATTAACTCCGCCTTTTTCGAAAACTTTTCCGTTTTCTATCACGCGTGTTCTTCCGCCTCCGCCTTCCGGACGTTCCCAAAGGTCTTCACGGAATTTGGCTTGACCTTCAACAGCTTCCAATCCTTTACAGATTTGGTCTTGAAGGTTTTGTATGTAGGTGTAAAATTGATTTTTCATTGCTTACATATAATATTTATTGACATATCCAATAATAAAGAAGATGGCAACGTGAGTTAATACACCTAATATAAATGCCAACAATGCGTTTAAATAATTTACTGTTTTTTTCTCTCCAAAAAACTGCCCGATTGCCCAAATTTGATAAACAATAAAGAAAATAGTCAAATTACTAAAAATATTTGTGATTTTAACTAATGTAATTATAGGAATTATTATGAGTAAACCTGTGGCTAAAACATAGGACATTAATACAATCATTTCGAAAATATTGTATTTTCTCTTTCTATATAACAATACTAACCAAGGTGCTATACAGAATCCTACAATAATGTTGGTGTACGCAATATGACTAATTAACCAATTGTCAATGGTTTTTAAATTTACTTTGTCTTTTAATGGTTCTATATAACCCACATTTAAGTAAGTATATTGAATATGAAAAAATGAGGTGAACAAAGTGAAAATTAACGATGCGAAAAACAAATAAACTATTGGTTTTACATATTTATTTCTATTTTCAAATAAATAGGTTCGAATAGTTTTTCCTGGTTTTATTATCAAGTGCCAAGCCGTAAAATGGAACCCTTTTTCGAAATGAAGCAAGTGTTCTATTTCATGAATTAGATAGTGAAAATCAATACGTTTTATTGTTTTGGGCTGTCCACATTTCGAACAAAACTCATCTACAATTTGATTATCACAGTTTTTACAATTTGTCATTTTATTTATAATCTGATTTCAATAATTCATAGTAATTAATATCTTCTATTTTATCAAGTTTCCAGTTAGTAAATTCTTGAGTTATTGATTATACTCCTTCACTGCATCAATAAACGCTTTCGCGTGATCCACAGGAATATTTGGTAAAATTCCGTGACCTAAATTCACGATGTATTTGTCTTTTCCGAATTCGTCAATCATTTCGTGTACCATTTTCTTGATAACCGGAATTGGTGACAACAATCTTGACGGATCAAAATTTCCTTGTAATGTGATGTTTCCACCTGACAAGTATCTTGCATTTCTTGGAGAGCAAGTCCAATCAACACCTAATGCTGATGCTCTACTTTTCCCCATTTCGCCTAATGCGAACCAACATCCTTTTCCGAAAACAATAACCGGTGCATCGTCTGCTAAAGCTTCAATGATTTGGTTGATGTATTTCCAAGAGAATTCCTGGTAATCTACTGGAGACAACATTCCGCCCCAAGAGTCAAAAATTTGAACGGCATTTACTCCCGCTTTTACTTTTTCTTTTAGGTATGCAATAGTAGTATCGGTAATTTTTTGCAATAAAACGTGCGCTGCTTCTGGATGTTGGAAACAAAATCCCTTGGCCATATCAAAACTTTTAGAACCTTTCCCTTCCACTGCATAACACATAATTGTCCAAGGTGAACCTGCGAAACCAATTAATGGAACCTCATCATTCAGCATTTCTTTGGTCAATTTGATAGCTTCAAAAACGTATCCTAATGTTTCGTGAACGTCTGGAACAATTACTTTCTCCACATCTTGAATCGTCCGAATTGGATTTGGTAAATACGGACCAAAATTAGGTTTCATCTCCACATCAATTCCCATAGCTTGAGGAATTACCAAAATATCTGAGAATAAAATCGCAGCATCGGGAGCAATTCTTCTTATTGGCTGAACTGTAATTTCAGCAGCTAATTCCGGAGTTTGACAACGGGTGAAAAAATCATATTTATCACGCAAAGCGATGAATTCCGGTAAGTATCTACCGGCTTGACGCATCATCCAAACTGGTGGACGTTGTACAGTTTCTCCTTTTAGTGCTCGTAAAAATAAGTCGTTCTTAATCATGTATTTAAATTTTAGCAGATTGCTAGATGCTTTCCGTTTTATAATATTCAATAACTTCCTTAATCACCTCTTCGATAGTTGGTGTTTCGGCAATTACTATGTTTTTAACTTTCTTTGATTCTAATGCTGATGCTGTGGTAGTACCTACGCAAAAACACACTTCATTCTTGATTTTATTATTTGTCAAATAACTTTCTACGGCAGATGGGCTAAAAAATAGAATTCCGTCAAAATTTTCTTGATCTGATATTTTAAAAGGCGCAAGAGTTGTTTGATACACTTCAATTTCATTAAAAGTTATTCCGGCATTTTTTAATGCTTGAGGCAACGTCTCTTTGCGCAAATTTCCGCTTAAAAAAGTATAGCTTTCCTTATTGTAAATCAAAGTGATTATTTCAGCTAATTCAGATGCGTAATCTAAATAAACATCCACTGTAAATCCATGCGACTCCAGTAATTCCTTGGTTTTAATACCTACGCAAAAAACAGGTTTCGTCTTTAAAACTTCCCAACCGTTTTGTTCAATCAAACTTAAAACAGCATTTTGGCTACTAAAAATCAAGTTGTTGTTGATGGTCTTTAATTCAAAAAGGTTATTTTTTATTTCGATGAAATCCTGTTCTAAAAGATCAAAATTAGCATCAAGAAATACTTGTCTTTGTTCTGCCGACAATGTTTTGGTGGATAAAATGCTTGTTTGACTCATTATTTCTTCAAATTAATTTTAATTTCTGTCATCAATTCTGCTCCGCCATTTTCTAAAATTTCTTTGGCACAATAAAAGCCTAATTTCTTCCATTCTTGCATCGGAACGGTTTTTTCGATTTCGATTTTTTGCTTCCCATCGATAGAAAACAGAACACCTTTAAACAAAATATCATCTTCTACAAAAACTGCTAAAGCGCCAATTGGTGCCGTACAACCGCCTTCGAGTGTTTTTAAAAACTGTCTTTCGATATGTGTACAAACTTCGGTATCAATATCGTTGAGTTCGTTTAGTGCTTGTCTGCAAAATTCATCATTTGCCATTGCAACAACAACCATAGCACCTTGAGCCGGCGCTGGAATCATCCAGTCCAAATCAATATAATCAGTTGGTTTCAAATTGATTCTCTCCAATCCTGCTGCCGCAAAAACGGCTCCGTTCCAATCGCTTTCCTGCAATTTCTGCATCCTCGTATTGACGTTTCCACGTAAATCCACTACTTTGTGATTGGGATATTTATTTAACCATTGTGCTTGACGACGCAAACTTCCAGTGGCAATTGTACCTTCGCCATTAAGAAAATCAAGGTTTCCTTTGTGTACCAAAATATCCAAGGTATTCGCTCTTTCCAGAACAGCCGCCTGAACAATCCCTATTGGCAAAGCTGTAGGAACATCTTTCATGGAATGCACCGCAATATCTACATTACCATTTATCATAGCGATATCGAGTGTTTTAGTAAAAATTCCTGTGATTCCTAATTCATAAAGTGGTTTGTCAAGGATGATATCTCCTTGTGATTTTACCGCTAAAATTTCGGTTTTATAGCCTAAATCATTTAGCTTTTTTTCGACGGTATGGGCTTGCCAAAGCGCGAGTTCGCTATCGCGAGTTCCTATTCGTATTGTTTTGCTCATTATCTTGTAGTCGCTCCTATTTTGAAAACTTTTTCAATCCATTCAATACTTTCATCTACCATGGTATCATCATCTTTCAAATGATTAGCGAAATGAGTCGTTATTTTTTGGATAATTCTGTTGCTGATAATCTCCGCTTGCTCTTCATTGAAATTTGAAATCTTTCTACTTTGGAAATCTAATTCAGATGTTTTTATCGCATTCAATTTTGCTTTCAACGCATTGATTGTCGGTGCAAATTTTCTGCCTTTAGTCCAAGTTATAAATTCCTCTTTGATTTCTTCAATGATGGCTTCAGCAGCAGGAATGTGTTTTTTTCTGTTTTCTAAAGTCTCGTCTGTTAGTTGTGACAAATAATCCATGTGAATTAGCGTAACACCTTCTATTTCTTCCACATTTTCATGCACGTTTTTCGGAATTGATAAATCCAAAATCAACATTGGTTTTTTCAAATTCAGAATTGCTTTGTCAATAGTTGGATTTTGTGCACCGGTTGCTACCACAACAACATCTGCTTTTTGTAGTTCCAAATGCAGTTCAGAATAATCTTTTACGATTAAATTCAATTTTCCGGCTAATTTCTCTGCTTTCTCTTTGGTTCTGTTGATTAAGGTAATATGTTCATTTTTAGTATGTTTTACTAAATTTTCACACGTATTTCTACCAATTTTTCCGGTACCAAACAAGAGAATGTTTTTGTTTCCAATATCTTGCACATTGTTGATAATATAACGAACTGCGGCAAAA
The DNA here is from genome assembly GCF_048286755.1 of Flavobacterium labens. Taxonomy (NCBI): domain Bacteria; kingdom Pseudomonadati; phylum Bacteroidota; class Flavobacteriia; order Flavobacteriales; family Flavobacteriaceae; genus Flavobacterium; species Flavobacterium labens. The sequence goes on along the minus strand of NZ_JBLVPL010000001.1, from coordinate 1,019,948 downwards.
GAAACCGAAGTAGCGCCAGAACTAATTTCTGTATCTGTTTTTATTTTTTTACTGGCTTGGATAACTGCATTTACCAATCTTTCCATAAAAGCATTGGCTAAACCCAACGATTTTGATTGTGAAAAGGAATTTCTTATTTGTGCGATAATTTCAAAATCACCCAGAATCTGACTGTCTAAACCAGTTCCTACACGAAACATGTGGCTGATGGCTTCTTGATTTTTATAGACAAAACCTACCTTTTGAAACGCTTCAACAGAGCCTTGACTATTCTCGCAAATTAATTTGATTAATTGAAACGGATGTTCCGCATAACCGTAAATTTCAGTACGGTTGCAGGTAGAAGTGACTATTAAACTCTCTATTCCTTCATTCTTAGCTTGTTCCAGCAAACGCGTTTTTGCAGCAGCGTCTAAACTAAACTTACCTCTAATCTCAGCATCTGCTTTTTTATAGCTCAATCCAACTGCGTAAAAATAGTGATGCTTTGATGTGTTATTGTTTTCCATATTTGCACTTTTCAAGAAAGTGGAACAAAATTATCATTATAGTTTTTATAAAAGTAACGCTAGAAGTTCTTTTTGTATCGCTTCGTGATTTTTTAATTCTAATGGCTTATTTTATGGTAAAAAAATCTATTTTTGTAATGAATTCAAGTCATTTGAATTAAGTTATTTAGAGTTGTTCTAAATAAAAAGGTTTGATAATTATGATTTTCATATTAAAAAAATATCGCTATGGGTTCTCAGGAAATTATAAAAATTGAAGATGACTTTACGCTTATCCGTTTTCAAAATGACGGCATCGAAAATTTTAACGCTCAACGTGAAGTCAGCAGTGGCCTGATTCAGTTTCATTTTGGATTAAAAGGAAGCGCCAAATTCATCTTTAATCAAGGGAATTATGCTTTGGAACTGAAAGAGGAAAAATCGTTGCTTTTATACAACCCACAAAAGGAACTGCCTTTAAATTTGGAATTAGCCCCAAATTCCTGGGTGATATCTGTGATTATATCTATCAAGAAATTTCACGCTTTATTTTCAACAGAAGCTGATTATATTACTTTTTTAAGCGCCGATAATAAAGATAAAAAATATTATAACGAAGGAAATATAAGTCCATCGATGGCAATTGTTTTATCGCAACTGTTCCATTACAGCTTGCATCCGTCGATTAAAAACCTGTATTACAAAGGAAAAGGATACGAATTATTGAGCTTGTATTTCAATAGAACCGAAGATCCAAACGCAGAACAATGTCCGTTTTTAATAGACGAGGAAAATGTAATGAAAATTAGAAAAGCCAAAGAAATCATCATTGCCAACATGGCCGAACCGCCAGGATTACAGGAATTAGCAGATGAAATAGGCTTGAATTTAAAGAAACTAAAAATGGGTTTCAAACAAATTTATGGCGATACGGTTTATGGTTTTCTATTTGACTACAAAATGGATTTTGCCCGAAAATTACTCGACAGCGGTTCCTATAACGTAAATGAAGTAGGATTGAAAATTGGGTACAGCACCGGAAGTCATTTCATAGCGGCATTCAAAAAGAAATTTGCCACTACGCCCAAAAAATATTTGATGTCAATCAACCCAAATATGCCGTAAACAATTGATTTCTTATATTAAACAATAAATAAAAAATAGTTAATCACAATTTATAAAAAAGTAAGTTTAATTACTTTTGTACCAACAAAAAAAGACAACATGAAAGGTGTATTATTAGTTAATTTAGGTTCTCCGGAAAGTCCAACTGCTAAAGATGTAAAACCATATTTAGATGAATTTTTAATGGACAAATACGTGATTGATGTTCCGTTTTTATTGCGAGCATTACTAGTTCGTGGAATAATTTTACAAACAAGACCTAAAAAATCAGCTGCCGCTTACGCAAAAATATGGTGGGATGAAGGTTCTCCATTAGTTGTTATTTCCAAAAGAATGCACGAAAAAGTACAAAAATTAGTTGACGTTCCCGTTTCCTTAGCCATGCGTTACGGAAATCCGTCTTTATTATCTGGTCTACAAGAACTGCATGACAAAGGCGTAACCGAAGTGCTGCTTTTCCCTTTGTACCCACAACATGCGATGGCGTCTACGACTACTATACTAGAATTAGCTGAAGAACACCGTAAAAAATATTTCCCAGAAATGAAATTTACGATTGTTCCTGCTTTTTATAACAAACCTGATTATTTACAAAACCTGGCTGATTCTATCAAAGGACATTTAGAAGGTTTTGATTACGATCATTTATTATTCTCATACCACGGAATCCCTGAGCGTCACATTCGCAAGACGGATATTACGAAATCACATTGTAAAATTGATGGTTCTTGTTGCAACACGCCTTCGCCGGCACATGAATTTTGTTACCGTCACCAATGTTACGAAACGACGAAACAAGTGGTAAAATTACTGGGAATCCCAGAAGGAAAATACAGCCAGACTTTTCAATCTCGATTAGCGGGTGACAAGTGGTTGACCCCTTACACGGATGTTGAAGTGAACAAAATGCCTGAAAAAGGAATTAAAAATCTTGCTGTTGTAACACCTGCTTTTGTATCTGATTGTTTGGAAACTTTGGAAGAAATTGCCATGGAAGCCAATCATGAATTTAAAGTTCACGGAGGAGAAAACTTCAAAGCAATTCCATGTTTAAATGACGGTGATGACTGGTGTAAAACCGTGAGTAACTGGATTTCAAATTGGTCGAACGCCTCTTCAACCGTTAAAGTTGACTCTGAAAAAATTAATGCTTAAATGGCTGTTAACGCCGATGAGTTAGGAACTCAGGACATCAAAAAACTCTTGATAAAACAAGCAGTTCCATCTTCTATTGGGATTTTATTCATGTCGGTTAATATTTTAATTGATACCATATTTGTGGGTCAATGGATTGGTTCTTTGGCCATTGCGGCGGTAACCGTAGTTTTGCCCATCACCTTTTTGATTTCTTCTTTAGGAATGGCGATTGGTGTGGGCGGAGGTTCAGTACTTTCCCGAGCATTAGGCGCGAATCACAAGGAAAAAGCATTGCAGACTTTTGGTAATCAAATTATGATGACTTTTTTATTGGCGTCTGTTTTTGTGCTATTTGGTCTTTTTTTTAGCGACGAAATGCTAATGCTTTTTGGTGCTAAAGGAGCTATAATGGAACCCGCTAAAGAGTTTTTTATTCCCATAATTATTAGTGTACCATTTTTGGCACTTTGCATGATGGGTAATAACGTGATTCGTGCAGAAGGCAAGGCAAAATTTGCGATGGTTGCCATGATTATCCCAGCATTTGTAAATATTGCCTTGGACATTCTTTTTATCAAATACTTAGATTTAGGAATGTTTGGCGCGGCTTTGGCTACAGCCATATCCTATTTTACCTGCTTCTTATTTGTACTTTGGTTTTTTGTTTTTAAAAGCGAACTAAAATTAAAAACAAGACATTTTAAATTCAACATTCCCATTGTCAAAGAAATAACCGAATTGAGTTTTGTCACGTTTTCGAGACAGGGAGTCGTGAGTATTTTGGCGATAATCCTGAACCATACTTTATACACATATGGAGGCGAACATTCAGTTGCTATTTATGGAATTATCAGCCGAATGTTGATGTTTGCCTTGTTTCCAATTCTGGGAATTACGCAGGGATTTCTACCAATTGCCGGATTCAATTATGGCGCGGGAAATTATTCAAGAGTAAAAGAAAGTGTACTGCTTTCAATAAAATATGCAGCAATTCTAGCCTCGCTGATTTTTGTGGTTATTCTAATTTTTGCCAAACCTATTGTTGCCGTTTTTACAACTGATCCACTCGTAATTGACCAAACTCCGGAAGCGTTGCGCTGGGTTTTTGCGGCTTCGCCAATTATTGCCGTTCAACTCATTGGCGCGGCCTATTTTCAAGCTGCTGGAAAGGCAAAAAAAGCATTGCTTTTGACGCTAAGCAAACAAGGATTTTTCCTAATTCCGTTAGTGCTGATTCTACCAAATTTTTTAGGTATTTTTGGCGTGTGGATTGCATTCCCAATCGCAGATATTTTATCAACTATATTAACTGGCTATTTTCTAAAAAAAGAAATGAATACAAAACTGATTCAAAATAACGATGGAATACTATAATTACCTTAAATCCTTACACCTCATCTTTGTAATCACATGGTTTGCAGGATTATTTTACATTGTTCGCTTATTTGTTTACCAAATAGAGGCGGCTCAAAAACCTTCGCCAGAGAAAGAAATTTTACAAAAACAGTACAAAATAATGACCTATCGCTTGTGGTATATTATCACTTGGCCGTCAGCAGTTTTAGCTAGTATTTTTGCTTTTTGGATGCTGTTTTTCACAGATTTAGGGCAAGCGTGGTTAAAAATGCCGTGGATGCACGTAAAACTTGGCTTCGTATTTGTGTTGTATTTATACCATGCCAAATGCCAACAAATATTCAAGCAATTGCAAAATGACGAGGTAAAATACACCACTACTTTCATGCGGTTGTGGAATGAAGGCGCAACGATTATCCTTTTTGCAGTGGTTTTTTTAGTAATTTTAAAAAATGCGGTCAACTGGATTTATGGCGTGATTGGGATTTTCTTATTTTCCATTTTGATAATGCTTGGGTTTAAATTTTATAAAAAAATTAGAGAAAGAAATCAATCTTAATATGTTTAAAAGCTTCAAAATATCAATGCTATCATTACGAATCAGGATTTTCCTTTCGATGATTGTATTGATAGTAATGGCTTCGGTTTTATTGGCTTCCATTTCTATTATTCAGTTTAAAAACGAAGCCAAAGAATACCACCAAGAGCGTTTAGAACGAAAAGAAGATGCGATAAAAGAACACATCAATTATGTGCTTTCGACCACGACATATCCTTTAACAAATGAGAATTTAGATTTAATTTTCAAAGATAAAATACACGAATTAGCTCAAATCCACAGTATTGAAATTAACATTTACAGTCTGGACGGAAAGTTGCTAAAGTCTTCCAAAGAATCATTTTCTGTTGATAAAGTAGCCCCGCCAATTCCCAAATACATTTTAAAACTGGTTCGCTCTTCGATTGAAAAAAGATACGTGGACATTAAAACTATTGATGGCAAAAAGAATCGTTCTGCTTTCAGCCAAATTAAAGACGACAAATTTAAACCATTAGGAATCTTAAACCTGCCTTACGTAGAAGACGACGGCTATTATGAAAACGAATTAAAAAGCTTTTTAATTCGACTGGGACAAGTGTATTCCTTTATGCTTATCGTCGCGTTTGCACTAGCCTATTTTCTCTCTTCTTACATCACTAAATCCTTAAAAACAATCTCAGATAAATTAAGCGAAACGAGTTTGAATCAAAAAAACGAAAAAATTGTTTTGGAAGCCAGTAGCAAAGAAATTAATCTTTTGATAAAAGCATACAACGGAATGGTGGATGAACTCGAGAAAAGTGCCATCAAACTAGCACAAAGCGAACGTGAAGAAGCTTGGCGCGAAATGGCGAAACAGGTGGCGCACGAAATCAAGAATCCGCTTACGCCAATGCGACTAACGGTACAGAGTTTTCAGCGAAAATTTGACCCAACTGATCCCAATGTAAAACAGAAAATGAACGATTACTCCGAAACGTTAATTCAACAAATTGACACCATGAGTGCGGTGGCTTCTGCTTTTTCAAATTTTGCATCGATGCCAGCGCAGCAAAATGAAACCTTGAATGTGGTGGAAGTGGTAGAACTCGCCATGGATATTTTCAACGAGGAATACATTGAATTTCACAGTGATTCTCCCGAAATTATTTCGAAAATTGACCGAACACAACTCATTCGAATTATCACAAATTTAGCGAAGAATGCCATTCAGTCCATTCCGGAACAGCAGGAAAACAAGTCCATTATTGTATCCGTAAAGAAAGAATCAAACAACGTTCTAATTACTGTTGCAGATAATGGAATTGGTATTCAGCCAAAAGACATTGACCGTATATTCGAACCTAAATTTACCACTAAAAGCAGCGGAATGGGGCTTGGTCTTGGAATAATAAAAAACATAATCGAAAATTATAAAGGAACGATTACCTTTGAAACTGAATTTGGAAAAGGAACTACTTTTACGGTTTCACTTCCAATAATTAACTCTTAAAATTATAATTATGAACTACGAAAATCTTTTAATTACAACCGAAAATAACATTGCTACGATTACCATTAATCGTCCTACAAAACTAAATGCGTTGAATGTTGCTACCATTTCAGATTTGAACAAAGCGTTTAAAAACTTAGGAAAAAATGATGAAATTCGTGTTATTATTTTAACTGGAAGCGGTGAAAAAGCGTTTGTAGCCGGTGCTGATATTTCAGAATTTGCTCATTTCTCGATTGAAGAAGGAACGCAATTAGCGGCAGAAGGGCAAGAAAAATTATTTGATTTCATAGAGAATTTAAAAACTCCAGTAATTGCAGCCGTAAATGGTTTTGCATTGGGTGGCGGATTAGAATTAGCGATGGCGTGTCATTTCAGAGTCGCTTCAGAGAATGCAAAAATGGGATTGCCTGAAGTTTCACTGGGCGTAATTCCGGGTTACGGAGGAACACAGCGTTTGCCACAATTAATAGGAAAAGGGCGTGCGATGGAAATGATTATGACCGCAGGAATGGTAACGGCACAGGACGCCTACAGAACTGGATTGGTAAATCACGTAGTTCCAGAAGCCGAACTTTTAGATTATTGTGTGAGTGTGGCAAATAAAATAATGAAGAACTCTCCGTATGCTATTGGCAAAGCCATAAAAGCAGTCAATGCTAATTTCAAAGAAGGAAAAAATGGGTATGAAGCCGAAATAAAAGCCTTTGGAAAATGCTTTGGAACAGAAGATTTTAAAGAAGGAACAACGGCTTTCTTAGAGAAAAGAAAAGCAGTTTTTACCGGAAAATAATAACAAAAGAGAGCCACATTGGTTCTCTTTTTAGTTTATAAATGATTATCGTTTAAAATAATCTTTCCTTAAAAGAGATTGTTTGGTTTACAACACTTAATTTTACAGACCCGTTTCGGAATATAACACATCATCTAAAAATCAACATATGTCCTTCCAACCTGTATTTGTACTTTTCTGGGAAAAGGTAAAAGAAAGTATCGAAAACCATACCTACGCTAAACTTACGCTTGCCAAAACAATTGGTGATACCGAACTGAAAAATATTTATGTGCGTCCAGTTTTATTGGAAAATGACGTATTTAGTCTTTCGGTTACGGCGCGCTACAAAACCGAAGAAGTAGAAAGTTTCCATACGCTTGACGAAGCTTTTATTATATTGGCTCCGTATATGAATAATCCTTTTTTGACAGCGCTGCTATTTACTACGGAGAATGATATCACCTTTAAACTCAATAAAAAAAGAGTGGGAACCATTATTGAGCAAGCGCCCACTTTTAAAAACGCTTCGGATGTTATTCTGGAGATGAAAGAAAAAGGAATTTAAAAAACAATTTGCATTGTAGAGACGCACTGCAGTGCGTCTCTACTATCGTGCGTCTTCACAATCAAAAATATTACTTTTCCCCTTCCCATTCCGCATAAAACTTCGCCAGAAATCCTTCCATATAATGATGTCTTTCTTGTGCAATTTGTTTTCCGGTTTGGGTATTCATCTTATCTTTTAAGAGCAATAACTTCTCGTAGAAATGATTGAGCGTTGGAGAATCATTCTTTTTGTATTCTTCCTTTGTCATACTGGAATTTGGGGCGATATTAGGGTCATATAGCGCTCTATTTTTAAATCCGCCGTAATTGAATGTTCTCGCGATTCCAATGGCGCCAATCGCATCTAACCGATCTGCATCCTGAACCACATCTAATTCTATTGATGAGAATTTCTTTTCGAAATTACCGCCTTTGTATGAGATGTTTTCAATGATATTCACCACATGAGTGATAATCTCCTCATCAACATTTTCTGATTCTAAAAATTCTCGGGCAATTCTTGGCCCAACGGTTTCGTCTCCGTCATGAAACTTACTGTCGGCAATATCATGAAGCAAAGCCCCAAGTTTCACAACCGTAACGTCACAAACTTCATTTTTTGAAATCAGAACAGCATTTTTAAACACTCTTTCGATATGGAACCAGTCGTGTCCGCCTTCGGCATTTTCTAGTTTTTCTTTTACAAAAAGAATCGTTTTGTTTATTAAATCAGGGTTTGTCATTGTTTATTATATTTTAAAAAAAATGTTGAATTTCAAAGTTCTCCAACTTCAAAATTCAACATTTTTATTCTTTATTTAGAACTCAAAAATCTATCTTACTAAAGCTGGCTCAACCCATTTGAAGATATGTGATTCTTGTGGAATGACTAATCTTTCTGAAATTTTTGCCATTCTTCCTGGTAACTTCATCAAATAATCACGGGCTTTTTCTGCTTCATCTGTCAAACCGGAAATTTTATCAATTTCCCATTTGTCAATTAATTTTTGCATAATATCCACATAATCCGCTGCGGTATAAACCCCAATTCTTTGTGCCGAATCAGAAAACTGTTCGAAAGCAGTGCTTATCTTTTCACCGGATTCTCTCAAGAAATGTGCCGGCATAACGATTTTTGCTTTCATCATGTATTGAAACGCAAGCATCATTTCACTTGGATCAACTTGAAAAATACGGTTTACAAATTCGCTATATGCATGATGATGACGCATCTCGTCACCAGCAATCATTTTGCACATTTTAGACAATTTGTTATCACCATATTTCTTAGCCATTTGCGCTACTCTGTTGTGTGAAACGTATGTCGCTAATTCTTGAAAACTGGTGTACACAAAATTTTTGTATGGATCTCTTCCGGTTCCAATATCAAAACCGTCGTTGATAAGGTGCTGCGTTGTCATTTCTACTTCGCGCATGTTTACACGACCCGATAAATACAAATACTTGTTCAGTAAATCACCGTGACGATTTTCCTCTCCAGTCCATTGTCTGATCCATTTAGACCAACCGTTACGCTCTACATTATCAATTCCTTCTACGTCCATTAACCAGGATTCGTAAGTTGGTAAAGCTTCCTCAGTAATGGTATCACCTACTAAAGTTACCCAGAAATCATATGGTAATTCTTTTGCAATTTCGCGTAATTCTTTGACCTCATCAAAAAAAGTATCGCTTTGGGAATTAGGCAAAAAATCAGTTGGTTGCCATATTTTCTCCACTGGAATTAGATACTGATCGACAAAGCTGTCTACGTTTTTTTCCAAAAACTGCATTACTTCTAATCGAATGTTTTTTATTGACATTATATATAAATTAAATTTTTATTCCTTGAACAACTGCTGTTTCTGTTTTTTCTATTAAATCAGCAAAATCATAATCCTTAACCGCTAACGGTTTATGTACCACAAAGGTAAGGCGATTTCCTAAACCTAAAGGGAAAAACCCGTATTTAACTATTTTCCAAGAATTGTTTATACTTACTGGAACCACATATGCCGAGGGCGCATATTTACATAAAATTTTCAAACCGCTTTGGGCAAACTCTTTTGGTTTACCAGTCTTGCTTCGTGTTCCTTCCGGAAAAATAACTGCAGAACGGTTGTGTTTTTCAATATATTCTGATAATCCTTTGATAGCCGGAATGGCTTGTTTGGGATCTTTACGATCGATAAGAACAGAACCTCCATGACGTAAATTAAAAGATACACTCGGGATACCTTTTCCTAATTCTTTCTTACTGACAAATTTACAATGAAATCGGCGGAAAAACCAAATCATAGCAATAATATCGTACATACTTTGATGATTGGACACAAAAATCAAAGGAACATCTTTTGGAATGCTTTCTATGTTTTCAAATTTGTACGTTGTTCCCAAAAGATTTGTGCATCTCAATAAGAAAAAATTCAAATAATCGACACTTTTTTTATGGGCTTGATAACCAAAAACATTGAAGCAAACCCACTGAATTGGATGAAAAATAACCAATGTAAGACCGAAACATAAATAATAAATTACGGAAATGGGATACGAAATTAGTTTTTGCATGCTTTAAAAATTTGCCACAAAAGTAAGAAATATATTTTTAGCGGTATTTAAATCCGAAACAATATACAGGCTCAACGTTTAATCGTAACTTTGCGCGTCAAAATCAATGTCTTTTTTATATTAAAATGAACTTCACTTACCCAAAAAACGAAAAGCTAAAAAGCAAAATAACCATTGGATTATTATTTACCGAAGGAAAATCAGTATCTAAATATCCGTTGCGATTGGTGTATAAAGCCGGTTCTTTTGACGCGAGTGAAAAAATAAAAATGGGAGTTTCTGTTTCCAAAAAGAATTTTAAGAAAGCCGTAGACCGCAATTACTTCAAGCGGGTACTACGCGAAACCTATCGACTGAATAAACACCTATTGATTGACAATCTGGACCAACCATATTCCTTTATGTTTTTTTATCAAACTAAAAATCGCTTGACATACGAGGAAATTAATACCAAAACAATTCAATTATTTGAGAAGTTTATTGCTCAAAACATTAAAAAACCAGCATCAGAAAGCGATTCTATTTCTGAAATTTAAACATTTGACATATTCTTATTAAACAAAGTTGCGTTTAGATTTAGTCCTGCCTAATTGTTTGATGATTTATTGTTATTTTAGTGGTCTCAAATTTAGTTAATTAAACCTATGAACTTCTTCAAAAAAAAATTCATAATTCCCGTTGTAGCTTCGGCATTTCTGTTTATTGGAACCAGTTTCAAAGACGATTTTTTCGAAATTGCCAAACAAATCGAGATATTCACCACACTTTTCAAGGAATTAAATCGAAATTATGTCGATGAAACCAATCCTGGTGACTTAATGGATAAAGCCATCAAAGGAATGCTGGCTAATTTAGATCCGTACACCGTTTATTTCAACGAGCAGGATGTGGTGCGATTTAAGATAAATAACACTGGAGAATATACTGGAATAGGCGCTCTACTGACTCGGAAAGAAGATAAATTAATCGTCAAGGAAGCCTATAAAAACTTCCCTGCGGATAAAGCCGGCCTTAAAGCGGGTGATGAAATTACTCAAATAGGCGATGTATTGTTATCTGATTTCAAAGAAGATGCTTCTCAGCTTTTTAAAGGTACTAAAAACACGAAGATTGACATTAAATACATCCGTCAGGGAAAAATGAGCACCACTCAAATTATTCTGGACGAAGTCGAAATAAAATCGGTTCCCTTTTTCGCAAAAATAGATGACAAAACCGGATATATTGTATTGTCTCATTTTAACAAAAAAGCGTCCTTCGAGACCAAAGAAGCATTGGAGCAATTAAAAAAAGACGGTGCGGAACGCATTGTTTTGGATTTAAGAGATAATCCGGGCGGACTTTTGAATGAAGCTGTGAATATCTGTAATTTATTTGTTCCAAAAAACGAGATTATAGTTACTACAAAATCAAAAATAGAAAAACACAACAGCACCTATAAAACAAGCAAAGATCCTGTAGACACTGAAATCCCTTTGATTATTATTGTCAATGGCAGAAGTGCATCTGCTTCAGAAATTGTGGCTGGCGCCTTGCAGGATTTAGATCGTGCAGTGGTGGTAGGTAGCCGTAGTTTTGGAAAAGGATTGGTACAAAGACCTGTAGATTTAACTTTCGGAACACAACTAAAAGTAACCATTTCACGCTATTACACGCCGTCTGGAAGATGTATTCAAGCATTAGATTACACCCGAAAAGACAAAAATGGGAAAGCCATAAAGACCGAAGAGAAAAACTATAATGCTTTTAAAACCAGAAAAGGGAGAACCGTTTATGATGGTGGCGGTATTCAACCCGATGTGGAACTGGAGGAAGCAAAATTAAGTCCAATAACGGATGCCTTGATAAAAAATGACGGAATTTTTAATTACGTAACCAGTTATTATTATAAAAATCCCGATTTAGGAAACCGCATTCCTACCGTTACTGACGCTGATTTCTTGGATTTCAAACAGTTTTTAAAAGTACAAAAATTCTCTTTTGACACTGAAACAGAACTCGCTTTGAAAAACACTTTGGCTGTAGCCAAAAAAGAAAAAATAGAGGAATCCATACTTACAGAATACCAACAATTGCTTACTGCACTTCAGAAAAGTGAGAATGCTTTATTAGATAAAAACCAAAAAGAAATTAAAAATCTGATTTTGGATGAAATCATTAAACGCTATCAATACCAAGAAGGATTGTATCAATATTACATAAAAAACAATTCGGAGATTAAGAAAGCGGTGAGCATTTTGAACAACAACTCTGAGTATAAGACTATTTTAAAAATATAATGAAGAACTTATTTAGTCTAATCTTTTTGCTTTTTTTTAGTTACTTAACCGCTCAAATTAAAACCGCAGAAACCGTATATTTTGAATTTGATAAATACAATCTTTATAACGACCAGATACAAACTATTGTCGATTTTATAAAAAGAGTAGATACTGCAAAAGTCGAATCCATTCAGATTTATGGGTATTGTGACGATAGAGGTGATAATGATTACAATTATAAATTATCAGACAACAGAGTAAAAACAGTTCAAGATATCCTGACTTCAAATGGTTTTAATAAAAACAAAATTGTTATTATCGAAGGGAAAGGTCGGGTGATTTTAACAAATGATCCTTTTGAAAATTTAACTGAAATCCGTTCCAAAAATAGGCGTGTTGATTTACTAATTGTAAAGAAAAACAGTTTTGGAAAAGGAATTTACAACTCTTTTCAGGACAATCATAAAGTTGGTGACCGAGTCTATCTAGAAACTATTTTATTTCCTTTGGGAAGCAGCAAATTAACGGAACAATCCAAAGTGGAATTAGACAAAATTTCAAAAATTTTGCAAAAACAAAAGAACATACAATTCGAGATTAAAGGTCATGTATGTTGCACTCCAAGCTATTACGATGATGCCATCGATAAAGACAGCCACGAAAGAAAACTTTCTTTGAATCGAGCCAAAAATGTGTACAAATACCTCATGTCTAAAGGCATAAACAGCCTTAGAATGAAATACACAGGGTGTGGAAATAAATTCCCTACGGGTTTAGGAGAAGAACTAGACCGAAGAGTCGAGTTTCTTATTTTGAAAATTTAATTATTCTCTTTTCATCTCAATATGCGGAATATCATCTTCCAGATACATTTCGCTGGTTTGCACAAATCCGTGGTTTTCGTAGAATTTTTTTAGATACAACTGCGCTCCAATAGTGATTTTGCTTTCGCCAAAATGATACGCAATACCGGCAATTGATTCTCGCATTAAGTCATGTCCCCATTTTCTGTCACGATAATTAGCATCGACAGTTACCCTACCGATAGAAGCATTGTCAAAACTGATTCCTGGCTTGAATAATCTGGAATGAGCCACAATTTTACCGTCAAATTCACCTATAAGATGTAACGCTACTTTATCTTTCCCGTCAAGATCAAGATAAACGCAATTTTGCTCCACTACGAAGATCTCACTTCTTAATTGCAACAAATCATATAGTTCGTGAACCGTTAGTGCGTCAAACGCCTTAATTTTCCATTGTAACATCGTGCCTCTTTTTTATGTTTTTTGTATTGTACAAATAAAAGAAAATAAGATTATCTTTTCAATACATCTACTGATTTTATAATAGATTCCAATTCATGCATCAGATCGCGTTTTTCTTTGGATGGCGCATAACAAAAACCTTCTAAAACCAGTATTCGATTGTATTCCTTATCGATAATGGCATAATTGATAAAAGGACCCGACATGAAATCATTATTTAACTCCCAAGTTCCCTTCGTTTCAAAGGTTTCCTTATCGTTAAGAGTAATCTTAGAAAGGTATGGCGCATAGGCCTCCTCTGTAATCATAGTAGTGTTAGGTTCGGTTCCGCTGATGTATAATTTCCCAATGGAATCTCTCATTTTTATAATACTGGAGATTAAATCCCCATCTTTTTTTATCGAGCTTAAAGGAACCTGATAAATTAAAAGACTCGTGTTTCCACCGATAATTTCCTTTTTTAACCACATAAAATTACTTTTGTGAAGCACGTATGCATAACCGGAAGGAACCTGCAATGTGATGTGGAATTTATTCGAAATTACCTTAGGGTCAATATGGGATTGACTGTTGATCTTCTGTGTTTCAGCTATTTCTGCCTGCTTGATCAGCTGAATCATTTTGGGCGCATTTTTTTCAATGCTTGCTATAATATCTGCACTTGTTTTACCAGAAATATGAAATACATTCTGAGGGGATGCATATTGATCTTTTACAATCTCAAATTTGTTTATATCGCCTTTCTTTATCACAATAATCGCTCTGGTATCAGTCATAAAACCTTCCAAAAGCTTAACTGGATATTGATTGATGTTGAAAAGTGGTTCTTCCTGTGGCAATCCAATTACCGGAGATGCAAACTTGTTTCGAATGCTGTCTCCTACATCACCATTCCATAACTGATCGTCAATAATAACTGAAATAGTATTGATTTTCCCCGAAGTTTTTCGCGGCAAAGATTCATTTTCCTTTTTACAAGAAAACAACATCAGAGAAATCAGAAGAAATAAAAAATGGGCTTTATTCATTGCTATTCAATTATAAAATAAAACCCAAATTTATAGAAGTTTATCGTATTATCCGTTTATTTTTAACTTCATTCCAGGCTTGAGTTCTTCATTGCGAATACCGTTCCATTTTTTTAAGTCAGAAATGGTTACTCCTGGATATTTTTTAGAAATACTATACAAGGAATCTCCTTTTTTAACATAGTAATCAATCGCTTCTTTCTTAGAAGAATCGGTGATATTCGTTTTTTTCTTAAACGAATTTACGGTTGCTTTATTGGTATTAATCACAATTTCATCTTTGGCAACAATCAAAGTGGCGCCTACGCCAATCGTATTGTCCTGTAAATTATTCCATTGTTTTAAATCCATTAATGATGCTCCAAATTTCTTAGCGATATTCCCTAAATTATCTCCTTGTAACACAACATATTCAATGTCTTTTCGCTCCGGAGCTGAAACTAATTCTTCTTTACGGTCAGACTCTTTTTTTACAACTTGCAATGAAGCTCCTAATTGCACATTATCACTGGAAAGGTGATTCCATTCTTGGATTTCGGCAACGGTAACATCATATTTCTTTGCAATACTTCCTAAATTATCTCCTTTTTGAACCACATAAAATGCAGGTGCATTAGATATTATCGGTTCTTGTTGCGTTGTTTTTTTAGTTCTTTCATCCTTATTGGCTTTCACTTCAGAAGCGACTATTCTTTGATTGCTCGAAATTTTCTCTGATGGAACCAATTCCATTTTAGGTTCCTTCTTTAAAGTTGTCAAATCAGCACCAATCACTATTTTTAAACTTTTTCCATAAGCCAAAGCATTACTTTTAAGTTTATTCCATTTTTTTATGTCTGAAACATCAACGTCATATTTACTGGCAATCATAGTCAGATTATCTCCGCGTTTTACTTTATAATACGCTGTTTTTGGCAGTGCAATCTTCTGAATCGTGTAATTCGCAGTGTCCTTTACAGCCAGGGCTTTTTCAATCTGAAATGGCTTTTCACGTTTGTCTGATTCATATTGAGTGTAAGCATAAATCTGAGCTTCATTAGACGCAAAAACGGCTATTTTTTCTTGTGGCAACCTCAAATAATGATTTTCATCATGATAAAACGGAATCACATTTAGCTTGTATGAAGGATTCAAAACCTGCAATTGTGCTACCGGAACATCTAATAAATCTGATATTTGCTTGAACGTCATTTGCTTCTTAATCATAATCGTATCTGTGGCAAAATGCTTCACTGATGCTCTGTTAGGAACAATTCCGTGTTCTTTATGGTATTCATAAATGTACATTGTAGCAAGAAAAGCAGGTACATATCCTTGTGTTTCTTTAGGAAGATTTTTTCTAATGTTCCAATAGTTTTGTTGCCCCCCGGAACGTCTGATTGCTTTTGCAACATTACCCGGACCAGAATTATAAGACGCCAAAACTAAATCCCAATCGCCAAATATTTTATACATATTTGTCATGTATTGCGCAGCGGCTTCACTGGCTCTCAATGGATCACTGCGTTCATCAACATAGGAATCAATTTTCAAACCGTATTGTTTTCCGGTTTGATACATAAACTGCCAAAGTCCTGTGGCGCCCATTTTAGAAACTGCTTTTGGATTCAAAGCCGATTCCACAATAGCCAAATATTTTATCTCCAAAGGAACATTTTGTTTCGCCAAAGCTTCTTCAAAAAGCGGAAAATAATATTCTGATGTGCCCATCAAGCGCTCAAAAGATTTTTTTCTATTTTTTAGAAATGATTTAATGATATTTTCCAGACCTTGATTGTATTCGATATTGAAAGGTGATTTGGCATCCATTGCCGCCAATCTTTCTTTCAAAAGGGCAGTTGGCAATTCATAATCGACTATTTGGTCAATATTAATGTTCTTAATATCATCCGATAGGTTGTTGTATAAATCCAGGTTTGTTAATTCTTTCATCCACAAACTGTCAACACAAGATGCTAAGTCATCTTTTATGAAGGTTTTCTTGATGGAATCTAAATAGGATAATTTTGTTTCTACTCTTACAACATCTTTATTTACAACTGTTTCTTGCGAAAATAAATGCACGGATGCTAATAGAAAAAACGATAGGGTGGTATTTTTTATATTCATATTTTTACGATCAAAGACCTATATTTCAAATGATTACAAAGCTTGTTTTTACAAACTTAACAGGTTTAAACTAAAAAATTCTATAAATATTGTTAAAAATGTAATCTTTAGTTCTTTTATAAAGAATTTTCAGTGGTTTTAGAGGCAAAATTCCCTTTAAAAAAACAATTCTTGAAATTTAAAACAAAAAACCTCAGCGATAAATAGTATCGCTAAGGTTTTTATTGAATTTTGTTACCGGTTTTTAATTTGAAATCATTACAAATCAAACCGGTTTATATTTATTTAGCAATACGGTATTAGTCAAGAATAGCTGCTATTCCTGGCAATGTTCTACCTTCAAGCATTTCTAGCATGGCACCACCACCTGTTGATACGTAGCTCATTTTATCTTCTAAGCCAAATTGTTTTACTGCAGCTACAGAATCTCCTCCACCTACAAGTGAAAACGCTCCGTTTGCAGTAGATTCAGCAATGAAGTTACCCAAAGCAATGGTTCCGTTAGCAAAACTTTCCATTTCAAAAACACCTAATGGTCCGTTCCAAAGGATAGTTTTAGAATCCATAATTACTTTTTTGAAGTTTTCCAAAGATTTTGGTCCTGCATCCAATCCTTGCCATCCATCAGGAATTTCTTTTACATCAACTATTTGAGTATCGGCAGTATTTGAGAAAGCATTTGCAGCTACAACATCAACTGGAATGTGAATTTGAACTCCTTTTTCCTTAGCCAATCTCAATATTTCCAATGCCAATTCTTGTTTGTCATCTTCACAAATAGAATCTCCAATTTTACCTCCTAATGCTTTTACAAAAGTAAAAGTCATTCCTCCGCCAATAATCATGTGGTCTACTTTGTCTAAAATATTCTCGATAACCGTAATTTTAGAAGAAACTTTAGATCCACCAAGAACTGCTGTTACCGGTTTTTTACTGTTTTTCAAAACTTTGTTCAAGCTTTCGATTTCTTTAGCCAATAACAATCCGAAACATTTTTCTGTTGGGAAAAACTGAGCGATAATTGTAGTCGAAGCGTGCGCTCTGTGTGCAGTTCCAAAAGCATCGTTTACATAAATATCACCAAGTGACGCTAGTTCTTTTGCGAAAGCAACATCACCAGCTTCTTCTTCCTCATGAAAACGTAGATTTTCTAATAACAAAACTTCTCCAACTTGTAATTTTTCAGCAGCATTTTTAGCTTCCTCACCAATACAGTTTGAAGCAAACTGAACAGGTACTCCAAGTACTTCTGAAGTTGTTTTCAAGATATGTTTCAATGAAAATTTTTCTTCAACACCTTTTGGTCTGCCTAAATGTGACATTAAAATTACGCTTCCGCCTTGAGCCAGAATAGCATCAATTGTAGGTTTTGCCGCTTCGATACGAGTTGCATCTGTTACATTGAAGTTTTCATCTAAAGGCACGTTGAAATCTACGCGGATTATGGCTTTTTTATTTTTGAAATCAAAATCGTTTAAAGTTTTCATTAGGTCTATTTTTAGTTTGTTTATTTGTAAAATGATAACAAATATAGAACTTTTAGACTATTAATAAATTTGATGAAATCAAATAAATCCCGTTTTTAGTAACGAAATCGATGTAAATTAATAAACAATGTGTCTTTTTATTATTATAACTGTTTTTAATTCTGAAATATGTTAAATTAAATGTCTTAAAAAATATCCTGATCCAGCTGTAAATTTGAAAATTCATACTACAAAACTTTGCATCCGAAAATTTTAGACTAAACCATTTTCTGCTATCTTTGCTTTATGCAATTTTCAGAAATTTTAGGACAAGAACACATTAAAAGTCATTTGACAAGAAGTGCTAATTTGGGAAGAATTCCACATGCGCAACTGTTTGTTGGTCCTGAAGGAAGCGGTACTTTACCCATGGCTATTGCTTATGCACAATACATCATTTGCAACAATCAAAACGCAGAAAACTCGGGTTCAAATGAAGCGTGCAACATCAAATTTCAGAAAACTTCGCATCCCGATTTGCATTTTATTTACCCAACCGTAAGTACCGAAGATGTAAAAACGAAACCAAAAAGCATCGATTTTATCACGGAATGGAGAGATTTTTTAAACCTAAATCCATACGGAAGTTTGTTTGATTGGTATCAAATATTAGGTGTTAAAAACAAACAAGGAGAAATTAGGGTTGATGATGCACAGGAAATCTTGAAATCGTTAGCGTTGAAATCCTACGAAGGCGGATACAAAGTAATGATCATTTGGATGGCTGATAAACTAAACATTGCAGCTTCCAATAAATTATTAAAACTACTCGAAGAACCTACCGACAGAACGGTTTTTATTCTGATTTCAGAAAACGAAGAAGATATTATCCAAACCATTCGTTCCCGATGCCAAGTTCTACATTTCAACGGATTAAGTGAAACCATAATCGCTGAAGCATTAGTTTCAAGAGAAAATACGGAATCAAGAGAAGCCTTAAAAATAGCGCATCAAGCACAAGGAAATTATAACAAAGCATTGCAATTATTACAACCGGACAGCGAATCGGTTTTTTTTGAAAAATGGTTTGTTGATTGGGTTCGAGCCGCTTTTAGAGCAAAAGGAAACGCAGCGGCTATTCAGGATTTGATTCAATGGAGCGAACAAATTGCCGGTTTAGGAAGAGAAACTCAAAAGAAGTTTTTACATTTTTGTATCGATATGTTCCGTCAGGCCTTGTTGTTGAATTATCAAACCGCAAGTTTAGTTTACATAGAGCCAAAAGTGGAAAAATTCAAATTGGAGAATTTTGCCCCTTTCGTGAATGGCAACAACATAAATGATATTTTCAAAGAACTTTCGGATGCTATGTATCACATTGAACGCAACGGAAACGCAAAAATTATTTTAACCGATTTATCTATAAAACTTACCCGTTTAATTCACAAAAAATAAAAAAATGAACAACATTACTTCGATTTTAATTTTAATTTTTCTGGCCATTACTTTCCTGCAATCTGGTTACGACAAACTGTTTTATTGGAAAGATAATGTCGACTGGCTGAAAGGTCATTTTGCCAAAACTCCATTAAAAAACCATGTGCCGTTAGCATTACTTAACATTCTAATATTAGAATTAATTTCTGGTATTTTATGCGTAGTGGGTTGCATTGAATTATTCGTAAATAATGGCAGAATATTCGGTTTTTACGGAGCTGTCTTCTCTTGTATCACTTTATTGATGTTGCTTTTCGGACAGCGATTAGCAAAAGATTACGATGGTGCCAGAACAATTGTTATCTATTTTATCCCTGCAATATTAGCAGTTTATTGGTTAAACTAAAACCATACTATTATTAAAAACAACAATTTCCTTTTTACATAAAAAAACATGACTCCAAAACATCCTTCAGAATCCCTGACTATATTAACTGATTTGGTTTTACCAAGTGAGACCAATCCTTTGAATAATCTTTTTGGTGGCGAATTATTGGCCCGTATGGATCGCGCTGCGAGTATTGCGGCACGAAGACACTCCAGAAGAATTGTAGTTACGGCTTCGGTAAATCACGTTGCCTTTAACAGAGCCATTCCGCTGGGGAGTGTTGTTACTGTTGAAGCAAAAGTTTCAAGATCGTTTAAAAGTTCTATGGAAATTTTTATTGACATTTGGGTAGAAGACAGAGAGTCTGGCAACAAAACCAAAGCCAACGAAGCAATTTATACTTTTGTTGCGGTTGATGATACCGGAAGACCTGTAGAAGTGCCACAAATAGTTCCGGAAACTGAGCTGGAAAAACAACGTTTTGATGCCGCATTGAGACGCAAACAACTAAGTCTAGTTTTAGCAGGAAAATTAAATCCTCATGAAGCTACTGAATTGAAGGCCTTGTTCCTATAACACAAATAATCAACTTATTTTTTATTGAAAATTAGATTTAAAATATTCTTGAAAGAGAAAATTCACATTAAAAAAAGAAGTATTTTTACGAAAATAAATGTTCGCACACAAATGAAATTTTCAGGATAATTAGTCATTCTGTCAGTTTCTTAGAGTTATAAAATAATACAAATAGATGAAAGAAAAGGTAAAAGAGAAGATGAGTACAGAGAAAGAATCCAAATTAAAAGCGCTACAACTTACGCTTGACAAACTTGACAAAACGTACGGAAAAGGAACGGTGATGAAAATGGGAGATAAAGCCATTGAAGAAGTGGAAACTATCTCATCAGGATCTTTAGGAATCGATTTAGCATTAGGCGTTGGCGGTTACCCAAGAGGTAGAATTATTGAAATATACGGTCCGGAATCTTCTGGAAAAACAACCTTAACACTTCATGCTATTGCCGAAGCTCAAAAAGCAGGTGGAATTGCTGCTTTTATTGATGCGGAACATGCTTTCGATAGAAATTACGCAGAGAAATTAGGGGTAGATATCGAAAACTTAATCATATCGCAACCAGACAACGGAGAACAAGCTTTAGAAATTGCGGAGAACTTAATTCGTTCAGGAGCGATTGACATTGTAGTAATTGACTCAGTTGCCGCATTAACTCCAAAAAGTGAAATTGAAGGAGAAATGGGAGATTCTAAAATGGGTCTTCACGCTCGTTTAATGTCTCAAGCATTGCGTAAATTAACAGGAACCATCAGTAAAACAAATTGTACTGTTTTCTTTATTAACCAATTAAGAGAGAAAATCGGTGTAATGTTTGGAAATCCAGAAACTACAACTGGAGGAAATGCATTGAAGTTTTACGCTTCGGTTCGTTTAGATATCCGTCGTTCCACACAAATTAAAGATGGCGATAATGTCCTTGGAAACAGAACCAAAGTAAAAGTGGTGAAAAACAAAGTAGCTCCACCATTTAAAATCGCTGAATTTGACATCATGTATGGTGAAGGAATTTCAAAAACAGGAGAAATTTTAGATCTTGCAGTAGAATTTGAAATCATCAAAAAAGCGGGATCTTGGTTCAGTTATGGTGAAACCAAATTAGGACAAGGTCGTGATGCTGTTAAGTCTTTAATAAAAGACAATCCGGAACTAGCGGATGAACTTGAAGAAAAAATTAAAGCCAGAATAAAAGAATTGGCAGAAGCATAAAAACTAAAACCCGAGAATATCGGGTTTTTTTAATTTATAACGCAACCTTTTTAAAAAATTTCATCTATTAAGAAAACCGTCAATAAAGCTTTTTAAACTGACGGAATAGTATTAACTTTTAAATTAGTAAAGATGAAAAAAATTGTTTTACTCACCCTCTTTTTATTATCCCTGACGGGCTGTAGTATTGACGATGATCAACCCAATTACAGCTTTGAAGTGCTACCTGTAGATAGCTATACATTACCCGAAAAATTTATATTAGGGAACACCTATGAGATAAAATTAAAGTATACAAGACCTTCCGAATGTCATTTTTTCCAAGGGATATATTATGATAAAAATTTAAATACAAGAACCATAGGAATTCAAACGGCATTGAATACTAATCAAGTGTGTACACAACAAATTCCAGCACCATCCGAGGTTTCTTTCAATTTTTATGTAACTAATACCGGTTCTTATATTTTTAAATTTTATAAAGGTGAGGATGCCAATGGTCAAAATATATTTGAAGAAGTTGAAATTCCAGTGATTAATTAATGACTGAAAAAACTGTGGTATTAGATCAAATAATTAATCAATGTAAAAAAAACTGCCCCAAGGCACAAGAGCAATTGTATCAATTGTTTTCTAAAAAATTCTTTGGGGTGTGTTTAAAATATTCCAGTGATTATGCAGATGCCGAAGACAATCTACAGGATGGGTTTTTGATCATTTTTGATAAAATTGAGCAGTATAATTTTAAAGGTTCTTTTGAAGGATGGGCAAAGAGAATATTAATTAACAATGCCCTTCAAAAATTCAGAGGCGTTAGATATATGGAGGTCATAAACGACAATATTCCTGAGGAAGAAGTCGAAATTGAAGACGAAAATATTTCTATCGAGTATCTAATGCAAATCATTCAAGAGTTACCAGACCAGTATAGATTAGTTTTCAGTCTCTATGTACTTGATGGATATTCTCATAAAGAAGTTTCCGAAATGCTTAAAATCAGTACAGGAACCACAAAGTCAAATCTTGCCAGAGCCAGAGCGATTTTGAAAGAAAAAATTGATCATCATACAAAAATTAAAATAAATTCATTGGCAAAATGAACGACAAAAAAAATATAGACCGATTGTTTCAAGAGCGATTCAAAGATTTTGAATCAGAGCCAAGTAAACATGTTTGGATAAACATCCAAGCCTCTTTAAAAGAAAAAGAAGAGGATCGAAAAGTGATTCCGTTTTGGATGAAATCTTCTGGGATAGCCGCGGCTTTCCTTTTAGGTTTTTTTGCATTGAACACAGTCATAAACAACAAAATTGAAATAAAAAATGATGTCGTTATAGGCACGAAAGTTTTAAAAAATTCGTTTGAAGGAAAGGATTCTACTCTTGATAAAACAAAAAAAGAGCGTAATCCTTTAGAATTGAAAACAATTCCTCAGGTCGTAGTTAACAAAATTAAAACAGGAAAAACAGATGAAAAAGAAATTATATCTTCTGATAGATTTAAAATCAATTCGAACAAAGAGAAGAATCAAAACGGTTCTGTTGTTTATTTCCAAAAAAATAATTCACCGCTAAAACAAACAACAGCAAATACTGATAACCTAAAAACTACGGCTGTTATTGCTGAAAAAAACAACACAAAAACCCAAAACCGGTTTGAAAATATTCCACAAAATCAAACACTCGAAAAAAGTGGTTTAAAAGAAGGAGAAAATGCTAAAATTGCTGCAACAGATTCAAAAAAACAACCATTAAATACTACTGAAACTCCAAATGAATTAGAAGAAATCCTTAAAAAGAAAAAAGGAGAAGAAAAAGAAGTTGTGGTTCTCAATCAAAAAAACAAATGGCAAATTACGCCAAACATTGCTGCTGTATATCTGAATTCAAATTCAGGTGGTTCTGCCATTGATCCTCAATTTTCAGAAAATCAAAAAACGGGCGATAACAGCTTAAGTTTTGGTGTTGGGGTAAATTATGCTGTTTCTAAAAAAGTAGCCTTACGAAGCGGAATAAACAAGCTCTCGTTGGGATACAACACGAATAACGTAGTCTACTCAACCGGTTTGGCCAATAATAATCTGGCAAATATTAATTATTCTTCAAATGTATTAATTGAGATTAAAAACCAATCTGCTATGAGCGGTTTAATCACTTTCGAAAAAGACCTACAAAAAACAAATACAGGCGCCATCAATCAAAAAATGGGCTATTATGAAGTCCCTTTAGAAGTTTCCTATGCTGTTTTGGATAAAAAATTTGGCATTAACGTTATTGGAGGTGTAAGTACTTTATTTCTCAGTCAGAATAAAATATCGTTAGTTTCCTCAGAAACCAATGTAAAATTAGGAGAAGCAAAAAACCTAAATCAAGTTCATTTCAGTACTAATGTGGGGTTAGGATTTAAATACCAGATTATAAAATCATTCCAAATTAATGTGGAACCGATGGTTAAATATCAGCTAAATACCTTTTCGAACAACTCCGGTGACTTTAAACCGCTATTTATCGGTTTGTATTCCGGTATTAGTTATAGCTTTTAATTGGTTCAGAATCGAAAGCTATAAGTTGGTTGTATATTATTTCGCGTACTTCTTCCCGAATTTCTTTGCGATCAACACCCGTTTTTCCCAAAGTCTCTACATGCGAATGCATTTTTACACGCATAATTCCTGGACTTCCGCTGAAAAAAGTATACGAGAATCTTTTTTTATTATCGGCAAAAGTAATTGGAACAATAGGGATTTCATGTTCTATCGCCAATCGGAAAGCACCGTCTTTGAAAGTATCCAACAGCACCGATTCATCATCTGGAACGCCGCCTTCGGGAAAAATACAAATACTCAATCCTTGATTAATTCTTTTTTGAGCACGGTTAAAAACTTCCATTCTACTTTTTGAAGAGCTTCTGTCCACTAGAATACAGGTTCTTTTATAGAAAAACCCGAACAAAGGAATTTTTGAAAGTTCTTTTTTACCCACAAAAACAAACGGATTTCTAGTCAGGGCAAGCATCAACATAATATCGGCCATAGAAGTATGGTTGGCAACAATCATGTAACTTTTTTGGTATTCCATTTCTTGGCTTTTGTCTATTTTATAATAAAATCCCATCCCAAAAAGAATAAATTTTGCCCAAATACGAGCCATCTTAAAAAAATAAGGATAACCGCTTTCCGTCAAAATAGACAATACCAGAAAAGGAAACATCACCAATATAGGAATGGCCATTAAAATATAAAACCAAATGCGCCACAGTACCCAAAAAATAATTTTTAATCCTCTCATAGGTTCAAAAGTAAGAAATCGTAGGCGAATAATAATAAAAGAATTTGCTTTGGAAAACTACCTATTAGAAAAACTTTACAATCGTTGCAAACTTTGCGAAAATCTTTGCGAACTTTGCGGTTAAGAAAAAAGAAATAATGGCAAAAATACTTACAGGCGTTCAAAGTACCGGAACACCACATTTAGGAAACTTACTTGGTGCAATAATTCCCGCAATAGCATTATCAAATAAACCTGAAAACGAATCGTTTCTTTTCATTGCCGATTTACATTCGATAACACAAATAAAAAATGGCGAAACATTAAGAACCAATACCTACAGTACTGCTGCAGCGTGGTTGGCGTGTGGTTTGAATGTGGATAAAGTTGTTTTCTACAGACAATCAGATGTGCCGCAAACAGCTGAATTATCGTGGTATTTAAGTTGTTTTTTTCCTTTTCAGCGCTTGACATTAGCGCATTCTTTCAAAGACAAAGCCGACAGACTGGAAGATGTAAACGCTGGTTTGTTTTCGTATCCAATGCTGATGGCTGCCGATATTTTATTATACGACGCAGAATTCGTTCCCGTAGGAAAAGACCAATTGCAACACCTTGAAATCACTCGTGATGTAGCGTCACGTTTCAACCACCAAATGGGAGAAACGTTCGTACTTCCGGAGGCCAAAATTCAGGAAGACAGCATGTTGATTCCAGGAACCAATGGTGGAAAAATGAGCAAATCTGCAAATAATATTATCAATATATTCCTGGATGATAAAGCGCTACGCAAACAGGTGATGAGTATTGAAACCGACAGCACGCCGCTGGAAGAACCTAAAAATCCAGATACGTGCAATGCTTTTGCTATTTATACTTTATTGGCAACCGAAGAACAAATCGCGGCGATGAAAGCCAATTACCTTGGTGGAAATTACGGTTACGGACATGCTAAACAAGCTTTATTTGAATTGATTACAGAAACTTTCAAAACCGAAAGAGAAAAATACAATTACTACATGAATAACCTTCCCGAAGTAGATGCACTTTTAAAAATTGGTGCTCAAAAAGCTTCGGCTGTTGCGAATGGTGTTTTGGCAAGAGTGAGAGAAAAATTAGGATTTGAGGTGTAACAATCTATTTTTAAAACATATAAGTCATTTAAGTTTTTTATAGTTTTATTACTATTTCATGAAAGCTTAAATGACTTATATGTTAAAATCAAATCGCGTTTATAGAAATCCCTTTTTAGTTAATAGACAGAAAGATTAGATTTTAAAAACACGTATGAAGCATATGGAAATCAACACGGTACCATAGCAGGATTATATCTCAATAGTATGAAAGAAGCTTTAAAAGGATTTCATAAAACTGCTCTTATAGATGATTATAATAAATATATAAATAACTATGGACAAGCACCAAGCGATGCTTTTTATGAAGCGCTGGCTTGGAGCCGGTCTAAGAGAAAATAATGTTAAAGCCTGGGCCGATTTACCCGCAGAAATAGAAGCACTAGCGAAGAGAGTTGATGGTTTTAGCAGAACTGTTCCTTGTCCTTAACTAATTATTATAAAACTATTTGATTTATGAAAACACATATTTTAATTATATTATCGCTTTTTTTTCTTAACTCTCTAAAGGCTCAAGAAAAATCAAAGGACACACTTTTTTTTAATATAGATAAATATTACACAATATCTCCTACAATAATTCCAAATCTTTCGAAACAAACTTATCCTGAAAGGATGGAAATTGAAAAACAGCAAATGATTCATACAAAAACAAATGGCTATATATTCTTTGTTGGCAATGGTTTTTTAACAAAAGGGCTAAAGCCAAAAAAAATCCTATCTATAAAAAACTACATTGAAAACCGAAAATTTTATTATGATGGAAAATATAACCGAATAATAGACAAATGGAAACTAAAAGATTCATTGACCGATAAATACATAATATACTTTGTCAATGGTAATGAATTTATCCAGCCTAGATATTTAGAGTATCATTCTTACTATCCAATTGGTAAAGGAGAAAATGAAATCACCAATAAAATAAAAGATACACTTTTTTTTAAGTTGGATAATGATTATGTTTATGAATCAAAGATTACTCCTGGGAGTTATTTAATTGAAGATAGTAAAGGGAGTGAAATCATTTTCTTCGAGAAAATGAAAACCATATTTGGTCTGAAGTCAAAAAAAGTACTGCATCTTAAAGAATTTGTAAGACACTCAAAATTTTTTGATGAAAATAAATTTGTTAAATTAGATTATTTTGGACTCAATCAATATCTTAATAATTATGAAGTATTTTTAATTAAAAATAAAGATGAATCTCTTCATGTAAATACAACTACTGTGATTTATGATTGATATGCTTCGATAAGGCAAGGTTATGCAGATACAGGAACAAAGAATAAGAGAAAAATTAGGATTTGAGGTTAAATAATAATTACAATCCTATCAGGGTTTCGAACCCTGATAGGATTAAATCAAATAGCCTCAAACAATTTCCCCGGTAAAGGCCGAATCACACCTTTCAATTCCATATTCAACAACATTCCTGAGATTTTATAAATAGGGAAATCACAGCGCAAAGCAATAATATCCATAAGTTCTTTTCCGGTCTTAAGGAGATAATCGTATACTTTTTGCTCGTCATCGTCTAAGCTTACAAACAATTGTTTCTGTACTGGTTTGGATTCTTTTTGAATATCCCAATTCAAAATATAAATCAAATCCGCAGCACTTGTCAAGACATTTGCTTTTTGGGTTTTTATCAGGTTGTTGCAACCCTGACTGTACTTATCCGTAACACGTCCCGGAACCGCAAAAACATCACGGTTGTAATCATTGGCCATGTTTGCCGTAATCAACGAACCGCCTCTATCGGCTGACTCAATTACGATGGTCGCTTCAGACATTCCCGCAACGATTCTGTTTCTTTTTACGAAGTTTTCCTTATCAGGATTCGAGGAACTCCAAAACTCGGTCATAAAACCACCGTTCTGCTCGACTTTCGATACATATTTTTTATGGGTTTTTGGGTAAATTTGGTTCAACCCATGCGCCACCACGCCTATCGTCTGTAAATTATGTTCCATTGCCAGTTGGTGTGCGACAATATCAACACCATAAGCAAAACCACTTACGATTATAGGATCTAGCGGAGCTAAATCTTCTATCAATTTTCTGCAAAATTCAGTTCCATACGAGGTAATTTGGCGCGTTCCTACAATGCTGATTATTTTTCTGTTTTTTAAATTGATATTTCCAGAGGTGAATAATAAAATTGGTCCGTCAATACAATGTTTCAAGCGTTCCGGATAATCTACGTCCTGAAAATAAACTGCATTAATTTCATTTGCTTTTATAAACTCCAGTTCCTGAGTTGCTTTTTCGAAAACCGATTTGTCTCTTAAATTTTTCAGTAAAACAGATCCAACTCCATCAATAGCAGCGAGTTGGGAAGCCTTAGTATTAAAAACCGCTTCCGCAGTTCCAAAATGAGTCAGCAGTTTTTTGGCCATTATGTCGCCCACGCCTTCTATTCTTTGCAATGCCAATAAATAAAATAAATCCTGCTCTTTCATGCTAATTATTTGAGAGTGAAATGTATAAATTTTTATGCGGATTGTTAATAAAAATTGTGAATAAAATTTTGATAACTATTTTCGTTGTATAACTTTGTAAGTATGAAAATCGAACTATACATCGCGCAGCTTTTATACCGTTATCAATGTGTAACCATTCCTGGTTTCGGAGCTTTTTTGACCGAAATTCAATCGGCTAAACTAAACGAAAGTACAAATTCATTTTCTCCACCCAAAAAAATGATTGCTTTCAATGCAAATCTAAAAAACAATGATGGTTTATTAGCCAATCATATCGCTTTAGCAGAAAAAACTTCTTATGAATATGCCGTAAGTAAAATTCAATACGAGGTATTTAATTGGAAAAAAGCATTTGAAGAAAACGAACTTATTTCAATAAAAAATGTAGGTGATCTTCGTCTGAATGCAGATAAAAACATTGTTTTCACGCCTTACGATCAAACAAATTATTTAACTAGTTCTTTTGGATTGGCTCCTTTTGTTTCACCACTTGTAAAAAGAGAAATCTTCGAAAAAGAAGTGGAAGCAATCGAAGAGAAAGCAACCATCACTATGGTTCTTGAGACCAGAACAGCAAATCCATATTTAAAATACGCTGCTATTTTTGTATTAGGATTAGGTCTTGCAGGAAGTTTTGGTTATCCAATGTACCAAAACCAAATTGCCTCAGAAACGATTCTTGTTGAAACTGCCGTTCAAAAACAAGTTCAAAATAAAATTCAGCAAGCCACTTTCTTCATCGAAAGTCCAGTTCCTGCCGTGACGCTTACTTTAAAATCCGACAAGGAAATAAAAATGCCGTATCACATTATGGCTGGCGTGTACCGAGAAGAAAAAAATGCTGATAAAACTTTACGAATTTTGACTCGTTTAGGATATGATGCCAAACGGATCGCTCCTAACAGAAACGGTTATTTTCCGGTTTTATATGGTAGTTACGCCACATTTGCTGAAGCAGAAAAAGCAAAAAAAGAAATCAATGAAAAGCACAATCCAGAGGCTTGGATATTGATTCAATCACTATAAAACAAAAACCCTATTCTTACCGAATAGGGTTTTTTAGCTTTAGCACTTTGTTGTTTTTAATTTAAACTGGCTTTGTACATTCTCGCTTCTTCCCAAGAGAATTTATGGCCGTGTTTTTCCATCATGGTATTCAGTGATTCTTCTCTATATCCTGCAAAAGCAGTTGCTAAATCCTGCATTTTATCCTCCGGTAAAACTTCCGAAATGGATACCGCTTTGGTTTGTATCAACTTCACAAAATGCGAGTAAATCGTTTGTTTGGTCAGCACCCTGATTGTAGCAATATCTTCAATTGATTTCTTTTCTACCCACAATTCGTAGGTTTCCTGAACTGTTGATTTTTTAGGTACTGCTGTTTTAGATTTCTTCGCAGTATAACGTTCCACGTCCCTATCGTCTTCAATCAGTGTAATATTTAATTCCTTGAACTGATTTTGTATGGCTTCCGTTTTACGGCTGATGTATTTTTTTATTTCTGAGGACGTTAATTTCTCTTTCGAAATGGTTTCTCCCGACACAACAGTTTCTATCAATAATTTGGCCTTCATTAAGCGCAGAACGGCCTTGGTTTGCAATTCTTCCAGCACAATTAATTCATCGTAAAACGCTTTTACTTTTTTGATGCGTTTTACTTCTTCTATTTTCCAAAGAATTTCAAAAACCAAATCGTCCATTGGTTTCAAGAAATAACTGAAAGCGGCTTGAATGCGTTCCGAAACATGATTTAAATCGACTGTTTCCTGACCAAAAAGCTTATTCAATTGTGAAATGAATTTTTTGGATGGATCCAAAAGCTGTTCGATGACTTCCGTTTGCTTTTTGGCCCATAAGGCATGTTTTGATTTTCCTGAAACTTCCGAGTTTTCATTGTAACTGAATCGGTGATTGCGCCATTCCTGAGCCAAATCATTCCAATCGAACGTGTTTATCAGATAGTTATGGATGAAATTTTTGGTTTCAAAATGCAAGGCATTCTCTAAAAACGAATCCGAAGCTTTGTTCAACGAATAATCCATCACATCCTGATCGTTTGAAATGCCATTCATACGCAGCGGAGAAAGCAAAATAAGCCCTTCTAACGAGCGCAAACGCGATAATGCGACATACGCCTGTCCAGGAAGAAAAACTTGCGAAACATCAAGTGCAGCTTTATCAAATGTCAATCCCTGGCTTTTATGAACCGTAATTGCCCAAGCTAATTTGATGGGATAATGCACAAAAGTTCCCAAAACTTCTTCCTCAATTTCTTTGGTAGTTTCATCTACTTTGTAGCGAATGTTTTGCCATTCGTATTTTTCGACTTCTATAGTTTTGTTTTCTTCCGGGAAGTGAACCAGAATTTCCTGACTCGAAAGCGATTTGATAACGCCCATTTTTCCGTTGAAATAGTGCTTATCAAAAGACAAATCGTTTTTTACAAACATGATTTGCGCGCCCACTTTCAACTGCAGTTGTTGTTCCACGGGAAATATCTTTTCCGGAAAATCACCGGTTATTTCGGGTTTGTAAATGACTAACTTTCCTTCCAGATCTTCCAAAGCCTGCGCATTCATCGTATCGGCTTTGTTGTTGTGCGTTGTTAATGTGATATATCCTTTATTTGCTTTTAAATCAAAATCGGGTTTAACGTATTGATTTAAAGTTTGAATGTCTTGTTGCGAAATTTGGTTGTTGCGAAGATTATTCAAAACCGAAATAAACGTATCATCAGTTTGACGAAAAATCTTGGACAGTTCAATGTATAAAGGCGGATGTTGCTGCACAACGTGCGAATGAAAAAAGAATTTTCCTTTGTAATAGGTTTTCAGCGTACGCCATTCTTCGTCCCGAATTACTGGTGGCAACTGCAATAAATCGCCAATATACAAGACTTGAACGCCACCAAAAGCAGTATTTTTTTTTCGGACGGTTTGCATCATATAATCCATAGCATCCAGCAAATCAGCGCGAAGCATACTGACTTCATCTATAATCAACAATTCCATATTGCGAATCACTGATTTCTTCAAACCGCTCATTTTGAAATGTCTGCGCAACGTAGCTTTGGTTTCAAATTTGGTGCTTTCGGAAAATTGAGGCGATGAATTATCCGGAATAAATCCTCCAAACGGCAACTGAAACATCGAGTGAATCGTAACTCCGCCAGCATTTAAAGCGGCAATTCCAGTTGGCGCCACAACAACAGTATTCTTGTGCGTGGTTTGAATAATTTCCCGTAAAAGGGTAGTTTTTCCCGTTCCTGCTTTCCCGGTAAGGAAAACGGATCGATGGGTTTGATTGATAAATCGTAAGGTATAAGCGGCGGCTTCTGAAATGGTTTGCATTAGGCGTGTATATATAAAGCTAAAGTATTGAAAATTAGTAATACTATTTTAATATTGGAAAACATTTTATGTTAATAATACCAATGTTTTTAGCCCCGATAGTAGCGGAAATCCTCGAAATTTAGAAAGTGATTTTTTTATGACCGGAAAAGAGCGACCAACGGAAGCTCCTTTTATGAGTAAGAAAAAACACTTTCTAAACGAGAGATTACTTCACTATACTTTCATTTTAATTGGAGTTCAGTGAACTACGTTTACAGCAGATAGCGGGACACGAGCGAAGCGAACTGACGAAGTAAATAGCTTCAAAAAAAATGCCTTCAATCTAAAGCTAGACGAAGGCAATTTTTTGAATTAATATAAAAAAATTATTTTTTAGCTTCTGCTTTTTCTTCTGTCTTAGCAGGTGCTTTGTATTTGTCATTCAAGGCTTTGATAATTTCTTTTGTAATATCAAATTTGTCTTCAGCGTATAGAATTGAAGCCGCGTCACCTGTTCCGTAGATGTACGCATATCCTTTTTCTTTACCGTACGCTTTGATGAATTTTTTCACGCCGCTTACTAAAGAATCCATTTCTTTTCCGCTCTCCACTTGCAATTCCTGAGACAACGCTTGTTGTGCGTAACTTAATTGTTGTTCTTTCTTTTGTAATTCAGCACCTTTTTGTTGTGCCCAAGCTTGACCGTTTGCTTGTGCTTGAGTTTGAAAATTTGCAGCTTCTTGTTTGAAACGATTAATTTCAGCTTCTAGCTGTCTTCCTTTTTCCTCCGCTTTTGTTTTATATTTTGCTTCAAGGTCTTTTGCCTCTGTATATTCTTTCATTAATTCAGAAGTGTCTACGTAAGCTGTTTTTACTTCTTTAGCTGCTTCGGCTGGTTTGTTACAAGCAACTAGTGAAATTGAAAGTGCGATAATTAATAATGCTTTTTTACTCATGTTTTTAATATTTATTTTTTGGTATTCTTGAATCTTCGATTTCATTTTGGTTAATTTCTAATTTTTAAGTATTGGTCACAAAAATATAAAAAAATAGACAGCATTGACATAAAGTTTAAAAAATGCTACATTTTTATGATATAAGATTTTCTTATTGTGATTGATGAATGAATAATTTACGACTATCAAAAGCGGCTTTCATATCTTTTAACTAAAGGAATTAATTTAAAAATCCGACAATTACCCTTGATTTCATTAAAAACTATCCTTAAATGCGCTTAAAATGATTTTTAGTTGTTTTTTAAGATGTAAATGTGTGAAGAATACTCGAAATTGTTCTTCGCTTTCCAATTCGACTGCAAACCGATGAAAAAGGCTTTTATATAATTCATTTTGCCCGTTTTGTATTTTTCCGAAAGTAAGCTCACGTAAAAAGAGTCGAATTTCATAGGAAGTACTTTTACCAATTTCATTTCTTCTTTTTCGAAAAGCATTTTTATAGCCGTTTTAGAGAAATGCCAAAAATGAATTGGCACATCATAAGCAGCCCAAAACTTTCCGTAATGTTTTGCGTCGAAAGATTTGAAATTTGGAACAGCAATAATTAAAGCTCCGTTCGGTTTTAATAATCGTTTCAACTCTTTGATTTGGTTTTCTAAATTTGGAACGTGTTCCAGAACATGCCACATCGAAATCACATCAAAAGAGTGATTGTCTAATTCACTGGTTTCCCCAACAAATAAAACGCCTTTCTTTTTTGCAATAGCTTTTGCTTTTTCGCTTGGCTCTACTCCTATCGTCTGCCAACCGTTTTCTTTGGCAACAGACAAAAAATCTCCTGTTCCAGCACCAATATCTAAAACGCTACCTTTATTCGGTTGCAATGAATTGATTAAATTCAATTTGTTTTTAAGCGCAATGCTTTTTACAAAATGATATGCTTTTTCAAATAAAGATCGTTTACTATCTGTGTGCGAAATATAATCAACGCTTTCGTAGTACTTTCCTGAATTCTCTAAGCTGGGTTGTGGAGACGTAATCAGCATATCCAATTTCTCATCATGATATAAATCGAAAATTTCTTGAGAAACAGAATAATCTTTAACGGTTAAAAAAGGCTGTTGGTTTAAAATGTCCATTAATTAATAGTGCTTTTATATTTTAATTTTAAACTAAACCCTGAAAACACCAACGGATGCTTTCAGGGCTAAATTATTTATTTTTGCGATTCTTCAATTATAGCAAGGCTTCACAGCGTAGTTTCACGTGGAACAGTTGATTGTAGATTTAAATCAAAAATCGTTAATCATACATCTCAAATCTTATCTTCCCATATAAATCAACAATACAGAAACATCACTTGGCGAAACGCCACTGATTCTTGATGCTTGAGAAATAGTTACCGGACGAATCTTACTTAATTTTTGTTTTGCCTCAATCGACATTGATTTGATTTTTTCATAATCAAAATTCTCCGGAATTTTCACATCTTCCAATCGAAGCAACTTATCAGCATTGTTTCTTTCTTTTTCGATATAACCAGAATACTTCACTTGAATTTCTGCTTGTTCCAAAATTTCTTGGTCCAAATCATTTTCTGCAACATAAGCTGCAACCTTATCAAATTTCATGATGTCTTCTAAATCAATTTGCGGACGAGAAAACACTTTGAACATTTTATCTCCTTGTGTAATCAGCGCCGTATCTTTTGATTCTAAAATAGGATTTGCTTCCGCAACCGAAACACTCGTTTCTTTGAAGAATGCTACCATTTTTTCAGATTCATTTAATTTGTGTTCCATTCTGCGCAAACGCGCTTCTGAAGCCAAACCTATTTCATGAGACATCGGCGTCAATCTGAAATCGGCATTATCCTGACGCAACAAAGTTCTGTATTCTGCACGAGACGTAAACATTCGATAAGGCTCTTCCGTTCCTTTCGTAATTAAATCGTCAATCAAAACTCCAATATACGCTTCGTCTCTTTTTAAAATTAACGGCGCTTTTTCATGTACTTTTAAATGTGCATTAATTCCAGCCATCAATCCTTGAGAAGCCGCTTCTTCATATCCGGTAGTACCGTTTATTTGTCCGGCGAAATACAATCCTTCAACTAATTTTGTTTCCAAAGTATGTTTCAATTGTGTCGGCGGAAAATAATCATATTCGATTGCATAACCAGGACGAAAGAATTTCACCTTCTCAAATCCTGCAACAGAACTCAAGGCTTTAAATTGAATATCCTCAGGAAGCGAAGTGGAAAATCCATTTACATAAACCTCGCACGTATTCCATCCTTCTGGCTCCACAAATAACTGGTGTCTTTCTTTATCTGCAAAACGATTAATTTTATCTTCAATTGACGGACAATATCTTGGTCCAAGACTTTTTATCCTTCCGTTAAACATTGGAGAACGATCAAAACCTTCTCTCAAAATATCATGAACATCAAGAGACGTGTACGTCATGTGACAAGATCTCTGATGAACCAACGGAGAAGTCACATCCGAATAGGAAAACTTATCCGGTTTAGCATCTCCTTTTTCTTCATTCATTTTTGAATAATCCAAAGAACGTCCATCTACTCTTGGAGGTGTTCCCGTTTTCATTCGACCCGATTCAAAACCTGCAGCAACTAAATCTTCGGTGATTCCATGTGCAGCACTCTCGCCTGCTCTTCCTCCGCCAAATTGTTTTTCACCAATATGTATCAAACCATTCAAGAAAGTTCCATTGGTCAACACAACCGATTTAGATCGAATTTCAACTCCAAGCGAAGTTCGGATTCCTTTTATTTTTCCATTTTCAATAATCAAA
The DNA here is from genome assembly GCF_048286755.1 of Flavobacterium labens. Taxonomy (NCBI): domain Bacteria; kingdom Pseudomonadati; phylum Bacteroidota; class Flavobacteriia; order Flavobacteriales; family Flavobacteriaceae; genus Flavobacterium; species Flavobacterium labens. The sequence goes on along the minus strand of NZ_JBLVPL010000001.1, from coordinate 984,190 downwards.
CCTTTAACCATTTCTTGATAAAAATCAAGATTTGGAGTTCCTTCCAACATCATTCTCCACTCCTCAGCAAAACGCATACGGTCACTTTGAACACGCGGCGACCACATTGCAGGACCTTTGGATTTGTTCAACATCTTGAACTGGATTGCAGTTCTGTCCGAAATAATTCCCGAGTATCCTCCAAGCGCATCAATCTCACGCACAATTTGTCCTTTGGCTATTCCGCCCATCGCTGGGTTGCATGACATCTGGGCAATATTCTGCAAACTCATTGTTACCAATAAGGTTTTTGAACCCAAATTTGCGGCAGCGGCTGCAGCTTCTGAACCTGCATGCCCTGCACCCACAACGATTACATCATATTCATTTAGAAACATCTTCTTTTATAATTTAATCCTTGTTCAGGATTGTAATTTTGAAATCTATATTTTGTTCCACGTGAAACATTGCAAACCTATTTTCAAACCAACCTTATATGTTCCACGTGAAACACTTTTGATTTGAAAATTTGAAAGACACTATTGTTCCACGTGAAACATAGCGATTTTTTCATCTTCTTTAGAACGCATTAAAAGCTCTTCGGCCTCACCTTTGTCCTTGTAACCGCAGTAATGTAAAATGCCGTGAACCAACACTCGCTTTAATTCTTCCTCAAAGGAAACATTAAAGTCAGTAGCATTGTCTTTTACTCTTTCGATAGAAACAAAAATGTCTCCGTTCAATTCATTACCCATAGAATAATCAAAGCTGATAATGTCTGTTAATGTATCGTGATCGAGATACTCTACATTGATTTTATGCAAATACTCATCGTCACAAAAGATATAATTTATTTCTCCTTCTTTCTTGTTTTCCGAGGTGATAACATATCCCAACCAAGCAGCTGTAGCTTCTTCGTTGTCTAAATTAAAGTCGGTTTCGTAATTAAAATTGATCATTTTTTATTAAAATATTCTTGAACCTTTTGATTAAAATTCGAGCGCAAAGGTAAGGATTGTCTATTTAATATTTCTATGCTATTTAAATAATCTAATAAAGCAGCTGGCAGCGCATTAGATTGATTATTAAACTCCTTTTTATTAGTTTCAGATTGGCGTTTATTTTCCTCTCCTTGTTGCTGAATGGCAGAATTCAATTTCAACAATTCTTGTTTTACATTTAAAATTTTTTGAAGTGTTTCGTTCTTAAAACCTTTGTTCAACAATTGCTTTTCAATTTGCTTCATTTGTTCCAAAGCGCTTTGTCCATTTCCACCGAATCCTTGTTTGTTCAATTCGTTTTGCAATGCTTCACGTAATTGTTTTTGCTCTTTATAAATTTCCATAATAGCCTGTGCATCGCCTTCACCATCCTCACCATCTTGACCTGATTCCCCTGGCTTACCTTGCTTGCCATTTTGTCCCTTTTGTCCTTCACCACGCTTCTCGCCTTTCTTCATTCCGTCTTTCATTTTCTCGCCAAGACCTTCTTGCTTTTTAATAATATCCGGCAATTGCATTCCTTGTCCTTGACCTGGTTTAGGTTTACCAGAGCCCATTCCTGACATTTGCATTTGCATATTGTTAAGCATATCACTTAGGAAATCTGCTAATTTGTTAGCCGCAGAAATGGTATATTGTTGATGCGACAAACCTTTTGGAACTTGAGCATCTGTTAAACTGGACAAAGACTTATCTACGTTGTAAACTACATTGCCAATCTCTTTAGTAATATCCTCCGCAATTTTAGGATTGCGCAACGACATCGCAAACAAACTATCATCAACATGCTTGAACTGTTGTTTTAAATCCTGTTGGAATTTTATGTTTTTATTGAACGCCGGAGATCCTGATTTATGCTTTTTAAATTGGTTCATCAAGTCTTCCTGGGATAAAGAAAATGCTAATAGGTTGTCCAAGATTTGTCTTAACATGGCAACATCTTCCTCCAGCTGTTCCATCTCACCTTCCTCCAAAGTTTGCTCCATTTTTTTCGCCATCTCTTTCATTTTCTTAGATGCGCTTTTTTGATTTGGCTTAGCTTTATCTTTTTTGTCCTTCTTCAATTCCTCAGAAGCTTTCTTCAAATCTTCATCAATACTTTTCTCTTTAGCATCGTCTTTAGGTAGATCCAAAGGTGATTTTAACTCCTTATTTTCTTTTTCCAAATCATTTAAATCTTCTTGGATTTTGTCAAACTCAGTATTAATATCTTCTTGCTTGTCTAGTTTGTTTTCCTTTTCATCATTAGATAACTTATCTTGTTTCTCAGAAAGCTTGTCTAATTTGTCTCCTAATTGTTCCGCTTTCTTTTCTACATAAAACCTCTTTGTCAACTCTACTAATTGTTCTAAATTCTTAGTTTGATTTTTACTGTTTTGTTTAAATTTATCCAACTTAGTCAACAACTCTTCATTCTGAATTTTATCGTTTAGTTCTTTCAATTCATCTAAAAGTTTCTGGTTTTTCTCCAATTCCTTTTCCGCTTTGTCCATTCGTTTTTGAAGCTCTTGTTTTAATTCATCCTTCTTATCGGTTTTGAATTGCTCCAAATTATCGTTCATTTTTTTAGAAAATTCTTTCATCATCTCATCCTGTTTCATTTGACGCTTGATGAAATCATTTACTTTTTGCTGATCTTTGAAATCCAGATTTTCTTTTTCTTTTCCGGTTTTTTGCAACTTCTCCATTTCAGAGATTTGCTTATCCTGATTTTTTAAAGACTTCTCTAAACTGTTAATGTTGACATTTTGCTGCTGCAAAATTTGATCTTCTTTTTCTTCATCTGTAGAAACACGATTCGAGAAAACAGAAGACTTTGTACTTTTGAAATTATGGATTGCATCGCTATCAAAAACTTCAAAATAATAATCATAAGACACGCCTTGCTCTACCGGAAGATTACTTGGAAACGAAAACACGAATTGGTCAAAAGCACCTTTCTTAATAGCAATTGTTCCACGTTTAGCAGTTTGTGGCTTCTCTCTTTCGTAATAAACAATCTGAAGTTTAGACAAACCATAATCATCGGAGATTTGACCTAAAACATAGTTCTTAGCCACCTTCAAACTGTCTGGTGCATTGTTCACATTGATTGTTGGGAACTGATCTTTGACAATAGTAAGCTGATAATTGAGTTTTTCATAGTTTTTTACCTTATCATTTGAAGTAAGGATTTGATAATCTGTGTTTTGAACTATATTTTTTGATAAAACAAAGGTGTTTTCTGTTATTGAAAAAGTAGCTTTCGAGATTCCATCCATCCACACTACATTTTCTGTCGCTTGTGTATTCATTTTCCAAGTCACACTCGTTCCTTCCGGAATGATTGCATTTCCTGTTCCTTTGATAGTTTCTGATTTTTTATTCAAATACGAAGGAAAGTTCAACTGCATTTCAAAATTAGCAATCGATGGAACAGTTATCACTTTCAATTCATAATCCGGAGAAGAAATAGCATTTCCCTCCACGTGGAACAAAATATTTTCTGAAGGCTTTGCCATCTTAAATTGAAACTCTCCCGCTTTAGTCGATTCCATAAAATAACTTTCATCATCAATAAAAATCATCGCATTCTCAGGAACTACTTTCCCTTCGGTTTTAATTCGAAGGATAAAATCCTTTCCTTGTTCAGTTTGTAAATTAGAATTAAGAACTGCAAATTTAAATGGTGCAGGTGGCAAAAAAGTCGAATTGAAGTGCACTACTCTATTCAAACTTTGAGAAATCATATTGCTGTTTCCGGAGAAGTAAAAAAAAGCAAATAACAATATTGGAATCAAAGCCAAAGGAAAATATTTCCTGTTAACATTATAGTTTATAGCGTTACCAAAAGGAATTGGTTGCAACGCATTGGCTTTTTGTTCAATCGAAGCAGCTAATAATTCCGATTTTATTTGATAATCATTCGGATTTGATAATTGTAAAAAGTTAGTAAGTTTGTCACTCACTTCCGTAAAATGATTTCCAATAATTGACGAAGCCTGATTGTAATCGATTCCTTTTTGAAGTTTGAATAATTTAAAAATTGGAAACAAAATAAAACGGAACAACAGATACACTTCTACTCCAACGAAAGTCCAAAATAAAATCGTTCTTCCCATTGGCTTGAGCCAAAGAAAATATTCAACAAAAAGCGTAAATAGGAAATACAACAATCCTAAACCGATAAAGAAAATAGTTCCCCGAATCAATTCGTTGGTGTAAAACTTTCTGATGAAAGCTTCTAATTTTTGATAAATAAATTGCTGAGTTTCCAAAATTTCTACTTTGTTTTTTGTAACCAATAAAAGTAATAATTTATATGAATAAAGAAATGTTAAAAATCATTAAACTCATTAATCTTACATTATCTCATTTTCAGATAATAACAAGAGAAATCGAATTTGTATCTTCGCAAAAAATTTATAGCAATGTCTAAACAAGTTCGGGTGCGTTTTGCACCAAGTCCAACTGGACCTTTACATATTGGCGGAGTTCGTACCGCACTATTCAATTATTTGTTTGCAAAAAAAAACAATGGTGTTTTCTTCCTGAGAATTGAAGATACGGACCAAAATCGTTTTGTTGCAGGCGCCGAAGAATATATCATGGAAGCACTGGAATGGTTAGGCATTGCAACAGATGAGACTATTGGTAAAAATGAAAAATTTGGTCCATACCGTCAAAGCGAAAGAAAAGATTTGTACCAACAATATGCTGCTGAATTAATCAATTCCGGAAATGCGTATTATGCTTTTGATACAGCCGAAGCTTTGGATGCAGCACGAAAACTAGAAGAAGAACAAGGAAAAACCTTTATATACAATCATACCAACAGAGAAAAACTGGACACTTCGCTAGTGATTTCTGCAGACGAAACTACTAAAAGAATTGCTGCTGGAGAACATTATGTCATCCGTTTTAAAACTCCAGTGAATGAAACCTTGCATTTGCATGACATTATTCGTGGTGATGTGAAATTTGAAACGAATCTTTTGGACGATAAAGTATTATTTAAAAGTGACGGAATGCCAACGTATCATTTGGCTAATATTGTAGATGATCATTTAATGGAAACGTCTCACGTAATTCGTGGTGAAGAATGGTTACCATCAATGCCTTTACACGTTTTATTGTACCGCGCATTTGGTTGGGAAGCGCCGGAATTTGCACATTTACCATTGATTATGAAACCTATTGGTAACGGAAAATTATCCAAACGTGACGGTGACAAGATGGGATTTCCTGTATTTCCATTGGATTGGCAAACCGCAGAAGGCGTTTCATCAGGTTACAGAGAAAAAGGATTTTTCCCGGAAGCAGTAATCAACTTTTTAGCATTATTAGGTTGGAATGACGGAACCGATAAAGAATTATTCTCGCTGGAAGAATTAGTGGCAGCATTTGACTTGAACAGAGTTCATAAAGCTGGAGCTAAATTTGACCCGGAAAAAAACAAATGGTTCAATCACCAATATTTAATCAAGCAAGAAGATGCAACTTTGGCGAAAGCCTATGCTCCTATTTTGGCAGAAAAAGGGTTTTCTGTTGATGAAAGTGTCTTAACAAAAGTGGTTTCTTTAATCAAAGAACGTGCGCATTTTGTTTCTGAATTTTGGGAAATGAGTGATTTCTTTTTTGTGGCTCCAACAGCGTATGATGAAAAAGCCAGCAAAAATTGGAAGGAAGAAACTCCCGCATTAATGCAGGAATTAATTTCTGTAGTAGAAGAAATCACAGATTTTAGTTCTATGAATATCGAAACGATTGTAAAAGACTGGATGACAAAAAACGAAATTGGAATGGGAAAAGTAATGCAACCATTTCGTTTGAGTTTGGTTGGAGCGCTGAAAGGTCCTCACCTATTTGATATTGTTGAAGTAATTGGAAAAGACGAAACGATTAAGAGAATTCAAAAAGCAATAGCTACTTTATAGTTTTTAAACACAAAGATCATCACGAAGGCTCAAAGTTCAATACATTTAATTTAGTGAATTTTGAGCCTTCTACCTTATATTCTTATGTGATTAGTTACAAATAAATAATCAAATTCCCATTTAGTATTCCTGGATTCCCTTTGAAATTTACTCCTAAATTCTTGTTGTTCAAGTTTTCAAGCATGTTATTGACTCCATATTGATAGGAAACATTAGCTCTGAAATGACGAACACCAAACGTGATTCCAACCGTTGGATAAAAATTAAAATTTGAAATCTCCCTAATATCTTTGGCTAGCAAAGTTGTACCAGAAATGACATTGTTTTCATCTGTATTATCAATATTTAATTTTCCATTTACTTGAACAATTGGTCCAAACTCAATACTCAAATGATTTTCAACAAGTTTATAACTTACTTGTAAAGACACTTGAGCTGACGCCAATTTATAATTAACGTCTTCCTGTGCCAAAGTAAAAGTGTTGGTTGCTACAGAGAAATTATTCTCGCTAAATTGAATGTTATACACCATGTCCCAATTATTATAGAAATTTCCTCGCATAGAAAGCCCCGCATTCCAACCCAAATCAGGTTTTGTCTGGAAATTATCAGTGTTCAAGGTAAATTGATTGACTCCAAAACTGATTCCTATCCTATTTGAATCCCTGTATTTATATTGCGAAAAGGCTGTTATTGAAATGAAAATAAAAAATAAAGTAAGCGTTATCTTTCTCATATAATTGAAATTTACAAAGACAAACCTAAAGTTTTTTTGTAAATTGTGAGATAATTTATAACTAAAAACAAAAAACATTATGAATATTGCATTAATTATCCTACTAGTCTTTGGGTTCTTTATTTTACTGTCATCGTTTTTTACGGTAAAACAACAAACGGCTGTTGTTGTTGAGCGATTTGGAAAATTTTTAAGTATCAGACAATCTGGTTTGCATTTGAAAATTCCTTTAATAGATAGAATTGCAGGACGAGTAAATCTAAAAATCCAACAATTAGATGTTATCATTGAAACAAAAACCAAAGACAACGTTTTTGTGAAACTTAAAGTTTCCGTTCAATTTATGGTTATTAAAGAGACTGTTTATGATGCTTTTTATAAACTGGAATATCCACACGATCAAATTACTTCTTATGTATTTGATGTCGTTCGTGCCGAAGTTCCAAAATTAAAACTGGATGATGTTTTTGAAAGAAAAGATGATATTGCCATTGCGGTAAAAAGAGAATTGAATGAAGCCATGACTACTTACGGATACACCATTATCAACACTTTAGTAACGGATATTGATCCAGATATTCAAGTGAAAAATGCCATGAATAGAATTAATGCTGCTGATAGAGAAAAAACGGTAGCTGAATTTGAAGCTGAAGCATCAAGAATTAGAATTGTAGCAAAAGCCGAAGCTGAAGCGGAAAGCAAGCGTTTACAAGGACAAGGTATTGCAAACCAAAGAAGAGAAATTGCAAAAGGTTTAGTAGAAAGTGTAGATGTTTTGAACAGAGTTGGAATAAATTCTCAGGAAGCTTCAGCATTAATCGTAGTTACACAACATTATGATACGCTACAAGCTATTGGTGCTGATGCCAATTCAAATTTGATTTTATTGCCTAATTCTCCGCAAGCCGGAAGTGACATGCTCAACAACATGATTGCTTCATTCAGCGCCTCCAATCAAGTGGGTGAATTAATGAAAAAGAGAAATGGAAAAGGAACTTCCAGAAGAGAAAAAGACATAGAAATACCTGAAAGGCCAGAAGCTCCAGAAACACCGGAAACAGAAGAATAATTTACTTGAATTCATAAAAAAAGAGGCTTAATTGCCTCTTTTTCTTTTTGCAAACCAATTTTTTATAAACGGTATTGCTTTATTAAGTATAAATGGTGCTGCCGTCGAAACGATTGCTCCATAAGGAATAACGGAACTATACGAACCTATTAAGTCACTTACGATGTTTTGAGGTGTAAAGCTTTCTTTCGTTTTCTTTACTCCAAAAACCAATTTTTGATAACTGAGTTCTTTTTCAATTTTTAAAATTTCTAGTTCTCTGTCGATTTGAGCATACGAAGAATATTTTTTGGTATCCATGATTTAGTCGTTAAAAAATATTTCTGAAAATTTCTCTAATATTGGTCCTTCTACAATTTTATCTTTTATTAAAAATAATAGACTGGTTATCAATAGATATATTCCTCCAATTATTAAAAATCCCAATAGATAACTATCTAAATATTTACCAATTGCCATTGCTCCTGCTATTGAACAAAACAGTAAAACCATACTAAAACACAAAAATATCAATGTGAACTTTAGAATCATGGTCGTAGATTTCATTGCTACTTTGAAACCCCATAATTTATAATAAGCCACATTGCTCTGGATATACCCTTGTATTTGTTCCTGAATATCCTCCGTATTTTCTTTTAATTCTTCAAAAGCCATGTATTTAGTTTTAAGATTTGTTAGATCGATGAATCAAGACTATTTCTGAAGCTTTGCATTTTGTCGTTTTAACTCCGCCAATTTTTCTTCTAAGAAAGAAATTACATCTTCGGTCTTGTGACTCATATTTGAAACTAGTTCTTCGTAAGTTCCTTCTAAGTCATATTTTGCGCTTGTGAATTTATCTTTCAATTCTAAAGATGCATTGTCTAATTTATTTTTTAATTCGTTTTTAGCATCATCAAAACCATCTTTAATTTTTCCTCTTGTTTTAGAACCTTTATCCGGAGCAAATAAAATTCCAATTCCAGCTCCAATAGCTACTCCAGTCAAAAGAGCCAATAATGTATTTCCTGTATTATTCGACATGATTCTTAATTTTAAAAGTTTGTTTCATAAAGATACGTATTTATTAACAACTACCCGTTAACAACTCGTTAAAGTGTAATTTTATAAGACAAAAAGTGAATAAAAGCGAGCTGTTACACATTTATTTGAATTCCATATTGATTCTCATTTGTTTTAAAAAACTGTCTTAAAATCAATTTATGAAGGTAATTTTCGATTGAAAAAAAATATTAAAAACAATATTTTTATAAGAAATTACAATAATAAGAAAAGCCCTCTAAGAAGAGAGCTTTTAATTGATAAAATCTATAACTAATATTTTGAATTATATTTTAAGATCGTTTAATAATTGTAACACTTTTTCGTTTTTCTCGTTCGTTTTTAATTCTGAAAGTTGTGTTTCAAAAAGGCTAAAATTATTCAAATCATTTTGCAAATTTTCAATCGCTAAAATTCTAACCGCTGCCATTTGACTTTTTAATGACATGGTGTATAATTTTGTCAAAGCTTCTTCTTCGATATCTTTTACTTGCACTTTATCAGAATGATGTAAAATCAAATTAGAAAACAACAGCGAGTTGTTATCATTTTTAATGCTTTTGACAATTGTCTGAATAATTAAACTGTAATTATCAATACTTTTGATGTTATCAACAATGTTATTTAGAATCAAATTGGAATTTTTTTCGTCCTTTTCTTTTACATATTTATTGATTTCTTTTTGAGTATTCATCAATAAATTTTCTTCTTTTTTGCCTTTTTCTTCCCAAGCATCTTTTAATCCAACGGTTTTATTAAAGACAATTTTGCCTTCAGCCGTATCTTTATCCACATTGAAATAACCCAAACGTTGAAACTGGAATTTCTCTCCAGATTGAACCGTTGCTAAACTTGGTTCTACAAATCCTTTTACAATTTGTAACGAACTTGGATTCATAAATTCTAAGAAATTTTTCTCTTTATGACTGTCTGGCGCTTCATCGATAAACAAACGATCGTACAAACGAACTTCTGCTTCCAGAGCATGTTGAATAGAAACCCAATGCAAGGTTCCGGCCACTTTACGTTGACTAGCTTCGCTCCCACTTCCACTTCTACTGTCTTCATCATACGTTACATGAATCTCCGTAATAGTTCCTGCAGCATCTTTTATAACACTTTCTCCTTTAATGATATACGCATTTTTAAGACGTACTTCTCTGCCTAAACTCAATCGGAAAAACTTAGCCGGAGCATCTTCAAGAAAGTCTTCTCGTTCAATAAATAATTCTTTAGAAAAAGGAACTTTTCTAAATCCTGCGCTTTCGTCTTCCTGGTTATTTTCGGCTTCTAACCATTCTTCTCTATCATCAGGATAATTCGTGATGACTAATTTTATTGGATCTAAAACCGCCATAACTCTTGGAGCCGTTTTATTCAAATCTTCACGTAAGCAAAATTCCAAAAGTGAAAAATCAATTATATTTTCTCTTTTGGCAACACCAATAATATCACAAAATTTACGAATAGAATTGGCTGTATATCCTCTTCTTCTTAATCCTGAAATAGTTGGCATTCTTGGATCATCCCAGCCATTTACTATATTTTCCTGTACCAATTGCAACAGTTTTCGCTTGCTCATTACTGTGTAATTCAAGTTCAAACGCGCAAATTCATATTGATGTGGTTTTACTTTTGATTCATCATAAATTTGGTCCAAAAACCAGTTGTATAATTCTCTGTGCATTACAAATTCTAACGTACAAATAGAATGTGAAATTTGCTCTATATAATCACTTTCTCCATGTGCAAAATCATACATTGGATAGATTTTCCAATCGTTTCCGGTTCTATGATGATGACGGTGTAAAACACGATACATCAATGGATCACGCATCAACATATTAGTCGAAATCATATCAATTTTAGCACGCAAAACATGGCTTCCTTCTTCAAAATCTCCATTTTTCATTCCTTCGAACAAAGCAAGATTTTCTTCAATAGAACGGTTTCTATAAGGTCCATCAACTCCAGGTTGTGTAGGCGTACCTTTTTGCGCAGCCATATCTTCTGAAGATTGACTATCAATATACGCTTTACCATTTTTAATCATTTTTACAGCCCAATCGTACAATTGTTGGAAGTAATCAGATGCATATCGTTCTTCGGCCCAATTAAAGCCCAACCATTGTAAATCTTCTTTTATGGCATCTACGTATTCCTGCTCTTCTTTAGCAGGATTTGTATCGTCAAAACGTAAGTTAACTGGTGCATTGTACTTTAATCCCAAACCAAAATTCAAGCAAATCGATTTGGCATGGCCAATATGCAAATACCCATTAGGTTCAGGTGGAAAACGGAAACGTAATTTATCTTGGGGAAAACTGTTTGATAAACTGTCTTCAATGATTTGTTCTATAAAATGGAGTGATTTTTCTTCAGTTGACATTTTTTTGTTTTATTTTAGCAAAGGTAAAAAAGTTTAAGGTTTAATGTTTACTGTTTCCATATAAACCTATGAAAAGTTAGTAATTCCACTTTAAACTTTACACCATAAACAAAAAAAATAATAATGGGAATCATAAAACTTAAAAATATCAGAACCTACTCCTACCATGGTTGTTTAATCGAGGAAGGAAAAATTGGGTCTGACTATACCGTAAACTTAGAAGTTAAGACTGATTTGAGGAAATCCAGTATCTCAGATGATTTGAAAGATACTGTAGATTATGTGCTATTGAATCGCATTGTTGTAGAAGAAATGGCCATTCGTTCGGACTTATTAGAACATGTGGCACACCGAATCATAACTCGTATTTTTGAGGAAATTCCTGAAGTTTCCAGAATTATTGTTGCAGTTTCTAAACTCAATCCTCCTATTGGTGGTGATGTTGAAGCAGTTACTATAGAAATGGAAGAATATAGAAGTTAAATAAGAAATGTTTAAAAAGGATAAAAAAATATTTTTTGAAACTTTTAAACTTTAATCTTTTAAACTTTAAACTTTTTAAGTACTTTTGCCATCCGTTTAACCATGGCGTCGTGGCCGAGCGGCTAGGCTGGGCTCTGCAAAAGCTCCTACTCCGGTTCGAATCCGGACGATGCCTCTAAAAGAGATACAGAAATGTGTCTCTTTTTTTTGTTTCAATTTTTAAGAAAAATTAAGTAAAGATAGAGTTCGAATCCGTCCTGAAGCTTCGGGAGATGCCTCTAAAACCTTCAAAGCAATTTGGAGGTTTTTTTATGTCACATTTTAATAAATAATTAAAAATTTCTAATTTAAACCATTAAGGAATTAAGAAAAATTAAGTACAAAGTCTTAATGACACTTAATTCCTTAATGGTTTTAAATAATACTTGAATAACTTATAATGTTAAATAAAATGCCTTGAGTCAAAACCATTTTTCTTTCTTCCGGGAACCAAATTTGTTTGATTAAAAAAATTAAGGAATTAAGAAAAATTAAGTGTTAATTCTTAATGAAACTTAATTCCTTAATGGTATAAAAATAATTTTAATTGATAATTTAGTAACTAAAAACTTAAATGACTTACATGTTTAAATAAAAAAAAGCCCTGAATCTAAATCAATTAGAGTCAAGGCTTTTACTATTTTATAAAAATATTATTAATTATCTATTTTGTCAAATGCTTTTTTAACCATTGCTTTTTCTTCTGGGAACCACCCTTGAGTGATTAAAACCATCCCAAAAACCATCATTACAATACTGATTCCTTTCTTAATTTTAAGAATGTTTACCGGTGTTAGTTTTGTTTTTAATTGCTTAGCCAAAAGTATTTTGATACAATCAATAAACAAATAAGAAACAATTACCGATATAAAAAAAGTCATCATTCTAGAGGTTTGCATTTCAAGTTTTGGTCCCACTGAGATAATAATAGCAAGCCAAAAACCAAGAACACCAATATTGATAATGTTCAACAAAAACCCTTTTATAAAAAGGCTTAAATAGTTTTTTTTTACTATTTCCCTGTCAATAATATCAGTGTTTATTTTTTCTTCTTTTTTTAATTGTATGAAGGAAATTATACCATAAACTAACATCAATACACCTCCAAAAATAAAAAGTGCCGGTTGATCTTTTAAACTTTGTATCAACCTATAACTTCCTAAATAAGCAATTCCAATAAAAACAATATCTCCTGAAACTACGCCTAAATCAAATACTAAAGCAGCTCTAAATCCTTTTATAATACTTGTTTCCAGTAAAATAAAAAAAACAGGACCAATCATAAAACTTAAGAAAATTCCCCAAGGAATACCAGATAAAATATCGTTTATCATTAAAAATTTAAATTTATTACCATAAAATCTAAACCAAAGTACTAATTTTTTTCTAAAATAGTACCGCCAATGAAAACTTCCTTGTTGATCTGTTTTGGTTTTCCGTAGATAAAAATAGAGCCTCCAGCTTTCACTTTTGCATCAACCAATGTAGTTGCATGAATTTCAGATTTTCCTCCTGCAGCAACGCTTATTGTTGTTTGTGTAGTATGTAAATCAATTGCTTTTAGAATTCCACCTGATGTAATAACAACATCTTGATTTGTAGCTTTACCAGAAACATCAATTATTCCACCTGCACTGGCTTTTACATTCACTTTATCAACATCTATTTCAATGTTAATCTCTGCTCCTGATTTTGCATTCAAATCTAACATTGTTTGTTTGAAATCAGTATCACTTGAAACATAGCTTCCCTCGCTGGCACTGATACTTTCAATATTTTTAAAATATAGTTTTATTGTAATAGCATCACCTGATAATAATTGTGAAAATGGCATTCTGATTTTCAATTCACCATTTTTGTTTACAGTTTCCACTTCATCTGCTCGGTCTCCAGTTATAACTATTTTGTTTTCTGAAGCTGGAATTAATTTTACATTGATTTTATCAAATACTTTTACTTCATCAAAATCTCCTAAGTTTCGCGTTACTTGTGCATTTGTCATTTGACTTAAAAATACAAAGGCAATAATCACTAATTTTTTCATTTTTTTATTTTAACGGTTCTCCAATTCTTCTTAAAAAATTAAAATCCAGTTGTTTTTTAACTAAATCAGCATTTTTTACTTTAACGTAAATTTCATCTCCTAATTGTAATAATTTTCCAGAAGTTGCGCCGGTTAATGCATATTGTTTTTCGTCAAAGGTGTAATAATCGTCTTTTATATCACGTATTCTACACATTCCCTCACATTTATTCTCAATAATTTCTACATAAATTCCCCATTCCGTCACACCAGAAATTACACCTAAAAATTCTTGATCCTGATGATCTTGCATGTATTTTACTTGCATGTATTTGATAGAATCACGTTCAGCATTAGTTGCTAAACCTTCCATTGTTGACGAATGCAAACATTTTGTTTCATACGTTTCTTCATCAACTGATTTACCTCCATCTAAATAATGTTGTAATAATCGATGTACCATTACATCCGGATAACGACGAATTGGTGAGGTAAAATGCGAATAATATTCAAAAGCTAAACCGTAATGTCCTATGTTATCCGTAGAATATTTGGCTTTACTCATACTTCTAATTGCAAGAGTATCAATTAAATTCTGTTCTTTTTTACCATTTACTTCTTCCATTAACGCATTCAATGATTTTGAAATATCGCCTTTGTTACGGAAATCAATTTTGTAACCAAACTTGGCAATCACTGTTTGCATCGCAATTAATTTATCTTCATTTGGTTCATCGTGGATTCTGTAAATGAAAGTTTTCTTTTGTTTTCCAATGTATTCTGCTACTTTTTTATTGGCCAAAAGCATGAATTCTTCAATCAGATGATTAGCATCTTTTGAAACTTTAAAATAAACACCTTGAGGTTCTCCGGCTTCATCTAAATTGAACTTCACCTCTACTTTATCAAAAGAAATTGCTCCCTCAGCCATTCTTCTTTTTCTGAAAATTTTAGCTAATTCATCCATTTTTAGCGTCGCAGCGACAATTTCTTTAGAAACTTGATAAGAACTTCCTGTTATCGAAATTTCTTCTGGAATCACATCGTCTTTGGTTTCTATGATGTATTGCGCTTCTTCATACGCAAAACGCTGATCAGAGTAAATTACTGTTCTTCCAAACCATTGGTTCACTACCTGCGAGGTTTCGGTAATTTCGAATATGGCCGAAAACGTATATTTTTCTTCATTTGGACGTAATGAACACGCAAAATTTGATAATACTTCGGGCAACATTGGCACTACTCTATCCACTAAATAAACCGAAGTTGCTCTTTGATACGCTTCATCATCTAGGATTGTGCCTTCTTGCAGATAATAAGATACATCGGCAATGTGAATACCAATTTCGTAATTACCGTTTTCTAATTTTTTAAATGAAAGTGCATCATCAAAATCCTTCGCATCTTTTGGATCTATCGTAAAAGTCAATGTATCACGCATATCGCGACGTTTGGCAATTTCACTTTCTTCTATCGAAGTATCAATTTTTTGTGCAAACGTTTCCACTTCAATAGGAAACTCTGACGGTAATCCATATTCAGCAAGAATGGCATGGATTTCTGTATCGTGTTCTCCTGGTTTCCCTAAAACTTTTATTACGGAACCAAAAGGACTATCGGCTCTCGCTGGCCAATCTTCGATGTGAACCAAAACTACATCGCCTTGCTCTGCCTCGCCTATTTTATCCTTTGGAATAAAAATATCAGTGTACATTTTTGGATTTGCAGTAGAAACAAAAGCAAAATTAGCTTGAATCTCAATTACACCAACAAAGTCAGTTTTATGTCTTTCAATAACTTCAATCACTTCACCTTCAGGTCTTTTTCCTTTTCTTCGATTATAAACATACACTTTAACAATATCTTTGTCTAAAGCGTGGTTCAAATTATTAGTAGGAATAAAAACATCTTCTTCCATTTCAGGACAAACAAAATAAGCTGTTTTACGTCCTGTCATGTCAATTTTACCTTCGTAATAGTCTTTGCTTATTGCTTTTACTAAATATTTTCCAGGTTCAGATTCTATTATTTTATTTTGAGAAGCCAGAATCTTCAAATCTTTTATAATTTGGTTCCTGCTTTGGGTATCGTCGAGTTCCAGCTTTGCTCCTATTTGTTTATAATTGAATGCTTTATTAGCACTTTGCGATAATATTTTTAATATTTTATCAGAGTAGTCTTTCTCTTTTTTTATCGGCTTTCTTAATCTTTTACTCATATATCTGTTCTTAAAAGTTTAAAATTACAAAATACTTAACTGTTATTAGTACAGAGTGCACAGTTTTAAAGAAAATATAACTTTAAAGAATAGTTGTATCTTTATAAAAACAATTAAAATGGAAGATTTTCAAACAATTGCGATTTTTAATTACTCACATGAAATTGTAGTGCTGAAGCATTTATTAGAACAAGAAAAAATTAATTATTTTTTTGAAAACGAAACCTTAGTTTCCGTCGATCCATTTGGGAGTTTTGCTTACGGTGGAATCAAGCTTAAAATTCACATTAATGATTTTGAAAAAGTACAAGAATTTTTAGATGACTTGAACAACAATCTAAAAATCGTTTAAAAGAAATTAGAACACAAAAATCTGTTTTTTGAATTTTAATTTTTTCAAAGTTGTCAACATATATTTAAATAAACAAAAAGAAAAATTAAATTTAAATTCTTTCTTGGTTGTTATTATAGTGTGTTAATAGTGGCAATAAATTTATTTTAAAATGTATTGAAATCAAGTTAAAAGATGTTATACTGACTTATCAACATAGTTATTTTATACTAAAGTATTCGTTTTAAAGTCTTTTCTAATTTTAATTAACAATGGTTAATAATCTAAAAAGAATTCATTTTGTAAATAAGTACTTTTTTAAAATTTGTTGATAAACTACTTTTTAATATTGATAACTATTCTAAAAATTCAACAAACTAAATTTGGATTTCTAATGTGTGTTTTGGATTACTTATTTTTTGGTTACAACCATAAAAAACTTCTAATATTCTATCTAAAGTTATGAACATTCTATGTTAATTTAAAGTTAACTGAATATCAAGTGATTGCGTTTTGCTATTAACAATGTAAATTTTTAACATTTTAAATATAAAATCTACATTGATTTACAGCTATTTATAAATTTATTAGAATTGTTGATAACCGCTAATTAAATAGTAATCTGACAGTTATAAAATCTATTGTTAACTTTTATTTTTACTGACTTTTATCAATTATAATAATCAATTAAAGAAGCGAAATTTAAATTCTGCAAAACTAGATTTCTTTATTTAAATTTGCACCACACAACTTAATACATACAAGATGAAAATCTCCATAGGAAACGATCACGCAGGACCAGATTACAAAAAAGCAATTGTTGAGATGCTTAAAGCAAAAGGGCATGAGGTAACTAATTACGGAACAGATTCAGCAGATAGTGTTGATTATCCTGATTTTGGTCATCCAGTTGCCACGGATGTTACTGAAGGAAAAGCTGATTTTGGAATAGTTATCTGCGGAAGTGGAAACGGAATTTCTATGACAGTGAATAAACAATCTAAAGTTCGCGCTGCTTTATGCTGGATGAAAGAAATTGCGGTTTTGGCTCGTCAACATAATGATGCAAATATTATTAGTATTCCTGCTCGTTTTACTTCAATTCCACAAGCAGTAGAAATGGTAGAAGCGTTTTTAAATACTGAATTTGAAGGTGGAAGGCACCAAACTAGAGTAGATAAAATTTCTTGTTAGTACTCTATTATTCCAGAATAAAAAAGTACAAAAAGGATTAAAACTTGGATTAATGTAATTCCGTAAAACCTCAAAAGGAAGCTTCCTTTTGAGGTTTTATGTTTAAAAAAAAGCATCGCTAACCCAGAACCAATTGTTCCGCCCAGAATACTTGTAAACAATAAATTACGTTCTGAAATTCTCCATTTTTGCTTTACGGCGAGCCATTTGTCTACTCCTGTTGTTGAAAACGCAACTAAATTAATTAGCGGAAAATACCAGAATAAAAAAGACATAAATAAGTAGTTTTGACTCAAAGATACTATTTTAGCAATATGATTTTATAATCTTAAATTTAAAATGACTAACATACAATTCATAGCTAAGTCTGTTCAAACAACAGCAATTAACATTCAAAATACCGTTCAATTATTACAAGAGGATTGTACGATTCCTTTTATTTCGAGGTATCGAAAAGATAAAACAGGTAATCTGGACGAAGTTTTTATTGAGCAAATTGCTAAATTTCAAAAGGAGTATGAAGTGGTGGTAAAACGCAAAGAAGCGATTTTAAAATCGATTCAGGAACAAAATGCGCTTACAACAGAATTAGAGAAAAAAATTCAGCAAAGTTTCGATTTACAGGAATTGGAAGATTTTTATTTGCCATTCAAAAAGAAGAAAAAAACTAAAGCCGATACTGCCCGCGAAAACGGATTAGAACCGTTAGCTAAAATCATCATGGCACAAAATAATGATGATGTCGATTTTATTTCAACACAATATTTGAATGAAAATGTCATCAATGAAGAAGCAGCTTTGCAAGGAGCAAGAGACATTATTGCCGAATGGATTAATGAAAATATTTATGTTCGAAAACAACTCCGAAGATTGTTCGAACGCAAAGCCACCATTACAACCAAAGTAGTAAAAACGAAGAAAGACGACGAAGCAGCACATAAATTCAACCAATATTTTGATTGGTCAGAACCGTTGACTAAAGCACCTTCGCACAGATTATTAGCGATGCTTCGCGCTGAAAATGAAGGTTTTATCAAGTTTAAAGTAGAAGTAGATATTGATGAAGCGTATGATATTATTGATGCTTTAGTTTTAAAAAGTCAAAATAAAACTACGCCACACGTTCAATTAGCCATTGAGGACAGTTACAAACGATTGTTGAATCCAGCTATTTCAAACGAAGCTTTGCAAGAAGCAAAAGCTAAGGCTGATGCCAATTCGATTCAGGTTTTTGCGAATAATTTGGGACAGTTATTATTAGCACCGCCTTTGGGTGAAAAACGAATTCTGGCGATTGATCCAGGATTTAGAAGCGGTTGTAAAATTGTTTGTCTAGACAAAAAAGGGGATTTATTGTATAACGAAACCATTTATCCGCATGCGCCTCAAAAAGAGGAAGCCATGGCGATGAAAAAAATTCGTTCGATGGTCAATTCGTATAAAATTGATGCGATTTCAATAGGAAACGGAACGGCTTCACGAGAAACCGAATTTTTTATTAAGAAAATAGCTTTTGATAGAGTGGTGCAGGTTTTTATCGTTTCCGAAGCGGGAGCATCGGTGTATTCAGCTTCAAAAATAGCTAGAGATGAATTTCCTAATTATGATGTCACGGTACGAGGTTCTGTTTCTATCGGAAGACGATTGAGTGATCCTTTAGCTGAATTGGTAAAAATTGACCCAAAAGCCATTGGCGTAGGCCAATACCAACATGATGTGGATCAAAACAAGTTGAAAGAAGAATTAGACTGTACGGTGATTCGTTGCGTAAATTCAGTTGGAGTAAATATCAACACAGCGAGTAAACATTTGTTGAGTTATGTAAGCGGAATAGGAGAGAAGCTGGCTGAAAACATAGTTCAATACCGTTCAGAAAATGGTCCTTTTCAAGATAGAAAACAACTGAAAAAAGTCCCTCGTTTGGGTGAAAAAGCGTACCAACAAGGGGTTGCTTTTATCCGAATTTCGAATGCAAAAAAACCGTTGGATAATTCAGCGGTTCATCCTGAATCGTATGGAATTGTGGAGAAAATGGCAAAAGATTTGAAATTGACAGTGCATGATTTGATTGCCAACAAAGAAAAAACAGCATTAATAAAACCAGAAAATTACATTACGCCAGAAATAGGTTTATTGGGATTGAAAGACATTATAAAAGAACTCGAAAAACCCGGATTAGACCCAAGAAAATCAGCTAAAGTATTTGAATTTGACCCGAATGTAAAAACGATAAAAGATGTAAAATCAGGAATGGTTTTGCCTGGAATTGTTAATAACATTACTAATTTTGGTTGTTTTGTAGATATTGGCGTAAAAGAAAGTGGTTTGGTTCACATCTCACAACTCAAAGCAGGTTTTGTAAGCGATGTAAACGAAGTGGTAAAATTACACCAGCATGTTCAGGTAAAAGTAACGGAAGTGGATGAGGATAGAAAGAGAATTCAGTTAAGTATGATACTTTAAAAATAAAAAAAAGGCTTTTCATAATTGAAAAGCCTTTTTTTTATTTTGTTTCGTCTTCTTTTTTATCAGCTGGCTGACCGTCTTTAGCTGCATTTTTGAATTCTTTGATTCCGCTTCCTAAACCTTTCATAAGTTCCGGGATTTTTTTACCACCAAAAAGTAATAAAACAATCGCTAATATAACGAGGATTTCTGTAACACCTAATCTTCCCATGATTGAATAATTTATTGCCGAAGCAAATTTGTAATAACTTTAGAGGCAAAGGTATATAGAATTACTTAACAGAAACTCATTTTAGCAGATTTATTTGGTTTCAAAAGCGTTAAAAATTTATTAAAAATAAATTTAGGTTAAAAAAAGTGAACAAAAACATGTGAATACAATCAACGACAATAATTGTTATATTTGTTCAATAATAAAAAAGTATGTCAAAAAAACGACTAAAACGGCGCAAACTCAAAGAAAATTTATTCAATAAACGACGTTTAATAATACTTAACGAAGATACTTTTGAAGAGACATTTTCTTTGAAACTTACCCTGATGAATGTATTTATCGTAGCGTCATTGGGAGCCATAATCATCATATTTGTCACTACATTTATTATTGCTTTTACTCCTTTACGAGAATTTATACCAGGTTATTCTTCTTCAAAATTAAAGAAGGAAGCAATGGAACTGGCTTTAAAATCAGATTCTTTGTCAAAAGCCTTAAAAAGAAATGAAGCATACATCCAGTCGATTCAAAAAGTGTTGACAGGAGAGTTAGAATATGCAAAATTCAATAAAGATTCTATACTTTCGGTTGCGGATGAAGTACCTTCTCAAGCTGATTTATCTGCATCAAAACAAGAACTGGAATTGCGGGAACAAGTAGCAAAAGAAGAAAAAAAAGCGCTTTCTAAAAAATCAAAAAAAGAGTAAAAAACAATTTTTATCTTTTAAAGAACAAAAATAAAAATGTCAATAAAATCAATTGCAGCCAAATTATTTGCACAAAAAATATACAAGAAAACACAACTTTGGGCCACTAATCCTATTGAAACTCAAAAGAAGGTTTTACAAAAATTAATTAAAGAAGCGAAGAAAACACAATTTGGTATCGACCATCATTTTGATCAAATAAAAAACGAACAGGATTTTGCAAAACAAGTCCCAGTTCGGGATTATGAGGCGTTGAAACCGTATGTTGATAAGGTGGTAAAAGGTCAGGAAAACATCCTTTGGAAAGGAAAACCGCTTTATTTTGCCAAGACTTCCGGAACTACTTCCGGTGCTAAATACATTCCGTTGACTAAGGAATCCATGCCTTTTCATATTGAAGCTGCTCGAAATGCAATTCTACATTACATTCATGAAACCGGAAATGCTGATTTTGTTGACGGTAAAATGATTTTCTTGCAAGGAAGCCCCATATTGAAAGAAAAAAATGGAGTCAAATTAGGCCGATTGTCTGGAATTGTGGCTCATTTTGTTCCAAAATACCTTCAAAAAAACAGAATGCCATCTTGGGAAACGAATTGTATTGAAGATTGGGAAACCAAAGTTAATGCGATTGTAGAGGAAACTTTCAACGAAAATATGGCTGTGATTTCCGGGATTCCTTCTTGGGTGCAAATGTATTTTGAGAAATTGCATCAAAAAGGAGGGAAGCCAGTGGGTGAAATCTTCAAAAATTTCAATTTGTTTATTTACGGCGGTGTAAACTATGAACCATATCGCGCCAAATTTGAGAATCTTATTGGGCGAAAAGTAGACAGTATCGAGTTATTTCCTGCTTCGGAAGGATTTTTTGCCTATCAGGATTCGCAAAAAGAAAAGGGAATGTTGCTGCTTTTGAACTCCGGAATTTTTTATGAATTTATAAAATCGGACGAATTCTATACTGATCCCGACGGTTCGGGACCAAGACGTTATACGATTGGTGAAGTAGAATTGAATATAAATTATGTTTTGATAATTTCTACCAATGCAGGACTTTGGGGTTATAATATTGGAGATACCGTTCAGTTTACCAGTTTAAAACCCTACCGAATCATAGTATCAGGAAGAATCAAACATTATATTTCGGCCTTTGGTGAACATGTGATTGGTAAAGAAGTGGAAAGTGCGTTGCAAGAAGCAATTCTTGGAACGGATATAAGCATTAATGAATTTACCGTTGCGCCACAAATCACACCGGCAGAAGGATTGCCGTATCACGAATGGTTCATAGAATTTGAGAACGAACCGGAAGACAGCGTATCTTTTGCGGAAGCGCTGGACAATGCCATGCGAAAACAAAACATATATTATGACGATTTGATAGTGGGTAAAGTGTTGCGTAAAGTGGTTGTCACCAAAGTAGTAAAAAATGGGTTCCAGGATTATATGAAATCGATAGGCAAGTTGGGAGGGCAAAATAAAATCCCGAGGCTCTCAAATGACAGAAATATAGTGGATTTATTAAAAAATAAATAAAAGAGTTACCTTTGCAGGTTAGAAAATAAGTAGAAAATGAAAGAAACAAAAAATATATCACGGTCCAGAGCGCAAGAATCATCAGCAGCAATTGAAAAAATGTACATCACCATGCGTCATCTTTTCAATAGAGGATTTTATAAACCAATGGGAGTTTCCGGAGATACATTGAGAGAAGCATTATTGGCATTAAGCCCAGAAATATATGGAAATATTGCAGATGAAAAAGTAGAATTAAATGGACTTTTGTATGTAATAGAACGACTTCCTGTAGGAATTGAAGAATGTAGATTTATCAATTTAACTTCGGAAGAAGGCTATTCAAAATCTCATTTTCAAGCTATTGTTCCACCAAAAAGACGACGCAATTGTTACCGTATCGATGAGGAGCAAATGAATGTGGAAATCACCCGCGGACGCTCCGATATTTATGATATTTTGACGCATTTGACGTTTATTTTTATCGAGTCACACAAAATTAGAAATAGAGTTTTACTGGATGACGCAGGCGAAGTTTCTCGTGATTGGTTCAAACTCGAACAAGCGGTTTCTCAAAAGAAAAAGCTGACTCAAATAGAAAAAGAAAAAGCCATTTCACATGCTGCGAATATTCTGGGAAGAACGTTTGAGGAAGTATTGGATATTTATGATGCATTTGGTTCAACGGCAGCGCCAGATCGTTTTTTACATGTTATTTTTTGGTTAGGAAAACTGGCCATTGAAGAAATTGTAGATGATAATAAGAGAACAATCACTTTCAGTCCTATTTTAAGAGAGCGATTGGGACATCATATTCACGGCGAAATTTGGGCTACTAATATCAAGGAGGTTTTGAAAGAAAACCAACTTTTAGACCGTCCAATTCACGTAATCAGTGCGAATATGCACAGTGTGATGAATTCTATTTTTGCCACCGAGGTTTTAAAAACGAAGTTTAAAGGCAAATCGGATTTCTTTATTTACGAAGAACTAAGCAAATCGGGTGCAAACGAAGTTCGTAATCAGGTTGAAGAAGTAGCTTTGAAACACGGAATGATTTCGTTGCCGGATACATCGGGAACAAATATTGATGTTCAGATTTTTGATACCGCCAAAATCGATTGGTCCAAAACATCATTTCCAAAGGCAAATTCCGGAGATAAAAAACCGGTTTTGATTGTTATGGATTATGCTTTTGGGGAACAAGCGTATGAAACCATTGATGAGTTATTGAAACCGTATAAAAAAGCTACTTTGCTTAATGTGGAATCAGTTTCTATCATGGGGAAAGCAGGAATTCTGGAAGGTGGAAAAGGGGATATTATGATTCCGAATGCACACATCAATGAAGGAACGGCGGATAATTATTTTTTCGAAAATGAATTGACTGCCGATATGTTTGAAGGAAATGACATTGCTGTTTTTGCCGGACCAATGGTTACTGTTTTGGGAACTTCATTACAAAACCGAGATTTATTAAAATTTTTCCATGAATCAACTTGGGGAGTCATAGGATTGGAAATGGAAGGTTCATATTACCAAAAAGCCATTCAATCGGCTTCAAAAATCAGAAAGAGTGTTCCTCATGACATCAAAGTGAGATATGCGTATTATGCATCAGATAATCCGTTGGAAACTGGAAGTACATTGGCTTCAGGCGGACTAGGAACTACGGGTGTAAAACCTACTTATTTGATTACCATTAAAATATTGGAACAAATTTTCAACGTAAAATAAAAATATAGGATGAACAAAAACCAACCCAATAACCAAGAGGATCAAGAGATTGATTTGATGCAAATTTCTAAAAAAATAGGAAGTTTTTTTCAAAATATTAACACATTTTTATTTAACTGTATTCAGTTTTTTGTAAAAA
Source organism: Flavobacterium labens (assembly GCF_048286755.1). NCBI lineage: Bacteria > Pseudomonadati > Bacteroidota > Flavobacteriia > Flavobacteriales > Flavobacteriaceae > Flavobacterium > Flavobacterium labens. The sequence continues at coordinate 959,993 of NZ_JBLVPL010000001.1, read as the reverse complement.
ATGCGATTGTAATTTCAATTTTGTTGGTAATTGGAGTTGGAGTAGGGTTTTATTTAGATGTGACAAAAAAAATCTATAATCATCAAATTACAGTGACTCCAAATTTTGGAAGCACGGATTATTTATATTCAAAAATTGACTTGATTGAATCAAAAATCCAAGAAGGAGATACTGTTTTTTTGAAAGAAGTTCTAGGTGTAAAAAAGCCTAAAGCAATAGTAAAAATTGAAATAAAACCAGTTACAGACGTTTATAAATTTATTGAGAATAAAACCGAGAACTTTGAATTAATCAAGTTGATGGCTGAAGATGGTGATATAAAGAAAGTACTTGAAGAGAATTTGACAAGTAAAAATTATAAATTTCACACGATTACTTTTCAAACTAAACATATAATAACTGAAAAATCTGCAATTGAACCGATATTACATTTTTTAAATGAATCGGAGTATTATTCAAAAGTGCAGAAAGAAATAGTTAATAATGTTCAGTTAAAGATGATTCAAAACGACACTATTATAGCACAGATAAATGGTGTTTTAAGTGGTTTTTCGAATACAGCAAAAGGGACAAAAAGTAATAATCTAGTCTATTATAATGAAAATATCCAATTGAATGATATCATTAAAACGAAAGAGTCTTTAATAAACGAACAAGGATTTCTTAGAGTTGATTTGGTAGGATTAAATAGAATTGTAAAGGAAAATAGTTCAATACTTAACATTGAAAATAACACTTCTATAAATGGAAAATTAAAATTTATTTTGCCAATTTTATTTGTTTGTATTTTCATTTTGATTCGTTTTTTTATCACTTTTTATAGAAGGCAGTCTGTAAAAGCAAACTTAACTAAGTTATAAAGAAGTATAGAGTTACTGTTGGCAGACAGTGTGCGAGGAAAACCGTAAAATAAAACAGAAACATTTAATATAAATTAACCTTAATTACAAGCTGAAACAAAAATGAAACTAATTAAATTAAACTTAGCAATTTTACTTTTATTAACGATTACAAGTTGTGTAACAACATTACCTATAAACAAGCAATTTTATAATACTAAAAAAGTTGGCGTAATATTACAAGTAGATAGTATTGGAATGGCAAAAGCAGGTGGACAAGGATTATTAGATATGGCGCTAACACCAGGGAATAGATTTACTGAACCATTGAAGAAGATAGAACCAAGTTTTAAATTGAATGAAACATTAAAGACTGAAATTAGTAATATGTTAAATTCAAAAAACAAACAGTATCAATTTATTGATGAAAAAGTTGACTACAAATCGCTAAATAAATTTGAGAAACCGAATTCTGACAAAAAATACAGCAAAAAAGATTTTAGAAATTTTAAAACTTCAAACAATGTAGATGAAATAATGGTTGTTAAAGTGAAATACGGTATACTTGTGAGTTATTACGGCGTAATAGAATTAGACAAACAAGGATATGTAAATATTGAAACTGAGGTAGTAGATTTAACAGATAATTCACTTTTACAACAAGAAATGTTTCAAACTGCTGCAAAAATGAATGGAAACTGGAAAAAAGGCGAAGATTTTGGAAATCTCAAAAGTTCAATTCAAGATGCAATAAATAGTTCAATTTCAACTCTGAAAGCAAAATTCTAAAAAGACAACAATCTGCCAACAGCAGTTTGCAAAAATGGTGGGTTTTAGGTTCCTTAATCCGCCACTTTTGCATAATAGAAAAGGCTACTTACAGTAAAAAACGCACGATATGATCAATAGATAGTATGTAAATGGATATAAGTAGGACAAGATTAAACATAATATCTAACTTTTTTTACATAGGTGTAATGAAGTTTCTGAATATTGGTTCTAAGTATATTCTGGTGGGTTATTTAATTAGAGTTTTAGGTGAGAATGGATATGGTACATTAACATGGGTAGATTCAATTGTTCAATATTTTATAATGTTAATCAATTTTGGCTTTGATTTGTATGCGGCTAAATATGTAGTCGAAAACAAGAACAACCCTAAAAAGCTGAACGAAGCAATTTCTGCCATATATTATATCAAAGGAATACTATTTCTCATGTCCTTTATTTTATTGATTCCACTGACTTTTAATACAGAAATTAATACTGTTATTAATCTAATTTTTTTGATGATGGTCATGGGAATCGGTGAAGTATTCACTCCTATTTGGTTTTTCCAGGGTATTGAGAAAATGAAAACGATTACCGTTATCACTTTTTTCTCTAAACTAATCCTAGTTCTACTCACTTTTTTCTTTATCAAAAATAGTACTGATATTCATTTGTACATTTTGTTTTTAGTGTTTACAAATATTATTTGGGGCTTTTTTGGGTTTCTAATGATGAAAAAAGAGGCAAATTTTAAATTTGTTGCGGTTACTTTTCAATTAATTAAAAACTATTTAAAAGAAGGATATCTCTTTTTTATTGGTAAGTTTTCTACCTTTTTGTTTAATCTGGGGACGGTATTTTTAATAGGTTATTTGTTTACCAAAGGTCAGGTTGCAGGTTTTGATATCGCTATTAAAATTGTCTTTGTTTTTATTATTCCTTTTGAAGTTTTGCAGCAAGCACTTTTTCCAGTTATAGTAAGGGGAGTAAGGAAAAGTGTACTTCGAAAGATTACAGTTGCAACATTTATTATCAGTTCAGCTGCCGCTATTGTATTATATGTTTTTTCTGAAAATATAATTGTAATTTTTGGAGGAACTGAAATGTATAAATACAGTTATGTCCTTGATTTGGTTTTGGTTTTAATTCCTATTGTTAGTTTAACAATAGTTGTGGGAAATTGTATTCTTGTGGCAAAAGGGCATTATAAGCAATACAATTCGTCTTTGATAGTGTCAGCAATGGTTTTTGTTTCCTTACTGATTGTATTAAAAACTACTGATCAATTGAATTTTTTAAATGTTATTCTAATTCGGGTTTTGGCAGATTTCATCCAATTATTAATTAGATTTTACTATAATTTTAAATTTAAAATAATTTAAATAGTACTATGAAAGTGATTAAAAAAGCTAATTTTGAAAAAAAGTATAAAAATGAGAATAAATAACGCAATGGCTTTAGGGCTTTTTTCTTTGTTTTTAGTTTCTTGTTCGAAGAACTCAAAGGAATTAGTATTAGAAGCAAAAAATGGCAATATAGAAGATGCTTTAATATGTAAATTTTTACCGTATCAAAATTTTTCTGAAGAAGAAAATATCCATTTATACTCCTCTAAGCAAGGAGATTCAATAAATGTTAATAGGGTGGTTTTAAATTTTAAGGAAATTCCGGCCAATATAAAAATTGATAGCGCTTTTTTACAATTAAAATTTAATGCAAAATCGGTAATTGGAAAAGAGAGTTATGGTGAAAACGGCTTCGTTATTCAACGTATAATTTCTCCTTGGGACGAAACCGAAGTGAATTGGGCAAACGCACCTGTTACAATAGATGATAACCAGATTTTCACTGATAAAACTAAGCTTAACAAAGATCCAAACAGAATTAATGTTACAAGATTAGTTCAAGATATTTCTGATGATAAAGACAATAGTTATGGGTTTTTATTAAAGTTGATAAATGAAAACAGTAGTTCTTTAGTGCTCTTAGCATCTAGTAATAATAGTGATGCTAGTTTAAGACCTAAATTAAAAATATACTATTCAGATAAACAATAAAACCATTTTATTTTTATTTGATGAAACTATATTTTAGAAAAACATCTTTGCCAGTCCTATTTGAATTTATATTATTTATAAGTTTAGTGGAGACTGGTTTTTTTTATTTTTTTAAATTACTTGGACTTCAGCAATTTCAAATGATACCTTACTTAAGGTTAATGTCATTGTTGTTCACCTTTTTATTCTTCTTCAAAAACAGATTTTACCTCAATAAATTTTTTAAAATCAGTTTAAAAGCAAACTCGGAAAACCTTTTGGTTGTGGTATGGGTTAGCTCTACTATTCTAGGTTTCTTCATAGGTATAATACATCAAAATTCTGTTTTATATCTTTTTACAGATATGATCTATATCCTTTTTGGCTATTTTTTGTATCGAATTTTTTATAGCAATCAAAAATTACTGGATGAAATTACAGTTGAATTAACGCTACCGCAAGAACACTATTTTGTTATCTCTATTTTATTTCTTTCAGTATTAGCATTTGTTTTAAACATTGATTTGCCTTCTTTCACAGTGGTTTTCACCTTAGTTTATGCATTATATCAGTACAATAAAAAAAATTATGGCCTGATGTTTTTGTATTCACTACCTTTCTTTTTTCAAATACTTAAATCAAATAGGGCATTATTACTTGTTTTTGTTTTAGTGTTGTTTTTTGCCTTTGTACAAAAAAGATTTTCAAAAAAAAACATCAACGATTTTCTGCTAATTATTGTAGTTTTTCTATTGCTCTGTTTTTTCTTTTTAGATGATGTATTAAAAGTCATAATTAATTATTTTCCGGAGAATTCTACTTTAAAAGATCGATTGGTTCAAGTGTATTTAGTATTAAAAGGCAATGTAGATTGGAACTCTCCCGCATTACTATCACTTAGTCAGCGAATCGATGAAGCAAAAGCGGTAATTGCATATTGGTGCTTGAATCCTTTCAATTTTTTATTTGGAGGAGGTATGGGAGCTACAATTGAAGGTTTTTCTTTTAAAGACATTGGCGTTGCGGACTCTGCATTATTAGGAAAAACAGCTATTCATAATATTCATTTATTACCATTTGCTTTAATTTTTAGGTATGGAATTATTGGAATTGGTTTATTCCTTATTTTGATATATAATTTATTTAAGTATTTATTTAAAATCATTTTATCGGAACAATCCTTGTTTAAAACATTGATTGTTTTTCAATTTTGTTGGATATTATATTCCTTTCCTGCTGCCTCTTATTTATGGACCTGCCCACTATTTTGGATAACATTAGCTTATGTCTCAAATGAAAAAAGAATTAACTTTTCTTAATTATATTTTATATTCTATAGCTTTTTTTATACTGTTGCCTAATAGTATAAAGGAATTACCATTTATGTTATTGGGACTATTTTCTATTGTTGTTTTTAGTAGAGAAAGAAAGATTGACACTAAAATGTTTACTATACTAGTGCTTTTTTTTGTTGTAAATCTTTTCAGTTTGTTATATACCAAAGATTTATTTTATGGATTAAAACGAATAGAAGGATTCCTTCCTTTGCTTTATCTTGCTTTTTGCTATTGTGTATTCTCAAAAATGGAATTAAGATTTGAAAGAAAATTTGTAGAAAATTGGATATTAATTTTTAACGGCTCTAATTTTGTTTTTTTAATAGTTGTTAGCTTATATTTTTATTATCAAAACATTCCAGTAACGTACAATACAATCAGGACCGTTTTCGATGAGATCCCTTTGATTAATATGCATCCTATTTACCTATCGATTACTTCAGTTCTGGGTTTAATGTCTTGTGTTTTTATTTTCGGAAATAACTTAAAAAAATGCTCTTTTTTAATAGTGGTAAATATTCTTTTGCTTTTTCTAACTGGGGCAAGGGCTACTTTTATTGGGTTTTTTATGATTTTATTTTTGGTATTATTTTTTGGAAGATTATCTTTAAAAATAAAATTTTCGGTAGGAGTAGTTTCTTGTTTTTTGATTTATTTCCTTTTTGCTTTTAATAGTGATTTTAAGAAAAGGTTCCAAGAAATGATTATTCCGGTTTCCTATTCAAAGGTAAATCCAAACAATTCCACAAGTGTTCGAATTGCGGTTTGGGACTGTGGAATTCAAAAAATTAAAAGTTCAAATACTTTAATTGGAAATGGGATTGGAGATGTTCCTTCTGTTTTGCAACAATGTTATGATACACAATATCCTGAATTAGAGAAGTATTATAATACACACAACCAGTATTTCAGTATTCTTTTAGGAACGGGTTTGATAGGCTTACTAAGTTTCTTGCTTTTTTTTGTGTATCTTTTAGTTAATGCTTTAAAAAATAAAAATAATTTTCTGTTAGTGCTTGTTTTATTTTATCTCTATATATTTAATTTTGAAAATATTATAGAGAGAAAATACGGAATTTTATTATTGCTGTTCTTCTTGTTTTTCGTTTTTAATATTTTTACTAAACCGGCAAATAAACCTGTTGAAATTGTTTAATTCTTGATGCAAAATAAAATTTTAATTATAGGTCCTTTTCCGCCACCAATATCTGGAGTGAGTATTGCGAATGAGGTTATTTCTAAAGGATTGCGTAAAAAAAACTGGAAAGTTGACACGATAAATTCAGAATATTCAGAATCCATTACCAATAAACACGGTAGAATTAGTTTAAAAAAATTATATTTTATTAGAACGTATTTACATGTTGGTAAAGTCTTATTTTCAAAAATCACTTACATCACTATAGGCCAATCTTATTTTGGAGTTTTAAAATATCTCCCATTCATAGTATTAGCTAAGATTGCCAAAAAAAAACTAGTGGTTCACTTACATGGAAATCATCTGCTCAATGAGTATAATGTATTAAAAGGGTTAAAAAGAATCATTTTCCACAAGTTAATTTCAATGTTTGATTATGGAATTGTTTTGTCTGAATCATTGCGCAATAATTTCGAACCTTTTTTAAAAAAAGAATCTATTTTTGAGTTGCATAATTTTTTTGAAGAATCATTAATTCTTCCTCCTGAAAAGTTAATTCAACAAAAAGAGTATGCAGAGTTAAGAGTTGTATTTTTGAGTAATTTAATAGAAGAAAAAGGAATTAATATTTTATTGGAAGCAGTAAAAAAATTAAAAGTAAAAGGAATAAATATTCAGTTAAAAGTTGCTGGAAACAAGATTAAAGAAAATAATTTATCTAATTATTTTAATACTTTGGATGGTGTTGATTATGTGGGAGTAGTTCATGGGGAGGAAAAACAGAAATTATTACTTTGGAGCAATGTTTTTTGTTTGCCGACCTTTTACAAAATGGAAGGTCAGCCAATAAGTATATTAGAGGCAATGGCGATGGGGAATTTGATACTCACAACTAACCATGCTGGAATAATAGATGTTTGTAAAGAGCAAAATGCAATCTTTTGTGAAAAAGAAAATGTAGAAGATTTAGCAAATAAATTAGAAGATTTAGTGAATGACCAAAATCAGATTCGAAAAAAAGGACTTCTAAATATACAATATGCCAATGCATATTTTACAGAAGAAATGTTTATTGAAAATGCAAATAAAATTTTATTGCAATGTATCAACTAAAAGAGTTTAAACTTCCCGAGGGATTCAGAGGGAGAAATGCATTTACAGTACAACTCTGGTGGTTGGTTTATTTTTTTTTATTTAAACCGTCACCTCAGGTTATGTACGGTTGGAGACGTTTTTTATTAAGACTTTTTGGTTCAAAAATTGGGAAAAAGGTAATTTTGAGACCATCATGTCAAATAACGTATCCATGGAAGTTGGAAATAGGAGATTATTCCTGGATAGGAGATGAAGTTGTTTTGTATACTCTTGGTGAAATAAAAATAGGAAGCAATACTGTAATTTCACAACGAAGTTATTTATGTACAGGTTCTCATGATTATACGAAAACTGATTTTCCAATTTTTGTAAAGCCAATACTTATTCACGATTCCTGCTGGTTAGCGGCAGATGTTTTTGTTTCTCCTGGAGTGGAAATAGTTGATGAGGTTATTGTAGGAGCTAGGTCTTCTGTCTTTAAGAGTATTTTGGAGAAAGGAACTTATAAAGGAAATCCTTTGAAAAAGGGATAAATACCTATAAATTGATCAAATGAATATAACAATAATTAGTAACCATTATTATCCTGAAGATAGTGGAATTGGACTATATTCTACAGGAATGGCTGAGTTTTTAGCTCAAAAACATACGGTTAAAGTGATTGCTGCAACACCCTACTATCCACAATGGAAAATATATCAAGAATACGATAAAAAAGGACTTTTTAGCACCGAAGTTATTAATGGTGTGGAAATCTTTCGGTTCAAACAATTTACCCCTGAAACCCCCACATTCAAAGGGAGAATATTTCAAATGATTCATTTTTTTATAGGTTCATTTTTTAATGTTTTTAAAATAAAAAAAAATGATATTGTCATAGTTGTAATGCCTTTTACGCTATCAGCAGTTTTAGGCTGGTTTGTAAAAACATTTCGAGGAGGCAAACTTTGGATACACGTTCAGGATTTTGAATTTGATGCTGCTTTCGAAACGGGAATTTCTAATAAAAAAGGAATCTTGCCCAGAGTTGTGTTTAGAATAGAGCGATTTATATTTAATCGAGCAGATTTCACGAGCACAATCAGCAATGGAATGTTAAACAAATTAGAAACTAAATCAAACACAAAAAAATACTTTTTCCCTAATTGGATTGACCATTCGAAGATAAATCCAGATCTGGCAAAGCCAAGTTTATTATTTGATACTTCAAAATTTAATATTTTGTATTCTGGAAATATTGGCGCCAAGCAAGATTGGGATTTTTTTATTGATTTTGTAAATGCTTGTCAAGAAATAAAGAATGTTCAGATTTATTTGATTGGTGAGGGAGCAAAACGGAAAGAAGTAGTCGAGAGTTTAAAACAATTTCAAAATTGCAAATACTATCCACCAGTTCGTTACGAAGAATTAAATGATGTGTTGTGTAATGCAGATTTACATCTACTTTTTCAAAAAAGCACAGTTATTGATACTGTAATGCCATCAAAAATATTAGGAATGATGGCAAGTGCAAAGCCCTCTATTGTTACTGGGAATGAATATTCGGAGGTAAAATATAATCTCGAAATTTCCGAAGGAGGATTTTATTTTCATCAGGATAAAAAACTTGAAGAAATAATGGGAGTTCTAAAAAAATTAATTCAAAACCCATGGCAGTCTATGATTATGGGTGATAAAGCAAGAAAATTTGTAATTGAAAAATATTCTATTGAAAGTGTTTTGAGTCAATTTCAAAAGGATATTGAAAATGGTTTATAAACGAATTTTTAGAATTAATTCGGTTTGTTGTAAATTCAAATGTGATTGAAAAATGTTGTTTTTTTAATGAAAATATTAACGGTTTATTATACCTTGCATTCGTAAAATTGACTCATGAAAAGAATACTCATCACCGGAGCCGCTGGATTTTTAGGATCACATCTTTGTGACCGTTTTATTAAAGAAGGTTATTTTGTTATTGGAATGGACAATCTCATTACAGGAGATTTAAAAAATATAGAACATTTGTTCAAACTGGAGAATTTTGAATTTTATCATCACGATATTACAAAATTTGTTCATGTTCCGGGTCAACTAGATTATATTCTTCATTTTGCATCGCCTGCAAGTCCAATAGATTATTTGAAAATCCCGATACAAACCTTAAAAGTGGGTTCTCTAGGAACGCATAATCTTTTAGGTTTGGCACGTGTTAAAAAGGCTAGAATCCTTATTGCATCTACTTCTGAAGTGTACGGAGATCCATTGGTTCATCCACAAACGGAAGAGTATTATGGAAACGTAAATACCATAGGTCCAAGAGGTGTTTATGACGAAGCAAAACGTTTTCAGGAATCCATAACAATGGCGTACCATACGTTTCATGGTGTAGAAACAAGAATTGTTAGAATTTTCAATACGTATGGACCAAGAATGCGTCTTAATGATGGCCGAGTAATTCCCGCTTTTATAGGTCAGGCAATTCGTGGGGAAGACTTAACTATTTTTGGAGACGGAATGCAAACCCGTTCGTTTTGCTATGTAGATGATCAGGTAGAAGGTATTTTTAGATTATTACATTCTGATTATGTGTATCCGGTAAATATTGGAAACCCTGATGAAATCACCATCAAGGATTTTGCAGATGAAATTATAAAATTGACAGGTACCAATCAAAAAGTAGTATACCATGCTTTGCCGATAAATGATCCTTTACAACGTCAGCCTGATATTACTAAGGCAAAAGAACTGCTTGGATGGGAAGCCAAAATAGGTCGTGCCGAGGGAATGAAAATTACTTATGATTATTTTAAATCCTTATCTAAAGAGGAACTTTCTAAAGAAGAGCATAAAGATTTTTCCAGTTATATTAAGTAAATGAATTTATTTAATGTTTGTAATGTATAGTTTTAATATACTTTGAATGTAACTGAAAATAAAAAAATAGTAACATATTTACTGTACTAAATTTTGCGTAGCTATTTCAAGAGGTTAAAAAAACAAACGAACAGTAAATCCAATAAAGTGAATTCTATCCATTTTTTTGTTTGTTGTATTTTACAATTTTCACTAGCTACCAAAAGTAAAAACAGATGATATGTTAGCAAACGAAAGTAAAACTATCAGAAATAACAGGTATTACCTGCAACTATTTCAATTCAATAGTAACAGGGAATTTTTTAAAACCGATAAAAAACCAAACAGGTTATATTCGTTAATTATGAGTGCATCTCAAACAGGAAGATATTCAAAGTACATTAGACCCATTAGTATTTCAATAGATCTAATCGTTATTATGATTCTTGGTTTTTTCTTTTTCAAAGACCTTAATTTTAAGATTGAGCAATTTATTATTTACCAGCTAGTTGGATGGAGTATAATTGCTTTTTTCATAAGATTCTACGGAATATATCGCTTTACAACTCCGCTTGAAATAATATCAAAACTAGTAAAACAAGGAGTTCTGTTTCTTTTAATAACTATTGCTTTTTTTCCGTTTTCAAAGCAAGTTGTTTTTAACGCAATGGTGATTGCCATGTTTATCTCCTCTGCGATGTTACTAATTACTATTTCAAAATTTTTATTGTTTTACTATCTAAAAGAATATAGGATAATAACCGGAAGTAATTATAGAAGCGCTGTCATTATTGGATATACTCCTGAGGCAATAGAATTAAAAAATCTTTTCGAAACCAGAAAAGATTATGGCTATCGTTTTTTAGGTTATTTTTCAGATAAAAAAACAAATCAAAATATTAAAGGGAAATTGGCGGATTTAAAACCCTTTGTAATTGAAAATTGTGTAGATGAAATTTATTGCTCATTAAATGAAATTACCAATGAGCATTTGAAAGATTTAATTGATTTTGCCGATGAAAACAATAAAACGATAAAATTCATACCGGATACAAAAGAGATTTTTTCTAAAAATTTGAAAATTGACTATTACGAATTTTTTCCAGTACTTTCTTTAAAAAAAACCATGCTTCATGAACCTGCTACAATGATATTTAAAAGGGTTTTTGACATTGTTTTTTCCAGTATAATTATTATAGTTCTCTTATCCTGGCTCATTCCATTATTAGCAATTTTAATAAAGTTAGAATCTAGAGGTCCGGTTTTTTTCAAACAAGGAAGACCTGGAATTGATGAAAATGAATTTTTCTGTTATAAATTTCGTTCTATGAAAATCAATAAAACAACAGAAAAAGAAGCCTCGAAAAACGATCCGCGTGTTACTAAAATAGGGAAGTTTATGAGAAAAACGAGTTTAGACGAAATGCCTCAATTTCTAAATGTTTTACTGGGTGACATGTCGGTTGTGGGGCCGCGTCCACATCTTTGGGCTCAAAATAAAGTCTATGGGAATAAAGTTAAAAAATATATGGTACGCCATTATGTTAAACCAGGAATTACTGGATTAGCGCAGGTGAGTGGTTTTCGTGGCGAAATTGAGACAGAAGCTGATATGATTAACAGAATAAAATTTGATGTTTTTTATATTGAGAATTGGTCCTTAATTTTAGATTTAAAAATAATTTTCCAAACGGTTATCAATATTTTTAAAGGAGAAGAAAAAGCCTATTAGAATGGAAAAACCTCTTGTATCCATAATAACACCATCCTTTAACTGCGAAAAATTTATCGCAAAAACAATCTTGTCCGTACAGAATCAAACCTACAAAAACTGGGAAATGATTATTGTAGATGATTGCTCTTCTGATGAAACGGTTTCAATAATAAAAGAAATTTCCAGTCAGGATAATAGAATTCAACTTTTTCAACTTGATACAAACTCGGGAACCGGAATTGCCAGAAATACTGCTTTGGCTAAAGCAACTGGAAAATATATAGCCTTTTTAGACGCAGATGATTTGTGGAAGCCGCTTAAGTTAGAACTACAAATTGATTTTCTCAAAAAGCATAACTTACCGTTTACTTTTTCCTTTTACGAATGCATTAATGAAGCAGGAGAATCGCTGAACAGAAGAATAGTATCACCAAGGAATCTCTCTTATCGTCAGTTATTTTTTTGTAATTATATCGGGAATCTAACGGGAATCTACGATGTAAACTACTTTGGGAAAATCACCATTTCTTCTTTTCGAAAACGCCAAGATTGGATACACTGGCTTATTATTCTCAAGAAAATAAAAACCGCTCAACCTGTTCCGGAAAGTTTAGCTTTATATAGAATTAGAGAAAACTCAATTTCGGCCTCTAAATATGAGCTTCTAAAACACAATTTTGCCGTTTACAGGAAGTTTCATGGGTATAATACAGTTCTTTCGATACTGTGTATGACAGGATTTTTATTCACACAATTAATCATAAAACCACGTTACGTTAAATCATTGATTTAAATTGCTTCAATTTTCCTCTGTTACTTCTTTCTAAAGATTTTTTTCTAAGAAAACTAAATTTTAAATTTGGTTCCAAATACAAAGCAATCGCCTTTTCTATTTTTTCAATTTGTGCCAAATTTAATTCGGTTTCGCTCACATATTCAATTTCAAAAGTATCTAATTTGGTTTGTTTTATCACAAATTCTTTTACGTTTCCGTCGTCTTCGATGATGCTTTTTGTCACATAATAAAAGGTGAGTCCAGGTGATTTTTTCCCGCTGGGTAAAATGGCAACATCATTGGTTCGGCCTATTAATTTTTTGACAATCGGTTTTTGTAACGTGCTTTTTTCATCCAGAATTCCAATATCGCCAATGTCATAGCGTATAAAAGGATGCGCTTTATTGAACAAAGAAGTAATCACGATACGCCCAGAAGTACCATTTGGAACCGCTTTATTATTATCATCCAAAATTTCCACAAACAACGTTTCCGAATTGACTTGCCATTCTCCTGTCTTATTTTGAAAAGCAATCAAATCCAATTCCGAAGCACCGTATTCATTAACAATAGGAAAACCAAATTGTTTTTCTAAAAGGAGTTTGTCTTCTTCAAAAAGCATTTCAGAAGTTACCATGCAAACTTTCAAAGTGGGGCAAACTGTAGTTAATATGATATTTCTCTTTTGTAAAAATTTAGCAAATAAAACAATGGAACTCGTATAACCATTGATGTAATCAAATTTTTTAGTTCTAAAATGATTCAAAAACTCTTCTAAAACTTCATCCGACAAATCGAAAATAGAGAACCGAAATCGATGGCTCAAAAAATCCTTGAAACGTTCCTTTTTGTTTCCGATAAAATCCATCGGAATACCATAAAAACGTGCTTGATAGGAAGTATTAAAATCAATTCCATACCAACCAAAACGGTAAATGTTTGAAGCCCAAGTCAAGGCATGACAATATTTGTCTTTGGCAAAAATAAACGGAGTTCCGCTAGAACCAGACGTTTTATTGATGTAACTGTTTTTAGCGGAATAGCCTTCCGAAAGCCTTTCCAGTAATGGTTTTTGTAAGTTTTTCTTATTCAAAACGGGTAACTCTTCCCAGTTTGTAAAAGTTGTCATTCCTGCTAAATCTTTATAGAAAGCATTATTTTGCAAATGAAAATGGACAATTTCTAATTTTTTATTTTGGAGGAAAAGGTCATGTTCTTTTTCAGAAAATGCTACTATTTTCCGCAATTCGGCTTTAGCTTCCTTCATTTGGAAGCCATTTATCTGCAGCGATAAGTCGAATAGTCGTAACATTTTAAAGGTATATTTCACCAAAAATAATATTTACCAACAACTAATGATGGAGAACCAACAACTTTTTAAAAATTAATTATTTTTTAAGTTCAAAAGCAATTATTTTTGCACCACAACTAAACACAACTACACATGACAATTTTACTACTGGGTTCGGGCGGAAGAGAACATGCTTTTGCATGGAAAATGATTCAAAGTCCGCTTTGTGATACACTTTTTGTAGCGCCAGGAAATGCTGGAACTGCTTCTATAGCTACTAATGTTGCTATCAGTCCAACTGATTTTGAGGCTATAAAAACGTTTGTTATCCAGGAAAAAGTAGAAATGGTTGTCGTAGGACCAGAAGATCCTTTAGTAAAAGGGATTTATGATTTCTTTCTGAACGATGCCGCATTAAGTCATATTCCTGTTATCGGTCCATCAAAAATTGGTGCGCAACTGGAAGGAAGTAAAGAATTTGCTAAAGAATTTTTAATCAAACATAACATTCCAACCGCTGCTTACGATAGTTTTACTGCTGAAACAGTAGAAAACGGATGTGAATTTCTGGAAACATTGCAACCGCCGTATGTTTTGAAAGCTGATGGTTTAGCCGCAGGAAAAGGGGTGTTAATTATTCAGGATTTGGCAGAAGCCAAAGAAGAATTAAGAAACATGTTGGTGCATCAAAAATTTGGTGATGCGAGTTCTAAAGTCGTTATCGAAGAATTTCTTGACGGAATCGAATTAAGCTGTTTCGTTCTTACGGATGGAAAAAACTATAAAATATTGCCAACAGCTAAAGATTACAAACGTATTGGCGAAGGCGATACAGGTTTAAATACAGGCGGAATGGGAGCGGTTTCTCCAGTTCCTTATGTTGATGCTGTTTTGATGGAAAAAATTGAAACACGCATTGTAAAACCTACAATTGATGGTTTTCAAAAAGACGGAATTCCGTACAAAGGATTTGTTTTCATTGGATTGATTAATGTGAAAAACGAGCCAATCGTAATTGAATACAATGTGAGAATGGGTGATCCGGAAACCGAAGTGGTTATCCCGAGATTGAAAACGGATTTAGTGGAATTATTTTTGGCTGTAGCCAATGAAAAACTTGAAGAAATCAATCTGGAAATTGACGAAAGAAGTGCGACTACCATTATGGTTGTTTCTGGTGGATATCCAGAAGATTTTGAAAAAGGAAAAGTAATTTCAGGATTAGAAACTATTGAGGATTCTATTGTTTTTCACGCAGGAACAAAATTAGAAAATGGAAATGTTGTTTCTAATGGCGGAAGGGTTTTAACCGTAACTTCGTATGGAAATAATTTCGAAGAGGCCATAAAAAAATCTTACCAAAACATAGAGAAACTACATTTTGATAAGATGTATTTTAGAAAAGATATTGGAAACGACTTAAAATAGTTTCCAATTATCGTTCACTTTTTTTTAATTCTTATTTTAAGAAAGAGTGAGCGGTAGTATCTTGCTTCTCAGTTCCAGCGTCTTCAAAAATTTTCAATTGTTTGATCCAGTATACCATTGCCGAAGCGCAAATAATCATGAAAATCCAATTGATTGTATTAGCCGCAAACCAAGATGACAGCTCTAATGAACGTAAAAAGTCTAGAGGAGCAAATAAAATATTTACAAATAAGTATTGTATTCCTTCGAAAAATGCTTTCATAATGTATAAAATTAATTTTATTAATTGTTTTTGAGGAACTCTGGTAATTAAAAGTTCTTATTTAGAAGAATCTTTTTGAACTTGCAGGGTTTACTTTTTAAACAAGTATTATATTTACGAACACAAAAGTATAAAATATCCTTATGATAACAAGTGTTTTTAGAAAATCTACACCATTAAATTTTTCATTGGTCGTAATTTTAATGCTGGTTTTCTTTTCTATATACCAATTTCAAGATTTATCCTGGATGAATTCCTTTTTATTAATTTCAAAAAAGGGAATGCTATTTTGTGTTTTATTGGCATCTGTTTTTATCACGAATTTTGTTGTAAAGAAAAACGGATTGAGTAAAGACAGTAGCTACACGGTTTTTTTTTACTTTTTATTGCTGCTTTTTTTTCCTTCAGCATTAGATAATTTAAACCTGATTTTATCTAATTTCTTTATTCTATTGGCACTTCGCCGATTGATTTCATTGCAATCCCTGAAAGCCTCTAAAGAAAAAATATTTGATGCATCATTATGGATTTTTCTGGCTGCATTATTTCATTTTTGGAGTATAATTTTCATCGTGTTGGTTTTTATATCCATAATTTTCCATGTTTCCAGAGATTATAGAAACTGGATATTACCTTTTATCGCTTTTTTTATTGTTGTAATTCTGTTTATGATTTATGCAACAGTTTTCGATTTGAATGTTATTGAGTATATTACTAAAAGTGTACAAATCAATTTTGAAATCAACTATTTCACGAATAATTACCAAAACGGCGCTTTATCAATCTATGCTACAATCGCTTTGTTTTTCCTAGTTTCTATGTTTGCCACATTATCAAACAGACCACAATTATTACATATTTCATTCAAAAAAGTCATCGCCTCTTTCTTTATTGGAGTAGTAATTTTTCTAATTTCGGCCAATAAAAGTAATGATTTGTTGCTATTTACATTTGCGCCTTTGGCCATAATGGCAACCAGTCACATTGAAATTCCTCAAGAAAAATTAAATCAGGAATTAGTGATGTATGTGCTGACTGCCTGTAGTCTTTTTGCTTTTTTCTCCCAATTATAATTTTTCACCGTAAGCTAAATCTCCTGCATCTCCTAATCCTGGAACTATGTAACTATGCTCATTTAGCTTTTCGTCCAAAGAAGCGACCCAAAGATGACAGTTTTCCGGCAAATGTTTTTCAAGATATGCAATGCCTTCTGGTGCGGCAATCACAACGGCAATGTGAATTTCTTTTGGCGAACCTCTTTCCATTAATTTGTTGAAAACAGCAACAATAGATTGACCGGTAGCAAGCATAGGATCAACTAATATTAGATTTTTTTCATTTATAGCAGCAATAGCTTGGTATTGCACAAGTATATCAAAGTAATCATCATTGTTAGGATGGTGTCTAAAGGCGGATATGAAACCATTTTCGGCATTATCAAAATAATTCAAAAACCCCAAATGTAAGGGTAATCCAGCACGTAAAATGGAACATAACACCAATTTATCCTTAATCTCAGTGGTTGTTTTTATACCTAATGGTGTTTGGATTTCGACAGTTTTGTACTGTAATTTTTTACTTAATTCATACGCCATTATTTCGCCAATACGTTCAATATTTCTTCGGAAACGCATGCTGTCATTGTGAACATTTACATTTCGTATTTGTCCCAAAAAATGATTTAGGATGCTATTGTCTTCTGATAAATAGTGAATTTGCATGTTTTTATTTTTGCTGTTAAACTTATAAATATTTTTATAATCTATAAAAGTATAAAAAAGTATCTTTGTCCTTTAAAATATAAAGATATGTTTTCAAAATTAGCGTACTCCGTATTCGAACAAAGTATTAAAGATTATCATCAGTTTGATAATGTTGACCAACCGATTAATAACCCTTTCCCAAAAGATAAATTTGAACATTTGTTGTATCATAAAAACTGGATTGATACCGTTCAATGGCATTTTGAGGATATTATTCGCGACCCAAATATTGATCCTGTAGCTGCTTTGACTTTAAAAAGAAGAATCGATGCTTCTAATCAAGAACGCACGGATATGGTGGAATATATTGACAGTTATTTTCTTCAAAAATACAGTTATGTAAAAGTAAAAGACAATGCAAAAATCAACTCAGAAAGTCCGGCTTGGGCTTTTGACCGATTGTCTATTTTAGCATTGAAAATTTACCATATGCAAGAAGAGGCTACTCGTGCTGAAGCTTCACAAGAGCACAGAGATAAATGTCAGGCAAAATTGAATATTTTATTGGAACAAAGAACAGACTTGTCTTTGGCGATTGATGATTTATTGACAGACATCGAGAATGGAGATAAATTCATGAAAGTGTACAAACAAATGAAAATGTACAACGATGATGATTTGAATCCTGTTTTGTACCAGAATAAGAAGTAAAAGATATTTTGAACATTAATTAATTGTCCAAAAAAATCCAACATATAGCCGTCATGAGACTTTCCGCAATGGGAGATGTCGCCATGACGGTTCCTGTTTTACGTGCTTTTGTAAACCAGCATCCACAAGTTAAAATTACGGTCATTTCCAGACCTTTTTTTAAACCTTTTTTTGAAGGAATCCCTAATATTACTTTTTTTGCTTTTGATGAAAAAGAGAGACACAAAGGATTTCTGGGGTTGTTGCGTTTGTTCCAAGATTTAAAACGTTTAAACATCGATGCTTTTGCCGATTTACATAACGTTTTGCGTTCAAAAATTGTCCGAAACCTTTTTGCTTTAAGCGGAAAAAAAACAGCTTCGGTGGATAAAGGAAGAGTAGAAAAAAAAGCATTGACGCAACCCGAAAATAAAGTGTTCCAGCAACTGCCAACGATGTTTGAGAGACACGTCAAAGTATTTGAACAACTTGGTTTTACGGTTGATTTATCCTCCGGAAGTTTTGGGACAGTTTTTCCTGAAAAAGCAATTTTGAGTCCGGAAATTTTAACGATAATTGGACAAAAAAGTCAAAAACTAATAGGAATTGCTCCTTTTGCACAATACGATTCTAAAGTGTATCCGTTGGATTTAATGCAGGAAGTGATTGACAAATTAGCTTTGGATACAACCAATACCATTTTGCTTTTTGGAGGAGGAAAAAAGGAAATCGAAATCCTGGATTCGCTTGCTGCTAATAAAGAAAACGTCATCAATATGGCGGGAAAAATTAAGTTTCAGCAGGAATTGCAGCTCATAAACAATCTTGATGTCATGCTTTCCATGGATTCCGGAAACGCGCATATTGCAGCAATGCTAGGTGTAAAAGTCATTACGCTTTGGGGCGCGACACATCCATATGCGGGATTTTCACCGTTTAATCAACATTTTGAAAATGCTTTAGTTTCTGATAGAAATCTGTTTCCTAAACTACCCACTTCGGTGTATGGAAATAAAAAAGTAGCTGGTTATGAAGATGCCATGCGAACGATTGCTGTTGAAGCGATAGTTGAAAAAATTAAAATTGTTTTGAACCGTTAAGGGATTTAGAAAAATTAAGTCCTAAATGATACATTACAATATGTTTTACAAAAAAAAGAGTTTGCACATTGCAAACTCTTTTTTTTAATTGAATACCGCTATCGTAAAGGGAACAGTTTCCTAAACATCATCATAATCTACATAGATAGTTTCTGATGTAGGATGCGCTTGACAGGTAAGAATCAAACCATCAGCGATTTCTTTATCGGTTAAGATGGAGTTTTTCGTCATTTCGGCAGTTCCAGATGTTACGCGAGCCAGACAGCTGCTGCAAATTCCACCTTGGCAAGAATACGGAGCATCAATGCCTTGTTTTAAAGCGGCATCAAGAACGGTTTGTTTTTGTGACATTTCGAAAGTCGTTTCCTCGTCATCCACCATAATGGTGATTTTAGAATGGCCGCCTAATGATTGCTCTATTTTATTTTCTTTGGTAGAAGAAGAAAACAATTCAAATTTTATTGCTGCTTCTTTAATATTATGTTCTTTTAAAACTCCAGAAACGGTATTAATCATTTCTTCGGGACCACATAAATAGAACTTATCAAATTCCAATTCCTTGTGTTTGTTATTCAAGACAAAATTCACCGTCGATTTTTCAATTCGACCAAACAAAGCATGTTCTACTTTGGCTTGACTGTAAACATAGTGTACAAAAAGACGCCCTACGTATTGCAATTGTAAATCGTGTAATTCTTGGTGAAAGATAGTTTCTTCTGGTGTTTTGTTACCATAAACCAATACAAAAGAACTTTTAGGCTCATTTTTCAATACCGATTTTAAGATGGAAAGTACCGGTGTGATTCCGCTTCCGGCAACAAAAGCGGCGTAGTTTTTTTGTCGGCCAACTTGAGGTTCAAAAGTGAATTTTCCTTCTGGTTTTCCTACTTCAAGAACATCTCCAGCTTTGAGTTTTGTGTTAGCAAATTGAGAGAAAGCACCGTTTTTCACTGCTTTTACTGCAATGCGCAATTCCCCGCTGTCAGGAGCCGAGCATATAGAATACGCACGACGAATTTCTTCACCGTCCAAGGTTAATTTTAGATTGATATATTGACCGGCAACAAAAGTGTAATTCGCTTTTAATTCCTCAGGTACGTTAAAAAGTACGGAAACAGCGTCTTTGGTTTCGCGTTTTACTTCTTTTATTATTAGTTTTAAAAAAGATGGCATGTGATTATTTTTTTACAAAGATAGGAAACACATTAGGTTTCTAAAAATCAAAAGTATTGAAAATTTATATACCTAAAACTATTATGTATAAGAATCTTATGTATATTTGATTTTTGAAATAAGAAATACCACCAAACTTGCACCGATTGAATCATGAAAAATTCTCAATTATACAAAGGAAGTCTGAATACGATTATCATGAAATTGCTGGAAGAAAACGGCAAGATGTACGGCTATGAAATCACCCAGAAAGTTAAGCTCATTACCCAAGGCGAGCTGAACATAACCGAAGGCGCTTTGTATCCGGCCTTGCACAAACTGGAAGCCGAAGGTTTGCTGGATGTAGAAATTGAAAAAGTGGATAACCGCATGCGAAAATATTATAAACTCACGGAAACCGGTCATAAAGAAACCGTAAACCGACTCTCAGAACTCGAAGATTTCATTCGAAACATGCAGAGTTTAGTGAACCCAAGTCCAAAATTAGAATTTTAATTTTTTGAAGATGAAATTAACCACCGAACAAATAGAATGTATTAATCAAACTTTAGTTAAAAAAGGGGTCAAGTTTGACGATTTGAAAATGGAAGTTTTAGATCATATTGCTTCACAGATTGAATATGAGATGACAACTTCTCAAAAAACGTTTCCAGATGCATACAATCAGGTTTTTGAAAGATGGAATGCAGAATTTGAACCCACCAGAGCTTTTTTTTCGCTAAGAACCTATTATCCTAAATTGGCGAGGAGTAAATTCGGAAATCAAATAAAACTTGAAATATTTACAACATTTACAATCGCCGCAGTATTGTTCTGTAGTTTTCAATTGGTATCGGATTCAAATACAAAACTGCAGTTTATTTTCTGGATTAAAAAAGTATTTTTCTACGCTTATATTGGAACAATACTGTCGATGTTTATTTTTAAATTTTTCAATGCAAAATCAAAAGTGTCGTCTACTTATAAACATTCATTTGATGCTCGATTTCCTTCGATTTTCATTTGGTTAACTTTAATTTTTAATGATAATATTCCTCAAGATGCAACCAATCAGAATTTGTTTGTATTGTCGATGGGCTGTCTTTTTATGTATTTATTGTCCACTGTTTATTTAGGATTTAAGCATTACCAATTCCAAAAGAAATTTTCAATACAATAAAGTCATGAAACTAACCAACCAACAAATTGCTAAAATAGAAGAAACTTTGGTTTTAAACGGCGTTGTTTATGACGATATTAAAATAGAATTGATTGATCATATCGCTTCGGAAATAGAAGAAAAAATATATAATGAAACGAGTTCTTTTGAAGTTGCTTTCACAGAAGTGTTTGATAAATGGAAACCAGAATTAAAACCATCCTTTTCTGGATTGATAGGTTTTACAAATCCAAGAATAATGACTGTCAAATGTCATAAAATAGTAAAAAGACAATTATTTACTGCAATTACAATTTCTTCTTTGATGGCGCTCGCATCAATGGTATTTGTAAGAAATTCAAGCTATGGATTGGCTCTAACAAATATTCAAGGAGTTTTGAGATCATTTGTTCTTGTCGAATTTTGTTTGGTTATTTTGGCTTGTGGTTTTGTTTGGCAATCAAAACACCAAACCACTTATAGTTATTTGATGAAGAAAAAAAGCTTTGGTCTCATCATCGTTCTTTTTATGCTTGGTATTGGTTTGTTTCCAGTAATGTTAAATCATCCAGATGCTAAAATTGCTTTTGTATCTGTTTTTACTGCAACGACTTATGTTTTAATCACTGGAATTTACCTTCAATTGGCATACAAACATTTTCAATTTGAAAAAAAATTATCCTTTACCAAACTGTGAAACTAACCACCGAACAAATAGAATATGTATCTAATTATGTCAAATCCTTTGATATCAAATGGTATGAATTACAAGTAGAATTGACGGATCACTTTGTAAATAGTATGGAAGAAATTTGGGAGAAAGATCCAGAACTTACTTTTCATCAAGTAAAACAGTATGCTGAAAATCATTTTGGTCGCAACGGTTTTAAAGCCATAGAAAAAGAAAGAATCGAGATTCTTAGAAAAGAATACAATCGAATTCAACGAAAAATGATAACTGAGTATCTGAAATTCCCTAAAATTTTTGGAAGCATTCTGTTGGGATTTCTAGCTTATCAAGTATCTTTTTACTTCGAAAAACCGCATGAATTTATTTTTCGTTTAAATCTGTTGCTTCTGGCGTTATCGATTCCATTTATATACAGTTGGATTAAAAATCAAAAAATAAATGGGAAACGTTTCTTGACAATTAACGGTCAGAATTTTTATATCAGTGTGATCGTGTTTCCTCAATTTGGAATTAACTTAGCCAATGGATTTAAAGAGGAAATCCAACAGAATCATCTCTTAGTGATACCTTTTGTTTGTGTTTGGGTTTTAGGTGTTTTATTCAGTATCACAGGTTTACATATTAACACTAAAATTGTAGCGAAGATCAAAGAACAATACCAATTGAATTAATTTTATGAAATTAACCACCCAACAAATAGACCAACTCTACCTTTTTACCCGCCAGCATTATGTAGAATATTACGATTTGCAAACGGAATTAGTCGATCATTTGGCAAACGCCATTGAAACTGAATGGCAACAAAATCCTAAACTAACTTTTGACGAAGTTTTAAACAAAGAATTCAAGAAATTTGGCGTTTTTGGGTTTATGGATGTAGTAGAAAGTCGGCAAACTGCTCTAGGGAAAAAATACAATCGGTTAGTGTTTCAACATTTTAAAACTTTTTTTAAAGTCCCGAAAATTTTATTAACGATAGTAATGACCTTTTTGCTTTTTAATATTCTGAAAACAAGCATTTACAACGACTATATTTTAATAGGTATTTGTATTATTTATTTTGGATTTATTTTTCATGAATTTTACAAAAATAAGAAAATCAAAAAGATACAAAAAGAGACCAATAAAAATAAATGGTTGTTTGAAGAAATTATCAACCAATATGGTGTTTCTTCGGGAGCTTTTTCGGTTCCGTTTTATTTTTTTATTCAAATAAGCAGTCGTGCAGAAAGGTATTTATTAAATGATTATTGGATTTTCACCTTGAGTTTTATGATAGTGCTTTTTGGAATTTTAAATTATATTTTATTCAGAGTCATCCCTTCCAAAGCTGAAGCCTATTTAAAACAAACCTACCCAGAATATAAATTAGAAAATTTGTAACGTTTTCTTATTTTGACTACATATTACAAAACCAAAATTACCAAACTATGATTCAAAAATTCCTTTATCTCGAATGGAAAGCATTTTTTAGGTCGGCTTCCTTCGCAACTAATTTGGCTTTGAAAATCCTGATGGGTTTTGTCGCCGTTTATTTCATTTTAATTTTCTTGGCATTAGGAGTCGGTGCATTTTATATTTTAAAGAAAATGAATCTGGACCCAATTGTTACCGTGAATCAATTCATGATTTATTATGTATTGATGGATTTAATCGTCCGATTGCTGTTGCAAAAAATTCCGGTGATGAACATTCGCCCGATGTTGATTTTCCCCATAAAAAAATCCACAATTGTTCATTTCTCTTTAGGGAAGACGGTTTTGTCCTTCTTTAATTTGGTGCATGGTTTTTTCCTGATTCCGTTTAGTGTTGTTTTAATTATTGAAGGTTATGATCCTGTTTCTGTAGTACTTTGGTATACTGCGTTGTTTTCATTGCTGTACATCAATAATTTTTTGAATATTCTACTGAGTAATAAAGACAATTTATTTGCTGTTTTCTTAGCATTAGCAGCCGTTTTAGGTGGATTACAGTATTATGGACTGTTCAATATCACAGATTATACAGCGCCATTTTTTGATGCTATTTTCAATACATATTGGGCTTTTTCCATTCCAGTAGTAGCTTTAATCGCTTTATATTATTTCACATTCCAGTATTTCAAAAAGAATTTATATTTGGATGCGGGATTGTCTAACAAACACGATGAAGCCAAAACAGAAGAGCTGACTTGGTTAAACCAATTTGGAACCATTGGAACCTTTTTGAAAAATGACATTAAATTAATCAAAAGAAACAAACGATCTAAAACTACTGTTGGATTGAGCGTCATGTTTCTTTTTTATGGTTTTCTTTTCTTTACTAATGCAATTGCAGTATACAACAATCCTACAATGCACATTTTTGCCGGGATTTTCGTTTCTGGTGGATTTCTTATCACTTTCGGACAATTTGTACCTAGCTGGGATAGTGCCTATTATCCGTTAATGATGACGCAAAACATTCCTTACAAAGGCTATTTGAGTTCTAAATGGTGGTTGATGGTAATTGCTACAATAGTTACCACAACCATTGCGTCATTCTATCTCTATTTTGGAGTTCAGGTATATTTAACCATTGTTGTAGGTGCAATTTATAATATCGGAGTCAATTCTCATTTGGTTTTACTGGGTGGTGCATACACTAAAACACCAATCGATTTGAGTTCCGGTAAAGGCGCTTTTGGTGACAAAAAAGCATTCAATGTAAAAACTATGCTCATCTCAATTCCACAATTAGGATTACCCGTTTTACTGTATTGGTTGGGTTCAAAATTTGGAAACCCAAACATAGGCTTAGCACTAGTAGCAGGGGTAGGAGTAATTGGATTTGCCTTCAAAGAGAAAGCATTTTCCTTGATTGAGAAAATTTACAAATCAGAGAAATACGCGACCATAGCGGCTTATAAACAAAAAGGATAAATAACAATTAAAGTAACCAACAAGACAAAAGCTTTAAGTCCTGTTTTAGACTTAAAAAAGGGAAACGATTCAAATAGAAATATTCATCAAGCCTTAATTTTACTTAATAACTTAATGGTTTAAAAAAATATTTTCAATTTTTCAAAAGCTTTTGCCTAAATAACCAAATAACTAGTCAACCGATTAAACTTTAAAAAATGATACAAGTAAACAACCTTTCGAAAACATACAACGGAACAACCGTATTAAAAATAGATACTTTAGAAATAAAAAAAGGCGAAAGCTTTGGATTAGTGGGGAATAACGGAGCAGGAAAAACTACTTTTTTCAGCCTTTTATTGGATTTAATTCAGCCATCAACAGGGAATATCATCAACAATGACGTTCAAGTAAACACCAGCGAAAACTGGAAACCATTCACCGCTTCTTTCTTGGACGAAAGCTTCTTAATAGGTTACTTAACTCCCGAAGAATATTTTTATTTCATAGGCGATTTACGCGGACAAAACAAAGCCGATGTTGATGCTTTATTGGCCAAGCACGAAGAATTTTTCAACGGAGAAATACTTAAAAACAAGAAATATTTACGCGATTTATCCAAAGGAAACCAGAAAAAAGTGGGTATCATCGCCACTTTAATCGGGAATCCAGAAGTGATTATTCTGGACGAACCGTTTGCTAATTTAGATCCAACGACACAATTTAGATTAAAAAAAATCATCAAAGATTTAGCTGATAATCCGGATGTTACAGTACTGGTTTCCAGCCACGATTTGTTGCACACCGTTGAGGTAAGTGACAGGATTGTCGCGTTGCACAAAGGCGAAGTAGTTAAAGACATTCAAACTTCTGAGGAGACCTTAAAGGAATTAGAGCTGTTTTTTGCAGTTTAAACATAAAATAACTCAACCGCAAATTCGCTAATTATATAGTCTAATGAGTCTATGTAATTAGCGAGTTTGCGGTTTATTTTTAGTCTTCAAATCCATAAAGTTTAATTTGGGCGTGACCCGGAAAAAAATCCGGGTCGGGCTTTCGCTCTCAATCTTTTTTATTCTTAAAAAAAAAGAATAAAAAAGGATTTCCGCTACATCCCTCACGCGCGCATGAGACTCAAATAAACCCCGATAATTTTCACGATATCAAAAAGAAACGTATTTTTACAAGTCAGTATACTAAAATGCATTTTTAAAAGTTAATTGATAAAAACGTTTTCCATTGAAAGTCAATAGATTCAAACAGTTATTTTTCCTCTTATTTTTCGGTTTTTTAGTGGCCTGTTCTACTAAGAAAGACACTTTTATGGCCAGAAATTCCCACGCCTTGAGTACAAAGTATAATATTTTGTACAACGGTCAAGTAGGTTTGGACAAAGGAGTTAAGGAAATAAAATCCAACAGTGATGACGATTTCTGGAAACGTCTGCCAATAGAAAAAATGCAAATTGTAGAAGACTTCACTTCCACAACAAAACCTAAAAATACGAATTTTGAATTGGCAGAAGCTAAAGCGACTAAAGCCATTCAAAAGCATTCCATGAATATTGGCGGTAGAGAGAAAAACACTCAAATTGACGAAGCGTATCTTATGCTTGGGAAATCCCGTTATTACGACCAACGATTTGTTCCTGCACTTGACGCATTCAATTATGTTTTATACAAATATCCCAACAGCAGCAAGATTTATGAGGCTAAAATTTGGCGTGAAAAAACAAACATGCGCTTAGGAAATGATGCTTTGGTAATAAAAAATATAAGTAAATTATTAGAAGATCACGAAGTAAAAAAACAGGTTTTTGCGGATGCTAATGCGCTTCTATCAGAGTCTTTTTTAAATTTAGAAGAAAAAGACAGTGCGGTTGCTAAACTAAAATTAGCCATAGCGTTTACCAAGGTAAATCAGGAAAGAGCACGATATCGTTTTGTTTTGGGACAATTGTACCAACAATTAGGATATAAGGATAGTGCCGTGACTTCGTATCAATCAGTGATTGACATGAACCGAAAAGCGGATAGAAAATTTGTCATTCAGGCGCATGCTAAAAAAGCGGAATTGTTTGATTATCAAAACGGTGATTTCAATTCTTTTATAAAAACATTTGATGAACTGGCAAAAGACAGAGAAAACCGCCCGTATAAAGATTTAATTTTTCATCAGATGGCAGTTTTTTATGATCAGAAAAACGACCAGAAGAAAGCGTTGGATTTTTACAATTTATCCTTAAGAACAGATTCAAAAGATTCCTATTTAGTAGCTTCAAATTACCGAAATTTAGGAAATATGTATTTTAGAAATGCGGAATATCCTGCTGCTGCAAAATATTATGACAGTACATTGGTAAAACTCAATGACAAAACGAGAGAGCATAATAAAATAAAAAAAATTAGAACTAATCTAGATGAAGTGATTTTGTATGAGGCTCTTGCCAAAAGAAATGACAGTATTTTGAATGTGGTTGCATTGAATGAGAGTGATAAAATAGCTTATTTCGAAAAATACATCCTCAAATTAAAAGAACAAGATGAAATCAACAGAGTTTTAGATGAAAAACGAAAAGAAAAACTAGAAAATATAGAACGAAATAGTACAATTAGTTCTATTGATCCGGCTTCTAATCAGGAACCTGGAAAACCGGCCAAAAAATCAACGTTGATGCCGCCAGCTATTCCCAATGTTTCCTCACAACAAGCAGGAAGTATTTTCTATTTTTATAATCCTACAACCGTAGCTTTTGGAAAAATAGAATTCAAAAAAACGTGGGGCGACAGAACTCCAAATGGCAATTGGAGAATCTCATCCAGTACTGGAAATCCAACATCGGTAGATCCTTTGAGTGATGACAAAGAAACTCTTGAGGATGTATCAACAGCGGAGAAAATTGTGGAGCAATACACTACTGATTTTTATTTGAAACAACTTCCAATAGCACAAACGGAGATAGACAGCATTGGTAAAGAACGTAATTTTGCGTATTACCAATTAGGGATTATTTATAAAGAAAAATTCAAAGAAAATAATTTGGCCATCGCTAAACTGGAACAATTATTAAACAACAATCCTGAAGAAAAACTGGTGCTTCCATCGATGTATAATTTGTATAAATTGTACCAAATCACCGATGCAAGCAAAGCAGAAGCGATGAAAAAAAGAATATCAGCTCAATATCCGGATTCTCGTTATGCGCAAATTATGAACAACACAAGCTCCAATGCGGCTTCAGTAAATGAAACACCGGAAAGTGCGTATACGAAATGGTATAAATTATACGAACAAGAACAATTTGTAAAGGTTTTAGAGAACTCAGACGCTTTGATTAATCAGTTTTCGGGAGATGAAATTGTATCAAAATTCGAACTGCTTAAAGCAAATACCATTGGAAAACTGAAAGGACTAACGGCTTACAAAAATGCATTGCAAGGAGTAGCGGATAATTATCCGAACAGCGAAGAAGGTAAAAATGCACAAGAAATCCTGATGAGTCAAATTCCGTTTTTAGAGAAAATGGAGTTGAATTCAACAGACTCAAATAATTGGAAAATTCTATATCGAGTAGGTTCACGAGAGGATAAAAACACAAAAGCAATAGAGGAAAAAATCAAAATGTTAGTTGCTGCAGAAAGTCCTCAGAAACTATATTATTCCTATGATATTTATACTGAAAAAGAAAATTTCATCACGATTCATGGAATAAAATCAGAACTTTATGCTAAAGACATTGTATTTGTATTGAAGGATAATGTAAAATATAAATTGGTCGATCCTGCTATTGTAGTTTCAGGTGAGAACTATAAAGTGATTCAAATCAAGAAAAATATAGACATTTATTTAGCGCCAAAAAATCAATAAACATGTTTGATAAAAAGCAAAAATCATACACCGATCTTTTGGGTAAAACCAATAGAATTGTTGAAGGAACTACTATAAAAGGCGATATTATTTCGCACGCTGATTTTAGATTAGACGGAAACTTGATAGGTAATTTTCAGTCTGGCGGGAAAATTGTAATTGGCCCAGCTGGAAGCGTTACTGGTGATATCGTGTGTAAAAATGCAGATATTGAAGGAAAATTTGATGGAAAAATTCAAGTAACCGAAGTGTTGAATGTAAAATCAAAGGCCAGCATTCATGGAGAAGTTACCACAGGAAAATTATCTGTGGAGCCAGGAGCTGATTTTAGCGCTTCTTGCACAATGAAGACTAATGTAAAAAATCTAATCCAGAACGATGGACAACAATCCCAACAAAAAAAGAGCGAATAAATGGCTTGCGCTGATTAACATTCCTATTCAAATGGGAGCAATCATCTTTCTGTTTTCCTATCTGGGAGACTGGTTAGACGAAAATCATCCACACCCAAAAGTTTATTACAGTAAAATTTTAGTAATGGTTGGCGTTGCACTGGCTTTGTATAATGTGATACGACAGGTAAACGAAATCAATAAAACGCAATAATTTTTTTAAATAAAAATCAAAAAACAAGTTGTAAACGTCTGGATGGTCGTATAAATTCAAATAACTTTGCACCTTAGTGCCGTTGGGGCAAAAAACAAATACAATGAATTTAAAAAATTACAAACCGCTTCTGCCTTTATTGGCACTTGCGGGATTGGCTTATGTGCTTCATCGCGTTGCTTTTTATCTATTAGATATAAATGATGCGACTTTTTATTATTCGATAGAAACCCTTTATATGTTATTTCTGGTTTTGTCGATTATGGTATTTGTAGTCCTGTTAAAAGTCAAAGAACGCAGTTTTGATAATGTGGGGATGTCATTTCTTTTGAGTACCAGTATTAAAATGATTGTTTGTTATCTGATTTTAAAGCCTATATTGCAGGTTACAGCTCAAAACAATGCAATAGAGAAAAAGAATTTTTTTATGATGTTTATTCTCTTTTTAGCAATTGAAACCATATTAACAATACGTATATTAAACGAAAAGCAATAAATATGTTATTCAAGGAACAAATCCATCAAAAATAATTTTTTATATTCTTTTGAATATTAATAAAAGATGTACATTTGCACCAAATTTCAGAAACGTAATAAATTAAGATAATTAACTGTTATGGTGATTTCAAACAAACCACTTAGATTTATATTAGCGACTTTAGTAGCGTGTCTTCCTTTAATTAGTTTTGCAAATCCTGAACAGGATACTGTAAAAGTAAAAACAGAAGTTGCCCATGAGGCAGCCGAAGGAGCTCATGCTGAACCAACAGATGTAAAATCTAAAATTAAGGCATTTATTAATCATCACCTTTTGGATGCGCATGATTTTACCTTTTCAGCAAATGAAGAAACAGGCACGCATTATGGTTTTTCATTGCCAATTATTCTTTGGGATAATGGTTTGCAAGTATTTTCTTCTTCAAAATTTCATCATGGTGAAGAAGTTGCAGAACATAATGGTAACTTTTACGTATTGCACCACGAGAAAATATACAAAACGGACGCTTCTGGAGCTTTAACAGAAGAGCACGGTCACCCAACAAATCCAACGCCACTAGATTTATCTATTACAAAAAGTGTAATCGGTATTTTAGGAATAGCAATCTTAATGTTTGTATTGTTTACAGGTTTAGCAAAATCGTATGCTAAAAATGGAGGTATAGCTTCAGGAGCAGGACGTTTCTTTGAGCCACTTGTTCTTTATGTAAGAGACGAAATTGCCATTCCAAACATTGGAGAAAAAGGATATAAAAAATACATGAGTTATTTATTGACTATATTTTTCTTTATTTTCTTTTTAAATATATTAGGATTAACTCCACTAGGATTTAACGTAACGGGAAATATTGCTATTACAGCATCATTAGCTTTGTTAACGTATTTGATTACAACTTTTACGGCTAACAAAAATTACTGGGGACACATTTTCTGGATGCCAGGTGTGCCAACTCCAATGAAATTTATTTTGGCTCCAATTGAATTATTGGGAACAATCATCAAACCATTTTCATTAATGATACGTTTGTACGCTAACATTTTAGCAGGACACGTTGTTTTGATGAGCATCATTGGTTTAATGTTTATCTTTAAAAGCTGGATTGGAAGTACTTTGTCATTCGGATTGGCATTTGCACTTTCTATCCTTGAAATATTAGTTGCTTTTTTACAAGCGTATATTTTCACAATGTTATCTGCACTTTATTTTGGAGCAGGAAACGAAGAGCATCATCACGACGAGGCTCACCATTAAATTGCTTTAAGCAATAAGCTATAGGCAATAAGCTGCAAAGCATAAAGCCTACCGCCTAAAGCATAAAGCCAAAAAAGAATGTTTAATTTTTAATATATATATTATGGAAATTCCAACTATTGTAGGAGCAGGATTGATTGTTATCGGAGCAGGTTTAGGTATTGGTAGAATTGGTGGTTCAGCAATGGATGCTATTGCTCGTCAGCCAGAAGCTTCTGGAAAAATCCAAACAGCTATGCTTATCGCAGCTGCACTTATTGAAGGTATTGGTTTCGCTGCGTTATTCGCATCTTAATTAAAACTTAAAAAACAATAGTTACAACGGTTGGTTGTAACTATTGTTTTTAAAATTAAAACATTACAAATTGCGATTAAAAGCAATTCATACTTTAAAATTTATAATTAGATATAATGGATAAGTTAATAAATGATTTTTCGTTTGGTTTGTTTATTTGGCAAATAGCAATATTTGTTGGATTAATACTCTTGTTAAAAAAATTCGCTTGGAAACCAATTCTTGATGCAGTTAATGATAGAGAAGAAGGAATTAAAAATGCATTACTTTCTGCTGAAAACGCTAGAAAAGAAATGCAAAATCTTCAAGCTGACAACCAACGTATTTTACAAGAAGCAAGATTAGAGCGTGACAACATGCTTAAAGATGCTCGTGAAATGAAAGAGAAAATGGTTGCTGATGCTAAAAATGAAGCGCAAGCTCAAGGATTGAAAATGATCGAGCAAGCGAAAGCAGCAATTGAAAGCGAAAAAAATGCAGCTATGGCAGAATTGAAATTACAAGTTTCAACTTTATCATTGAGTATCGCAGAAAAAATATTGAAAGACGAATTATCTAACAAAGAAGCTCAAACTAAATTAGTTGAGAAAATGTTAGGTGACGTAAAGTTAAACTAACAATTATGGCAAGTACAAGAGCAGCAATTCGTTATGCAAAAGCAATTCTAGACTTAGCAAACTCAAAAGGTGTTGCCGAAGTTGTAAATAACGACATGAAATTGATTGCTTCGACAATTAATGGTAATTTGGAATTGAGTACTTTTATTCAAAATCCAACCATGAAAGTGGAAGTGAAAGAGAAAGCACTGTTAGAAGTTTTTGCAGGTATCAATGGCGTAACTCAAGGGTTGTTTCATTTGTTATTTGAAAACAAAAGATTCGAAATTCTAGAAGCAATTGCAATAGAGTACAGTAAATTATCTGACATTATGAATGGTATTGAAGTAGCTCAGGTTACTACAGCAATTCCTATGGATGCAGGATTAGAAGCACAAGTTTTGGCTAAAATTGCAACCCTTTCAGATAAAAAAATCACAATAGAAAATATAGTAGATGCTTCAATCATTGGAGGATTTATTCTAAGAATAGGCGACAAGCAATACAATGCTTCAGTAGCCAACAGATTACAAGTATTAAAAAGAGAGTTAAGTAATTAGTTTTATTGCACATTTAAGTGTCTAAATTATAAATTAAGATGGCGGAAATCAAACCTGCTGAAATTTCAGCAATATTAAGAAAGCAAGTAGAAGGTTTTGAATCTGGTGCTACACTAGAAGAAGTAGGAACAGTACTTCAAGTTGGAGATGGTATTGCTCGTGTTTACGGGCTTTCTAATGTTCAATATGGAGAGTTAGTTGAATTTGACAATGGATTAGAAGCTATTGTTTTGAATCTTGAAGAAGATAATGTAGGTGTGGTACTTTTAGGACCATCTACAGGAATCAAAGAAGGTTCAACTGCAAAAAGAACACAACGTATTGCTTCTCTTAAAGTAGGAGAACAAATGGTAGGTCGTGTAGTTAACACTCTTGGTTTTCCAATTGATGGAAAAGGGCCAATTGGTGGAGATTTATACGAGATGCCTTTGGAAAGA
The DNA here is from genome assembly GCF_048286755.1 of Flavobacterium labens. Classification (NCBI taxonomy): domain Bacteria; kingdom Pseudomonadati; phylum Bacteroidota; class Flavobacteriia; order Flavobacteriales; family Flavobacteriaceae; genus Flavobacterium; species Flavobacterium labens. The sequence continues at coordinate 926,987 of NZ_JBLVPL010000001.1, read as the reverse complement.
AAAGCTCCTGGAGTTATCTTCCGTCAACCAGTTACTGAGCCATTACAAACAGGTATCAAAGCAGTAGATGCAATGATTCCAGTAGGTCGTGGACAACGTGAGCTAGTTATTGGTGACCGTCAAACAGGTAAATCAACTGTTTGTATCGATACTATCTTAAATCAAAAAGAATTTTACGATGCTGGGAAACCAGTATTTTGTATCTACGTTGCTATTGGACAAAAAGCGTCAACTGTAGCAGGAATTGCTAAAATGTTAGAAGAAAAAGGAGCAATGGCTTATACCATTATTGTTGCTGCTAATGCTTCTGATCCAGCTCCAATGCAAGTTTACGCTCCTTTCGCGGGTGCAGCAATTGGAGAATATTTTAGAGATTCAGGTCGTCCGGCTTTAATTGTTTATGATGATTTATCTAAACAAGCTGTTGCTTACCGTGAGGTTTCTCTTTTATTAAGAAGACCACCGGGACGTGAAGCATATCCTGGAGACGTTTTCTACTTACACAGTAGATTATTAGAGCGTGCTTGTAAAGTAATTGCAGATGATGGAATTGCTAAAGACATGAACGATTTACCAGATTCATTGAAATCAATTGTAAAAGGTGGTGGTTCATTAACTGCTTTACCTATTATTGAAACTCAAGCTGGTGACGTTTCTGCATACATCCCAACAAACGTAATTTCGATTACAGATGGTCAAATTTTCCTTGATGGAGATTTGTTTAACTCTGGGGTTCGTCCAGCAATTAACGTAGGTATCTCGGTATCTCGTGTTGGAGGAAATGCACAAATTAAATCAATGAAAAAAGTAGCAGGTACTTTGAAACTGGATCAAGCACAATTCCGTGAATTGGAAGCGTTTGCTAAATTTGGTTCTGATTTAGATGCAGTTACTTTAAATGTAATTGAAAAAGGAAAAAGAAACGTTGAAATCTTGAAACAAGGTTTGAACGATCCTTATACAGTTGAAGATCAAGTTGCGATTATCTATGCTGGTTCTAAAAACTTATTGAGAAATGTTCCTGTGAACAAAGTAAGAGAATTTGAGAAAGATTTCTTGGAATTCTTGAACAACAAACACAGAGCTACTCTTGATGCGTTGAAAGCAGGAAAATTAACAGACGAAATTACAGATGTAATCGAAACTGTAGCAAAAGAATTATCAGCAAAATATAACTAATTTAGTGAAAAGTGAAAAGTGAGTAGTTTTGGCTATTCACTTTTCACGACTCACTCTTCACTATAAATAAAATGGCAAATTTAAAGGAAATCCGTAATAGAATTACTTCCGTTTCATCTACGATGCAAATCACATCGGCAATGAAAATGGTTTCTGCAGCAAAGCTAAAGAAAGCACAAGATGCAATCACAGCAATGCGCCCTTATGCCGAAAAATTAACGGAATTATTGCAAAATCTTTCTGCTACCCTTGAAGGTGATGCAGGTGGAGAATTTACAACACAACGTGAGATTAAAAAAGTTTTAGTGGTAGCGATAACTTCAAATAGAGGTTTATGTGGTGCATTTAATACAAATGTTATCAAAGAAGCAAAAAGCCGTTCAGAGTTTTATGCTGGAAAACAAGTTGATATTTTTGCTATTGGTAAAAAAGGAAATGATGTTTTGAGCAAATCACTTTCAATTGTGGATAATCAAAGTGCTATTTTTGACGATTTGACTTTTGACAATGTGGCTAAAATTGCTGACTTGTTAACGGAGAAATTCGTTTCTGGTGAATACGATAAGATTGAGTTGATTTATAACCAATTTAAAAATGCTGCGACACAAATCGTTCAAACAGAACAATTTTTGCCATTAGCACCAATTAAATCAGATCTTACTGCTTCGACTGGAGATTATATCTTTGAACCTTCAAAAGAAGAAATCGTGTTGACTTTGATTCCAAAATCATTAAAAACACAGTTGTATAAAGGAATTCGTGATTCATTTGCTTCAGAGCACGGAGCGCGTATGACTGCAATGCACAAAGCAACTGATAACGCAACGGAATTGAGAAATCAATTGAAGTTGACTTATAATAAAGCACGTCAAGCTTCTATTACTAATGAAATCTTAGAGATTGTTGGTGGCGCTGAAGCATTGAATGGGTAATACATTATTGATTCAAAATATATTTTAAGAGCCAACAGATGTTGGCTCTTTTTTTGTTTAATTTTATAGTTTAAAACAATACTTGGAAGAATGAAATTACAACTCAAAGAACTTACCACTAAACAAGAAATGCTGGCGCAATACCCAGTAATGCAATATTTATATACTAATTTCAGTTTAGAGAAATACAATACCTATCTTGATGATATGATCCCACACAACTACAAACAAATCGCTGTTTTTGAGGGTGATGAATGTGTTGGACTCTCTGGATTGTGGTCTGGAACTAAACTCTGGTCAGGCAAGTATTTAGAAATTGATAATTTTATTGTACATCCAGAACATCGTAAAAAAGGAATTGGTAAAATGCTAACGGATTATGTCGATGCCAAAGCCAAAGAACTTGGATGTACTATGATTGTTTTAGACGCTTTTACGGGAAATTATACTGCACACCGTTTTTATTACAACCAGGGATACGTGCCTAAAGGATTTCATTTCCTTAAAATTTTAAACGAAGATGGATTAAGTTAAATAGAAAAGTATGAAAGGATATAAAACAATTGTTCTCTTATTTATCATTGCAATCAGCCTGACTTTTTGTGCTATGAAAAAAGAATTTCAAACGGAATTTCCGCAAGAAATACAATCTGCGTTTTATCAGAAAATGAAAGATGGTATTGATAGCGGTGGAACACATTTTTATATTGAATTCAAAAAACCGCTTGCAGCAAACATCAAACTGGAGAAAATCTATTTTCAAAATCAGCAATCTGCGGTTCAAGAAATTACTCCAAAAGACTTTGAATCTACTTTTTTGCAAAGCAATAAAAAAGAAGATTTGATTATGGATAAAAATCCTGCTAAAGAATATGGAAACAAAGCGCCGGTAATTCAAAAAACTAAGTTTGATTTAAAACCCAACGAAGCAGTGTTGGAATACAAGAAGGACGATGAAACCCAGTTTTTTAAAATAACAAATCTCATAGAAAAGCCATTAAGATAATTTTGGTAAAAATGAATCAGTTCTAGTCGTAGGTATTTCTGTTCCAAAACAAATATTCACTTCAGATGATTAAACCAAAGAATTCGTTATTTTTGTTTTTATAAATAGTAATAGACACATCATTTTGGGATTATATAAAAATCTTTTTAAACAGACTGCCATTTATGGATTGGCTACGGTCATACCAAGAATGTTCAGTTTTATATTGGTTCCATTATACACAGATTTGCTTCCAAAAGCTGAATACGGAAAGGTTTCCATCATTTTTGCGTGGATGATTTTTTTTAATGTAATTCTCGCGTATGGATTTGAGACTGCTTTCTTTAGGTTTTACAATAAAGAAACCGATAAGAAATCGGTTGTGGAAACAACATCTGTTTCTCTTTTTTGGACTTCTATTTCGTTTTTATTCATTGCCTTATTATTCAGGAATAAATTAGCCATTTGGTCTGGAATTGATGCTCAATATATCACGTATACCATCTGGATTTTAGTCCTAGATGCATTAGTGATTGTTCCTTTTTCTAAATTAAGGGTCAATCAGCAACCCATAAAATATGCTATAATTAAAATTGGAAATGTTGTAATAAATCTGGTGTTAAACCTTTTCTTTTTGAGTTATTTACCGGCAATTTCTGAATCAAATCCGGATAGTTTTTTAAGTTCTTTTTACTTAGAAGATTTTCAAATAGGCTATATTTTTGTGTCTAATATTGTTGCGAGTTTAGCTACATTCCTTATACTTTCTCCTAATTATCTTTTGCTGAAATGGCATTTTGATTACAAGCTTTGGAAACGAATGATGCAGTATGGTTTGCCTATTATGGTAGCCGGAATCGCATTTGCCATCAACGAACAGTTTGATAAAATTTTATTGGGGAAATTACTGCCTGCAAATATTGCTGATGCCGAAGTAGGGGTATATTCTGCGTGTTATAAACTTGGTTTGTTCATGGTTTTGTACCGTACGGCCTACACATTAGGAATCGAACCTTTCTTTTTTAGCCACGCTGATAAGGAGGATGCGCCTCAAACCTACGCCACGATTACTAAGTATTTTGTCATTTTTGGCTCTTTTATTTTACTGTCCGTAATCGTTTTTGCCGATGTTTTAAAATACATCATGATTCAGGATGAGTCGTATTGGGAAGCTATGAAAGTGGTGCCGTTAATCATTTTGGCTAACTTTTTCTTGGGCATTTACACCAATCTTTCCGTTTGGTATAAACTTATAGATAAAACTCATATTGGTGCTTATATTTCCATTATTGGAGCTATAATTACATTAGCGTTAAATTACTTGCTAATACCAACAATGAGCTATTACGGCTCTGCAATTGCTACGATTGCGGCCTATGGGAGTATGATGTTTATTTCCTACTATTTCGGAAATAAATATTATCCTATTCCATATGACACCAATAAAATTGCTATGTATCTATTGATATCAATAGGATTTTCGGCAGTTTCATTTTATGGTTTTAGAGAAAATTATTATGTCGGAATCACATTATTACTCGGATTCATCTATTTCATATACCACAACGAAAAAGAATTATTAACCAAAATTTTGAATCGAAAAAAATAGGGACAAGTCGCGACTTATACCTACAACATATTTTAAATAAAAAGCAATGACAATAAATATAATCAACAAATCACAACATGCCTTGCCAAACTATGAAACCATAGCTTCAGCAGGAATGGACTTACGAGCGAACTTAACAGCATCGATATATCTTAAACCATTGGAAAGAACCATTGTAAAAACAGGTCTTTTCATAGAATTACCAATAGGTTACGAAGCACAAGTGCGTCCAAGAAGTGGTCTTGCTGCCAAAAAAGGAATTACTGTGCTCAATTCTCCAGGAACAGTAGATGCAGATTATCGTGGCGAAATAGGTGTGATTTTAGTAAATTTATCCAACGAAGATTTCGTTATCGAAAATGGAGAGCGTATTGCACAACTTATCATCGCAAAACACGAACGTGCTGAGTGGATTGAAGTACAGGAACTAACAGAAACATCCAGAGGCGAAGGTGGTTTTGGAAGTACAGGAGTGAAATAAATTTAATAATTTAAAGATTGTTGATTCTAATTTTTCAATCTTTTAATATAAAACAACATGAAAATAATTGTCCCAATGGCAGGTCGTGGTTCACGTCTTCGCCCACATACATTAACTATTCCTAAACCATTAATTCCTATCGCTGGAAAACCAATTGTTCACCGTTTGGTCGAAGACATTGCTGGCGTTTTGAATCAAGATATTGAAGAAGTAGCCTTTATTATTCACGAGAGTTTTGGCAAAAAAGTTGAGGAGGAATTACTTGCTATCGCACAAAAATTAGGCGCTAAAGGAACTATTTATTATCAAAATGAAGCGCTGGGAACCGGTCACGCCATTATGTGTGCCAAAGATTCTTTGAGTGGACCAGCAGTTATTGCTTATGCCGATACTTTAATTCGTGCCGATTTCGATTTAGATCAAAATGCCGATAGTGTTATTTGGGTAAAACAAGTAGATCATCCAGAAGCTTTTGGTGTAATCAATTTAAATGAAGCTAATGAAATAGTCGAACTGGTGGAGAAACCTAAGGAATTTGTTTCGGATCTAGCTGTTATTGGAATTTACTATTTTAAAGATGTAGCGGTTTTAAAAAATGAATTGCAATTAGTATTAGACAATAATATTATTCACGGCGGAGAATATCAAATTAACGATGGAATCAAGCAAATGATGGCCAAAGGCTTGAAATTTGTTCCTGGTAAAGTGGATGAATGGATGGATTGTGGCAACAAAGAAGTTACTGTGGAAACAAATTCAAGAATGTTAGGTTTCTTGCACAATGACGGGACACATTTGGTAGATTTTGATGTCAAGTTAGAAAACTCCACAATTATTCCGCCATGTTATATCGGGGAAGATGTGGTGTTGATAAACTCAACAGTTGGGCCTAATGTTTCTTTAGGAAAAGGATGTCATGTAGTAAATAGCAGTATTAAAAACAGCTTGGTACAAACGCACTCTCATATAAAAAACACGAATTTAGATAATGCAATGATTGGGAATCATGCCAGTTTTGATGGTAACTTTACAAGCATCAGTATTGGAGACTATTCGGTTTTAGAATAAAATGGTTCGATTCTTGTATGTATAATTAGGATTTAGGATTAAAAAATAGAATGAAAAAAAGCGCTTTAATACTTTTATTTCTGGTTTTGCAATGCAATTCAGCTTTGCTATTAGCGCAAACGGAACCTGAAGAGATTAAGCTCGATACAGATCAGTTTCAGGAATTTTTTTATGAATCATTGCTTCAAAAAGGAATCGAAAATTATGACAAGGCGGTTGTAGCTTTAGATAAATGCATTAAGATTAAACCAAATGATGCAGCTGTTTATTATGAATTAGGAAAAAACTATTTAGCATTAAAGGAATATAAAAATGCCTATTCTTCATTTGAAAAAGCCACACAAATTGATCCCAAAAACAAATGGTTCTGGGTTGGAATGTATGATGTGAGTTATGAAACGAGCGATTATAACCAGGCAATAATGGTGATCAACAAATTGATAGAATTTGATGAGAAGTATAAAGAAGACCTGACATCTCTATATATGGGGACAAAACAGTTTGACAAAGCGTTGGATTTAATTAACGAGTTGAACGAAACATTTGGAAAAACGGACAGACGGGATTTGTACAAAAGCCAGATTTTATCGGAAGTGAAATTTCAAAATATGGAAGCTTCAAATTTGTTAGAGCAAATTGAAAAGAACCCAAAAGAAGAGTCTAATTATATAAGCTTGATAGTTTTGTATTCTAAAAATAATGAGGAAGAAAAAGCTTTTGAAATTGTCAAAAAACTGGAAAAAGCCTTGCCAAATTCTGAATGGGCCCAAGTAACGCTATTCAAAAATTATTTGGATAGTAATGACGCACCAAAAGCAATAAACGCGATGAATGTGGTTTTGGCCAGTAATAAAATTGATGCTAAAATAAAGCACAGAATACTGAATGAGTTTTTGATTTTTGCAGATAAAAATCCTCAATACACAACTGATTTAGAAAAAGCGATTTCATATTTCGATAATGACAAAGAAGTTAATGTAGCTAAGGAAATAGGAAAGTTTTTCCATGCTAAAAAGCAATGGGCAAAAGCGATTAAGTATTATGAACAAGCATTAAAAAACGGTTCAGGAGATGATATAGAAACCAACTTGCTTTTGCTTCAAACGTATACAGAAACAAAGCAATTTGAATTAGTAGCCAAAAAAGCGTCGGCAATGGTGGATACTTTCCCTACACAGCCCCAGTTTTATTACTATTCAGGTATGGCAAATAATCAATTGCAACAATTTAAAAAAGCTAAGGATATGCTGGAAATGGGCTTGGATTATTTAGTAGAGGACAAAGCATTAGAAATAAACTTCAACATTCAGTTAGGAGAAGCATACAACGGTTTAGGAGATTTCAAGAAAAAAGAAATGTATTTTTCTAAAGCCAATCAATTATTAAAAGAAAAAAAATAATGAAAAAAATAGCAATAGTAGTATTAATAGCTCTTTTCATGGTGTCTTGTAAATCGAAAGCCATTGCCATTTCGGCCAGTAATGTGCCTGTTGCAGCGGCAGAACAAATGTCGGCCAAAAAAATAATAGAAAATCATTACAACAATAAAAATGAATTTTCTACATTATATATTAAGTCAAGCGCCCGCTATGCCGATGACAAACAAACGCAAAACGTTACCGCTGAAATCAAAATCAAAAAAGATGAACAGATTTTGGTAAGTATTCGTTTTCTGGGGATTACAATGGCAAAAGCATTGATCACTCCTAAAACAGTGAGCTATTATGAAAAGATAAATGGAAAATATTTTGAAGGTGATTTCAGTAGCTTAAGCCAATGGCTCGGAACTGATTTAGATTACAATAAAATCCAGAACATGTTATTAGGTCAGGCAATTGATGATTTGACCAAAGGAAAATATTTAGAAACGTTATTGGAACAAACCTATCGATTGGATGATACCTCGAATAAAAATACGAAAAAATCATTCTTTTTGGATTCCGATAAATTTTTAGTTCAAAAACAAGAAATTACGCAAACTGCCGAAGAACGAATGATCAAAGTAGCATACGCTGACAACAAAGTTTATAACGAGGCGATTTTGCCTACGAGCGTTTTAATCAATACGTTTCAGAAGAAAGGAAACACCGAAATTAATCTGGAATACAACTCGGTAACATTTAATGAAGAACTTTCTTTTCCTTATAGTGTTCCAAATGGGTACAAAAGAATTATAATTAAGTAAATTAGCAAAAATATTTTTTCGATATGCCAAAATTTCTCCTAAGCCTAATTTTTATCTGTATGACTTCATTACTGTGGAGTCAGGAATCCCAACAAGAAAAATTAGAAGAACGTAAAGCTCAAATTCAAAAAGAAATTAGAGAAAATGAGAAGTTATTACAATCTGTAAAGAAAAAAGAAAAATCTGCTGTCAACGTCGTGGTTATTCAAAGCACTAAAATAAAGCTTAAAGAAAAATTAATAAACACGACTGAAAAGCAAACCAAATTGCTGAATAATGATATGTATATTAATCAAGTTCAGATTAATAAATTGAAGAAAGAATTGGCAGAACTTAAGGAGGATTATGCCGAAATGATTGTTAAATCGTATAAAAGTCGTTCATCGGAAAGTAGAGCGATGTTTTTATTGTCATCTGAAAATTTTTTACAGGCGTACAAAAGAGCGCAGTATATGAAACAATATACTGGTTACCGCAAAATGCAGGGTGAAGAAATAAAAACGAAATCTAACAAGCTTACTGATTTCAATCAAAAACTGAATGTACAAAAAACAGCAAAACAAAAACTGATTGCTGAAAATGAAAAAGAGCGCTTATCACTCGAAAAAGAGAAAAAGGAGCAATTGAAGTTAGTAAACGTTATCCAAAAAGACAAAAAGAAGATAGCCCAAGAAATCAAGAAAAAACAGCAGGAATACAGAACGATTGACAGACAAATCAATAAATTGATTCGGGAAGCAATTGCTGCAGCCAATAGAAAAGCGGCCTTAGAAAAAGCGAAAGCCAATCCAAGTGCGCCTGTTTCAAAAGCTGCCGTATCATCGTCCAAAATTGAGTTGACACCTGAATCTAAAATTATTGCAGATAATTTTAGAGCCAACAGAGGAAGATTGCCTTATCCGGTTGAAAAAGGATATGTATCACTAGGATACGGAAACCAAACGCATCCTTTATTTAATACGATAACCGTACACAATAGCGGTGTGGAAATCACCACAGATAAAGGCGCAAGTGCCAGAGCTGTTTTTGGTGGAGAAGTAACCAGTGTTATTGTATTGTCACCCGTAAACAAAGCGGTAATGATACAACACGGAGATTACTTCACAGTGTACCAGAATTTAAGTTCAGTAAATGTAAGCAAAGGTGATAAAGTAAGTATAAAGCAAACTTTGGGGAAAGTAAGAACTAATGGGGAAACAGGAAAAACAATCATTAAGTTCCTAATTCTCCAGAATACAACTTATAACAATCCTGAGGGTTGGTTGTCTCCGAGATAACAAAAGTTACATTATAAATAAAAAAGCACTATCGTATTCTTTGGAATGTAATAGTGCTTTTTTTAAGTTGTTTATAACTGTAAACCTGATCTATATAAAATTAATATTTATTTTTAGGAGCTCAGACATTTTTAGAATAGTTTGTGCTTTTTAGAACAATCGTTTGACGAACACTTCAACAGCCAGTTTTTAAAAAAAACTAAGTGTAATTTGTAAATAGACTAGATCAAATAAGAAATCTTAACATGAAAAATTCAAAGGATATACTCAATATAAAAAATTCCAAAAAAAAGATTGTGAAGCTAATGAATCTGTTAATTATGTTACTGCTAATTACATTTATGATTGCTTGTAACAATAGAAAAGTGGAAGAAAAACAACATTCTTTTAGAGCAATTAATGGACGAGATACAGCCTACTTATCACTCACAACAGGAGATAATTATTTTATTGGAAAATATGAAATATTTTATGGACATAAAACAATGAAAGACTCAGGATATGTAAGAGGTAAAATAGTTGGTGATACTTTGTTGGGTGCTTATTATTACAAATCGTACGGAGGTTTAGGTTTAAGTAAGCCAATCGCTCTGTTAATGAAAGAGGACAAATTACTATTAGGTACAGGAGTACAGAGTAGTGTATTGGGACTAGTTTTTTTTACTACTGATGTACCAATTAACTATGATCAACCAATATTTATTTTCGAAAAATTTCAAAAAAAGAAGTAGGTCATTAGTAATTCAATAATCAGTTTTTAAAAATCCTTGACGACATCTCTTTTTAGCTTCTAAATTTTTTTGCTACAGATTAAACCGAACACAGTATTACTCTGACTTATTGAATGAGGAATTAATAGATTTCATCATCCCTTCAGTAGACCAAGTTCCAGAAACAATAATACGCCTAATGGTATATAATGGATCTACAGAATCTCTTTTGGTTGACAAGATATACGCCATTCCATAACCACTTTTCTTAATTTCAGGAATTGCAGCCGTATTCCATAAACCAAAAGGATAAGCAAAATCAGTTACTGGTTTTCCTATGATTTCCTCCAGTTTTGCTTTTGGTTTTACCAATTGTGTATTCCAGTCGTCCCCAGCATATTTTGTAACCATGTGATGATCCCAAGTATGCGCGCCTACCACATGCCCGTCGTCAGATAAGCTTTTAATTTGTTCTTTGCTCATATATCCGGGACGATTAATAGAAACAGTCATAATAAAAAACACGCCTTTGAAACCGTATTTTTTCATTTCGGCTGCGCCAATGCTGAATTGTTCTCCTCGCGTATCATCAAAGGTAATCATTACTGGATTTGATGGTAACGGTACATCATATACGAGATAGTCGTGTAATTGATTGGGTAAAATACTATGATAACCGGCATCAGATAAGGCTTTCATTTGCTGTGCAAAATTTGCTGGTGAAACCGTATATGTTTTTGTCATTTCACCATCACCCGCTTTCAATTCTTTAATATTATGATAACATAAAATGGGAACTTCTTTTTTCGAAAGAATGGCAGCGGCATCAGCAGCTACTTTTTTTGACGCAACAACTTCTGCTGGAGCAGCAACAAGCGGAACTTCCGGAACTATTTTACCTGGTTCAGACTTACAGCTTACCATTAAAAATAGTCCAACGAAAACGGAATAAAGAATATTTTTCATGAATTCAATGGTAAATTATTGGTACTGAATGTAAATTGGTTTCGGAGTAAATTTTACTAATTCTTCAGGACTATACATTTTCCAGTCGTTTTTATTGTCATTTTTATAAAACAATTTAAAACCGGCAAATTGTACAGGTTCTCTATAAATATAACTTACGTAAGAGTCTTTTTTTAATACTTTACTTCCAAAACCATCCATATCCATAACGATTTGAACTTCGGGAACGGTTTTGATTTCTTTATAATTTTTGACCATTCCTTGTGTAAAACGATGTACTACAAGTACTTTTGGAGTCAGTTTATTTTTGCGCACAATATTGGCCAATATGTCAATGGCATCATTAATATCTGCTGCCGTAAAATGGCCGATTTTAGAACCTGGTCGTTCTCCGTTTTTCATCGAAAATTCAGGGTCAATTCCAAGGTGTACATTTGGCATAGAAAGGTATTTTTCTAATTCCGCCACTTCAGCTTTCACCGAACTGTGACCTACTTGAATATCTAAAAACACTAATGCATTGATGGGTTTTGCCCAACTGATAACAGTGTCAATTTGTTTAAAAGGCATTCGCAAGCGATGCATATTATTTTTTCCTGGAGCACCTTGAGCCGTTACAGCAATGTAATGCAAAGCAGGTATTGCTTTTACAGTAGAATCAGCTGCCTGCCATTTGGCTACTTCGCCTTGCAATTTTGCTAACATTTCTTTTCTAGGGATTTCACCCAATATTCCCATTCGGGTAGAGTATAAATTTCCGTAATACGCAATAATTCGATTGTATGGTAATAACGCTCCCGGCAAAGGATAAGGCGCTTTTACGGGCCATCTTCCGGTTGTGTCATTGTTGCTTAAAGCAATCATTCTTTTGTTAAAATCAACAGTATCTATTGTCAGAGTTGGCGTTTTTTGTTCAGTAACCGTTTTTACAGTATCTGATTTTTCTGTACCGGATATACCATCTGCTGCTTTTCCTTTCTCACAGGAAATATTCATTAGCAGTAATGGAAGTGCAAGTAATGCAATAGCTGATTTTTTCATATATTAATTCTAATTTTTTATTGTAAAGATAAAGTATTTTAGAAGCGAGAAATCATTTAAAATTGTGTTTTAACGCCTATTTATTACATAATTTACGGGTTTTAGTTTTAAATTTCTTTTAATTCAATAATTAAACGAAATCTATTTCAGTTAATTGTCAGGTCGTGATTATAATTAAAAAAACAGTTTTCTTTGATCACAATTTCAGAATAGCTTTTGGAAATAAAAAGAAAACCCTAACTTTATAAACGTTTTACTAATTCAAATACGCAAACAATTGTTCAAATTTCCCCTTACTTTTCTTTTTTTTATATGTTGTGCGACTGCTATTTTTGGACAAATAAAAAAAGACACTATTGCTCTTTCAGAAGTAACTTTGAAAGGATCACCAATCAAAAATGTGCTTCAAAATGTTGCGGCATCCGTTTCAGTGATTACTACCGCCGATATTAATAAAAGTGACGGAATTATATTGACTCCGGTTCTAAACAAAATTCCCGGTGTGACGATGCAACAAGGTGCTTTGAACACTAACAGGATTACGATTCGTGGTATTGGTGCGCGATCTCAGTATGGAACCAATAAGATAAAAGCGTATTTTGACGGGATTCCACTAACTTCGGGTGAAGGTGAAACTACGATTGACGACATTGATTTGGCAGCAATCGAAAAAATAGAAATCATAAAAGGACCAAATTCCACTAGTTTTGGATCCGGTTTGGGCGGCGTGATTCAGCTGTTTTCGAGAGAAACTCCATTATTGGAATCTTTTGGAAAATCAACAGTCACTTTTGGTAGTTTTGGTTTATTGCAACAGCGACTTTCGACCGGATACAGTGATTCTAAAACGAATGTATTCACAAGTTATACAGATTTAGAAAGCGATGGATTTAGAGCCAATAGTTCCTATAACAGAAAATCATTTAACCTGCACGGCAAACAAAAAATTGGTTCCAAAGGTGATTTATCATTTTTGGGAACGTTCACCCGATTGAAAGCCTATATTCCAAGTTCTATAAATGAGACGGATTTAAAAAATAATCCGGAGAAGGCAGCCGCTACTTGGGCAGCCGCACAAGGTTTTGAGTCGTATGATAAATTCATGTTAGGATTAGGATACGATCATCAATTTTCTGAAAAATGGTCCATGCAAACCAGTGTTTTTTCTAATTTTAAAGATGCTTACGAACCCAGACCGTTTGATATTTTGGATGAAAAAACAAGTGCTGTAGGTTTTCGTTCTAATGTCAATTATAAAGACCACTTGTTTTCGTTGCCCTTTGAAATGAGTTTTGGCTCCGAATTATTAAGGGAAAAATATGATTATACCTTGTATCGAAATTTATACCAATCGCAACCTGGTCAGGGAAGTATTCAAGGTGATGAATTCAGCGCCATCAAACAAAACAGAAATTATAGCAACTACTTTTTACAAATGGAACTTTGGATTTCCAAAAAGATGCATTTGGAAACTGGTCTGGCATTAAACACAACCAAATATTCGTTAGAAGATGTTTTCGAAAATAATCCTGGTGGTCAAAAAATGCCATTCACTTTTGGAAATGTTTGGTCTCCAAGAGTTGGTTTGTCCTATAAAGTAAGCAATGGGAAAAATATATTTACGTCCGTCAGCAAAGGATTTTCGGTTCCTTCAGTTGCAGAAACATTGACTCCCGAAGGTCAAATAAATACCAATTTGAAACCAGAAATAGGTTGGAATTATGAATTGGGTTTCAAAGGGAACTGGCTTAAAAATAAAATATACACGGAAGTAACGTTTTATACCACACAAATTGAAAATTTATTAGTGGCACGACGTACCGCCGATGACCAATTTGTAGGGATTAATGCAGGCAGTAGTTCACATTCGGGATTGGAATTCTTGGTTAATTACAAACTTTTGGAACTAACCCAATTTCAAATTACACCCTATTTTTCAGGAGCGGTGAATAACTTTAAATTCAAAGAATTCTTGGATGGTGATGCTGATTATTCGGGAAACCAACTTACAGGCGTTCCCGAAAAGCAATTTAATTTTGGACTGGATTTAAACACAAAAAACGGATTTAGTGTCAACACCTCTTTCCGAACGATGAGTAAAATCCCGCTTAACGATTCCAATGCAAAATACAGTGCACGGTATTCGTTGCTTGATATAAAAACGACCTATGTTTTTACGATTCTTAAAATCTTGAAAACAGAGTTGAATGCTGGAATTAATAACGCTTTAGATACCAAATATGCGGCTAATATTTTGCCTAATGCAGTTGGTTTTGGCACTGCTGCTCCGCGTTATTTTTATCCGGGAAATCCCATCAATTATTACGGTGGTTTTTCAGTAGCGTATGTTTTTTAGATAGAAATCCTAAGTCCACATTTTATTTTTTAATAGCAGCGACTTCTTTCTCGGTAACGACTTTCGTTTGTTTATTGCTCCAAGAAGTCATGATGTAATTCATCACATCAGCCACTTCCTGATCCGTAAGTCCCATTGCCGGCATGCTGCTATTGTACTTTATTTTATTGACAACAATTTCGCCACTTTGTCCAAATTTTACCGCAGCAATACTTTGATTTCTTTTAGTTTTCAACCAGTCAGAACCATCAATAGGAGGGAAGTTCTTAGTGTCTCCTTTGCCATTTGCACCATGACATTGCATGCAAAAATCAGCATAAATTTCTTTTCCGGGGGACTGAATTTTTGAAACAACTGCGGTTTCAGTATTCAAGTCAATATAGTTGTCTTGGGAAAATAGGTTTTCGAAAGAGAAGCTTCCCAATACAAATACTCCAAAACCCAAAAATAATTTCGTTATCAACATCATTTAGTTCGGTGTAATTTTTACGATTCCTTTTCCTTCAACGCCCATATAAATATAACCATCCGGGCCTTGCACAACATTACGTACGCGACCAATATCAGTAGCAATTTTTTGTCTGCCAATAACTTCAGTGCCTTTCAACTTTAGTAATTCAAGGTATTGGAATTTTAAAGAACCTACCAGTAAATGTCCTTTCCAGTCTGGATATTTATCGCTGGTTACAAAAGTCATTCCGCTTGGCGCGATGGACGGCAACCAATAATAAATAGGTTTTTCAATGCCTGGTTTGTCGTTTTCTTTACTAATTGTTGTACCGTCATAATCGATACCATAAGTAACTACAGGCCATCCGTAATTAGCCCCTTTTTTTATGATGTTGATTTCATCTCCACCTTGAGGGCCGTGTTCATGTGCCCAAATTTCCCCTGTTAATGGGTTTTTTGCAATTCCTTGCGGATTGCGATTTCCGAAGGTATAAATCGCTTCTTTTGCTCCGGTCTGACCTACAAAAGGATTGTCTTTAGGGATACTTCCATCATCATTTAATCGGTATATTTTACCGCCATCGCGTTTTATGTCTTGCGGATTTACAAAATGTTCCCCACGTTCTCCAACGGAGAAATACAAATAGCCATCGTTGTCAAATACAATTCGGGAACCAAAATGCTGTCCTTTTGTAGTATTTGGAGTGGCTTTGTAAAGTGATTCAATTTGTGTCAGACTTCCGTCCAATAATTTTGCTCGTATGAGTTTTGTGTTACCGCCGGTTCCTTCACCTTCATCTGAAGCAAAAGTCATATAAATCCACCCATTTTTAGCATAATCTGGATGTAGAACAATATCTAACAATCCGCCTTGTCCGCGAGAATATACTTTGGGAACATTTTTGATTTCGGTTTTTGCTCCGTTTTTGACGTGATATAAAATACCGCTTTTTTCAGTAACTAATAGTGCTCCGTCTGGCAACCAAGTCATACCCCAAGGGATAGCAATATCGGAGGCCACGGTTTCAAGCGTGTAGTTTTTTACTTCATCTTTAAGAGCAATGTCATTGGATTTTACCTGCGCATCACAACTGAAAGAAAGAAAGGATATAATTGAAAGTGAAACTAATGTGATTTTTTTCATGAGTTTGGTTTTTGATTCTTTGTAAGATAGAAATCTTTTTTAAAGGTAGTAAAAGCGGATTTAAAAAGACAAATAAGTCTCTAATTTTGCGTATAATTAACAAAAAAATGCCATTAGAGTTCTGTTTTGATTATCAGATTTCAAATCAAAATTTGGAATTGGGCAAAAAAAACCACCTAAAAATCTAGGTGGTTTAAATGTTATTTATTTACTTCTTAACGCTGTATTTTTCAGTTCTGGCGTCTTTGATTATCCCTTTCCAGTTCAATCCAAAACCAAAATCATACACATTTCCAGAAGAATCTGTATACGGAATCATGTCGTGAGGAACGTCTTCCAGTTGTTTTTCAACGGTTGACATATTCAACGGCATTTGTAAAGGAAGTAATCCGGAAGGTTCTGTTTTACCTGAAACAATATCTAGCAAAGCTTCTACTTGTACGCCGAATTCTCCCACGATGGCGTCAACGTCTTTTTCAAATTCTGCAAAAACCATTGGATTAGAAATATTCACAGTAACTAAAACCGGCTTTCCATTCATAGCTTTTTTCGTTTCCAGAATAGTATTTAAATCCGGATATGAATTTGATTTTGACATTTTATTGAGATACGAACGATTGGTAATCGTTGGGTCAATCACAGGATCTCCAGCTGCAATACTTTGCGCTCTGGCATCGACTGCGGTATAATCTTTTAATTGTAAACTGATTGGCACATATCCATTTCCACCGGCTTCTCTGTCGGCTCTGCTGTATCCGCCACTTATCGGGCTTTTTATAAATACAATCGCAAAATCTGCTTGAGCAGGATCTTCCGTTACGGTGTAATATTTTTTAATCAATTCTAAATTAACCGGATATTCAATTTTTTCAGGTGATGGCTGTCCAAAAAAGTTGATTCCTGCAGGAGTAACTCTTTTTGGGATATAGACCGTCTTCCCTTTTGCAATTGGCAACGTTTTATTTTGGTTTTTAATCATTACAACCGACTTCAATTGCGCATCGTATCCAGCTTTCATAAACTCTGGTTTTCCTACAATAGCTTTGGTTTCATTAGGGTCTAAATAGGAATTTTCGAATAATCCCACTCGGAATATATTCAAAAGCAAACGAACTGCTGATTGCTCAAAACGTTTGCGCATGAATGGTTCACCGTGTTCTTTTATTCCCATTTGATACGCTTCAAGCACTGGATTAATGTCGTTATTCCCACCAAATTGATCGACTCCTGCCATCAGAACTTTATAATGTCTTTCGGCTACACTTAATTTTTCGACACCCCAAGATTTTCCTGAAAAAACATCTGGTTTAGCTCCTTCATCTGCAGTAATGAGCCAATCCGTGCAAACAACTCCATCATAACCGTATTGGTTTCTTAATAAGTCCGTAATGATGTATTTACTGAATCCGTTACCCACATTTTCACCATATTTTTTGTCCTGACCATACGAAATCGTGTAATATGGCATCACTGCAGACGCTTTTTTAGTAGCTCCTTTTAATTGAAAAGCGCCTTCGGTAAATGGTTTTAAATGGGTTTCGAAATTATTTCCCGGATACACGGCAAATTTCCCGTACGCGAAATGACCATCACGACCTCCTTCTTCAGGACCGCCACTTGGCCAGTGTTTAATCATTGCGTTAACACTTTGATTTCCCCATCCTTCATAAGCTTTAATCGATTTTGGTGACGTTTGAAATCCATCTACATACGCTCTTGCCATAGCTGTCGCCAGCTTTGGGTCTTCGCCAAAAGTACCCACAAAACGATTCCATCTTGGTTCTGTTGCCAAATCAATCTGTGGTGATAGCGCTGTGGTGATTCCCATAGCTCTGTATTCTTTGGCAGCAATTGCACCAAATTGTTCCGTGATAGCAGCATCAAAAGTAGCGGCTAGACCTAATTCTTCCGGCCATTGTGAGATAGCGCCGCCGGAACCCGCATTATATTCAGCATCTTTATTGGCGCCGTTTCTAGGGTCAGAACTGTTGTTAGACGGAATTCCCATTCCAATACCTTCGACTAAAGCTTGTATATTGTTATTCCAAGTTGCAGCAACCGTTGGACTTTCAACAGAAGTCATCAGTACATGACGTAAATTGTCTTTGGTTAAAAATGCAATTTGCTGGTCAGATAAATCAGATGATTTTGCACTACTTTTAGAAAATGGTTTTTCATTATAGGTTCCGGTAAACATTCCTGCTTCGGCTGCAGGAATAGCCTGATGCCTACTATATAACATTAACCCAGCCATTTGTTCTACCGACATTTTAGAGGCAAGATCTTTGGCACGTTCCGCTACCGGTTTTCTCCAGTCTTCATAAATATCTAGCTTCCCATTTTTGTTGAGGTCTTTAAAAGCCAAACCGTCAACTTGTATGATTTTAATTCCTGATTTTGGCGAATAGCCTAATGTTTGACCTCTTTTATTTTGAACAATAGTATGAGAGTCTTTAGTGGTTTCGGTCCATTTGGATTGCGCCTTCAATGATACAGCTAGTAACAATAAAGACGGTAGGAGAAAGATTTTTGATTTCATGATGGTTTATTTATCAGTCTAATAGCGTTTTGTAGTTTCCAAATGTAAAAAATAATTGTGTTATTTCGACACATTGAAAAAATATTTTTTTGGCGGTGACAATATGGTGCAAAAACTAAATTAATTATTGCCTTCTAAGAGTTAAATTGTGTTGAGGATTTATATTTTTTTTTGTTTAACTTTGCATCAAAATATTTAAACAAAAACATTCGTTTTTTAAAATTTGTAAATCTCCTTTTGATTCGAGCAAAATTTGGGAATCAAAAAAAAGTATTAAACGAATAGTATTTTGAATTCATTTTGAAAAAATATAGATGAAATAAATTGGTATTAATTCATTGGTAGGGATTAATTGGTATCGGTAAAATAAAAGAAAAAGTAAATGGAAAATAAAAAACCAGATAATGTTGTATACACAGTCGAAGCAGGATATAATGCCAATGTTCTGCCTTACGCAACTGGAGTTGGAGCACCGGTGATTAGAGTTGATGACGTGGTTTCCTGGAAAAGTAGAGGAATTGATAATGTGAATAAAGAGCTAGGTAATAAATTTAATGAACTGAAACTGCAATATGAAAAACTGATGCAGGAATACGAATGGAATGAATTAGTATACAGTGCTAAATTTTCATTTGAACCCGTTATTGGTGAAATCTATCATTTGTACAGAGATGCTGGAGGCGTGAACTTTCTTTCGTTGATAGGTCCGAACGAGTGGAACAAAGAACATATTGGTACTTTTAAACTCAACAGTGATAAAAAATGGATTCTCCTGAATGCACATGATTCGCAGCTATACTAATCTAAAATAATCGAAATAATTTGGAGATAGAGCGTTTCTTCATATTTCAAAAATAGAATTGATTTCTAAAAATGGCACTAAACTCAACGTGTTGTTTTGTCTGTATTTGTCGTATGATTTTTAATTTTTGTATTCAAGATTGGCAATAGATCCTGATCGTTCTTTTTTAATCGTATTTTTATCCGAGTATTAACAAAAGGAGGTATGGAAGAAATTTTAAGAAGACAAATTGAGAAAATAGTACCATTAAATGATGATGAATTTCAATTGGTACTCTCTCATTTTTCGGTAGGTAAATATAAAAAACATCAATACATTGTACAGCAGGATAGTCCTGTTCCTTATGTCCATTTTGTTGTAAAAGGACTGTTGAAATCTTTTTATATCGACAAATCGGGAAAGAGTCATATCCTGCAATTTGCCATGGAAGACTGGTGGATAACGGATAACCAAGGTTTTTATAATAACCAGAATGCCACACTCAATATTGACTGTTTAGAAGACGCGCAAACCTATTACATTACTCTTGACAATAGAGAAAAATTGTGTGCCGAATTACAGAAAATGGAATTCTTCTTTTTGCAAAAAATGACCGCCGGTAATATTGCGCTTCAAAACCGAATCCTATCGTTGATGAGCAAGAATTCAGAAGAACGATACATGCAATTTATCCAATTATATCCGGATTTGATTCACCGCATTCCTAAAACTTTAATAGCATCGTATCTGGGAATTTCAAGAGAAACGTTGAGCCGTTTGTCGCATTGATGTGATATAGGTCACAAATTATATGTGACGTATGTCCTTTATAATCCATGGAAAGTTTTAGAATTTTGTACTTGATAAAATTTAAAAACAGAAATATGGAAAATATAGCACTAGTTGTTGGAGCAACCGGAATCACAGGAAGTAATCTTGCAGAAAAACTTATTGCTAAAGGCTGGACGACTTTTGGTTTAGCCAGAAACCCACGAAAAGATATAGAAAACCTTCAGCCAGTTGCTGCGGACCTTTTGGATCTGGAGCATTTAAAAACAGCTTTAAAAGACATTTCTCCCACTCACATTTACATTACAACTTGGATGCGTCAGGATTCTGAAGCCGAAAACATTCAAGTAAATAGCATGATGATCAGGAACCTTCTCGAGGTATTATCTCCAAAAAAATCCGTGCAACACGTAGCGCTCGTTACGGGATTGAAACATTATCTTGGACCTTTTGAGGCTTATGCCAAAGAAGGATTTTTACCCGAAACACCACTTAGGGAAGAGCAGCCGCGTCTTAATTTAGAGAATTTTTATTATGCGCAAGAAGATGAGGTTTATGCCGCTGCTGCGCGGGATGGTTTTACATGGAGCATCCACCGACCGCATACGGTTATAGGAAAAGCAGTAGGCAACTTAATGAATCTTGGTACTACGCTAGCGGTGTATGCCAGCATTTGTAAAGAAACAGGCAAACCATTTCAGTGGCCTGGTTCAGCAGCACAATGGAATGGACTTTCGGACGTTACGGATGCCAGAATTCTGGCGGAACATTTAATATGGGCTTCCACTACTGCAGCGGCTCGTAACGAAGCATTCAATGTGGTCAATGGAGATTTTTTTCGTTGGAAATGGCTTTGGAACAAATTAGCGGAATCGTTCGGAATTGATGCAATAGGTTTTGATGGTACGATTCATCCTCTTGAGGAACAAATGATTCAGGAAGCTCCGGTCTGGAAAAATATGGCTACAAAACATGCTCTTAAAGAGTCTGATTTAGATAAATTGGCTTCTCCTTGGCATACGGATCTTGATTTAGGTCGTCCCATAGAAGTGATGACTGATATGTCTAAAAGTCGTAAACTCGGATTCCCTGTTTTTCAAAGTACTGAAGATTCCTTTTACGATTTGTTTGAGCAACTTCGCAAGGACCGATTGATTCCGTAGTTACTTTAAAGTGGTGTGCATAAAATAGGGGTTTCAAGATTTGTTCTTGAAGCCCCTGTTTTATTTATATTTCGAATGAATTGGCAACAGCCAACACCTTCAATATTTATACATCTATAGCATCATAAACCACGACCTTTTCCCATAAATGAGAACAGTTCTTTATAAAATCCTGATGAATTGGATGGTCTTGATATATTTTTTGGCCGGCTTCATCATCAAAAAACATGAGTTCTGAAACACTCCAAGAAGTGTCAACAACCTCACGCTTCTCTGTCGAAGCTATTACTCCTACATGAATTTTACGAATCGTTGGAATTGCCGCCAAAGTTTTCAAACCAGAAATCAATTGCTGTTTATCCGCCTCCGATTGAGGGTTTTTTAGCCAAAAAAATACATGGTGCAACAAGAATTTTTTCTTTGGACGCATTGCAAAGCCCATAATACCTGCAACTCCAAATAAAGCTGCGGAACCAATAAATCTTCTACGTATCATCATTTATTTATTTTAATAGGTAAATATCGAAATTTAATAAATAGAAAAAGAAAAATAACACCTTTTATTTGTTGGGATAGCTTGGCATAGAAAGCCCGAAATTGCTGTCAGGTTTTTATCCAAAAATTATCAGATTCATGAATCAATTATTTCTTCGTTACTTTTAAATCTTTAAAAAATCCTATTGTTCCTATTTCAACCCAAAGCGCAATACTACCTTTTTTAGAAGTTCCAAGCATTTTTGTAACGATAAAGCTAGGTGATTTTTGGTTATTAATATATAAAACCGCCTTTTCATCCTGAAATTCAATACGTACATCAATCCATTCGTTTAAACCAATATCAGCATAGGTTTCATACAAACCATTTGCTTCTTTTCTCAATCGGCTAAACGTATTATCAGGATAGGAAAAATACTGAATGGTGTGGTTGCGCCTCAATTGATCATCGGCTCTGCCATTACTTGGACGAAGGTAAATGGCATCAAAATTTTTATTTTCTGGGTCTACTCTGTAAGCTACTCCTATAAATCCCCGCGCAGCAGGAAAAGGAGAATTTTCCATGATTCGGCTTAACATTTTAACTTCAATCGTTCCGTTCTCGATGTCAACATTCGTTAATTTAACGTAAGTAGGACCATCAGTTGAGGCGTCAATATTTTTTTCATCAAAAGGAAAAGCAATTAAATCACGCTCCACTTTTAAGACTTGAACACCGTCCATATTCACGATTGCTACTTTGGTATTCACCGCTTCAAATTCCTTATTCTGCCAAGTAAATTTTTGAGCAAAAGCCATCGTTATATTTAAAAGAAGGACGCAGTATAAAATTACTTTTTTCACGTTCAACGGATTTAGTTTTCTTTTATAAACGGAGCGATACTAGCCCAAGTGGCGTTAAAATTTAAAATAAAAGCAGGATGACCAGCATTTGGAACAATCGCTAACTGGTGATTTGGAATCAGCATTGCGGCATTGAGTACGTTTTGAACCGAGTTGCCCTCATCTCGGTCGCCCGCCATCACTAAAACGGGGCACTGTATAGAACTTAGTAATTCAGCTCCTACGGTAAGTTGGCTATAACAAGTCGCGATTTGCTGAAACACCTCTTTCAATCGATTCGGTTCTGGCATTAAGTCGCGTTGTTGTGCCCAAAATTCCGAATCCATTTCCATCGCTTGATTAAAGTTGAAACTAAAATCTCTTAATCCGGGATATAAAACACCCGCGCCTATCACAATCATTTTTTTAACTTCATCAGGATACATCGAGCCAAATTTATAAGCGGTAAATCCGCCATCACTAAATCCAAGAATCATTACTTTTTCTGTGGTTACTTTACGGATTACAGCCAATACATCATTTGCTCTTTGTTCTAATGTCAATGGTTCGGTTCCTATTTCCGATTTACCATGCCCACGAGTAGAAACTGCTATTACCTGAAAACGTACGGAAAGGCTGTCTATGATTTTTGCCATTTCTACGGTTGAACCAAACAATCCACCATGTAATATTACAATGGGTTGTCCTTTGCCATATACTTCATAATAAATTTTGGCATCTTTTGATTGTACATAATGTCCCGCGAGTGGATTATTTCCATAGGGAATGGTATTTATTTGTTCGTCTTTGCTTTGCATGAAATGACGCAACGGTTTTTGTGCAAATACACTGGAGCAAAAAACAACATGTATTAAAAATGCTAGTATTAATTTTTTCATTTTATAAATTTATTAAAACAATTTTTCAGCTGGAGGAGTAGCGCCTACCAATCGTAAATAAACAGTAGTTTGTGCTCTATGATGAGTTTGATGTTCAAAACACTTATTTAGTACTTGTGCTCTGCTCAAGTCAAATGTACCGAAAAGTTTAATTTGTTCCCCAAGTTTACTATTAGGATATTTTTTGATGTTATTAATAGCAAAATCATAGGCAGCCATTACTTTGGCGGTTACACTTGCTTTATTCTCATCAGCAGATTTTTCTAAATCTCCAAAACCTACTGGCGGCTTTTCATCGGTAGCAGCACCTAAGAAACCATATATGGCATCGCTCAAGTGTAAAACCTGAACTGAAAAAGAACGCATTTCTTTTGTTGGTTTAAAGGAATAGCCACTTTCAGGCATGGCATCCAGATACTCTTTAGTATATGCTTTGGCTCTTTCCCAATCTTTAACGATATCCTCTGTTCCTGTTTGTGCATTTAAATTACTTATAGATAAAAATACGGTCAGAAGGAATACAATCTTTTTCATGTTTCTTGTTTTTATAGTTTTTTACAAATTTACAACCATTAGTGTATATTTGTAACCAACAAATTAAATACCGGTAACCCGTAGGTTACTAGAAATTATATGAGATATATAGAAAACCCTTATGATTGTCCCGTAACAAGAGCCATGTCTATTTTTGGAGGTAAATGGAAACCTATAATATTGAATTGTATTGGTGAAAGTTCATTGCGTTTCGGAAAACTAAACCAATTAATGCCTGCTATTTCAAACAAGGTACTTTCTAATGAATTAAAAGAATTAGAAACATTGGGTTTAATCGAAAGAAAAGAGTTTAAAGAAAGTCCTCAAAGAGTAGAATATACCTTATCTAATTCAGGGAAAAGTTTGATGCCTGTTTTGCATGAAATTGCAAGCTGGGGTAATTCAAACGAGGCCAAAAAGATTGTTACCGAAATGGTTAAATAGAAAATCCCATCCATAATATTTCATTCTGACAAGGAAAAAAGATAACACATTGTAATTCAATAGATTTTGTTTTTTTTATAATTTATTGAAAATGATCATATTACGTTTGTAAAATCCAAATATTGATCTAATATTTGTAGCAAATAAATGTTTTATGAATACATCGTTTGAACGTTGCGAAAACACAAAAGTTGAGTGGTTAACTCCACCTAATTTAGTTTTAAAATTAGGTGAATTTGATTTAGATCCTTGTAGTCCAATAGATGCTCCTTTCTTACATGCAAAAAATAATTTTACAATTATTGATGATGGTTTGTCAAAAGATTGGTTTGGTAAAGTTTATTTAAACCCACCTTATGGAAGGGGAATGGAATTATGGCTTGAAAAATTAAAATTTCACGGAAACGGTATTGCATTAATTTTTGCAAGAACAGAGACAAAATGTTTCTTTGAGCATATTTGGAATAATGCAGATGCAATATTATTCGTAAAAGGGAGAATAAGATTTTACCATATTTCAGGTATTCAAGCAGGAACACCAGGAGCTCCAAGTGTATTTATTGCTTATGGAAAAGAGAATGCGCTGGCTTTAAAAAATTCGGGTATTATAGGTAGATATTTGGAATTAAAATCATGAGATTTCATAAATAATAAATTCAGCAATGTTGAATTCAGCATCAATTATCCATTCGTTTTCAATTAGAAGTTTTTTTAATGCTTCATCCTCATTGATGACATTTTCAACTATTCCTATTACTTGCATGTTATTTACTTCGTATAAACTGTTTGGGGCTTCAGTTGAGCCTTCGGGTGAAATAAATATATATTTTTTCATATTTCAATTTTTTTATAATTTCCTCTTCCGTTAAACTCTATTAATCCTCGATCTCTCAAAAACTGTAATTGTTGACGGATTTTGTCTTTGATATGATTATTGTTTGGATATTTAATTTTTAATCTATTTTCAAATGCATATAATTCATCTAATGTAAATGTTTGCTTTTTAATTTCTTCAACGCAATTTAAAATATCCAAAATCCAACCTCTTGTTTCTAAATTTTTAGTTTTTAAAAAATCAGTGTTTTTTAATTTTATGTATACTTTTTCTTGTTCAATTATTTTTGAATCTTCTACTATAAAAATCCTTCCACTTTGAGGAACTTTCGAAATGTCAATATTACAACCAATCCAACCAGCTCGTTTAGCGGTAATGGATAAAGGTTTTCTTTTGATGATAATTTCTGGAGTGAAAAAATGTTTTGGTATTACCAAGAAATTATTAACCTTATTATTATCATATGTTAAAAAGAAGAAATTAGGGTTTGTATCCGAAGTAATCCTTTTTATCATACTATCATAAGCTCCATCATTAATTATAGTACTTAACTTCCCGTTTTTACTTTTTAATTCGAACTCTTCTCTACAACCTAAACAATAGAAATCGGCAACCGGCATATTGTTTTCAAAATCGTTTAATGGTAATTGACCGCAGTTTGGACAGTATGAATTTTCTTTAACCCAATTTTCAGTTAAAATTCTTGCAATCTGCGAATTGCTTTTATATCCTAGAGCTAGATCTAAATTAAAATTCAAGTTCATTAAAATAATATTTATGGAAAAGAAAAAGCTAATTGAGTGAGAAAATGTTTTTTTAAACTCGTCTATTCAACAAAGATTTTGCTACTATTCTTTTTTATCAAAAATACTGTTTTATTATAATTTATTTCGTTTTTCTTTTCGTTGGGGAATATTGGTTTGTGCTGCAGCTTTTTTTGGAGTAGGAGGAAATTGTGATAAGGCAATGCAACATCAATTTTTAGTTTTTATTTGCAAGTCTCGCTTTCACTACCGCTTTAAAACAAAAAAGACCTTACATTGCTGTAAAGTCTTTTTAAAAAGCTCCCGTGAATGTTGTTATTTCGAACCAATTTAAGGAAGATTTAAAGAAATTATATTACTTACATGATAATATTAAAGAATTGCTTTAAAAGATTTAGCAGTAATGATGGTGATTTTTTAGCTGTGGCCATGGTAGGTATTCAACCAAATTATTTTTATTAAGGTTTATAAATTCCCCCCGATTGTAATTTTAAGAACCTTAATAAAAATAATTTAGTAATTAATTAGCTATATTAGCATGAAAAATAACCTTTTTAATTAATACCTTTGCAAAATAATTAGGGAGGGAAATTTTTCATACTTAATTTAAATTATTTTCATTTATATTTATAAAAAAAATGTTTGGATTTCCAAAAGTAGATTATTCAATAAGAGATTCTTTTAAGCAAAATTTTCTTAGAACAGTAATTGTTCAAATAAAATTTGAGCAAACTGATGCTTTATTCAAAAACAAAAATAAAATTTTATCTGATTTCCAAGAAAGATATCCAAGGCTTAACGATAATGTTTCTAATAATTTTCAAATACAGATAAATAAAAATGAAACACCAATTGTTAATACTTCAAAAGGGAAAGGTTTTGTGCTTAAATCTCTGGACGGAAATAGAAGTGTAAATTTTACTGAAAACATCGTTGAAATAAATATTAACGGAAATAGCTATAAGGATTTTTCTGAAATTTTAGATTTTGAGATAAATAAGATTATAAAATTATTTTTAGAATTAAATATTTCCGTCGTTAATAGATTAGCAATTAGAAAAATTAACATTATTGGCGTTGGTATTAATGAAAATACTACCTTAACCCAGATTTCAAAGAACTTACTAAACGAAAAGATAGGTTTTAGTTTTGATTGTTTTCCAATGGAAGAATTAATTCAGCAAAATATTAATACTATTAATTATTTAAAAGATAACGATGGTTTAAACATTAGAATTGGTCACGCCATTCCACAACAAGGGTTACAAATTCAAAATTCAAAAGTAGGGCATATAATTTGTGATATTGACAGGTACAATATTGCTTCAATTGAATCTAATAGAATTTCAGAAGTTTTGTCTTCAATAAACGAAGAAATATTTGACGTTTTTTTATGGTTTTTAAACGATAATTCATTAAAAATATTAAAAAATGAATAATTATAACATTGTAGATATTAATTACACTAATGATTTTATACAAGAAATAGTTGATGAAAAATATAATAGTTATATTTCATTAAAACCCTTGTCCTATATTTTATTATTTGGTGTAACAACAGTTTTTGGGGCAAATTTGCCTCAGGAAAAAGCACCAGTTTTCAAAACATCAGAAATTGAAATCATGTCTAATTTTGATTTTCAGATAGAAGAATATCAAAAAGATATTTTATTAAATGAAAATTATTGTGACATTGAGTGCGTTAACAATGAAAAAAAAGAGTGGATTGAAACTATATTGTCTTTTAAATCATTACATGAAAGCTGGGATGGATTCGGAGCTTTACCACTTGAGATTAAAAGCGCATCCAATGCTATAACATTTTTACAAAATATAGATTCCAAATTTGATTTTATAAGTCCTGTGGATGTATCTCCAAACCCTAGCGGTACGGTGAATTTAGTTTGGGAAAATGAAGATAATGAAAGATTGGCTGTTGAAATAGGTAATAAAGAATTATCTTTTTACACAAAATTTAATAATGTAGAACCTGAATTTTTCAACAACATTGATATTACTACCTATAACATTGAAGACATTACTCGAAAAATTCAAGCTTTATTTTAAAGCTGTTCCTAGCTTAATAGCTGATAGTGAGAAAATTGTTAAAGTAGTTTTTTCTCCTATGAATTTTAATAAAAGCGGGTTAAGAGGAAATGCTTTTCGATGTAAACGAGATGATTTATCCGTAAATAGACTTGATTACACTACCTTAAACTTTTGTAAAAGGCAAGGGATTAAATTAGAAAAATCATCCAACATGCCTAATAAACGTTTTTATGGTATTGCTTTATTATTTGCATTAGAGATTAGAAGTTTGGCAAGTATAATATTTCGCCCAGTAAAAGGGAACAAAGCTCATGCTGAAATCGTTACGGGACATATTCAAGGAGAAGTTGGGGAAGTGTCTTCGGCGCAGTACAATTATATGACAGATGAATTGGCAAAAAAATCAAGAATTTATATTGATGAAAATTTAACATCAAACTGGTGGGAAGCTGATAATGTAAATGAGATTTTAGACATTAAATTATAGTCATAAATTCATTGTGAAATGAATTAGAAGGAAATTTAATTGTTAATTATATTTATAATGGTTTTTTAAGATTATAGTTCTTAAAACCAAATTTTTTCTTAATAAAAATTCAAATTTGAACTTACTATAGTAATTTTAACCATGTAAAAGACGTTACAGGGAATGATTTATTGAGCAAAAACACGCTTTTTAAGACCAATAAGTGTTGTTTTGATATGTGCACACTCACGTTAATGATTAATTTTTAATGTCCAGTAAGGATGTGGTTATTCTATATACCCTTCCCACTGGAATTTTTTTTATAGTGTTTGCGGGGGTTGTTATTTGTCTTTACCCCTCTTGTTATGGTGACGATGAAATTTTAAGTCATACTACAATCAGATTTTTATTTAAAAACTCTACCATTTTATATTTTAAATTTTATAGTGTCTCATTTTGGGACACTAATATTTTTGTGGATTAATTTTTTTTTTAGAAAAAAAGTACCAAAAAGCTACACTTTTGCAGAAACTTCAGTATTTATATTAGTAGATACTTGGTTGCGCCCCTTGTAAGGAGTTCTTGTATTTAGTCAATAACAAAAAATATAAATTTAAAAATTAAATGAAATATGAAAATTTAAAAGCATTTATTAAAAGTACAAAATGTAGTAAAAGTAAAATATATAGGTTTTACAAAATGAATGAACAATTAAAAGCTGAAACTAAATTAAAAGGAAAAAGATATTATCCTGAAAGTCATTTAAAATATTTTAGTAGCGAAATAATGTTCGATGAAAACAAGGTACTAACATTAGAAAATCGATCAATGAGAAATTTGATTGATTGTTTAGTAGATAGAAATAGTTTAGCCAGTAGATTATGGGAAATGGATTGGTCATTTTTTTTTACTGTTGCCTATAAAGTTGAAAGAAATAAAAAGTCTTGTTTCAAGCAAATGCACAGAATGTTTGAGTTTTTAATTTCAAAATATGGTGATGATACAAGTTTGCGGTTATTTTTTACGACGGAACCATTTTCCAATAGAGCTGGATTTCATAATCACTTTGTAATCCATGTTGATAGCAAAATACTTCATGAACAGATTGTTAATGAAATAAAAAATTATTTTAGTTATGATAGGGTCGATGTAAGTATTTATGACCGCTATAAAGCTGGATTGTTTTACGTCGCAAAGAATGGGCTGGTGAACGAGGATTGGGATGTTTTAGGAAATAATTTAGGTGATAATACAATTAATTATGAGAATTAAGGTGACAATAAAACAGTTTAAATTATTGTTAGCTAACTTTTCCGTCTTGAAAGAAAAAGGTTTGGCACTGCAAGTAAAAGGCTCAGTAATTAATAATGTTTTAAAGAAATAGCATCATACCATTTTTAGACTATAGTCATTCTCTAGCATAGCAATAGTATAAACCTCAACACAAAACAAGGATTACAAGTGTACTAAAAATAACTACCCTAAAATTAGCACACATGAAATAATTTTATATCTTTGTAGTGTAATAAAATAGATATGAAAGCAAGATATAATAGAATTTCGACGGCGAACCAAAATTTAGAAAGACAATTAGCTAAGCAAAACCCAGACGAGGTTTTATATAATGATGTGGTCAGTGGTTCAGTTACTTTTTCTGAGAGATTGAGAGGTGGTGACCTATTGAAAGATATTGAAGCTGATAAAATTAATTTTGTGGTAGTGTCGTCAATCGATAGATTGGGAAGAAATTTGCACGATATTGTTAATACATTGGAATTTTTTAATGATAAAGGGGTAGTGTTGAGGGTTGATAATTTAGGTTTAGAATCACTGGTTTTGGGTAAGCCCAATCCAACATTTAACCTTATCGTTAGTGTTATGGCAAATGTAGCTGTAATGGAGCGTGAAACATTGCTAGAAAGACAGCGTGAAGGAATTAGTATTGCTAAGGCTAAAGGAATTTATACAGGACGTGTGAAGGGTTCGGTTGAGTCTGATGATGAGGTGCTGGCAAAATATAAGGAAGTGGTTAAATTCTTAAAGATGGGAAAATCATTGAGAGATATTGTTGGTAGGTGTGGGGTGTCACTTGGGACTGTGCAAAAAGTTAAACAAATAATTAAGAAATAAGATGAAACAATTTAAAATTAAGATGTGTCTAGGAGCAAGCTCGACGGAAACTTATGTGACTGCGAGCAATAGTGCCCATGCTTTGGTGATAGCCCGAAAAATGTTTCCGATGGCCCGAGTTGTTTGGGCTAAGGAAATATAAGATTTACTGTAAATTTTTTAAAACCGAGTAATTAAGTTTGCTCGGTTTTTTTTTGTTAATAATTAATAGACTTTACAATTTTTTTGAATTAATATTTTAAAAATTTGGGATTAGGTAATTAAAATAATATTTTTGTTATGTGTTCCGATTACTGTTAAAGTATTCGAATCCAGATAAATAAAACAATTTGTAACCGATGGGCTATTTTCGCTCGCTGGATATCGATTGTTTTTTTTTGGCCTAAAATAATCGTCCACCAATAAAAGAGAAATGGTGAGTAAGCAAAAATGAGTTTAGATAGAGAAAAAATTAATGAAATAACGTTAAACATCGTCCACGAAATAAAAAAGAATTTGTGACTGAGAGAATAAATGTTAAGTAAAACTGAATGTAAAAAAATTTTAAATAAAAAAGGGATTTGTTATAGCGACGAAGAAATTGAAAAAATAAGAGAGGTATTGTATCAAATCGCAGAGATTATGTATAGCCAAAAAAATAAATAAAAATAAACAAAACAAAATGACAAAAATTAATGTAATCACTTACGGGAGAGTAAGTACAGAAGAGCAAAAAGAAAATGGTTTTAGTTTAAACCACCAAGAAGAAATGCTGAAAAAATATTGTGAAATTAAAGAATATAATATTCTTAGGCACTATGTAGAGGATTATTCGGCAAAAACTTTTAACCGTCCAGAATGGAAAATATTGATGGATTATGTTAAAAAGAATAGAAATTCTATAGACATGATTTTGCTTACAAAATGGGATAGGTTCTCAAGAAATGCAAAAGGTGCGATGGCTGTTATAAGAGAGTTATTAAAGATGGGAATAATTGTAAATGCAATTGAACAGCCCTTAGATATGACTATCCCAGAAAACAAGTTAATATTAGCAATGTACCTTGTAATGCCCGAAATAGAAAACGATAAGATTGCTCAAAGGACAAAAGACGGAATGCGTCGGGCAAAAAAAGAGGGTTGCTACATGGGTAAAGGGCCTTTTGGTTACTCTAATGCTAAGGTTCTTGAGAAAACGTCAATAGAACCTAATTCAGATTCAAAAATTGTAATTAAGGCGTTTAAAGAAGTAGTGAAGGGGCTAGAACCAGTTGAGGTAATTAGAAAAAAATTTAAAGAGAAGTATGGGCTAAAACTTGAAAAACAACAATTTTATAACATGCTGAGAAACATAACTTACTGTGGTATGATAAAAATTCCAGAGTACAAAAAAGAAAAAGAGAAAACCATTACGGGAATACATGAACCGATTATTGATTTTGAGCTATTTAAAAAGGTCCAAAATGTTTTAGATGGTAGAAAGAATTCTGATGCTAAATTTCCGACCAGTGTAAGCGATTTGTTCCCCTTGCGGGGGAATTTTGTTTGTCCTAATTGTGGAAAACAAATAACGGCCAGTAAGTCTAAAGGGAACGGGGGGCATTATGAATACTACCACTGCAAATCGTCTTGTAGAATTCGATTGAAAAAAGAAGTGGTGCATGATAGAGTGCAAGTATTACTAAATAATATTTCATTAAACGAGAATGCAAAAGAGCTATTTAAAGAAGTTTTAAGCGATGTTATACAATCTAATAGCGTAGATGCTAAAACTCGCATAAAAGTACTGCAATCAGAGCAAGAATCGATCAGAATGTTGTTGGAAAGTACAGAGGATAAATACATAGCAAATGGGCTATCACCAGAAGACTATTTTAAGATTAAAAATAGATATTCAGATAGAATATCAGATATTGAAAACAGCATTGATACACTAAAGGAGAATGATACTGATTTAAAGAAGTATGTGAGTGATTCGGTTAATTTATTATCGCAATTGGGAAATGTATTCAACCACTTGCAGAATAAGGAAAAAGGTTCGTTTTTGAGGGTTATTTACCCAGAAAACATAATACTGGAAAAAGAGTGTTTTCGAACCAATTCTGAGAATGTCTTAGTGGAGCTTATGACTAGAATTTACGGAGGTTCGCAAAGTATAGAAATGAAAAAAGCCACTCCGAAGAATGGCTTTTCCATTGTAGCTCCCTCTCTTGGGCTCGAACCAAGGACCCTCTGATTAACAGTCAGATGCTCTAACCAACTGAGCTAAGAAGGAAACTGTATATTTTTATTCTGATACTGAATGAACGTTTTTGGTTGCTTATTGGTGAAGTGTGTTTCACTTGTAAAGCGGTGCAAAGATAGGCTATCATTTGGTTTTTGCAAATAAAAAACGAACTTTTTTTATTTTTTTTTACTTCCCTACAATTGACTTGTAAATGTCATTTCCGTTAGCAAATAGTAACAGTGTTATAAGTAATACGAAACCAACCATTTGCGCATTCTCTAAGAATTTATCGCTAGGTTTTTTACCACTGATGATTTCATATAATAAAAACATTACGTGCCCACCATCAAGTGCTGGAATAGGCAATAAGTTCATTACACCAAGCATAATTGATAACAAAGCAGTGATGTTCCAGAAAACTTCCCAGCTCCAAGTATTAGGAAAAATATCAAATATCGCTTTAAAACCACCTACTTGTTTGTAAGCACCAGTGCTTGGACTAAAAATCATTTTCAATTGTTTTCCGTATCCTAGTAATTGATCTTTTCCTTTAGTAATCCCAACCGGAATAGATTCTATGAAACTAAATTCCTGTTTGCTGATTTTATAGTAACCTAGTTTCTTTAATGATTCCATTCCTAAGCTTCCGATACCAATTCCTAATTTTGCATCTTTAGAAACAATAACTTGTAACGGAACTTGTTTTTCATCTCTTAAAACAACAGCCGAAATGGTTTTGTTTTTATTCTTTTCTAAAACTGAAGTAACTTGGTCATAATATTTGGTCGATTGTCCATTTAAAGATAAAATAATATCTTTTGGCTGTAAATTAGTATTCAATGACCCTTCAGAAATTGAGGTTATGGCAAACGGTTTTCTAATCGAAACTAAAGAACCTTTTTCTAATTTAGACAATTGATCCACAAAATCAACTGGTATTTTTATAGTTTGCTCTATTCCATTTCTTTCAATCAAGACTTCTTTGGCCATGATGATTTTGATATTTATGTCATTGTCATACTTGACAATTTTTTCGCCATCAATAGCAATGATTTTATCTCCGGTTTGAAAACCTACTTTATTCATTGCTGGATTCTCAATCAAAAGACCGTCTTTCAAATCTTCATTAGCAATATAGGTATCGCCATAAGCAAATGCCATTCCAATGTAAATGATAAAAGCCAAAATGAAGTTGACGGTAACGCCTCCCAACATAATAATCAAACGTTGCCAAGCCGGTTTTGAACGGAATTCCCATGGTTGCGGAGGCAAAGCCATTTGTTCCTTGTCCATACTTTCGTCAATCATTCCGGAAATTTTTACATAACCGCCCAAAGGCAACCAACCGATACCGTATTCAGTTTCGCCAATTTTCTTTTTGATAAGGGAATATTTAACATCAAAAAATAAGTAGAATTTTTCGACTCTGGTTTTAAACAATTTAGCAGGAATGAAATGTCCTAATTCGTGAAGTATAATCAGTAATGATAAGCTCAATAAAAATTGAGAAAGCTTGATAACTATGTCCATTTATTTGTCATTGCGAGGAACGAAGCAATCTAATCCTCTTATTAATTTAAATTTTTAACTCACAAAAGTAAGGTTTTCTATTTGTTTATTTTACAATAATTGTTCCATACCATTTTAAAAATTTGTTAATTAATGTAAATTGAATTCTAAGTTTGAGTTGTGAATCTTAACTTTACTTTTTTGAAATGAGTATTTCTTGTTTCTTTCACTTTTAAAATAAAGATATGTCGTCAAAATTATTTTCTCCTCTCACAATAAAAAACATCACGCTCAAAAATAGAATTGTTATTTCACCAATGTGCCAATACTCGGCCCAAGATGGCTTTGCCAATGATTGGCATCTCGTACATCTTGGAAGTCGCGCCAGCGGTGGAGCAGGATTAATCATTCAGGAAGCGACTTCAGTTTCTCCCGAAGGTCGAATTTCTCCCGAGGATTTGGGACTTTGGAAAGACGAGCAAATCGAAAAAATGCAGCAGATTAATCAATTTATTATCAGTCAGAAATCCGTTCCCGGAATCCAACTGGCGCATGCCGGAAGAAAAGCAAGTGCCGCATCACCCTGGAACGGAGGTCGAAAACTATACGCAACACAAGGCGGCTGGGAGACCGTGGCGCCAAGTGCAGTTGCGTATCATCATACTGAAAACCCACCCGTTGCATTAGATGAAGCGGGAATTGTAAAAGTAATTTCCGACTTCAAATCAGCAACAAAAAGAGCCGTTCAAGCAGGTTTTCAGGTAATGGAAATTCATGCCGCACATGGGTATTTGTTGCATCAGTTTCTTTCACCATTATCCAATTTTAGAACCGATGCATACGGAGGAAGTTTCGAAAACCGAATCCGTTTAACACTCGAAGTCGTGGATGCAGTTCAATCAGAATGGCCGGAAAACCTGCCTTTATTCGTTAGAATTTCAGCTACAGACTGGGCAGAAGGCGGATGGAATGCTGAAGAATCTGTAAAGCTGTCGAAAATATTAAAAGAAAAAGGGGTGGATTTAATCGATGTTTCTTCGGGAGGATTAGTGTCGCACCAACAAATTCCGTTGGGCCCAAATTACCAAGTTCCTTTTGCGGAAAGCATAAAAAATGAAACTGGAATCCTGACAGGCGCTGTAGGTTTAATTACTTATGCCGCTCAAGCCGAGGAGATTGTCGCTACAGGAAAAGCAGATTTAGTGTTATTTGCCAGAGAATCCCTTAGAAATCCGAATCTGGGATTAACATTCGCCCATGATTTAAATGCGGATATCGAATGGCCAAAACAATATGAAAGAGCTAAAATCTAAATAGTAGCGTCTTTCTTTTTTAAAATTGAAGTATAAAAACCATTTTAGAAATGGGACTTCATTCAATACTAAAGTGAACCGAGATAGGCTCCATAAAAATAATACCATGCAAAAAATAAAAACTGCTTTGCTTTCCTACGGAATGTCCGGAAAAGTATTTCATGCTCCTTTTTTAAATTTTCATCCCGGATTTGAACTACTTGGTTCTTGGGAACGAAGTAAAAAATTAATCCACCAAGATTTTCCTTCGGTAAAAAGTCACTCCACGCTGGAAGAGTTGTTAGATGATGATGTAGATTTAGTCGTTATAAATACGCCGGTGGAAACACATTATGAATTTGCAAAAAAAGTCCTTCTTGCTGGAAAACATGCCATTGTCGAAAAAGCTTTTACCACAACGGTTGCCCAGGCGGAGGAATTAGCGGCTATCGCCAAAGAAAAAGGATTGAAACTGGCCGTTTTCCAAAACAGAAGATGGGACAGCGATTTCAAAACCGTCCAAAAAATAATTACGGATAATATGCTTGGTGAAATTGTGGAAGCCGAATTCCATTTCGACCGCTACAATCCTATTTTAAGTCCGAAACAACACAAAGAAACGGCCAATTCCGGTGCTGGAATTCTGAAGGATTTAGGACCACATTTGATTGATCAAGCGTTATGTTTATTTGGTTTGCCACAATCCGTTTTTGCTGATATACGGATCACACGAGAACATTCTTTGGTAGATGATTATATTGATATTTTACTGTATTACTCCAATTTCCGTGTCCGACTCAAAGCAGGATTTTTTGTTCGGGAAGCGATTCCAGCCTTTGTTATTCATGGTAAGAAAGGTTCGTTCCTGAAACCGCGTGGTGATGTTCAGGAAGACGAATTGAAATTAGGAAATAAACCAAATTTAGAAATGTGGGGAACGGAATCCATTGTAAAACGAGGACTTTTGCACACTGAAATTAATGGAGAAATTGTTCAGGAAATTATACCCACACTTCAAGGGAATTACTACGACTTTTTTGACGGAGTTTATCATTCGATTACAAATGACGCTATAGAACCGGTGACGGCACAAGAGGGTGTTCATGTTATGCAAATTATTGAAGCTGCGATACAAAGCAGCGCGCATAAAAAAGCAATTGACCTATAAAATCTACCGCGAATTCGCTTATTTCTATACTTTTTTAAAAATTAGCGAATTCGCGGTAATCATTTTTTATAAACAATAACGTTGTATTTTTCCTCAAATGTGTTGTTTTGACACAACCAATGAATGGTTTTTGTAATTTTGACCCCTTAATGCTAAAATAAATCACTTTGATAGATTTAAACTTTTTAGGAAGGTCAAAAACTAAAGCCAAACTCAAGAAAACATACACAGAAGCCAAGGTTTCTTATCTGAACAGAATCCGTTGGGCGGTGTCCATGTTCTACTTTGGGATGGGTTTGTGCTTTGCCACTTGGGCTAGCCGAATCCCGGATATCAAAACCGCATTGGATTTGAGCGAAGGCGATTTAGGAAGTATTTTATTCGCTTTGCCATTAGGACAATTAGTGATTATGCCTTTTTCCGGAAAATTAGTCACCCGTTTTGGCAGCCACAGAATCTTGATATTCGCCCTTTCACTATATGTTTTTAGCATGACAAATTTAGGCTTGGCTGCAGCGGCTTGGCAATTGTCATTGGGATTATTTGTGTTTGGAATCTTTGGAAATCTATCTAATATCGCTGTAAACACACAAGGCGTTTACACCGAAGTGCTTTTCAAAAAAACCATCATGTCATCTTTTCACGGGATGTGGAGTTTTGCCGGATTCATGGGAGCATTAGTAGGACTTGCAATGCTGGCTTTTGAGTTAACACCGTACATTCACTTTCTCATTGTGGCCGGAATCGTATTTTTGATGATGGCGTTCAATTATAAGTTTTTAATAAAAGCCAAAGAAACTATCCAACCCAAGAAGAAAAAATTATTCTCAAAACCGGACAGTGCGCTGATTTGGTTGGGAATAATCGGGTTTTGTTGCATGGCCAGCGAAGGCGTCATGTTCGACTGGAGCGGCGTTTATTTCAAGGATGTCATCAAAGCGCCAGGACCATTAGTTATTCTGGGGTACACTTCCTTTATGATTATGATGGCCGGCGGAAGATTCTTAGGAGACGGTCTGATAGGTAAATTTGGTCGAAAAACCGTCTTACAAATCAGCGGCATCATGATATCGGCCGGACTTTTTACAGCAGTATTCTTCCCATTTGTCATTCCCGCAACCATCGCGTTTATGTTTGTTGGATTGGGAGTTTCCACCATAGTTCCCACAGTGTACAGTGTGGCCGGAAAAACCCCAAATGTATCGCCCAGTGTAGCCTTAACCACGGTTTCCAGCGTCAGTTTTCTGGGTTTTTTGATGGGTCCGCCAATCATAGGTTACATAGCGGAGCTGTCAAGTCTTAGATTTTCATTCGCATTCATCGGCGTTTTTGGGATTCTTATCGCCATTATGGTGTCCCGAATCAAAGCAATCGAGTAACTATAAATTTTTAGGAGCACTACATTTCGTTTCCACAAAAACAAATTCTCCCGCTGTTCGCAGTATCTTTCCAGTCCTGAAAAAGCTCAGGACTGGAAAGGATACTTACTGCCATCGGGGCTAAAGACTACTTTTTATATTTATAAGAAATTTTTTATTTAAAATTAATTGTATATTATTTTTTTGTATATTTAATATTATAATTCCTTCAATAAGGAATTAATAAAGAATAAAAAATTTCAAATACCACTCTTCTATAATCATTCCCATTGGGATTTACGTCCCATTTTTCCAAAATTCATTTTTAATTATTTTCAAGTTGTTGTCCAATTTCGGATGACGCTTTCTATGCTTTTTGTTCAGCCGTTGAAATTCCTTTCGACGGTTGAACTTTTTGCTAGGAATAAAAATTCGCTTAATCTTAATTTTAGTCAATGTAAACCATCATCAAAATTTGAATATATGAATAAATTTTACCTCGGGTTTTTTTTTATGTTTCAAATAGGATGTACTTTAGCACAGAATAACACAGGATTTTTTGGAAAAACCGTGGACTCAAAAACACAAAATCCATTAGGTTTTGTCGTCGTCAGTGTTCAAAATACGACTTTAATGCAACTCACTAAAGAGGATGGTAATTTTAGTTTTGATTCCGTTCCCACAGGAAATATTTTGCTACTTATTCACAGTCAGGGCTTCAAAGATGGCTTGTATCCTGTCGAAATTACGGAAGGAAAAATGCTGGATTTAGGAACCATAACTTTAGAAGAAGACCAATCCACAGAACAACAAAACAGTATCATCACAACTTATTGAAAGCGATTTTGGCGAAGACAACAGCAATTCCGAAAGTACTTCTGGACTCCTGCAATCCTCCCGTGATGCTTTTCTGCAAGCCGCTGCATTCAACTGGGGACAAGCTCGTTTTAGAGTTCGGGGATTAGACAGCGAACATTCCACGATGATGATTAATGGCGTTTCCATGAACAAAATTTATGATGGAAGACCGCAATGGGGAGAATGGGGCGGATTGAATGACGCGCTCCGCAATCAGGAATTCACCCTCGGAACTGCCCATTCGGATTATACTTTTGGAGGTATTTTAGGAACACAGGAAATCAATACGAGGGCTTCCATTTACAGACCGGGTTCCCGAATCTCCTTTTCATCAACCAATACCAATTACAGTTGGCGCACAATGGCAACACATGCTTCTGGCATGAATTCCCGCGGTTGGGCTTTTGTAGTTTCGGCAGGAAAGCGCTGGGCGCAGGAAGGATATTTCGAAGGGACAAATTATGAAGCGAATTCCTTTTTTATAAGCCTCGAAAAAAAATTAAATGAGAAGCATTCATTGAATTTAACCGCGCTTTACGCACCAAATTCCAGAGCCAAAAACTCTCCAAACACCGCCGAAGTTACGCAATTGACAAACGTAAAATACAATTCCTATTGGGGCTTTCAAGATGGTAAAAAGAGGAATGCCCGCATAAAAACCATTGAAGAACCTACGATAATGCTGAATCATTATTTTAAAATCAATGATAAAATCAATTTGAATTCGAGTGTAATGTATCAATTTGGAACAATTGCCAACAGCAACATCGATTATCAAAATGCGAATAGTCCGGACCCAACGTATTTCAGAAAGATGCCCAGTTATTATAGCTCGCTTTATGCTCCGGATAACGGAGAATTTTCGGGAGCATTCACTCCAGATTATGAAAATGCCGAAAAGAGCAAAGCAGAATTTTTAGTAAATCCTCAAATCGATTGGTCAGCATTATATCAAGCCAATCAAAATCCAATTTTGGATGCTAATGGAACAATTACGGGCTACGAACCCACAAAAAGCAAGTATGTCTTATATGAAGATCAAGTGGAAGATGAAACCGCAGTGGCCACAACAAATTTGAGCGCGCAACTCTCAGAAAATATTTTTTTGAATGCCGGAGCGTCATTCAAAAAACTAAAATCACATAATTCACAAAAGTTATTAGACTTGCTTGGCGGTTCTTATTTTGAAGATATCGATGCTTTTTACAGTGGGAATCAATCGCAATCTGATCTCAATAATCCAGACCGTCAAGTAGTCGTTGGCGATACATACGGATACAATTATAATTATTTTGCCAATACATTAGAAGCATTTACCCAATTTAAATTCACCTATAACAAAGTAGATTTTTATCTTGCGCAAAATTTTTCCAAATCGGAGTATCAACGGGAAGGTTTATACAAAAACGGAATTTATGAAACGAATTCCTTCGGTAAAAGTGAAAAGGTACTTTTTGAAAACTTTGGCTTCAAAGCCGGATTCAATTTGAAAATCTCCGGCAAACAGTTAGTGACTTTTAATGCGGCACATTTGACCAAAGCACCTTCTTTGAAAAATACGTTTGCAAATTCCCGATTGAATAATGCAATTGTAAACGGAATCGAAAGTGAGAACATCAGCAGTTTGGATGCGAGTTATGTCTACCGTTCACCAAAACTGAAAGCCCGACTGACAGCTTATTATTCCCTGATTAAAAACGCAACTCAAATTTCTTTTTTTTATGCCGAAGGAATTTTTGATGATGGCGCTGGATATTTAAACACGGATGCTTTTGTGAGTCAAACATTAACGCAATTAAACAAGAAAAATATGGGTGCCGAATTCAGTTTGGAGTACCAATTGACGCAAACATTTAAAACTACTTTTTCGGCAGGTTTTGGGGAATATACGTATGACAGCAATCCGAAAGTGACGTTGACAAACGATGCCGAAGCAACTCCAGAAAACACCAGTCCGGTTTTTGATTTTGGAACGGCTTCCCTTAAAAATTACAAGCAAGCGGGAATGCCACAACGCGCGTATTCCGTGGGAATTGAGTATCGAGATCCAAAATATTGGTGGATTAGCGCCAATGTAAATTACCTCACCAACAGTTATATTGATATTTCACCCATCTCCAGAACCGAAATATTTTATAGAAATCCCGCAAGCGGTTTCAATTTTCCGGAAGCGACTGAGGAAAGAGCCGCAGTATTATTAAAACAAGAAGAATTTGATCCTACAATGTTGCTCAATCTCGTGGGTGGAAAATCATGGCGAATTTATGGAAAGAATGTTGGCGTTTTTGCCAGTATCAATAATGTACTCGATGTTACCTATAAAACGGGTGGTTACGAACAAGCCAGAAACGCAAATTTCAGACAAATTAATCAAGATGTTTCCAGCGGTACGCCTTCTTTTGGACCAAAATATTTCTACGGATACGGAAGAACGTATTTCGTAAATCTTTATATCAATCTATAAATTAAAGCATATGAAATCAACATTTTACAAATCGGTTCTATTTTTACTGTTGACAATTACATTTGGCAGTTGCGTGACAGATGAGGTTGTGGCTCCAAAACTAGTTTGTACGCAACCGGATTTGGTGACAAACAAATCAGTGAGCGAAGTTCATGCGGTTACGAATGCCATTGTAACGCAATACAAATATGATGATATCATCGAGGCGTATGTGGTTTCCAGCGATGAATCGGGGAATTTTTTCAAGTCAATTTCCTTTCAGACTTTGGCAACAGCCACAACACCAGCCATAGGATTTAGCGTTCCCGTGGATGCTACAAATTTGTATATTGACTATAGATTAGGCAATAAAGTATACATAAAATTGAAAGATCAATACACGGATATTTCGTTTGGTGGCATGCGTATCGGAAGCATTTTTGTGAATTCCTATAATGAAGGCGGAGTAGGGCGACTTTCGCAAAATGACTATAAAAAAGTGTTGAATGCGTCGTGTACGAATGTAAAGGAAGAGGCTTTAGTTCGCTCGTTAACAATGTCGGAATTGTTGAATGATTCCAATTTGAATACTTTGGTCGAATTGTCTGATGTTCAGTTTTCATCTGCTGCAGTAGGACGCCATTATTTTGAAGAAACCAATAATGTGGGCGGTGCGACGAACTGGGGTTTGATGGATAAATTAGGCAATCAAGTGTATTTTAGAACGAGTAGTTTTTCTAATTTTGCAACTAAAATAGTTCTCAATGGGAGCGGAAAAGTGAGAGGAATTTTGACGAAATATGGAAGTGATTACCAATTGTTGCCTCGTTCCGAAAAAGATGTAGTGATGACTGGAAGCAGAGCGATTCCTTTTTTCTATCAAGATTTTGAAACGGTTGAAAACAATGTTAAAATAAATCTTCCAGGTTGGGCAAATATGGTCCAAAAAGGATCACTTTTCTGGAAAGGCACAGTGTATTCCGGAAACGGTTATGCTGAATTTAATATTACAGGAACTAAAGTTCTTTCGAATATTGCCTGGTTGATTTCGCCAAAAATTGACATGGATGTTCATACGAAAGAAGTCTTGACTTTTAGAAGTGCTCAACATCATTTAGATGTTGATTCGTCATTAAATTCACTGGAAGTCTATGTTTCCACAAATTTTGACGGGTTGAATTTTACTACTGCGACTTGGACTCCGTTGGTGGTTAATTTACCAAAACAAGCCACGCCTTGGTATCAATTTGTAGGAAGTGGCGCAGTGGATTTATCTTCGTACAAAGGCAAAATCAACATTGCTTTTAAATATACTGGTTCCGGGAAAAATCTGGCTTTGGATGGCGCTTTTCAAGTAGATGATGTTCAGGTTTTTGGTGATAAATGATTTTTATAAAAGGTTTTACTTGAATTGCTATATTTGCAGCCTTAACCTTTAAATTAAATTATGAAATCTACTTTATTAGCATTAGTTTCTTTATTATTTGTTTCTTGTTTATCGGATAACGAAGCATCTAAACCTGTTGATTACACGGTTCAAAACGAAAAAGAAATCGTGGATTACATTGCCAAAAATAATTTAAAAGCGACGAAAACCGATTCAGGTTTGTATTATGTAGTTAACGAAGCGGGAACTGGGGTTCAACCAACAACTTCATCTAATGTAACAGTTGCCTACAAAGGGTATTTTACGAATGGAAACATTTTTGATAAAAGCGATTCTGCTGGAATTTCATTTGGTTTAAACCAAGTGATAAAAGGCTGGACAGAAGGGATTCCTTATTTTAAAGAAGGTGGAAACGGAGTTCTTTTAATCCCCTCCCATTTAGGTTATGGAAGCGATGGAAGTGGACCAATTCCAGGAGGTTCTGTTCTTATTTTTGATGTAAAACTGATTAAAGTAAATTAGTTTTAAAACTCTTATAAAATCAAAAAAGGCTGTCTATTTAGACAGCCTTTTATAGTTAGTTACTTTTTGATTTCAACAATGCTTACCGCATAACCTCCACCCGGAGCACTAAGTTGTGCCAGTTTCGATTTGTTGGTTACCATCATTTTACGAATCGTATACGCTTGCGGATTGGTTTTATAATGTGCATCTTTTGCATCAGCATAAATCGTTGCCTCGTATTTTTTTCCTTTTTCCAAGAAATCAAATTTGATTGTTGAGGTACGAGAAGTATCGCCATTTACATTACCGATGAACCAATTGTTAGTCACTTTTGCTTTACGCGCAACGGTAACATATTGACCAGGTTCTGCTTCAAG
Source organism: Flavobacterium labens (assembly GCF_048286755.1). Lineage (NCBI taxonomy): Bacteria > Pseudomonadati > Bacteroidota > Flavobacteriia > Flavobacteriales > Flavobacteriaceae > Flavobacterium > Flavobacterium labens. Next base: position 882,792 of record NZ_JBLVPL010000001.1, on the reverse strand, counting down.
GTATTTACTGTCAGACCAATCTACTGCGACATCTTTGATAAACTGGAAAGCATCTGGAAAACGGTCGTAGTTTTCTGGAGTATCAGCTGCCATTTGCAACGGGCTGTACATTGTTACATACAAAGCCAATTGATTTGCAAGAGTGCTATTTACGTGGGAGTTGTTGTCCTTGTTCATTTTACTCAAATCCATTTCAAAAATTCCAGGAGTGTAATCCATCGGTCCGCCCACTAAACGTGTAAAAGGCAATACCGTCACGTGATTTGGTTTAGAACCACCAAAAGATTGATATTCTGTTCCTCTTGCCGCTTCGTTACCTATTAAGTTAGGGTATGTTCTTGCAATCCCTGTTGGGCGAACTGCCTCGTGGGCATTCAACATAATTTTATAGTCGGCTGCTTTTTCTATTGCATATTGATAGTGGTTATTCATAAATTGGTTATAATGATTTCCACCGTTTTCAATGATAGAACCTACGTAACCACTTTTTACAGCATCATAACCATTGTCTTTCATAAACTGATACGCTTTATCCATGTGACGCTCGTAGTTACGTACTGAACCTGAAGTTTCATGGTGCATCATCATTTTAACGCCTTTTGATTTGGCATATTCATGCAATCCTTTGACATCAAAATCCGGATAAGGAGTCAGAAAATCAAAAACATAATCTTTGGAATGACCAAACCAGTCTTCCCACCCTTCATTCCAGCCTTCGACTAAAACGGCATCAAAACCGTGTTTAGCTGCAAAATCAATGTATTTTTTCACATTAGCATTATTTGCACCATGTTTTCCATTAGGCTTCGCTTTTGAAAAATCAGTAACGCCAAGTTGTACCGTAGGAAATTCATCCGTATACGCCCAAGAGCTTTTTCCAGTAATCATTTCCCACCAAACACCCACATATTTAACCGGTTTTATCCATGATGTATCTTCAATTTTATTAGGGTCATTCAAGTTCAACGTCATTTTTGAAGCCAGAATTTCTCTGGCATCATCACTAGCAATTATGGTACGCCAAGGCGAATGATGTGGAGCCTGCATGTATCCTTTGTCTCCTTTTGCATCTGGTGTTAACCAAGATTCGAAAATCATAGTTTTATCATCCAGATTCAAATGCATGCATGAATAATCGATTAATGCTGCTTCGTGTAAATTGATATACAATCCGTCCGCTGTTTTTAACATTAGCGAAGTTTGAACTCCTGTCAAAGAAAAAGAAGTTTGTGATACATTTGTCGTTTTTGCTTTTTCAGCCAATCCTCTGATTTCTGATAATTTTGAGGTCGTATAATCGTATTCTTGGGTGTCATAATCGCCAGGAATCCAAAACGCGGTATGATCGCCTGTCATGGCAAACTGTGTTCTTTCTTCTTTGATTACAAAATAAGTAAGGTTTTTTTGCGAAGGGAATTCATAACGAAATCCTAGACCATCGTCAAACAAACGGAAACGAATCACAATTTGTCTATCGGTTTCTTTTTGATTTAAGGTTACTGCCAATTCGTTATAATGATTGCGAATTGAGGCTACTTCTCCCCAAACTGGTTTCCAGCTTTCATCAAAAGTTGTCGCTTTCGAGTCAACAATAGTAAAATCATTTAACAACGATTTTTTATCGTTTTTCAACTCAAGACCCAATTTACTTGGTTTTACAACTGCTTTATTTTTGTAATTTAAACTGTAACTTGGAGTTCCGTCATTTTGTAAAGAGAACTCCATTACAAATTTTCCATTTGGTGATTTTAACTGCTGCGATTGTGCAGGGCTAAAAAACGCGAGCCACATTAAGGCTGTGAAAAGAAATTGCTTCATTTTTTAAATAGAATTTGATAAATTAATTTTTCAGGTTTGGTAATAGATTCTGATTTTCACGAAATCGATTTATAGAAAAACCCAAAGTTTTCCATATTTCGAAAAGGTAAAAGTAAACGCTTTACACACTACATATTTTTGTCATCATAAAAAAGTAGATTGCGTTTCTCTTTTTTAAATGCAAGATACTGAATAACTGTTTATTATGTAAATTTAGTGTTTAAAAAAAGTGGTAGATTTATAATAAAAAAGTGGTCTTTGAGATTGTTTTAATCCCAAAGACCTTCTTAAAAAACAGAATTTTTCTATTTTAAATTGGTTCCGATACGCATTACTTTGGCTTCAAAATCTTCTCTTGGACCCGCTGCTTTGTTTTTGAGTTGCGAACGGTAATTATAAATGGTGGATACCGAATACCGAAGAAAAGTCGAAATTTTTGCGCTGTCTTTGATGCCCAAACGAATGAGTGCAAAAATCCGTAGTTCCGTATTCAGCAGTTCGCCTTCTTTCAATTGAATCGCTTCGTCATCAATCAACAAAGCGCTGAATTCCGGTATGAAATTAGGAAAGAGTTGCAGGAAAGTCTTATCGAAATTCGTGAGAAATGCAGCCAGTTCATTTTCGACAAACTGTTTTGATTTTACGGCACTAATCAGGTCATTCATTTTTCCCGTTGTTGCCATCACATTCAATTTTCGGCGGTATTCGTCTAATTTTCCGATGTAGTCCGAACACTGATCCATGTAACGACCAATGTATATTTCTTTCAAAAGATTGGCTTCGGTCAGCGTATAATTGGTTTCGTTCAATTTTTCATTGAAAGTATTTAGTTCAGTATTTAATTCCGAAAGCTTGCTGTTGGCAAAACTTAAATCCTGCTTTGCTTTGGATAATTTTTTCATTTGCTTAAAAAGTAAAAAAAGCACCGCCAACAGGAACATGGATAAGATACTCACACTTATTAAAAACAATACCAACTGAAATCGATTGGTTTCATTTTGTTTTTGATACGCTTCATTGATAATGGGCAGCATCTTCGAAATTTCATAGGTTCGTAAGCGCGCATTACAAAAAAGAGCATCTTCAAGCGAGCGTTTTATGTATTTGTAAGCGCGATCAATATCCCCGTTTTCATACATTAGAAAAGCCAACGAACGCAACGAAATGTATTCTTTCTTGGCCAACTGCAAATCGGAAATAGCCGAAATAGTCAACCATTTTTTCTCCTGATTAAAGTCTTTTTTTTGGCGATACGCCTGTGAAATAATGTAGGCAATAACCGCTCGATCATCACTGTTGTGAGCAATTTTCGGGAAATAGTTCAGCAATAAAGCCAGCGTTTCCTTGTGGTTTCCAGCATCAAGAAGCGTACTGGACTTTGCCATAATATAAGCACTTGATTGTGGTTTGTAATAGTTTAAAGAAGAATCACGGTACTTTTTTGTTAAAACAATATACTTCTTTTTTTCCTGAAGCGAAGCCGCATAATCAGACATATAGCCATAAACGACACTATTTACGGTGAAATAATAACCTTTTAATTCGGGTGAGGTAGTGATGTTGATTCGATTAAGAATATCGGTTGCTTCCTTGTACATTCCTAATGTTCCCATGATGGAAGCTAGATTTAATCGGGCATGATTTAGCTTTTCAATGTCATTTAGTTTTTCGGCTATTTGAAAACTCTTTCGAGCATAAATTAAGGCTGAATCTGATTGATACGATTTATATTCCGCATACAACTTTCCGTAAACATCATATTTTTGAATATCGGACGAAGTAGAAAGTAGCAGTTCTTTGAGTTTTTTGATTTGAATCTCTTTTTTATCCGAATACAATTGGTAATCCGCAACCGTTTGATCCAATTCCTGCAATAATTGTTCAGAATTATTTTGGGCAAAAAGAAAAAGGGGAGACAAAAATGCAAGAAGTACTGTCAAAAAGCGATTCATTCAAATGGTATTAAATTGCTGTAAAAATAATTAAAAATCCAATGGAACTTCAAAAGTAAGCAGTGCAAAGGTCTGAGATTTTACAATTACCGCAAATTTGCTAATTTCTTTTCGATAAACTTTTAGCCACTAATTATTCCGATATTGACTAATTTTTTTAAAAGTAAAGATTAAATCGTGGAAAAATCTTTCTTCAGTCTAATTTTTGGCCCGACCAAAATACTATCATTATTCACACGTTATGTTTTTTTATAAACCCAGAACTCAATAAGTCCCTTACAAATCATTAAATTTGTAACTTATTCAAAAATATGTTAGAAAAAGAAGTATTAAATTTCGAAAAAACGGCTATAGTTGGTATTGTAACTCAAAACCAAAGTGAAGAGAAACTACGCGAATATCTTGACGAATTGGAGTTTTTGACTTTTACCGCAGGAGGCCAAGTGGTGAAACGTTTTTCGCAAAAAATGGAACGTCCAAATCCTAAGACTTTTGTAGGAACTGGAAAAATTGAAGAGATTCATCTTTTTGTAAAAGAAAATGATATATCAACTTTGGTATTTGATGATGAATTATCGCCTTCACAACAAAAAAATATATCTAAAATCATTACAGAATGTAAAATTCTGGACAGAACGCACCTTATCCTGGATATTTTTGCGCAACGTGCCGAAACTTCGTATGCAAGAACGCAGGTAGAATTAGCACAATGTATCTATATGTTGCCTCGATTATCAGGATTGTGGACACACCTTGAACGCCAAAAAGGGGGAATTGGAATGCGTGGACCTGGAGAGACAGAGATTGAAACCGACAGACGTATTGTAAGAGATAGAATCGCTTTATTGAAAGATAAAATCAAAGCAATCGACAAGCAAATGGGGACGCAAAGAGGCAATCGCGGTTCCATGGTACGCGTGGCTTTGGTTGGGTATACTAATGTGGGGAAATCGACTTTGATGAATGCCGTTGGGAAAAGTGACGTTTTTGTAGAGAATAAACTTTTTGCAACTTTGGACACCACCGTTCGAAAAGTAGTCATCAAAAACCTACCTTTCTTACTTTCGGATACCGTAGGATTTATCAGGAAATTGCCAACACAACTGGTAGATTCTTTCAAAAGTACGCTGGATGAGGTTCGCGAAGCGGATTTGTTATTGCACGTAGTTGATATTTCGCATCCGGAATTTGAAGATCATATTGCATCTGTAAACCAAACTTTATTGGACATCAAGGCAAATGACAAACCCGTTATTATGGTTTTCAACAAAATCGATGCCTACAAGCATTTGACTATTGATGAAGATGATTTAATGACCGAAAAAACGCCAAGACATTACACGCTGGAAGAATGGAAAGCGACTAGGATGAGTCGAGTAGGAGAGCAAAATGCGTTGTTCATTTCGGCTACCGAGAAAGAAAATTTCGAGGAATTCAGAGAACGCGTTTACGAAGCCGTAAGACAAATTCACATCACCCGTTTTCCGTACAATAAGTTTTTATATCCGGATTATAAAGACGCGGTGGAAAAAGAAGACAAAGACGAAGAAGAAAACGAATAATTTTCTCGTAAACATAAAATACACAATCCCTTTTGATATTTTCAAGAGGGATTTTTTTTAGCATGTCCCAGCTTTCTCTATGTTGCAGCTGCGTCAGGCTGTTCGTTTCAATCTTTTATGTAGTCCCGAAGATTCGGGACTACATAAAAGGATTTCCGCTGCCATCCTTCATGCGGTTTAGCGATAACGATAATTAATAAATAAAAAGTCCATTTGAAGATTTGTAAGATAATTATTAAAGTGTATATTTGAAAGTAATACGATACGCTGTAGCGCTTATCCACCCAAAATAAGATGTATATACTCTATTTTGTAGCGTCTATATACAAGTTATGTGGCATTTTAAAGAACCGACAGCAGAATGACGAATGAAAATCTAATCATAATTAGTGGTGGTGCATACAACGATGTAAAAAAAGCTTTGCGACAATGGATTGACCTTTATACTGACGACTTACAGGATGGCTTGACTTTTGAACTTTTCAAAAACGGTCATGGAAATCACATAATTTTAGCAGACGAAAGAATAGATAATGAAAGGTTTTATTATCTTGTTAATTACTTGAATTATCCCGAAGGAATTAAATACAAAATAGACATTGAAGGATTTACGACAGGTAAAGAAAACAATGTTTTAAAAGACCAAAAGTTACTTGTTTATATTTCATCAACCGACAAAGAAGGTGATAATGTTTTTGTTACAACCTCCTCCAATAATAATTACAAAATTGACTTTGGACGTGGTATTTCAGACACTAGAGTACGAAAATTATTTCGTCTTCCTATTAACCTAAATCTAGATAATCCAGAAGTCCTAAAAGTTAACAAACAAGTAGTTTCCCGTCAAATAAAAGGAAAATCAAAAGACAGTTTAGAGAAACGATTTCGAATAATTTCATTTATTGCTATTATTCTATTCTTAACAAGTCTTTCTACATTATTTTACAACTCTCAAACATTCATTCAAGCAACCTTTTTCTTGGGTATGGGACTTGGACTTTGGTTTTTTATTGATTTTAAAATGTTACGATCAGACAAATATTATTTTTACGGCTTGCTAATTTCCATAATATTTTTAGGCTATACCGTTCTCATAAAGAAAGTACTAAATAATATGGAAGTAGACTTTGTGGACTTAGGAGCTTTCTATCCTTTGACTCTTTTAATTATCCAATGGCCGACAAGAAAAATTTATATAATGCTTTTTAAAAGAGAGCCTGAAGTTGATAAACACGGAAAATTTGCTGACATGATATATACAATTATATTATTTTTTGGCTTTGCTGTTTTGCCATTTATTATAATGGACAACTTAAAATAAAAAGAAAAAAACGCCACATAACAACCACTACAACGGATTTGGGCATTTGGCTTAATGGAAAAATGGTTTTGTATTTAGGATGATTTGGCAAATCCGAAAATAGGGCTTAATTTAGTCCCAAACCCGCTGTAGTGCCAAGACGTTAGCAAATATTTCAAAAAAACTATGAAAGAAACTTTATTGATAATCTCATTATTTTTAATTTTTAGTTGTTCAACTTCTCAAAAAATAGTTGATATAGATAAATGTTCACAATACTACGAGAATAAGTATACAGAAATATTAAACAAAAAATATGAAACTATCTATAACAAAGATACAATCACATTTAATGAAATAAGATTTGAATGTGTTTATTCTGCATTATATACACATAAAGTGATGTTTGATAAATTCGGAAAATGGGATAAAGCTATTTATCCGAATAATAAAAAACATCCAATTTTAGTTTGGGAAAAAGTCGACTTATACTCAAATGGAAAAAAATATAATGTGTACACTAATGGAACTGAAGAATGGAAACATATTTACGCATCTGTTATGGTTTTTGACGAAAATGGTACAGATTTGCTTTTTAATGAATCACCTGAAAAAGAAAATCTTAAAAATTATTTTTCCGAACTAATTAAGAAACAGAATTCGAAAAAGAAAGATTTCTACAAAGTTTATTGGACAATGGTTGACCCAGAACGCGCGAAATATATAAATTATTAAAAGCCTTTGCTAACAGCGGTTTTGCAGCATTTGGGTTTTCGGGTTAATTTGAAGTTGGTCTTGTACTTGAAATAAAAGTGGTAATCCGAAAGAAAAATCTAAACTTAGTCCCAAAGCCCGAGCAAAGCAGCGGGGAAGTTGTAGGTAATTATAAAGAAGCACAAATTAATTGAATTATATGAAAAGATTATTATTTATTTTAATGATTTCCATATCAGGAAATATCTTTGCTCAATCTGAGCCACAGAATTTATTAGACAGTTTTTTTAAGACTTACGAAAAAGATGCTGGAAAAGCGGTAAAAGATTTATACGCAACAAATAAATGGACTGAAAGATTAAAGGATGACATTGAGAAAATTGTTGGAACAGTAAATGGATTTACAGAAAGTTATATGGGGAAATATAATGGACACGAAATTATCACAACTAAAAAATTCTCTGAAAGTTTTATTTTATATTCATATCTCGTGAAATATGATCGACAACCAATAAGATTCATATTTAAATTTTACAAACCAAGTGACAAATGGCTATTATATTCTTATGCTCTTGATGATAGTTTAGATGACGAAATTCAAGAAGCGGCTAAACTTTTTTATCTGGATTTAGATAAAAAATAATCCGGATCGCGTTGATATGAAATGGTTAGCGCATTTTTGTAAACTGCATACATTTTAACTTCTACTGTTTCTCGTTTTTCCAGTTCTCTGGTGCTCGTCTGTGAAGAGTACTTTCTTAAATCAACACACAAATTATAGCGTTTTCAGAACAGATCATTAAAACCCGACCGCGCTCAAACTGTGTTGCGTTTTTAAACATTTCAAAAATTGATTGAAATTAATTTCGGGTCAAGTTCATAAATTAATTTAATACATTTGATTAAAAATATAAATAAAAATTTATGAACTATTGAGTGTAATTTTGCATCATTATATCAAATATAAAGAAAATGATAAAAAATTTATTCAAGGTTACTGTAATAGTAATTACATTTCAAATGTTCAGTTCTTGTTATACAACAACTAAAAATGTAAGGACGCAAAAGGAGGCAACATCTTCAGTTGATGTATATAGGCAAAGACACGTCATGACAAAAACGGAACAGGATTCTTTAACTCCCGAACAAGTTTTAGCAGAATTTAAGGACGGTAATCGCCGCTTTAATACTGGAAACATAACAAAACGGGAGCACTCGGAAGAAGTAAGAAAAGCTGTAACTGGTGGCCAATTTCCTAAAGCAATAGTCTTAAGTTGTGTTGATAGCAGAGTTCCAGTAGAAGATGTATTTGACCAAGGTCTTGGTGATGTTTTTGTAGGCAGGGTCGCTGGAAACTTTGTAAATATGGATCTTTTAGGGAGCATGGAATTTGCTTGTAAGGTATCCGGTGCTAAGTTAATAATAGTAATGGGTCATCAACACTGTGGAGCAATAAAAGGAGCGATTGATGATGTGCATTTAGGGAATATCACTGCGATGCTATCGAATATAAAGCCAGCCATAGCAATGAGTCAAAATTTTGAAGGTGAGAAATCTTCAAAAAATGAAGCTTATGTAAAAACTGTTAATAAAAATAATATACTATATGCTGTATCTGAAATAAGAACTAAGAGCATAATATTAAAAGAAATGGAAAATAAAGGACAAATAAAAATAGTAGGTGGATATTATTCACTTCTTACAGGTAAATTAGAATTCCTTAATTAATATATTAATTTAAATAAAAACTTATTGGTTTTTTTGCGCGACGAGAGAAATTGTGGCATTGAATGACGATTGCTAACAGAATTATTTCAAGACGCTAAAGAACAAAAAAAAAGACCTTTAGAGTTTTCTAAAGGTCTTTTTTTATAAAAATGTATTTCCTTAAAAACCGTAGTTAACGCCTAATCCAAATACTTCCCTTACCTGAACGGCTTGAATCGAATTATCATCATAAATGGCTTGTACCGCTACGTTAGCCGACAAGTATTTATTGATTTTCATGATGACATTCATTTGGTAATCAACATCCACGTTTTGAGGATTATCTAAATAATTGGAATATAAATTCAGTCGGTTTTCTACAGACACATTTGTCATAATATTGAATTTATAGTATGCCGTAATACTGGCTCCAAACTCAAATCGAGTAGAATCGCCTTGCAATACTCCAAAAGAAGGACCCAATTCAGTAAAATGAGGATGAACAACAACTAGTTTTGCTGTTGCCGGAGAAAAATTGACACTTAAATTATTGCTTTTTTTCCACAGCATTCCTGGTCCCAATTGGAAATATGCCGGAGAGAAAAAATGCGATATTTTATCATCATTTTTGTCTAAACCAGTGTCCATTTGTGTCTTGAAATTAAAAAACATCGAATAGTACCATTGTCCTTTGGCTTTCTTTCCCCAAAGAGAATTCAGTTCCAGACGATCGTCCGTTTTTGCGGTTTTTTCGTCTCCTTTTATTTTGGTTAAACCGTACGCTAAAATAAATTTGTTATCCCAAACGATATCTTCTTTTTTATAATTGAAGTCATAATTCAGTCCAAAATTCCCCGCAATATTTGAAGTTCCGCCACCCAGCCATTGTTTATTATAAGCCGATTGATTAAAAAGCAGTGAGATATTCCCTTTTTTGGTCCAATACTTTATCGTGTCTGTTGCCGTTTCTTGTGCAGCAGCAGAAAGCATTGCAAAAAGAAACACTACAGAAAAAACTATTTTTTTCATGTTTTATATTTTGAATTACACTTTAAACTATTACTAAACGTAAATATATTATCCCTTTTTCGGTGCTTTGTACAATGGAACGGCTGAGCATGCTTCGCCATACATAATACTTCGAGCAAAAGGCTGTAAAAAATGCGCAGCTAAAACGTAAGCCCGCATCGGAACCGGTTTTCTGGAGCATCCTTTTATAATAACAGGCTTATTTTCATAAACCGAATAGTCAATTTTAGGCAATAATTCTTCATAGAGTGAAGCGTCTAAATCTTCCAAAGTTCCATTAATGATTTTCTTTGCAAATGGCGCTAGTTGAATGGCTACCAAAATTGAAGCCCAAGCCGGAACGATAGCATCGGTACTGCAATGAATGGCGACATATTGATCTTGGTATTGTGACCAATCATGATTTTTCAATTCCTCTCTAAAGTCTTTTTCTTTCAATAAAAAACCTTCCAACAGCCATTGCGAAGTATCGATTTGCGTACGAATCCCCTTTGGATAATAATCTTCGAGATCGAAAACTTCCAAAACACTATTCGCAACTTTATTTATTATTTCTTCCATTTTGAAAAGTTTAAAAGGTTTAAAGTTTAAAGTTGCATAACCTTAAACTTTAAACCTGAAACAAATTTTACAACATTCCCAATTCTAATTTTGCTTCTTCGCTCATTAAATCTTTGCTCCAAGGCGGATCAAAAGTAATTTCTACTTCAGCATCTTTTACATTTGCAATCGATTTTACTTTTTCTTCCACTTCTCTTGGTAAACTTTCTGCAACCGGGCAGTTTGGAGAGGTAAGTGTCATCAGGATTTTCACTTCGTAATCAGTATTGACCATCACGTCATAAATCAATCCTAATTCGTAAATATCTACAGGAATCTCCGGATCGTATATAGTTTTTAATATTTTTACGATTGATTCTCCTAACTCGGTGGTGTCTATTTCTTGTTCCATTTTTTTAATATTTAATTTTTATTATTCGTAAATAACCGATATCAATGTAGTTGTGTCAAATAAGGAAGCGATTTCACTAACTCCAAAATTATTATTTGAAAATATAATATCAGGGGTAATTTTATTATTGTACTTTTTGTTTAGAGTGACTGCATTGGTATAATAATGGTCTTTGGTTTGAAAAGTGTATGTTCCTATGCAGTTATCGCCATTTATAAAATTGATTTTTTTTAATTGTGAATCAAATGATTCTGAATAATTTGTACTCGGATAGTTTGTATAAATTTGTTTTGAATTGTAATCAACAACAATATTGAATAGGAATGTATTATAATTACCTCCAAAATATTTTTTGAAAATTTCGGTTAAAGCTTTATTTCCTCTCTTGAAGAATAGTTTCGTTTTATTCTTTTTCAAATCATAGGTTCCTTCTATAGTGTGAGTGGTATGGTATAAAGTACTTTCTAGTATTTTTTTATCTTCGTTATTAAAATTTTTAATTTCAATAAATCCAACAATTTTTGTCGAATCAAGAGGACTTATTACTTTTGAAAATTTTAATTTTGGGTATTGAAATTGGAGTAATAATGTGTCTGCATACACTTTGTCATTTTCAATGAAAAAGTTCGATTTTTGTTCATAAACAAATTTTATTTTTGAATATTTTTCCGGTATTACTGTTTGTGAGAAAACAATATTACAGGCCAAAATTATCAATGTAAAAAATATTTTTTTCATACGAATTCCGCAATTAATTCTGCGTATTGAACGCCAATGCATACATTTTTATGTTTTTTATCATCGATACCAATCCGTTGGCGCGAGTTGGTGATAAGTGTTCTTTTAAACCTATTTCATCAATAAAATTCATGTCAGCTTCTAGAATATCAGACGCTTTTTGATTGGAAAAAGTACGAATTAATATCGCAATAATTCCTTTGGTCAAAATGGCATCGCTATCGGCAGTGAAAACAATTTTGTCATCCGTTTGTTCTCCTTGCAACCACACTTTCGACTGGCAGCCTTTAATCAGATTGTTTTCAGTTTTGAATTCTTCTTTGATTAAAGGAAGTTTTTTCCCTAGTTCGATAATGTATTCATAACGCTCCATCCAGTCGTCAAACATGGAGAACTCGTCAACAATTTCTTCTTGTATTTCTTTAATTTTCATACTATGCTGAATTTATTTTCAGTTTTTTTCTTTAGCTAATAAAGTTATCGTATTCACGAATTTCTTAATTTCTTTTGGCGGAAAACCATGATCAAAACTATTCGTTTCATAGGCTTTATCCTTGAAGTTGATTTTCAAATTCGCGATAGCCGCACCGTCATGAAAACGTTTTTCGGTTGGTGCTTTTAATTTGGCTAAACTATCCAATTCCACCTTTTTAAAACAATCTACTAATTCTTTCCAGTCTGCATCCGAAATTTTTGATGGTACCGGCTTATCATTTCCGTCTCTGTCTTTTGAAACTGTCAGCATCTGATTTTTCACTGTTATTTTTTGATAAAAACCTCTGGTGTTAGCTATGTATTCAATAGTAGCGGTTTCAATATCTTGCGCTTTGGCGCTATCGCAACCGTTGCCTAGGAAAATAGTCAGAAATAATAAGGATAGAATTTTCATGTGTTTATATTTTTAATTTTTTTAGGACAACATGCGTTGCGCTTTTTTAATAGCTTCAACCATAACATCAATTTCTTCTTTGGTATTATAAAAAGCAAATGATGCTCGTATAGTTCCCGGAATATTAAAGAAATTCATAATGGGTTGGGCGCAATGATGGCCTGTTCGTACTGCTATTCCTAATTTGTCAATTATGGTGCCAATATCGTACGGATGAATTCCTTCAATGTTAAACGAAATTACGGAAGTTTTTTCTTTGGCGGTGCCAAAAATCTTTAAACCTTCAATTTCTAATAATCGTTTAGTCCCGTATTCCAGTAATTCTTTTTCTTGTTGTTGAATGTTGTCAAAACCAACTTCATTCATATAATCAACGGCAGTTCCCAGCACAATTCCACCAGCAATATTTGGTGTTCCGGCTTCAAATTTATGAGGCAACTCCGCATAAGTAGTTTTCTCGAAAGTCACTTCCTTAATCATTTCGCCTCCACCTTGATAAGGCGGTAATTTATTTAGCCAAGCTTCTTTTCCATATAAAATTCCAGTTCCTGTTGGACCACATATTTTATGTCCTGAAAAAACATAAAAATCACAATCCAATTCCTGAACATCTGGTTTCAAATGCGGAACAGCTTGCGCTCCGTCAATCAAAATCGCCGCACCAACTTCATGTGCTTTGTCAATCATGTATTTAATTGGATTGACAGTTCCAAGAGCATTCGAAATGTGATTTACGGTAACAACTTTGGTCTTATCCGAAAGTAATTTGTCATACTCTGACATAATCAATTCGCCATCAAGATTCATTGGAATCACGCGCAAAGTCGCTCCCGTTTTCTCGCACAACATTTGCCAAGGCACAATATTGCTGTGGTGTTCCAATGCCGAAACTAAAACCTCATCGCCTGGTTTCAAAATCGAAGCAAATCCATTAGTAACTAAATTGATTCCATGCGTTGTTCCCGAAGTAAAAAGCACTTCATGGGCAAATTTTGCATTGATGTGATTTTGAAGTTTACCGCGTGAAATCTCATACGCATCGGTTGCTAATTGACTTAACGTGTGAACGCCACGGTGAATATTAGCGTTGATTTCCTGATAGTATTTTGAAATCGCATCAATCACCACTTGTGGTTTTTGCGAAGTGGCTCCGTTGTCGAAATAAACCAATGGTTTCCCGTTTACTTTTTGTGAAAGAATAGGGAAGTCGGCTCTAATTTTATTAATGTCTAACATTTTGTCGGCTTGTTTTTTTAATGTTTTTATTGGTCCGAAATAAAGCCAACAGTCAACATTTTTTTAGAGAAACTAATTTGGAATTAGTCTTTCATTATTTAGAATTTTTCTAAATACAAAAGTAGTGAAATTGGAATTAATTTTTGGCAAACACTTGTTAATAAAAGTTGATTTTCTCAATTCGGTATCGGTTCAAAAATGTGGTTCTTTTTTATTAAATTGCTTCAAATTAATTCTATATGAAAAAATTCTTCAAGTTCGTTGGTTTTGCTTCTTTTATCGGAATCTTTTATTTGGGGTTCGCAACCTATCCAAAACTGGATTTAATTTCTGGCTTTTCAGCCAAAAGTATCGCCTCGGGGCATTTTATTGATAATCGTTCACAAGAAATGATTGAGAAAGGCGACAATGATATCGACATGATTGATTTGGCCAAAAACAAAATTGAAGATGCCGGAAAGTTTGCTGTGGCTTCGGTTTATGGTTTAAAAGAAAGAAAAGCAATTTACCGCGAAGGTTTGGGAGCGACTTTAATCAATGATGATTTTGATGTTTCAAAACCGTATTTGGTTCCCAAAAGAACAAAATTGAATAACAATTTACCTTTTCCGTATGGAAATAAGGAACCTAAAGATACCGTTTTTAGTAACGTTGATTATAATAAATTGAATGCTGCTGTCGCCAATGCTTTTGATGCAAAAGGGCAAATCAAAAAAAGAACACGTTCCCTTTTAGTAATTTATAAAGACAAAATCATAGCCGAAAAGTATGATACCGGTTTCGATAAAAACAGCAAAATTCTGGGCTGGTCGATGACCAAAAGTATTACCAGCGCCATGTTTGGAATTTTGGAGAAACAAAGAAAATTTGATATTGACGATCCTGCTCCAATTCCGGAATGGAAAAATGACAACCGAAAATCGATTACAACAAGTGATTTACTCCACATGAATTCCGGTTTACAATGGGAGGAGAAATACGATAGAATTTGTGATGCTACCGAAATGCTTTTTCAAGCCGAGGATATGACGCGTTCCCAACTTGAGAAACCGGCGGCATTCAAACCCAACACGAGATGGAATTACTCCTCAGGAACGACGAATTTGCTTTCCGGAATTTTGCGTAAGCAGTTCAAAACGCATCAGGAATATTTAGATTTTTGGTACACAGATTTAATAGATAAAATAGGAATGAATTCTATGGTTATCGAAACCGATATGGCAGGAAATTATGTGGGCTCGTCTTATGGTTGGGCTACAACACGAGATTGGTCTAAATTTGGGTTACTGTATTTACATAACGGCAATTGGAACGGGGAACAAATTTTCAATGAAGGTTGGGCAAAATATACAGCAACACCTACGAATACGTCAGACGGAAGATACGGTGCTCATTTTTGGCTTAATGCTGGTGGCACGTTTCAAGATGTTCCAAAGGATATGTATTTTTGTAGTGGTTATCAAGGTCAAATGATTTTGATTATTCCGTCACTTGACTTAGTTGTGGTGCGAATGGGTTTAAAAGAATCTCCAGAATTTAATTTTAATGAAATCATGAAGGGGATAATCGCTTCCATAAAGCACATGAATTAAAATAGCAAAAGGCGCAAAGTTATAGTAACTCTGCGCCCTTTGTGTATAATTTTGTAACATTTGGGATTAAAAACTACAAATCAAATCCCAATTTCACCCCTAATTTTGTGGCGATAATTTTGGTGATGCGCTGTTTTAATTCCGGTATTTTTATGTTTTCAATAACAGCATTCGAGAACGCATACATCAATAACGCTTTGGCTTCTTTTTTAGGAATTCCACGTTGTTGCATGTAGAACATTGCTGTTTCGTCTAATTGTCCAACGGTACAACCGTGAGAACATTTTACGTCATCGGCAAAGATCTCCAATTGTGGTTTTGCATTTATTGTCGCTTTGTCGCTCAATAAAATATTGTTACTTTTTTGGAACGCATTTGTTTTTTGAGCGTCTTTTTCCACATAGACTTTTCCGTTGAAAACTCCCGTAGAACGATCGGAATAAATTCCTTTATAATCCTGGAAACTTTCGCAATTTGGAGCCGCATGTTTCACTAAAGTATAATGATCTACGTGTTGTTTTTCACCAATAATCGTGATTCCGTTTAATGTACTTGTCAATCGTTCCCCAAAGTGATAAAAGTTCAAGTTGTTTCTCGTTAAGTTTCCTCCAAAAGAGAAGGTATGAACCGAAACGTGACTTTCTTTTTGTTGAGAAACGTACGTATTATCTATTAAATTCGCTTCAAGCGTATCGTTTTGAATTTTGTAATAATCAACGATAGCACGTTTTTGAGCAAAAATCTCGGTAACAGAATTCGTTAAGACCGGATTTTCGTTTAAACTTTGATGACGTTCGATAATTTGAACATGTGAATTTTCACCCACAATCACTAAGTTTCTAGGCTGAACCAAAAGAGCCGCTTCATTTCCTGTTGAGAAATACATGATTTCAATAGGCTTATCTGCTACTTTAATTTTTGGAATGTTGATATACGCTCCTTCAATAGCAAACGCCGTATTCAAGGAAGTTAGACTTTCGTCTTTGTTAGCAATTTGGTTAAAATAAGTATCAATAACCATTTTGTATTTCGGTTTAGTCAATGCCGATGACATCAAGCAAACATCAATTCCTTCGTGTGTGGTTGACGATAAATGCGAACTGAAAACGCCATCGATAAACACCACTTTATAAGTGTCTATTTCGTGTAAAAAGTATTTTTTTACGTGGTTGAATTCAACTGCGTTTTCTTGCTTTGGAAAAACGGTAAAGTCATTTTTTAAGATGGCGTTTAGCGAAGTGTATTTCCAAGCTTCGTCTTTTTTGGTTGGGAAACCTTTATTTTCAAAGTTTTTTATGGCGGCGGTTCTCACGTCATGAAGTTCAGAGTGAACATCGACACGCTCTTCAAAAGCCATAAAAGACGATAGTAATTTTTCTTTTAATTCCATTTTTATATTGTTTAAAGTTTAAGGTTTAAAAGTTTAAAGTTATCTCGAGGCAACTTTAAACTTTAAACTTCAAACAAAATTTTAAGCTTCTTGTTCTTGTTTAATCCAGTCGTATCCTTTTTCTTCCAGTTCGTGCGCTAGTTCTTTTCCACCGGATTTTACAATTTTTCCGTTGTATAATACGTGAACGAAATCAGGAACGATATAATCCAATAAACGTTGGTAGTGTGTAATTACTACGATGGCGTTTTTGTCGCTTTTTAGTTTGTTAACTCCATTAGCAACAATTCGTAACGCATCAATATCCAATCCAGAATCGGTTTCATCAAGAATAGCCAATTTTGGTTCTAGCATTGCCATTTGGAAAATTTCGTTACGTTTTTTCTCTCCACCAGAAAAACCTTCGTTTAGAGAACGAGACAAAAATTTACGGTCAATTTCTAATAATTCTGATTTTTCACGAATCACTTTTAGCATTTCATTTGCAGGCATTTCTTCCTGACCGTTTGCTTTACGCGTTTCGTTGATAGCAGTTCTCATGAAGTTAGTAACTGAAACTCCCGGAATTTCAACCGGATATTGGAACGAAAGAAAAACACCTTTATGTGCTCTTTCTTCTGGTGCCAATTCCGAAAGGTCTTCTCCGTCTAAAGAGATTTCACCTTCGGTTACTTCGTAGTTTTCGTTTCCTGCAATGATAGACGCTAGGGTACTTTTTCCAGCACCGTTTGGTCCCATAATCGCGTGAATTTCTCCTGCTTTTACTTCAAGGTTAATTCCTTTTAATATTTCTTTGTCACCTATCGAGGCGTGTAAATTTTTTATACTTAACATGTTTTCTTTGTTTAAAGTTTAAAGTTTAAAGTTCTCGTGTTTACTGAAACTTGGTGCCTTTAAAATCTTTCTTGTTTAAATATGATATAAAATTGTTTATTTTTCCACTTAAATTTTCGAAGTCAGTTTTTAAAATTTCAAACTTTTCTTCATTGATATAATTGTAATCTAAAATGCGGTATAATTGCGACCTGGTTTCTCCAGCGGATCCTTTTGCGATATACAAAAACTGTCTAAATTCTAAATTTCCGTTTCTCTCAAAACCTTCAGCAATATTATCCATTACTGAGCCTGACGATGCTTTTATTTGATCTTTAAATCTGAAATCATTTTTTAAATCTGATTCTACAGAAATAATATGAATTTCTTTAGCCAGTCGTCTAGCCTCTTTCCAAATTTCTAAATCTTCAAACCTAGTTATTGTCGCCATTCATTTTTGTTTAAGGTTTAAAGTTAATCATAAGTTGCTCAACTTTAAACCTTAAACTTTAAACAAATTTTTATCCTACAGAACCTTCTAATGAAATTTCTAATAATTTTTGTGCTTCTACGGCGAATTCCATTGGTAACTTATTCAATACATCTTTACTGAAACCGTTTACGATTAAAGCAATTGCTTTTTCAGTTGGAATTCCACGTTGGTTGCAATAGAAAACTTGGTCTTCGCCAATTTTACTTGTCGTAGCTTCATGTTCTATTTTTGCTGATGGATTTTTACTTTCGATGTAAGGGAAAGTATGCGCACCACAATTGTTCCCCATTAATAAGGAATCACATTGTGAAAAATTTCTGGCGTTATCTGCATTTGGTGAAATTCGAACTAAACCACGGTAACTATTTTGTGATTTTCCAGCAGAAATTCCTTTAGAAATAATGGTCGATTTAGTATTTTTACCTAAATGGATCATTTTGGTTCCTGTATCGGCTTGTTGGAAATTATTGGTCACCGCAATCGAATAAAATTCTCCTACTGAATTGTCTCCTTTTAAAATAACCGAAGGATATTTCCAAGTTATGGCAGAACCAGTTTCTACTTGTGTCCAAGAAATTTTTGCGTTTTTCTCGCAGATTCCTCTTTTGGTTACAAAATTATAAACACCACCCTTTCCTTCTTTGTTTCCAGGATACCAGTTTTGTACGGTTGAATATTTGATTTCGGCATCATCCAAAGCGATTAGTTCCACTACAGCAGCGTGTAATTGATTTTCATCACGACTTGGTGCAGTACAACCTTCTAAGTAAGAAACATAACTTCCTTCGTCAGCAACTAAAAGCGTTCTTTCGAATTGCCCTGTTCCTGCCTGGTTAATTCTGAAATAAGTTGAAAGTTCCATTGGGCAACGAACGCCTTTCGGAATATAACAGAACGATCCGTCAGAGAAAACTGCTGAATTCAAAGCCGCATAAAAGTTGTCTTTTTGCGGTACAACTGTTCCTAAATATTTACGAACTAATTCTGGATGCTCTTTGATGGCTTCAGAAATACTCATGAAGATAATTCCTTTTTCGCCTAATGTTTTCTTGAATGTAGTCGCTACAGAAACTGAATCGACAACGATATCCATTGCTACATTATTCATCATTTTTTGCTCATCGACAGAGATGCCTAACTTTTTGTACATTTCTAAAAGTTCCGGATCTACATCGTCCAAAGTTTTATTAGGATCTACCGCTTTTGGAGCTGAATAATAGGAAATCGCCTGAAAATCAGGTTTGGTATAATTCACATTTGCCCATTCTGGCTCTGTCATTTGCTCCCAAGCACGAAAAGCCTCCAGACGCCAATCGGTCATCCATTGTGGCTCTCCTTTTTTGTGCGAAATAGCGCGAACGATATCTTCATTTAAACCGATAGGAAACGTTTCTGATTCTAATTCGGTGTAAAATCCGTATTCGTATTCTTTAGTTTCGAGTTCGATTTTTAAATCGTCTTCTGTATATTTTGACATATTTTTTGTCTTAAAGTTTTAAAGTCTAAAGTTTTAAAGTCATTACAAGTCTTTCGACTTTATGACTTTCGACATTCGACTATAATGAAAATGATTCTCCGCAACCACAAGTTCTATTGGCATTTGGATTGTTGAAAACAAATCCTTTGCCATTTATTCCACCTGAGAATTCTAATATTGTCCCGGCTAAGTATAGAAAAGATTTTTTCTCAACAGCAATTGTGATATCGTTGTCTATAAAAATTTTATCGTCTTCGCTTTTTGTTTTATCAAATTTTAAATCATAAGACAATCCAGAACATCCGCCGCTTTTTACACCTACTCTTACGTAGTCAATTGCAGCGTCAAAACCATCATCTTTCATTAAATCGATGATTTTTTTTCTTGCTGTGTCAGAAACTTTTATCATAGCTTATATTGATTTTGTCTAAATTAAGCACAAAGATAGTGTATAAAAAGCTTTTTCCATAATTGATAACATTATTATAACTAATGCAAAAATAGAAAAAAGCTATTTGCGACCAGTAAAAGCGTTTGAATTCCTTAACTTTGTTTCCTCTCGAAAAAAAGAAAAATCATGAAATTATATCCCATAGAAACAGGCAATTTTAAATTAGATGGTGGCGCAATGTTTGGCGTGGTGCCAAAAACTATTTGGAACAAAACCAATCCTGCCGATGAAAATAACCTGATTGATATTGCGGCGCGCTGTTTATTGATTGAAGACGGCAACCGATTAATTTTGATTGATACGGGAATGGGAAACAAACAATCCGAGAAATTTTTTGGGTATTATTCGCTTTGGGGAACACATTCCATGGATAAATCGTTGGCTAAATATGGTTTTCATCGCGATGATATTACCGATGTTTTTATGACACATTTACATTTTGACCATTGTGGTGGAAGCGTACAATGGAACGCTGACAAAACAGGATACGAACCTGCGTTTAAAAACGCTAAATTCTGGTCTAACGAAAATCATTGGGAATGGGCGACAAAGCCAAATCCAAGAGAGAAAGCATCCTTTCTATCCGAAAACATTTTACCGATGCAGGAAAGCGGACAGCTGAATTTCATTCAAAGACCCGAAGGAGATTTTTTAGAAAAATCGGAACTGGGTTTTGGCATTTTCTTTGCTGATGGACATACAGAAAAGCAAATGATTCCGCACATTCAATACAAGGACAAAACAATCGTTTTTTGTGCTGATTTATTGGCAACAGCCGGACATATTCCAATTCCGTATGTGATGGGATATGATACCAGACCTTTATTGACTATGCCAGAAAAAGAAAAATTCATGAATGCTGCGGCAGATAATAATTATTATTTGTTCTTGGAACACGATGCGCATAATGAAATAATAACCGTACAAAAAACCGAAAAAGGTGTTCGGTTGGCAGAAGTTTTTACTTGCGAACAAATCTTAACATAGTGTTAATCATAACACCATTTGTAACAAAAAAAATTATTTTAGACAAATATTTAAAAATCAACAAAAACATTTTCAATGAATACCATTAAACCCATTTACATTTCTGCTTTTGCTCTTTTAGCATTAGTGGGATGTGGCGCTTCAAAACAAGTTTCAAATACCACTAATTCTGATCTAGTTGCCATAAGCGCACCTTTAAATATTAAAAAAAAGGCACCAATTGCTGAAAACGATTTGAAAAGATGGAGTCATCTAGATATCGTAACTGATACTATTCCTGGAATGAGTGTTGACAAGGCGTATGCTGAATTATTGAAAGGCAAAAAAGGCGTGCCAGTTATTGTTGGAATTGTAGATTCTGGTGTGGATATCGAACACGAAGATTTGAAATCTGTACTTTGGACCAATACAAAAGAAATTGCCGGAAACGGAATTGACGATGACAAAAACGGATATATTGATGACATTTACGGATGGAATTTTCTTGGAGACAGCACCAAAGAAAACTTGGAATACGAAAGAATCATTAAAGATAAAACTTTAGTAGATGATGCGACTTATCAAGAGGCAAAAGCATTGAATGATAAAAAAGTGGCTGAAGCTGCTGCAGGGAAAACACGTTCAGAGCAAATGTTAGAAAGTATTACTGCAGGTGATGCTGTACTAGTAAAACATTTAGGAAAACCAGTTTATACAGTCGAAGAGGTAAATGCAATTGTTTCACAAGAACCGGCAATACAAAAAAGTAAAGCGGCTATGCAACAAATGCTTTCTTATGGATTGCCAGTAGCGGAACTAAAAGTTGCTGTTCAAAAACAATTAGACGATCAGGTTGCCCTTATAAATGGAGACAATCTGAAAACAGATTACCGTAAAGTGGTAGGAGATAATCCAAACGATATCACCGATACTAAATACGGTAACAATAATGTAATGGGACCAGACAAGAACGAAATTCTTCATGGAACGCACGTTGCCGGAATTGTTGCTCAAAGCAGAAACAACGTATTAGGTGGGGATGGTGTTGCAAACAACGTTCAGATTCTTACCGTTCGTGCAGTGCCAGACGGTGATGAGTACGATAAAGATATTGCACTTGGAATTCGTTACGCTGTTGATAATGGTGCCAAAGTAATCAACGGAAGTTTTGGAAAAAGTTTTTCTCCACACAAGCAATGGGTTTATGATGCTATAAAATATGCTGAGAAAAAAGATGTATTAATTGTTCACGCAGCGGGTAATGATGCAAAAGACATTGATTTTGCAGAAAATTTCCCTAACGATTCTGAAGATAAAGTGAAGGAGTTTGCTGATAATTTAATCACAATTGGTGCTTTGAATTTTGAATACGGAAATAAAGTTGTGGCTCGTTTCTCTAACATCGGAAAAATCAATGTGGATGTTTTTGCTCCTGGAGTAAAAATCTACGCTACAACTCCAAACAATACATACAAATACTTACAAGGAACTTCAATGGCTGCGCCAAATGCTGCCGGAGTTGCTGCATTAATTCGTTCGTACTATCCAAAATTATCTGCTCAACAAGTGAAGCATATTTTGATGGATTCTGGAATTGCAATTACAACGGATGTTATTGTAGGAGGAAAAGCAAATGATACGCGTTCATTTACTGCTTTGTCTCAATCAGGAAAAATAGTAAATGCATATAACGCTTTACTGATGGCAGAAAAAATGTCTAAATAATATTTAAACAATTCATTATATGGAAGGACAAACTGTCCTTCCATTTTTATTTAAATCACATATGAAAAAACTACTTTTATTCTCTTTTGTCACTTTGAGTTTCGGAACTGTTTTTGCCCAAAACACTTCATATTGGCAACAGCATGTCGATTACAAAATGGATGTTTCCATGGATGTAAAAACATACCAATACAAAGGAAAACAGGAATTGGTTTACACCAATAATTCTCCTGATACTTTGAGAAAAGTATATTATCACTTACTTAATAATGCCTTTCAGCCTGGAAGCGAAATGGATGCAAGAATCCAAAGCATCAAAGATCCAGATGGCAGAATGGTCACCAAAGTAAAAGTTGGTGATAAAGAAGTCAAAGAAAGCCGCATTAAAAATTTGAAACCAAATGAAATTGGTTATTTACGAATTTCTAATTTCAAACAAGACGGAGCAGTTGCTAATGCAAAAGAGATTGGGACTATTCTTGAAGTAACTTTGGCTAAGCCAATATTACCCAATTCCAAAACTACATTCACATTAGATTTTGATGGTCAGGTTCCCATTCAGATTCGTCGTTCCGGAAGAAATAATGCCGAAGGCGTAGAATTATCAATGGCGCAATGGTATCCAAAACTAGCTGAATTTGATTTTGAAGGTTGGCATGCCGATCCGTATATCGCTAGAGAATTTCATGGCGTTTGGGGAAATTTTGACGTAAATATTACTATTGATAAAGATTATGTTTTAGGTGGTACCGGTTATTTACAAAACAAAAACGAAATTGGTCACGGTTACCAAGATCAAGGTATTGTTGTGTCTGTTCCAAAGAAAACAAAAACATTGACTTGGCATTTTAATGCACCAATGGTTCATGATTTTACTTGGGCTGCTGATAAGAATTACATTCATGATATTGCAAAAGCACCAAATGGGGTTGATATTCATTTCTTGTACAAAAACAATCCAAAATTTGTACAAAACTGGAAAGATCTGCAACCAAAAACGGTTCAGCTGATGGAAATTTACAATAAAACTGTTGGCGATTATCCGTACAAACAATACTCTGTAATTCAAGGTGGTGATGGCGGAATGGAATATGCCATGTGTACGTTGATTTTAGGACAAGGAAGTTTTGATGGATTATTAGGCGTAACCGCTCACGAAATGGCGCACTCTTGGTTCCAGCATGTATTAGCTTCCAATGAATCAAAACACGGATGGATGGATGAAGGATTTACATCGTTCCTTGAAGATTTTGGACTGAATGAAATTGCCGATAAAAAAGTAGAAAACCCATTTACAGGAGCGTATGCTGGATATTTTTCAATGGTGAATTCAGGTAAAGAATTGCCACAAGGAACACATGCAGATCGTTTTGACGAAAACAGAGTATACAGCATTTCTTCATATAGTAAAGGAGAGCTTTTCCTAACACAATTGATGTATTTGATAGGCAAGGAAAATCTGATGAAAACTTTAAAAAAGTATTATAGCGATTTCAAATTCAAACATCCTACGCCAAATGATATCAAAAGATCTGCCGAAAGAATTTCCGGTGCAAATTTGGATTGGTATTTGACGGATTGGACACAAACCACAAATACTATTGATTATGCAATCAATGACGTAAAAGAAAATGCAGATAAAACAACGGTTACTTTAGGAAGAATAGGCAGAATGCCAATGCCAATTGATTTATTAGTGGAATATACAGACGGAACAATGGAAAGTTTTTACATCCCGTTGCGAATGATGAGTTTTGAAAAAGAAAACCCAAATCCTGCTGTAAAAAGAACAGTTTTGAATGATTGGGCTTGGGCGTATCCAACGTTTGAATTCAACATTGCTAAATCGAAATCTTCCATCAAGAAAATAACTATTGATCCAAGTGGATTAATGGCTGATCTGAAAAAGGAAAACAATACCTACGAATTAAAGTAATATTTAAAAGCCCTGAAAAGGGCTTTTTTTATGCTGTTTAATGAAAATATTGGTGCCTGAAAATTACCTTCGGAATTTAAAATATTCTGATAAAGGATGTTTCTTATTTTTCAACATTTCAGAAACGAGTTCCATTCCAATGACTGAAAATGTGATGCCGTTTCCGCCAAAGCCCAAAACAAAATAAGCGCTTTGAAAATTGGGATGTTTACCAATGTAAGGTAGGCCGTCTTTGGTCTCGCCAAAAGTACCTGCCCAAACAAAATCCATTCTGAAATCATAATCAGGTAAAATTTTCTTCAGATATTTAGTCAACTTATCAGACTTGTCGTTGAGTAGTGAATCTCTTTTTGCAGCGTCTACAAAATCTTCGTCTTCTCCGCCAATAAGCAATCGGTTGTCATCCGTGGTTCGCATATACATGTAAGGCTCTGCCGTATTCCAAAACAGCGTGTCGTTAAGATATGATTGGTCATCCTCGAAACGTTCTCCCACAATGGCGTAAGTAGAAAGTAATTTTACAAATTTGTCTTTAATGATTTCGGTACTTTCAAAACCGTTGCAGTAGATTATCTTTTTAGCGGTAATGGTAGTTCCATGTTCTGTTAGAACGGTGACGCCATTTTGTTTGTAAGTAACTTTTTTGATATCGGTTTTATCGAAAACTTGTAATCCTTTTTTATGATTGTACGCTAGAATATCGTGAGATAAGTGGAATGCATCAATACTGCCGCCTTGTTCTGATAAGATTCCACCATGCGAATGTTTGATTTTAAATTTTTTATCAATTTCTTCGGCTTCCAGCCATTTTACTGGCATACCAATTTTTTTTCGCGCTTCGAATTCTTTTTTTAACCAGACAACATCTTTCTTTAAAGCGGCAAAATAAAGGGATTCTTTTTTCTTGAAACCACAATCAGATTTTACTTGTTGCACTATTTTCTTCAAATCATCAATCGATTTATAGCATGCCCAGTAACTGTCAACGGCAGCTTTTTCGCCAATTAAATCAATAAGTTGGTGCAGCGGCACGTCAATCTCATACTGTAACATGGATGTCGTAGCTGATGTACTTCCGTGACCTATTTCTCTGCGATCAATCAGAACGGTTTTGTAACCATCTGCCATACATTGATGCGCTATTAGACTGCCGGTTATTCCGCCTCCTACGATTAGAATTTCTGTATCCAAGTTTTCTCTTAAAGAAGGATAGGAGTTAATGATTCCGTTTTTTACCAACCAAAAAGGTTCACTTGATTTTAGTTTCATTGCGCTTAGGTTTTTATCAAATCTAATAAAAAGTAGCTTTAAAATCTTACCAATGAAGTAAATACTTCCCAATTGTATTACTTTGATTCAAAAAAAATCGGGTTTTAAAAAACTAGATTTCCCCCCTAATTTTTTAAAACCCGAATTCTATATAAATAAAAGTATTATGCTTTTTCGGCACTCAAATTTTTCAACATATCCGTAGTCATCGTTTCCAAATCAAATTCATGTTTCCAGTTCCAGTCTTTTCTGGCTTCAGCATCATCAATACTTGCTGGCCAGCTGTCCGCTATTTTTTGACGGAAATCCGGCTCATAAGTGATGGTAAATTCAGGAATATGTTTCTTGATTTCTGCAGCAATCTCTGTTGGCGTAAAGCTCATGGCAGCTAGATTGTACGAAGAATGAATTTTTATTTGGTCAGCCGGCGCTTGCATAATTTGGATGGTCGCAGCAATGGCATCGTCCATATACATCATCGGCATTTTAGTTTCTGAGGATAAAAAACATTCGTATGTTTTATCGGAAAGTGCTTTGTGAAAAATATCCACCGCATAATCCGTAGTTCCACCACCAGGAGGCGATGACCAACTGATTAAACCCGGATAACGAATACTTCTTACATCTACCCCAAAAATATTATGGTAGTATTCGCACCATCTTTCGCCCGCTTGCTTACTAATTCCGTACACTGTTGAAGGTTCCATAACCGTGTATTGTGGCGTGTTTTCTTTAGGAGTTGTTGGTCCAAAAACGGCAATACTCGAAGGCCAGAATATTTTTTTTATTTTTCCGGCTTTCGCCAAATTCAAAACGTGAAACAACGAATTCATATTCAAGTCCCAAGCAAATGCAGGATTTTTTTCGGCTGTTGCTGATAACAATGCAGCCATCAAATACACTTCGTCAATTTGGTGTATTTCGACCAAATGTTCAATTTGATTAAAATCCAAAGCGTTCACGACTTCAAATGGACCGGAATTTACCACATCAATATTTAGTTTTCGGATATCCGAAGCGATTACATTTTTGGTTCCGTGTATTTTTCGCAACTTTTGGGTAAGCTCCGTTCCTATTTGGCCGCAAGCGCCAATAATCAATATTTTTGTACTCATTTTTGTCTGTTTTGAAAAACAAAGATAACGTTTTCGTAAATAACACAATTTTGATAAAAAAAGGTATAAATTTCTTAAAACAGTATTTAAAAAGAAGTTTTATTTCTTAATTTATGACTTTTTAAACACAAAAATAGCTTCAGGAATATTAGATTGTTATTCCAATACTGGAATTCATTATTGTAAATTTACTTTGTAACTTTGCACTTAAATTAATGGAAATTTTTAAAGGGTCATAATTGCTTCTTTTTTAAAAAATTACAACTGTATTTGAATTACTTTCATCCATTAAAAAATGATAAATTGACGCACATGAAATATAAAATAGCCGTTTTCTTCTCACTGGTTTTTGTTTTGTTCTCTTGTAAAGATGACAATCAAAAACGAATTGCTGAAAACAAAAAAGAGATACAAAAAAAAGAAGTGATATTAGCAAACATACAGAAAGGTTGGGTTTTATATGATGAGCCAGTAACCGAAGCGGGTGAAAAAAGCATTGCATCTTGGAACGAATGGCGTATGTTTTTAGCTGAATTAGCGCAAAAACCTAAAAAAAGTATTGGAGCTTTTCAGCAAAAATCAACAGCGCTTTCGAAAAAAGTGATGGCTTTGAACGACAATATTCCTTATGATTACAACAAACCTCAAATAAAAAGCAGGATTTCCACGTTGATTACCAAAGTTAGATTGCTGGATTTATTCATTCATTTGGATAATATTCCTGATAAAAAAGTGACGTTGTTAGTGTCAGAAATCAACTTGGAATTAGTTTCGCTACAAAGACAAATGGACAAAATTGTGGAGAAAAGTAAAATTCCGCTTGAAGAAGGAGAATCTGATTTATTGAAAATGATGGACACTACAAGAGCCATTCCTAACACACCAGTCATCGACCCAAATCTACCACGCGTTGAGTAAAACAGCCTTATACAATACCTACGATAATTCCCCTAAAACCCAGCAAATTGTTGCTCGTTTATTAGAGAATAACCAAGTCAAAATGCACCTTTCGGGACTTTTGGGTTCTGCACTTTCATTTGTAATTCGGTCTGTTTTCAAGAAATCCGAACTTCCTTTTTTAGTTGTTTTAAACAATAAAGAAGAAGCGGCGTATTATTTGAACGATTTGGAACAAATGATTGGGGAGCAAGATGTGCTATTTTATCCCGGTTCATTTCGTCGCCCTTACGAAATCGAAGATACGGACAACGCGAATGTTTTGCTTCGCGCCGAAGTGCTAAACCGAATCAATTCCCGCAAGAAACCGGCCATTATTGTTACCTATCCCGAAGCGCTTTTCGAGAAAGTGGTGACCCGAAAAGAATTGGACAAAAACACGCTGAAAGTTGCTGTTGGCGACAAGATTTCTATTGATTTTATTAATGAAGTTTTGTTCGAATATGAATTCAAAAGAATCGATTTTATTACGGAACCTGGAGAATTTTCGGTTCGTGGAGGAATAGTCGATGTATTTTCATTTTCGAATGATAATCCGTACCGAATTGAGTTTTTTGGAGACGAAGTGGAGAGCATTCGTACCTTCGATGTAGCGACGCAATTGTCTATTGAAACGCAAAAAAAAATTACGATAATACCAAATGTCGAGAACAAAGTTTTTCAGGAAAACCGAGAAAGTTTCTTGGATTATATTTCGGAGAAAACAGTAATTTTTATTCAGAACACCGAAGATTTTTTATCACAATTAGACAAACAATTTGGCAAAGCTGAGGAAGCTTTTGCAAAATTGTCTCAGGAAATAAAGCGTTCATCTCCTGAACAATTGTTTTTGAATCAAGCAGCATTTATAAAAAGAGCGTTGGATTTTTCGATTGTTGAATTGAGTTCAAAAGCTATTTTTAGAACCAACAAAAAATTCGAATTTCACATTCAGCCACAACCGTCTTTCAACAAACAGTTTGATTTGTTATTGAATAATCTGAACGAAAATCATTTCAACGGTTACAAAAATTATTTGTTTTGTTCGAATGATGCCCAAGCCAAACGATTTCATGATATTTTTGAGACCTTGGATGAAGCCAATTCTGAGAATATCCGCAAGCAATATCACACCGTTGTTTTGCCTTTGTACCAGGGATTTATTGACGAAGAAAACCAAATAACCTGTTACACTGACCACCAAATTTTTGAACGCTACCATAAATTCAGCATCAAAAATGGCTATTCGAAAAAACAGAATATCACTTTAAAAGAACTGACGACACTTTCGGTTGGGGATTATGTGACGCATATCGACCACGGTATTGGACGTTTTGGAGGGCTGCAAAAAATACAAGTCGAAGGCAAAACACAAGAAGCCATCAAGCTCGTTTATGCCGATAATGATATTGTGTATGTGAGTATTCATTCGCTGCACAAAATTTCAAAATACAACGGGAAAGACGGAACGCCACCCAAAATTTACAAATTGGGTTCGAATGCCTGGAAGATTTTAAAACAAAAAACCAAGGCTAGAGTCAAACATATCGCATTCAACCTGATTCAGTTGTATGCCAAAAGAAGACTCGAAAAAGGATTCCAGTTTGCGCCGGACAGTTATTTACAAAACGAATTAGAAAGCTCGTTCATTTATGAAGATACGCCGGACCAAACCAAATCTACGGCAGAGGTAAAAGCCGATATGGAAAGTGATCGCCCGATGGATCGCTTGGTTTGTGGGGATGTAGGTTTCGGGAAAACCGAAGTTGCCATTCGTGCTGCTTTCAAAGCTGTGGATAACAGCAAACAAGTTGCGATTTTGGTTCCTACGACTATTTTGGCCTACCAACATTATAGAACTTTTACAGAACGATTGAAAGATATGCCCGTTTCTGTGGGTTATTTAAACCGTTTTAGAACCGCCAAACAAAAAGCGGAAACACTAAAACAATTGGCCGAAGGAAAACTCGATATTGTGATTGGAACCCATCAATTGGTCAACAAAAATGTGGTTTTTAAAGATCTTGGATTGCTGATTGTGGATGAGGAGCAAAAATTTGGTGTTAATGTAAAAGACAAACTCAAAACCATTGCTGCGAATGTCGATACGTTAACTTTAACGGCAACGCCAATTCCTAGAACGTTGCAGTTTTCACTAATGGCTGCGCGTGATTTATCAGTGATTACAACGCCTCCGCCCAATCGTTATCCTATTGAGACGAATGTAGTTGGTTTTAGTGAAGAATTGATTCGGGATGCGATTTCGTATGAAATCCAGCGTAACGGACAGGTTTTCTTTATCAATAATCGAATAGAAAATATCAAGGAAGTAGCCGGAATGATTCAGCGTTTGGTTCCCAATGCTAGAGTTGGAATTGGTCACGGCCAGATGGATGGAAAAAAACTCGAGGAATTGATGTTGGCTTTCATGAATGGAGAATTTGACGTTTTGGTTGCTACAACCATCATCGAAAGCGGATTAGACGTTCCCAATGCGAATACGATTTTCATTAATAATGCGAATAATTTCGGATTGTCTGATTTGCATCAAATGCGCGGTCGAGTAGGGCGTAGCAACAAGAAAGCGTTTTGTTATTTTATTTGTCCGCCATATTCTGCGATGACCGATGATGCCAGAAAACGAATTCAAGCATTGGAACAATTCAGCGAATTGGGAAGCGGATTTAATATTGCGATGAAAGATTTAGAGATTCGTGGAGCGGGAGATTTATTAGGCGGTGAGCAAAGTGGTTTCATCAACGAAATTGGTTTTGACACCTACCAAAAAATCATGAATGAAGCCATCGATGAATTAAAGGAAAATGAATTCAAGGATTTATATCCGGAGGAAAACAATTTGGAAACCAAAGAATACGTCAAAGACCTGCAAATCGATACTGATTTTGAGTTGTTGTTTTCTGATGAGTATATCAATAATGTTTCGGAACGATTGAGTTTATACAATGAATTAGGCGCTGTGAAAAACGAAGAAGAACTCATCATTTTCAAAAATAAATTGATTGACCGTTTTGGTCCAATGCCACCTCGTGCCAAAGCGTTAATGAATAGTATTCGAATCAAATGGATTGCAACCCGAATTGGTATCGAAAAATTAGTAATGAAACAAGGCAAGATGATTGGTTATTTCATTTCGGATCAACAATCAGATTATTATCAATCGAATCGTTTTCATAAAGTACTGCAGTTTGTACAAAAACATCCTAATTTATGCAAAATGAAAGAAAAGCAAACGCCAGCTGGTTTGCGGCTTTTGTTGACTTTTGACAATGTAAAAAATACCAGGACAGCTTTGGAATTGATGGAGCTATTGGGAGGAGAATAAAAAAGGAATTTACTGTTAAGTATTTCTTGACGGATTCTTAATTTGTAAATGATCCTAATTGTAAAAAAACCAATCTTATTATGATTGGTTTTTTTATTTCTTATATTTGATTTTTACAAATTCATTCTCAATGAAATTAAAATCAATAGATGAGTTTTACCAGGAAATCTCTGGAGACTCTGTTACAGATCCGAGCACATTATTGCCAAAAGGTATTCAAAAAGAAATTGGTCATTTCAATGTTTTTAGTATCAAAGAACTTTATGAAAGGCTAAAGGATAAGTCATTTATGCCTTATGACCGGAGAGCGTATTATAAAATAAGCTTGATACGAGGAAAAAACAGAGCTGAATATGCAGATAAAATAATTGACATTGAAAAGAATGCTCTTTTATTTGCTACGCCAAAAATCCCCTATCATTATGTTCCTCTAGACACGCAGCAGTCGGGAAATTTTTGTGTTTTTACGAGCGAGTTTTTAACAAAAGATAAAAGCGGAATTGTACTTGACGAGCTTCCTATTTTTAAATCAGATGGCTATCCTATTTTTGAACTCTCTGATGAGGATGCAATAGAAATTGACTTGATATTCAAAAAGATACATAAAGAAATCAATTCTGATTATGTGTATAAATACGATTTGATTCGGAATTATGTGGCAGAGTTAATACACTTTGGACAGAAATTGCAACCTATAACCGCCTTATATTCAAAACACAATTCGGCAGCAAGAGTATCTTCCTTGTTTGTGGAACTATTGGAAAGACAATTCCCGATTGAGTCGCCTCGTCAACGATTAGAATTGAAATCGGCCAAAGATTTTGCAGCTCGTTTGTCCGTGCATGTCAACCATTTGAATAAAGTTTTAAAAGAGAACACAGGTAAAACGACTACTGAATTAATCAGTGACCGATTGATTCATGAAGCTAAGATACTTTTAAAAGAAACCGATTGGAACATTTCGGAAATCGCCTATTCACTTGGCTTTGAAGAGTTGGCACATTTTTCTAATTTTTTCAAAAAGCAAACAACTTTGACACCTATATCTTTTAGGGTTTAAATAATTTGATTTGAATTTTGCAAACTCTGGATTGATATTTACAATTGACAAGCTTAATATCGGAATTAATTTTGCAGTATTAATTTAAAACAATTTAAACATGGAAATCAATAACAGTAAAATAGCATTAGTTACCGGAGGAAGCCGCGGATTAGGAAAAGACATGGCTTTAAGTCTTGCCAAAAAAGGGCTTGATGTAATCCTAACGTACAACAGCAAAAAAGACGAAGCGGATGATGTTGTATCCGAAATCGAAAAAATGGGACAAAAAGCAGCAGCCATTCAATTGAATGTTGCCGATGTGAGTAGTTTTGATTTGTTTTTTCAAAATGTAGCGAGCGCTTTAAAAAGCGCTTTTGGTGCTGAAAAAATGGATTTTTTAATCAACAATGCTGGTGTTGGTCTTCACGAAAGTTTTGCGACAACAAGTACAACTCAATTTGATGATTTGGTTAATATTCAATTTAAAGGACCCTTTTTTCTGACTCAAAAAGCTTTGGAGCTACTAAACGATGGTGGTGGAATTGTAAATATTTCGTCAGGATTGACCCGTTTTTCATTTCCGGGATATTCAACTTATGCAAGTATGAAAGGCGCGATGGAAACCTTGACTAAATACCAAGCGAAAGAATTGGGCGAAAGAAAAATCAGAGTCAATATAGTGGCTCCAGGCGCAATAGAAACTGATTTTGGCGGAGGTGCAGTTCGGGATAATGAGCAATTAAATCAAATGATTGCTTCGTTGACGGCATTAGGACGAGTAGGTTTGCCAGATGATATTGGAAGCGTAGTTGCCTTTTTGTGTACCGATGATGCTAAATGGGTAAATGGACAACGTTTAGAAGTTTCGGGTGGAACGAATTTGTAATTTTAAACTGCTGTTTAGAAATGCAGTAACGGAATATTATTTTATAAAAAAGCTTCCAGTCTTCAAAAGGCTGGAAGCTTTGTTGATAACGGAATTTTCTAATTTTTCAAATCCTTAATCACTTTAAAAGTCATATCCACTTGGTCTTCACTTACTAGTATGGTATATTCATTTGAAGTCGAAATTATTCTATAATAATTTTTTGACTCGAAATGATTCCATTGCTCTTGATTTTAAGAATATAGACTCCTTTTATAAGGTCCGATAGATCAATAGTATTATTAGCAGAAGGATAATTAAACGAAATGATTTTTACTGTTTTTCCTTCCATGTTGTTAACTGTTATTTTTTCTAAAATCAAGTTATTTATATATAGTTGTCCTTTGGTTGGATTAGGGTAAATTGTTGATTTATCAATCGCAATATCTGCAGTTGATAAATTTTGGCAAATAGCATTATATTTTGCAGTCGAATCTTTTAGATTAAACCAATTTGTTTCTGAATAAGTTGTATCATCAACTTGAATGCAAGTTAAATATAGGTTATTTCTGAAGCTTGTTGGGGGTGTTTGAAAATTTTTGTTGTTTCCATTTTTTAAATTGAGAGTAGTCAATTTGTTGGACTCACAATTCAAAACTTTTAACATTGTATTTTTTGAAATATCTAATTTGTTTAGCAAATTATCATAACACGCCAAAGAAGTTAATAAGGTATTCTGGGAAAGATCTATATTTTGTAATTTATTTGAACCAAAGTTAAGTTGGTCTAAGTAAATACAGTTGTTAACATTCAAATTTGTTATAATGTTGTTATAGCAAGAAAAAAAAGTGAGATTTATATTATTTGAAACGTCTAAGGAAGCTAAATTATTATTTGTTGTGGTTAAATTTTTTAATAACGTATTTTTAGTAATATTTAAATCAGTCAGAATGTTACTACTACAATCAATATCTGTAATTTTAATATTTTTGTAAAAGTCTAAAGTTTTAATTTGATTATCGGAGCAATTTAATATTGTTAGATTTTCGTTTTGTGAAATATCAAGGCTTGATATTCTGTTCTGACCACAGTTTACTTCTATCAGAAGTACATTTTTAGAAAGATCTAAACTTGTTAATTGATTTAAATTGCAAAAAAGTTTTTTTAATGAAGTATTTTTAGATAAATCGATAGTAGTGAGTTTGTTCAAATAACATTGTAGTATTTCTAAATTCACAAAGTCTTGAATACCTGTTAGGTCAGTTATATTTTGACTTCCAATATATAAAGATTTAATCGTATTAATATTTGAAGTTAAAACTTTTCCGTCTTTTGCTCCAGTGTCAACACCTGAGTTAATTAAATATTGCTCAAAATTACCATCTGGAATTGAGGTATACTGGCCTACCATTTGTATGGTAAGAAATAAAAAAAGAATAATTTGAAGTTTTTTCATGAAAAAATGTATTTTTTGCAATTTAACATTTTTTTTAAATAAATAATGTAAACTTACACCGTTTAAGACTCAATTATTAATTGTTTAAATAAAAAAGGGATTGGTTTTTCAAAAACTAATCCCTTTTTTATTTAAATGATAAACTTATCTAATTCTTCAAATCCTTAATTACTTTAAAAGCAACATCAACTTGTTCTTCACTCACTAAAATAGTGAACTCATTAGAAGTCGAAATTACTTCGTTTATGATAATTCCTTCCCAAGCCAAACGTTGAAAAATGAAATAGTAAATCCCAGGAACGACAATGTTTTCTTTAGGTAATTTTACCGTAATCGAAGCTAGATTGTCTAATTTCTGAATCAGTTTTTCAGTAGCAAAATGCTTGTCTACTAAGTGATTGATGCTGTTACTAACCACAATGTTGGTTTCGTTCACTCCTCTGGATGAAGTGTAAAAAATATCCGGTAACGTATTGATATCTGCAATTAAATCTGCTTGTTTATTTAAAACAGTATCGGATGCAGCAAAAGTATAATCCGTCAAGGCCGAACGAACGGTGATTTCCCCAATGTTTTTGATGACTTTATTAATCTTATGATTTAACCTGAAATCTAGTTCTTCTGTTAGTCTTTTTAAAGCCATAACAACCGCACCTTGTTTTACTTCCTTGCCAAATTCACTTTCTAATTCGGTCATTATGTTTCGGGATAATGAGGTCAGATTAATGATGCCTAATGATAGTGCATTTAGCAAAAAAGGCTTTGTTTTAATGTAGTTTTCTACAATGGAAGAAACAGTTTTCATGATGTAATTTTTTTTAGTTGGTTGTTATTTTACGCGTAGTTAGTGTGTAAATATGACGCAAATATAAATAAAAAACAATTTGTTACAAATATAACATCAAGAAAAAACGTTTAAAAGTGATAAAAAGCATCGATAAGATGCTCAATTACAAAAGATTTCCCTTCTTTATGGATAGCTATAATGTCAAAACGGACTTCAATATCTAAATCTCTTTCGTTGACAAACGCATCAACAGCCTTCACAAGAAGCTGGATTTTTTTTGGTTTTACAAAATCTTGTGGCAAGCCAAATTCTAATGAGGAACGGGTTTTGACTTCAACTATGGCCAGTGTATTTCCTTTTTGGGCAATAATGTCTATTTCGGCTTTTTGGAACGTCCAGTTCGTTTGCAAAATCGTGTAGCCGTCTTTCCGTAGAAATTCAACCGCCATTTCTTCTCCAAGT
Organism: Flavobacterium labens; assembly: GCF_048286755.1. Classification (NCBI taxonomy): domain Bacteria; kingdom Pseudomonadati; phylum Bacteroidota; class Flavobacteriia; order Flavobacteriales; family Flavobacteriaceae; genus Flavobacterium; species Flavobacterium labens. The sequence continues at coordinate 846,777 of NZ_JBLVPL010000001.1, read as the reverse complement.
TTTCCGAGCTCGTTGTGTTCCGCCATTGAAAAATTTTGTTTTAAGTTTAAGGTTTCAAGTTTTTAAACTTCTGCAATCTTAAATCGAATTGTCTTTATTCAAAAACCAACGTACTGCATTTTTCATTGACATTCAGAGTCACTTTGTTCCCTAAAATCAATGCTCTATTATCTTGAATATGACCGGCCGGGAAATTATATAAGACGGGAATATTGTATTTTTTGGTAACATCCTCTATAATTTCAATGGCATTTTTACCCCATGGAATATCATTGTCCTTCATTTTTGTCATGGAACCCACAACAATTCCCTTGATGCTTTCCAGACAACCATTTCGCTTTAAATTCATCATCATGCGGTCAATATGATACAAATATTCGTCTAAATCTTCTATAAATAAGATTTTATCAGTACAATCAATCGCAGATGGTGAACCAAACAAGCTATATAGAATCGATAAATTTCCGCCCACTAATTCTCCGGTAGCTTTTCCGTGTCTGTTCATCAAGAAAGGATCTATTTCATAAGACAATTTTTCACCAAATAAAGCAATTCGCATGGTTTCAATCGCCTCTGGAGTTGCTCTAGGAGCGGTTATCGGCATGATTCCGTGAATGGATTTGTAACCCATTGTATTCAAATGATTGTGTAAAACAGTCACATCACTGAAACCAACAATCCATTTTGGATTTTTTTTGAACGCAGTAAAATCCAATAAATCAATCATTCTTACGGTTCCGTATCCGCCTTTTACACACCAGATTGCTTTGATGTTTGGATTATCCATTTGCTGCTGAAAATCGGCGGCACGCTGTTCGTCGGTTCCAGCTAATTGGTCGTTGTCTAAACCTATTGTATTTCCAATGACTACTGCTAAACCCCAACTTTTCAATAAAGCAATAGCGGGTTTCAAGTTGTCATCTGTATTTTTTCTGGCTGTTGCCAAAATAGCTACTGTATCTCCTTTTTGTAAACTTGGCGGTGTAATCATGTTGTGTTGGGCTTGGCTGTTGAAAGATTGTAAAACAAAAATAAGCATTAGAAATTGATATAAAACAGGACAGCGTAATGTAAAAGTAAATCGGTTTATGTTCATGCTTTAATGCTTTTCTGAAAAAATTCTAGTGGTATGGTCTTTAAATGATAAAAACAAAGATAGACAATTAGAAAATAATTTTAAGTTCAGGTTCAAATGACTATTTTTACAATAGCCAGATTCTAAAATGGAATCTAATTCACCGACTGGAAATAAATAATATTTATGAGAATTACGTATTGGATTCCTATTCTTTTTTTATTTTTTCCGTTGGTAAAATCAAATTCTCAACAGAAAAAATACGTTATTCATACCGTTGCGTTTTATAATTTCGAAAACCTTTTTGACACCATAAACGATCCAGATACTTTTGATGAAGAATGGACGCCAACAGGTTTGCAGCGATGGACCTATGATAAATACGAAAAGAAATTAAGCAACTTAGCCCGTGTTTTATCTGAAATAGGTTCAGCTGATAATACGGATTCACCTACATTTATTGGCGGATGCGAGATAGAAAATAGAGGCGTTTTAGAAGATTTAGTCAAACAACCCAAATTAATCGAGAAAGATTACGGGGTCATTCATTTTGATTCGCCTGACAAAAGAGGAATCGATGTGGCGCTCCTGTATCAGAAAAAGAAATTTCAGCCCACCAGTTACAGCAATATTCCGTTGTATATTTATAAAGTAAGCGGAAATACAAATGAAAATTCTAAAGCTAGTTCTGAAGATAAAACAGATGATGACCTGCAAATTAGTCCTAAGAATTATCGGGTTTACACTCGAGATCAACTTTTAGTAACGGGATTTCTGGACGGAGAGGAAATCAATATTATAGTCAATCACTGGCCATCACGTTCTGGTGGTGAGAAAAAATCTAGTCCGTTCCGAGAGGCCGCCGGCGCATTAAATCGAAAAATAATAGATTCGTTACAACGAATCAATCCAAATGCAAAAGTGATTACGTTGGGTGATTTGAATGATGGACCTTATAATAAAAGTGTCAAAATTGGGCTTGGCGCCAAAGCAAAAAAGTCTGATGTGCTTCCGTTTGGAATTTACAATCCATTCGAAGAAATGGCTAAAAAGGGATTTGGCACCATCGCATTTCGGGATGCTTGGGATGTTTTTGACCAAATAATGGTTTCAGAAACCTTATTACTAACGGATTATTCGAGCTTTCGGTATTGGAAAGCTGGAATTTACAATAAATCCTTTTTGATACAAAACAGCGGACAATATAAAGGCTATCCGTTGCGACATTCCAATACCGAAATAGGATTTAGTGACCATTTTCCCGTGTATATTTATTTGATTAAGGAAAAAAGATACTAAACCGCTCAGGTTCCATGCTATTGAGAAAATTATTATGTTCTATAATTTAAAATCTTAGTACCTTAGTACCATAGAAACTTTGAACCTCAGAAAAAATGGCAATTGCAAAACCCTTCAATCTCAATAAATGGATTAATGAAAACCGTCATCTTCTTAAACCACCTGTTGGCAATAGAAATTTGTACAGAGAATCCGGTGATTATATTGTTATGATTGTTGCGGGTCCAAACGCCCGAAAAGACTATCACTATAATGAAACCGAAGAATTGTTTTACCAACTTGAAGGGTCCATCAAAGTGATTATTCAAGAAGATGGTATGCGAAAAGAAATGGAATTGCATGCCGGTGATATGTATCTTCATCCTGCCAAAATCCCGCATTCTCCAGTGCGTTCAGAGGGTTCTATAGGGCTTGTCATCGAACGAAAAAGAGCAGGAAAAGGATATACTGATGGTTTATTGTGGTTTTGCGATAACTGTAATCACAAGCTGCACGAGGTTTATTTTGAATTGCATAATATCGAGAATGATTTCCTTCCTCATTTTGAACATTTTTATAATTCAGAAAAGTTGAGAACCTGCGAAAAATGCGGAACCATAATGGAAACCGACCCGAGATTTGTATCCAAAAAATAATTTAATTCCGAATTCAAAGTGGTTTTAGGAGCTAATCCCGCTATCCGTTCTATCTTTTGTAGTCTCGTAAAAAAACGAGACTACAAAAGGATGCCACTACTATCGGGGCTAAAAATCGTAAAATATAAAGTAGCAATGTTTAGTTTTTCACGTTAAATCAATATATTTGTAAAAAAATATAACAATTTTTAATAAAAAAGTTACAATGATAACAATAGCAGATCAATTCGGAATGAAGGAAGCATTGGCGCAATTGGGTGTAAAAGCCATAAATGAAGGAACATCAACTGGGATAAACCATTTTTCAAATGGGGAAATTCTTGAAAGTTATTCACCAGTTGACGGTCAGCTAATAGGTACTGTAAAAACAACTACGGCTGCTGATTATGAAAAAGTAATGCAAACCGCTACCGAGGCTTTTAAAACTTTCAAAGTAATGCCCGCGCCGCAACGTGGTGAAATCGTGCGTCAGTTTGGTGAAAAATTACGTAAAAACAAAGAAGCTTTAGGCAAATTAGTTTCCTACGAAATGGGGAAATCATTGCAAGAAGGATATGGCGAAGTTCAGGAAATGATAGATATCTGTGATTTTGCAGTTGGATTATCGCGTCAATTACACGGATTAACAATGCACTCCGAACGTCCGGGTCACAGAATGTATGAGCAATACCACCCAATGGGAGTTGTAGGTATTATTTCTGCCTTCAATTTTCCAGTTGCCGTTTGGGCTTGGAACACGGCTTTAGCTTGGATTTGTGGCGATGTTTGTGTTTGGAAACCATCTGAAAAAACACCACTTTGTGGAATTGCATGTCAAAATATTATTGCCGAAGTTATCAAAGAAAATAACCTTCCGGAAGGAATTTCCTGTTTGATAAATGGAGATTATAAAGTGGGTGAAATGATGACTAACGACAAGCGTGTGCCATTGATTTCTGCAACGGGTTCTACTCGTATGGGGAAAATTGTTGCGCAAGCAGTTGCAGGTCGTCTTGGAAAATCATTATTAGAATTAGGCGGAAACAACGCCATCATTGTAACTCCGGATGCTGATATCAAAATGACGGTTATTGGTGCTGTTTTTGGTGCGGTAGGAACTGCAGGACAACGTTGTACATCAACACGTCGTTTGATTATTCACGAAAGTATTTATGATAAAGTTAAAGATGCAATTGTATCAGCTTACAAACAATTACGTATTGGAAATCCTTTGGATGAAAATAACCATGTAGGCCCTGTAATTGATAAGCATGCTGTTGAAATGTACAATAAAGCATTAGAAAAAGTTGTTGCCGAAGGTGGGAAAATCCTCGTGGAAGGCGGCGTACTTTCTGGTGAAGGATTTGAAAGTGGTTGCTACGTAAAACCAGCAATTGCAGAAGCAGAGAATTCTTTCGAAATCGTACAACATGAAACTTTTGCGCCTGTTTTATATTTATTGAAATATTCAGGAACTGTGGAGAATGCTATCGCAATTCAAAACGGAGTGGCGCAAGGACTATCATCCGCTATTATGACAAACAATTTGCGTGAAGCAGAACTTTTCTTATCCGTAGTAGGTTCTGATTGTGGAATTGCAAACGTAAACATAGGAACTTCCGGTGCAGAAATTGGAGGTGCTTTTGGTGGTGAAAAAGAAACTGGAGGCGGAAGAGAATCAGGTTCTGACGCTTGGAAAGTATATATGAGAAGACAAACGAATACCATTAATTACACTACAAGTTTGCCATTGGCACAAGGAATCAAATTTGATTTGTAGTAATAAAATACAATAAACTAAAAAAGGCAATTTGAACTATTCAAATTGCCTTTTTTTATTAAAATTTCTTCGTAAACGTTGTGGATAATTGTTCTACAAATTGAAAGAAGCGCCAATATTAAACGTGAATTGGTTATTCAATTTGTCAAAGCCTACAGCATCTGTTTTATAACTTGCGATTGGAATTCCCGCTTCGGTGAAAATACCAAAACCTTCCGTAAAGAAATAACGGAATCCTAAATGCGCACCGAAATTTCTTAGTCCTAAATCTAATCCTGGATAAACATCCATTTTTGGATCAAATTGAAAAACATTCCCCAAGTTTGCATTGAATCGTCCTTTAATATCCATTCTGTCTCCAAAATCAGGTTTATTTCCCAAATCATCATTAGAAACCGATAACAAATAAGAAGTAACAAATCCGAATGACATGTTTTCACCAAGACCAAAATCAGAAGAAACACGAATTCCAGAACCTCCGTTTTGAATGTTGGCTCCAACATCAAATTTAACGTCACCTTTTCCTTTGAAAGCCTGTGCATTAATCAAGCCAATTGTCAATAACAATACTAATGTGGTAATCTTTTTCATACTTTTAATTATTTAAGTGGGTGCAAAAGTAGTTCAATAAAATCTAATTTCTTCCCTTTTCATCAAAATACAATTGGTTCAGAGGTTCACTTTGCCAGAATTCCTTGGTGTCAACATCCATAATCGTTAACGGACCTTTGAAAGCTGCGCCTGTATCCACATTCCAAACATTTGCTTTTTGAATCGGGGTTGTTTCGCCTATTCGGGTGACAGGCGTATGGCCAATATAAATTTCATTGTATAAAGTAAAACGTTTTGGATAGAAAAGATCATCCTTTTTTAAAGTGCGGTCTAATGCCAAAGCCGTTTCCCATAAGGTTCTGTCCCAATAAAAAAGCCCGGGAAAATATTCAAAATCGACACCGTTCATATTAGTAAAACCAGCATGAACAAACAGGCGACGTTGCTCATCTAGATGAAAATTTTCTAATGATTTCAAGAATTCAATATGCTTTTGCTTCGTTTCTGCGCTAACGGATTCGTAGGCCAAAACAGTCGCTTCACCACCATGTTTATACCACAACAGATTGTCTTTACTTTCGTCTAGCCATTCCAGCAATAAATCATCATGATTCCCGCGTATGCACACACAGTTCTGTTTGGTTTTCAAATCAATTATAAAATCGAGTACCTGAGGGGATTGGCTCCAACCATCAACATAATCTCCCAGAAAAATCAAGGTGTCGTTTTTAGTAACGTTGGCTCTCTCCATAATTTGGTGTAATGCTCGCAAACCACCGTGGATATCGCCTATAACAAGTGTTCTCATGTACTGAATGTTCTTTATTAGAATAAAAACAGCTAAAAATTAATGCTATTTTCAAGTCATAAAATTAAGTAAAAGAGAGGTTAAGTAGGCTTTTTTAACTTATTTTTTTTAATAAATTAAAAGTAGCGGTATTTTAAAGATTGTAATTTTTATTTAAATTTCAGTAGAAATTTCTTCGAAATTGTGTTTTAATCAATGAACAAAATATCACTGTTTTTGGTGATGGTTTTTTTTGTTTTTTAAGATTAACTTTACAAGAAATTAAATCTCTCGAAAATGAGTGCACTTCTTGCGTTAACGTTACTTTTGGCTAAAATGATCTGTGAGGTTTTAAAAGAATTATTAGCTTTGATTTAGAATTATAAATCAATACTTTCTTTTTCAAAACCATTTTTTCAATCAGATAAATGCTCAAAATTCACATGAAAATATACCTGCAAATATTGTTTTGTTTTCTGGTGTTAAGTTGTACGTCTAATAAAAAAGCAACAAATACCAAAGTCGATAATCAAGAATTTGAGGTCAAGTCAGATAGCGCCAATTGGCTGGATAGTTCCAGAAACAGATTAATTCCGGTAGCGTTTTATTCCCCTATTGTAAACGAAAAAATTAGAAATCAACAGCTGGTAATTGTGAGTCACGGATATGGAGAAAATAAACCTGGCGCAAATAAATCGTATTCATACTTAACAAAAAAATTAGCATCCAAAGGCTATTTTGTAGTGAGTATTCACCATGAATTACCAACCGATGATTTGTTGCCTTTGACAGGAATTCCTCAAGTTGTAAGACGATCAAATTGGGAAAGAGGAGCAGAGAATATCCTATTTGTTCTGAATGAATTGAAAAAAATAAAACCAGAATTAGATTTCAAACATGTAAACTTAATTGGACATTCTAATGGAGGTGATATGACGGTTTTGTTTGCTCATAAATACCCAAATTTGGCAGATAAAATAATTTCTTTAGACAACCGCAGAATGGAATTACCCAGAACTTCTCAGCCTAAAATCTACTCGCTTCGTTCCAGCGACCAGTCTGCTGATGAGGGAGTTTTGCCTACTGTTGCAGAGCAGAAAAAGTTTGGGATAAAAATCATTAAACTCCCGAATACCATTCATAATGATATGAATGACAGAGGAAATAAAAGACAAAAAAGAGAAATTAACACCTATATAATGGATTTTCTTAGGGAATGAAATAGTGTACTTACTGCACATCATATTTCATTTTTCTCAAAATTCGCAACGCTTCTTTAAACGATAAATATATGGGTATGAAAGGTTTTAAAAGCACTTTGGCATCAATCAGTTTTTGCTTGGCTTCTTCAAAACCGTTGAGGTAACAAATCATAAAAGTGGAAGGTAAATTCTCTAAATCTTTGTGCTCCCGCTCGGACAATGAAAGTCCTTTTTGCAGTTTTTTCAGCAAAGCAATATTAGCATTGTAAATATGGAATAACATTTTTTTGTTGAATTCCGGCGGCTGAAAAAGCATCTCTCTTTCAATTTTATAATAGCCATTATCATGAAAATGAATCGTCTGTTTTTCTAAAGGATAATAGCTCGTTTTGTCGTTTAAACCCAAAGGAACATATTCAATAATGGTAAAAGTGTCTTCGTCAAAAGTAATTTCGACCACATCTTGAGCCGAATAAAATAGCTTGATTTGTTCATTGATCAATTCAATATCAACACGTGACAAATACGTTTTCTCACGAGATTTTTTGGCAATTCCAGCCCAGCAAATCACAAATAATTCTTTGAATACTTTATACTTTGGCGCCATATCCTTGTGGCGAAAATTCATGAAATCAATCACGCCATCGAGTGTGTATTCGATGCTGTTTCTGGAGTTGTTTTCGATGCCAATTACGGTTTCAGTATTCTGGTAATTTTTTTCAATTTCGCCTTCAACCGGCATTGTGTTACTGCCTCGCCGTATAAAAATACTGTTGGCAGGAATCGTATGAATTCCTTTTTTGAAATAGGAAGTTTTGCTTTTTGGCTTGACCGTTACCAATCCGATAACTTTATCTTTTGGCAAATTTGGGAATGGCACATTTTCGTACTGAATTTTCGGAGGATTCTCCAGATAGGCATTCACTAAATTCTGAATCCGACTGTCATCAAAAAAATCATCGCCCACAATAGTATTATCTTGGTCTTCAACACCCACGACGATATAGGAATTGTTTGTAGGATTCGAGTTAGACAGTGCACAAATGTGTTTTAAAAATTTTGCTTTTCCTTCCCGTGTATGTAAATTCAACTGACGCTTTTTATCATAAAAACTACTCTCATCATTGTGAGCAAGCAGATTCTTGATGAGAATACGTTTGTTGATCATCATTATTGATTATTATATTTTTTAGACAGTTGGATTCTTAGACTTTCTAAAAATCCAACAATCTAAAAATCCAATTTAAATATCTCTTTTTAAAATAGTCGCTGCGGCTTGTGCTGTTGGCAACACCATCAAATCGGCAATATTTACATGGTACGGTCTGGAAACTACAAAGTGAATAATATCAGCAATGTCTTCTGGATGTAATGGTTCAAAACCTTTGTAAACATTGGCGGCTCTGTCTGCATCACCTTTGAAACGCACTTCGCTAAATTCTGTTTCTACGGCACCAGGATGAATGGCGCCAACACGAATTCCGTAAGGATTCAAGTCCATCCTCATGGCTTGGTTCAAGGCGTCAACTGCATGTTTGGAGGCACAATATACGTTTCCGTTTGGATATACTTCTTTTCCGGCGATGGAACCAATGTTGATAATATGACCTGATTTTTGTTCTATCATTTGTGGTATTACAGCTTTCGAAACATATAAAAGTCCTTTGACATTGATGTCAATCATGGCGTCCCAATCGTCTAAATCCCCGTTTTGAATGGGATCTAAACCATGCGCATTTCCTGCATTATTAATCAAAACATCAATCTTGGAAAAGTCTTCTGGGATGGAATTAATACTTTCAAAAACCACTTTTTTGTCTCGAACATCAAAGGATAATGCATGCACTTCCGTAAATGCTGAAAGTTCTTTTTTGAGTTCAATTAATCGGTCTTCACGGCGTCCGCAAAGAATAATTTTATAGTTATTTTTAGCTAATATTTGTGCTGTCGCTTTACCAATTCCGCTGGTGGCTCCAGTTATTAGGGCTGTTTTACTCATGAGTCTTTTTTCTGTTTGTGATTTTAAAGTTGCTGAACTGAACACTATTCTTAGGCTACATCATTCCCCATGCTTTCGGTCCAAATGGCAAACCAATCTTCTTTGTCTAATTCTAATTCTACGGCTTTCATCAATGATTGAATTCGGGCCACATTTACGGTTCCTGCAATAGGAATAACTTGCGCCGGATGTTTTAAAATCCAGGAAAGCAAAATCGTATCAGAGCCAAAATGGTATTTTGAAACCAAAGTCGCCAGTAATTTTTTCAATCGTCTGGTTTGTGGAATATCTTTTCTAAAAACTGACCCCAGTGGATTCCAAGACATCGGACGAATGTTGTTTGCTTGCATGTAATCAAAACTACCATCGATCATAGGCTCGAAATTAGTGGCCGAAAATTGTACTTGATTGTACAAAACTTCTGTTTTTTGACGAATCAATTCGGTTTGTGTAGCTGTGAAATTAGAAAGTCCAAAATCAATAATTTTTCCATCTGATTTTAGTTTCAAAACCGCTTCTGCAATTTCATCGGCTTGCATTAATGGGCTGGGTCTGTGTAGTAAAAGAACATCCAAATAATCGGTGTGTAGGTTTTTTAAGGAGTTTTCAACAGACCAAACAATGTAATCTTTTGAATATTCATAATGTTTTATAGTGTTGACGCGGTTTTCCGTGACCATTTGGATGCCACATTTGGATATTAATTGCATTTTTTCTCTGGCAATTTTACTCGAGGCAAAGGCTTTTCCAAAATCAGATTCGGTGGTATAATCACCATATATATCGGCATGATCGAAAGTAGTAATTTTGTTTTCCAAGCATACATTAATCATGTTTTCCATTTCTTTGGTATTGAGATTTTTATCCCATATTCCCCAATTCATGACACCCGCTACAATAGGCGATAATTTTGTTTTATTCATGGTTTTTATTTTTTATTGAAATTCATAATTCTGCTATTTCAAAGTATATTTTTCAAAGTTCTTAAAAATATAAAAATTGTATCATAATTAGTCCTTAAAATTAGCGCTTTTGTCGAAGTTTTAACCATTTTTTAACATCTTACTTCTAAAAAAAAATTGAATTTGCACCATCAAAACAAAGGCATTAAATTCAAGGTTTTAAAAATAATAAAATGGAAGAAAATACAGCGACTTTAGACATCAGGGCAATCAATGAAAAAATTGAAAGAGAGAGTGCTTTTATAGACCTTCTCACAATGGAAATGAACAAGGTTATCGTAGGTCAAAAGCACATGGTGGAGCGTTTGTTAATTGGACTTTTGGGTCAAGGACATATTTTATTGGAAGGTGTTCCCGGATTAGCAAAAACTTTAGCGATAAATACTCTTTCACAAGCCGTTCAAGGATCTTTCAGTAGAATACAATTTACACCAGATTTATTGCCAGCCGATGTTGTGGGAACAATGATCTACAACATTAAGTCAAATGAATTCTCGATAAAAAAAGGGCCAATCTTCGCTAATTTCGTCCTTGCTGATGAGATTAACCGTGCTCCTGCCAAAGTACAATCGGCATTACTGGAAGCCATGCAGGAAAAGCAAGTGACTATTGGTGATACGACTTTTAAACTAGACCGACCATTTTTAGTATTGGCTACGCAAAATCCAATTGAGCAAGAAGGTACTTATCAGTTACCTGAAGCGCAAGTCGATCGTTTTATGTTGAAAACGGTTATCGATTATCCAAAAATGGAAGATGAGCGTTTAGTGATTCGTCAAAATCTAAAGGGAAGTTATGAAAAAGTAAATCCTGTAGTTTCAGTGGAACAAATTTTACGCGCTCAAGAAGCAGTTCGCGAAGTTTACATGGATGAAAAAATAGAAAAATACATACTTGATATCATTTTTGCCACGCGTTATCCAGAGAAATATAAATTGGCTGATTTGAAACCATTAATCAGTTTTGGAGCGTCACCTCGTGGAAGTATCAATTTGGCGAATGCCGCAAAATGCTACGCTTTTATCAAACGTCGCGGCTATGTAATTCCAGAAGATGTTCGTGCTGTAGTTCATGATGTATTGCGTCATAGAATTGGAGTTACCTACGAAGCCGAAGCTGAAAACATTACTTCAGTAGATATCATTAACAAAATTGTAAACGAAGTAGAAGTACCTTAAAGTTTGTTTAAGGTTTAAAGTTTCAAGTAATTGGATTACGAACTTGGAACGTTAAACTTTTAAACTTTAAACAAATTAAAAATGGATACAAAAGACCTCTTAAAAAAAGTCCGAAAAATAGAAATTAAAACCCGAAGATTGAGCGATCACATCTTTTCGGGAGAGTATCATACGTCTTTCAAAGGACGTGGAATGACGTTCAGTGAAGTGCGTCAATACCAATACGGAGATGATATTCGTGCGATTGATTGGAATGTAACCGCACGTTACAACGAAGCGCACGTAAAGGTTTTTGAAGAAGAACGTGAATTGACCATGATGTTAATGGTCGATATTTCAGGTTCAGAAAGTTTTGGTTCAAAAAATCAATTCAAGAAAGATATTGTTACAGAAATTGCTGCAACGATGGCTTTTTCAGCCACTCAAAACAATGATAAAATAGGTTTGATTTTGTTTTCGGATGAAATCGAATTGTACATTCCGCCAAAAAAAGGAAGATCACACGTACTTCGAATCATTCGGGAATTGATAGAGTTTCAGCCTAAAAGTCGTAAAACAGATATTGCTCAAGCCTTAAAATTTTTATCGGGAACCCAAAAAAAGAAAGCGATTGTGTTTGTGATTTCTGATTTCATGTCGGAAGATTATGAGCAAACTTTAAAAATTGCTGCAAAAAAACACGACATAACTGGGATTCGCGTGTACGACATTCGAGAAGAAAAAATGCCCGATTTAGGGATGGTTTCTATGCTTGATGCCGAAACCGGAGCAGTCGAATTGATAAATACCGGTTCGAAAGCAGTGCGAATGAATTATGAAAAACAGTACCGCGACAAAGTCAATTATTTTAAAGAAACATTCAGTAAATCAGGTTCCGGTGTTGTAAACACTAGAGTTGATGAAAGTTATGTGACTAAATTATTAAGTTATTTCAAATCGAGATGATGATTTCAGATTTTTGATTAACGATTTTTGATTTCAGATTTTGTAGAAAAAGAAAATAGATTTTAAACGGGCAAAATAAAAATATAAACTTAATAAGTGAATAAGCAAGAATTAGAAAATAGATTGATAGATTTTGCAGCCACAATAATAATCGTTGCAAGCAAATTTGAAAAAAACTATGCTGGAAATCATCTTGCAGGGCAAATAATTAGATCTGGAACTTCTCCTGCTTTAAATTATGGAGAGGCACAAAGTGCAGAAAGTAGTAAAGATTTTATTCATAAAATGGGCATTTGTTTAAAAGAATTAAGAGAAAGCTTTGTTTGTTTAAAAATTATTGAAAAATCAAATTTAACGTCCGATTTAACAAATCTAACTATTGCAAAAACTGAGGCTAATGAGCTAATTTCTATTTTCGTATCAAGTATTAAAACAGCTAAAACAAATCTGAAATAAATTTAGATTTTTGATTAAAAACGAATCGAAGTTTCTTGGTCAAATCTGAAATCAAAAATCGTTAATCTTCAATCAAAAATCGAAAGAGGTTCAATAATAAAAGATGAAAAAACAATTATACCTACTACTATTGCTGCTTTCTACGGCTGTTTTTGCACAACAAAAGCAAGTAGTCACAAGTATTGACACGACTAAAAATAAAATTGGTGCGGAATTTAAACTGTCCATAAAAACTACTGTTGATACTTCGTCTAAAGTGATTTTCCCGAAATTGAAAAACTTTGGAGCTTTAGAGGTTATTCAGTCTTATCCTATTGATACTGTCAAAATGGACGGACGTTATGAATTAATTAAAAAATACGGTTTAACCCAATTTGATTCCGGTAGATATGTTGTTCCAAGTATCAAGATTTTTATCGACAGCAAACCGTTTATGACGGATTCGCTTTTGGTTGAAGTGGCAAATGTTCAGGTGGATACTTTGAAACAAAAAATGTTCGACATCAAGGACATTGCTCCAGCTGATAACTCAATTGGTGACTGGTGGAAATACCTATTGATAGTCGCTATGATTATTGGAATTGGAGCATTTATTTATTGGTTTATTAAAAAACGCCAAGAAAAGAAACTACAGGAAGAAATTTATAAAACGCCAATCGAGAAAGCGACTAGTTTGCTGGATACTTTAGAGAAAAAAGAACTTTGGCAAAAAGGAGAAGTAAAAGCATATTATAGTGAATTGACGGATATTGCTAGAAACTATATCGAAGAAGCAATTGAAATTCCGGCTATGGAAAGTACGACTTCAGAATTGATTCAGGGTCTTAGAGCAGCTTCTGTAAAAAAGAAAATGAAGCTTTCGCAGGAAATTATCGAGAATCTAGAGCGTGTTTTGAAACAAGCCGATTTAGTGAAATTTGCCAAGTCAAAACCACTGGATTTTGAAATCACAGAAGACCGAAATAAGATTCAAAAAGCAATACTGACATTAGACAATTCAATTCCTGTGGAAATTCCGGTAGAGGAAGATATGTTGTTAAATGAAGCGCAAAGACAAAAACAGATACAAATTCAGTTGCGCAAACAAAGGAACAAACGCATCGTAACCGCGGTAGCTTCGGTTGTTTTTTTATTGGCAGCGACCACTACTTTTTTCATTGTTACCAAAGGGTTTGATTATGTAAAAGACAATATTATTGGTCATCCTACAAAAGAATTATTGGAAGGTGAATGGGTAAAAAGTGAGTACGGAAATCCTGGAATTATCATAGAAACACCAAAAGTGCTTAAGAGAGTAGATTTGACAAAAACACTCCCTAAAAACGGAATGGCTTTAATCAAAGAAATGCAGTCTTTTGCTTATGGAAGTGTTTTGGACCGTTTTTATGTGATGGTTTCTACACTAAAATTCAAAGCAGAAACGCAAATTGATTTGGCAAAATCTATGGATGGTGCTTTGCAATCACTTGAAGCGCAAGGAGCTCAAAACATGATTGTAAAACAAGAAGATTTTGAAACCAATGAAGGAGTCAAAGGATTGAAAGCCTATGGAACGTTCTCCCAAATTGATAGTGACAATAAGACTACTGCAAAAATGTATTATGAGGCAATATTGTTCAGTCAAGAAGGCGGATTGCAACAGATTTTAATTTTTCATGAAGAAGGAGATAAGTATGGCAACGAAATATCAGAACGCGTTTTGAATGCTGTCGAATTAAAACAAGCAAGTAAATAATGGAGAAAATAACATTTTTAAACCCAGAATTTTTTTGGTTGCTTCTGCTGATTCCAGTTGTAATTGTCTGGTTCATGCGAAAAAAGAACCATCAATCAGCCACGTTAAAAATAAGTTCGTTACAAGGATTTAAAGGTTCTAACTCGTATTTGACAAAGCTAAAGCCGATGTTGAATGTATTTAGAATTTTGGCTTTATGCTCTTTGATTGTAGCTATGGCAAGACCAAGAACAGTCGATGTAAGTAATAAAACAAAAACTACTAAAGGAATTGATATTGTTATGGCAATTGACGTTTCAGGAAGTATGCTAGCCAAAGATTTGAAACCAAATAGAATGGAAGCCCTGAAACGAGTGGCCGCTGATTTTGTTGATGAAAGACCAAATGACAGGATTGGACTTGTGGTATATGCCTCTGAAGCATACACAAAAACACCGGTAACTAGTGATAAAGCCGTTATTCTTAATGCTATCAACAGCATTAAATATGATAATGTTTTACAAGACGGAACTGGTATAGGAATGGGATTAGCGACTGCTGTGAATAGATTGAAAGACAGTCAGGCTAAGAGCAAGGTGATTATTCTTTTGACCGACGGTGTGAATAATGCCGGATTTATCGAGCCGGAAACTGCATCCGATATTGCCAAACAATACGGAATTAAAGTGTACACAGTAGGAATTGGTACAAATGGAATGGCTATGTTTCCTTATGCGGTAGCGCCAAATGGGCAGTTTTTATTCCAAATGATGAAAGTGGAAATTGATGAGCAATTGATGAAGAGCATTGCTAAAAAGACAGATGGTAAATATTTTAGAGCAACGAGTAACAGCAAACTAGCGGAGATTTACGCCTCAATCAATAAATTAGAAACTACCGAAATTGAAGAATTAAAATTTTATGATTATGATGAGAAATTTAGGTCTTTTGTATGGTTTGCCGGTTTTTTATTGTTGCTGGAATTAGGATTACGAAATACAGTTTTTAAAAGCTTTATATAATGACAGTCGCAAACTGAAAACTGTAACTGAAAACTGCGACTAAAAGTAAAAAAATGGAATTAGACGAAAAAAAATATTTATATCTTCTCTTTATACTGCCTTTGGTGGTGTTGGTTTTTCTGTTCAATTTATATTGGAAAAGAAAAAAACAACGCGAGTTTGGCGATTTAGAAATGGTAAAAAGGCTGAGCCCGGAGAGTTCCTTTTTTAAACCGGTTTTGAAATTAGGAGTATTGCTTTTGGCATTGACCGGATTAATTCTTGGATTAGTAAATCCAAAAATTGGTACTAAAATGGAAACCGTAAAGAGAGAAGGAATCGACATTGTTTTTGCAGTGGATGTATCCAAAAGTATGCTTTCTGAAGATGTAGCGCCAAATCGTCTGGACAAAAGCAAGCAAATTGTTTCGCAAATTATCAATCAATTGGGAAGTGATAGAATAGGAATTGTGGCGTATGCAGGAAGCGCGTTCCCAGTATTGCCTATTACTACGGATTATAGCGTTGCAAAAATGTTTTTGCAAAGCATGGATACAGATATGGTTTCCTCGGTAGGAACGTCATTCAACGAGGCAATCAAATTATCATCAACTTATTTTGATGATAAAAAAACGAGTAAGCTGTTGATTATGATTTCTGATGGTGAAGACCACAATGAAGGTGCAGAAGAAGCGGCGGAAGAAGCCAATAAGCTTGGGATTAAAATCATTACAATTGGTGTTGGAACTGAAAAAGGAGGTACAATTCCATTGAAAAGAAATGGAATTGTCGAAGGTTTCAAAAGAGATGGCAATAATGAAGTAGTTATAACGAAACTGGTTCCAGAAAGTTTAACGGCGATTGCTAAAGCGACTAAAGGCGGTTATGTAAACGGAAACAACACTAAAGAAGTGCTCGAATATATTAAGAATGCATTGAATAATATTCAAAAAACAGAATTTGAAGCAACAGAAATGGCTGATTTTCAATCGCAATTTCAATGGTTTTTAGGTTTTGCTTTTGTTTTCTTATTTCTGGATATTTTTCTTTTGGAAAGAAAAACAAGTTGGGTAAACAAATTGAATTTATTTAACGAGAATAAAAAAGGTTAAAGTATAAAGTTGCGCTCCATTATTGGAATAAAAATACTAGTATACTTTGACACTTACATTTAAAATACAATGAAAAACATAATTTTATACCTGTTATTGCTTTTTTCTTTTGTTGCAAATGCACAACAGAAAGATAGAATATTGCCTAAAGCGAACGAGGAATATGCTGAAAATAAATTTGTAGATGCCGAAGCTAATTATAGGATTTCGGATTCAAAATTTCCAAATAAAGCAACCGCGCCTTTCAATTTAGGAAATAGTATTTACAAGCAAAAACAATCTTCGGAAGCCAAGTTTGCGTATGCTAAAGCTTTGAAAAATTCAAAAACAAGACCGCAGAAACATCGCGCTTTTCATAATTTAGGAAATGTTTTCATGAATGAAAAGGATTATACGCAAGCGGTTGAAGCTTACAAAAATGCATTAAGAAACGATCCGACAGATGAAGAAACACGTTATAATTATGCTTTGGCAAAAAAAATGCTAAAAGAAAATCCTCCAAAGGACGATAATAAAAAAGACGATAAAAAGAGCGATAAAGACAAGAAGGACGATAAGAAAGACGGAGAAAAAGATAAAAAAGACAATAAGGATAAAGATAAGAAAGACGATAAGGGAGATAAAGACAAACAAAATAAAGACCCTAAACCTAATGAAAATGGAGAGCCAAAACCAGCTCCAGGAGGAATTTCTAAAGAACGTTTAGAGAATCTTTTGAATGCAGTGAATAAAGAAGAAAAGAAAGTGCAGGATAAAGTAAACGCCAAAAAAGTACAAGGAAAACCAGTTAAGACGGAGAAAGATTGGTAGTTCAATTAGATAATTTGAAAATGAAAAGATTTATAGCAGTAATAGTTTTAATGGTGTGCAATTTACTTAGCGCTCAAGTGCAATTTGAGGCTAGGGTAAGTAAAGCAACGCTGGGTATAAACGAGAGACTTCGTATCGATTTTATGATGAATGTAGATGGGGATAATTTTGTGCCACCCTCTTTTGAAGGATTTAGAATTATTGCCGGTCCAAGTCAGCAAGTAAGTCAGTCTTGGGTAAACGGAAGAAGTTCTTTTGAGAAAATATATTCTTATTTTCTTTTGCCAAATCAAAAAGGGACATTGGTTATCAAGCAAGCCGCAATCGAATACAACGGGCAAATTTATAAAACATCACCTTTAAAAATAAATGTTACCGCTGCAACGGAACAGCCTAGAGATCCAAATGATACCAGTGTTTCGGCAGATGATAATATTTATCTTGTTGCTGATATTTCTAAAACAAATCCATATGTAAACGAACCCATTACGGTAGTTTATAAAATGTATTTCAGTTATAATATTGGAGTCACAAATTCTAACGAAGTTAGTAAGCCAAAATACAATGATTTCTGGAGTCAAAATATTGATATAAAACAGTTTGTTGCTGAAGAAGGTATGTTTAAAGGGGAGAAATACCGTTTTATTGTACTTAAAAAAATAGTTTTGTATCCTCAAAAATCAGGAAAGCTGGTTATTGAACCGTTGTCATTAGATATTGATGTTCAATTGCCGTCGAATCGTAGAGATATGTTTGGTCGAATGGTTGTCACCGAAGGCAGGAAGAGAGTTTCTGCAGGAGCGAAAACTATAAATGTTAAGCCACTTCCCGAAGCAGGAAAACCAGACGACTTTTCAGGCGCAGTTGGAAATTTTGATTTCAAAGTAACACCAACGAAAACCGATTTAAAAAACGGAGAAAGTCTGGACTTAGTAGTTAGTGTAACCGGAAAAGGGAATCTGAAATTATTCAGTTTACCAAAACCGGTAGCGCCAAATGCCCTGGAAATGTATGATGCAGTTCATAATGAACAGGTCAACACGCCGCTTTCAGGAATGGCTGGAAAAATCTCAGATAGTTATACCATTGTTCCGCAGTATAAAGGGAATTACCCTATAAAACCATTAAAATTCACGTATTTTGATTTGGGTTCAGGAACGTATAAAACGCTAAGTTCTCCAGAGATAATGATTAATGTTCTCGATGGTCCTTCGCCTACTGATGCGACCGTTGCTTCTGGTGCAAACAAGAATAAAATAGACAAAGTAGAGCAGTTCAAATTCATAAAGTTAAAAAGTAATCTTTTGACGATGAATAAGAAAGACTTCTTTGGGTCTAATTTGTTTTATGGATTATTCTTTTTCCCATTTTTAATGCTGCCTTTAATCGTATTATTCAAAAAGAAAAAAGAAGCTATTGATGGTGATATTACCGGAAACAGAATTCGAATGAATAATAGATTGGCGAAGAAATATTTATCAGAAGCCAAGAAGCAAATCAACAACAAAGAACTGTTTTATATTGCGCTCGAGAAAGCAATGCATAATTTCTTGAAAGCCAAGTTGCATATTGAAACTTCAGAAATGAGTAAGGATAATATTCAAGAATTGTTGTTGTCAAGAAATGCGAATCCTGAAGCGGTGAATGATTTTATTGCACTTACGGAAAACTGTGAAATCGCGCGATATGCACCATCATCAAGTGTTACTATACAAAAGGATTTTGATAAAGCGGTAGTGATTATTTCAGATTTAGAAAAACAGATTGCTTAATAATTTGCTTAACCACAAAGTGCACAAAGAAGGCACAGAGTACACTAGTTTTTTTAAACAAATGACTGAAAGCGAAATATCAAAAATTGTATTTGAAAGTGCTTTGAAAGTACATAAAGTTTTAGGTCCCGGACTATTGGAAAGTGCTTATGAAGAGTGCTTGTTTTATGAACTTAAAAAAAGTAATTTAAAAGTAGAAAAGCAGAAAGCGCTTCCTTTGATTTATGAAGAAGTAAAACTGGATGTGGGGTACAGAATTGATATGATTATTGAGGATAAATTTATTGTTGAGGTAAAATCTGTTGAAGCTATGACAGATGTTCATTTGGCTCAATTACTTACGTATTTGAGATTGTCGGATTGCAGATTAGGATTACTAATTAATTTTAATGTAAAATTACTAAAAGAAGGTGTAAGAAGAGTTATAAATGGAGCACTTTAAATAGTGTCCTTTGCGGCTTCCTTGTTACCTTTGTGTTTAAATTTTTATGAAAAACATTCTATACATATTATTACTTTCAACCCAAGTTTTCTTTGCCCAAATCGGCTTTGAAAAAGGAAATGAGTATTATCAAAAAGGGAAATATAATGAAGCGGTTGAGGCTTATGAAAGTGTTTTGACAGATAGCAAACACTCTTCTGAATTGTATTATAATTTAGGAAATGCCTATTATAAGTTGAACAAAGTAGCGCCTTCTATTTATAATTATGAAAAAGCATTGGTTTTAAATCCAAATAATATCGATGCCATTAACAACTTGAAATTTGCTCAAAAACGGACTATCGATGAAATTAAAGTAATCCCAAAAGTAGGTTTTGCAAAGCTGATTCGGGATTTTACGGGAATCTATCATTACAATACGTGGGCGTGGATTTCTATTGGACTGGCAATGGCGTTCCTGTTGTTTTTTGTAGGGTATTATTTTTCCCAAATTACACTATCAAAAAGAATTTTCTTTTTTGGAATGTTTGTCCTTTTTTTTCTAATTCTAATCAGTGTTTCGTCTACGATTTTTGAAAAAAGTCATTTTGATACTGAAAAACCAGCGATTGTTTTTGCGGAAATGGCCAATGTAAAAAGCGAACCCAGAAATGGCGGTCAGCCAATATTTATGCTACACGAAGGAACAAAAGTGTATGTGGAGGAAATCATTGGAAAATGGAAAAAAGTGCAATTAACAGATGGAACTGAAGGCTGGATTGAAAGCAGCGCGATCAAGGAAGTGAAATAATAGCTTTTAATCTGACCACTGATTACTTTTTCTTCAAATTATCATACCAATTTTCTATCGAAGGATACATGAATCCTGCTGTTTTTTGGATTGGATTATAAAAAATGGACTTGTCTAAGGTTTCTTTTTTGGCTAAAAAATTGTGATAGTTTATTTTTTCGAAAACTTTGAAAACAATTCCTATTATCAAAATTGTTTTTAGCACCCGAAAGAAGCCACCACCAATCTTATTCAACCATCCTAAAAAGGCAAAATCAGCTATTCCGGTGAGGAATTTCCCCAAAAGTGATATTCCAATTACGACAAGGATAAATGTCAATACAAAGGCAACTACTTGAATTGTATTGGGATTCCATTTGACAAATCCAGCTAATATTTCTTTGATAAATGACGAAAATTTTATGGCAAAATAAATTCCTGCCAATAGCGAAACCAAAGAAGCTAATTCTACAAAAAGACCATTTCTAACGCCTTTATACAAAGCAAAAGCGAGTAATACACCCAAAATAATATCCAAAAATCCCATGACACTTAATTAAGAAAAATAAAAGTGCAAATATAAAAGAATTGTTCTTTACCATTGCCAATTTTCAAGTTCTTATCTTTGCCCAAAATAATTTTATAGATTATGGATTCATAACTCATAATTTATAATTCATAATTAAAGATATGTCAAGAGACACACAACTTAAAGAACGCTGGGAACAGCTTGTAAATATACTTTCCAATCAATTTTCTCAAGGTGAGGATTTAGATCTCGACGCTATTATTTATCTAATTGGCGTACAAGAGCTTGGGAAAGTGCATAGTGAATACAAAAAAGACGAAAAATTAAACCTGATGCACATCGCGATTTGCAGGTTGTTAGAGCCGTATGGTTTCTATGAATTTGAGTTTTTTGATGAAGAAGGCTGGCCACATTACAAAGTAAAAGAGGAATTACCACCGCTTAAAGCTGGAGAACAGTCGGTTTTAATGAAAGAAGCTATTGTAAATTATTTTCTGGAAAGAGAACTGATAGAGTAGTGTTCAGTAAAAAACACCTAGCTTAAATGAACTTTTAGGGCTTATTATAGAAGCAGAACAGCGGTGAAAAGTAATCTAACAATTTAGAATGGAAACTTTAAACTTTAAAGAGTATACTTGGAACAAATTTCCTAAATTTGCACTCTCAATTATTGGATGAAAATGATAGATAAGATAAAAGAATATATTGGCGAAGCACAAGCTTTCTCAACGCAAAACGCAGCAGAATTAGAAACATTCCGAATTAAATTTCTGGGAAGCAAAGGGCTTTTAAAAGACCTTTTTGCTGAATTTAAAAACGTTCCTAATGACCAAAAAAAGGAATTCGGACAGGTAATCAATTTGCTTAAAACTTCTGCCGAAGACAAAGTAAAAACCATACAGGAAGCTTTAGAAAGTAAAGAAGAAATCAAAGGTTTTTATGGTGATTTGACGCGTTCGGCTGAACCTATAACTATTGGTTCTCGTCACCCTATTTCATTGGTGAAAAACCAAATTATTGATATCTTTTCAAACATTGGTTTCAACGTTTCTGAAGGTCCGGAAATCGAAGATGACTGGCATAATTTCACAGCATTAAACTTACCGGAATACCATCCGGCGCGTGACATGCAAGACACGTTTTTCATTCAAACAAATCCTGATATTTTGTTGCGTACGCATACATCATCCGTTCAGGTGCGTTACATGGAAAATAATAAACCGCCAATTCGAACTATTTCTCCCGGAAGAGTTTTTCGTAATGAGGCAGTTTCGTCCCGTTCGCACTGTATTTTTCACCAAGTGGAAGGATTATATATTGACAAAGACGTTTCTTTTGCCGACTTAAAACAAACGCTTTTATATTTCACCAAAGAGATGTTCGGAAAATCAAAAATCCGTTTACGTCCATCCTATTTCCCGTTTACTGAGCCTAGTGCTGAGGTTGATATTTATTGGGGCCTTAAAACAGAAACCGATTATAGAATCACCAAAGGAACCGGTTGGTTAGAAATCATGGGTTGCGGAATGGTAGATCCTAATGTTTTGAAAAACTGTGGCATCAACCCTGATGAATACAACGGTTTTGCATTTGGTATGGGAATCGAAAGAATCGCCATGTTGTTATATCAAATCGGCGATATCCGTATGTTCTACGAAAATGACGTTCGTTTCCTAGAGCAATTTAAATCAAGTATATAAAAATTAAAATTTTTGATCAGCGATTTTTGATTTTAGAAGTTTAAATCTACAATCAAAAATCGTTAATCATCAATCAACAATCAAATAAATGAAAGCTGACATCATCATCCCCGAAGTAGAAAACGTATTTCTTGCTGTAGTTCAAGAATGGAGTGACGATTTCATGGAAAAAGTGTGGTATGCTTATTTAGTAAATGATAGCGATTACTTAATCGAAAGTGTTATGGTAGTTTCCAAAGCTTTTGGAACTATTGATGGCGAAATGAAGAAAACATCACTTTTGCGTCACGCTTTTGTCGAAGTACCAGCGGTTTCAGTAGTGAAAATTGAAATGATTGAAAAAAGTGTTTTGGCACTCAACAATGAGTTCATGCTAACTTTCTTTATTGGAGACAAATTATACGATAAAAAGTTCATTTTCAAAGCACATTCCATCCATGAGGATTTCGTTGAAGAAGTGCCTATTTTATTTGTTGACGGCGTTATCGTGAGATAAGTCCATATTAGTTTCACTTTTTATTTTCTTCTTCCAACTAAAATAACTTACCACAAATATTCCGGCCAGAACGAATAATGCGGTACGGATTGTGTTTTTTTCAGATAAATACACCTCTTGAAAAGTCATACTGTATAAATCAAAAGCAGCAGTTATAAAAAAAACTAGTAGTCCCCAAATTAATCCGTATTTGAGTTGATATTTCCATCTTTTACTCATAAAAATGATTTAGCGGCTTTGTTGTTTAACTTTTGATTTCCAGGTAAAATAACCTAAAACAAATATGCCTACAATGATATAAGCAGCTGCGCGAATATAAAAATTGGGGGTAGCAACCTGTTCTGAAAAAGGGATTTCTTTTATGTCAAATAACACATTGAAAACCGTCATAAATACACCCCAAATTCCGCCAGTTTTAATCTGGTATTTCCATCTTTCGCTCATGAAGTGATTGTGTTTTGATTATTAAATCTGGTAGTTAAATTAATCCAGTTTATCGGTCAATTTTTTAAACACGGCTTTGGCTTCTTGTCCTTCGTATAAAATACTGTAAACAGCATCTATAATTGGTGTTTTGGCACCATACGCCTGATTAAGTTTGTAAGCGCTTTTTGCGGCATAATATCCTTCGGCAACCATACTCATTTCCATCATTGCTGATTTTACGGTGTAGCCTTTGCCAATCATATTCCCAAACATTCTATTTCTGGAGAATATAGAATAACCGGTAACCAATAAATCGCCTAAGTAGGCAGAATCATTGATGTTACGTTTCATTTTGTGGACTTTTTTGATGAATTTTTTCATCTCACGAATCCCATTACTCATCAATACGGACTGGAAATTATCGCCATAACCCAGACCATGAGCCATTCCCGCTGCAATTGCATAAATGTTCTTTAGCATCGCTGCGTATTCTGTTCCTATAATGTCGTCTGTAATTTTAGTTTTGATATAATTTCCAGATAAATTTTTAGCTACGGTTTTAGCTTTGTCAGGATCTCCGCATGCAATAGTAAGGTAAGAAAGGCGTTCCATTGCAACTTCTTCAGCATGGCAAGGACCGGTAATTACACCTATATTATAATAAGGAATGTCATATTTTACATGGAAATGTTCGCCCACAATTAAGCTTGTTTCTGGTACAATTCCTTTAATTGCTGAAAAAATGATTTTATCTTTTAATGAAACTGTTAATTTTTCTAATTCACCATCTAAAAAAGCAGATGGAATAGCAAAAATGATGTAATCTGCATACGCAACAGCTTCATTGATATCACTAGTCAGTTTCAGTTTATTGATGTCGAATTCTACTGAACTCAAGTAGTTTGGATTGTGTTTGTATGCTTTAAGGTGTTCTATAGCAGCTTCATTACGCATGTACCATGAAATTTCGGTAAGATTTACGCATAACATTTTTGCTATCGCTGTCGCCCAACTTCCACCACCTATTACTGCGAATTTTATATTTTCAGCCATTTTTTATTGAATTTAATCAAAAGTACTTAAAAAAGCACTGATTATACAAATAAAATTAGAACAAGAACGTTGATTTTTAAACGTTTTGGAAATACTGCAATTGTGTCCGACAAAAAAAAATTTTAATTTTTTTTGTTTTTTAACACAATATAAATATTCCTATTTCGTTATTGTTGTTTATTGTTTAAATATTTAACAAAATAATGCGGATTGAGTTAGTTAGTTATTGTTTAGAATTTTAAAAGGCGTTCCCATATAAAATGAGAACGCCTTTTTATTTAAAATGCTTCAATCGGTAATCTAGTTATTTGAATTAATAACTCATTTCAACAATAGATTTTACTTTTTCTAAAGTAATATTTTGTTTTTCTCCTAAACCTAACCAACCTCTTTCTTTAAAACGATCCACTATAAAATCTGCCGTTTTATCAAAATCTTTGGTATAATCAGATAATTTAGTGTCCATTCCCATCGTATGGAAAAATTCAACTGTTTTGTTGATGGCTTCATTTGCGATTTCATCATCAGTTCCAGTTAAATTAAAAATACGTTTTCCGTATTGTGCCAATTTTCCTTTTTTGGTTTCAAACATCACTCGGTATAAATTTGGACCCACAACTGCCAATGTTCTTGCATGATCGATTCCGTATAAAGCCGTTAATTCATGTCCAATCATGTGCGTTGCCCAATCAGAAGGAACTCCTTTCTGGATTAAGCCATTCAGCGCCATCGTACAACTCCACATAAAGTTAGAAGCCAAAGCATAATCAGTAGGCTTTTCAACAACATCAGGGCCAACTTGAATCAAGGTTTGTAAAATACTTTCGGCAATCCTATCTTGAAGGTATCCTTCGTGCGGATACGTTAAATATTGTTCTAAAACATGGGTGTAGGCATCCACAATTCCGTTTTGTAATTGTCTTTTTGGCAAAGACTCAATTACCGTTGGATCACAGATAGAAAACTTTGGAAACAAGGCGCTACCACCAAAGGATAATTTTTCTTGCGTAGATTGAATAGTGACAACTCCGCCAGAATTCATTTCACTTCCTGTTGCCGGTAATGTCAATATAGTTCCAAAAGGAATAATTTTAGATACATCTTTAGTTAATACTCGTTTTTGAAGAATATCAATAGGGTTTCCGTCAAAGTTTACAGCTGCAGAAATGAATTTTACTCCATCGATTACAGAACCTCCACCAACGGCAAGGATAAAATCAATATTTTGTTCCTTGATAATCGCAACTGCTTTCATCAATGTTTCAAAATGCGGATTTGGTTCAATTCCTGCAAATTCTACGATTTCAAAACCTTTTAGATTGTTGATAACCTGCTCATGAATTCCATTTTTGAAAATACTTCCACCGCCATACGCCAAAAGTATTTTTGCTCCTTGAGGCACTAGCGTGGATAATTTTTCTATTTGCCCTTTTCCAAAAACTAAATTGGTAGGATTGTATAATTCGAAATTTAACATCTTCTTATTTTTTTGAATTCAATTGGTTTAATAATTTTTCCGCAACCAGTTTAGACGAAGCTGGATTTTGACCTGTAATCAATAAACCATCTTCTACTGCATATGGCTGCCAATCTCCTATTTTTGAATAAGTTGCACCATTAGCCTGCAACGCATCTTCTAATAAAAATGGAACAACATTGGTTAATCCAACCGCTTCTTCTTCGGTATTAGAAAATCCAGTTACTTTTTTACCTTTAACTAAAAATTCCCCATTTACTTTTACGTTTTTCAATACTGCTGGTGAATGACATACAAAAGCAACAGGTTTGTTATTCGTGTAAAAATCTACAATTAAAGCACTTGAAGATGTATCAGTAGCTAAATCCCATAATGGACCATGACCTCCAGGATAAAAAACAGCATCATAATCAGCTTGTTTAACATCAGCTAGTTTGTGTGTTTTACTTAGTTTTGCTTGTAGCTCAGTATCTTTGTCAAATCTTTTGGTGTCTTCAGTAGCCGAGGATGGATCTGAACTTTTTGGGTCAATTGGTGGCTGTCCTCCTAGTGGCGATGCAATATCAATGATCACTCCTTTATCAGCTAACTCATAATAAGGAGCAGCAAATTCTTCAATCCAAAATCCTGTTTTTTCTCCTGTGTTCCCTAATTCACTATGACTAGTTAGAACAAATAATACTTTTTTCATACCTTTTTTATTTTGTGCAGTTGCTGTGATACAACTTGCGGTTAATGCTATAATGGCAAATAATGCGATTTTCTTCATTTTTAATTTTGTTTCTACAAATTTACGGCGAATATGCTATTAGTAAAAATAATTTAAATTATGTTTGTGATAAATATATTTATATCATGGTTAATCTCGAATGGTATCGAACGTTTAAATCCGTTTATAAAAACGGTAATTTTTCTATGGCTGCTAAAGAATTATTTATCAGTCAACCTGCTGTTAGTCAGCAAATATCAATGTTGGAAGCGCATGTAGGATATAAACTTTTCAATCGAAAGTCTAAAGGTGTCGAACCAACGGAATACGCTAAGTTACTCAATAATTTAATCATTGAAGCATTGGACCGATTGGAAAATGTGGAGAATGGTTTTCGTGCCAAAGCCTTTAATGCCAATCGATTAATTTCAATTGGAATCTCAAAGCATTTGATGCGAAGTTTGGGAAACGCTTTGGTTTCCAAATTTGATTTTATTGATTTTAGCTTCCATGAAAACGATACGCTTTTTGAATTGGTAGATTCTAAAAAACTTGATTTTGCGGTTGTCACCAAACAATATGATACGTTTGACACTATTCAGAAAAAGGTTGGCGAAATCAAACAAGTCATTGTCGGTTCCAATACTATCGATGCTTCCGAGTTGAAGTCTGCTATTAAAATAAAGGATTTCTCTGCTATCGAAAATTGGTTAAACGACCAAAAATGGTTCAGCCACAACGCGCAGATTCCGCACATAAAGTTGTTTTGGTTGCATGTTTTTAATAAAAAAAGACCGTCGATGGTTCCCAATTATATTATTCCGTCAGAATATGAAATGCTCGAAATCATTTCGATAAATACAGGAATAGGAGTAGTTTGGGATATAAATGCAAAAAATTTAATCGAAGAAAATAAAATCCAATTGTTGTGGAACAGCAAGCAAATGCCAAGTACCGAAGTGTTTGTATTATCCGGTAAAAACGATAATTTGAGTACGATTTTCGAAAATATTCAACAGGAATTGAAAAGGGTTTTGGGATAATTACTTCTTATAAAAATTATTATGATCAATATAGTCCCAAACTTTTGCAGGCAATAAAGGCTGAACATTTTTTCCTTTTTTAATATTGTCCCGAATAAATGTGGCAGATATCTCGACAACCGGAGCATCAATCATGTGGATTTTTGTTCCGAATTTTTGTAAAATTTTTAAATCCAAATTGTCCGCGTCGCTAGAAATTGCTTCTTCAACAGAAACTTTGGCCTCTAGTCTAGGATAAACATAAATATCATGGTTTTCGAGAATCACTTCGTAGTTTTTCCATTTGTGCAAAGATTTTAAATTGTCTTCGCCCATGATTAAGGAGAACTCGTATTTTGGAAATTTTTCTTCTAAATGAACCAAAGTATTTACCGTGTAATTAGGCTGGGACAATTTGAACTCAATATCCGAAGGCTTAATTTTTGGAAAATCCTCAGTGGCAAGATGCACCATTTGCAACCGGTGGTAATCATCGAGCAAAGTGCTTTTTTTCTTTAAAGGATTATGTGGGGTAACGACCATCCAGATTTGGTCTAAATCAGAATGCTCTGCCATGTGATTGGCGATAATGAGATGCCCAACATGAATGGGATTAAACGTTCCGAAATAAAGTCCTACTTTCATTAATTTAAAGATTTAAAAATTAAATGATTTAAAGATTAGAAATAACTTTGAATTTTTCAATTCTTTAATTTTTCAATCTTTTAATCCTTAACAAAATTCTTCACCAATTGATATGCTTCTTCAAGAGCTATAGGCAAATCGTAGTTTTTTATAATCACATCAAATTGTGGTGCTGTTGCCAGTTCTACAGAGGCTTTAGCGATACGCATGTTGATTTTGTCATCACTTTCAGTAGAGCGTTCCTTTAATCGTCTTTTTAGTTCATCCACGCTTGGAGGTTTCACGAAAACAGCTAAAGTTTCTTCTGGGAATTTATGTTTGATACGCAATCCGCCAGATACATCAATATCAAAAATCACATTCTTTCCTTTGGCCCAAATGCGTTCCACTTCACTTTTTAGGGTTCCGTAGAAATTATCGCGATAGACCTCTTCCCATTCTAAGAAATCTTCGTTTTTGATGTGTTTTTTAAATTCTTCGGTAGACATGAAATAATAGTCTTTTCCACTTACTTCTTCGCCTCGTGGTGCGCGGGAAGCTGCCGAAATAGAAAATTCAAGATTCAAATCTTCTTTGCTTAATAAATGTCTAACGATAGTAGTTTTCCCTGACCCTGAAGGCGCCGAAAAAACAATTAATTTTCCTCCTGTGCTCATTTTATGCTGAATTTATTTCAGTATCTGTTTATCTTTTCCTGCAAGGTTTCTAAAACCTTGTAGGTATGTTATAAAATTAATTAACCTGCAAAATTATATAAGTTTGCAGGTTAATAATTACAATACGTTTAATACTTGTTCCTTGATTTTTTCCAATTCGTCTTTCATCTGAACGACTAATTTTTGCATTTGTGCGTGATTGGATTTAGAGCCCATCGTATTGATTTCACGTCCCATTTCTTGGGTGATGAAACCTAATTTTCTACCGTTAGCTTCGGTTCCGTTGATGGTTTCCAGGAAATAATCCAGGTGATTCGTTAAACGGACTTTTTCTTCGGTGATGTCTAATTTCTCTAAATAATAAATCAATTCCTGCTCAAAACGATTTTCATCTACATTCACTTTCAATTCTGAGATTGCAGTTTGTAAACGGTCTTTTATAGCCTGAACGCGTTCTGGATCAAGTGCTAAAGCTTCGGTCATGTATTGACGAATATTACCAATTCGCAATTGAAATTCTTTTTCAAGAGACATTCCTTCATCTCTTCTAAAGTTCAAGATGTTTTGCAACGCTTCTTCGATAACGGTTTGGATTTGTACCCAGTCGTTTTCATCGATTTCATCGCGTTCTATTTTCATGGTGTCCGGCATGCGAACTGCCATTTTCATTAGTTCGGTTTCATCAGCATCAGCATAAACTTCTCTTAACTGATTGATATATGCTTTTACAATCGGCACATTCACTTTCGTAGAAGTTTGTTCCGCGGTATTTTCGATAAAAATAGAAAAATCTACTTTTCCTCTTTCCAGTTTTAGTGCAATTTGGTTGCGTAAACCCAATTCCATTTCGCGGTACAGCGAAGGCATTCTCACATTTAAATCCAAACCTTTACTGTTTAAAGATTTTACTTCTACCGTGATTTTTTTGGTTGGTAATTGCAAAGTCGCTTTACCAAAACCCGTCATTGATTGTATCATATAATTTTCTAAAAGAGGTCAAAGATAATAAAAAAGTACTCAGTGGTCCGTTTTTAGTATTCAGTGCTTTTTTATAAATAGGTTTGGACTTGTAAAAAGATTGAAATTAGAAGATTCTAAATCAACGACTGAACACTGATTACTGAACACTCTTTTTCTGTGTAACCAAATAAACACCCACAAATATCAAAACTGCCGAACCAATTTTCACCAAACTCAATTCGTCTTTGCCCAAGCTTATCGCAAAAATAGTGGCGAATAAAGGTTGTAAATAAATAAAAACGGCAACTGTGGTTGGTTTTAATTCTTTCATCGAAAGCAAATTCAACAAATACGTCAGGAAAGTCGAAAAAACCACAACAAATCCTATTTTCCAGCAAATATCCATTGGGACTAAAGCCCAGTTCACAGTTTGAAATTGGCTCCAGCCAAAAGGCAAAACCATAATAAAACCAAATAAATAAATCCATTTTACAAACGTAAAGGCATTGTATTTGTCCATCAATTTCTTGACGATAATCAGGTAAAATCCATAGGAAATAGCGTTGACTAAAACCAGAAAATTTCCCAATCCGGCGTTTGTGGCGCTGCCAATGGATTTCCCGTACAGAATTAGAAAAGCAGTTCCTATTAAACCAAGGATAATCCCAAAAACCATTCGTTTTTGCATACGCTCTTTCATAATCAATGCCGAAAGTGTCAACACAATCATAGGTGTTGAAACCATAATCACTGCCGCGCTAATAGGAGAAGTAAGGCTTAGTCCTTTGAAAAATGTAAGCATATTAAACGCCACGCCAAAGAAAGCTGCGGCAATAATTCTAGGAAAATCACTGAGTGCAATTTTCTCCTTTGGCATAAAAAGCCAAACCAGCCAAAACAATAGCACCGAACCGCCTACGCGCAACAAGATGAAACCATAGGCGTCAATATACAACGGCATGACATCTTTGGCAATGGTAAACGTGACGCCGTAAATTATAGAGACAATTGTGGCGCCAATTAGTGCAAGATTTCTTTTGGACATTATACCAGCGCTTTCATTACCTGCAACATATTTTGTTGGGTATTGCCAATGTAAATTTTGTCTTTGATGATAAAAACGGGACGACTCAAAAACGTGTAATGTTCCAAAATGTATTTTTTGTAATCGTCTTCCGTTAACGATTTGTTCTTCAAATCCATCGATTTGTACAACTGTGCTTTTTTGCTAAAAAGCGCTTCGTAACTTCCTGAAAGCTCACGCATTTTTTCTAATTCGGCAACAGTAATTGGATCTTGTTTGATGTCGTGAAATTTAAAATCATGTTCTTTCGGTAATGATTTTATAATTTTTCTGCAGGTATCGCAAGAAGCGAGATAGTATATTATGTCCATGTAAATAGCGATTTCTTTGTGCAAAGAAAATTCATTTGACACGGAAAATGATTATTTTTATCAAAAAAATAAAAAAATGCATCAAACATTTAATATTGCCAAAGCAAGTAGAAAAGTGTTGTCACAATTTCTGGAAAATTATACGTTGGAACAACTAAATAAAATGGCTCCGGGATTTAATAATAATCTGATTTGGAATATCGCTCACATTGTGGTTACGCAGCAACGATTAGTCTATAAATTTTCGGGAGTGCCTATGATTGTATCGGATGAATTATTCGAAAAATACAAAGGCGGGACCAAGCCAAGCCATGATGTTACACAAGCTGAGGTTGATGAAATTCGGTCATTGCTTTTCGAAACTATCACTCAAACCGAAGCTGATTTTAATAATAAACTTTTTAAAACCTATCAAGAATATTCAGCTTCAATAGGTGTAACTATTAAAAACATTGAAGGTGCTTTATCTTTTAATAACTATCATGAGGCACTACATATGGGCGTAATTATGAGTATTAGAAAGTTTGTATAAGTCAAAAAATGATTATTTTTATCAAAAAAATAAAAAATGAATCAATTATTCGACGTTAGCACTACAAGCAGAAATATGGTTTCAAAATTTCTATCGGGATACAATCTTGACCAACTCAACACGATTCCGGAAGGATTCAGCAATAATTTGATTTGGAACATCGGTCATATTATCGTCTCACAACAACTATTAGTTTACAAACTTTCTGGTTTGCCGATGATGGTTTCTGATGATTTAGTCGAGAAATACAAAAAAGGAACCAAGCCGGAACATATCGCTAAACAAGCCGAAGTGGACGAAATCAAATCGTTATTGTTTGAAACAATCCAGCAAACTAAAGTGGATTATGACAATCAAATTTTCAAAAACTACATGGAATATACCACATCAACAGGCGATCACGTTTTAAGAAATGCCGAAGACGCCATGGCATTCAGTAATTTTCATGAAGGGCTTCACATTGGAAATATGATAAGTCTCCGAAAATTCATTTAGAATTAACACCTATGAATATTGGGAGCTTAATCCCGTTATTCGCTTATATCTTTTCCTTTTTAAAGAAAAAAGTAAAAGGATATACGCTGCTATCGGGGCTAGGGAATCGTGAAAAAAAACACTATTTGGTCTTTAAAAATGAAATGTTTTTTAAAGACCATTTTCTATTTAACCGCCAAATAATCATTCACTTCAGTGTATGGCAATAATAATTCTTTTGGTCCGTCAGCATACGATGCGGCTTCGTAGGAATTGTAATAAAGCAGCAATCCTTTATCGGTATAAAAAATATTTTGGGGCAACTGGAATTTTTCTTTCTCAAACATCAATCCGGTTGCATTGATGGATTTGTTTGCAGGAATTTTATATTTTGCCCTGAATTTTTTTTCGGCGAAAGCCTTGAAAGCTGTTTTATCATTAAATAATTCCTCATTCGAGATTGATTTTCCAGTATTTGGATCAAAAAGCAGCGAACGCAATCCTTGGTATCCGTGAGCGCCACCAGTATAGGTGTAATGTTTGATTTCAATATTCAATACAGCATCTGATTGGTATTTTACATTTCCTTCAATGTCAGCTTCCCAGCCAAATTTATCATTGGGAAATTCTTTCTGAAGTTTGTCGTAGGAATCAATAAAGGAGGCTAATAAACCATTATAATCGGTTGCTGTGTAGGGCTTTTCGCCAAAATAAATAATCTCTTTCATTACCGAAAACACTTTTTTATTAATGCTGTCCGCAACAACCGGGACGGCAATTGCAACCGGTATTTTTACACTAATCGACGGACAGTTTTCTTTGCAAGGCATCGTGGTTTTTTTCTGAAAAGATTCCTCTTCAAAAACCAATTCGTTTGAACATTGTGCAGCTGAAAAAAGCAGTAAAGTGTAAATAATAAAGTGTTTCATCTCAAAATTGTTAATTAAATACAAAGGTACCTACTTGTAGCTTGGTTAAAATAAATTAAAGGGTAAATTTGTGAAACAATTTTGCATTAAAAATTAAACTTATGAAATTCAATACTAAAGTCATTCACGGTGGACAACACCACGACCCAAGCACAGGAGCGGTTATGCCTCCGGTATATCAAACATCAACTTTTGTACAAACTAGTCCGGGACAACCTATAAATCCTGATTATGAGTACAGCAGGGCTGCAAATCCTACTCGAAGCGCGCTTGAAAACGCTTTGGCAAGTATCGAAAACGGAACTCGAGGATTGGCTTTTTCATCAGGATTAGCTGCAACGGATTGTGTTTTGCGTTCTTTCAAATCCGGGGACGAAATCATTGCGATGGACGATTTATATGGCGGAACCTACAGAATGTTTACGCGTATTTATAAAAATTCAGGTATAAAATTCCATTTTGTGGATATGAATGACATCGAGAAATTCAAGTCATTAATCAACGAGAATACAAAACTGGTTTGGGTAGAAACACCAACAAACCCTTTGATGAAACTTGCTGACATTCAAGAAATCGCAAAAATCACTAAGGAAAATAAAATCCTTTTTGCAGTTGATAATACTTTTGCAACGCCTTATTTGCAAAAACCATTGGATTTAGGAGCTGATATTGTAATGCATTCGGCGACTAAATATTTGGGAGGTCATTCCGATGTTATTGCAGGGGCTTTGATTGTAAAAGATGAAGCGTTAGGAGAACAATTGCATTTTCAACAATTTGCGACAGGAGCAACATTAGGACCAATGGATAGTTTCTTAGTTCTTAGAGGAATTAAAACCTTGCATTTGCGCGTGGAAAGACATTGTGAAAATGGAGGAAAAGTGGTGGAGTTTTTAAACAATCACCCAAAAGTGAAAACAGTTTATTACCCAGGATTACCAAGCCATCCGTATCATGAAATTGCAAAAAAACAAATGAGCGGTTTTGGAGGAATGGTTTCCTTTACTTTTGTTTCCGGTAAAAAAGAGGACGCAATTGATTTTCTGGAAAAACTAAAAGTTTTCACACTGGCTGAATCTTTAGGCGGAGTGGAGTCATTAGCAAATCATCCTGCTTTGATGACGCATGCTTCCATTCCGGAAGACAAACGTAAGGAAGTTGGAATTACTGATGATTTGGTTCGATTAAGCGTAGGTATTGAAGATGCTGATGATTTAATCGAAGATTTGAAACAAGCATTAGTATAAATTGACAAAAACAAACCCCCAATTCTATCCCCGAAGTGTCGGGATTAGAATTGGGGGTTTTGTTTTTTATATACGGTTGTTTAAATGGCTATTGTAAGTAATAAATGTAACCCACATTGAACCAAACTAACCAGTCATTTGCTTTATTTTCTTTGTAAAGTTCCGGATTAGGATTTAAACCATCTACCCAGTTAGAGAAAAAATATTGAAACCGTAAGTCGACCATTAAATCCGACAAAGGCGCTAATTTATAACGGGTTCCTACACTGGAAACAACGGACCAAACTGTTCCTCCTTCATTAGAAAATCCATAAGGTCGACCGTCTGTAGGAGTTAAATATTTAGGAAATGTGGTCAAAGGAGTTCCTAATGGACCAAGAGTGGAGGAGGCTTCTGCATTGTAATAACTGAATTGTCCACCAAGACTGATAAATGGACCCAAACTACCTGTTCTTGCTGTGAAATCACGAATGCTCCATGGGAAAAATTCAAGTTGCATCCCAATATTAGTTACGGCGGTACTTCCCGTCATAGCTTTTAATTGCTCTTTTCCTTTGGAAGGTTTTCCTTCAATATATTCTCCAAAATGCTCTAATTCGGTTTTATTATAGGATATTTCAGATCTAAGTTTAAAGTGGTCGTTGAAATACGTTTCAGGAGTGTAACAATTACATTCGGCTTTATACGAAAAGTTTAAATAATGGATAATTCCGATACCTAATCCAGTATTTCCGGCGTTTGTCGATAAATCATAACGTTCTCCATAATCAGATTGAAAAGCAACCGGTCCAGCTATTACCCCTATTTCATGTGAAAATCCACCAAACTGTGCGTTTACATCAGGAGAAAATCCAAAACAGATTAATAGAAAGAGGATTACTTGTTTAATCATTAGGGTTGTTTTT
Organism: Flavobacterium labens; assembly: GCF_048286755.1. NCBI lineage: Bacteria > Pseudomonadati > Bacteroidota > Flavobacteriia > Flavobacteriales > Flavobacteriaceae > Flavobacterium > Flavobacterium labens. The sequence continues at coordinate 811,153 of NZ_JBLVPL010000001.1, read as the reverse complement.
CTAATCTTGACAAATATATAAAAACATCATACACATATAAAAATAAAATGGAAATTAAAAATAAGCAGACAAATTCTTATTTACTTACGAAAGTGGTAGCCATTTGGTTTAAATGAGGATATCATAAACACAATTGTTTAAAAATGCTTAATAAAAAGATAATTCTATTTAGAAATTAAAAAAAATAGAGTCCGAATATTTTTATAAAATGTATCTTTGTAAATTACAACGAAATCGTTTTCTTAATTAATTATTTATAATCTATGTTACTAAAAATAAATGATTTTATGGCTCAAGTAGAGGCCAAGAATCCAAATGAACCTGAATTTATTCAAGCTGTTAGGGAATTTGCAGAGACTGTAATTCCATTTATTGCAGAGCAAAAAAAATACGACGGAAAAAATTTGCTTCTCAGAATAGCGGAGCCGGAGCGTTCTATTATATTTCGTGTTCCTTGGGTAGATGATAAAGGAGAAATTCAGGTAAATAGAGGTTTTAGAATTCAAATGAATTCAGCAATTGGACCTTACAAAGGTGGAATACGTTTTCACCATACTGTAAATTTATCTGTTCTTAAATTTTTGGCTTTTGAGCAAGTATTCAAAAACAGTTTGACTACTTTGCCAATGGGTGGAGGAAAAGGAGGATCTGATTTTGATCCACAAGGAAAATCTGATGGAGAAGTAATGCGTTTTTGCCAGTCATTCATGACTGAATTGTGCAGACACATTGGACCACAACTAGACGTTCCTGCTGGGGATATCGGAGTTGGAGCCAGAGAAATTGGATATTTATTTGGTCAATACAAGAGAATAAGAAATGAATTTACCGGAGTTTTAACCGGAAAAGGATTGGCTTATGGAGGTTCTTTAATCAGACCGGAAGCAACAGGTTACGGAGTAGTTTATTTTGCAGAACAAATGCTGAATACTATTGGTCAAAACATCAAAGGAAAAAGAGTATCTATTTCTGGATTTGGAAACGTTGCTTGGGGTGTAGCCTTGAAAGTAAATGATCTTGGAGGAAAAGTAGTTACTATTTCTGGTCCTGATGGATATATTTACGATGAAGAAGGTATTTCTGGTGAAAAAATTGACTTTATGCTTGAAATGAGAGCAAGAGGAGATAATAGAGCCGAAGCTTATTTAGAAAAATATCCAAATGCAGTTTTCCACAAAGGGAAAAGCGTATGGGAAGTAAAAGTTGATGTTGCAATACCTTGTGCTACTCAAAATGAGTTGAACGAGGAAGATGCTAAAAAGTTAATTGCAAATGGTGTTATCTGTGTAACAGAAGCAGCAAATATGCCATGTACATTAGAGGCAATCAAACAATTCTTGAAAGCGAAAGTACTTTTTGCTCCTGGTAAAGCAGCAAATGCCGGAGGAGTAGCAGCTTCAGGATTAGAAATGACTCAAAACTCTATTCGTTTAAACTGGACCAGTGAAGAAGTGGATTCTAGATTAAAAGAAATTATGGTTGGCATACACAATCAATGTAAAAGATACGGTACTGATGAAGAAGGCTATGTAAACTATGTAAAAGGTGCAAACATTGCCGGATTTGTAAAAGTAGCTGATGCTATGCTAGCTCAAGGAGTGGTATAAATCAGATTTATTATAATTTAAAAAGCCTTTCACCATTCCGAAGCTCGGGATTGGATGAAAGGCTTTTTTTTGCGTAACAAAATGCTAAGACTTTCGTTTGTTCTATATTTGTAAACCAATATTAATGCAAATAATGAAAAAGAGCGTTTTATATTTTTTTCTTTTACTTTTTATCCAAATGGGTTTTGCCCAAAGTAACTTGACGTGGCAAGGTTATTTCTCTTATAATGAAATTAAAGATGTATCAGAATCTGGAACGGCTGTTTTTGCTGCTTCCGAAAATGCTTTATTTTCAAAGAATTTAGCAACAAACGTAATTAAAACTACCAATACTATTGACGGGCTTTCCGGACAAACAATTTCATCGGTATACCATAGCACATCATTCAATAAAACAATTGTTGGTTACGAAAACGGACTGATAATAGTGATTAATGAAGCTGATGGAAGCATGCTGAATGTGGTCGATATAATCAACAAACAACTTTCTCCGAATATCAAAAAAATCAATCACTTCATGGAATTTGAAGGGATTGCCTATGTCTCCTGTGATTTTGGAATTGTTCAGTTTAATCTGGCTACCATGCAATTTGGGGACACTTATTTTATTGGCGACAACGGAGCCGAAATTAGAGTGAATCAAACAGCACTTTTTAACGGATTTATTTATGCTGCTACAAATAGCGGTATAAGAAGAGCAAATAGTTCTAATAAAAATTTAATCGATTACAAGCAATGGGAAACTATTGCTACGGGAAACTGGTCAAGTGTAGTGACTTTTGGTACGGATTTGTATGCCATTAATACTGCGGGATACATTCATAAATTTAATTCGGGTTCTAATTCTTTTGCAGGATTTATTACTCTTTCTCAGTCTTCTCTAGACATGAGAGCAACAGTAGATTATTTGATAGTGACAACTTCTAGCAGTGTTTATATTTACAACAATCAAATGGCTTTGGTGCGTCAAATAAATACAAATCAAATTACCGATAGTAATCCAAGTTTTACTTGTGCAACTATAATAGGAAATGCTATTTTTATTGGAACAAAAGCAGATGGATTGATTACAGCTTCGCTTTCTTCGACAGTAACTTTTGAGAATATAACACCTATTGGTCCTTCGCGTAACAATATATTTTCGCTTAAAGCCACGACAAGTGCGCTTTGGACGGTTTACGGAGATTATTCCGCAGATTATAATCCATATCCCTTAGATAGTTACGGTGTCAGTAAATTTAGCGCAAGCGGATGGTTGAATATTCCTTATGAAGAAGTTTTAGGAGCACAATCGATGACCAGAATTACGGTTAATCCAAACAATGAAAACGAAGTATACGCAAGTTCTTTTTTCTCTGGTTTGCTAAAAATAGAAAATGATATCCCTACAATTTTATACAATCAAACCAATAGTGGCTTAGAGTCTTTGACCTTTGCGGGTCCTACTTATATAGATATCAGGGTTAACGGAACGGCATTTGACAAATTAGGAAATCTTTGGGTTACTACCAGCCGAATAAAAAACGGATTGAAAGTATTTAAATCTAATGGTCAATGGCAAAGTTATGCTATGGAAAATATCCTAGATTCGGCTATTGATAATAATTTTGGAACAATTGCAATTGATAAAAATGGAACGAAATGGCTTTCAACGAGTGAAAATGGGGTTGTTGGTTTTAATGAAAGTAGCAATGTATTCAAAAAAATAACAACAGGACCAGATACCGGAAATTTACCTATTTCAAATGTGAAGGTAGTTGCAGTGGATAATAGAAACCAGCTTTGGATAGGAACAACAAAAGGATTGCGGGTTTTGCCAAATGTAGGTAGCTTTCAAACAGAAGACCAGATGACAGCTAATCCCATTATTATTTTAGAGGATAATCTGGCGCAAGAATTATTATACGAGCAATTTATTACTGATATTGCTGTTGATGGAGCAAATAATAAATGGATTGGTACTGCTGATTCAGGTTTGTTTTTGGTCTCACCAAACGGTCAGGAAACCAAATATCATTTTACGATAAATAATTCGCCGTTGCCCAGCAATGTGATCAATGATATTGATATCAATAGCGCTACGGGCGAAGTTTTTATAGCTACTGCTAAAGGGTTAGTTTCTTTCAAAGGAACTGCGACTGCGCCAAATGATGATTTAAGTAATGCCTTTGTGTATCCAAATCCAGTGCGGCCAGAATACCAAGGAACGGTTAAAATTGCCGGATTACTAGATAAAGCCAATATTAAAATCACCGATATTGAAGGAAATTTGGTTTATGAAACCATTTCTGAAGGCGGGACAATAGAATGGGATACCACTGCTTTTGGGAAGTATAAAGTTGCTTCCGGCGTGTACATGATTTTTATTTCGGCACAAGACGGAGTGGAAACCAAAGTTAAAAAAGTAATGATAATCAGATAATTTAGAAGAATGAATTTTTCAATCTTTAAATTTTTCAATCTTTAAATTAAAATTGTGCTCGTAAAAACCAAAGCCATCGTTCTTTCGTCTTTAAAATTTCAAGAAAAAAGCTTGATTGTGAAATGCTTTACGCTGTCTCATGGTTTGAAATCGTATTTCGTTCGCGATGCTTTTTCAAGCAGAAAAGCGAATCAGAAAATCGCCTATTTTCAGCCGTTGACCATTCTCGAAATTGAAGCAGTTCACAAAAATAAAGGCACTTTAGAAAATTTCAAGGAAATAAAAATTGCCTCAGCTTTTCATTCGATTCATTCAGATATTTATAAGAGTACGATTGTGATGTTTATCTCAGAAATGCTGCACCATTCCATTCACGAAGAAGAAACAAATGAGCATCTTTTTACCTTTCTGGAAACCGCTTTGCATTGGTTGGACAATCACGATGAAATTGCTAATTTTCATCTTATTTTATTATTGGAAACCACAAAATATTTGGGTTTTTATCCTGATATTTCCGACATGGATATGCCTTTTTTCGAAATGAATGAAGGTATTTTTACGCCTTTTCACGCCATCAGTTCGCTCACGGAACATGAAAGTAATTTGTTCAAAAAACTGATTGATTTAAAATTCGATAACAATCAAAAAATATTCCATGTCATTGAAAGACAAATCGTTTTGAGAATACTGATTGATTACTACAGTTTTCATTTGGATGGCTTTAAAAAACCAAAATCATTAGACGTTTTGAAAGACGTTTTTTCGTAGGAGGAATTTTTTTTTCATAATTTAATTTCGTGTGAAAAAGTAAAGTATATTTGTCTTTTAATCAAGTTTGTTATTCTTTATGGAAAGCAAGCTTTAACCAATTAACATTATGGAACCAAAAGCAAAACAAGAAGGAGATATTGAAAAAATTGATAAGTTTACAGGTTATCAATTACCTAATAAATTTAAAATTGTTGGATTAATATTGTTTGTTATATCATTCATTTCAGTTCCAGTGATCTCAATTTATTTAGAAAATAATAAATACCAAGATTTATTTCAAAGGATAGGTTCGACTCTAGCTATTTTAAGTTTGCTCATGATCGCAATTTCTAAGGAAAAAGTAGAAGATGAGTTAATCGCAAAGATTAGGATGCAATCCTACCATTACGCTGTTATTGGAACGGTATTAGGCTATTTATCACTGCCATTTGTTAATTATATAATTTCCTTTAGTTTTTCTGATGCCACAAAAATGGAAGGTGTTAAGGATATTCCAATATTTGGGGTTTTATTGTTCATGCAAATTCTTACTTTCCGTAAGTTAAAAAAAGCGTACAATGAAGAATAGACTAAAAATAGAACGCGCCATTTTAAACTTAACGCAAGAGGAATTAGCGGAGAAAATAGGCGTTTCCAGGCAAACGATAAATTCAATTGAAACCAATCGCTTTGTGCCATCAACAGTTCTGGCGTTAAAATTATCAAGGTTGTTTGGAAAACCAGTTAATGATTTTTTCGAGCTGGATGATGATGACAAATAAGGGTTAAGTACTTAAAATTCATAAGAAATTGCATTTAGCTTAAAGACTTAAGTAACAAAGATAATTTATAAAATTCAACATAAATTTAAGGTCAAAAAACCAAAATCGCTGGACGTTTTTAAAGAAGTTTTTGCTTAAAATAGAATGTTGTCGGACTTATTATGAATTTTATCGAATTCTCTAATCAAATTTGTCTATTTTCTCTCATCTTTTCTTTCTTTTATTCAAAATTCCTTACTTTCGCACCTCGATTTAGAAAAGGATAAAATGAGCACAAAATTTACTGAATACAAAGGACTTGACTTACCAACTGTGGCGTCAGAAGTTCTAGATTTTTGGAAGAAAGAAAATATATTCGAGAAAAGCGTAACCACTCGTGAAGGAAACCCACCATTCGTGTTTTTTGAAGGGCCACCTTCGGCAAATGGATTACCGGGAATTCACCACGTAATGGCGCGTGCCATTAAAGATATTTTTTGCAGATATAAAACTCAAAAAGGGTTCCAAGTAAAGCGTAAAGCGGGATGGGACACCCACGGTTTGCCTGTGGAATTAGGTACCGAAAAAGAATTAGGAATTACCAAAGAAGATATTGGAAAAACCATTTCCATCGAAGAATATAACGAAGCGTGTAAAAAAACCGTGATGCGTTATACAGATGTATGGAATGATTTGACCGAAAAAATGGGCTATTGGGTTGATATGGAAGATCCGTATGTGACCTATAAATCCAAATATATGGAAACGGTTTGGTGGATTTTGAAACAAATCTATAACAAGGATTTGATGTACAAAGGCTACACGATTCAGCCGTATTCTCCAAAAGCAGGAACAGGATTATCGTCTCATGAAGTGAACCAGCCGGGAAGTTACCGTGATGTAACGGACACGACTGTTGTGGCACAATTTAAAGTGATTGACGCGCACAAAGAATTGTTGTTCTCTAAGTTTTACGATTACATCAGTTCGAATAATTTACTGCATTATAAGTTAGAAGCTTTGGATTTAGACGAAATCTTTATCTTAGCTTGGACGACAACGCCTTGGACATTGCCAAGTAATACGGCTTTGACTGTAGGTCCAAAAATTGAATATGCTTTAGTAAAAACATTCAATCAATATACATTTCGTCCCGCAACATTAATTTTGGCTAAGAATTTAGTTGGAAAACAATTCGGGAAAGGGTTCTTCGAAAGTACAGAACCTGCTGACTTTGAAAATTTCAAAGAAGGCGACAAGAAGATTCCATATCAGGTTTTGGCGGAATGTAAAGGAGCGGATTTAGTTGACATTCGTTACGAACAATTAATGCCTTTAGTTCTTCCATATCAAAATGCTGAAAATGCTTTTAGAGTTATTTCAGGGGATTTTGTAACTACTGAAGACGGAACAGGAATTGTACATACTTCACCTACTTTTGGAGCAGATGATGCAAAAGTAGCAAAAGAAGCTACGCCTGAAGTTCCGCCGATGTTGGTTCTTGACGAAAATGGAACTCCGGTTCCGTTAGTAGATTTACAAGGAAAATTCACTTCACATGTGGGGGAATATGCCGGTAAATATGTAAAAAATGAATATTATAACGAAGGTGAAGCGCCAGAACGTTCCGTAGATGTTGAAATCGCCATTCGATTAAAAGAAGAAAACAGAGCGTTTAAAGTAGAGAAATATGTTCACAGTTATCCACATTGCTGGAGAACAGACAAACCTATTTTATACTATCCTTTGGATTCATGGTTTATAAAAATTTCTGAAGTTAAAGACAGAATGTTTGACTTGAACGAAACCATCAACTGGAAGCCAAAAGCGACTGGAGAAGGTCGTTTTGGAAATTGGTTGAAAAATGCCAATGACTGGAACTTATCCCGTTCAAGATTCTGGGGAATTCCATTGCCAATTTGGAGAACCGAGGACAAACAAGAGGAAATTTTAATAGGTTCTGTTGAAGAGTTATACAATGAAATTGAAAAATCTATCGCTGCAGGTTTCCAAAAAAACAATCCTTTCAAAGGTTTCGAAATTGGAAATATGGCCGAATCAAATTACGATTTAGTTGATTTACATAAAAATGTAGTCGATGAAATCACGTTGGTTTCTGCTTCTGGCAAACCGATGACGCGTGAAGCGGACTTGATTGATGTTTGGTTTGATTCCGGTTCCATGCCCTATGCGCAATGGCATTATCCTTTTGAAAACAAAGATAAAATTGACGAAAACAAAGATTTTCCCGCTGATTTCATTGCAGAAGGAGTAGATCAAACACGTGGTTGGTTTTATACGTTGCACGCCATTGGAACATTAGTTTTCGATAAAGTAGCGTACAAAAATGTAGTTTCTAATGGATTGGTTTTAGACAAAAACGGACAAAAAATGTCCAAACGTTTAGGCAATGCCGCAGATCCATTTGAAACCTTAAAAGAATACGGTCCTGATGCGACGCGTTGGTATATGATATCAAATGCAAATCCTTGGGACAACTTGAAATTTGACTTAGAAGGAATTGCTGAGGTTCGCCGTAAATTCTTTGGAACTTTATACAACACGTATTCGTTCTTTAGTTTATATGCAAATATTGATGGTTTTAAATTTGAAGAAGCGGAGATTCCGTTAAACGAAAGACCGGAAATTGACCAATGGATCATGTCAGAATTGAACACTTTGATAAAAGATGTTGATAGTTATTATGCAGATTACGAACCAACGAAAGCAGCTCGTGCAATTTCTGAATTTGTTCAGGAAAACTTGAGTAACTGGTACGTTCGTTTGTGCAGAAGACGCTTCTGGAAAGGGGAATACGCACAGGACAAAATCGCGGCTTATCAAACTTTATATACTTGTTTGTTAACCATAAGTAAACTGGGTGCGCCAATCGCTCCGTTCTTTATGGACAAACTTTACAGAGATTTAACTTTAGCAACACAGTCGGAAAAGTACGACAGTGTACATTTGGCGGAGTTTCCAATTTCGGTTGAAAACTATGTTAATAAAATGTTAGAGAGCAAAATGCAGAAAGCACAGACCATTTCATCATTGGTATTATCACTCCGCAAAAAGGAAATGATAAAGGTACGCCAACCGTTACAAAAGGTAATGATTCCAGTACTTGACGACAATCAAAGAGCTGAAATTGAGGCCATTTCTGACCTTATAAAAGCAGAGGTAAACGTGAAAGAAATCGTACTTTTGGACGATGCTTCTGGTGTTTTGGTGAAACAGATTAAACCTAATTTTAAGGCGCTCGGACCTCGTTTTGGAAAGGATATGGGCTTGATTTCTAAGGAAATACAAGGGTTTTCAAAAGAGCAAATTAGTCAATTAGACAAGGAAGGAAGTCTGAATATTGTTATTGCAGGAAATAACGTAATTTTAACTTTAGAAGATGTAGAAATAACATCACAGGATATTGAAGGTTGGTTAGTAGCCAATTCAAACGGAATAACGGTTGCGCTTGACATTACAATTTCTGAAGAATTAAAACAAGAAGGAATTTCCAGAGAATTGGTAAATAGAATCCAGAATATCCGTAAAGATTCTGGATTTGAAGTTACCGATAAAATTAAAGTTCAATTGAAAAGAAATGGAATTCTAGAAGAGGCGATTCATAAAAATGAAGCGTATATAAAATCAGAAACATTAACCAGCGATTTGGTTTTTGTGGATGAAATAGAAAACGGTATAGAAATTGAGTTTGACGATATAAAAACAATGATATTAATTTCAAAATAATATAAAGATGGTAGATGAAGCTACAAAATACTCTGATGCTGATTTAGCAGAGTTCAAAGAGATAATCCTGAATAAAATTCAAAAAGCACAATTAGATTTAGATTTGATAAAAAGTGCTTATATGAATGACTTAAATAACGGAACTGACGATACTTCGCCAACATTTAAAGCCTTTGAAGAAGGAAGCGAAACAATGTCTAAAGAAGCAAACTCACAACTGGCGATTCGTCAGGAGAAATTCATTCGTGATTTGAAAAATGCACTCTTCCGTGTAGAAAACAAAACCTACGGAGTTTGTAAAGTTACAGGTAAACTAATTGGGAAAGAAAGATTAAAAATCGTTCCTCATGCAACAATGAGCATTGAAGCAAAGAACTTGCAACGATAAATCTCTTGTTAAACAATATTTAACGCTCCATTGGGAGCGTTTTTTTTGATTAAATTGTTATTTTTGCGCCATTAAAATTTATAAAATGTCATTACGAAAAGCGTATCTCCTTATTTTTATCTTATTGCTTGTTGATCAAGTTTCCAAAATATATATTAAAACTAATTTTATTTTAGGTGAAGAGGTTGAAGTATTCAAATGGTTCAAAATTCTGTTCATCGAAAATGAGGGAATGGCTTGGGGAGTTCAAATTCCGGGAGCTTATGGAAAATTATTTTTAACTCTTTTTAGAATTGCAGCCGTTGGTGGAATTGGATATTGGTTGTGGGATTCAGTGAAAAAGAAGAGTTCGGATTACTTAATTGTTGCGATTTCTTTAATTCTTGTTGGCGCTTTCGGGAATATTATTGATTCTGTTTTTTACGGTGTTATTTTTGACGACAGTCAACAACAATTAGCTACTATGTTTTCGGATCAACCCTATGGAACTTGGTTTCATGGAAAAGTAGTAGATATGTTTTACTTTCCTTTTTGGCATGGAAATTTACCAAGTTGGTTACCAATTTGGGGCGGAAAAGAATTTACTTTTTTCAACGCTATTTTCAATGTTGCCGATATGGCTATTTCAACAGGAGTTGGAATCTTGATTTTTTTCAACAAAAAAGCATTTCATCACAATTAGATTTAAGCTTATTCACATTATAAAAAAAAGACCTGTTCATAATTTGAACAGGTCTTTTTTATTAATTTTTATTTTGTCCGGGTGCGTAACGTTTAGCACTTTTTCCTCCATATATTTTTTTAGCTTGTCCTGGGGGCAGTTTTTTAGCCTTATAGGTTGATCTGCTGGTTCCGGTGTGGATGCTACAGTTTGAAAATGAAACTGCAAATAGAATAACCATAACGCTTACGGCAAATCTTGAATTTTTAAATGTTCTCATAACTTGATTAGATTTTATCTGTTGCGAAAGTACGGATTAAAATTAAAACGAGTGAACTTCATTCGGAGTTACGCAATAGTCCAGTTTTACATCGCCTTCAAAAACATCGGTAATCAATTCTTCGGGTTCAAAGAAAGACAGCCCGATTTTGATTACATCCGGTTTACATTCCGATAAAAATTTGTCATAAAATCCTTTACCGTAACCCACCCGATGCCCTTTTTTGTCGAAAGTCAAAAGCGGTACAAAAACTATGTCGATTTTATTGGATTGAACTATTATTCCATCAACAGGTTCCGGGATATTGTATTCATTTTTCTTGATTCGGGTGTTGTCAGTCAATAGGAAATGAGTCATGTTTCGAGTTTCAAAATCAGCTTTGGAAACAATAATCTCCTTGTCTTTTCCGGATAATAAATGCAGAATAAATTCCGTATTTACTTCATGATGTTCTGTAATGGGAAGAAAAATATGGAAATAGGTTTTCTCCCAAATAGGAAGTGTCAGTATTTTATTGGCTACAGCCAAACTCATTTCCTCTATTTCATTTTCGGAAAGGGAATTTCGTAAGGCTTTGTATTTTTGTCGTAACTCTGTTTTGTTCATTTTAAATATTTTATTCTCCTTCTTCTCCAAGAGCATTCGACAAATGATAAATAGCATCGCCTTCGTAAACAATAGGGGAATGATTGGCGTTGATTACGTAACCATCATTTGGCGCTTTGACTTTTCGCTCAAACTTTCCGTACGGATCTGTTATGGTAGCTAGAATTGTTCCCTTTTTTACAAAATTACCAATAGTGTTATAATCGTGCAACAGTCCGGAACATTTGGCTCTGATCCAGCCCGATTTTTCAATATAGATTGAAGGTGATTTTGGTTTGATTACCGTATGTTTTGGATCTAACATGCCAAGGTGAGACAAGAGACGTTTTGCACCATTAACTCCTTCGTCGGCTACGGAATTATTAATATCCAGTGATTTTCCACCCTCAAAAAGCAGCATTTTCACATTCAATTTCTCACTGGAACTTCTGAAAGAACCTGAAATGTTTTTGGAATATAAAGTAAACGGAGCATTAAAAACATCGGCTAATATTTTTAACGGCTCATTGTTCTGGGTAAGACGAATTTGTGGCGCATTGAAACGGCTGGCGCCACCGGCATGAAAGTCAACGGCATATTGTACAATTGGCATAATCTCCTTTAAAATATGAAAGGCAAACCTGCTTGCTAAAGAACCTGTTTTGCTGCCAGGGAAAACCCGGTTTAAATCCCTTCCATCAGGAAATTCTCTGGATTTATTGACAAATCCGTATACATTTATGATAGGAATACAAATGATTGTACCTTTTTTTGGTCGGTTTATTTTCTTGCTGATAATTTGCCGAACGATTTCGACACCATTAATTTCATCTCCATGAATTCCAGCTGAAAAAAGTACGACAGGACCATCAATTTTAGATCGTCTTACAATAACGGGTATGTTCAATTTTGTAGTGGTGTGCAGTCTCGCAATTTCGACATTGATGGTTTTGCTCTCGCCGGGAATAATGCTTTCGCCGAAAATTACGATTGGTGTGATATTGGTTTTTATCATAGGTTCTTGAAAAGATAAAAATAACGATAATAACGAATTAGAAACTAAAATTTTGATAAAAATTTCGGTAGAAAGATTTCAAGTGTATTGATTTGTATTTCGTGATTTTTGAGATTAACTTTGTTACATGAATCCAACTACTTTAGCCTTACAAATCCAAACCTTGCCTGATGGTCCCGGCGTATATCAATATTACGATAAGGAAGGAAAAATTCTGTACGTAGGCAAAGCCAAAAACCTAAAAAAAAGAGTCTCTTCTTATTTTAATAAAATTCATGATACGGCCAAAACCAATGTGCTAGTAAAGAAAATTGTCTCTATAAAACATATTGTGGTTCCTACGGAAACCGATGCGCTGTTATTAGAAAATAACTTGATAAAAACCTTGCAGCCGCGTTACAATGTATTGTTGAGGGATGATAAAAGTTACCCATGGTTGTGTATCAAGAAAGAGCCTTTCTCGCGCATTTTTGCTACCCGAAGAATGGTCAAAGACGGCTCGGAATATTTTGGACCGTACACCAGTTTTAAAACGGTAAGCACTATTTTAGAATTGATTAAAGAGTTGTATCCGCTACGAACTTGCAACTATGATTTGAGTAAAAGCAATATCGAAAGCGGGAAATTCAAGGTTTGTCTTGAATATCATATTGGGAATTGCATGGGACCTTGTGAAGGTCATGAAACTTTAGAAAATTACCAGAAACAAGTGCATGCGATTCGCGAAATTTTAAAAGGGAATTTCAAGGAAAGCATGAAGGATTTCAAACGTGTCATGACGAATCTGGCCGCTGATATGCATTTTGAAGAAGCACAAAAAATAAAAGAGAAAATAGAAATTTTAGAAAACTACCAATCACGTTCTACGATTGTAAATCCAAAAATCACCAATATTGATGTGTTTTCGATTGTTTCGGATGAAAGCGCGGCCTATGTGAATTTCCTGCAAATTTCGCACGGTTCTATTATTCGTTCGCACACGATGGAAATCAAAAAGAAACTCGACGAATCCGATGAAGAATTATTAGAATTGGCGATTATCGAATTGAGAGAGCGTTTTCAATTATTGTCTCGAGAAGTTATTGTTCCGTTTCACGTGGATTTGGGTGAAAACATCAAAATTACAGTTCCACAGTTGGGAGATAAAAAGCAAATTTTGGATTTGTCGATTCGCAACGCTAAATTTTACCGAATTGAACAGTTGAAACAATTGCAAATTGTAGACCCGGATCGCCACACGAAAAGAATTATGGCACAAATGCAAAAAGACTTGCGATTGCCGGTAGAGCCACGACATATCGAATGTTTTGATAACTCGAATATTCAGGGAACGAATCCCGTTGCGGCTTGCGTGGTTTTTAAAGATGGAAAACCAAGCAAAAAAGATTATCGACATTTTAATATAAAAACGGTCGAAGGACCGGATGATTTTGCGTCAATGACCGAAGTCGTTTACAGAAGATACAAACGATTGCTGGATGAAAATCAACCTTTGCCCAATTTGATAATTATTGACGGTGGAAAAGGACAATTGTCATCAGCATTAAAAAGTATTGATGAATTGGGATTACGAGGAAAGATTGCTATAATTGGTATTGCCAAAAGACTGGAAGAGCTATTTTATCCGGGCGATTCTATTCCGTTGTATTTAGATAAAAAATCAGAAACTTTGAAAGTAATCCAGCAATTGCGAAACGAAGCACACCGTTTTGGGATTACGCATCACAGAGATAAAAGGAGTAAAGCAGCGCTGAATTCTTCGATAGAAAGCATTCCTGGAATTGGAGAAAAAACCATGTTGACTCTGATTCAACATTTTAAAAGTGTTAAAAGATTGAAATTAGCGACAGAAAAAGAAATTTCGGACGTTATAGGTATGTCTAAAGCCAAAAAAATTACCGAATTTTACAAGGCTACAAATGAATGATTAATTTAAATTATTGATATTTGGGCAAATACTATCTGATCTGGCCAAATTCTATTACTACCAAATTGCTGTTTATGAAGAAAATTGCGCTGTTACTCCTTATTTTTGCTAGTTTGACTGTGTTTTCGCAAGAGCAAAAGAAGCCAAAAATTGGTTTAGTTTTAAGTGGTGGCGGAGCAAAAGGATTTGCGCATATTGGAGTTTTGAAAGTGTTGGAAGAAGCTGGTGTCAAGATTGATTACATCGGCGGAACAAGTATGGGAGCCGTTATAGGTGGTCTTTATGCTTCTGGTTATAATGCCGGTCAAATTGATTCTATTTTTCAAGCCACAAATTTCAATGAATTACTAAACGATTTTATTCCCAGATCCTCAAAAAATTTTTACGAAAAAAGAAATGACGAATTATACGCGCTCGTTTTGCCGTTTAATAAAATGAAAATTGGAATTCCGGAAGCCTTGTCTAAAGGAATGTACAATTATAATTTATTGAGCAGGATTACTAGAAACGTAAGGCATATCAAAGATTTCAATAAGCTTCCGATTCCTTTTTTGTGTATTGGAACTAATATTGAAACCGGAGAACAAGTGCTGTTGAATAAAGGGAATTTGGCGCAAGCAATGATTGCCAGTTCCGCATTTCCGTCTTTATTTTCTCCTGTGGAAATTGACGGAAAACTGCTGGTGGATGGTGGTGTCATTAATAATTATCCAATTGAGGAAGTTCGAAAATTAGGCGCGGATATTATCATAGGAGTTGATGTACAAGACGATTTATTAGACAGAAATCAACTCAAAGATGCAACGAGAATTTTGGTTCAAATTACAAATCTTCAATCTATTGAAAGGATGAAGAAAAATGTAAAAGAAACTGACGTCTATATTAAGCCGGATATTAAAAATTATGGCGTAGTATCTTTCGATAAAGGAAAGGAAATTATTAGAAAAGGAGAAGAAGCCACATTCTCCGTTTATGAACAAATAAAGTTGCTGGTTGATGAGTCCAATCCCTACAAGAAGCCTAGTCTAAAATTAGCAACAGACAGCTTGCAGATTGTAGATATCAATAGCAATGAATTAGATAATTACACTAAAGAATATGTGATAGGTAAACTAAGGTTTAAACCAGGAGTTAAAACCTGTTATGATGATTTGTTGAAGGGAATAAATAATATCAACGCAACTCAAAACTTCAGTGCTATATCTTATTCATTAGATAAAAATAAAAACGGGGATAATTTAAATCTAACGTTAAAAGAAAATCCTTCAAAAACGGATTTAAAATTTGGACTGCACTATGACAATTTATTCAAGAGTGCTGTTTTGATTAACCTGACGCATAAAAAGACTTTTTTTAAAAATGACAGAACTTCTCTGGATATCGTTTTGGGAGATAATATCAGGTATAATTTAGATTATTATATAGAGAATGGATTTAATTTGAGTTTTGGCTTCAAATCGCAGTTCAATCAATTTAATAGAAACGTAGCCAAAGAAATAAGCAGTTTAGATTTAGGCGCTTTGGGTATAAATGCTATCAATGTTGATTTTCACGACTTGACAAATCAGGCATATTTTCAATCACTATTTGTTCAGAAATTTTTAATAGGAGGAGGAATTGAATTAAAATATTTGAAAATAAAGTCGGAAACATTGGCGAATACGGACCCTATAATTGATAATAGTAATTACTTAAGTCTTTTTGGTTATATGAAATTTGATTCCTTTGACAATAAATATTTTCCTAAAAAAGGATGGTATTTTTCAGGGGACATACAATCGTATTTGGTCTCTTCAAATTATACAGGAGATTTTCAGCCTTTCTCTATTGCAAAAGCTGATTTTGGGGTAGCAGCAACACTTTTTAAAAATGCTACGGTTAAATTTAATACAGATGCTGGTTTCTCCTTTGGTAATGAAAGCGTTTCTTTTTTCAATTTTATTTTGGGAGGTTATGGTTACAATCCTATAAATAATTTTAAATATTTTTATGGGTATGATTATTTGAGCATTGCGGCCAATAGTTATATAAAATCAACAGGAACTATTGATTATGAGTTTTATAAGAACAATCATTTTAATTTTTCGGCAAACTTTGCTAATGTTGGAGACAGAATTTTCGAAACGGTAGATTGGATTTCAATACCTAAATATTCAGGTTATGCAGTAGGTTATGGTCTTGAAACAAGAATTGGGCCCATAGAAATAAAACATTCCTGGTCTCCGGAAAATGCAAAAGGATTTACTTGGTTTAGCATCGGGTTTATGTTTTAATTGTAATTTAATTCAATAATAATTCCGATATTTGTTATCATGAAAACAACTTGGAGCGGTTTATTAGGATATCTGCAATTTCTCATCAAGAGGAATCCTGAATAGATTACATTTTTTTTGATTTAATTAAATAAGTTTAGTTCAATACAACTTTAAACTTTTAAACTTTAACTTTTAAGCAAAAAAATCATGCCTTTATATCATAAATTGGGAAATTTCCCCCAAAAAAGACACACACAATTTGAAAAACCAAATGGCGGTTTATACTACGAACAGCTTTTTGGAACCGAAGGTTTTCACGGTCATTCGTCATTATTATATCACGTTCACAGACCAACACAAGTAAAGGAAATTCTAAAATCCTATTCGGTTGAACCTAAAATTGCCATTGGAAAAAACATAAAATCATTATTACTAAAAGGTTTTGAGCTGAAGCCCGAAGATGATTTTCTAGACAGCCGCAAACCGATGTTAGTCAATAAAGATTGTACGATAGGATTAGCTGCACCAAGACAATCATTGCGCAACTATTTCTATAAAAATGCCGATGCTGATGAAATGATTTTCATCCATAAAGGAAAAGGGAAATTGCGCACGATGATGGGAAATATTCCTTTCGAATATGGTGATTACTTGATTATTCCTCGCGGAATGATTTACCAAATTGACTTTGAAACATCAGAAAACAGACTTTTTTATGTCGAATCCTTTGCACCTTTTTACACGCCAAAAAGATATAAAAACGAATCAGGACAACATTTAGAACATTCACCATTTTGCGAGCGTGACTTCATTTTACCAACAGAGTTAGAAACGCACGATGAAAAAGGAGACTTTCTTATCAAAATCAAAAAAGAAGGAATGATCCATGAATTCGTTTACGCCACGCATCCCTTTGATGTAGTAGGTTGGGACGGATATAATTTTCCTTACGGATTCAACATTCATAATTTTGAGCCTATAACAGGCCGCGTGCACCAGCCGCCGCCGGTTCATCAGACATTTGAAACGTCAACATTTGTAGTTTGTTCGTTCTGTCCACGATTGTATGATTACCATCCAAAAGCAATTCCGGCACCTTACAATCATAGTAATATTGACAGTGATGAGGTTTTGTATTATGTAGATGGCGATTTTATGAGTCGCAACAATATCGAGCAAGGACATATTACTTTGCATCCAAAAGGCATTCCACACGGTCCCGCGCCGGGAGCAATGGAACGTAGCATAGGTCATACAGAAACTCAAGAATTAGCCGTAATGGTCGATACATTTCGCCCATTAATGGTCACTGAAGAAGCCATGGGGTTGGATGATGGTCAGTACTATAAATCTTGGGTAGAGTAATAAGGAGCTATTTCCTGTCTCGTCCTAAAAGACGAGATTACAATCTTTTTTTCGGTTAAAAAAACCTCAAAAAAGGATTTTCACTTTTATCAGGGCTAGGGCTTTAGAATAAATAACAATTTTTTTTTTAAAATTAATAAATCCGTGTACATCTGTTTTATCCGCGTCATCCGCGTTCCAAAACGAAAAGTACCGAATCAAAAAATAAATCACAATGAGCAAAGAAATAAAATCAGTAGAATACGGGCTAGAAAAAATATTTGAAGGAGCACAAGATTTTCTTCCGTTACTAGGAACCGATTATGTGGAATTCTACGTAGGAAATGCAAAACAATCCGCACATTATTATAAAACGGCTTTCGGTTACCAATCTTTGGCGTATGCCGGATTAGAAACTGGAGTACGAGACAGAACATCGTATGTGCTGAAGCAAGATAAGATCCGCATCGTATTAACCACGCCATTAACTCAGGATTCTCCAATTCATGAACATTTGAGAAAACACGGTGACGGAGTAAAAGTGGCGGCACTTTGGGTAGAAGATGCCACAAGTGCTTACGAAGAAACTATGAAACGTGGGGCGCGTTCTTTTATGGAGCCTACTGTGGAGAAAGATGAATTTGGAGAAGTAGTACGTTCCGGGATTTATACCTACGGAGAAACAGTTCACATTTTTGTAGAGCGCAAAAACTATACTGGTGTTTTCTTGCCTGGTTATAAGGAGTGGAAATCTGATTACAATCCAGAACCAACTGGCTTAAAATACATAGACCACATGGTAGGAAATGTGGGTTGGAACGAAATGAATACTTGGGTTAAGTTCTATGAAGACGTCATGGGATTTGTAAATTTCCTTTCTTTTGATGACAAGCAAATCAATACTGAATATTCAGCGTTGATGAGTAAAGTAATGTCCAATGGAAACGGAAGAATTAAATTTCCAATTAATGAACCTGCAGAAGGAAAGAAAAAGTCGCAAATCGAGGAATATTTGGACTTTTATGGCGGACCTGGAATTCAGCATATCGCCATTGCAACGGATGATATTATCAAAACGGTATCGCAATTGAAAGCAAGAGGAATCGAATTCTTATCTGCTCCTCCGCATACGTATTATGAAGCAATTCCAGAACGATTGGGAGAGCACATGAAAATGATGAAAGAAGATTTGAACGAAATCGAAAAGCTTGCCATTATGGTCGATGCCGATGAAGAAGGATATTTACTGCAAATATTTACAAAACCGGTACAAGATAGACCAACCTTGTTTTTTGAAATTATACAAAGAATGGGGGCCAAAGGATTTGGTGCAGGTAACTTTAAAGCGCTATTTGAATCAATCGAGAGAGAACAGCAATTGCGAGGAACGCTATAGAAACGTCTTATTTTTACACATTGTGAAAAAATAACCGATGAACAGCGTGTTTTTTTGTAAATGTTGTGTTAAACTTTATTTTTCACTAAAATAACTGAATTTGTTAGCTACCTTTGCACTCGCAAAAAGGGAAGGGGTGGTTTCCTTCCTGATTTCATATAAATTTCATAGTTTATAGTTTTTTGGTTAGTTAATAGCATAAAAACTCAGTCATTATTTGACTGAGTTTTTTTGTTTTAATATATTTGGAACAAAATTTGCTATTAGAGTCAATAAATTGACGAATAAAGTAATGATGAAAAAAATAATACTATTCTTTGTAGTGATATTGACCGTAAGTTTTGATTCTCCAAAAGAGGATGCTTATGATGTGGGGGAGTGGTTTAAATTTCGAATTCATTATGGAATAGTAAATGCCGGCTACGCCACATTAGAGGTGAAAGATGCTACAGTAAATAACAAAAAAACGTTTCATGTTGTAGGCAGAGGATATACTACCGGAATGTCACGATTTTTCTTCAAAGTAGACGATTTATACGAAAGTTATATTGATAAGGATACCAGAAACCCATACCAGTTTGTCCGAAAAATTAATGAAGGCGGGTATACTAAAAACCAAGAAGGCTTTTTTAATCAATCTACAAATAAAGTTCTTGTCAAAGATTACAAACATAAAACAGAAAAAACAATTTACGTTCCTAAGAACACACAAGACATTTTGTCCACCTTTTATTATCTAAGGAATTATCCTGGAATAGATAAGTTAAGAATTGGAGAGTCTGTTGCGATTGATATGTTTTTTGATGATGAAACGACAAAATTTAAACTTAAGTTTATAGGTCGTGAAAACATTGCAACTAAATTTGGAGTGGTATCAACAATGGTTTTTAGACCTTTGGTACAATCAGGACGTGTTTTTAAAGAACAAGAAAGTCTTACCGTTTGGATTTCAGATGACGATAATAAATTACCTATCAGAATAAAAGCCAGCTTGGCAGTAGGTTCAATAAAAGCAGATATAGATGCATATAGAGGATTGAAAAATCCTTTTAAAACAAATAAATAATGAATAACATTGATAGTTCAGAAGCGATTTTAAAAGAAATTGAAATTAAATACCAAGCAATAAATCAAAAAACAGAGACGCAACTGGAAGGATTATTATGGTCAAAACCAATTACATATTGGGATTATATCCAAACAGATGCTTTGTTGAATCTGCAAATTCAAAGAACTACACTTCCTGACGAAATGGTTTTTATTATGTATCATCAGGTGAATGAATTGATATTTAAGATGATACTTTGGGAAATGCGTCAGATTTCCTATTGTGAAAATATTCAAACTGATTTTTTTACTGAAAGATTAATGAGAATCAGCCGCTATTTCGATATGCTAACGACTTCTTTCAGTATTATGGGAGATGGAATGGAGGTAGATCAATATATGAAGTTTAGAAATACGTTAACCCCTGCCAGCGGTTTTCAAAGTGCGCAATACCGTTTAATAGAATTTTCTTCTACAGACCTAATAAATCTTATTGATCACCGTTATAGAGATTCAATAGACAGAAATACGCCTTATGAATTTGCGTTAGAGCATTTGTATTGGCAAGCAGCCGGAAAAGATTATCATACCGGTAAAAAATCTTTTCTATTGGAGGAATTCGAAAGAAAATATAAGAAGATGTTCTTAAATCATATGGAAGAATATAACACCATAAATATTTGGCAAAAATTCAAACAACTTCCAGATTTAGATCAAAAAAATCCAGAGTTAATATTAGCGATGCGTCATTATGACCATACAGTGAATATTACTTGGGTAATGCAACATTTAAATACGGCAAAGAAATATATAGATCAGAGCGGTAAAGGAGATGGTGAAGCGACAGGAGGAAGTGACTGGAAAAAATACATGCATCCAAAATACCAACGCAGAATATTTTTTCCGGAATTATGGTCGGCAGATGAGTTAGCGCAATGGGGAGAAGAAAAATAATTTGAATAAAAAAACATAGTTTGAAACAAGTATTATTAGCAATTATAGTATTATTTTCTTTGATTTCTTGTAATAAATCTGAAGAGATTCTGGAAAAAGAAATTATAAAACCAGCAGTTAAGAAGATAGAGTTTGGGTTTAAATATTCTGATTTTAATGTTGTTCAGGATACTATAAAAAAAGGAGACACTTTTGGGACTTTACTAGAAGGACAAAATATTGGTGAGCGAGAAGTATATGATATTATCGCTAAGGTAAAAGACACTTTTGATGTGAGAACAATCAGGGTAAACAAGCCTTTTACAATGCTTCGGTCAAAAAACAAGAAGAATGATTTACAGGTTTTTATCTATCAGCCGGATGCGTTAAACTATTATGTAGTTGATTTACGTGACACGGCTGTTGTTGCTTATAAAAAAACAAAACCCATTACTATTAAACGTCGCACCATTGGTGGCGTTTTGAAAGAATCATTGTCAGAAACCTTAGGCAATGCCAAGATTGAAGGAGCATTGGCGAGTAAAATCTCTAAAATTTACGCATATTCCATCGATTTTATGAAACTCAAAAAAGGGGATCGTTTTGCGATAACTTTTACGGAGCGATTCATAAATGATAGTGTTTATGACGGAGTAGAAGAACTGGAAGCTTCCTTTTTTGAATACAAAGGAAAAATTATTTATGCATTTCCTTTTGCCCAAAATCCGGATTCAGACAAAATAGAATATTACGATGAAGATGGAAAAACCTTGAAAAATTTCTTTCTTAAGTCTCCAATAAAATTCAGTAGAATATCCTCTCGATTTTCAACGAGTAGATTTCATCCTGTTCAGCACAGATGGAAAGCACATAAAGGAACTGATTATGCAGCGCCACGCGGTACCCCTATTACTGCAACAGCAGGCGGAGTTGTGGAGCAAAGTGGTTTTACTGCCGGAAACGGGAATTTTGTAAAAGTGAAACACAACGGAACATACTCAACACAATACTTGCACATGTCTAAAATATTGGTAAGAAGAGGACAACGTGTCAGTCAAGGACAGGTTATTGGTTTAGTAGGAAGCACAGGTTTAGCAACTGGTCCCCATGTATGTTATCGATTTTGGAAAAATGGTGTACAGGTTGATGCGTTGAGATTAAAATTACCAACCGGCGAACCTATGACCGGGAATAATAAAAGTCGTTTTATTAAACAAATAACTCCGTTAAAATTTCAATTAGACAGTGTTGCTAATTTATAATACTATAATATAAATTGACAAAAAAAATATTTAGTTTAAAAATAGAAACACTTGATGTGCTTATTGGACGACTACTATTTAGTGTTTTTCCTGCTAAATTGTTATATAATCATAAACTCATTTAGCATTAAAAGTAATTTCAGTATTTTTGCCACATTAAAATAATACTACAAACTACCTAATAAATGGCTTTAAATACAATAAACCCAACAGAAACGAGCGCTTGGAAGAAACTTGAAATGCATTACAATGAAATGCAAAAAGCTTCTATGCAAGAATTATTTCAATTGGACGCAAACAGAACTGAAAAATTCAATTTGAAATGGAATGAATTTTTAATTGACTATTCAAAAAATATTATCAATCAGGAAACACTTCAGTTGTTATTGCAATTAGCAGATGAAGTAGGACTTAAAAGTGCTATTACCGACTATTTTGATGGTGCAATAATCAATCAAACCGAAAATAGAGCCGTACTTCATACTGCATTACGAGCCAAAGAAGCAGCAATTATAAATGTTGATGGCGATAATGTAGTTTCTGAAATTTATGAAGTAAAAAGCAAAATAAAAGCATTTACGAATGAAGTTACTTCCGGTGAAAGAACTGGTTACACGGGAAAATCTTTTACGGATGTTGTTAATATAGGTATTGGAGGTTCTGATTTAGGTCCTGCTATGGCTGTTGAAGCATTACAATTTTATAAAAATCATCTAAATGTTCATTTTGTTTCAAATGTGGATGGCGATCATGTAAATGAGATTATTAAAAAATTAAATCCAGAAACGACTCTCTTTGTAATTGTTTCTAAAACGTTTACCACACAAGAGACATTGACTAATTCTGAAACTATCAGAAAATGGTTTTTAGAATCAGCTACTCAAGAAGATGTAGCGAAGCATTTTGTTGCGGTTTCTACCAATATCCAAAAAGTAACAGAGTTTGGGATAAACCCCGATAATGTATTTCCTATGTGGGATTGGGTTGGCGGGAGATTCTCTTTGTGGAGTGCCGTTGGACTTACGATAAGTTTAGCCGTTGGATACGATAATTTTGATGAATTGTTAGAAGGGGCGAATGAAATGGACGAACATTTCAAAACGGCTGATTTCGACCAAAATATGCCGGTAATATTAGCTTTATTGAGTGTTTGGTACAATAATTTTTTTGGTGCCGAAAGTGAAGCCTTGATTCCGTACACACAATATTTACAAAAATTAGCGCCTTATTTACAACAAGGAACAATGGAAAGTAATGGTAAAAGTGTTGGACGTGATGGGAAGCCAGTAAATTATCAAACGGGAACTATTATTTGGGGAGAACCGGGAACGAATGCGCAACACGCTTTTTTTCAGTTAATTCATCAGGGAACAAAATTAATTCCTGCAGATTTTATTGGTTTTGTGACTCCTTTATACGGTGATAATGATCATCATGACAAACTAATGTCTAACTTTTTTGCACAGACAGAAGCGTTAATGCATGGAAAATCTGGAGAACAAGTTCAGGCTGAATTTGATAAACAAGGTATTTCAGAAGACAAAGCTAAATTTCTTTTACCGTTTAAAGTTTTTGCGGGGAATAAGCCTACCAATACTATTCTAATCCAAAAATTATCTCCAAAAACTTTAGGTTCTTTGATAGCTTTGTATGAGCACAAGATTTTTGTACAAGGAATTATCTGGAATATTTTTAGTTTTGATCAGTGGGGAGTGGAATTGGGCAAACAATTAGCTAATTCTATATTGGAGGAAATTAATACTAAAACGGTTAAAAATCATGATAGTTCTACAGCCTTTTTATTGAATCATTTTCTGATGAATAAATAAGATAATTGATGTTGTTTGTTTTTATAATTTCATAAGATTTTTATGATTTCAAATTTTCTTGCTTTTTTTAATATTTTAAAGAAGTCAAAAACCCTGATTTTATCTAAATCAGGGTTTTTTATTTATAAGTTACTCTGTTTTAGTAATTTTTTAAAAAATAGCGCTTTTTTTAACTTAAATTTATTTTTGCTTTTAGTGTTAAAATATTAGCAAAAAATCAGTGTAATAAACAATAATTATATTTTTTAGTAAAAAAATCTTAAAATTTATTTTAAGAAAAAAATCCTATTTGAAAATATGCTTTTCTTAACGTTGTGTTAACTTTTTAAACTAAAAATGTTATATTTTTGCCAAATATTAATAAACTAAACAATATGAAAAAATTATTAAAATTATTTTTAATTCTAGTTGTGCTAATGTGTGCTAACTCTGGAGTTTATGCTCAGGGTAACACTACCTCTTCTATTAGTGGTAATGTTTATGATAAGGACTCTCAAACCTTACCAGGAGCTTCAATTCTTGCAACACACACTCCATCAGGTACTCGATACTCTGCGTCTACAGATGGTACAGGTAACTTCAGAATCTCGAATATGAGAGTTGGAGGTCCATATAAAATTGTAATTACTTTTGTTGGATTTAAAACTTTTGAAGATAGTGATGTTTATCTTCAATTAGGTGATACTAAAGATTTTAAAGTTGTATTGCAAGAAGAATCAAATGAATTACAAGAAGTTGTAGTTAGAACTTCAAGAGATAATACTTTTAATTCACAAAGAACTGGAGCTCAAACAGTAATTAATTCAGATAAGATTAAAGCATTGCCTTCTTTATCTAGAAATATCTCAGATTTTGCTAGACTAACACCACAAGCTCAATTAAGAGGTGATGATGTTTTATCTATTGGAGGTCAAAACAACAGATTCAACGCTATTTATATTGATGGAGCTGTGAGTAATGACGTTTTTGGATTAGCTGCAAATGGAACTAATGGAGGTCAAACAGGAGTAAGTCCTATCTCTATTGATGCAATTGAGCAATTTCAAGTAAGTGTAGCTCCTTATGATGTAAAACTATCTGGTTTTGCAGGTGGAGCAATTAGTGCAATTACTCGTTCAGGAACTAATAATTTTGAAGGGTCTGCTTATTTTTTTAATAGAGATGAATCTTTAGCAGCAAAAACACCTCCATCATTAGTAGGAGTTAATGGAAGACAAAAATTAGCTGATTTCTCAGCGCAGACTTATGGTGTTCGTGCTGGTGGATCAATCGTAAAAGATAAATTGTTTTATTTCATCAATTATGAAAAACAAGACAATGAAACTCCACAACCATTTGACCCTTCCACTTATACAGGATTATCATTAAATAGATTAGGAGAATTAAGAACTAAACTTGCTTCTTATGGCTATGATCCAGGTTCTTTTGAAAATAACGTAAGAACACTTGTAAGTGATAAAATCATTGGTAAATTAGACTGGAATATTAATGACAATCACAAATTGTCTTTAAAACACAGTTATGTAAAGGCTGAGAATTTTTCACCAAGTAGATCTTCTGCAACTTCAATAAGTTTTATAAATGGTAGTCAGTTGTTTAATTCTACAACTAATTCTACGGCTTTAGAATTAAATTCAAGATTTGGGAATAAATTTTCAAATAATTTAGTTGTTGCTTACACTAATGTAATCGACGATAGAGATGCAGCTGGAGATCCATTTCCTTCTGTACAGATTTTTGATGGTGCTAATCAAAGTATTTTCTTTGGAGCTGAAGGTTTTTCAACAGCAAATTTCTTAAGTCAAAAAACATTGACTATTTCAGATAATTTTGAAATTAATGCTGGAATGAGTAAAATAACTATTGGTACTCACAATGAATTTTCATCTTCTAGAAATGTTTTCTTTGGTAACAATTTCGGATCATACAGATATGCTACTTTAAATGATTTTTTAAATGATGCAAAACCGAATAGATTTCAATTAAACTATTCTTTAATTGGTGGTGAAGGTGATGATTCTCAAGGAGCAGCTGAATTTGGAACAAAACAATTCGGATTCTACGTTCAAAATGATATGAAACTTAACAGTAAACTTAGAGTTTCTTATGGTGTTAGGGTAGATATTCCTGTATGGGAAGACGGAGTAGGAAATGCTGATTTTAATAACAGAACAATACCTTTGTTACAGGCTGCTGGTAAAAATTTACAAGGAGCAACTGTTGGAGAAGGTATCAGAAATTCTGCTCACTTTGCACCACGTTTTGGATTTAATTACGATCTTAACGGAAAAAAATCTACTCAGTTTAGAGGTGGATTTGGTATATTTACTTCTAGATTACCTCTAGTGTGGCCAGGTGGTACTTACAATAACAATGGTGTTTCTCAAGGAGCTATTTCTATAACAAGCCCTACTGGAATGCCTACATTTAATCCAAATCCAAGTGTTGCTAGTCAAATTGCACCGCTTCCGGCATCATTCCCACGTCCAGGTTCAGGACGTACTGGAGGTAATGTTGATTTATTTGCAAAAGATTTCAAGTTACCTCAAGTATTCAAAGCGAGTTTTGCTGTTGATCAAAAATTACCATTAGGTTTCGTTTTGACATCTGAAATTACTTACAATGATAATATTAGTGCAATCACTTATGAGAATTTGAATATTAGAGCTGCTTCAAGCTATTTAACGGGAGCTGATACTAGACCTCGTTATAATGGAAACAGCAGGGTAGATCCTTCTTATTTAGGAGTGTATCTTGCTTCAAATACAGATGAAGGGAAAGCATATAATATAGCTTTTACATTGGCTAAAAATTTCAGATCTGATTTCATTGATGCTAACATTTCTGGAACTTATTCTTACGGTAAGTCTACTGTTCTACTTGATGCAACATCTTCTCAAAACAGTTCACAATGGAATAATACTGAAACGGTTAATGGTGCAAACTATTTGGCGCTCTCAAGATCTGATTTCGATCCAGGAAGAAGAGTTATTTCTAATGGTAATGCAACATTCAAATGGAGTAAATTCACTAAATCTAGATTAGGTGTATTCTACGAAGGTGCTCAAGGAACTCCAATCAGTTATGTTTATAATGATTCAGGTCGTTTATTACAAGATACTTTCTCTAACTCGGCATTGATTTATATTCCTGCTGCACAAAGTGAGATTAGATTAGTTTCTACTACTGCAAATACTTTAACTCCTCAACAACAATGGGACGCTTTAAGTGCTTTCATTGAAGGGAATGAGTATTTAAGAGGTAGAAAAGGAGGTTATGCTGAGCGTAATGGTGACCGTTTAAAAACAAGTCATGTTGTAGATTTAAAATTCGCTCAAGAATTTACTTTTAACATTGGTAAAAAGAAACATACATTAGAGTTCACTGCTGATATTTTTAACTTTACAAACCTTTTAAATAAAGATTGGGGTAAAAGATATTTTACAAGTAATGACCAAGTACAGTTGTTAACACAAGTTGGTTTCTTAACAGGTACTAACACACCAACATTTAGTTATAATCCTACTGTAGGAAATAGTATTAACCAAGTTGATGATGTTGGTCTTAACTCTTCAAGATGGCAAATGCAAACTGGTGTTCGTTATACGTTCAACTAGTTTAGTTTAAAATAATGTAACCCTCATTTCAATTGAAATGAGGGTTTTTTTTATGTCTTTTTTTCTTATATTTGTTAAAACAAAAACAGTATTTATGTACGATTTCATTCAAAAATTTCATTCTGGTTGGGCTTATCTAGCACTTTTAGTATTAGTAATTGCAGTGGTTAATTCCTTAATCGGGATGTCTTCTAAAAAAGATTTTACTTCAAAAGATCGGAAAATTGCATTGTTTGCTTTAATAGCAATACACACTCAATTATTAGTTGGTTTTATTTTATATTTCGTGTCTCCTAACGGATTAGATATGATAAAAGCAGTAGGAATGGGTGGATTAACAACTGAAAGTAGATTGCTAGCTTTAGAGCATCCATTAATCAATATTATTGCCATAACATTAATTACAATTGGTTGGTCTAAGCACAAAAAATTAATAGCTAGTGAATCAAAATTCAAAACTTTCTCTATTTTTTATGGTTTAGGATTATTACTTATTTTAAGTAGGATTCCATGGAAAATTTGGTTTTAAAAACCAATTAAAGCTCTAGGAATAGGGCTTTTTTTATCTAGGTATGGTTTTTGTAAAATAGATTTAACTAATACGATATATATGAAAAAATCAATAACATTATTTTTTTTACTTGCAATTATTAGCTTAGTCAGCAGCCAAAGTTCAACCTCAGAAAAACAAAAAGCAGCAACCCAAAAAGATACGCTTAAGAAAGGTAAAGCAAGTATTGAATTGGAAGAAAACAAAATAGATTCTTTAATTACTTCATTAGGAAAATTTAAAATCTATAAAAAAGAAGCACATGCATCCTATTATGCAGATAAATTTAATGGAAGACGGACTACAAGCGGGAGGAAATTTGATAATAACAAATATACTGCAGCACATAAAAAACTTCCTTTTGGTACAAAAGTAAAAGTGACCAATGAAAAAAATGGAAAGTCCGTGATTGTTGAAATTACTGATAGAGGACCATTTGTTAAATCAAGAGAAATCGATCTTTCAAAACGTGCATTTATGGATATAGCCTCCAATAAAGGCAGTGGAGGTATGCAAGTAACAATAGCGCTATTAAGTAACTAAATTACCAGTTTTTGTATGGATTAGTGCTTAAATATGCGTTGTAATAGCGATTAATATTTGTCACTTCTTCACCCAACCAATTAGGTTTTTCAAAAGTTTCCGTTTCAGAACCAAGCTCAATTTCAGCGACAATTAATCCTTCATTTTCACCATAAAATTCATCAATCTCAAAAACATGGTTGCCTTGTTTTACCTCAAAACGGGTTTTGTCAATAACACCTTTTTCGCATAACAATAATAATTCCTTTGCTTCGGTAACAGGAATTTCTTTTTCCCACTCAAAACGGGACATACCGGAATCATTTGAAATTCCTTTTATGGTCAAATACCCTTTGTCGCCTTTTATACGTACTCGCACCGTGCGTTCTGGGGCCGAACTTAAATAGCCTTGTGCAATGTGATTTTGAGCAAAAGCTACTGCCTTAAACGAATCGTCTGTAACCAAAAATTTTCTTTCTATTTCAATCATTTTAATGTTATATAAGTATTTAGAGCAATTTCCAGCTATTCGTTTCAATTTCTCAATCATAAAACTTTTTTTCTATTTTTAAAAAAGGAGCTTCTTAGGTCGCTCTTTTTAAAAAGAAAAAATAGTTTTTCTCAATCGAAGATTTCCACTTCTATCTGGGCTAATCCAGAAACTCAAAGGTATCAAATATTTCCATTTTTAATGCTCTACTATCTTTTGTCATAATCGTATAATAAAAAGTGGTTATAATATTGTACCTTAAATTTGCTTTCGTAGCAACGAAATTTAATACGTTAATTATGTATAAAGCATAGTTTGCGTCTAGTTAACAGTTATTTTATGAATAAGTTAATGGAAGTTATTGCGTCGATTTGTATTTTTACAAAAACCGAATGAATTTAAACATGCCAATTTTTAAAGTAAAATCTAAGCCAACACCAGCAACACTACTAATCAAGTTTTTTGGAGAAAGCCAATCGTGGCGTGAAACAGATGATAATTTAGAACCTTTAATCGAATTAATTAGGCAGATAAGACCTTTGAAAATAAAAAATCTGGAAACGGTCAATTTGCAAGAAATCATTTCCTTCTTTAATGAAAATGATTCTTGCAGGGAACAATTCTCAATATATCTCAAAGAAATACTAAAAGACAAGAAATTCAATAAAATACTTTCTGATGCGGCTATTCTGCAAGATGTAGATTTTATATTTGAAGTCAAAAAAAGAATATTCGCTAAATTGTTACCGTATCAGCCCCAAAAAGATACTTTAGAATATATCTTGAATCAGGTTTTTTATAGGGCCAATGATACCATTTGGATCAACAAAATTCCATCCAATCAATTGGAAGAATTATATGGAATTTTAAAATTCAAATCAATTTACGAAAGCGTTGAACCTAATTCAGTTTTATCGGAAGTATTAGTTGCAATGGATTTAATCACGCAACGCATTAGTGGTCGTGCCTTGGAAACGGATGTTATCAAAATGGTGCCGGAATTTGATGATTACGAAAGTCCTTTTACAGCTTTTGAAAAGGAATTATTCATGATTGAAGACCGAATCAGGAATTCTGAAAATCATTTTATTAAGCCAGATGATTTGTCCTATGCGCAGTTATTAGTTTTACATAAGCAATGTGAAGACTTTGTGGAGAAAGCATTTCACAACAGTTCAAAATATGGGATTTCGCTTCGTGTAAATCAGAATTTATTGAAAATTAGACAGCAATTAGTGCGACTTAAATTTTTAGTTTCGTTGTTAATTATAGAAAAAGGGACTGATAAAAAAAATAATGGAATTGTATTGGCTCTGCACTTAATTAAGTACAATTGCTATAAGAATAATGTCAGGAAGTTTATTGGTGAAAGCACCCAACTCATTTCCTATGAAATAACGCAACATACGGCTAAAACCGGGGAACATTATATCACCGAGAGTAAACAGGAGTATTTCAAGATGTTTAGGACGGCTTTAGGAGGAGGATTTATAGTAGGGATTTTATGTATTATTAAAGTGTTACTTTCTAAAGCTGATACAAGTTTTTTTGGGCATGCTTTTCTGTACAGTGTGAATTATGCTTTTGGATTTATTGCTATTTATCTTTTAGGTTTTACGCTGGCGACAAAACAACCGGCGATGACAGCTTCTGCTTTAATTAAAGCGTTAGAGGAAGGTGTCATAAAAAAAGGAAAAGATGCCGAAAAGTACAAAGCTTTTGCTATTCTTTTTGCACGTGTATTTCGTTCTCAGTTTATCGCTTTTGTGGGGAATGTAATCATGGCTTTCCCAGTTTCACTACTTGGAATCTGGGGTATTGATTATGCGTTTCAGTATAATATTGCTGCCACTAAATGGGAAGGGCTACTTATTGATTTGAGTCCTATTCATTCCTTAGCCATATTTCATGCGGCTATTGCCGGAGTATTTTTGTTTTTATCAGGAATCATCTCAGGAAGTATTGCAAACAGGGATAAGCACAATCAAGTGTATTTCCGAATTACTGAACACCCTTTGCTGAAAAGGAGTTTGGGGAAAGATAGGACGATTAAATTAGCTAAATTATATAGAAAAAGATGGGCTGGGATTATTTCAAATTTCTGGTTTGGAATATTCATGGGAAGTACAGCATCTATAGGCTTGTTCTTAGGATTGAATCTTGATATTCGACATATTACTTTTGGTAGCGGAAACCTTGCTTTGGCATTATACGGTGCGAATTATGCAGTAAGTAACTCCATGTTATTTTGGGGTATTTTTGGTATTGGTGTTATAGGATTGGTTAACTTTATGGTGAGTTTTAGTCTTTCGCTGGGACTGGCATTTCGTTCAAGAGCCATCTCAGTATTCGAATTGCGATTTGTTACAGTTTCCATTTGGAATCATTTCAAGTCGAGACCTATTAGCTTCTTTTTTCCAACAGAAAAGAAAAATAAATCGGTAATTGTAGAGAATTATTTGCATGTTGAAGATCAAAAATAATTTTTAGCGTTACTAAATCTTTCAAAAATAGTATAGGATATTCAATCAGTTAGATGCAGGAATTAATTCCAAATAGAAAAATCATACACGTTGACATGGACGCTTTCTATGCTTCAGTAGAGCAGATGGATAATCCATTATTGCGTGGGAAGCCTATTGCTGTTGGCGGTTCAGAAAATCGTGGTGTGGTGGCTGCAGCAAGTTATGAAGCCAGAAAATTTGGAGTTCGAAGTGCTATTAGTGGTGTCATGGCCAGAAAAAATTGTCCAGAACTCATTTTTGTAAAACCGCGTTTTGACAGATACAAGGAAATTTCGAGTAAAATCCAAAAGATTTTTTATGAATATACGGACTTGGTTGAGCCATTGTCACTTGATGAGGCTTATTTAGACGTTACCAATAATAAAAAAGGAAATCCAAGCGCTACTTTATTGGCACAAGAAATAAGACAGCGTATTTTCAACGAAGTGGGTTTAACAGCATCTGCAGGAATATCAGTGAATAAGTTTGTGGCTAAAATAGCCAGTGATTACAATAAACCGAATGGTCAAAAAACGGTTAATCCAGATGAAGTTATTTCGTTTTTGGAAGAATTACCCATTCGAAAATTTCATGGTGTTGGAAAAGTAACCACTGAAAAAATGTACCAACTGGGAATTTTTACCGGAGTGGAATTAAAAAGCAAAACATTGGAATTTCTAGAGAAACACTTTGGGAAATCAGGAAACTTTTATTACAATGTGGTAAGAGGAATTCACAACAGCGAAGTAAAATCAAACCGAATTACTAAATCAGTTGCTGCTGAACACACTTTTGATGTCAATCTTTCTTCTGAAATTTTTATGATAGAAAAATTGGAAGTTATTGCAACTGCATTGGAGAAAAGATTAAAAAGGTACAATGTGGCTGGTAAAACCGTTACTTTGAAAATAAAATACAGTGATTTTTCTCAGCAAACTCGCAGTAAAACCCTACCTTATTTTATATCTGATAAAGCTTTAATAATTGAAGTCGTAAAAGAACTATTGTATCAGGAACGAATGAAAGATTCCGTCCGATTGCTTGGAATTTCCTTAAGTAATTTAAACACGGAGGAGAAGAAGTTTGTTGTGGTTCAGTTAAAATTTGATTTCTAATTGGGCTTTAGTTCGTTCAACAATGGTTAAAGTCGGAAAATTGTTGTTTTATCTTTATAAATAAAATTACATTTGATTTTTTAAATCGAGAAACCATGAATAATTTTAGACAATATGAAGAGGCTATTGCATTACATCATAATGGTTTAAGTGTAAAGACTGCTCCTGTTGTGTGTTGGGATTTCCACAATGAATTTTTGACTGCAGTAAAGAGCTTTTTTTTGGATTTAAATAAATTAAATGCAATTGCATCCCAAAATAAATGGATTAAGAATAATTGGGATTTAAAAAATAGTCTCAAAGAGGAAGTAATTATTGTTACTGATTCAAAATTAAAAATTGTTTTTGCATCACACAATATAGTAAAAATGAATGGGTATGTAGAAGCAGAAGTTTTGGGCAAAAGTCCAAAAATGTTTCAAGGAGAGGCTACTAACCAAATTACTTCAAATGAAATTCGTAGAGCGATTATTGATCAGCAACCTTTTGAGAAAACAGTAATGAATTATAAAAAAAATGGAGATGTCTATGCTTGTCTGATTAAAGGTTTTCCTGTTTTTAATAGTAAAGGACAGTTAAGTCATTACATAGCTTTTGAGAAAGCCGCATAAAAGAGAAAACCTTTCCAATTTGGAAAGGTTTTCTCTTTTGTAATTTTTTATAATGGTTTTAGTTTTTACTGTTTAATTTAGATAGTAATCTTAAAAATTCGATATACAACCAAACCAGCGTAATCATCAATCCCATTGCACCATACCATTCCATGTATTTTGGCATTTTTTGTTCTGATCCTTTTTCTATTCGGTCAAAATCTAAAAATAAATTTAAAGCAGCAACAACAATCACAAAAATACTGATTCCAATGCTCATCATTGAGTTTCCATAATGCACAGGAACAAAACTCGTAAACATAGAAAATACCCAAGATATAAGATAATACGTTGCAATAGCCAATGTAGCAGCTACAACAACTGATTTGAATTGTTCTGTTACTTTTACTATTTTATATTTATACAATCCCAGACAAACCATAAAAGTTACAAAAGTTGCACCTACTGCCTGAATTACGATTCCAGGATACATTGCTTCAAATATTGCCGAAATTCCGCCAATAAATAATCCTTCGAATAAAGCATATCCCGGAGCTAAATATGGAGAGTATTGTGGTTTGAAAGCAGAAATAAGCACTAAAACTAATCCAACAACAGCACCACCAATTGCAGGAACCATTGGATTCATTCCGTTAAAAGTCAACCACCAGATTACAGTTGCAGAAGCGGTAAGGAGTAAAAATAAGATTAAACTTTTATTGATAGTGCCAGACAAAGTCATCTCGTTGTTATAATCAATGATAGTAGCTTGATGTACTTCATCATTTTTTGAATCTGCAGTAGAAAAAGTTTTGTTATTTAAAAATGGATTTTTAGAATTAAAACTCATAATTTGTAGGGTTATTTGTTGCTCAAATATAAATTTTATTTTGCATAAGATTGTTTAAATAGTCTTAAATTTTTTTAAGAAGAAAATCGTTTTACATTAATTAATGCATAAAAAAATCCGTCTCATTTATCTAACGAGACGGATTTTTAATATTTAATGAAATAGCTTTTACTATTCTATTTCTGACACTCTTAAGGTGTTAACCATTCCTTTATCTTTAATAGGCATTGCTGCTAAATTGATAAGAAAATCTCCTTTTTGTACAAAACCTTTTTGTTTTACAATTTCGTTTATGTCAGTTACAGTATCATCTGTGCTTACATCTTTAGTGTACATGAAAGATTTTACTCCCCATAATAAATTAAGTTGGGTAAGGATTCTTTTATTAGAAGTAAAGACTAAAATATGTGCATTAGGTCTCCAAGCTGAAATTTGGAAAGCAGTATAACCACTATTTGTCAAAGTACAAATTGCTTTTGCCTTGATAACGTTAGCCATAGTTGCTGCATGATGACAAATTGTTTTAGTGATAAAACGTTTTGTTTTGATCTGTGGTGTGTTTTGTGGCACTTGAATTAGCGGAGAATCTTCTACTGCTTCAATAATTTGAGTCATTTTTTGAATTACTTGAACTGGATAGTTACCTGTAGCGGTTTCTCCAGAAAGCATCACTGCATCTGCACCATCCATAACTGAGTTTGCTACGTCATTTACTTCAGCACGTGTTGGCGTCAAGCTAGTGATCATAGTTTCCATCATTTGAGTGGCAACAATTACGGGGATTCTTGCAGTTTTAGCTCTGCGAATTAATTCTTTTTGAACTAAAGGTACTTCGTGTGCAGGAAGTTCAACTCCTAAATCTCCACGAGCAACCATCAGAGCATCGCAATACGCAACAATTTTGTCAATATTTTCTAATGCTTCTGGCATTTCTATTTTGGCAATAATTGGGATTTTATAGTCGGAGTGTTCTGCAATTAATTCTTGTAGATCTTGTAAGTCTCTTGGTGTTTTTACAAAAGATAATGCAATCCAATCAACATTTTGCCCAATAGCAAAAATAGCATCTGCTATATCTTTCTCAGTCATTGCAGGAAGAGAAATTTTAGTATTAGGTAGATTTACTCCTTTTTTAGATTTCAATTCACCACCTTGAATTACTCTTGCTATAACTTCTGATTTTTTATCAGTTTCAACGATTTCAAAGATAAGTTTTCCATCATCAAGCAAAATTCTTTCTCCTGGATTTACATCATTTGGAAAGTTTTGGTATTTCATGAATACTTTCTTAGCTGTTCCAAGAATGTCTTCGGCAGTAGTAAATGTAATTAAATCACCGTCATGTACTACTACACCCTCCTCCATAACTCCTACACGAAGTTTAGGTCCTTGTAAATCACCTAGGATTGCAGTTGTATAGCCAAATTCGTCATTAAGACCTCGTATGATATTAATTTTTTCTTTTACATCATTGTAGTCAGCATGTGAAAAATTCACTCTAAATACATTTACACCGGCATCAATCATGTCTTTTATGATTTCTCTTGTACTACATGCGGGCCCAAGTGTGGCTACAATTTTTGTTTTTTTGTTTGTAAGCATTTGTATTAAAAAATTAAATTGTTTTTTGATTTTATTTGATTTATATCAACCGTATAAACTGTTGATACGTTATCTATGGTATTTAATTGTATCTGTATTTTTGATACATTCATAGTATCTTCATTATTTTCTATTTTTAAAAAGTAATCTACTTTTTTAAATTCCGGAAGTAAAAAAACTTTTGTTGAAACTTCCATTGTGACATTTGAAAATAAATTTTGAGTACTTCCTTTCTTATATTGAATTACTTCGTTTTTATTTTGAATCAAATTCCAAGAGACCTCTTTTTCGGCATCATTATAATAAAATCTTGAAAAATTTGTTTCTCCTTCTTTTATATTAATTTGAATTTCATTTTTACTTTTACTCAAATTTATAGGCAGCTTTTGATTTATAAAATAAGCCAATCTATAGTCTTCTAATGAAGTATGAATTGCGATGAGATAGTAATCTATTTCGTCAAATTCGCCAAGATCCAATTTATGAATTGCCATTTCATGAAAAAATAAGATGTAAATATAGTATTTCTATCGAAGCGTAGACCTCTCAAAATAAGATGTTTTTGTTAATTTATGAACGAAAACGATATAGTTTTATGAAAATTGATATTATTTTCGGTCCATTTTTTCTTGAAATGCAAAATAAGCACGTTGGGATGCTTTTTCTTCTGCTTTCTTTTTTGAAGTTGCTCTTGCTCTTCCAATCACTTTGTCATCAATACTTAGTTTTACGCCAAACAAACGTTGCCCGTCAATTGCGTTATCTTCGAAAATGTCATAATGAAATATTTTCTTTTCTTTTTGACACCATTCTATGACCAAACTTTTATAACTAATTACTTTTCCTTCGAGTCTTGCGATATCTACGTAAGGAATTATAACTCTTTTTTGAATGAATTTTTCACAATATACATAGCCTCTATCCAGATAAATTGCTCCTACGAGTGACTCAAAGATATTACCATGTATGTTTTCACCAAAATGCTGTATCGGCACTTTGCTTTCTATGTATTGTACTAAATTTAGGTCTTTTCCTAATTCGTTCAAATGTTCTCTGCTTACAATTTTTGAACGCATTTTAGTAAGATAACCTTCGTCTCCAGCGGGCGCTTTGCTAAATAAATGAGCTGCAATTACGGAGCTTAACATAGCGTCACCTAAAAACTCTAATCGTTCGTAATTAATTGGATTTCCTAAAACATCCATGCGATTTGAGGAACGATGCGTGAAGGCTTTCCTGTAATTGTCTAAGTTTATTGGGTCGAAACCCAAGATTTTCTGAATAGAATCAAAAAAAATCCCGTCTTCTGGAGAACGGGATTTTGAAAATATTTTTCTGATTATACGCATATATAATTATTAGATTTCTAATTTTTTTACCAATACACAAGCATTGTGACCGCCAAAACCAAAAGTATTACTCATAACAACATTCATTTCTCTTTTCTGAGCTTTGTTGAAAGTAAAATTTAATTTAGAATCAATGCTTTCATCATTTGTAAAATGATTTATTGTAGGTGGTACAATTCCATGTTTCATGGAAAGAATAGAAGAAATTGTTTCAACAGCTCCTGCTGCGCCAAGTAAATGACCCGTCATGGATTTTGTTGAATTTAGATTCATTGTGTAAGCGTGATCGCCAAAAACATGAAGTATAGCTTTGGATTCTGCCATATCACCTAAAGGTGTTGAAGTTCCGTGCATATTTACTCCATCAACATCGGTTGGTTTTAAACCAGCGTCTCTCAAGCAGTTCAGCATTACATTTTTAGCACCTAATCCATCAGGATGTGGTGCAGTAATATGATGGGCATCTGCTGACATACCGCCACCGCCAATTTCGCAATATATTTTTGCTCCACGAGCAATTGCATGTTCGTATTCTTCAAGGACTAGAGCACCAGCACCTTCTCCTAAAACAAATCCATCACGGTCTTTATCCATAGGTCTGGAAGCTGTTTTTGGATCGTCATTTCTTGTTGATAAAGCATGCATGGCGTTAAATCCACCCATACCTGCTATAGTTACGGCAGCTTCAGATCCTCCGGTTACCATAGCATCTGCGTGACCTAATCTAATATAATTGAAAGCATCAATAATAGCATTTGTAGAGGAAGCACAAGCTGAAACAGTTGTGAAATTAGGCCCTCTAAAACCATATTTTATTGAAATGTGACCACCAGCTATATCGGCAATCATTTTAGGGATGAAGAAAGGATTAAATTTTGGGGTACCGTCACCAGCAGCAAAATTAAGAACTTCTATTTGAAAAGTTTCTAATCCGCCTATTCCAGATCCCCATATTACGCCCACTCTGTCTTTATCTAATTTTTCAAAATTGAAACCTGCATCATTTACAGCTTCGTCAGATGATACCATTGCGTATTGTGCATATCGGTCCATTTTTCTAGCCTCTTTTCTGTCTAAGAAATCTTCAGCATTAAAATTTTTCAATTCGCATGCAAATTGAGTTTTAAATTTTGAAGCGTCAAAATAAGTGATTGGAGCAGCTCCACTAACGCCGTTAATAAGTCCGTTCCAATACTCTTCAATGTTATTTCCAATGGGTGTAAGAGCGCCTAAACCTGTTACAACAACTCGTCTTAATACCATAAATTCTTTATTTTTGTTATCTTTAAACAAATAAAACCCATGCTTTCTTTGCTGTATTACTATTACGAAAGAGCCATGGGTATTACAATAAATATAGTTTTTGATTGAAATTCAATCTCGAATTTAATTTTAAAAAAAATAATAACACCCGTAAGCAAGATTGCAGACGGGTGTGTAATTTATTATTTTTTAGCTTCCTCGATATAAGAGATTGCTTGACCTACAGTAGCGATGTTTTCTGCTTGATCGTCTGGAATTTGAATGTCAAATTCTTTTTCGAATTCCATAATAAGCTCAACAGTGTCTAATGAGTCAGCTCCTAAATCATTAGTGAAGCTTGCTTCTGTTACAACTTCGTTTTCGTCAACACCTAATTTGTCTACGATAATCGCTTTTACTCTTGATGCAATGTCTGACATAATCTTTAATTTTAGAATTTAATTTGTTGGCAAAAATAAAAAACTTTATTTTAAAACAACTATTTAGTTAATAAATGTGACATCTAATTTATGAAATTTATTTTAACAAAGCTGTCGCAATGTTATTTATTTTCGATTTTTATGCCTTTTTTTGTGCAATTAAAATTTGATAGGTTATGAAAAAAATTGTGGTTTTTGCTTCTGGATCGGGTACTAATGCTGAAAATATCATAAAGTATTTTGCAAAAACAGAAATTGGAACTGTCGAAGCGGTGTTTACAAATAACCAAAGTGCTCAAGTGATTGAAAGAGCAAAAAACTATGAAGTTCCATCCATTATTTTCTCAAAAGAAGAGTTAATTGAAGGAATTGTATTACATAAAATAAATAAAATCCAGCCTGATTTGATTGTTTTAGCAGGATTTTTATTAAAATTTCCCAAAAATATCATTGCAGTCTATCCTAATAAGATCATAAACATTCATCCTGCATTACTGCCAAAATACGGCGGAAAAGGAATGTATGGTATGTATATCCATAGAGCAATTGTTGGTAATAAAGAGGTGGAAACAGGAATAACCATTCATTTTGTTGATGAAAATTATGATGAGGGTAATATTATTTTTCAAAAAAAGGTAGCCTTGTCGGGCGATGAAACACCAGAAGAAGTGGCCGGAAAAATTCATGAATTAGAACAAAAATATTTTCCGGAGGTAATCGAGAAATTGTTAGAAAAGCTATTATAGTATTACAAAAAATCTAACAATCTCTAAGTCTAAAAATCTAAAATGGAACACGACGTACATATATATACGGATGGCGCTGCCAAAGGAAATCCCGGAAACGGTGGTTATGGAGTAGTGATGGAATGGGTAGGAAAGCCGTACAAGAAAGAGTTCTATGAAGGTTTTCGTCGTACAACTAATAATAGAATGGAGTTGCTGGCAGTAATTGTAGGTCTGGAAAAATTAAAAAATCCTAACACTAGAGTTTTAGTTGTTTCGGATTCTAAATATGTAGTAGATTCAGTAGAGAAAAAATGGGTTTTAGGTTGGGAAAAAAAAGGATTTGTTGACAGGAAAAATTCCGACTTGTGGAAACGTTTTCTGGTTGTTTATAGAAAACATAAAGTAAATTTTAAATGGATTAAAGGACATAATAATCATGTCCAAAATGAACGATGTGATGAGTTAGCCGTTATGGCTTCGATGCAAAAGCAACTTT
Source organism: Flavobacterium labens (assembly GCF_048286755.1). Classification (NCBI taxonomy): domain Bacteria; kingdom Pseudomonadati; phylum Bacteroidota; class Flavobacteriia; order Flavobacteriales; family Flavobacteriaceae; genus Flavobacterium; species Flavobacterium labens. Next base: position 770,849 of record NZ_JBLVPL010000001.1, on the reverse strand, counting down.
CAGTTGATGCATTTTACGAAAAAGAAGAGGCAAAGCTGTTGTGATTATTTAAAAGATTCTTCTCTTTTTCTAATGTAATCGATTCCTAGATAACAATCAGAACTTAAATCATATCCATTTTTAAATAAAAAATAGGCTATCGTTTCGCGTTCTCCCTCTTTTATAATTTCGCGTTTGAGAGCTATTCTTTTCGAGGCCGTTATCTTTGAATATTTTGTTAAAAACCTCTTAATACCTAAACGAGCATATTCTTTTTCTGCATTTGAGTTTGGTTTAAAACTTTCCAAATAAGTTAGTTTTTTAAACAATCTTTTGTCTAAAACAAATCTCTGATTTAAAACCTTATCTAAAAATTCATGAAAGGTTTTGAATTTTCTAAAATAATACTGTTTGTAAAATGCAGATAATTCATGATTATTAGTCTTATAAATTTCATTATTATTTGTTTGAACATACAAATCAAAAGAAAGATAATAAGACGGAAGCCCATTGTTTTCAACTATTAATTTCCCAATCATTTCTTTAGAAAAGTTTGGTTCTTTTCTTTCGCAGGAGATCAATAAACAAAACAACGTTAATAGAGTTATGATTTTTTTCATGATTCAAATTTAATAGGACACAAATTTAATTAAATAAGCACTAAAAATTTTACGTTAATCAAACAAAAGAAAAGTCTTAATTCATTCATTTAGAATGCTTTTATGGTTAAAAAAGATAGTGTTTTTTTAAGAAAACTTTGAGATTTAAAACCATTGCAACTTTACAACTTATAAACTATCTTTGCGCCTTAATTCGAAACTCAGAAAATGAATAAATTATTGATTGTTGGAAGCGTTGCTTTTGATGCCATAGAAACGCCTTTTGGCAAAACTGATAAAATTTTGGGTGGAGCTGCACCTTATATAGGACTTTCGGCTTCTTTTTTTAATTTACAATCTGCCATAGTTTCTGTAGTTGGCGATGATTTCCCACAAGAATATTTAGATTTATTAACAGCAAGAAACATTGATATTTCAGGCCTTGAAGTTGTTAAAGGTGGGAAAACGTTTTTTTGGAGCGGTCTTTACCATAATGATTTGAATTCAAGAGATACATTGGCAACGGAACTTAATGTTTTGGGTGATTTTCAACCAAAAGTACCTCAAAACTTTAAAAATGCCGATGTAGTGATGTTAGGAAACCTACATCCATTAGTACAAAGCAGTGTTTTGGATCAAATGGAAAGCAAACCAAAATTAGTAGTTTTAGATACTATGAATTTTTGGATGGATTGTGCTTTACCGGAATTACTTGACGTAATGAAACGTATAGATGTAATCACTATTAATGATGAAGAAGCAAGACAACTTTCCGGAGAATATTCTTTGGTAAAAGCGGCTGCAAAAATTCATGAAATGGGACCAGAATACGTAGTGATTAAAAAAGGAGAGCACGGTGCTCTTTTATTTCATAAAAAAGAAGTGTTTTTTGCGCCAGCATTACCATTAGAAGAAGTTTTTGATCCAACTGGAGCTGGAGATACTTTTGCAGGTGGATTTGCAGGATTTATAACGCAGAGTGAAAACATCTCTTTTGAGAACATGAAAAATGCTGTTATATACGGTTCTAATTTAGCTTCATTTAGTGTGGAAAAATTTGGAACAGAAAGGATGGTTAATTTAGATAAAAAGGAAGTTGTTTCCAGATTACAACAATTCAAATCACTGACACAATTCGACATAGAATTATAATGCACTGAAACCTCGGAAACGAGGTTTTTTTGTTAAATAAAATTAGCAGGGAATTACATCTGATTTATCAATTTTTTTTAGATCAGTTCAATTTATTTTTTACAATAACACAACAACACAAACAAACTTACAATGAGCGATGCTTTAAAACACGAGTGTGGTATAGCCTTAATTAGACTACTCAAACCGCTTGAATTTTATAAAGAGAAATACGGAACTGCTTTCTACGGAATACAAAAAATGTATCTTCTTATGGAAAAGCAGCACAATCGCGGTCAAGACGGAGCTGGTTTTGCAAGCATAAAATTAGATGTGGAACCAGGAGAACGTTACATTAGTAGAGTTCGTTCGAATCATGCGCAACCCATTCAAGATGTTTTTGCTCAAATAAACGACAGAATAAATGAGGAAATGGCCGCTCATCCGGAATACGCAGATGATGTGGCGTTACAAAAACAAAAAATTCCATATTTAGGAGAATTGTTTTTGGGACATGTTCGTTATGGAACTTTTGGTAAAAACAGCATTGAAAGTGTTCATCCTTTTTTACGTCAGAATAACTGGATGCACAGAAACTTGATTTTGGCTGGAAATTTCAACATGACAAATGTTAAAGAGCTTTTTCAAAGTTTGGTTGAACTAGGGCAGCATCCAAAAGAAATGGCGGATACGGTTACAGTGATGGAAAAAATTGGTCATTTTCTTGACGATGCAGTAACTGATTTGTACCAAGAGTGTAAAAATGAAGGATTGACTAAGAGAGAGGCTTCACCCGTTATTGCAGAGCGATTGGATGTAGCTAAAATTTTGACCCGAGCTTCTAAAAATTTAGATGGTGGTTATGCCATGGCAGGACTATTAGGTCACGGGGATTCATTCGTATTTAGAGATCCAGCAGGAATACGTCCCGCTTATTTTTATCAAGATGATGAAATAGTGGTAGTAGCTTCGGAGCGACCAGTGATACAAACCGTGTTCAATGTTCCTTTCGAAAAAGTACAAGAGATCGAGCCCGGAAATGCTTTGATTATTAAAAAAAATGGAACAATTTCTATGAAGGAAATTTTGCCTCCCACAGTTAAAAAAGCATGTTCTTTTGAACGAATTTATTTCTCCAGAGGAAGTGACGCCGAAATATATCAAGAAAGAAAAAATTTAGGAAAACTTATTTTGCCTGCCGTTTTAAAGTCAATCGACGAAGACACAGACAATACTGTTTTCTCTTATATACCAAATACTGCGGAGACATCGTTTTACGGATTAGTGGAAGCAGCACAAGATTTCTTGAATCAAAGAAAGAACAATTACATTCTGCAAAATAGAAATACCTTAACAAAGGAATCGTTGCAAGAGTTACTGTCGGTAAAAATACGTACCGAAAAAGTAGCTATTAAAGATGCTAAACTAAGAACCTTTATTACTGAGGATAGTAGTCGTGACGATTTAGTAGCCCACGTATATGATGTTACGTATGGTGTTATTAAACCAACAGACAATTTAGTTATTATTGATGACAGTATTGTTCGAGGAACGACCTTGAAAATGAGTATTATTAAAATGATGGATCGTTTGAATCCAAAGCGAATAGTTGTTGTTTCATCAGCACCACAAATACGCTATCCGGATTGTTACGGAATTGATATGGCTAAACTTGAAGGTTTAGTAGCTTTCAAAGCAGCATTAGAATTGCTTAAAGAAAGAAACTTATATCATATAGTCGACGAAGTATATGTGAAATGTAAAGCACAGGAAAACTTCAAGGACAGTGAAGTTGTAAATTACGTAACGGCAATATATGCACCTTTTCAACCTCAAGAGGTTTCAGATAAAATCGCACAAATGTTGAGCTCTCCTGAGATAAAAGCCGAAGTGAAAATTATTTTCCAAACCGTAGAAGATTTGCATATTGCTTGTCCAAAAAATTTAGGCGATTGGTACTTTACCGGAGATTATCCTACGCCAGGAGGAAACCGCGTAGTAAACCGAGCATTCATGAACTTCTATGAAGGAAAAGACGCTAGAGCATACTAATAATTGAGTCTATGGGTTTTTAATCGGTTTTCTAAGTTGTTCATCTAATTTATTTGGTGGCAACGAAGAACTAATATAATTTTGACTCACCATGACATTAGTAGGTTAAGTTTATGGTAGATTTGGGGCAAAAAAGGTGGAAGAGATTCCACCTTTTTTATTGGAATAAAGTGAAGAAATGATATAAAAAAAAGCGCCGATTTCAAAATTTTGAAATCGGCGCTTTTTGTTTTAATAAACAAGACAAAAAGACAACAGTAATTTTTGAAATCTTTAATCTTGACGCTCTTTTTATTTCTCTAGAGCAAATCTTCTTGATACTTCCGTCCAGTTAATTACATTGAAAAAAGCTTCGATATAATCTGGTCTTCTGTTTTGATAATGTAAATAGTAAGCATGCTCCCAAACATCCATCGCTAAAATTGGAGTTCCGCCACAACCTACACCAGGCATTAATGGATTGTCTTGGTTTGGAGTACCGCAAACTTCTACTTTTCCTCCTTTATGAACACAAAGCCAAGCCCATCCAGAACCAAATTGTGTTGCTCCAGCTTTGCTGAAACTAGCTTTAAACTCTTCAAAAGTTCCAAAAGCAGCTTCAATCGCAGCCAATAAATCTCCAGTTGGAAGTCCGCCACCGTTTGGTGTCATAACCGTCCAAAATAAATTATGATTATAAAAACCACCACCATTGTTACGAACGGGCATGTTTTTCATATCAAGGTTAATCAGAATATTTTCAATCGTCTTACCTTCCATATCCGTACCTGCAATAGCAGCATTCACGTTGGTAATGTAAGCGTTGTGATGTTTCGTGTGATGAATTTCCATCGTGCGCGCATCAATATAAGGTTCTAATGCGTCATACGCATAAGGTAATTGTGGTAATTCAAAAGCCATAATATGATTGTTTAATGATTTATAAATATTTATTCAAATTTAAACATTAAACTTTGGAAACGGAAATTCTATTTCGTTATAATTTCATTAAATTAATTGATAGTATATTCTTTGGAGTTGTAATCGGCTTGTTTTCAGGAGCTATCTAATTCGTCAGTTCACTCCGCTCGTGTCCTGCTTTCCGTTATAATCTTTTTATCCGCCGAAAAGGCGCATAAAAAGGATTTCCACTACAAACGAAGTTTACTGAACTCCTATGAGTGTAAAAGTTAGGTGAAGTAATCAGGGCTAAAAAACGGTGGTGCTTTAAATTGTCATTTTGTTTTAAATACCCGTTTTTAGAACCAAAATTTTTAAATTACGATTGCGCCATTGCCATACAAACAATACTGATTTTTGCGCCGGGAATTTTTAATAAAGCGCGGGAACAAGCTTCCAATGTTGATCCTGTTGTAATAACGTCATCAATTAAAAGGAAATGTTTATTGTGGTCTTTTTCAGTAAAGGAAACATCAAAAGTGCTTTCGATTCCTTCTGTTCTTCCTAATAAGTTTTTCTTGGATTGTGTTTTTGAGTATACATTTCGAACTAAAATAGTATCATTGTAATCGATGTTTAAACTCGAAGAAAGTGCGGTTCCAAAAGCGGTGACTTGATTGTAACCTCTTTCTTTTAATTTTCTTCGGTGCAATGGAACCGGAATAATTTCATGAATAGATTGTAATGATTCAATGGTTTTTAAATCTTCGGCATACCATTCGCCAAGAACAGTTCCTATTTCCTCGTGTCCTTTGTATTTCAAATTATGAATGAGCTCTTGGACAATTCCCTTTTTATGAAAATAAAATAATGCCGAAGTATGCACTACAGGAATTCGCCCATAAAACTTTTTGAAAGCATCATTTTCAGGATTTAAGTGATGATTCGTTAACGGAATTTCGTGTCGGCAAACCGTGCAAATTACATTTTCATTAGACAATAAAAAAGAGCTGCAACCGGAACAGACTTTTGGAAAAAAGAGATTAATAATGCTTTCAAACATGTAATCAGGGATTTATTTATAAAAATAGACAAATCAATGCTTCAATCTTTAACAATTTTCTTTTTTTTAAGTTCACTTTTTATATTTTTGCATCATTATGGCAAAACAAGAAGATTTATTTAAGAATGTAGTTTCGCACGCAAAAGAGTACGGATTTATTTTTCCGTCAAGCGAAATATACGATGGTTTAAGTGCAGTCTATGATTATGCACAAAACGGAGTAGAATTAAAAAAGAACATACGCGAATATTGGTGGAAAGCAATGGTTCAAATGAACGATAACATTGTAGGTCTTGACGCGGCAATATTGATGCATCCAACTACTTGGAAAGCATCTGGTCACGTTGACGCTTTTAACGATCCATTAATTGACAACAAAGATTCAAAAAGAAGATATAGAGCCGACGTTTTGATTGAAGATTATGCTGAAAAGCTAAATCAAAAAGCAATCAAAGAAATCGAAAAAGCACGTGCTCGTTTTGGTGATGCTTTCAATGAACAGGAATTTGTGACGACAAATACCCGTGTAATGGAATACAAAGCTAAAGAAAGAGAAATTCTCGAAAGAATGGCACGTTCTTTAGGAAACGAAGACTTGGAAGATGTAAAAGCATTAATCGAAGAATTAGAAATTGCTTGCCCGGAATCAGGTTCAAGAAACTGGACCGAAGTGCGTCAATTCAACTTGATGTTTGGTACAAAACTTGGAGCTTCAGCAGATTCAGCAATGGATTTATATTTGCGACCAGAAACGGCGCAAGGTATTTTTGTGAACTTCTTGAATGTACAAAAATCAGGAAGAATGAAAGTTCCTTTTGGAATTGCACAAACTGGAAAAGCGTTTAGAAATGAAATCGTTGCAAGGCAATTTATTTTCCGCATGCGCGAGTTTGAACAAATGGAAATGCAATTTTTTGTGCGTCCAGGCGAAGAAATGAAGCATTATGAATTTTGGAAAGAAGCTCGTTTAAAATGGCATTTATCACTTGGTTTAGGTAGAGAAAATTATCGTTTCCACGATCACGAAAAATTAGCGCATTATGCTAATGCGGCTGCGGATATTGAATTTAATTTCCCGTTTGGATTCAAAGAATTAGAAGGAATTCACTCCAGAACTGATTTCGATTTGAAAGCACACGAACAATTCTCCGGTAGAAAATTACAGTATTTTGATGCTGAATTGAACCAGAATTATGTTCCTTATGTTGTGGAAACTTCAGTAGGATTAGACAGAATGTTCTTGGCAGTTTTTGCAACTTCATTAAAAGAAGAAACGTTAGAAGATGGTTCTACAAGAACAGTGTTGAAATTACCTTCGGTTTTGGCTCCAACAAAAGCAGCCATCTTACCATTGGTAAAGAAAGACGGATTACCAGAAATCGCACACAAAATCATTGAAGATTTACGTTGGGATTTCAATGTTTCTTATGATGAAAAAGATGCGGTAGGAAGACGTTACAGAAGGCAAGATGCTTTAGGAACTCCGTTTTGTATTACAGTAGATCATCAAACAATAGAAGATCAAACAGTAACAATTCGTCATAGAGATACGATGAAACAAGATCGTGTAGCTATTGCAGACTTGAAAGCTATTATCGAAAATGAGGTATCAATGAAAAACTGGTTGATGAAAATGTAATTAGTTTAGGACTATATAAAAAAAGCTTCTCGATTGAGAAGCTTTTTTGTTTAAAATCTGTAACCTAATGTTATTCCGCCTCGTCCAACAATCTCTGGACTATTATCACTAAATAAATTGCGTCCTATTCCAGCATTGATTTCAAAGACAAATCCTTTTCTGTGAATCCATTTAGATCCTAAGCCAAAACCAAGAGCAAAGTCAGCTCCTGTTTCATCTGCTACAAAATTAGTTACAGTCGTTCCATTATCATAATAGTATGTTGTGTAACCGTGGTCTATATATGAATTAAACATTGCAAAACCTTCTACAAAAAATCCAGCGGCTGGTTTTTTACCAAAATAAGCGCGATAATATGGAGTTAGACTTAAGTTAGTTTCAAATTCATCTTCAGACACAAAGAATAAAGAAACTCCAAGTCCAGTATCTTGATTAATAATTCTTTCATAAGTTATTTCTACTGCGCCCAGTACTAAAAAAAGAGCATTTCCTTTTAATTCATTTCTTTTGAAATTGGTGGTTTCTTTTTCTTGGCTAAAACCAGATAACGAAAAAGTTAAGCAAATTAATACAAATAGTTTTTTCATAGGGTTAATTTTTCGCATAAAAGTAAGATAATTTTGTAAAAAAAGTATTTTTGTGCTTATTTTTTTGATTGTTAATTCGGATAATGTTATAAACAATCGATCGATATGTTAAATTTTTAGGTCCTCAATAAAATGGGTAAAAGATTTTCTATTGGAATTTTTTTTGGATAATAACGTGATGTTTTCAGGCATGATTTACTAGACAGTTATAATTTTTAACTGGTTTTAAAATAAAAAGAATGCTCTTTATCGGATAAATTTGCACTTCGTCTCAATGTGTCAACATTTGTTAAAAACATATTAACAACATATATGTAAAAAAGGTTAAATGCTTATTTTTAGAATGTTAAATATGATTTTTTTGTTTAACTAGTTTCCCAAAACTACCATTGTTACTTAATAATTTAAAGTATATTTTGCTTTGGACGTATAATGTAATGCCTAACAATTTCAGGAAAAACCATTGATGAATTATTCGTACATTATTATTGACGACGATCAAGAAAGTGTTTTGAAAACAAAAGCCATGGCTGATAGTTTTTCAGAACTCGATTTTGTAGCATCGGCTAATAATTATGAAGAGGGTTTAAATCTGATATTAGAACATACACCACAAATAGTTTTTTTGGAAATTGACCCCGTTGATCCGGCCAGTAATTTGTCTCTGGCTCTAATTAATGAGTTGCACCGGTATTTAAAAGTAATTCCTAAAATTATCATTACAACTGCTAGGAAAGATTTAGCCTTTGATGCTATAAAATACGAGATTTTCGATTATTTAATAAAGCCACTGACACGAATCGATGTTGTAAAATCAGTTTTAAAATTGAATAAATCAATTGTTTCTAAAGAAGTTTTTTTAGAGCAATCATTAGTTGTTGATAAAGAACCTACAGTTTTTTCCAGACAAGAAACCCCAAATCAAGATCAATCTCTAATTCTGTGTATCAAATCCTATGGTGATTATAGATATATTGCAGCCAAAGACATTTGTTATTTCCAAGCCGATAATAACTCTACGGATATTTACCTAAATAATGGTGAAATGATAACAGCTTTCAAAACATTGAAGCATTTTGAGGGTGTCTTGTCATTCCCTTTCATTAGAATTCATAACAGTTATATAGTCAATCGTAATTATATTTCTAGGATTCATAGTGGAAATTCAGTGTGTTACATTAAAAACAGCGCTGTGAAACTGCCTTTTTCCAAATCATACAGGGTAAATATCGACCTTATTATTTCTGATTTTTCCAATGGAAATTATCTGGAAATTTAAAAAACAGTCATCCACTTTAATTTGACGGCCATTCACTCTCAAACGGGTGCATTCTACCATAAACGCCTTTTTTTGTAGGAATTTTTGAAGTTGTCTCTGTAGTTTTACAAAAGAATTGCATGTGAGTGTGGTTCAAAAATAAGACAAAACAAAACAACAACATAAAAACTCCAAATTATGAAAAAAGCAATCTTAACAATCGGATTATTTTCTTTGGTGATGATATTGACATCTTTTACTACACCTGAGACTAAAAACAATGCTAAAGTTGAAAACAATGCAATTGTAGACTTGACTGGAAATCAATCATTAGGTGGAAATAAAAAAGTAGATTTAACTGGTAATCAGTCACTAGGGGGGAATAAAAAAGTAGATTTGACGGGAAATCAGTCATTAGGAGGAAATAAAAAAGTGGACTTGACAGGAAATCAATCATTAGGAGGAAATAAAAAAGTTGACTAAATAAATTAATATTTAGGATAATTTCATAAAAAATTATTAGGCTATCAAATTTTTGATAGCTTTTTTTATGTCAATAGGTTTATTTCACTATTTTTGGTGAAATACAAGAATACCTATTGAAAAACATTTACTACATATTTTTTCTTATACTGTTTGTGCTTCTTGGTTGCACCAAGAAAACAAAAGTAAATTCAGCAGGAGTATCTTCAAAGGATAGTTTGACTTCCTATCTTTCGCTGGCAAATGAAGATAGCCTGCCGCTTATCAAAAAACAAGGGTACAACCAAAAAGCATTGGCTATCATCATCAGTCAGCCCAATGATTCGATGAATAAGGTAAACTTGTTTCGGGTAGCTAATCGGTATTATAACATGAATGATTGGAAAGGGTACAAAGAAACAGTACACCTTGTTTTAGAAAACTCAGAAAGTAATAAGGACACCGTGAATATAGCGAAAGCCTATACTTATCTTGGGGATTATTACGGCGCTCAAGCCGTTTCGGATAGCGCTTTCCTGTACTATTCTAAGGCCGAGAAAATGTACCGTCATGATAATTATAATTTGGCAAGAATACGGTTGAACAAAGCATTGTTGCAATATGGTGAAGGGGATTTTTCGGGTAGCGAAATAGCCGTATTCAACGCCCTGCGAGCCATAAAAGGAGAAAAGGCCAATGATATTCTATACGATTCCTATAACTATTTAGGAGCTTTATATAATGAAAGGGAAGAATACGATAGAGCCATAGAATTTCACACTAAAGCCTTAGCTAATATAGATAATGAGGTATTGCCATCTGTATTTCAGTCGAAAGCCGCTTCATTGAACAATCTTGGGTTTGTTTATCAAAACATGAAAAAGCACAAACAGGCAATATTTTATTTTCGACAAGGATTAGAACAAAAAAACTTATTGATTGATAAACCATCGTTATATGCGATGATTTTGGATAATTTAGCGTATTCGAAATTCAAACTGAATGAATCTGAGGGGTTACCCGAGCTGTTTTATCAATCACTGAAGCTGAGGGATAGTTTGCAGTTGACAGCCGGAATTATTACTAATAAAATCCATTTATCGGAATATTTTGCTTCAAAAAGGGATACGCTAAAAGGGATACGGTATTCCAAAGAAGCACTTGCAACAGCCCGGAGTTCCAAAAACTTCCGAAATGTCTTGGCTTCGCTTAAGCAATTAGCTGTTATAGAACCCAAAAAAGCAACTAGCTATACCAAACAATACATTCATATTAACGACAGTCTCCAAAAGGCGGAACGAAATATGGGGGAAAAATTCACCCGCATAGAGTATGACACGGATCAGATAAAAGATAAAAACTCGGATTTAGTAGAGCAAAACAGGAATCTAGTTTATATTTTCAGTGGATTAGCAATGTTGGGTTTGTTTACTTTTGTCATTAAAACGCAGAAAGCTAAAAATAGGGAGTTACAGTTCAAACAACAACAACAAAAAGCAAATGAGGAAATCTATAATTTAATGATTTCGCAACAGAATACTATTGAAGGGATTAGAATTAAGGAGAAAAAAAGAGTAGCTCGTGAGTTACACGATGGAGTTTTAGGAAGGATGTTTGGAGTCCGAATTAACTTAGACAGCTTAAATAAAATTGATGACGGAACCGCTGTTGAAAAAAGGAATGATTATTTAACAGAGTTAAAAAGTATTGAGCAGGATATTCGTGAAATTTCTCATGATTTAAATAGAGAAAAATCAGAATTAATTAATAACTTCGTCGCTATTGTTGACAATTTATTTGAAGACCAAAAAAAGACATTTAAGTCAAAATTAGTTTCAATTATTGACTCAGGTATAAAATGGGAATTAATAAGCAATTCAGTCAAAATTAATTTATATCGAATTCTTCAGGAAGTACTTCAAAATGTCAATAAGTATGCTATAGCAGATAATATTAAAATTGAACTAAAAAAAGAAGAAGATCATCTGATTTTGATGATGAGTGATGATGGGGTCGGCTTCAATGTTAAGACAGCCAAAAAAGGAATAGGATTGCAAAATATACTTTTCCGAACCAATGAATGCGATGGAGTTGTTGATATAAAATCGAAAAAAGGAGAAGGCACAATTATAACAATTACAGTCCCAATAGAATAAATAAAAAAAACTTACACAGAAATGATAATTGAGCAATCAATAAGAAAAAATAATATATTAATCGTTGATGACCACCCTTTTATTATAGAAGGATACAAAAATGCAATTACTAGATATAATCCTGATAAGTTTGAGTTTTTTATAACGCAAGCTAAAGATTGTGAATCGGCTTATGGGATTATTACAAATCCGGATGCTTTGTTGTTTGACATTGCCTTTTTAGATATTAGTATGCCGCCTTATGAAGAAAAAAATATTTATTCAGGTGAGGATTTGGCAAGATTAATATCAGAGTACATGCCAAAATGTAAAATAATTTTGCTTACTATGTATACAGAATTATTAAAGATAAAAACCATTATCAAATCTATAAACCCTAATGGGCTGGTTATAAAAAATGATTTAACCTTTGATGAATTACTTTTTGCATTTGATAAAGTTATAAAAAATGAAAAATATTATAGTCAGTCGGTTCTAAAAATGTTAGCCCAATCTGAGGAAGATAGTGTTGAAATTGATCAATTTGACAAGGAAATTTTATTTCATATTTCAAAGGGAACTAATTTGAGTGACATTCCACAATACATTCCAATTTCATTAGGGGCCATTGAGCAAAGAAAAATAAAATTAAAAGAGTTATTAAAGATAGAAGGCGGCAGTGATATCGACTTAGTCCGAGAGGCAAAAAATAAAGGATTGCTTTTCTAAATTTTCTTAAACAAAAAACGACACCTATTAAGTATCGTTTTTTGTGTTGATTAATGAAGTTTTATTGAGTTAGAGCATCCCAACCACGTGCTTTCAAAGCAATTTTGGTGTTCGCTCGAGTAACTAAATGAATTCCTTCACTTTCTTGTGTCATATGGCCAATAATTGTGAAATTTGGATTTGCTTTGATTTTTTCAAAATCTTCCATGGCAATAGTGAAAAGCAATTCGTAATCTTCGCCTCCGTTTATGGCAACTGTTGTACTGTCAATATTAAATTCTTCACAAACGTTAATAAATGTTGGGTCGATTGGTAATTTGTCCTCATATAAATTACAACCCACTTTGGACTGTTTGCACAAATGCATAATTTCAGATGACAATCCATCCGATATGTCAATCATTGAAGTTGGTTTTATTTCTAAAGCATGTAATAAAGTACGAACATCTTTACGTGCTTCAGGCTTCAATTGACGTTCGATTAAATACGTATATGCATCTAAATCCGGTTGTGAATTTGGATTAACTTGAAAAACTTGCTTTTCACGTTCCAAAACTTGTAATCCCATGTAAGCAGCACCAATATCTCCGGTAACTACTAATAAATCAGTTTCTTTGGCACCGTTTCTATACACAATCTCTTCTTCATCTGCTTCGCCAATGGCAGTAATACTGATAATTAATCCTTTTTGGGAGGAAGTAGTATCACCACCTATAACATCCACATTATATTCACGGGCTGCATGCGTAATTCCGGCAAATAATTCATCCAACGCTTCTAGTGGAAACCTATTGGAAACAGCAACAGAAACCGTGATTTGTGTTGGTTTGGCGTTCATCGCACAAATATCTGAAACATTGACTACAACTGCTTTATAGCCCAAATGTTTTAAAGGCATGTAAGCCAAGTCAAAATGTATACCTTCAATCAGTAAATCTGTAGAAACGACTACCTTTTTATCTTTGAAATCCAAAACAGCAGCATCATCGCCAATCCCTTTTAGAGTAGAAGGCTGATTGATTTCAAAGTTTTTTGTTAAATGGTCTATCAATCCAAATTCTCCTAATTGAGCAATACTTGTACGTTGTGGGCTTTTATCTTCGATCATTATTTTTAATGTTTTGAGATTGCAAATATACAAAGAAATATTCGCGTCGAATTGCATCAATTTTCGCCATTTTTTCGCATCTTTAAGTAATTAAAATCATCAACAATGGAATTATTTGATATCGTTACTATAACAGTTAACTCGGCTTTAGATAAAAGCACTCATTTTAAAGGATTAGTTCCAGAACAGAAAATTAGATGTGAGGAACCGAGGTTTGATGCTGGTGGAGGCGGAATAAACGTGTCTAAGGCAATCTCTCGTTTAGGTGGAACTTCATTGGCGGTTTTTACTTCTGGCGGACCTACAGGTAAAATGCTGGAAGAATTGGTTGCTAAAGAAGGAATTGCCTATGAAGGAATTGCCGTTGAAAGTTGGACCAGAGAAAGTTTTGTTGCTGTGGATGACAATACTAATTCTCAATACCGTTTTGGATTTACAGGAGGAAAAATCTCCAAAGAAGAAAGCAAAAGAATATTAGAAACGATAGCTAATTTAAATCCAAAATTTTTAGTAGCTAGCGGCAGTTTGAATGAAGGTTTGTCCGATGATTTTTATTCTAAAATTGCTAAAATAGCAAAAAAATCAAGTGCTAAATTAATTGTGGACACTTCAGACGAAGCACTAAAAAAAGCGTTAGAAGTTGGTGTTTATATGATCAAACCAAATGTTGGTGAACTCGCAAAACTGATTGGCGTAGAGCGATTGGAACTGGAGGAAGTAAATGAAGCGGCAAAACAAATAATAGCTAAAGGTGGCGCCGAAATCGTCGTTGTTTCACTTGGACCGCAAGGCGCAGTTTTGGTTACAAAAGATGTTTACGAGTTTGTTCCGGCTCCTAATGTGGTCAAAAAAAGTACTGTAGGTGCCGGAGACAGTATGGTTGGCGGAATGGTTTGGGCGCTTTCGCAAAATAAAAGTCTGAAAGAAGTCATCCGTTGGGGAGTCGCTTGCGGTTCAGCAGCAACCATGAATGAGGGAACCCAATTGTTTAAATTCGAAGATGCCAACCGATTATTTGAATGGTTGAAGAATAAATAAAAACAAAAAAACCTGACAATTTTTATATTGTCAGGTTTCATTTATAATTTAAAATTCAGAATTTAAAATAATTTTTAATCATTCAGCTTCAAAACAGCCATAAACGCTTCTTGCGGAATTTCAACATTTCCAACCAGTCTCATACGTTTTTTACCTTTTTTCTGTTTTTCCAATAATTTACGTTTACGAGAAATATCTCCACCATAACATTTGGCAGTTACATCTTTACGTAATGCTTTTATCGTTTCACGCGAAATCACTTTTACTCCAATAGCAGCTTGAACAGGGATGTCAAATTGCTGGCGTGGAATTAATTCTTTTAGTTTCTCACACATTTTTTTACCAATCGAATATGCATTATCGGCATGCATCAAAGAGGATAAAGCATCAACAATGGTAGCGTTCAATAAGATATCTACTTTAACCAAATTAGACGTTCGCATCCCAATTGGAGTGTAATCAAACGAAGCATATCCTTTAGAAACGGTTTTCAAACGGTCGTAAAAGTCAAATACTATTTCTGCCAACGGCATATCAAAAGTCAATTCTACACGTTCTGTAGTCAAGTACGTTTGATTAGTAATCAATCCACGTTTTTCGATACACAAACTCATTACATTTCCAACATAATCAGCCTTAGTAATAATAGTTGCTTTTATAAAAGGTTCTTCAACATGATCCAAACGAGAAGGCTCCGGCAAGTCCGAAGGATTATTTACGATAAGCGGTGTTGTAGGATCTTTTTTGGTGTAAGCTAAATATGAAACGTTGGGAACGGTAGTAATAACTGTCATGTTAAACTCTCTCTCCAAACGTTCTTGGATAATTTCCATGTGAAGCATTCCCAAGAATCCGCAACGGAAACCAAATCCCAAAGCTGCTGAGCTTTCCGGTAAAAATACCAACGAAGCGTCATTCAACTGAAGTTTTTCCATAGAGTTTCTCAACTCCTCGTAATCTTCGGTGTCTACAGGATAGATTCCCGCAAAAACCATTGGTTTCACATCTTCAAAACCAGTAATTATATTTGTTGTTGGCGTTTTTGCATCGGTCAACGTATCTCCCACTTTTACTTCTTTTGCCTCTTTAATTCCAGAAATCAAATAACCAACATCACCTGCTGAAATTACTTGTTTCGGAACTTGGTTTAATTTCAATGTGCCAATTTCGTCTGCAAAATATTCATTTCCGGTAGCCATGAATTTAATCTTCTGGCCTTTTTTAATTTGTCCATTTTTTACACGAAAAATAACTTCGATTCCTCGAAAAGGATTGTAATGCGAGTCAAAAATCAATGCTTGCAACGGCTCATCCACATTTCCTGATGGAGGCGGAATTTTTTCGATAATAGCTGCTAATATATTTTCAACACCAAAACCAGTTTTACCTGAAGCGTGAATAATATCTTCCAATTTACATCCAAGTAAATCGATAATATCGTCACTTACTTCCTCTGGATTGGCGCTTGGTAAATCCACTTTATTCAATACCGGAATAATTTCCAAGTCATTCTCCAAGGCCAAATATAAATTTGAAATCGTTTGTGCTTGGATACTTTGCGCTGCATCTACAATCAAAAGCGCACCTTCACAAGCAGCAATCGAACGAGAAACCTCATAGGAAAAATCCACGTGTCCCGGAGTATCAATTAAATTCAGGATGTATTCTTGTCCTTTATACGTGTATTCCATCTGAATCGCGTGACTCTTAATCGTAATCCCACGTTCACGCTCCAGGTCCATGTTATCAAGCAATTGCGCTTTTTCTTCACGAGCGGTAACGGTTTGTGTGGCACCAAGAAGTCTGTCAGCAAGCGTACTTTTTCCGTGGTCAATATGTGCAATAATGCAAAAATTTCTAATATGCTTCATCTTCTGTATCTGTCAATTTTACTAATGCTTACGCATTTAATCTGCAAATATAGGGTAAAAGTTTGACAGTTGAATTGGAATTCATTTTCAGGTATTTTAAAAAATTATATTTTACCTCATATTATATTTTGCATTGTAAAAAGTGGTGTCTTTTTTTGAAAAAACTACTCTTCTGTTGTCTTCATTTTTGAATTCGAAGTCGTCATTTACTACAAATTTTACTTCAGTAAATTTATATCCAGTTTCAAATGTTACGGTTATTTCATAAAGACTGTCTTTTTTAATCTCATTCATTTT
This sequence comes from Flavobacterium labens, assembly GCF_048286755.1. Lineage (NCBI taxonomy): Bacteria > Pseudomonadati > Bacteroidota > Flavobacteriia > Flavobacteriales > Flavobacteriaceae > Flavobacterium > Flavobacterium labens. The sequence continues at coordinate 754,022 of NZ_JBLVPL010000001.1, read as the reverse complement.
GGTGTTATAATCCCAAGATAAAGGTTTGTCGTTTCCTCTTATTCCCACTTTTTTACTATTTTTTATTTTGGATGCATCCAAAGTAAAAACAATAGTCTTTTTATACGATTTCTGCACGCAACTTGTTACTAATAAAGTAAGTACTAATGCTATTATTGTTACTGGGATTTTCATAATTATATTTTGGTTTTAGTTAGTAGATAATCAATTCCAAATCTTCCTGAACCTAGAATTAAATAAAACATCGCCACCCAAAGAAATCCCATGGCGGCAAGACAATTCCATAATCCGTTGTTGATTTGTTGCATAAAAATAGCAACCAGCATAGTACATATAATAAGGAAAGAAGCAATTCGAGTTTGAAGTCCGAACAATAACAATAATCCGCCAATGGCTTCTGCAAAGGCACCCATCCAAGCAAAAAATATTGGAGCAATAGCAAAAATTCCACCATAATTTGCCACATCATTTGGAAACCAAAAAGCGACTTCAAAAAATCCTAAATTAGCATCGGTTGGTGACCAAGGCATTCCGAATTTTGCTGCTCCAAAATTAAAGGCTAACAAGTAGCCACAAACAATTCGGGGAATTGTTAAAAATAAATCTTGTGACCAATGAGGCAACAAAATGGGTTTTGTGATTTTAGTTAGTAGTTTCATGGTTATTTGTTTTGAGAGTGAGTTTGATTTTTGAATTTGGTATTTTTTAGAATTAAATCTCCATTACCAGATTTTTTTGAACCCGAATCAAATTTTGCTTTGCCTGTATTAATGACATCTCCATTTCCGATTAATCTAGCTGAAAGCATTTCAGAAACATTGACAGTCAAGTTCCCGTTTCCAGTGCTTTTTAATTCCGCTTTTCTAGCGTTAAGATTCGAAGCATCAATATCACCATTTCCAATTTTAATAATGTCCAAAACATCAACTGTACCACTAACATTGCTATCACCATTTCCAGTATTTTCTAGTATAAAGTAACGCCCTGAAATATTCTGAACTCTCAAATCACTGTTTCCGGAATTTTTAATGACACTCGCTTCTGGCATCGTAATTTTAATTATGATATTGGAATCTTCAACATAGATTTTATTGTTTTTGTTTTCTTTGAATTGAATTTTTAATTCATTTTCTGAAACGTTTTCTGAGAAGCTTAAAAGGCTTTCTAGGTTGTCATCAATAGTTATTAAAACACTCCAAGTTTTTCCAATTTCAATTTCTATTTTTCCATCTAAATCTTCAAAATAGACTTTGTCGAAGTTTTTGTAATCATAATTTTTAGTACTAATTTTTCCCGAACCTTTCAGTTGTGCATTTGCAAAAGTTGAAGTTAATGTCAATACAATTGCGATAATTAATTTTGCCATGTTTCTTGTTTTAATGATTAATAACAGGACAAAATTGCGCTATAAATTATAGCCAATCGCTTCAAATTATGATTTGAGACTAATATTTGAATTTAATAAGGCTGTAAATAAATAAGTTATAGCGTTTCGATGAATTCTTTCGGAGTTTTTCCAGTATTTTTTTTGAAAGAGCGGTTGAAAGTAGCTTTTGAATTGAACCCATTATCAAAAGCGATTCCTAGTAAGGTAGATTTTTTTTGTTCGCCATTTATAAAACTATTTTTTACGGCTTCAATTCGGTAATTATTGATACAATCGTTAAAATTCATTTGAAAACCTTGGTTGATAGCTTTAGAAATCACAGCAGCATTTGTTTCTAATTTTTTTGCTAAATCGGTAAGGGTTAATTCAGGATTTTTATACAATTTTTCAGTTTGAATTAAGGTTGCAATTTTTGATTTCCAAAGTTCAATTTCGGGCGATTTTTTTTCTTCAAAAGTTTCGTGCTGAATATCAATTATGGTTTCTGATTCATCTGAATTATTTTCATTCAATAAAAGAATCGGATTTTTATCAAAAAACGACATCTTAAAAGGAATTGTGGTATTTATAGGATTGGAATATCCTGTAATTGCAATGTAATACATAACTATCGAAAAGGACAGAAAAAACCACCAACTGCCTTGATACGATTTTATTTCGGGATAAAAGAATCCTACAATATCAAAAAAAATAGGAAGAAGAAGCATCACTAAAAAAGCCATCAGATAGGTTTTTATCCATTTAAATAAAATAGAATCGGCATAACTAACTACTTGAAACATTAGTTTTTTGTATACATTATAATATCGGATACTCAAAATAAAATAAACAATCATAGAAAGTAAACCCAGCTTTTGGTACCATTGGTCAAAATCCTTGTCCATTCCGTTTTCATAGAAATAATTTTCGCCTAAAATGAACTTATCATAAATCCAAATGGCAACAATATAGATAAGGTAAAAAAATCCAGGAAGTAAATGAAGGGCTTCTTTTTTTGAAAATTTGAAAGATGGATTTAACAGGCTTTGCGTGTAAAAAAAGATGGTAGGCCCTATAAATAAAAGGTGTTGAAAAGGAGTATAAAATAAAAAATCCCTGTATGGTTGATTGTCATACCAACCAGCAAAACCAAGCATCCAAGGCGCAATATAAAGGCTACAGAGGAAAATAAAAATACTTAACCAATAATTTGACTTGTTTTCGGTTTTAATGGCTTTTGCAAGTAAGAGTAAGCTGTAAATGATCCCTTGCGTAAACGAAATGAGTAAAACGGAACTGTAGAAGCCAAATTGATAAAGCATTGCAAAGTTTTCGTAAAAATAATTATTAATTTTAAATGATTGTCACACATAAGATTAAATTTCATAACCGAACTTTCTTAACTATCTTTGCAAAAAAATAAATTGATGATCAAGATTGGCAACATAATATTACCTGATTTCCCTTTACTTCTCGCACCTATGGAAGATGTGAGCGATCCGCCTTTCCGCAGATTGTGTAAAGCCCATGGAGCTGATATGATGTATTCTGAATTTATTTCTTCGGAAGGATTAATTCGCGACGCCATTAAAAGCCGAATGAAACTAGACATCTTCGATTACGAACGACCTGTAGGAATTCAAATTTTTGGCGGTGATGAAGAAGCTATGGCCATGTCCTCCAAAATTGTTTCAACCGTAAACCCGGATATAATAGATATCAATTTTGGTTGCCCTGTTAAAAAAGTGGTTTGCAAAGGCGCTGGTGCCGGAGTTCTCAAAGACGTTGATTTAATGATTCGTCTGACTCAGGCTGTTATTGATAGTACGCATTTACCGGTAACCGTAAAAACCCGTTTGGGTTGGGATGATAATTCGATTAATATTGATGAGGTTGCAGAGCGTTTGCAAGACATTGGTGTTGCCGCTTTAAGCATACACGCTAGAACTCGTGCTCAAATGTATAAAGGTCATTCCGACTGGTCGCACATTGCCCGAGTAAAAAATAATCCTAGAATCACAATGCCAATTTTCGGTAACGGAGATATCGATTCTCCGGAAAAAGCATTACAATATAAAAATGAATACGGCATCGACGGAATTATGATTGGTCGAGCTGCTATTGGTTATCCTTGGATTTTTGACGAAATCAAACATTACTTTAAAACGGGAGAACATTTAGCAAAACCAACTGTTATAGACAGAGTAGAAGCCGTTCGAAATCACCTCACTTGGGCAATGGAATGGAAAGGCGAACGATTAGGAATTGTGGAAACGCGTCCTCATTACACCAATTATTTCAAAGGAATTCATTCTTTTAAAACGCACAAACAAAAATTAGTAACGCTTGATCGTCCTGAAGAGTTGTTCGCCGCTTTGAATGAAATCGAAGAAGCGTACGTGGGATACGAGGTTGTTTAAAATATAAAAGGCTTAACAAATTTGTTAAGCCTTTTGTCTTATACTTTTATACGTTTCCATTTCCCTCTTTTGTAAAGAACGATACTTGCTAAAGTAATGGCAGTTTCAGCTATAGGAATCGCTATAAAAACACCAGTTGGCCCCATTTTATAATATTTGGATAATAAATAAGCCAACGGAATTTGGAACAACCAGAATCCGAAAAAATTAATCATTGTAGGAGTCCAAGTATCACCGGCACCATTGAATGTATTAATTAACACCATCCCAATTCCGTAAAAAACATATCCCAAACACATGGTTTGTAATGCTTCAACGGCAATCTTTTGAATAATCAGGTCGTTAGTGAAAAATGAAATTAGAGAACGGGAAAATACCAATGTGATAACCGTAATAATCGCCATAAAAATTACATTGTATTTTGCGGTGGTAAAAACTGATTTTTCGGCACGTTCAACTTTTTTAGCACCTAAATTTTGACCTACTAAAGTTGCTGCGGCATTACTTAATCCCCAAGCTGGAAGAATAAAAAACATCATGATGCGCAATGCCGTTTGATATCCCGCCGAACCGTGATCTCCACCGGTTGTGGCGACTAGTTGAGCCAAAAATATCCAACTACAGGAAGCAATAACAAATTGCAATACTCCAGGAGCAGCGATTTTTACCAATGCTTTAATCTGTTCCAAATCTGGGATGAAATAAGAAGGTATAATTTTCAATATTCCTCTGCCATTAAATAAATGATACAATTGGTATAAAACACCAATACTTCTTCCTATAGTTGTTGCCATTGCGGCACCCATTAATCCAAAAGCAGGAATAGGTCCAAATCCATTAATTAATATGGGACATAAAATAATATTGCAAATGTTAGCCAACCAAAGACTTTTCATGGCAATGGCAGCATTTCCTGCGCCACGGAATATTCCGTTAATAAGAAATAAAAGCATGATACATAAACTTCCGCCCATCATAATTCGAGTGAAGTTAACTCCATATTCAGCTGCTTCAACGGAAGCCCCCATAAATAACAAAATATCTTTGGCATAAATAAAACCAAAAATGCTGATTATTGTATTGATGACAAGTGCAATAATGATGGCTTGCATTCCCGCTTTTGCAGCAGCAACAGGATCTTTTTCGCCAATTCTACGAGCAACAACCGCAGTTGCGGCCATGCTAATTCCTATGGCAATAGAATAAACAATCGTGATTACTGATTCGGTTAAACCAACCGCTTGAATAGCATAACTGCTTTGTTCTAAATGACCAACAAAATATAAATCGACAAGAGCGAAAACGGATTCCATTAGCATTTCTAATACCATCGGAATGGCGAGGAGAATTACTCCTTTTTTGATGCTTCCAGAGGTGTAATCAAAAGATTCATCTCCTTTGATAGCTTGTTTTACTGTTGAGAAAATTCGAGAAAATAAGTTTTTTTGTAATGTTGTTTCTGTCATGATAAATTAGGATTAATGAGAAGATTAGTCCAGACTTATTAGCTGAACTTAAAGGTAAATAAAGTGGTCCTAATTATTTTACAAATAAAGAAGGACTAGACAGAAACTATCATAGCGTTTAGAATTTAAGAAAGTAAATGTAAATATTCTTTTTAATTAAAAAAATTAATCCAACAACTTCTTGCTCACGCGACTACTTGCAATTAAGGAAGCAATAAAGCCAAGTGTGACAATTGTTCCCATAACAATCAGTACATTTTCTAGAGAGAAAATCACTGGATAAGCTAGTGTAGGAGTAATCATAACCAACTGAAAATACTCTTGTAACAACACGATTATAATTCCTAGAACTAAGCCAATAATTCCTCCAAAAACACTCAGTAAAGTACCTTGAAGCAGGAATATTTTTCGTAAATCCTTGATTTCAGTTCCCAGATTAAAAAGGGTTTTTAGGTTTCCTTTTTTGTCTAAGATCATCATAATCAGTGCGCCAATCAAGTTGAAAAGCGCTACAACAATTACTAGGGTGAAAATTAAATAAACCGCAATATTCTCCGTATTCAACATTTTGTAAAGAGCCTCGTTGAGTTGCGCCCTGTTTTTTACAGTAATTTTATTGTCGAAAATAGTTTGAAGTTGTTCAGTAATTGCAGTTTCATAAGCATCAGTTTTCGTCTTGATTTCAATTCCAGAAATCTGATTGGTTTTGTATTCCAATAATTCTTGGGCTAAACCTAAATCAGCAAAAACATATTTCGAATCTAAATCTTCGCTAATGGCATAAATCCCAACAGGAATTAGATCCGTTTTGTTAAAAGCTTCTTCAGGATTTTCAATAGCGCCTTTTCCGGGTTTTGGAACTAAAACTTCTAATTGACGATTAAAATCAAGCAATCCCATAGAGAATTTTTGGGAAATTCCATAACCCACAACCACTTGGTAAGTATTTGGTTTCAACCATTGTCCGTTGAAAAGCTTTGTTTCTATTGCGTTAACTTTTTTGAAATTAGCATCAACGCCTTTCAAGTACGTAACTTCTTGTTTTCCGTCAAAAGTGAATAAAACACGCTCTTCAATAATTTTAGTAAACGAAACCAAGCCTTCAATTTTCTTGATTTGGCTTTCTTGATTTGGAGTAATCAAAAAAGATTTTCCTAAAGTACTGCTTATTTTTAGATCGGGATCAATGTCATTCGTAAACGAAAGACTAAAAACTTTCAACCCACTAAAAACAGATAAAACCACAAACAAAGCCATCGCGCCAACAATAATTCCCATGCTGGCAATGCGATTGATGATGTTTATAGCATTATTTTTACTATTGCTAAGAATGTAGCGTTTGGCTATGTAAAGGGGGAAATTCAAATTTTATTGAAATCTGCGTTTGTCCAAAAGATCTCTGTTCTCGATAGGATTATCTCTATTGGCTAGCGCATTGTCAATTTTTTCAATGTAATCTAAAGAGTCGTCAATAAAGAAAACCAAATTTGGAACTTTTCTTAATTGCAAACGAACACGTTGTGATAAATCATGCTTAATGTTTTTAGCATTAGACTTAACCGCCTCTAAAATTTCTTTTGCTTTGTCCTGAGGGAAAACGCTTAAATGCACTGTAGCTACTGATAAATCTGTAGTCACAGTAACCTTGGATACCGAAATGATTAAATTAGCCAATCCGTTTTTTCTCACTTCACCTTGCAGAATATCAACCAAATCTTTTTGGATAACCCCACCTATTTTTTTCTGTCTATTTGTTTCCATGCTGCAAAAATACTACTTTTAAGTTTTATCCCGAAGTTTCGGAACAAATTTTAAAAAGTAACCTATTAATACATGTGTTTTTAGGAGCTATTTCCTGCTGTTCACTATATCTTTTTATAAAGTGATGAAAAATCACCTTATAAAAAGGATGCCGTTTCCATCAGGGCTAGGAGATTTGGGAAATTAGGACGCTAATTCTAAATCAGAAATAAAAAATCGTTAATTAAAAAATTTTAATGCAAAGACCTTCATTCTCCATATACGACGCATCAGCTGGCTCTGGAAAAACCTATGCGCTTGTCAAAGAATACCTGAAAATTATCCTTGTCGCACCAAAAAATGATGCCTACCGCAATATTCTCGCCATTACGTTTACCAACAAAGCGGTACACGAAATGAAATCCCGAATCGTAGGCAGTCTTTCCGAATTTGCCAAAGACGAACCAAGCGAGAAAGCACAGGATTTAATGCAGGATTTGGTAAACGGCAAACGAAAAGAAAATAATCCTGAAGAATGGAGCGAAGAGCCAATAGGACTTTCTATCATTGAAATCAAAACCAAATCACAGCAAATCATCAAGCACATAATTCATAATTATGCCGCTTTTGATATTTCGACCATCGATAAATTTACGCATAAAGTCATTCGGGCTTTTGCCCATGATTTGAATTTGCCCATGACGTTTGAAGTCACTTTGGATACCGAAAATCTGCTTGTAGAAGCTGTTGATGCCATCATCGCCCAAGCCGGTGAAGATGAAACGTTAACCAAGCTTCTCATCGATTTTACGATGGAAAAAACCGACGATGATAAGTCTTGGGATATTTCTCGTGAAATTCTTGAAACCGGTCGCTTAGTTTTAAATGAAAATAATAGAAACGAAATCACGCATTTTCAAGATAAATCCATCGCTGAGTTTGTCGAAATAAAAACCAAACTTTCCGAAGCCTGCAAAGACTTAGAAAAGCAAACGATTGTTTTTGCAGAAGAAGCGTTGACCTTAATTGATAAAAATGGAATTGATGTAAAATCTTTTTCCAGAGGGACTTTTCCCAATCATATTAATAGTATTCAGCAAGGGAAATTCAATCCTAAGAATAAAATGTTTCATGAGTTTGATGATATTGCAATCAATAAAACGGCAAAAGACCGAGCGATTATTGAAAACCTTATTCCTGAATTTTTGCAAATTCTGACTAAAGTTTACACAGCTTTCGAAAAGATAAATTTTTATAAAGCTTTCCTGAAAAACATTACGCCTTTGTCATTGTTGAATTCAGTAAGTAATGAATTAGCCAAAATTCAGGAAGAACAAAATGTACTTTCTATCTCGGAATTCAATGCGATTATCCATAGGGAAATTCAAAACCAACCCGCTCCTTTTATTTACGAACGATTGGGAGAGCGTTACCGTCATTTTTTTATTGACGAATTTCAGGATACTTCCGAAATGCAGTGGCAGAACCTTATTCCACTGATTGATAATGCACTTTCGGGACAGGATGATTTTGGAGTAAAAGGAACTTTGATGATTGTGGGCGATCCCAAACAATCCATTTACAGATGGCGTGGCGGAAAAGCGGAACAATTCATTGAGTTGAGTAAAAATCAAAATCCGTTCAATAATCCCGACAAAAGACTCGAACATTTAGATAAAAATTACCGGTCTTATTCGCAGATAATCGAATTTAACAATGAATTTTTCAAATTGATTTCGAACGAATTCGAGCATTTGGATTATAAAGATTTGTATGAAAATCATAGTCATCAAAAAACGAATGACAAAACCGGTGGATACGTAAATATTTCTTTTATTCCAGAAATAGAAACTTCGGAAGATGACGACGAAACTTTGGGTAAAACCGATTTGTATGTTTTGGCAACCTTAAACACGATTCAAAAAACGTTAAAACAAGGGTTTCAATACAAAGACATTGTGATTCTGACTCGAAAACGAAGCCAAGGAATTGCGATTGCGAATTATTTGACGGAGCAGAGAATTCCGCTTTTGTCTTCGGAAACCTTGATGATTCAAAATGCAACCGAAGTTCGGTTGATTATTCATTTATTGAAATACTTGAAAAACAGTTCCGACTTGGAATCCAAAGCAAACTTTCTTCAATATTTAGCGCAAAATAGTCAGGATAAATTGCCAATACATGATTTTATAGCTCAAGGCATGGCGTTATTTCAGGAAACTGATTTTGAATTGTGGTTAATGAGTTTTGATGTCTCACTTTCGTTTCAAAACATTCGAAAAAAATCATTGTATGAAGCGGTAGAGACAATAATAGCAAAGTTCCTGAACCCAAAAGTTAGTAATGCCTACGTTCAGTATTTCTTGGACATTGTTCTCGAACGAGACATTCGCAACCAAGCAGGAATTTCAGATTTCTTGAATTTCTGGGATAAAAATGCGGAGAAATTTAGTATTCCATCTCCGGAAGGGACAAATGCCGTTCGAATTATGACGATTCATAAATCGAAAGGATTGGAATTTCCAGTCGTGATTTTTCCTTTTGCCGAAGAAGATTATACCAGAAAACCAAAAGATAAATTATGGCTCAATGCTGAAGAACAGGATTTTGGTTTGCCAAAGGTTTTAATAGATAATAGCAGTGCGGTAGAAGGTTTTGGAGAAGAAGCTGCTGAGGTTTACAATCAAAAGAAACAGGAAGAATTATTGGATAACATCAATGTTTTGTATGTGGCTTTAACGCGTGCCGAAGAGCAATTATATGTTATTTCAAACATGAATTTATCCAGTAAAGGGGAATTGCCAAAGAATAATATGTGTTCATTTTTTATTAATTATTTAGATAACAAAGTTGGGTTTGATGAAAATCAATTGGAATATGAATTTGGGAATTCGATGAAATTATCTGCGGGAAAAGAGCACGTTGATACTTCAAAAACTATTCCTTTGGTAACGGAAATTCTGAATCCAAAGAATATAAAAATTGCGCAACGAGAAGCATTAATGTGGGGAACGCATCAGCAGGAAGCTATAGAATACGGAAATGTAATTCACGAAATTTTATCTTTTGTAAAAACTAAAAACGATGTTGATTTGGCAATTACGAAGTCTATTGAAAACGGATTGATAACTTTTGGTCAAAAAGAAACTGTTTTTAATACGATTCAGGAAATTGTTAATCACAGTGAATTAGAAATTTGTTTTGCTGAAGGGAATGATGTTTTGAATGAGCAAACTATTATTCAAAAAGAAGGTACAACTATTAAGCCCGACCGAATGGTTTTGACAAAAAATAAAGAAGTTTTGTTATTGGATTATAAAACAGGTACACACAATGTGAAATACCAACAGCAATTGGAAAATTATCAAACGGCAATTGAGTTAATGGGTTATAAAGTGATAAAAAAAGCACTTATTTACATCGGAAAAGAAATCGATGTAGTAAATTTGTAACCTTAAAAATGAATTATTCGCAAAATTGAACTTTTAAAAATATAAAAATGTACGGAAAAATAAAAGAGCATCTTCAAGCAGAATTACAGACTATTGAAGATAATGGAATTTTCAAAAAAGAAAGAATTATAACTTCACCTCAAGGAGCAGAAATCACTATTTCTACAGGAGAAACAGTTTTAAATTTTTGTGCCAATAATTATCTTGGATTATCATCGCACCCAGAAGTGATTCAGGCTGCTAAAGATGCTTTGGACACCCATGGCTTCGGAATGTCATCCGTGCGTTTTATTTGTGGAACTCAGGATATTCACAAAACATTGGAGAAAAAGATTTCTGAATTTTACGGAACTGAAGATACTATTCTTTACGCAGCAGCTTTTGATGCTAACGGAGGGGTTTTCGAACCCTTGTTAGGAGAAAACGATGCGATAATTTCAGATAGTTTGAATCACGCTTCTATTATAGATGGGGTTCGTTTGTGTAAAGCGGCTCGTTATCGTTATGAAAATAGTAATATGGAAGACCTGGAACAACAATTAATCAAGGCTACGGAAGCTGGAACTCGTTTCAAATTAATTGTCACAGACGGTGTTTTCTCGATGGATGGCGTTGTAGCTCCTTTGGATAAAATTTGTGATCTAGCAGATAAGTATGACGCGATGGTTATGGTAGATGAATGTCATGCTGCCGGATTCATTGGTGCAACCGGAAAAGGAACGCTCGAGGCAAAAGGTGTAATGGGAAGAGTCGATATCATAACAGGAACATTAGGAAAAGCACTTGGAGGTGCGATGGGAGGTTATACTACAGCCAAAAAAGAAATCATCGAAATATTGCGTCAACGCTCCAGACCTTACTTATTCTCTAATTCTTTAGCGCCTGCAATTGTTGGTGCATCCATAAAAGTATTTGAATTATTAGAAAAGGATACTTCATTACGTGATAAATTAGAATCGAATACTAATTATTTCAAAGACGGAATGAAGAACGCAGGTTTTGACATCATTGATGGTGATTCTGCGATAGTTCCAGTTATGTTGTATGATGCAAAATTGTCACAAAAAATGGCAGATGAACTCTTAAAAAAAGGAATTTATGTTATTGGATTCTTTTTTCCGGTAGTTCCTAAAGATAAAGCGAGAATTAGAGTACAGTTATCTGCAGCACATACAAAAGAGCATCTAGATAAGGCTATCAGTGCTTTTGTTGAAGTTGGTAGAATGTTAAATGTTATATAATTTTGATTTGAAGTTATATAATTTCCACTTTTGGCAGTATTTATAGGTTTTTTTTAACATTTAGTTTTGTAGTTAAAAATTTACGCATTACTTTTGTTTATAATTAACTAAATTGTAATTAAAAAAATTAAGTATGAAACATCTTAACAAACTTTTAGTTGCTGTAATGATGGTGATGGGATTAAGTTCTCAAGCACAAGACAGTAACAATCCATGGGCACTCTCTTTTGGAGTTAATGCCGTAGACACTAAAGCAAGTGCTGGTGGAGGACATAATTGGCTAGATCAACATTTCTCTCAACCATTTGCAGTTAAAGACAACTGGAATATTCTTCCTTCTGTGTCTTATTTAACTTTATCTAGATACGTAGGAGATAATTTCTCTTTCGGACTTTCTGGTTCTGTGAATAAAATTGACAAATTTGTGAGATTTGCTCCAACTGCAGTAGGTCATGATTCACGTGGTTATGTAGTATCTAATCCTGGAGATTTAATGTATTATGGTGTAGATGCGACTGTTAAATATAGTTTCATGAATTTGATTAGCTCTAAAATTATTGATCCGTCTCTATCTGTTGGAGGAGGTTATACTTTCTTTGGTGATAGTAGTTACGGAACTTTAAACCCGGGTGCTGGTTTAACTTTATGGTTTACTGAAAATGTAGGTATAGAACTTGCTACTAAATATAAAAAATCTTTTGGTGATAGAGTAGATGCTTCTGGAACTCCAGATGCTCCATCACATTTTCAACATTCAGCTGGTCTTATCTTCAAATTTGGAGGTAAAGATACAGATGGTGATGGAATTTATGACAAAGATGATGCTTGTCCAGAAGTTGCTGGTTTAAAAGAATTCAACGGATGTCCTGATACAGATGGAGATGGAATTCAAGATAGTGCTGATGCTTGTCCAGAAGTTGCTGGTTTAGCTGCATTGAACGGATGTCCTGATACTGACGGAGATGGAATTGCTGATAAAGATGATGCTTGTCCGGAAGTTGCTGGTTTAGCTGCATTGAAAGGTTGTCCTGATACTGACGGAGACGGAGTAGCTGATAAAGATGACAAGTGTCCAACTGTTGCAGGTCCTAAAGAAAACGCAGGTTGTCCTTGGCCAGATACTGATGGAGATGGTGTTTTAGACAAAGATGATAAATGTCCAGACGTAAGAGGTACTGTTGCTAATCAAGGTTGTCCAGAAGTTTCTGAAGAAGTTATGAAAACTTTAAACAACTATGGTAAAATTATCTTGTTTGATTCTGGTAAAGCTACTTTCCAAAAAGGTACTTACACAGTTTTACAATCAATCACTTCAATCTTAAAAGAATATCCTTATTCAAGATTCATGATCGAAGGTCACTGTGATAGTGATGGTAGTAATGAACTTAACCAAACGTTATCTGAGAACAGAGCTGCTGCAGTTAAAAATTATTTAATTGAAAACGGAATTGCTGCTGATAGACTTAGATCTACAGGTTTTGGAGAAACTAAACCAATTGCAACTAACAAAACTGCAAAAGGAAAAGCAATGAACAGAAGAGTTGAAATATCTTTGATTAAAGAATAATTTCTTTCTAAAATATTTATGAAAACGCCTCGATTTATCGGGGCGTTTTTTTATTTTTATAGAATGACAAATACTTCTTTTTTAGATAAAATAGCCACAGTTTTAATTGAAAATTATTTAGGCAATCTTTCCAATACGATTGTAGTTTTACCAAACAAACGAGCTAAAATATTTCTTATTGAGGCGTTAAAAAATCAAGTTTCAACTAATATACTTTCTCCCGAAATTATAAGTATTGAAGATTTTGTGCAAAATATTGCTGGTATTCGTACCATAGATCCCATTGAACTATTATTTGAATTCTACGAAGTCTACTTATCTATTACCGATAAAGCAAACCAACAATCTTTTGAATTGTTTGCCAATTGGGCGAAAACACTGCTACACGACTTTAATGAGATTGACCGCTATTTATTAGAACCATCGCATGTTCTTTCCTACCTGAAAGATATCGAGGATATTAAAAAGTGGGGAATTGAAGTCGAAAACAAAACGGCATTATTAGAAAAATATATTGATTTTTGGAAATTGTTACCCAATTACTATCAATCCCTTTATACACATTTACTCAACAAAGGAATCGGATATCAAGGTTTGATTTACCGTGAAGCAGTTAATAATCTAAATCATTTTTCGAATTCGGTACAAGGGAAACAATTCCTGTTTGCGGGTTTTAACGCATTGAATGCCGCTGAAGAAAAAATAATCCAACACCTTATTGCCTCTGATCAGGCCAGAATATATTGGGACGTAGACCAAACCTTTCTAAATGACCCATATCACGATGCAGGACTGTTTGTGCGACGTTTCAAAGAAAGCTGGAAACATTATAAGCAGCATCCGTTTGAATGGATTGTAAATGATTTTTCGCAAACAAAAAACATTCAGGTTATTGGTACACCAAAAACAATTGGTCAAGCAAAAATAGCCGGGAGTATTATTGAGAATGTTATCAATGAATCCCGAAGCCTCGGGACTGATGGGAAGTTGAATAAAGTTGCTGTGGTTTTGGGCGAAGAAAATCTTTTGGTGCCACTTTTATATTCGTTGCCATCCACTGTTGGAGCTTTGAATATTACGATGGGGTATTCGAGTAAGAATAATCCAGCGCAGATTTTGATTGCCAAATTATTCAAAATGCACACAAATGCATTATCCAGAAATGCCAAAAGTTATGTGTTGTATTACAAAGATGTGTTAGATATTTTGACGCATCCTTTGGTGGAACCATATGCAAAAACCAGCTCGCTTGTACATACCATCAATCAAAATAATTATACTTTTATTACCCATCATAAATTGATGGAATTGAATGCAATTCCGAGTGAATTGTTTCTCTTATTATTCCAAAAATGGGAAAAGGGTTCGATTCCTGTATTGGAGACGATTTCTAAATTATTGCAAACCATAAAAGAAAATTTAAGCAACGATAACGAAGAAGAAAAAATCACCAAAGCTTTTGTTTTTGCCATTTTCAAAGTCATTAACAAACTGATTAATTATTATTCGAAACACGAACATATTGATAAAATAGAAACGCTTTATGCCATTTACAAACAAGTAATTGATTTGGCTGAAGTTTCTTTTGAAGGAGAACCGTTGAATGGTTTACAGATTATGGGAGTCTTAGAAAGTCGTGTTTTGGATTTTGACACCGTTATTGTCACTTCGATGAATGAAGGGAAATTTCCGGCTGGTAAATCCCAGAATTCGTTTATTCCGTATGATGTGAAACGCGAATTAGGGTTGCCAACTTTCAAGGAAAAAGATGCGATTTACACCTATCATTTCTATCATTTGTTGCAACGCGCCAAAAATATTTACCTACTTTATAATACGGAAAGTGAAGGCCTGGATGCGGGTGAAAAAAGCAGATTCATAACTCAACTGGAAGTCGAGAAGCAAAATAATCATACTCTTACGCATGAAATTTACAATGCTGTTTTACCTGAAACAGCCTATCAACCGATGGTAATTCCAAAATCGGAAAGTGTGATGGTACGATTAAAAGAAATTGCCGAAAAAGGGTTTTCTCCATCGGCATTGACGAGTTATATTCGCAATCCTATTCAGTTTTATTTTCAGAAAATTTTACGCATCAGCGAAGTCGAAGAAGTCGAGGAAAATATTGCCTTGAATACATTGGGAACGATTATCCATGAAACTCTAAAAGTTTTGTACGAGCCTTTCATTGGTAAATTTATTTCTGAAAGTGATATTTTAAATTGTTTCAAACAAATAGACGCTGAGGTTTTAAAACAATTCAAATTAGTTTACAAAGAAGGCGAAATCAAAAAAGGTCGAAATTTATTGGCGTTTGAAGTAGCTAAACGAAATGTTTCTAATTTCTTAAAAGTAGAATTAGAAAGTATAAAAAACGGTGATGCAATAAAAATAATTGCTTTGGAACAAACTTTTGGAAGAACTTTAAATCATCCGAATTTGCCTTTTCCAGTATTGATAAAAGGAAATGTAGATAGAATTGAAGAGCGCAACGGAGTCATTCGAATTATCGATTACAAAACAGGTAAAGTAGAAAAAGCAAGTGTCACTCTGAAATCCTGGAACCGATTAACGGAAGATATTAAAAGCGATAAAATCATCCAGGTTTTGGCGTATGCTTTTATGTATGAACACGAAGCAAAAGGAAAACCAATTGAAGCCGGAATTATCTCTTTCAAGAATTTAAAAGCTGGTTTTCTTCCGTTTAATTTTAAAGAAGACAAAGAAGTAAATTCGATTATAAATGAAGAAATTTTGAGTAATTATCTAGAACAAATGGTTCTTTTATTAAGCGAAATTTTAGATCAAAATATTCCTTTTGAAGAGAAAATAATTTAAACAAAACTCCCAATCAGAAAATTAGCCAACATCTTTGAGTTTTACAAAAGCACTTTGACAATAAACGTGTCAATAAGCGCTTTGGCATGGGTTTTTGGAGGATTTGAAACCTTCAAATACGTACTTATTATTTTTGGTTTCTGTATCAGTATTTTGGTAAAAGAAGTAAATGCTAAAAATGAATACCTATTTTATTACAACAACGGGATTTCAAAAATACAGTTATTCGTGTATGGTTTCCTATTGAATTTTATTTTTTCGTTGGCGCTGATATTACTTATTAATTTAGTATTGAAATATCTATGACAAAGAGTGTTTTAGAAGTAGATAGCGTTCAAAAACAGTATGATGGGAAAATCATAGTTTCTGATGTGTATTTGAAATGCGAAACCACCGATATTATTGGTGTTTTAGGACGAAATGGTTCTGGAAAATCGACCTTGTTGAAAATCATTTTCGGAATTGTCACTGCTGATTTTAAATTTGTTCGAGTTGATGGTGCTGTGAAATCAAAAACCAGTGAGTTGCTAAACGAAATCAGTTATTTGTCTCAGGATAATTTTATTCCAAATTCATTCTCGATAAAAAAGACTATTCAATTGTCTATTTCCAAAGAGAAGTTACAGGAATTTTATGCTGATGAAATGATTCAATCAATGCTGAACAAAAAAATAAAGCATTTGTCCGGCGGAGAATTGCGGTATTTAGAAATTAAATTAATCCTGAATAATGCGTCAAAATTTGTTTTACTGGACGAGCCTTACAATGGTTTATCGCCCATAATGATTGAAAAAATTAATAAATTAATCACTACAATGTCCAGTGTAAAAGGCATCATTATCACAGATCATAACTATGAAAATGTGATTAAGGTTTCCACAAAACTGGCGTTGATGAAAGAAGGAAAAATGCACCATTTGAAAGACAAAAGCGAATTGGTGGAAAAAGGGTATTTGAAATCTGGAATGATTTAGATGCTTTTGAAAAAAGCCAACAATACAATCAATAACTGGTTTTGGTTCTCAATGTGGCTCATGTGTCCGTCCGGAAAAGTGACCAGTTTCACATTCGTACTTTCGATTTGTTCTTTGGTTTCTTCGTAATTCAGGACAGGATCTTTTTCGCCCAGAATTAATAATTTTGGATAGGGTGTAAGGTGCAATAACACTTCCCGATCTTGTCGTATTTTCATTCCTTCCAGTGACGCAACGATTCCTTGAAGCGGTGTTTTTAGAGCTTCTTTTTTTACGATTTCAATTTCTAATGAAAGTCGTTCTCTGTTGGATTCGCTGAATAAGTTTGCAATAGAAAGCGAAACAAAATTCATAAAAGATTGTTTTACCGCTTTGATAGCTCGATCCCGATTTGTTTTTCGTTCCTCGCTGTCGGCTCTTGAGGTCGAGTTTAGTAAAACCAATCCTTTTATCGTGTCAGGATATAATTCGGCGAAAGCCAAAGCAACATAACCGCCCATAGAATGCCCGACAAAAATGGCTTTTCGGATGCGTAATTCCGATAAAACTGCGTGAACGGCATCGGCATTATCTTCCATCGTTTGCACGTAACTCAAACATTCCGTTTCGCCATGTCCCAATAAATCAATCGTGATGACGCGGTTTTTTTTACCAAACTCCGGAATATAAAAATCCCACATGCCTTTGTTTTCCAAGAAACCATGAAGTAAGACAATAGCGGTTCCTTTCCCGGTATCGGAATAGGATATGTTGGTATTTTTGAAGAGAATTTGTTTCAAAATGAAAATTTAGTCTACAAAAGTAGCATTTTATTTTTTTAACCATTTAAGAAATATAAGGGCAAGTAAGTATTGCTTCCATTTGCTTAAATGACTTATATGGTTAATAAAACGGCTCCCATTTCTGAAAGCCGTTAATGAAATTTAAAATCTTCTATCGCCATCGAGTAAACTTCCTAATCCGCCTAATAAACTTCCTTCGTCACGACTGTTTCCGCCAGCTCTCGGTGCAGATGCTATGATTCTGTCCGCAAGTCGGCTGAAAGGTAAGGATTGCACGTAAACTGTTCCCGGACCACGAAGTGTGGCATAAAACAGACCTTCGCCACCAAAAATGGAATTCTTGATTCCGCCAATAAACTCAATGTCATAGTCAACATCTTTGGTGAAACCTACGATGCAACCCGTGTCCACTTTTAAGATTTCGCCTGCGGCTAATTCTTTTTTGGCTAGTGTTCCGCCGGTATGTACAAACGCCATTCCGTCGCCTTCTATTTTTTGCATGATGAAACCTTCGCCACCAAACAATCCACGACCCAGTTTTTTAGAGAATTCGATTCCCACAGAAACACCTTTGGCAGCGCAAAGGAAAGAATCTTTCTGGCAAATGAATTTTCCACCAAATTGTGTCAGGTCAATTGGGATTATTTTCCCTGGATAAGGCGATGCAAATGAAACTTTGCTTTTGATATTGTTTTGATTGATGAATGCAGTCATAAAAAGACTTTCGCCTGTCAGGACTCTTTTTCCGGCGCTTAAAAGTTTTCCGAACAATCCGTTTTCTTGTCCGGAACCGTCTCCAAAAATGGTTTCCATTTGGATGTTATTGTCCATCATCATAAAACTTCCCGCTTCGGCAATAACAATTTCCTGTGGGTCCAGTTCTAATTCCACATATTGCATTTCCTCGCCGTAAATGTGGTAGTCTATTTCGTGTGCTAGCATGATTTTTAGTATTTTGATTGAATAGATAAGTTGGACATAGGTATAAAATGTTACAGCCTTTTTTAGGTTTTATAATGGATTTAACATTTTAGTTCTTCTGAAAAACATACGTTCTGTGTAGCCCTGATGGAAGTGGTATCCTCTTGTAAAGTGCAACGGAGCAAGAGATATAACAGACAGCAGGAGGAAACGTTGTTTTGAAAAGCGATACTTTCTGCTCAAAAAAAAACAGCCTAGATTGCTCTAGACTGCCTGTTTTTTATATGAAAGACGTATTATGCGTTCATTAATTCTTCGATTTCGTCCACTTCAATTGGGATGTTGCGCATCATATTGAATGGTTCGCCGCTTTCCTGAACGATTATGTTGTCCTCAAGACGGATTCCGAAACCTTCGGCAGGAATGTAAATTCCAGGCTCAACGGTGAACACCATATTGGCTTGCATAGGTTCAGTCAGGATTCCGTAATCGTGCGTGTCTAATCCCATGTGGTGGGATGTCCCGTGCATGAAATATTTTTTATAAGCAGGCCATTCCGGGTTTTCATTTTGCACATCGGCTTTGTCAATAAGACCCAAACCTAGCAGTTCTGAAGTCATTAATTTACCTACTTCGATATGGTATTGTTTCCAAAGTGTTCCTGTAGTCAGCATTTTTGTCGCTTCATTTTTCACACGTAAAACGGCATTGTATACTTCTTTTTGTCTTTTGGTGTACTTTCCTGAAACTGGAATGGTACGCGTCATATCACTAGAATAATTCGCATATTCAGCTGCAACATCTAGTAAAATCAAATCACCGGCTTTACATTGTTGGTTATTTTCGATGTAGTGCAACACATTGGCATTGTTTCCGGAAGCGATAATTGGAGTGTAAGCAAAACCTCTGGAACGGTTGCGAATGAATTCGTGAATCAGCTCGGCTTCGATTTCGTATTCGGTAACGTTTGGTTTCACGAAAGGCAATAATCTTCTAAAACCAAGTTCCGTAATATTACAGGCTTTTTGGATTAAATCCAATTCTTCGGTTTCTTTTACGGAGCGAAGGCGCTGCAATATCGGATTACTTTTTGCAACAGCATGTGCAGGATATTTCTCTTTCCACCATTTTACAAAACGGGCTTCGCGCGTTTCAGTTTCTACGGTAGCACGGTAATGCTCATTAGTATTGATGTAAATTGTTTCAGCATGAGTCATCATTTCGAACAAAACTTTTTCAAAATCCTGCAACCAATGTACGGTTCTGATTCCTGTTACTTCAAAAGCACGCTCTTTAGTCAGTTTTTCACCTTCCCAAATGGCAATGTGTTCGCTGGTTTCTTTCAAGAATACCATTTCTCTTTGATGCTCGTAAGGCGCATCCGGAAAAAGCAATAAAATACTTTCTTCCTGATCGACTCCGCTTAAATAAAATATGTCGCGGTGTTGTGCAAATGGCAAAGTACTATCGGCAGAAACGGGATAAATATCATTAGAATTGAAGATGGCAACACTTTTTGGCTTCATCTGAGCCATGAATTTTTCTCTATTTTTTATAAATAAATCTCGGTCAATTTGATGATATTTCATAACAATTCGTTTTTATACATTGAATATTCAAAAATACTAACTTTGAGAGAAACGGATGTTAATTACTGTATAAAATTTTCAGATAACTATTTTTATGATTAATTTTCCAATTCAAATCAGTTTTTATGAAAAAAATAGTACTCTTTTCTGCCATCATAGTCCAAAGTGTCTCTTGGGGACAAGTTTCTGCGGAAGCGATTCAGCAATCATTGGAAGCCAAAAAACAAATGGAAAATCAATCGCTTTTTCAGAATGTTGCTTTTGAAAATGTAGGTCCAACGGTGATGAGCGGAAGAGTGGTGGATGTGGATGTAAATCCGGAAAATCCAACCGAGTTTTATGTAGGATATGCTTCAGGCGGACTTTGGTACACCAATAATAATGGGATGAGTTTTTCGCCGGTTATGGATGCGGCGCCTACGCAAAACGTGGGTGATATTGCGATAGACTGGAAACGAGGAATGATTTGGGTAGGAACTGGCGAAGTGAATTCGTCCCGATCGTCTTACGCCGGAATTGGAATTTTGAAATCCGAAGACAAAGGGAAGACTTGGCAAAATATGGGATTGCACGACAGCCATCACATCAGCAGAATCCTGATAAATCCATCAAATCCTGATGAAGTTGTTGTGGGTGCCGTGGGACATTTGTATTCGAAAAATGAAGAACGAGGAATTTATAAAACGATAAATGGCGGAAAAACGTGGAGTAAAACCCTTTATATCGACGATGAAACCGGGATTATTGATGTGGCTGTTTCGCCAAAAAATTTCAAGGTTCAATTTGCGGCTTCTTGGAGCAAAAACAGAAAAGCGTGGGATTTTATAGGAAGCGGAGCCACTTCGGGAATTTATAAAAGTGAAGATGCAGGAATGACATGGAAACTTTTTACGAATGCTGAAAGTGGATTTCCTGTTGGCGAAGGCGTTGGGAGAATTGGTTTAGCGGTATATGATGACAATAACGTGTATGCTGTTTTGGATAATCAATTCAAAAGACCGTTGCAATCCAAAAAAAGCAATTCATTACCAATTGCGTTTTCTATGCCGGGAGATGAATTCCTGAAATTACCAAATAAAAGTCTGAATTCTATTTTAAAGAATTACGGTTTAACCGAAAAATATAGAGCTGAAAACATCAAACACTGGGTTCAAAATGGGTATTTACAACCTAATGAGGCGGCAAAAGTGGTTCTGGATGCAATAAATAGTTTGGCCGAAACAGAAGTTATCGGAGCCGAAGTTTACAAATCAAGTAACGGAGGAAAAAATTGGACGAAGACGCATCAAGATTTCATTGATGATTTCTTTTATTCGTACGGCTATTATTTCAGCGTCATTTCTGTTGATCCAAACGATTTGAATAAAATTTATTTATCAGGTGTGCCGATTATCAAATCAAATGATGGCGGAAAAACATTTAGCTCCATAAGCGAAGAGAATGTTCACTCAGATCATCACGTAGTTTGGGTGAACCCGAATAAATCCGGGCATTTAATTAATGGAAATGACGGTGGTTTAAATATTTCGTATGATGATGGAGCGCATTGGGTAAAAAGTAATTCGCATTCCGTAAGTCAGTTTTATGCAGTGAATGTGGATGAGCAAGAACCGTATAATATTTATGGCGGGATGCAGGATAATGGCGTTTGGGTTGGACCAAGCACTTACAAATATTCATCAGAATGGTACCAAACCGGAAAATATCCATACGAAAATTTGATGGGAGGCGACGGAATGCAAACTCAAATTGATAAAAGAAATCCAAATATTGTTTTTACAGGATTTCAATTTGGAAATTATTACAGAATTGATCGTGCAACTAACAAGCGAGAATACATTTCGCCAAAGCCAAAAAAGGACGAAAAACCATTACGATTTAATTGGCAGACACCTATTTTATTGTCTTCGCACAATCAGGATATTTTATACATGGGATCTAATTTCTTGCACCGTTCGATGAATCAAGGGCAAACTTGGACTGCGATTTCACCTGATTTGACGCAAGGAGCTAAAGAAGGAAATGTAGCTTTTGGAACAATTGCTACCATCAGCGAAAGTCAATTGCAGTTTGATTTGCTCTACACGGGAAGTGATGATGGATTGATTCATGTTTCGAAAGACGGCGGTGCGACTTGGAATAAAATTTCGGGAAATTTACCTCAGAATCGTTGGGTTTCCAGAGTCGTGGCTTCGGCGCACAAGAAAGAAAGAGTCTATGCGACTTTAAACGGATATCGAAATGATGATTTCACGAGTTATGTGTATGTATCAGATGATTTTGGTCAAAGTTGGAAAAATATCTCCAATAATTTGCCTGCAAGTCCTGTGAATGTAATTGTGGAGGATAATGTCAACGAGAATGTTTTGTATCTGGGAACGGATAACGGATTGTATGTTTCCTTAAATAAAGGCATATCTTGGGATGATTTTTCGAACGGAATTCCGAACGTTGCCGTTCACGATTTAGTGATTCAAAAGAAAGCAAAAGATTTAGTGGTGGGAACGCACGGTCGTTCGATTTATAAAGTCAATTTAGAACAAGTGCAACAATTGAATGATAAAGTGGTAGCGGAAAATCTTCATATTTTTGAACTTAAAAAAATCAAAAAAGCAAGAGAATGGGGAAACAGCTGGAGTTCTTGGGCTAAAGCTTCAGAGCCAAAAGCAGAGATTTGGTTTTATTCGAATGGGGATTCAGAAGTGCTTTTGCAAATTGAAAACAGTTTGAAAGAAGTTATTTATTCTCAGAAGGTGAAAGCGTCAAAAGGATTGAATAAACACATTTACGATCTTTCAATGACTAAAACGGCAGCGGATAATTGGAAAAGTAAAGACAAAAAACTAAAATTGGAAGAAGCCAAAAATGGGAAATATTACCTTCCAATTTCAATCAATAAAATCAGTATCCAAAAAGGAAAAGAGAAGGTGGTTACTGATCTTGAAATTATAGAATCAAAATAGAAAGTCTTTTTATTTTAAAAACAAAAAACACGATTCCATCTGAAATCATGTTTTTTTTATGGTTGCTATTTTGTTTAAAACTGCGCTACTTCTGTAGAATCTTTCATTGCGGTTGTAGAAGATTTTCCAATTGTCACAGTATTTTGTACCGCATCAAAATAAGAAGTCCCTACAAAACCTTGGTGTTTAACCGCTTTGAAACCGTGTTTTTGCAAAGCAAATTCTCTTTCCTGCAATTCAGAATAGCCTGCCATTCCTCTTTCTTTGTAGGCTTTAGACAATTCGAACATACTAGTATTCAATGCGTGGAATCCGGCTAAAGTGATGAATTGGAATTTGTATCCCATTGCGGCAAGATCTTCTCTGAACGTTTCCATTTCAGCAACGGATAATTTTGCAGCCCAATTGAAAGAAGGCGAACAATTGTAAGCCAACATTTTTCCTGGGAATTTTGCGTGAATTCCTTCAGCAAATTGTCTTGCGTAATCAAGATCCGGATTACTGGTTTCCATCCAAATTAAATCAGCGTAAGGCGCATAACTCAATCCTCTGTCAATTCCTTGCTCCACACCACAATTTACATAAAAAAAACCTTCTCCAGTTTTTTCACCCGTGATGAATTTAGCATCTCTTGGGTCAATATCGCTAGTCAATAAGTTGGCTGCATCCGCATCTGTTCGGGCAACAACGATTGTTGGCGTTCCCATTACGTCAGCTGCTAGTCTTGCCGCAATCAATTTGTTGATGGCTTCTTGCGTAGGAACCAATACTTTTCCTCCTAAGTGACCGCATTTTTTAGCAGAACTCAATTGGTCTTCAAAGTGAACTCCAGCAGCTCCCGCTTCAATCATCGATTTCATTAATTCGAAAGCGTTTAGGTTTCCACCAAAACCAGCTTCGGCATCAGCCACAATTGGTACTAAGTATTCTTTTTTGTCTGCAGTTCCGTTAACCACTTGTATTTGATCCGCTCTCAAAAGCGCATTATTTATTCGTTTTACTACTAATGGAACGCTGTTAGCAGGATATAAAGATTGATCAGGATACATTTCGCCGGCTACATTTGCATCAGCGGCAACTTGCCAACCGCTCAAATAAATAGCGTCTAATCCTGCTTCTACCTCTTGAATGGCTTGATTTCCGGTAAGCGCGCCAAGTCCGGCTACAAAATCCTGAGAATTAAGTTTATTCCATAAAGTATTCGCTCCAATTCTGGCTACACTGTGCTCTATTTGATAAGAACCTTGCAATTTCACCACTTCTTCAGCAGTGTAGGGACGCTCAATGCCATTCCATCTTGGGTTCGTAATCCAGTCAGTAACTAATTCTTGAATTCTTGTTTCTGTAGTTTTCATTTTTCTTTTTTTTGGTTGTTTGTTAATAGGTATTGTAATTAATTTTTTAAATGTATTTGTATCCAGGAATGGTCAAAAACTCGATAAAATTGTCGTTCACGACTAGAATGTCTAATAATTGTTCCGCTAATCTGTATTTTTGTTTTTCGTGATTGTCGTCTCCCACGAGCTTTCTGATTTTTTCAAATTCTTCCATTGCTATACGATGATAATAATTTGTATTTAATGTTTTTTTATTGTCCAAAATGACTTCGTTTTGCAACCATTGCCACAATTGTGATCTCGAAATCTCAGCGGTAGCAGCATCTTCCATTAAATTGTGCAACGCTGCGGCGCCTTGTCCGTTGAGCCATGAAGCGATGTATAGAACGGAAATACTAATGTTTTTTCGAACACCTTCCTCGGTAATGGTTCCTTTTGGAGTCTCGAGCAAATCACTTTCGGTAACGTGTACGTCTTCTCTTTTTACATGAATCTGATTTTTGGTTGACATGTATTTATCAAAAACTGTCATAGCAAGTGAAACTAAATCCGGATGTGCGACCCAAGTGCCGTCATGACCATTTTTTACTTCCCGTTCTTTGTCGGCTATTACTTTGTCGAAAGCAATTTTATTGGCTTCTTCGTTGTTTTTTATTGGAATTTGTGCCGCCATTCCACCAATTGCGTGAATATTTCGTTTGTGGCATCTTTGAATAACCAATTGGGAATACGCACTCATAAATGGTGAAGTCATCGTCACCTGATCTCTGTTTGGAACGATGAAAGCTGGGTTCTTTCTTAGTTTTTTGATGTATGAAAAAATGTAATCCCATCGCCCGCAATTAAGGCCTACAATATGCTCTTTCAGTTCAAAAATGATTTCGTCCAATTGAAAACTGGCAGTGATAGTTTCGATTAAAACCGTCGCTTTGAATGTTCCGTTTTTTACGCCTAAATATTCCTGCGTGAATTCGAAAACTTCATTCCACCATCTTGCTTCCAGATAATGTTCCAGTTTTGGAATATAAAAATAAGGCGCCGTTCCATCTTCAATAAGTTGTTTGTAATTATGAAAAGCATACAAACCAAAATCAATTAGCGATCCCGAAGTTTGTTCCCCGTTGATCAAAATATTTTTTTCTGGCAAATGCAATCCTCTTGGACGAACAAGCAGTACGGCAGTTTTTTCGTTCAAACTGTATTTTTTATTCTTTATAGTATCTTCAAGAGTAATAGTTTTATTCACCGCATCTTTCAGGTTTTGCTGTCCCGTCATTAAGTTGCTCCATGTAGGAGAAGTGCTGTCTTCAAAATCAGCCATGAAAGTTTTTGCTCCTGAATTCAATGCATTAATCACCATTTTTCTATCGACCGGTCCGGTTATTTCGACTCTTCGGTCTAATAAATCCTCGGGTGTTGTTGCCGCTTCCCAATTACTTTCTCTGACACTTTTGGTTTCAGTAGGCAAAGTAGGTAAGGCACCTTGATCAAATAAATCCTGTTGTTTTTTTCTTTCGTCTAATAACAAAAGTCTTTTGTCATTGAATCGCTCGTGGAGTTCTGTAATAAAATTAATTGCTTCATCCGTCAAAATTTCTGGATAATGCTCTTTCGTTTCATTAGCAAACTGCAATGGTTTTTCGGTTGTTTTGGTATTTGCTTTCATGGTTAATATGTTTTACACGACAATGTTACGAAAAGTTTTTGTTAAAACAAGCGAACGTACGCTAAAAATGAAAAATATTTTTTTTGGCGTAAATATTTTTTAGCGTATCTTTGAGATATGAACATAGAAAAGGATTATATCAAGTTGATTTTTGGGCTTAAACTCAAGCAGGCTCGCACCAATAAGAATCTGTCACTATTTGGTTTGGCAAAAATCACGGACCTTTCAAAATCGTATTTAAACGAAATTGAAAAAGGTAAAAAGTATCCAAAAACGGATAAAATCATTCTGTTAGCCGAAAAACTCGATATTTCCTATGATAATATGGTATCGTTGAAACTGGATAATAATCTGGCACCCATTGGAGAAATCCTAAAATCGGGTATTCTAAAAGAGATTCCTCTGGAGATTTTCGGAATTCAGGAAAACGATCTTATCGATATTATTGCTAATGCTCCTGCAAAAGTCAATGCGTTTATCAGTACGATTATCGAGATTGCGCAACATTATAATTTGACAAGAGAGAGTTTCTTTTTGGCTTCGTTGCGTTCATATCAAGAAGCACATACGAACTATTTTGAAGATTTAGAGCAGAAAGTGTTGCAGTTTTCCAAAGCTTTTCACGTGAATATTGAGACCAAGATTTCGATTGAAGAACTTACGGCGATACTAATTGAAGAATATGGTTATACGATAAAAGAACTCGTTTTTTCTGAACAAGAACAATTGGGTGATTTGAGATCGATTTTTGTGCCAAAGAGTAAAACGTTACTTCTTTCTTTAGATATTGATGAACCTCAAAAGGCATTTATCTTAGCTAAAGAAATTGCTTATAATTATCTTGAAATCACAGAAAGATTGTATACGTTCAGCTGGATTAAGTTTGATAATTTTGACCAAGTCTTGAATAATTTTTACGCTTCTTATTTTGCCGGAGCGTTGCTAATTCCAAGGCAAAGACTGATAGATGAACTGAATTTATTTTTGTCTAAAACAGATCCAAAACCACAGGAAATGATTGCTTTGATGAGCGGATTCAATGTTTCGCCCGAATCGTTCTATCAAAGGTTGACTAATATTTTGCCAAAAGACTTTCAGTTGAAGAATCTTTTCTTTCTGAGATTGTCGCATCAAATAGGAACGGACACGTATCAGATAAAAAAGGAATTGCATATCACGAACCAGCAGGAACCGCATGCGAATGAAATGAATGAGCATTACTGCCGAAGATGGGTTTCCATACGAACGATTGAGGAATCTTTGAAGCAAAAGAAAAACCATTTTTTTGATGCGCAAATTTCCAGTTATGAAAACAGCAAAAATGAATATCTTGTTTTTTCATCAGCAACGCCGGATCCGTTTAAAGTAGATTGTATCCGTAGTATTTCTGTAGGGATATTGATTACACCGGGAATGAAGAAAAAATTCAAGTTTATTGAAAATGATTCGATTAAAAAACAGGTTGTCGGGGTTACCTGTGAAACTTGTGCCGTTAAAAATTGTTTGGAACGCGCTTCGCCACCAATCCAATTAGAGCAAAAAATGCGCAACGAAAATACGGATTTAATTGTGCAGCAATACATAGCAAAATTCAGTTAGCGGAATACTGTCTTTAAAAAAAAAACACCGAAAGTTTAAGTATGAATTGTCGGTGCTTTTTTTAGAAATATAAAATTAATCCACCCATTTGTAATAACGAGCACCAATTAAATTAGGAATTTCATTTTCAATTCGGTCTAAAATCCATTCATTTTTTGGAGTTTTAATGCTGGTTTTTTGTTCCTTTTTGTGTAGTTTATTGTAGGTTTCAAAGTCAATTTCGAAACTTTCTTCTAATGTTTCAAAAAGATTGACGTTAGCAATGGCTAATTTCCAGTCTTGTTGAATCGTTCCTTCAAAAACTTTTGATTTTGAACCGCTTCCATAAGCCAGAAAGCCAAATTTACTATCGCTTATTTCTTTTTTAGTATCGTAAAAATGAACCAAAGTTGATAGTAATCCCATGAAAATAGAACCTGTGTATAGATTTCCAATTAGAGAAGAAGCGATTTCTGCAGGCGTTAATTTTTTATTTACAAATTCTTTGTAGGCTTCTGATTTGCTGATTTCTTTCAGTTTATTTTGGTATTCAGAAGTATCTTCATTACCGGAAATAATTGTATTGGAAGCGTCCAAAGCATAAATTTCAGACAACATTCGACGTCCCTGAAAAGCATAAGGCAAGTGCATGACGATGCTTTTCCAGGAATCGTAAACAGTTTCGTTGGTATTTTTTAATTTTTTGAATGAAAAATAAGCGTCTCTAGTTCGATCCATATAACATTGATTCGAATATTGACCGTCAAAAACCGGTTGGTCTTTGTGGATTTCAACTTCACTTTCTAAATTTTCAAACCAGGGTTCATTAGTTGTATTTCCTGTAATTGCTGTTTTCGAAATCGTTCGGAACGGTTTAAAAAAGTCAAAAACTCCTTTTGTACTCGTTGCCCAATTGTTTTCGAAAGCAATAATTCTTGGGTTTGAAGTTATCAACATTGCTAAAGCGCCAGCACCTTGCGTGTATTCTCCGGTAGAGTTTAAATCGTATTTAGCAAAATCAGTAGTGACAACAATTGCTTTTTTTGTTGGATTCAATGTTACAAAATCAATACAGTTTTGCATGGCATCAACTCCGCCAATACAAGCAAAAGTAAAATCAACCACGTCACATTCTGATAAAGTGTTTTCTCCAAATTTTTGTTCCATCAATGCAATCAAAAACGAGCTTATTGGTTTTGAGCTGTCAATGGCGCTTTCGGTTCCTACATAAATTCGGGCGATTTCGTTTAGGTTGATATTATTCTCTGAAATTAATTTTGTCAATGCATTGGCACCAAAAACTACTGTGTCTTGATGAGTGTCTGGCAATGTCATTTTGATTAAACCCAGTCCTTTTTCCAGTTTTTCGGGTTCGATATTTCTGGCTTTTGCCAAAGTATTTATGGGTAAATGTATTTTTGCAACATCAAAAGAGATGGCGTCAATTCCTGTTTTCATTCTTCAAATTTTAACTTGTAAAGTTAAAAACGCAGAGGCTTGATACAATTATTTTAGGGACATAAATTGATGGCGCCTGGTGTTTTTATTGATTTAGAAATAAAGAACAATAAAAATTATTGAATTAGTAATTTTGAGCTATTTAGGGGTTGGTTTTCGGTCAATTTCGTGGTCTATTATTTAAGATTTTTTTCTTTTTTGTTTAACTGATTTTCAGGGTGTTTTTGGATTTATGTTTGATATTTAAGGATTTCTTGATGTTTTGTGTAAAACACTTTAAAATCATTATAAATAACAGCGAAAAGGTTGTAGTTACTGTCTAATTGCTTTATTTTTGTAGAATTTTTTAAAACAAATTATATAAAACTTATGGCAAAATCTGCATTATTGAAATCGTCAATAGCAAAAAAAGTAGCTATGGCACTTTCAGGACTTTTTTTGATGTTGTTTCTAGCACAGCATTTTTTTATCAATATGACATCGGTCTTTAGTGCCGACACTTTTAATTCGATTTCTCATTTTATGGGAAACAATCCATTAGTTCAATTCGTAATACAACCTATTTTGATTGTAGGAGTGGTTTTTCACTTTATCATGGGTTTTGTTTTGGATTTCAAAAACAGAAGTGCCCGACCTATTGCTTATGCAAAGAATAATGGAGCGGCAAATTCTTCTTGGGCATCAAGAAACATGATTATTTCCGGTTCAGTTATTTTAGCGTTTTTGGCATTGCATTTTTACGATTTTTGGGTTCCTGAAATGGTGTATAAGTATGTAGATGTTAGTCCATTGGATGAAACAAGGTATTTCCATGAACTAGTTGCAAAATTTGAAAGTCCAGTTCGTACAGGATTGTATTGTTTATCTTTTGTATTGTTAGCAATACACTTGAATCATGGATTTAGTTCTTCTTTTCAATCGGTAGGATTCAATAATAAATATTCTAGAGGATTGAAAAATTTCGGATTAGGGTTTGCTTATGTAGTTCCTTTCGGATTTATTTTTATTGCGCTTTTTCATCATTTCAATCATTAATATTCAATTATAATGGCATTAGATTCAAAAATTCCAAATGGTCCAATTGCGGACAAATGGACAAATTATAAAGATCATATTAATTTAGTAAACCCTGCTAACAAACGTAATTTAGATATAATTATAGTTGGTACAGGTCTTGCTGGAGGTTCTGCTGCTGCAACTTTAGCAGAATTAGGATATAACGTAAAAGCTTTTTGCTTTCAAGATTCACCACGTCGTGCGCACTCTATTGCTGCACAAGGGGGAATCAATGCTGCAAAAAACTATCAAGGAGATGGAGATTCAACTTTCCGTTTGTTTTATGATACTGTAAAAGGAGGAGATTACCGCGCACGTGAAGCAAACGTTCACCGTTTAGCTGAGGTTTCTACTAATATTATTGACCAGTGTGTGGCTCAAGGAGTTCCTTTTGCCCGTGAATATGGAGGATTATTAGACAATCGTTCTTTTGGAGGTACATTAGTTTCTAGAACTTTCTATGCTAAAGGACAAACAGGACAACAATTATTATTAGGAGCGTATTCAGCAATGAATCGTCAAATAGGTCGTGGGAAAATAAAAATGCACAACCGTCACGAGATGCTGGATTTAGTTATCGTAAACGGGAAAGCAAGAGGAATTATCGCTCGTAACCTGGTTACAGGAGAAATCGAAAGACATTCTGCTCATGCCGTAGTTATTGCTTCAGGAGGATACGGAAACGTGTTTTTCCTTTCGACTAACGCGATGGGAAGTAATGTTACAGCAGCTTGGAAAATTCACAAAAGAGGAGCATATTTTGCAAATCCTTGTTATACGCAAATTCACCCAACTTGTATTCCTGTATCCGGAGATCATCAGGCAAAATTGACATTAATGTCAGAATCGTTGCGTAATGACGGACGTATTTGGGTTCCTGCAAAATTAGAAGATGCTAAGGCGATTAGAGAAGGGAAATTGAAACCAACTCAAATTGTAGAAGCGGACAGAGATTATTATTTAGAAAGAAGATATCCTGCTTTTGGAAATTTAGTACCTAGAGATATCGCTTCTCGTGCTGCTAAAGAAAGATGTGATGCAGGTTTTGGTGTTAATAAAACAGGAGAAGCTGTTTACCTTGATTTTGCTGCGGCAATTGAAAGATACGGAGTGGATCAAGCAAGATTAAAGCATTTAGACGAGAATGATAAAGCTTTAGTTATTAAATTAGGAACTGAAGTTGTTGCTAATAAGTATGGTAACTTGTTCCAAATGTATGAGAAAATTGTGGATGAGAATCCATATTCAACTCCTATGATGATTTACCCAGCTGTACACTACACAATGGGAGGAACTTGGGTTGATTATAACTTACAAACTACAATTCCGGGTTGTTTCTCTATTGGAGAATCTAACTTTTCAGATCACGGAGCAAATAGATTAGGAGCTTCTGCATTGATGCAAGGTTTAGCTGATGGATATTTCGTTCTTCCATATACAATTGGAGATTATTTAGCGCCAGACATTAAAATGGGGACTGTCTCTACTGATTTACCGGAATTTGAGCAAGCGGAAAACAACGTTAAGCAACAGATTGAAGCTTTAATGAATAACGGCGGTTCTAAACCAGCAGATTACTTCCATAAGAAATTAGGGAAAATCATGTGGGACAAAGTTGGAATGGCTCGTAATGCTAAAGGTTTAACCGAAGCACAAAGTGAAATTGCAGCAATTAGAGAAGAATTTTACAAAGAGGTGAAAATTCCTGGAACAGCTAATAGTTTCAATACTGAACTAGCTAAGGCGCTTCGTATTGCAGATTTCCTTGAATTGGGAGAGTTGTTTGCTAAAGATGCTTTACATAGAAATGAATCTTGTGGAGGTCACTTCCGTGAAGAGTATCAAACGCCAGAAGGTGAAGCACAGCGTGACGACGAAAATTTTGCATATGTTGCAGCATGGGAATACAAAGGTAGCCCTAGCGATGCAGTGTTGCACAAAGAAGAGTTGAAATTCGAGAATGTTAAACTAGTTCAAAGAAGTTATAAATAGTATTTAGAAAAGTCTCGATACTTAATTCTTAATACTTAATACTTACAAAAAAAATGAAACTTACATTAAAAATATGGCGTCAGAAAAATGCCGCTGCAGAAGGAAAAATAGTTGAATATCCAATTGACGGAATTGAACCAGATATGTCTTTTCTTGAAATGCTTGACATTTTGAACGATGAGTTAATCGTAAAGGGAGAAGATACCGTTGCATTTGACCATGATTGTCGTGAAGGAATTTGCGGAATGTGTTCGTTATACATCAATGGTGAAGCACATGGTCCTGACCGTTTGGTTACGACTTGTCAATTGCACATGCGTAAATTTAAAGATGGAGACACTATTTTTATCGAGCCGTTTAGAGCAAAAGCTTTCCCGGTAATTAAAGATTTAGTAGTTGATAGAGGTGCATTCGATAGAATCCAGCAATCTGGTGGGTTTATTTCTGTGAACACATCTGGAAACACTATCGATGCCAATACAATTCCTATTCCTAAACATGATGCTGACAGAGCTTTTGATGCAGCTACATGCATTGGTTGTGGAGCTTGTGTGGCGAGTTGTAAAAACTCTTCTGCTATGTTATTTGTTTCTGCAAAAGTGTCTCAGTTTGCTTTATTACCGCAAGGGAAAGTAGAAGCTGCTGACCGTGTAATGAACATGGTTGCTCAAATGGATGCTGAAGGTTTTGGTAACTGTACCAATACTGGAGCTTGTGAAGTAGAATGTCCAAAAGGAATTTCTCTTGAAAATATTGCCAGAATGAATAGAGAATATTTATCTGCAAGTTTAAAAGGATAAAAATTCAAAGTATATAATTAAAAAACGCATTCAATGTCAAAGTTGAATGCGTTTTTTTTTGTGCAAAATAATCAATCTTAAATTAATCTTTCCATCCCCAAGGTGCTGAAGGTGTTGCGACTGTTTTTGTCAAGTCAAATTTCACGGTAAACAATCGGTCTGAACCGATGCGTCTTAGATTATAAGTAAAAGAAGTTTCGTCTAAAGTGATCCACCATACATTTGCGGAAGCATTTGGAATCAAATCACAAGTTTGTTGATCTGCCGGAAAAAACTGAAGCGTTGATGAACCAGAATTAGAGGTTGTTCCACCGTATTGAGTCACCTTATCTTCGGAACCGTCTTCGTGGCGGTGGTCGTGTTTCAATTGAATACGGTCATTTTTATAGGTTAACACCCAAGTTCTCGATTTGTCATCTCCTACAAAAAACGGAATTCGAATCGTGTTCTCATCGCAATTGCGAACGTGCATTACTAGTTTTTTATCCCGAAAAGTGTCATTGGCAGCGCCTTCTTTGACTTCTCCTTCAAAGGATTTTCCGCATTGTTTTTGCAGGTTTTCCCAAAATTGTTTTGCTCCTGATTTTTCTTGGCCAAAAATCAAAATAGAGCATAACAGTGTGTATACAAGAAGTATCTTTTTCATAAAGTTGTTTTTGCTAATATAATGAACTTATGGTATTGTGATATTTCTTATTTTTATAAAAAATAAAATCATGCAAGTCACCCTAATTCAAGCTCCTTTAATTTGGGAAAACCCAAATTCAAATCGTGATTATTTCGAAGCGAAAATCAATTCAATTACTGAAAATATTGATTTAATTGTATTGCCGGAAATGTTTACAAGCGGTTTCACAATGAGCCCTGAGACTGTAGCTGAAACAATGCAAGGCGAAACAATAACTTGGCTTAAAGCGTTGGCGAAAGGTAGGAACTGTGCTTTTACGGGAAGTTTAGTTATAAAGGAAAATGGAAATTTTTACAATCGATTAGTATTTGTATTTCCTTCCGGAGAAATTCAGTTTTATGATAAAAGGCATTTATTTACTTTGGCTGGAGAAGACAAAGTCTATACAAGTGGCAATCAAAAAATAGTGGTAGACTATTTGGGTTGGAAAATTTGTCCGTTGATTTGTTATGATTTGCGATTTCCTGCTTTTTCCAGAAATTCAGAGGATTATGACTTGTTAATTTATGTGGCAAGTTGGCCAAAAATCAGAACGAATGCTTGGGATGCTTTGTTGAAAGCCAGAGCGATAGAAAACATGAGTTATGCAATTGGGGTCAATAGAATCGGTACTGATGCAAATGGTTACGAATACATTGGTCACTCGCAAGCAGTCGATTTTCTTGGGAATTATGTCTTGGAGCCAGAAGAATCTGAAAGTTCTTTTTTAGTAGTATTAGATAAAGAAAAAATGCTGGAAACCAGACGAAAATTAGGTTTTTTGAACGACAGAGATTCTTTTGAAATAAAAAATATTTAGCTCTAGTTTTTCTTATCAGTTTTCTTGTCTGTTTTCTTTTTAGGTTCGGGAGTGTAAGGAATACTCAAGTCAAAAATTTGATTTACATCCCAATTGGATCGAACATCGATTTCTTTGGAAAAATAGATCACTTCCTCGGCCTGGCGTTTTTCTAAATAGTTACCGGAATCCCATTCCTTGTTTTTATTAGTGTCATAAATAACACGTAATGTATAAAGCGCAGGTTCGATTAAATTAAATTCTACCGTGGTGTTTTTTTCAATGTATTCAGTTGCCAAAACATCGCCTTTTATATTTGTCAGTTCTATAATGACAGGAAATTCTTTTATATTTTCTAATACAACGGTAAGATTCCCGTAATCAGCAGTGCTTTTAGTGCTTAATTTATATGTTAAAGTGTCATTCGATTTTTCGAAAAAATCAGTTAACGCTCCAGGCAAAAGTTCAAAAGTGTAATTTTCTGAGGGCTCCTTTTTAAAGTCAAAATACAATTTCTGATTAAATTCGTCGTATTCAGTGGTAAAAGGTACTGCAGTTTTTGCATTGTTGATTAAATTTATTTTAGAATTCTCAATGCGGATTAATGGAGTTGAGCTTTCTAATGTAAAACGCTCACGAAATTTTAAGTTGCCAGTTTGTAAGGCAGAGATACTTAAGGTATCCTTTTTTTGGTCTTTTATTTTAAAGGTGAAATTGGCTTCATATTTATCTTTGGCTACAGCCAAATTTAGCGAATCTACTTTGATGGGTTTGTACCAAACTTTTAGAGAATCCTTTTTTGGGAATTTAGTAATGATATTGGAAAGAACTTCAGTGTTGTTTCTCAATATTAATTTTGGTCGGGCAGCAGCTGAATTTACAACGCCTTCGTATCCTAATAACAATCTGTTTCCAGAAGCTTGGCTTGGTTTGAAAGTTTTAAAAGGGAGCGTTTCCTTGAATAATTCCAACTCGTAAAGCGTGTCGTTTGGGATAGTGATAAATTCTTTACTGAATCCTATTTTATCCGTTTTTGGATTGTATTTATTATTGCTGTTGTAGTCTTTCATGGCTACAAGAAGATATTTTCCGGCTTTTAAATTTTCAAAACGAAAAGTCTTCAGACTGTCTAATGTATTAGTCACATATCTTGGATTCTCATTATAGACTACCGAATCCTTAAAAGTGTCATTCACGTCATACAGCATAACCGAAACGAATGATTCCACTTCTTTGTCATAAGCGCTTTTTACAGTTCCGCCAAGGCTTAAAGAATCAATATAATCTCCTGTTGAAAATACATATTTGAACTGATTGAATGGATTTCCTTCATTATTATCTGCGATGCTTTGTCCAAAATTAAAGCTGTAAGTAGTATTAGGTTGTAATGTATCTTTGATTTTTATGGTAATCGTTTTACTTGGAGTAGTAGGCAGAATTGATGGTTCGTATTTCATGGGAGGTGAAATAATCAATTGCTTGTTGAGGTTTTTAAGTTTAATGTTCTCGTCAAAAACTAATTTGATTTCGTTTCCTTTGAAATTTTTGCTAAAATTTTCAGGAAAGCTTATTTTTAAAACCGGTGCAATGGTATCTTTCAAACCGCCAGTGATGGAGCCTCTTTTTGCACATCCAACAGTAATTAAAAGCAATAGAAAGAAGGTGTATTTTAAATTGTTTTTCAACATATCAAATCATAATTAGAATCTACAAAATAACAATTATAATTCATGCAATCGAAATTTTTTATAGAATTATTATGAGCGACTGAATTCCGCTTACTTTTCTAGAATGCTTCCTTTTTTTGTTTTTAATGTTTAAATTTACGTCAAATAAATTTCAGTACGGCTGACTTACTGCTTGAGTTTAAAACCAACGTTGAATTGATAGTATAAAAAATGAGAAAAATAGAACATATAGGGATTGCGGTTAAAGACTTAGAGGTTTCAAATTTAGTTTTTGAAAAACTCTTTGGTGCCCCGGCTTATAAATTTGAAGATGTAGAAAGCGAAGGTGTGACAACTTCTTTTTTTATGAATGGACCCAATAAAATTGAACTTCTTGCTGCAACTAATCCGGATAGTCCCATTGCTAAGTTTCTGGAAAAAAAGGGAGAGGGAATTCATCACATCGCTTTTGATGTAGAAGATATTGTAGCTGAAATAGCACGTCTAAAAATGGGAGGTTTTGTAGTCTTGAATGAAATTCCAAAAAAAGGCGCTGATAATAAGCTTGTTGCATTTTTACATCCAAAAAGCACCAATGGTGTATTGATTGAATTGTGTCAAGAAATAAAATAATTTAAGTATCCATAAATGGGTAGTGTTCTAATATTCAGTTGGTTTCTCTTTGAAAAAAGTTAATAATTGAACTATATTAAAATCTAAGTCAAAAATATTTGGAGCAAATGAAAAATAGTGGTAATATTGCACACTCTTAACCGGTCCTATAGCTCAGCTGGTTAGAGCACCTGACTCATAATCAGGTGGTCCCTGGTTCGAGCCCAGGTGGGACCACAAAAACCCTCTAAGACAAATGTTTTAGAGGGTTTTCTTTTTTTACTAAAAACCAAATTGGACTAAAACACGTATCTTTGTGTATTAGGAATAAGTACTTTATGTTTAATGGTTTTATAGATTTTTTTATTTCATTAAATTTACTATTTTTGAAGCCGATGAAGATTGAGTCAAATAAATTTTATTTTTTAATCATTTTCCTTTTTGGGATTATGGATGTTTTTGCTGGTCCTGGTGGGTCTGGTCCTCCGGCACCTACGGCAAAAAAACCGCCACCACCACCTGGATTGTCTATTGATGAAAATAGTGTTATTATAATTGCAATTGCATTGTTATTTGGAATTTATATCGTTTATAGTAATATGTTAAAAACAAAAACCCCAATTTAAATTGGGGTTTTTGTTTTTAACATCTAAGGGTGTTATTTGTTAGCGTATAATCGAGAAACGTATTTGCCAATCACATCAAATTCAAGGTTTATTTTTGTGCCAACTTCGAAGTTTTTGAAATTGGTATGCTCATGTGTATAAGGGATTATGGCTACGCTAAACTGATTTTTTTTAGAATTCACAACGGTTAAACTTACGCCATTTACGGTAATTGAACCTTTTTCGATAGTGATATTGTTTAGTTTTTCATCGTATTCAAAGATGTAAAGCCAGCTTCCATCGGTTTGTTCAGCGGTGATGCAGGTTCCTGTTTGGTCAACGTGGCCTTGTACGATGTGTCCGTCAAGTCTGTCGCCAAGTTTCATCGCTCTTTCTAAGTTAACGCTGTCTCCAACTTTCCAATCGGCTAAATTTGTTTTTTTTATCGTTTCATCTATGGCGGTCACGGTATAAAAAATATCGTTGATAGCAACAACAGTGAGGCAAATTCCGTTGTGAGCAACGCTTTGGTCAATTTGCAGTTCGCTGGTAATCGATGAATTCATCGTTATATGAACATTACTGTTCTCTTTTTTTATTTCTTGGATTACACCAAGGGTTTCTATAATTCCTGTAAACATTTCTTGTTTTATTTTACTAAATTTGCACTTCAAAATTAGCAATAAATAACGTTAGATCATGATGAAAAAAGCAGAAAATATAATCGTTGGGATTTCTATAGGAGATTTAAACGGTATTGGAAGCGAGGTTGTTTTAAAAACATTCGAGGATTCTCGTATGTTAGAGTTGTGTACTCCTGTTATCTTTGCTAATGTTAAGTTATTGTCTTTTGTGAAGAAAAGCTTTCAGTCGGCTTCTTTATTGCATGGAATTGATAAACTGGATCAGATTATACCAGGAAAGATTAATGTTTTAAATGTTTGGAGAGAAGGGGTTGATTTAAATCTTGGAGTAAATGATGCAAAGGCAGGTGAATATGCTATAAAATCATTTGTTGCGGCTACCAAAGCTTTAAAGGATGGTCTTGTAGATGTATTGGTAACTGCGCCTATAAATAAGTACAATATCCAGTCAGAAGAGTTTAAATTTCCGGGGCATACGGATTATTTAGACCAAGAACTTGAAGGAAATGCACTTATGTTGATGGTTCAGGATAATTTAAGAGTTGGGCTCTTGACGGATCATATTCCGTTAAGTGAAGTGGCTTCTCATCTTACGGAAGAATTGATTAAAAGAAAAATCGGAACGGTTAAGCAATCATTGATACAGGATTTTAGCATTAATAAGCCAAAAATAGCTGTTTTGGGATTGAATCCGCATTGCGGTGATGGAGGAGTTATTGGTACTGAGGATGATTTGATTATAAAACCAACATTGAAAAAAATATTTGACAAGGGAACTTTAGTGTTTGGTCCTTTTGCTGCTGATGGTTTTTTTGGAAGTAATCAGTATGAAAAATATGATGCTATTATAGCGGCGTATCACGATCAGGGTTTGATTCCTTTCAAAACATTATCTTTTGGGAATGGAGTGAATTATACGGCTGGTTTGAATAAAATAAGAACGTCGCCAGATCATGGTACGGCTTATGATATAGCGGGAAAGGGAGTGGCTGATTTTAACTCATTTAAAGAGGCCGTTTATCTGGCAATTGATATTTATCATTCGAGAAATCAATATGCCGAAATTAGTGTGAAGCCATTGAAAACAAAAGAAAAACAGTTGTGAACAAAAAAAAGTGAATAACATTATTAGATTTGCAATAATTTTATATCTTTGCACTCCCGAAGTTTAGGGTCAAAATGTTGTTGAAATGAAGAAGACAAAAGAATTTTTAATACCTTTTATAGGATTAAAGCTAGGAAAACATCATTTTGAGTATCAAATAAATAATTCGTTCTTTGAAATCTTTGATTATAATGAATATCAAGATTCAAATATCAAAGTAAATGTAGTTTTAGAGAAAAAAAGTACGCTATTAGAGTTAAGTTTTAAGCATAAAGGTGTTGTAAATGTTCCTTGTGATTTAACAAGCGAAGATTTTGACCTGCCAGTTAAAGGCAAAATGAAATTAATTGTTCGTTTTGGAGAGGATTATAATAATGACAATGAAGAATTGTTGATTTTACCTCATGGAGAGTTTGAAGTAGATATTGCACAATATATCTATGAAATGATAGTGTTGTCAGTGCCTCTAAGACGAGTTCATCCCGGAGTTAAAGATGGAAGTTTGAAAACCGAAGCTTTGACTAAACTGAATGAACTGATAGTAAAAGAAGAAAAAAAAGAGAATAAACAAGAAGAAAATATTGACCCGCGTTGGGACAAATTAAAGCAACTATTAACGGATAAATAATATAGTAAAATGGCGCATCCTAAGAGAAAAATCTCCAAAACAAGAAGAGATAAAAGAAGAACACATTACAAAGCTACTGTAGCACAGATTGCTACTTGTCCTATTACAGGAGAAGCGCATTTATACCATAGAGCTTACTGGCACGAAGGTAAAATGTATTACAGAGGGCAAGTTGTTATAGATAAATCTGTAGCTGTTGCTTAATACATTTTTGTAAATGATATTCGAACTCTCACATCGTGAGAGTTTTTTTGTTGTTTATAATTTTCGTTAAATAAGAAGTTCCAAATCAATGAAAATGGAATTTTTTTTTTGTAATTTTCAAGTCTTTTAAAAATTTTTCAAATGAAAACATTTGACAAAAAATAATCGCATAAAATGAATACAATTACAGCCGCAATAACCGCTGTTGGAGCCTATGTTCCAGACTTTGTTTTGACAAACAAAGCTCTTGAGGCCATGGTTGAGACCAATGATGAGTGGATAACCTCTCGTACAGGAATAAAAGAAAGAAGAATCCTCAAAGAAGAGGGTAAAGGAACTTCTTTTTTAGCCATAAAAGCTGCACAAGATTTATTAGCTAAAGCTAATATTAATCCTCTAGAAATAGACTTGTTGATAATGGCAACTGCAACGCCAGATATGCCAGTGGCTGCAACAGGTGTATATGTAGCAACCGAAATAGGCGCTTTAAATGCTTTTGCATATGATTTGCAAGCAGCATGTTCCAGTTTCTTATTTGGAATGTCAACGGCAGCAGCTTATATTCAGTCCGGAAGATACAAGAAGGTACTCTTGATTGGTGCTGATAAAATGTCTTCTATCGTAGATTATACGGATAGATCAACTTGTATTATTTTTGGAGACGGAGCTGGAGCAGTATTGTTTGAGCCTAATTATGAAGGATTAGGATTGCAAGACGAATACTTGCGCAGTGATGGAATCGGAAGAGATTTTTTAAAAATTGATGCTGGTGGTTCTTTACTTCCTTCTTCTCTTGAAACGGTAAGAGATAATAAACACAATATTATTCAAGACGGAAAAACGGTATTTAAATATGCTGTAACTAATATGGCTGATTCAAGTGAATTAATTCTGAAAAGAAATAATTTAACAAATGAAAATGTTGATTGGTTAGTTCCTCATCAAGCCAACAAACGTATTATCGATGCAACTGCAAATAGAATGAATTTAGAAGATTCTAAAGTTCTGATGAATATTGAAAAATACGGAAACACAACTTCTGCGACTTTACCATTAGTCCTTAATGATTTTGAACATTTATTCAAAAAAGGAGATACGATAATTTTAGCTGCTTTTGGAGGTGGATTCACTTGGGGATCTATATATCTAAAATGGGCATACGATAAAAAATAAATTTAAACTAAAAACAAATAATTATGGATTTAAAAGAAATTCAAAATCTAATCAAGTTTGTAGCAAATTCAGGAGTTGCAGAAGTTAAATTAGAGATGGATGATGTAAAAATCACCATCAGAACAACTTTAGAGGGGAATGTAACTGAGACCACGTATGTTCAACAAATGCCAGCTCAAGCTACACTTCCACAAGCAGCAGCACCGCAACAAATTGCTCCGGTTGCAGCAGCTCCAGAAGTTCCAGTAGTAGAAAACGCACACTATATCACCATAAAATCTCCAATCATTGGAACTTTTTATAGAAAACCATCTCCAGATAAACCAATGTTTGTTGAAGTAGGTAAAACAATTTCTAAAGGTGACGTACTTTGTGTAATTGAAGCCATGAAATTATTTAATGAAATTGAATCTGAAGTTTCTGGTAAAATTGTAAAAATATTGGTTGACGATATGTCGCCAGTAGAATTTGACCAACCTTTATTCTTAGTAGATCCATCATAATAAATTATAAATTTTGAATGATGAGTTTTCGTTATTTGAAATAATTTAAGATTTAAAATTCTACATTTAAAATTTCAAAAAAAGATGTTTAAAAAAATATTGATTGCCAACAGAGGGGAAATTGCGTTACGCGTAATTAGAACATGCAAGGAAATGGGTATAAAAACAGTAGCCGTTTATTCTACTGCTGATGCCGAAAGTCTACATGTAAAGTTTGCTGACGAAGCGGTTTGTATTGGGCCACCTCCAAGCAACTTGTCCTATTTAAAAATGTCAAATATTATTGCCGCTGCCGAAATCACTAATGCAGATGCAATACATCCAGGATACGGATTCCTTTCTGAAAATTCTAAATTTTCTAAAATTTGTCAAGAACATGGTATCAAATTCATTGGAGCTTCTCCAGAGATGATTGATAGAATGGGAGACAAAGCTTCCGCAAAAGCTACGATGATTGAAGCAGGTGTTCCTTGTGTTCCTGGTTCAGTTGGAATTTTAGAATCATACGAACAAGCCTTACAATTATCAAGAGATTTTGGTTATCCAGTAATGCTTAAAGCAACTGCTGGTGGTGGTGGAAAAGGAATGAGAGCCGTTTGGAAAGAAGATGAATTGTTAAAAGCTTGGGAAGGTGCACGTCAGGAATCTGCAGCAGCTTTTGGAAATGATGGAATGTATCTTGAGAAATTAATCGAAGAGCCTCGCCACATTGAGATTCAAGTAGTAGGAGATTCTTACGGGAAAGCATGTCATCTTTCTGAAAGAGATTGTTCAGTACAAAGACGTCATCAAAAATTAACCGAAGAGACTCCATCTCCGTTTATGACAGATGAATTGCGTGAAAAGATGGGTGAAGCAGCTGTAAAAGCAGCAGAATACATTAAATATGAAGGCGCTGGAACGGTAGAATTTTTGGTGGATAAACACCGTAATTTCTACTTTATGGAAATGAACACCCGTATTCAAGTAGAACACCCAATTACGGAGCAGGTTATTGATTATGACTTGATACGTGAGCAAATTATGGTTGCCGCTGGAGTACCTATTTCTGGTAAAAACTATTTGCCACAATTACATGCGATCGAATGCAGAATTAATGCAGAAGATCCTTATAATGATTTCCGTCCGTCTCCAGGAAAAATCACAACATTACATATGCCCGGTGGACATGGAGTTCGTTTAGATACTCACGTGTATTCAGGGTATACTATTCCGCCAAATTACGATTCAATGATTGCAAAACTTATTACTACAGCTCAATCTCGTGAGGAAGCTATTAGTAAAATGAGAAGAGCCTTGGATGAATTTGTAATCGAAGGAATAAAAACGACAATTCCATTTCATAGACAATTAATGGACGATCCTCGTTATATAGCAGGAGAGTACACTACGGCATTTATGGATACTTTCAAAATGAATGATCCGGAATAAAAAATACTTTATTTAATACAAAACCTTGCAGCGATGCAAGGTTTTTTTGTTTATTATAATTTTGATACTGGGGCAAAGTGTGTAATTTTTATACACTTTGCCCCCAGTATTTATACATCTTTCATGTGTTTTAATTCAGTAGTTATTTTTAAGGCATTGTTTTTTAGCACTTTAACGATGCGATGTGTTGCTTTAAAAGATTGGTATAATTATTTCTTTGTCTTAAGTAACAATAACAAATAAATAATTAAAATTTAAATACTATGAAAAAGTTAATCTTATCAGCAGCAATTCTATTAGGAAGTTTATCAACATTTGCAAGCACTATTCCTGCAACTAATGAGGATGTCAAAACAACATCAATTCAAGAAGAATATTCTGAAGTAAAACTGGAAGAAGTTCCTGAGGCAATAAAAGCGGCATTAAAAACGGCTTATCCTGATGCTGTTCTGGACAAAGCATATATAAATGCTGCCAAAGAATACAAACTAGATGTAACTATTGGGGATAAAAAAGGAAATCTTTTTGCGGATGCAAATGGAAAATGGATTAAAAAATAAAATTAGAATAATTAATTAAAACAAATAGTATGAAAAAGTTAATGGTATCAGCAGCAATCGTTTTGGGAAGTTTATCAGCATTTGCGACTACAGTTCCAAATCAGAATTTTCAAGTTCAATCCTCATTATTTCAAGAAGGTTATGCTGAAGTAGAAACAGTTCCAGACGCTGTGAAAAAAGCATTAGAAACAGCACATCCGGGAGCAGTTCTTGGAAAAGCATATATAAATGCAAAGAAAGAATACAAATTAGAGATTACAGTTGGAGGCCAGAAAGCTACTGTTTATTCAGATGCTAATGGCAACTGGATAAATAAATAATTTAGGTGAGTTTTGTTTTTAAAAAGAGAGATTGTATGTAAC
Organism: Flavobacterium labens; assembly: GCF_048286755.1. NCBI lineage: Bacteria > Pseudomonadati > Bacteroidota > Flavobacteriia > Flavobacteriales > Flavobacteriaceae > Flavobacterium > Flavobacterium labens. Next base: position 709,853 of record NZ_JBLVPL010000001.1, on the reverse strand, counting down.
AGTCTCTCTTTTTTTTGCATAAAATTATGAGAATACAAATTTAATAACTTTATTTTAGCCTTAAAGTTAAAATGTAATGGCTAAGATTTTATTGATTGAAGATGATGTTGCCTTTTGTAAATTATTAGAAAAATTTCTAATAAAGAAATTGTATGTTGTAACGGCAGTCTTTTCAGCTGAAGAAGCAAAATCCAAAATTAAGAGTGACAAATTCGATTTAATCATTACTGATTTAAGACTTCCAGATTCTGATGGAATTGTGCTTATGTCAGAAATAAAATTGACTCATCCAAATATTCCCATAATACTAATGACGGGATATTCTGATGTGAGTACGGCTGTAAAAGCTATAAAAAATGGTGCTGCGGATTATTTTTCCAAACCATTTAATCCTGAAGAAGTTTTATTGGTTATTACCAATGCTTTGCAAATTTCAAATGACAAGGAGCCAAATCAAATTGTCACTAATCAAAGAATTGGAAAACAAAGTGTAAAAAAAACTACCAGCGAATTTGTTAAAGGGATTTCTAAAGCGTCCCAAAAACTTGCTGAATACATCCAATTAGTCAGCCCGACAAATATGTCAGTTTTAATTATTGGCGAAAGCGGGACTGGAAAAGAAGTCATTGCAAAAAGTATTCACGAAAACAGTTCCAGAAAAAACACTAATTTCATTGCCGTTGACTGTGGTTCCATTCCAAAAGAATTAGCAGCGAGTGAATTCTTTGGTCATATTAAAGGATCTTTTACTGGAGCAATTCAGGATAAAATTGGTTTTTTTGAAGCGGCAAATGGAGGAACTATTTTTCTGGATGAAATAGGGAATCTGTCTTATGAAAATCAAATTCAGCTTTTGAGGGCTTTACAGGAAAGAAAAATAAAACCCGTAGGCAGTAATAAAGAAATAGACGTAGATATCAGAATCATTACCGCCACAAATGAAGATTTGCGTGAAGCGGTTAAAAATGGAGATTTCAGAGAAGATTTATACCATAGGATCAACGAATTCTCTATTCATTCTCCATCATTAGTCGAGAGGAATGAAGATTTGATGATTTTTTCTGATTTTTTTCTTGAGAAATCAAATCAGGAATTAAATAAAAATGTCATCGGATTTTCTTCGGAGGTTATGACTATTTTTCAAAACTACAGATGGCCGGGAAATCTTCGAGAACTTCAAAATTGTATTAAAAGAGCAACGCTTTTATCGCAAGGTGATTTTATTGAAAAAACGGCACTTCCTATGGAGTTTTTTCAAAATGAAGACAAAAAAACAACCGATTTTTCTTTGTTTGAAAATGAGAAAGAAACTATTCTTGATGCTTTAAATCAAACGAATAACAACAAATCTGAAGCCGCAAAATTGCTTAAAATTAACAGAAAAACATTGTATAATAAATTAAATCGTTACGATATTAATTAGTCTAATTCCTTTTGCAAAAGAGTAAAAAGACTGTCAATTTTATCTTTTAAGTTCTCAGAATGAATTTTAATTAAGTCAATTGTAAAATCATCCAGCTCTAATTGATCTAATATGGTACTGATTTCGTTAGCTTGAATTTGCTTGAACATTGGTCCCATTTTATGAGCGATATTTTTAATCTCAATAAAATTTTCTGCTGAAACTGCCCGATTTAAATTTTTTAAATTTTCTTTGGTGCTTGTTATAAACGATTCTAAAACCTCATTTAAAGCTTTTTTTTCATTGGGCAAAAATGATTTTAAAGCTTTTAAAGAATAAGGCTTGTCTGTTTTTTTAGTATCATTTCTATTTTTTGATCCAATAGGAATTTCATCATTATTCAAAATTGCGTTTATAATTTTAAGTAAAGTTTTGGGCGAATATGGTTTTCTGACAACGGTTGTGAATCCGGCTTTTCTATAAGTCTCTAAATCCAAATCACTTTTTCCGGTTACCGCTATTACGGGTTGTTTTTGATAATTGGAGTTGGGTGTGTTTTGGAGTTCTTTTAAAAATAAAAAACCGTCCATAACCGGCATTTGAATATCCGTAATTATGAAATCAAAACTGTTGTTTTTGACCCAATGAAGCGCTTCGTGTGCATTGTTAAATGGGATTGCATTGAAGTGATGCTGTTTTAAAACTTCTGTTGTCAATTTTAATAAACTCACATCATCATCAATAATAACTGCGGTAAATTCTTCTTCTGAGGGATGTTTATTTGATTCTTTTTGAATCGAATCGTCAAATTGTAATGGAATTTGGAGCTGAAAAATACTTCCCTTGCCCAATTCGCTTTTCAAACTTAATTCACCACCTAAAATAGCTGTCATTTTTTTAGAGATGGTAAGCCCTAAACCCGTTCCGCCATATTTTTTTTCAATATTTTCATCGGCTTGTGTGAATTCTTCAAAAATTAATTGTTGATTTTTTTCTTCTATTCCAATGCCTGAATCTTCAATTAGGATAATTATGGTATTCGTTTCTGAATGAATTTTGGCTCTAATTTTTATGAATCCTTTTTCCGTAAATTTGAAAGCATTCCCAATGATGTTAGACAATATTTGCCTCATTCGAAATGGATCTCCAATGATTCTTTTTTTAAGATTAGGATTAATTTCAATAATCAGTTCAATTTGTTTTTGCGTATAAACGGATTGAATGCTGTTCCCAACTTCGTTAATGATGTCGTATAATGAAAAAGGAATTTTTTCTATGGTAATTTTTTCGGCTTCAATTTGAGTGAAATCAAGTAAGTCCTGTACTAATTGTGAAATGTAATCGGAGGAGCTTTTGATGTTTTTGGTGAAATACAATTGTTTGGTATCCAATTCAGAATTTCCCAGCAGTTCCGTGTAACCAACAATGGTACTCAATGGTGTTTTTAAGTCATGGCTTACTGTCGAAATAAGTTGTTCTCTGCTTGTTAAGAGTTTTTTAGTTTTTGAATTTGCGACTTCCAATTGTTTTTTATAGGATTGGGTTTTGGAGTAATCATTTAAAATAATAATCAAAAAGAACAAGGTCAGTAACAATCCAATTATTGCGGCTGTGGTAACAATTTGGTTTGTTTTTTTTAGGGAATTTTCTCGGTCTGAATAGCTTTTGGTTGTGTTTATAATAATTTCGCGTTCGATAATATTGAGTACTTTTCTTAATTGGTCGGATATCGAAAGTTCATTTTGCAGTAGTTTATTTTCTTCCTGATTTAATAATTGTTTCTTTTTAGCGGTTTCTTTTTTTACGTCATTCAGCAAATTTTTAGAAGCCATTAAAATAGAATCCGAAGCTTTTTTACTTAATGTGTTGGTACTGTCATCGGGAATATTTTGATTCAAATAAGCCACGTACTTTTTTAGTACATTCCGTTGGTATTGTCCCATCTCCGAAGGATATTTTACAAAATCTTCCAATTGAAGTTTTCGCAACGAAGTCTCCATTTTTGTCAAATCTTCAATGGCGTTTTTTACAGCACTTTCATCTTCGGTTTTGTTTTTTATCGTTTTTAGTTGCTGTATGTTTTTAGTTTTTTTGTACAATAAATACTTAACACTATCCAATAAAGTGATTTGATAGGGAGTAGAAACAAATAGTTTTAAAGAATCAATATCTGATTTTAAAGCCGCAGTTTTGTTGATATAATTTTTAAAATCATCTTCTGATTCGGATTGAATAGCTATTCGGGCTAAACTTTCCGTTTTATGCATATTAGATAGTAAATTGCTCACTTTCAAAATAGTGCTGCTTTCCTCCGTAATTCTCTTTTCTGTTTTAGAAAAACTCTTGTTTTCAGTATATAAAAACCACCCGACGCTTACAAAAAGTAACGCCAGCACCAGGTAACTTATGAAAATTTTTATCGGGATATAACTTTTTTTACTGTCCATTTTTCAAAGATAAAAATTACAAAAGCGTTTAAAGTTAAGTTATTCAAAATGTTTTGATACAAACAAAAAACCCCACTGAAAAGCGAGGTTTTATTTCTTTAAGTTTTAATTTACAAGGTTTCTTTCAGCCATTTGAAAAATTCACCTTGCCAAACCTGAGCATTTTGAGGTTTTAATACCCAATGGTTTTCTTCGGGGAAATACAAGAATCTGCTTTTTATTCCTCGCAGTTGTGCCGCTTGAAAAGCTTCTTGACCTTGTCCTATCGGTACACGAAAATCTTTTCCGCCTTGAATAATTAAAATTGGTTTGTTCCATTTTTCCACTAGCGTCATTGGGTTGAAAATAGTGTAGGCTTTTTGTGCAACAGCATTGTCTTTTTCCCAATATGCACCACCAAAATCCCAGTTGGTAAAGAAAACTTCTTCGGTCGTTCCATACATACTTTGTGTATTAAAAATACCATCGTGGGCAATAAACGTTTTGAATCGGTTGTTGTGCATTCCAGCTAAATAGAAAACAGAATACCCGCCGTAACTGGCGCCAACGCATCCTAAACGACTCACATCAACATATTTTTCCTTTGCCACATCATCAATCGCTGAAAGGTAATCATCAATCACTTGTCCGCCCCAGTCTTTGCTGATTTGCTCATTCCATGCTACGCCGTGACCCTGCATTCCGCGACGGTTTGGAGCAACAACAATATAACCATTAGCAGCCATCAACTGTAAATTCCATCGGTAAGAATAAAATTGCGTCAATGGAGATTGTGGACCGCCTTGACAATACAAAAGCGTTGGGTATTTTTTTGAAGCATCAAAATTAGGCGGAAGTACCACCCAAACTAACATTTTTTTGCCATCCGTTGTCGTAACATATCTTCTTTCCGTTTTGCTTAGCGCCAATGATTCATAAGTTGCTGTATTGACATTCGAAAGTTGTTTCCAAGTATTTTTCTTTAAATTATACGAATAAATTTCTGCCGCATGATTCATGTCGGTTCTCGATACAATGATGTTATCACCGGAAAAACCAACTAAGTCATTGACGTCAAATTCTCCAGTAGTGATTTGGCGAACGGTAATTGCTCCCGAAGCTTCGGGATTGGTCAGACCCGGAAAATTAACTTCAAATAATTGTTTTGTACCATCTATCGGCGCCACAAAATATATTTTTTTTCCGTCAGGACTCCAAATAAAATGTTCCACAGTTCCATCCCAATTAGCCGTTAAGTTAATTTTCATTCCTTTAAAACTCACCATCAGGTCGTTTTTATCAGCTTCATAACCGCCATGTTTCATTTGCAACCAAGTCAAATTTCCGGTTGGAGAAAATTGTGGAGCCGTATCACTTCCTAGATTTTCCTCGGTTCTATTGCTGGTTTTTCCTGTTTCCAGATTGTATTCAAAAATATTGGTGTTGGTAGAAACAGCATAATCGGTTCCTGCTTTTTTCTTGCTTACGTAAAGGATGCTTTTGCTGTCTGGCGACCAAATATAATCTTCATCTCCACCAAAAGGTTTTTGTGGACTGTCAAAATTTTCGCCTTTCAGAATGTCAATTCCCGTTGCACCTTCCTTATTTTCTTTGTAAAAAACATGGTTGTATTTACCTTCGTTCCAAGTATCCCAATGGCGGTAATTTAAGCCGTCATAGATTTGAACGTCGGATTTTTCAAGTTCCGTATAAAAATCTTTTCCGTGAACTTTTTCGATTTTTACTTCTTCATTATAAACGATATATTTCCCGTCTGGAGAAGTATTTTTATCTTTTAAAAGGGCTGCGGTATCTGTTACTTCGGTTGGATTCCCACCATTTACTGGTAAAATGTAGAATTTTGAGTGCGATTTATTTTCTTGAACAGAAGGAGTGGTAACTTTATAAACTACATTCTTTCCATCTTTGGAAATGCCTAAAGGAGTTACTCTTCCTAATTTCCAAAGCAGTTCTGGAGTCATTACATTTTGTGCCATAGCATTTAAACTCATCATTAATAAAGGTATAATCAGTATTTTTTTCATTTTAATAATTGATTTTTTCAAGCTATAAAATTAGCCAATTTAATTTGATGTTTTTTCGTTTTTAACACTTGCTTTTTAGCCCCGATGGTCCCGAAGTTTCGGGAGAAATCCTTTTATTTTTTTTGTTTAAAAAATAAAAGATTGCTTCATACTACTTTTATTTTAATTGGAGTTCAGTAAATTTATTTGCAACGGATAGCTGGATTAGCTCCAAAAAATTATTATTTTTATGGAAAATATTTAAACATGGATTTGAGCTATTGGGAGTTGAAAAACTGGTTTACTGATGTAGATTATACCATCGTAGGAAGTGGTATTGTAGGCTTGCATGCTGCAATACGCTTGCGCGAAAGATTCCCGGAAAGCAAAATTCTAGTATTGGAAAAAGGAATGTTACCGCAAGGAGCAAGTACTAAAAATGCTGGTTTTGCGTGTTTTGGAAGTCTTTCAGAAATCATAGACGATTTAAAATCCCATTCGGAAGAAGAAGTGATTCATCTTGTTCAAAAACGATGGAAAGGGTTACAGTTGTTGCGTAAAAGACTCGGTGATGACACGATAGATTTCAAACCGTATGGTGGATATGAGTTGTTTTTAAAAGACGATGAAAGTTGTTACAGTGAATGTGTTGGGAAATTACCATTTATCAATGAAATTTTAAGACCACTTTTTAAAGCTGATGTTTTTGCCAAAGAAGTCGACCGTTTTGGGTTCAGCGGGATACAGGAATATTTAGTTTTCAATCCTTTTGAAGCACAAATAGATACCGGAAATATGATGCAGGCTTTGTTGAAAGAAGCGGTTTCTAAAAATATTTTAATTCTAAACCAACAAACCGTCACTTCTTATTACGACAAGGGAAATGGAGTGGAAGTGGCGCTTGGTGATTTCAGCTTCAGTACTAAAAAAATATTGTTTGCGACTAACGGTTTTGCAAACGGATTGACAAATGGAGCCGTAAAATCAGCCAGAGCGCAGGTTTTAATTACGGAGCCTATTAAAAATTTAGACATAAAAGGGACTTTTCACTTAGATAGAGGGTATTATTATTTCAGGAATATTGACAACAGAATATTATTGGGCGGAGGGAGAAACCTCGATTTTGAGACTGAAAATACAACTGAATTTGGGCAAACAGAAATCGTCCAAAATAAATTGGAACAATTATTAAAAGAAGTAATTTTGCCTCAGCAGGATTTCCAGATTGCACACCGTTGGAGTGGGATTATGGGTATTGGCAACAGCAAGAATCCAATTGTTTCACAACTGTCCGATAATGTCTATTGTGGCGTTCGATTGGGCGGAATGGGAGTGGCAATAGGAAGTTTAATTGGAACAGAATTAGCAGATTTAGTAAAATGGCAACGAAAATAACACCAAGAAAATCAAGACAACCCGTTAAAAAAGAACCAACCTCTTTTATGAGAAAGCTAACTCGTTTTTTATTCAAAGTATTGTTGTGGTTCTTCGGACTCTCTTTGTTTTTTGTGGTACTTTTTAAATTTATCCCCGTTCCTTTTACACCTTTAATGGTCATTCGTGCTATTGAAAACAAAACAGCTGGAAAAGAAGTTTTTTTCAGCCACGACTGGGAACCAATTGAAAATATTTCCATGAATCTTCAAAAAGCCGTAATTGCCAGTGAGGATGGAACGTTTTTGAAACATAATGGTTTTGATTTTGTCGCGATGCAAAAAGCGTATAAAAGTAATGAAAGAGGTCGAAGAATAAAAGGAGGAAGCACCATATCACAACAAACAGCCAAGAATGTATTTCTTTGGCAAGGCCGAAGTTATTTGAGAAAAGGACTTGAAGCCTATTTTACGGTTCTGATTGAAATCATTTGGGGAAAAGAACGCATCATGGAAGTGTACTTGAACAGTATCGAAATGGGAAATGGTGTGTATGGAGCACAGGCAGCCGCAGAACATTGGTATCGAAAAGGAGCTTCCAGTTTCACACCGATGCAGGCAGCAGGAATTGCAGCAATTTTGCCCAATCCAAGAAAGTATTCGGCGACTAGTTCTTCTTCATATATCAACAGACGAAAAGCTAAAATTGTCCGTGTGATGCGACAAGTGGGGAAAATAGATTATTCAAAATAGTTATCTTTGATTATAAAAATAAAAAAACCGTAAACTCTTACTTAAAAGATTTTACGGTTTTTGTTTGTGGAGAATACCGGATTCGAACCGGTCACCCCTTGCCTGCCAGGCAAGTACTCTAGCCAAATGAGCTAATCCCCCAAACGTGTTCGCAAATATAACATATAAATTTTCCAAAAAGCAAATTTCAAAATACAAATCTATTCTATTTGAAAAAATGCCAAATCCTACTTTACTTTTTTTAACTTTACATCAAAATTTCCGCTATGGTATCAGAAAACCCAATAGGTTCGCTCTTCACAACAATCGAAAATAAAATTGCAACCGTTGCATTTGGTCACCCTTCAAGCAATTCTTTTCCAAGAGAATTGTTAGATCGTTTAACGAATGAGGTTGTTGTTTTGGGTTCAAATCTAGCTGTTTCGGTTATTGTTATTCAAAGTGAAGGCTCTGGAGCTTTTTGTGCAGGTGCTTCTTTTGATGAACTTATGGCTGTTTCGGATGAAGCCGAAGGAGCCCATTTTTTCTCTGGATTTGCGCATTTAATCAATGCAATGCGTTCATGTTCCAAGCTTATCGTGGGTCGTGTTCACGGAAAAGCAGTTGGCGGAGGAGTAGGAATTGCTTCTGCCTGTGATTATACATTGGCAACAAAAAACGCATCAATAAAACTATCGGAATTAGCGATCGGAATTGGTCCGTTTGTGATAGAACCAGTAGTTTCAAAGAAGATTGGAAAGACGGCAATGGCCGAAATGACGCTAGCTGCTCAAGAATGGAAAACAGCTGATTGGGCTGAAGCCAAAGGATTGTATGCGAATACTTTTGAAACCGTCGATGAATTGGATGCCGCAATAGCTAATTTCAGCGCTAAATTATCCAGTTATAATCCCGAAGCTTTATTGGAAATGAAAAAAGTTTTGTGGGAAGGAACGCAACATTGGGATACATTGTTGTTAGAACGCGCCGCTATTTCGGGTAAATTGGTGTTGTCTGATTTTACCAGAAAAGCGTTGTCGCAATTCAAAAAGTAATTTTTTCAGGACTTATTCTGAATCCATTTCCTGCTGTTCACTATATCTTTTTATAAGGTGAAGAAAAATCACCTTATAAAAAGGATACCTCCCGAAGCTTTGGGATCATCAGGGCTAGAACATTTGGGAACTATCAAATTCAGATTATAAACAAAATATTTCCATCCTATTCTCCTTCCCTTTTGGAAAGGGTTGGGAAGGGGAAAGATTTAAATCCCATTTCTCATATCAATTTGCTAAATTTGCATCAAAATTAAACTCCGATGAGCAATATCAGAATTACAAAACAATTTAGTTTCGAAACCGGTCACGCCTTATACGGTTATGACGGGAAATGTAAAAATGTTCACGGACATAGTTATAAATTGTCAGTAACGGTAATTGGAACACCAATTATAGATCGTTCCAATGTGAAATTTGGAATGGTGATTGACTTCACGGATTTAAAGAAAATTGTAAAAGAAGAAATTGTAGATCAATTTGACCATGCGACTGTTTTTAACGGAACGACGCCGCATATCGAATTGGCAAATGAATTGATGAGCCGCGGACACCATGTTATTTTGGTAGATTACCAACCAACGAGTGAAAATATGGTCGTTGATTTTTCTCAAAGAATCATCAGCCGATTACCGGAAGGAATCACGCTTTTTTCCTTAAAATTACAGGAAACTGAATCATCTTTTGCTGAATGGTTTGCCAGTGATAACATGAAATCCATACTGTAACTACATGCAATTACCCCATAATAAAAAAGTATATTTCGCCTCCGATCAGCATTTTGGCGCACCAACACCCGAATTGAGTTTTCCTAGAGAACAAAAATTTGTGGCATGGCTCGACGAAGTTAAAGACGATGCAGAAGCTATTTTTCTGTTGGGTGATTTATTTGATTTTTGGTTCGAATATAAAACCGTAGTCCCAAAAGGATTTATTCGTGTTTTAGGCAAACTCGCTGAAATCCGGGACAGTGGAATTCCCATTTATTTCTTCGCGGGAAATCACGACTTATGGATGGAAGATTATTTTCAGAAAGAACTGAATATTCCCGTGTTTCATGACAATCAAGAATATACTTTTGGAGATAAAACATTCCTTATTGGCCACGGCGACGGAAAAGGCCCTGGTGATTTAGGTTACAAACGAATGAAAAAGATATTTACAAATCCGTTTTTCAAATGGCTTTTTAGATGGCTTCATCCGGATATTGGCGTGAAACTGGCGCAATATCTTTCCGTAAAAAACAAACTGATTTCTGGTGATGAAGATGTAACTTTTCTTGGCGAAGACAACGAATGGCTGATTCTTTATTCCAAAAGAAAATTAGAAACCAAACACTACAATTACCTTATTTTCGGACACCGTCATTTGCCTATGAAAGTAACCGTAGGAGAAAATGCCGAGTATGTGAATCTAGGTGACTGGATATCATATTTTACCTATGGCGTTTTTGATGGTGAGAATTTTGAGATTAAAAATTATTAAAATCATCATAAAAATTAAATTATGAAAACTGAAAATAAAGTATCTAAATTCTTTTTTTTACTTGGCTCAATATTGCTACTAATGGGGCTGTTATCTGTAAACTTAGATGATTTTTCATTTGAAATTAATAAAGGACCATATAGAAATATCATCCTTGGAGCTTTATTTTTAATGATTGGCTTGTACAAAGTTTACAAAGAGAAAAATACCAATCAGATTAAAGAGTAGTTAGTTGACAAAACTCCACACAATTATACATTCAAATTTGTTATGCTGTAAGCTTCTTTCAACGGAGGTGAGAGTATTTCGTTTGTGTTTATAAAAAAAAATGTTGAATGATATTTAGCAAATCCCTAATTCATCCCCTCTCCATACAAATAATCATCCAGATTTATTTTAAACAAAGTGCCTTCCACCAAGTCATTTACGGCATCTAATTCTTCCATGGAAACGGCCAAATCAATTTGGGAACAAGGTGTTTTTAGTAAAAATTTGTGGCATTTGTTTTTCAGTTCACAATCGTCGCAGTATTTGTTTTGGATATAACTCTCTTCAATACAGCGCTTAAATAGTTGCAGTTCCTTTTGGGTAAAATAAAAGCCCATTTCTCTAAAAACCAGTTGTACTTTGTCCAATACTAGATCATTGTCCTTTCTCCAGTAAAAAGCCGTGCCTAAATGGTTATGATATATTTGTTTTATTTCTTGCATGTGTCATCAGTTTTGAAACAAATATAAGTATTATTTATATTTGTTCTAAATAATAAAACATAAAAAAGGTGCAAAAAAGTCGGTAAGTAATCTTGAGATTATTTTACTGACTAGTAATATGAAGTATTTGTTCTGAAAATATCTATTTATATCTCGCTCTTTTCATGTTCCTCAATATCTTTTTGCAAGTCCAGTTTTCTAAAAGTTGGGGATATGACTCCGGTAAGAAACACGGTAATCAATGTCATGCTTCCCCCAAAGACCACAGCGCTAACAGTCCCCATCAATTTTGCAGTTAATCCGCTTTCAAAAGCACCCAATTCATTAGAGGAACCCACAAATATAGAATTCACGGCTGCAACTCGGCCTCGCATGTGATCGGGAGTTTTCAATTGCAAAATAGTTTGGCGTATCACCACCGAAATGCCGTCGAAAACACCACTTAAAAATAAAGCCGCTACGGACAGCCAAAAAATAGAAGAAAGTCCAAAAACGATAATACAAATCCCAAATGCAAAAATAGCCGACAACAATTTCATACCCGCATTTTTAGTAAAAGGAATATAAGCTGAGATTATTAACATCAAGAAAGCGCCAACAGCCGGAGCGGCTCTCAAAACACCAAATCCTTGTGGTCCCACTTTCAAGATATCCTGTGCAAAAATGGGCAATAACGCGACGGCGCCACCAAAAAGAACGGCAATCATATCCAACGATAAAGCGCCTAAAATCGTCTTATTGTTGAAAACAAATTTCACGCCTTCTTTCAAACTTTCCATTATGGGTTCCCCAATTTTTGGATTCAAAATAGGTTTTGTTGCTATTCGGGTTAAAGCAATCAAAGCTAAAAGTGAACATCCCAAAACGATGGACATAGACCAATGAACGCCAATCCAATTGATAGAGAAACCGGCTACTGCTGGCCCTAAAACCGAACTTATTTGCCAAACGGAACTGCTCCATGTGGCAGCATTCGGATATATTTTTTTAGGAACAATCAATGCCAAAAGAGAAAATATCGTAGGGCCAAGAAAAGCACGGACTAATCCTCCTAAAAACACGAAAAAGTAAATGGAATATAAAATAGTTTGGGTAGAAAAATCTTTTATAAACGGTGGCCACGTAAATAAAAACAAGCCCAAACTAATGATTGAAAACCCTAAAATACATTTTAAGAGCAATCCTTTTTTCTCTTTTTGATCCACAATGTGTCCGGCAAATAAAGCCATCGAAATGGCTGGAATAACTTCCATTAATCCTATGATTCCTAATGATAACGGATTCTTGGTCAAACTATATACTTCCCATTCAATGACAATAAACTGCATCGACCAGCCAAAAACCATGGCAAAACGTAATAGTAAAAAAATATTAAATTCTTTATAACGCAGTGCCGAATAAGGGTCGTTTTTTTTCATAATAATATAATCATTCTTTAATATCTCGCAATCGCAATTGCAAACTTAATTTACCTTTCCATTCGTTTTCATCGATGCAATACACCGCTTGAAAAGGTTTTTGATGCGTAGTCAGTTCGATTTTGTTTCCCAAATTAAAACCAATTGCAGCGATACCTTCGGAGTTATTTTGTTTGATAAAAAGTTTTAAATGTTCATCTTCTTGCCCCATAGGTTTTCCATAACCAGTGTCTTTAATATTTTTAGTTAGGAAAATTGGCGTCATATTTTGTGGTCCGTACGGTTCAAATTGTTTCAGGATTCGGATTAATTTTGGAGTGATATTAGCAAAATCAATTTCGGCATCAACTGCAATTTCTGGTGTCAGCATGTCCGGATGAATGGTTCTTTCTACTTCTTGTTCGAAAGCCTCTTTGAAGATTTGATAATTTTCTTCCTTCAACGTCATTCCTGCGGCATACATGTGACCACCAAATTGTTCTAAATGTTCGGTACAGGCTTCGAGTGCATTATACACATCAAACCCTTTTACGGAACGTGCCGAAGCAGCATATTTATCACCACTTTTCGTAAAAACAAGTGTTGGGCGATAATAGGTTTCAATCAGTCGGGAAGCGACAATTCCAATCACGCCTTTGTGCCAATCTTCTTGAAAAACTACAGAGGTAAAACGCTTTTTTTCATTGTTTTCCTCAATTTGTTTTAATGCTTCTTTGGTGATTAATTTGTCTAAATCTTTTCGCTCTGAATTATACGCCTCGATTTCAGAAGCAAATTGTTGGGCTTGCTCAAAATTAAATTCGGTTAATAATTCCACTGCATGATTTCCATGTTTGATGCGTCCTGCAGCGTTTATTCTGGGTGCGATGATGAAAACAACATCGGTAATATCTAAAGTTTGTTTTTTTATTTGGTGAATGATGGCTTTGATTCCTGGTCTTGGGTCAGAATTGATGACTTGCAATCCAAAATAAGCCAGCACCCGATTTTCTCCAGTCATAGGGACGATATCAGCAGCAATCGCAGCCGAAACTAAATCTAAATATGGAATCAAATCATCTATAGTTTCATTTCGATTTTGGCCCAAAGCCTGAATCAATTTAAAACCTATTCCGCAACCGCACAATTCATCATAAGGATATGTACAATCGTCTCTTTTTGGATCGAGAACGGCAACGGCTTCGGGTAAAAATTCTCCCGGTCTGTGGTGGTCACAAATGATAAAATCGATGTTTCTTGCTTTGGCGTAAGCCACATGATCGATGGATTTTATACCACAATCTAAAGCGATGATAAGCGAAAATCCATTGTCATCAGCAAAGTCAATTCCCTTAAAAGATATTCCATAACCTTCGTCATAACGATCCGGAATGTAGGTCGCCACGTTTGGATAATAGGTTTTTAGATAGGAAGAAACGAGTGAAACTGCCGTGGTTCCATCGACATCATAATCACCAAAAACAAGAATATTTTCCTCATTTTCAATCGCTTTTTCAATTCGGGCGACTGCTTTTTCCATATCTTTCATCAAATATGGATCGTGCAAATCCTCTAAACTCGGGCGAAAAAACCGTCTGGCATCTTCAAATGTTTCAATACCGCGTTGCACTAATAAAGTGGCCACAAAATCTTCTACATTCAACGCTTTCGCCAAATGTTGTACAGTCTCCTCGGAAGGTTTTGGTTTTAAGGTCCAACGCATAGTGATTTGGTATTATAGAATTGTGTTAGGAATTTTGTTTGATCGAGCGCAGTAGAGTAACCGATGTGTCTCGACTGCACTCGACCTGACAGCGAATTTTAATTTTTATTTCAACACTAAAGCACTTCCGTAAAAGGCAATTCCATCCCAACCGGTTTTCATAAAACTCCGAATGTTTTGATGATCTGTTCCGTTTGGATTTTGTAAAACATCTTCGTAATAATAGGCTCCAAAACAGGCTAGTGTTTCTGCTTCTGATAAGTTTTGAATTTCGGCAAACGAAAATAATTTGCAAGATCCTGTATTTTCTCCTGCTGCATTGTGTTGCAAACCATTCTCAAATGCTGTGGGTGTAAAGTCGTAGTTTTCTTCGATAGTAGCAATGGTTTCTGAAAATACTATCGCTTCAGGTGTTTGTTTTAATTTCTCTAAGAAAGCGGCTATAGTCATATTGATTTTCATTGTTTAGAATTGTGAGGCAATTGTTTTCGCGGCAAAAATAGCGCCATCCATATAACCAGGGTTTTGATTGGCTGTTTCAGCTCCGGAAGCATATAATTTATCGTTTAGTAATGGTGTTTTGAAAAGGGAATGTCCGTTGTTTTGGTGCGCTAACACGAGTTGTTCATACGGCTGAAATGTAAGCGGTTCTTCCCTCCAAACGTTCTCATAATAGGCTACATAATCCGTAGCTTCTGGCCCAAAGAAAGCCGTTAGTTGCGCTATTACTTTTTCTTTGCGTTCTTCAAAAGACAGGACTGCGGTACCCCCATTTAGGAAACCTTTTAATGCAAAACCGGAATTATCAGCAGTGCTGTGATCATACATTTCCTGAATAATACTGGCTTGGCTGAATAAGGTTCCCGAATAATTATTCTTTTTCCAAAAAGGAGTTTTATATTCCACAGCAAATTTTATGGATTCTCCCATCCAAGTATGCGTTTTCTTGGCTAGTTGTGTAAAATTGTCTGGTAATTTGGGTTCAAAAAGCACCGAGTTTACCAGCAAATTAGGTGGAATAGTACTAATCACTTTATCGGCTGAATAACTATTACCACCTGAATCGGTTACTATTAATTGATTATTTTCCTCTTTTATCCCCGTTATTCTAGTTTGTGTTTTGATATGTTGTAGACCAATCTCAGAGACTAATCTATCAATTAGTGCTGCCGTTCCGCCCTCAATGCGAAAAGAAGGTTCTTCGGAATCTGATATTTCAAATTTCTGTGGTGGTACAAAAGACATTGTTTCAAATAATGAAATTCCCTTTGTATGTTGTCTAAAATAGGGGAGTTCTAAAGTTTGAAGTACCTCCAGAAGATGCCGGTGTTGGTTTCCAAACCAAGTCGCACCCATTTCCATCGAGACAGCTGTTGTTCCGGTTATGGTTTTTATGCGGCCTCCAATTCTGGTATTAGCCTCCAATATCACAACTTCTATTCCCTTTTTTTGAAGTAAAAAAGCAGTGTAGAGTCCACAAAGCCCCGCACCGATTACAATAACTTTTTCCTTTTTCATTATTATTCTTCAGCTGAGAATTTAGATTTTTTAGGTTCTTTGGTTATTGGTTTTCCACCTACAACCACAACAATTTCTCCTCTCGGAGCTATTTTTTCAAAATGAGTCAAAACTTCTCTTACCGTTCCTCGAACATTTTCTTCGTGTAATTTTGATAATTCTCTACAAACACAAATCGGTCGCTCTTCACCAAAATAAGTAATGAATTCCGATAAAGTCTTCACTAATTTATGCGGTGAAACATACAAAATCATTGTACGCGTTTCTTCGGCTAAGGCCAAATAACGGGTTTGTTTACCTTTTTTGTCAGGCAAAAAGCCTTCGAAAACAAATTTATCATTAGGTAAACCACTGTTGACTAATGCCGGAACAAATGCTGTTGCACCGGGCAAACATTCAACTTCAACTCCATTTTCAACACAAGCTCTAGTCAATAAAAAACCGGGATCTGAAATGGCAGGCGTTCCTGCATCCGAGATTAATGCAATGTTTTCTCCAGCTTTTAAACGAGAAATTAAATTCTCTACGGTTTTGTGTTCGTTGTGCATGTGATGGCTGTACATGTGCGTGCCAATTTCGAAATGCTTTAACAGTTTTCCACTCGTACGCGTATCTTCAGCGAGAATCAAATCGACTTCCTTAAGAATCCGAATCGCTCGAAAAGTCATGTCTTCGAGATTGCCAATAGGCGTAGGAACGATGTATAATTTTGACATAGATAAAATAATTAAATACAAATTTTATAGAAAATCTGTATTTGTTCAAATGTTTAATCAGAAAAATTCAAGGAAATTTACAAGAATTTTTTCTCTATAATATCCATAAAACGTTCCTCATAATCCTGTTTTCCTTCCCAGTTGTTGTAGTCCGGTTTTACCATTTCTTGAATGAAATCTCTGGTTTCGTAGAACGTATCAAACGTAATTAATTGATTTAAAACGCGGTTGTAATCTTCGCTGCTGTTTCCAAAAAGGTGTTTTATGAAAGCAATTCGGTCATTCAAATCGATGTTGATTCCTTTGGCTAATTTTTCGTTCAGCGAAACTGTTTTTGGCTCAACAGCTTCCTCTTTGATAGGTACTACTTTTTCTTCCTCTGCAACAATTTCTTTTGGAGTTTCAATTACTACTGCAGTAGGAATATTTTCAATTTGTTGCACTTTTACAAACTGGGTGTCATGATAATTTCCGCCCAATAAATCTTCGAAAGAAATTTGTACCGGTTCCATTTTCTTTGGTACTTCCAGTTCTGTTTCTACTTCCTCTTCTTGTGATAATTCAAAAGCCGGAGTGAATGGAGTCGTTTCAGGTTCTGAAGTTTCTTCTTCCTCAGCAATTATTTCTTCCTCAATAATTGGTTCTTCTTCTTTTTCTTCTTCTTCCGCAGTTACTTCTTCATTAGAAATTGTTTCTTCCAAAGGCGTTTCAACGGTTTCTTCTTCCGCAATACTCGTTTCAGATTCATCATTAGTTGCTGTTGTTTCTTCCAAAGGAGCTTCAACAGTCTCTTCTTCCACACTACTTGTATCAGATTCAGATGCATCAACAGTTGGTGGTTGTTCCAAAGGCGTTTCAACAATTTCTTTGGCAATAGTTTCTTCGACTACAGCTTTAATTTCCGGTTTAACTAATTCTGTTTTATCAAAAATAGATTCAATTTTTTGTTCCACTTCAGCAGCGCCAATAGTTGGTTTTGCCTCACTAAAGTGTTCGTCTACAAATCGTAAGACAGAAAGTTTTTCATATAATTTCTGCGTTTCCAGATATAATTGATTGATGTCAGATTTATTTTTTAGTTGTAATACTCTGTGTGCAATGCTGATTAAATCGGCTTCCAATTTTTTTTTCATGACTTTTGAAATTATAGTGTGTTAGGCGGGTCTTTTTTATAAATGTCTTCCTAGTTTTTATTTAGCATAAGGAAGAAGGAACCTTTGCTCGCGTTATTTATTTTTTAAATAAGAGCTCGCGAATCTCCGATTTAATAAAAATGTTATACTTTTGAAACGACGTAAAAGTATAAAATTTTTAAGTCGGTTTTATCCATTACAAAGTAATAAAAACTATTCATTTTTTAAGTCAGAAAAATACAAAATGTTTCTCGAAAATACAGTAAATCATAAAGAACAATTTGGTTGGATTGAAGTCATTTGTGGCTCCATGTTTTCGGGTAAAACCGAGGAATTGATCCGTCGTTTGAAAAGAGCGCAATTTGCCAAGCAAAAAGTAGAAATTTTTAAACCGGCAATCGATACGCGTTATGATGATGAAATGGTGGTGTCGCATGATGCTAACGAAATTCGTTCAACGCCTGTTCCTGCTGCCGCAAATATTGCTATTTTGGCGCAAGGTTGCGATGTTGTAGGCATTGATGAAGCACAGTTTTTTGATGATGAAATTGTCAAAATTTGCAATGATTTGGCGAATCAGGGAATCCGGGTAATTGTTGCCGGATTAGATATGGATTTCAAGGGAAATCCTTTTGGTCCAATGCCCGCATTAATGGCAACTGCCGAATATGTGACCAAAGTGCATGCCGTATGTACCCGCACCGGAAATCTGGCGAATTACAGTTTCCGTAAAACTGACAATGACAAGCTCGTCATGTTAGGGGAAACCGAAGAATACGAACCCCTCAGTCGTGCCGCGTATTATCACGCTATGAAAAAAGATCAGGAGTAGTAAAATATTATTTAGAAGAAGCCCTTTCAAAGTTTAAACTTTGAAAGGGTTATTTTATAAAAAAGGGGAAACTTGTTTTAAACAAATTTCCCCTTTTTAGTATTTTTAAATTCTAAATTACATCTTCTTTCTCATTCTCGCTACCGGAATGTCGAGTTGTTCTCTGTATTTTGCAATGGTTCTTCTCGCGATTGGATAGCCTTTTTCTTTAAGAATTTCGGCCAATTGATCATCCGGAAGTGGTTTTTTCTTGTCTTCTTCTTCAATGGTGTTCTGAAGAATTTTTTTGATTTCCAGTGTAGAAACATCTTCGCCTTGATCATTTTTCATCGCTTCCGAGAAGAATTCTTTTATCAGTTTAGTACCATAAGGCGTTTCCACATACTTGCTGTTTGCTACGCGTGAAATCGTAGAAATATCAAGACCTACCATATCAGCAATATCTTTCAGAATCATCGGTTTCAACTTGGTTTCATCACCATCCAGAAAATATTCTTCCTGATAATGCATAATCGCATTCATGGTTACAAAAAGCGTTTCCTGACGTTGGCGTATCGCATCGATAAACCATTTAGCTGAATCCAGTTTTTGTTTGATAAACTGCACCGCATCTTTTTGCTGTGCTGATTTATCACGGGAATCCTTGTAGGTTTGCATCATTTCCTGATAATCTTTGGAAACGTGCAGGGAAGGAGCATTTCGTCCGTTTAAGGTCAATTCCAGTTCACCGTCCACAATTCTGATGGCGAAATCAGGAACCACATTTTCCGTCACTTTATTATTTCCGGTAAACGATCCGCCTGGCTTTGGATTTAGTTTTTCTATTTCGTGAATGGCTTTTTTCAGTTGCTCATTCGAAACATTGTATTTTTGTAACAGTTTATCGTAATGTTTTTTGGTAAAAGCATCAAACTGATTTTCGATAATATCAGTAGCTAATTCCACGTATTCCGTTGGAGTTTTGTGTTTTAATTGCAACAACAAGCATTCCTGTAAATCACGTGCTCCTACGCCGGATGGTTCGAGTTCATGAATCACCTGCAACATTTTCTCCACCATCTTTTCATCAGTGTAAATGCCTTGGGTAAACGCCATATCATCTACCATATCTGGAACGCTTCTGCGGATATAACCCATGTCATCAATACTTCCTACCAAAAATTCTGCAATTTCACGCTCCTCATCATTCAGGATAAAAGTATTCAACTGATTGATTAAATCTTGGTGGAAACTGACCGGTGCTGCAAAAGGTGTTTCACGATCATCGTCATCATCGCTATAATTGTTAGCCTGTGTTTTATAATCTGGCGTTTCGTCGTTGCTTAAATATTCGTCAATGTTGATGTCTTCGGCTTCAATTCTGTCTGATTCTGAATCATCATAATCGTCATAATCTTCGTTTTCGAACTCGTCCTTTTCATACTCATCTTCTTCTTTTCCGGCTTCCAAAGCTGGATTTTCGTTCATTTCTTCCAATAAACGTTGTTCGAAAGCTTGCGTAGGCAATTGAATTAACTTCATCAGCTGAATTTGCTGTGGAGATAATTTCTGTGATAACTTTAAATTTAAGAATTGCTTTAGCATTTTTATTGTTTAAAAGTTTAAGGTTTAAAGTTTAAGGTTGCTGAACTTTCAACAACCTTAAACTTTAAACTTGAAACAAATTTTTAGAATTCCGCATTCATTGGCGTTCTTGGGAAAGGAATTACGTCACGAATGTTTGTCATTCCTGTTACAAATAATACCAGTCTTTCGAACCCAAGTCCAAAACCAGAGTGAACCGCTGAACCAAATCTTCTAGTGTCTAAATACCACCACAATTCTTCTTCATCAATTCCTAAGGCTTTCATTTTTTCAACCAAAACATCAAAACGTTCTTCTCTTTGAGAACCTCCCACAATTTCTCCAATTCCAGGAAAAAGGATATCCATGGCACGAACTGTTTTTCCGTCTTCGTTCAAACGCATGTAAAATGCTTTGATATTTGCCGGGTAATCAAACAAGATTACGGGACATTTAAAGTGTTTTTCCACCAAATAACGCTCGTGTTCTGACTGTAAATCAGCTCCCCATTCGTTAATGATATAGTTGAATTTTTTCTTTTTATTTGGCGTACATTCTCTTAAAATGTCAATTGCTTCCGTGTATGAAACACGTTTGAAATTGTTTTCCAAAACAAAGTTTAATTTGTCAAGCAAAGCCATTTCACTTCTTTCAGCAACAGGTTTTGATTTCTCTTCATCCAATAATCTTGTTTCTAAGAATTTCAAATCTTCCGGACATTTGTCCATCGTGTATTTGATTACATACTGAATAAAATCTTCAGCCAAGTCCATATTATCATTCAAATCATTGAACGCCACTTCTGGCTCAATCATCCAAAATTCTGCAAGGTGACGCGAAGTGTTCGAGTTTTCAGCTCTAAATGTTGGTCCAAAAGTATAAATCTGACCCAAAGCCATGGCAAAAGTTTCTCCTTCTAATTGTCCCGAAACCGTAAGGTTCGTTTCTTTCCCGAAGAAATCTTCCTTGTAATTTACTTTTCCGTCTTCGGTTCTTGGCGTTCCGTCAAATGGCAAAGCGGTAACTTTAAACATTTCACCGGCACCTTCAGCATCCGAACCTGTAATGATTGGCGTATTCACATACACAAAACCTTTCTCTTGAAAATAACTGTGAACCGCATACGATAATACTGAACGCACTCTCATTATCGCTCCAAACATATTGGTACGAACTCTTAAATGCGCATTTTCACGCAAGAAATCCAAGCTCGGTTTGTTTTTTGGTTGTATCGGGAATTTCTCCGCATCTGAATCTCCAAGGATTTCCAGTTTAGCCACCTGAATTTCAAATTTTTGTCCGGCACCTTTACTTTCCACCAAAGTTCCAGTAACAGATATTGCTGCTCCAGTCGTAATTCTCTTTAACGTTTCGTCTGGTGTGTTCTCAAAATCGATAACACATTGTATATTATCAATGGTCGAACCATCGTTTAAGGCAATAAATTGATTGTTTCTAAAAGTTCTCACCCATCCTTTTGCATTTACTTCATGAAGCGTCGTGGTACTGTTTAGTAAGTCTTTAACTTTTGTATGTCTCATTTTATGTATATAATTGATATTAAAAATTGTCTCGTGACTGAACTGCAAATATAAATGATTTGTTTGAAAAGTCATTGTAAGAAATAGGGTAATCAGGAGCTATTTCCCGCTATCCGCTATATCTTTGTGTTTTTAAAGAAAAAACACAAAGGATGCCGCTACTATCGGGGCTAGGTTGTGGTGGAATTTTAGGTTTTCAAGCAAAATTAGAAGCTGTCCCAATAAAAATAATACGATGAACGAAAGACTGCACGCATAAATATTTTAAAAACTTGACAAACCTACTAACAGTTTGTATTTTTGCCACATGAACGACAATTTTGTAACAGAGTATTTTGGTATTGGGATTCAAAACGGTAAAACTCCTGAGAACTTGGGTGTATTATGGCGCACAGCACAAAATCTTGGTGCAAGTTATATCTTTACCATTGGCAATCGCTACGCGAAGCAGGCTTGCGATACGCATAATGCTGTAAAGTCAATCCCTTATTTTCATTATGAAACTTTCGAAGACTTCTATAAAAATTTACCCAAAGGCGCTCGCCTAGTAGGTGTCGAATTAGATGAAAATGCAACTGATTTAGAAACTTTTGAACATCCAAGACGTTGTGTATATCTATTGGGCGCTGAGGATAATGGGCTATCGAAAGCTGCTATTGCAAAATGCCATTACCTCGTAAAATTCAAATCTGAGAAAAGTTTGAATGTTTCTGTTGCTGGAAGCATTGTTCTTTATGATCGTGGACTTAATAAACCCAGATCATAAAAAAATTCCCGCTCTGAAAAACGGGAATTTTAGTAATTGATTATAGTTTTTTATTGATTGTTGTCCATTTCTAGAATTAAATTAGCAATAAGAGCGGTCCATCCGGTTTGATGCGAAGCACCTAAACCTTTACCGGTGTCTCCATCAAAAAACTCATAGAAAAAATGCTGGTCCTTAAAATGCTCTTCTTTAGAGAAAACATGATTTGAATCATCAGCATGGTACTGGTATTTTCCATTTTCATCTCGTTCAAAAAGTTTGACTAGCCTTTTTGTTAACTCGTTTGCAATTTCGTTTAAGTTTAGTTTATTTGAGGAGCCCGTTGGGAATTCATACAAATAAGTAGGCCCATAAAAAGTGTAATATTTGCGTAGAGATTGGATGATCATATAATTCAGTGGCATCCAGATAGGTCCACGCCAATTAGAATTTCCCCCAAACATACCAGACCTGCTTTCGCCTGGTTCGTACTGAATTTTATGATGTCCTTTGCTTCCAAAAACAAAAGGGTTGTCCTTATGATATTTAGAAAGGGATCGAATCCCATAATCCGATAGGAATTCCTTTTCGTCCAGTAAGCGTATTAAAAGATGCTCTAGTCTAAAACCACGCATAATCGAAAATAGAAAATTACCATCTTTATTAGCAGTTTCTAAGTTGGATATTAATGAGGCTAGATCCGGACGAGTTCTGATAATTTCGTTTGCTCTTTTTTGAAAATCTTTCAATTGTTCGAATAGCTCTTTGTGCATAATTTCTACAGCAAACATAGGAATTACGCCTACTAGAGAACGTACTTTCAAGCGTTCTGTGCTGCCATCAGACATTTCAACAACATCGTAATAAAAATTGTCTTTGTCGTCCCACAAGGAAAGATCTTTTTTCCCTATGTGATGCATTGCCCATGCAATATTTAGGAAATGCCTGAAAAACTTAGCTGATATTTCTTCGTAAATTTTATTGGTTTTCGCTAATTCAAGTGACATGCGCAACATGTTTAAGGAAAACATGGCCATCCAGCTCGTAGCATCGGCTTGCTGCATTTTTTTGATTCCTTCTGGCATGTGGTTGCGATCAAAAACACCAATGTTGTCTAATCCTAAAAAGCCCCCTTCAAACAAATCTGTTCCACTGGTGTCTTTTTGATTGACCCACCACGTAAAATTCACGAGGAGTTTCTGGAAAGCAGTTTCTAAAAATTCAGTGTCGGTTTTACCGGTACGTTTTAAGTCTTTTTCATAAACAGTCCATACTGCCCAAGAATGAACCGGCGGATTCACATCACTAAAGTTCCATTCATAAGCGGGAATTTGGCCATTAGGATGCATGTAGCTTTCTTGTAACACTAGTAGGAGCTGCTGCTTAGCAAAATACGGGTCAATTTCAACAAACGAAGCCATGTGAAAAGCAAGATCCCAAGCGGCATACCATGGGTATTCCCATTTATCAGGCATCGAGATTACATGTCGGTTTGTCAAATGTTGCCAGCTGGTATTTCGTTTGTCTGAGCGATTTGGTGATGTCTCTCCTGGCCCTCCAAAAAGCCATTTAAATACATCATAATAATAAAATTGTTTGGTCCACAACAATCCTGAAAAGGCACTTTTTACAATTTTTTGTTGCTCTTTTGGAATTTCCGCGCTTATTATTTCGCTATAAAATGTTTCACATTCCTTTTTTCTAGCTTCAATAACGGTATCAAAATCAGTAAAAGGATTTTCTAGCGGCACATTACTCAACCGTATTTTTACGCTTTTTTCTTCTCCAGGTTTTAAATCAAACTGATGCCAAATGGCAGCTTTGGTCCCAAATTTTTCTGGGTTTACAGTAGGTTCATCGCTAATTACGTGGTTATTGATTCCATCTTTTACAAAATCATACTCATTGGGAGCATTGTATATGCGCTTGTTGTTGGTTTCGTTTTCACAAAAGAGTTGTTCTCCTTCGAGGTGATAAAAGTAATAGGATCCGTTTCGGCTACTAGTAGAAAGGATTGTGTTATTTGCTACAGACTCCATATTTGGTCGGGGATGTCTATCATTGTGTTTCCAGAAATTACGAAACCATAAATGTGGAAGTACATGAATTGTAGCGGTTGTTGCACCTCTATTGATTACGGTAATTTGCATCAAGATATCATCAACATCTGCTTTTGCATATTCGATAAAACAATCAAAATATGCATTGTCAGTAAAGCTATCCGTATCTAATAATTCAAATTCTGTTTCTTCCCGACTGCGTTGATTTTTTACAATTAAATCCTCGTAAGGAAACTCGTTTTGAGGATATTTATAAAGGTATTTGTTATAGGAGTGAGATGGTGTTGAAACTTGATGGAAGTAAAGTTCTTTTACATCTTCTCCATGATTACCTTGATTATTGGTTAAACCAAATAAACGCTCTTTGAGTATAGGATCTTTTCCGTTCCAAAAGGCAGGAGCCAAGCATAGTATTTCACGAGAATCACAAAAACCTCCAATTCCTTCTTCGCCCCATCTATAGGCGTTACTTCGAGCTCTATCGTGGTTTATGAATTCCCAAGCATCGCCATTTTGGCTGTAGTCTTCACGAACAGTTCCCCATTGTCTTTCGGCTAAGTACGGCCCCCATTTTTTCCAATTTCTGTAATTATCAGAAACGGCTAATTTTTGTTCCTCAGAAATGTGGTGCGTCATATTTTGCAGTCTTAGTATTATTTTTGAACTTGAAAAACATAACTGTTGCTCTTATTACAAATAGCACAGGAGTTTTTTACTCTATTGTAAGTTTTCTATTCTTCTATGTTTGTAAAAATATGATTTATTTTTTAGTAGTACGAAATCAGCGGTTTACTATTGTTTAATTACCTACCAATGGCAACTTTCTTTAAATATCCCGTAAATTTTGAGGTCTTAATTTATCAATTTTTGTTGAAAATAAAATAAAATTACCCCAATAAGGTGGGCAAGAAACACAATACGGGTAAATAGAAAACGTTTTTGTTTTTTGTGAAAAACAGAAAAAACGTCATATCTCCATGCTTCGGGCGGAGAAATAGATCTTAATTATCCAATTTTTTCTTTTCTAAATCGTCAATTTCGGCATCACTTGGTTCGATGATATCAATTTTTGGTTCGATAAAATCTTGTTCGTTGGCCAAGGTTTTGTTCAAGGTTAGTACCAAAGCTGGCAACAACATCAAATTTGAAAGCATTCCGAATAATAATGTCAAAGAAATTAATCCACCAAGCGCTATTGTACCTCCAAAACTGGACAACATAAATACCGAAAATCCAAAGAACAATACGATAGAAGTATAGAACATGCTCAAGCCGGCGTCCGTAAATGTGGCATAAACCGATTTGCGGATTTTCCAGTTATTTTTCTTTAGTTCCTCACGGTATTGCGATAAGAATCGAACGGTATCATCTACCGAAAGTCCAAACGCAATTCCGAAAACTAATATCGTCGACGGTTTCAATGGAATGTCCAGAAAGCCCATGATTCCTGCGGTTAACATTAACGGCAGTAAATTTGGAATGATGGAAACCAGTACCATTTTGAACGAACGGAACATAAAACCAATCAAAAGCGCAGTCAAGAAAAAGGCAAATGCCAGCGACGAAAGTAAGTTGTCCAGAAGGTATCCAGTTCCTTTTTGAAAAACCAAAGCTTTTCCGGTGATAGTAACTTTATATTGATCTGGCGGGAAAATTTTATCGGCTTTCTTGCGAATTTCGGCTTCAATTTTGGCAATATTATCGCCGTTTTCATCGCGCATGAAAGTCGTGATTCGGGCAAATTGTCCCGTGGAATCCACATAACTTTTCATCAAATTGTCTTTCGAGTTTTTGGTGGCATTTTTAGCATACGACAAAATAAACGACTGTTCTTGTGAACTTGGTAAATCGTAATATTCGGGGTTTCCGTTGTAATAAGCTTGTTTGGAATATTTTACCAGATTCACAATAGAAATAGGTTTAGATAGTTCCGGGATTTCGTCAATGGTTTCCTCAAGTTCGTCCATTCGCCTCAGCGTAGACAATTTCATGACTCCTTTTTTACGTTTGGTGTCAATCATAATTTCGAGCGGCATAACACCATCAAATTCTTTTTCGAAGAAAACAATGTCTTCAAAAAACGCTTCTTTTTTAGGCATATCTTCAATCAAACTACCAGAAATACGCATTTCATAGATTCCGATAATGCTAATTACAAGAAGAACAATGGAAACGACATAAATTGAAAAACGATTGTATTTTACATTTCGCAGAATCCAATCCATGAAAACTTTTACGTAATTGCGGTCTAGATGCTCAATGTGGCGTTCTTTAGGAGCTGGAATATAACTGTGAAAAATAGGGATCACAATAATGCACAAAAAGAAAAGT
The DNA here is from genome assembly GCF_048286755.1 of Flavobacterium labens. Taxonomy (NCBI): domain Bacteria; kingdom Pseudomonadati; phylum Bacteroidota; class Flavobacteriia; order Flavobacteriales; family Flavobacteriaceae; genus Flavobacterium; species Flavobacterium labens. The sequence continues at coordinate 683,087 of NZ_JBLVPL010000001.1, read as the reverse complement.
GCCATGATATTGATGGAAGTCACCACACCAAATTCTAATAATAATTGATTGTTTGACGCCACAAACGTAGCAAAACCAATGGCTGTAGTTAGATTTGTCATTAAGGTTGCCATTCCCACTTTGGTGGTGACACGCTGTAATGCTTTGGCTTTGTTGTGGTGAATTTTATATTCCTGATGGTATTTATTGGTCAGGAAAATACAATTCGGAATCCCGATTACGATGATCAAAGACGGAACTAAAGCCGTTAAAACCGTGATTTCGTAATTCAATAAGCCTAAAAATCCAAAAGACCACATCACGCCAATAATAACAATAATCAATGATATTAACGTCGCTCTAAAGCTTCTAAAAAAGAAAAAGAAAAGCAGTGAAGTAACTAATAATGAAGCTCCAATAAAGATGCTAATTTCATCAGTAATGGTTTTTGCATTCAGCGTTCGGATATACGGCATTCCTGAGACACGCAGGTCGATTCCGGTTTCTTTTTCGAATGTTTCAACCGCGGGAACTAATTTTTCAAGGACAAAATCTTTTCGGGCTGCCGTGTTTACAATTTTCTTATCCATGTAAACGGCCGAACGTATGCTTCCAGATCTTTTATTGAATAGTAATCCTTCGTAAAAAGGCAAATCATTAAAAAGTTCTTTTTTTATTTTCTGAAGATACGCGGGGTCAACGGTTTTGCTTTGGTCAACAAAAGGAACTAGTTCAAAGGTTTCCAGCGAATCATTTTTTTGTAATTTCTTTAAGTCATTTAACGAAACTACTAAATCAACCGCTTTGTCTCCTTTCAGCGTATTCATCATTTTACTCCAAGAAGCATAGGCTTTTGGGGTAAATATGGCGTCGTCTTTTACACCGATTATGACCAGATTTCCTTCTTCACCAAATTTATTCAAAAAGGCGTTGTATTCGATATTTACAATATTATCATCCGGTAATAAATTGGCTTCGGTAAAAGTGAAGTGGATATTTTTCCATTGCAGTGCTAAAAGCCCAGTTATCACAACAATAATGGATAACATTAAAATTCTATTTCTAAGGACAATTCGGGCTATTAATTCCCAAAATCCTAAACTAAACCACTTAATCATAATTGATATTTAACGGCGGTAAAGGTAGTTAAAACCGCTATAAATCATTTGTTTTAACGGAAACTTTTTAAATGTAAATGCCAATATTAACGCAACTTTATTTTATTTGTAATTAAATATTTTTTTGAGATATAATTAATACATTTGAATTCTCATCGTCATGGTTGACAGTTGAGAATGCTGACATAAAATAGTATATGAAGAATTATAAAAACACAGTTTTTTATTTGGTGATAACAGGCGGTTTTACTGCTTTGATGTATTGGATTATAACCAAAGGGAAACGTTTAGAAGTGGCAGAAACAATAGTTACACCTGAAAGCGGAAAGGGTTCTTGGGGCGATTTTCTAACTTCGATGCAACACAATTTTCAAGATCCTTTGGCTATTCTTTTGGCCCAAATTATAACCATAATACTTGTTGCCCGTGTTTTTGGATGGATTTTCAAGAAAATTGGTCAGCCCTCCGTAATTGGGGAAATTATTGCTGGAATTGTCATCGGGCCGTCTTTATTGGGATTGTATTTTCCGGAATTTTCTCTAGCTTTATTTCCCGCTGAGTCCTTAGGGAATTTAAAATTTTTAAGTCAGATAGGATTAATCCTTTTTATGTTCGTCATCGGAATGGAACTCGATTTGAAAGTGCTGAAAAATAAAGCCAATGAAGCGGTGGTCATCAGTCATGCGAGTATCGTAATTCCATTTGCTCTCGGAATAGGACTAGCATATTTTGTGTATAATCGATTTGCTCCTGAAGGTGTTAAATTCCTTTCCTTTAGTTTGTTTATGGGAATTGCGTTGAGTATCACTGCATTTCCGGTTTTGGCCAGAATCGTGCAGGAACGAGGAATTCATAAAACGAAACTTGGTGCGATTGTCATTACTTGTGCTGCTGCCGATGATATTACGGCATGGTGTATTTTGGCGGTGGTAATTGCCATTGTCAAAGCAGGAACTTTCGTTAGTTCTTTATACATCATTATGTTGGCAGTGCTTTATGTTATAGCCATGATTTATATTGTAAAGCCATTTCTAAAGCGAATTGGAGATTTATATGGTTCAAAAGATACTATTATCAAACCAGTTGTGGCTATCTTTTTTCTGGTGCTTATTATTTCGTCTTATGCTACCGAAGTGATTGGGATTCATGCATTATTTGGAGCGTTTATGGCGGGAGCAATTATGCCTGATGTTCCAAAATTCAGAACCATATTCATAGAAAAAGTAGAGGATGTGGCGTTGATACTTTTACTGCCTTTATTCTTCGTATTCACGGGTTTGAAAACAGAAATTGGTCTTCTAAACGATCCGTATTTATGGAAAGTTACTGGTTTTATTATTTTGGTAGCTGTAGTTGGGAAATTTTTAGGAAGTGCCTTGGCAGCCAAATTTGTTGGTCAGAGTTGGCGTGACAGTTTAACAATTGGCGCTTTGATGAACACTAGAGGTTTGATGGAATTGATTGTGTTGAACATTGGATTGGAGCTTAAAGTTTTGACTCCAGAAGTGTTTACAATGATGGTAATTATGGCGCTGGTCACTACTTTTATGACGGGACCGGCTTTGGATTTAATTAATTACATCTTTAAAACTAAAGATGGAGTTGAAGTTTTGGAACCAACAAACCATAATAAATACCGAATTTTAATTTCATTTGGTAACAATGAAAAAGGAAAATCCTTGTTGCGATTAGCCAATAGTTTGATGAAAAAACAGAAAAGCACCTCCAGTATTACCGTGATGCATTTGTCTTTAAGTGACGAAGTGCATACTTTTAACATGGAAGACAAAGAAAAAAATAGTTTTTATCCTATTGTTGAAGAATCCCAATTGTTGAAACAGGATATTACCACCATTTTTAAAGCAACGATGGATATTGAAACTGAGATTGCTGATGTAGCCAATCAAGGCGATTATGATTTGTTACTGATAGGTTTAGGGAAATCAATATTTGAAGGTACCATTCTTGGAAAAGTAATCGGTTTTACCACCAGAATCATCAATCCGGATCGTTTGATTGATAAGTTTACAGGAAAAGAAGGATTGTTTGAAAACTCTCCTTTTGACGAAAGAACCAGACAGATTATTTCTAAAACCAAAATGCCAATTGGGATTTTGATTGATAAAGATTTGCAGCACGTTAACCATGTTTTTATCCCTATTTTCACTCCCGAAGATTCTTTTGTGATTGATTATATTCAGAAATTAGTATACAATAATAACTCAAAAATTGTCATTTTGGATGTAAATGGACATCTCACGACGAACTTTGTAATGAATAGTGCTATTGATTCTTTGGAACAAAAATATCCAAATAATATAGTTCTGATAACCGACAAAATAATTAAAGAGGAATTTTTGGCGCAGCAGGATTTAATGCTGATTAGTCTCGAAAGTTGGAAAGAATTAGTTGATTCCCGAAGTGATTGGTTGAGTGGCGTTCCTTCGGTGTTAATTTTAAAACAGTAATATGAATTGGGTATTATTAATAATTGGCGGTCTTTTTGAAGTGGGTTTCGCTACTTGTTTAGGCAAAGCCAAAGAAAGTTCAGGAATGATGGCGACATTATGGTTGGGCGGATTTTTGGTTTGTTTGACAATAAGTATGGTGTTGCTTTATAAAGCCACACAAACATTGCCAATTGGAACTGCTTATGCGGTTTGGACCGGAATTGGAGCAGTGGGGACGGTTTTTGTTGGAATTTTTGTGTTTAAAGAACCGGCTGATTTTTGGCGCATATTTTTCATCACCACTTTAATCAGTTCTATTATTGGACTGAAATTCGTTTCGAGCCATTAAAGCCCCAGATTAAGAACGAAACTTATTTTTACCGCTATGTTATCTTGAAATTTACTCAGTTGATTGGGTCCGTAACGGTAAAATCCGCCTAATCCCAATCCATTGTAAATTTGGTTCAGTTCTATTCCAGATTCGAAATAACCTTTGTCCAAGGTTTTGTAATCCAATCCAACATGTTGTTCAGGTTTTCGTAAATTTCCCCAAGCCATTCTTGAAACAAGAACTAAGGAAGGTTTTACTTTTTTGAATAATGTTACGCGGCTAAAGCCATGTTTGAATTGAAAATAAGCATATTGACTGGAGAAAAATTCATTAAAAAACATAGTTTCAAAACTGTTTTTTCCCGCAAAAGTGATTCTCTGCATAATAGTTTCTTTGGTGATATTATTAGGAGACGTATTGTACAAATGTGTCAGCGGCACATCGCCAAGAGCATAACCGGCTTCGAAAAGTAAGCTTGTTTTTTGACCGTTTAAATATTTTTTTTCATACTCTGTTTTGAAATCGAATTTGCTGAACTCAAAATCATTTTGCATAACCTTAGGCAGGGATTGTGTGTATTGAAAAGTGAATTTCGGGAAACGTTTTTCTACTTCAATTCGTCCCGTAGGTGTTTGCATGTAATCGCTGAATGGATTCCAACGTAAAGAAACCATTGCGGTGGTCATAACATAGCTCGTATATAATTTCTCGTTTAGGTTGTATATGTAATTGAATTTAGGTTCTATTGCGGCACGGGAAAGCTCCCAAAAACTTTCTGTTTTTGGAATAATTTTGGTTTCTATAAATGTTTTCCAACTCACATAATTGTAAAATGTACTGATGTTTATAGGTCTTGGATCATAGATTTTAAATGCTTTTTTATCAATTGTAAACACGGTGCTTGCAATTTCTCGAATGTCATCAGTATAGGAAACGCCAATCCACGAATTAGAAAATTTACCTACGCGAGTTGCCATCCCTAAATTATATTTGAAATTACCATCCTTAGTTCCATAAGCGGTGTAGCCTTCGATTCTGAATTTTTTTGAAAATTGTTCATTAGTGACTCCGCCAATTCCCAATCTGAATCCTTCGTAATTATTATAACTGAATAATTTACGTAAGTCTAAATCGAATTTCCCAATAGGTAAGTATCCATTGATGATTTTTCGTCCAAAACGGATGCGACTTTCAATTCGTTTTTTAACTGAAATACTGTCCAGTGCCAAATATGTTTTTTGGCTTCGGCTGTCTAAACTGTCTTTTCTGTAGGTGTTCCAAAAACCTTCTGGTTTGTTAATTGCATCGTCTTTGATTTCGATATAAATCGCCGATTTTTTAATTTGTATTGGAGTATTATACTGAATTTCAAAATTATTCGTGTGCGAAAACAAATATGTAAAATCTGAGGCAACCTTTTTTCTTTCTTTAAAATCTTGTTCTACATCGCCATCAAATTGAATGGTTCCGCCAAGGATTTTTATATCGTCATCATTCTTGCCTTTTACAATTTTAAACGTTTTGTCTGTTGGGAACCATAATTTTTCACTTGGAATGTACTTAAAATCATGAATCCCGCTAATGTCAAGAACGCCTTTTATGCGCATTACCGCTTTGGCGACAGCAAAGTTATTTTGGTCAATATAAAGTACGCCTTCCAGTCCTGATGATTTTCTTTTTTTCTTATTTTTAAAGTAAATCATATAGGTATTTCTACCTTCAATGCGGAGTGAATCCAAGAGTTTGTAGTTGTAATCGTTTAGTGCATCATTTGCAATTGGACTGTTGTATTTGGTTTCAAAAAGCTCGTAGCTGGAATCGTAAATAGAGAAAGACTGCAAGTTAAAAGCAATGATTTCATAAACAGGTTGTTTGAAACCCGCCATTTTGGTGCCTAATATTGTTTCTTTTAATGTACTATTTGCAAATTGATATTGTGATACTTTCTCGGTTTGAAAAAGATGTTGTTTACTAATAATGTCTTTAAATTTATAATCAGAAGAGTCAATTTTTGAGAATTGTTTTCCAAAAGACTTTTGTACAAAAACAGAATCGATTCTTCCGTCAATAGAGTCAGGATTTGCGGTTACAATGAGTTTATTATAAGATTTAAACTCAAAACTGTGGAGCTTTTTTTGGGGATTATTGTTGTTTTTATTTTCGATTGTCTTTCTGATAATTGCCAAAGCCGGATTTTCATTTGAAATTTTCACTTCATTCAAATTATCCGTCTTTTGAGAAAGAACAACCACATAATAATTTTTGTTTTTTTCGATGGTAATCCTAGCTTTAGTAAAACCAATATAAGAAATGTCAAAAGCTGTAAAGGGAATTACAGTTACAATACTAAACTTTCCATCGACATCTGAGATGGAATTTAGACCGTTATTTGTGGCAATCGTGGCAAACGGCAACGGTTTGTTGGTTGTAGATTCTTTCACAATTCCATTGACCTGAAATTGCGCCTGTAGCGAAAGCGTTAAAAAAAAGAATAACAAACACAATTGCTTCATAAATAGGGTTTACTACAAAACGGGTATAATCTCATTTTGGTATTGCAAAAATAACAATAAAAAAATCCGTCTCGTTAAACTAACAAGACGGATTTTTAATATAGTTTGAAAGGAAATTACACCTTCATAATTTCAGCTTCTTTCACTACTAAAAGTTCATCAATTTTACGGATAAACGTATTGGTTAAGTTTTGAACTTCTTCTTCTGCACTTTTACAAATGTCTTCTGATGTTCCTTCTTTTTCTAATTTTTTAATATCTGTATTTGCATCTTTTCTTGCATTTCGAATTCCAACTTTAGCATCTTCGGCTTCCACTTTAGCTTGTTTGGCAAGATCGCGTCTTCTTTCTTCAGTTAATGCGGGAACGCTAATGATAATTACATCACCGTTATTCATTGGATTAAAACCAATGTTGGCAACCATAATTGCTTTTTCAATTACTTGCAGCATATTTTTTTCAAAAGGTTGCAATGTAATAGTTCTGGCATCAGGAACACTAATTTTTGACACTTGTGAAAGTGGTGTAGCAGATCCGTAATAATCTACAAAAACACTTCCAAGCATAGCTGGAGATGCTTTTCCTGCACGAATATTCAAAAATTCTTTTTCTAAATGCGCAATAGAACCTGTCATAGATTCTTTAGTACTATCTAATATAAATTCAATTTCTTCAGTCATAATTTAGATCTTTGGATTTTTAGATTTTTAAATCTTTAGACTGTCTGACAATCTAAAAGTCTAACAATCTAATTTGTCTATTTATATATTTACTACGGTTCCTATATTTTCGCCTTCGCAGATTTTCAATAAGTTTCCTACTTTATTCATGTCGAAAACAACGATTGGTAATTTATTTTCCTGACTTAATGTAAATGCAGTCGTATCCATTACATTTAATCCTTTTTTAAGTACATCTTCAAAGGAAATAAAATCGAATTTCACAGCCGATGCATTTTTTTCTGGATCACAATCATAAACACCATCCACGCGAGTTCCTTTTAAAATCACATTGGCATTAATCTCAATACCGCGCAAAACTGCTGCAGTATCCGTTGTGAAATATGGATTTCCAGTTCCGGCTCCAAAAATTACAATTCTTCCTTTTTCAAGGTGACGATCTGCTCTCCTTTTGATGTATGGTTCTGCTATGGATTCCATTTTCAGTGCCGTTTGCAAACGGGTTTTCATTCCTTTTTCTTCTAGTGCTCCTTGTAGTGCCATTCCATTGATTACGGTGGCTAACATTCCCATATAATCTCCTTGAACTCTGTCCATTCCTGCACTTGCTCCGGCAACTCCTCTAAAAATATTTCCACCACCTATTACAATAGCGATTTCTACTCCTTTATCATGAATTTGCTTGATCTCATCGGCATATTCAGCTAATCTTTTTGGGTCAATTCCGTATTGCAGGTCGCCCATTAAAGCTTCGCCACTTAGTTTTAGAAGAATTCTTTTGTATTTCATGTGTGTGTTGAGTTGATTGGTGCAAATATAGAATATTCTTTTTTTTTAAAATAATGTTGCTGAAATTTTATAAATTAAGTTTTTCGTACGCTTTTTTTGCGGCTTCATAGCCAATATTGAAAACGGCATCCATCTTCACTTTATTGGTTTCAAAGGTGCTGTAAAGACATAAATCCTTTGGTTCAATAACCCAATCGCAAATATTAAATTTATGCAGGTTTGAATTTGCCGAAAGAATATCAAATGCTCGTGTGGTTACTGCTTTGATAGAATTGAGATCTTTAGCTTCAATTTTTTGAATCGGACTCACATAAACACCTATTAATGTATCGCATTGCCCTTGTAAAATATCAGTGGGAAAATGATTTAGTATTCCGCCGTCACTATATATTTTTCCTTTAATTTCATACGGAGATAAAATTCCGGGAAATGCAGACGAAGCTAGAATGGCATCGATTATTTTTGTTTCCTGTCCAAATATTTTTAATTTTCCTCGAACCATATCAGTTGCCGTAATTTGAATCGGTATTTTCAAATCGCCTAATGTGGCATCCTTAAAAATACTATGAAAATAAGTTTTGAACGATTCAGAATCAATTAATCCTGCTTTTTTAAATGTTAAATGCTTCCAGTGAAAAAGGTATATTGATTTGAAAAATTCCAGAATTTCTTCGGGAGTTTTCCCCCAGGCATACATGGTACCAACAATTGAACCTGCACTTGTTCCTGCCATTTGAGATGGTCGGATGTTTTGTTCTTCTAAAAATTTAATCGCACCAGCATGGGCTATCCCTTTAGAACCACCGCCGGAAAGTACTAATCCTATCGATTTTGTTTTTAAATCCATCTTTTTTATTTGTGATAAAATTACTCTTTTTGCGGAATTGAAAGTGACATATGTCATATTTATGCTCCAATTTTGTGGTAACTTTGTGAAAACAAATAATTCATTATGAAAATTCCAGTAGCTAAAGCATTGTTTAATAGTCATTCCTATTCTGAGTATAGAAAACTAGTTTCAGATTTATTGCTCGAAGGAAAGTCAACCGGTAACGAACAATCTGATGATTTAAAACATTACAGTGAGTTAAATGAAACCCGAATGAATCGTTTGGATAAAACGATGAAAATTACCGATGAAAATATTTTGAAATTAAAGAATTTAAAAAGCGAATACATTTGGTTAGTAATTTCAGAAGGTTGGTGCGGTGATGCAGCCCAACTGTTGCCAATTATTAATAAAATGGCAATTGATTCCGGTAAAATAGAATTGAAAATTGTTCTGCGTGATGAAAATGACGAATTGATGAAGTTGTTTTTAACCAATAAAAAGAAATCAATTCCAGTTGTGGTGGTTGTAGATAAAGAAACGGGAAGTGTTCTTGGAAAATGGGGTCCAAGACCCAAAGGAGCAACAGATTTAATTACGGATTATAAAAAGGAATTTGGAGTTATAGATGAAACTGCAAAAACCAACTTGCAATTATGGTATTTGCATGATAAAGGAATTAGTACCCAAAATGAGTTGGCTAACTTGATGCTTGATTTGGAACGATAGAATTTAAAAATTGGCAACTTTCATAACTTTCAGCGTCTTTTAATTGCCAAAAAAACTTCACAATAGAGCAAGATATCATTGTTTTGATGTGAAATTTTTAATGTAAAAAAGACCTGAAGTTCTATGTTTGTTGAGGTCAAAAAATTAAATTTATTTTTTTGTTAATTTTTTTGCGTATCAAAAAAAAATACGTAAATTGGTGACTGCCAACCAGGTCTATTGTTAATTTACTTTTTTTATTGGTGTTTAAATATTGTTCACAACTAAAAAACATCATTATGAAAAATCGATTTGAAAAGTTTTATGATTATTTGTCACATTTACTATTTGGAGGTAAAAAAGCAACTAATTATTAAACAATCGGCGCAAGCCTAGTAGACAAATAGAGTATGGATTAAAACTACTTTAACTTTAGAAAAAACACATCGCAAATTCAATTTAATATTGGATTTGTCATGTGTTTTTGCTTTTGATTACAATCCTTCGGTAAGACTTTGTTCGAATAAAGTAACATCCATTGCATCAGCCACGTTATAATCTCCAATTTTTGTTCGGCGCAAAGCCGTTAAATGCGAACCTGAATTCATAGCTTTTCCAAAATCAAAAGCCAAGGAACGAATGTAAGTTCCTTTACTGCAAACCACTCTGAAATCTATTTCCGGAAGTGCGATTCGAGTAATTTCAAATTCGTGAATCGTTGTTTTTCTAGTCGCAATTTCTATGGTTTCTCCGGCGCGTGCATGTTCGTATAAGCGAACACCGTCTTTTTTTATGGCCGAGAAAATGGGTGGTTTTTGGTCTATTTCCCCTAAAAACTGCTTTACAGTTTCGTGAATTAAAGCTGCGTCAATATGTTCCGTTGGGAAAGTCTGATCGATTTCGGTTTCTAAATCATACGAAGGCGTTGTGGCTCCAATATAGAATGTTCCGGTATATTCTTTAGCTTGACCTTGAAGTTCCGTAATTTTTTTGGTAAATTTTCCGGTACAAACTAACAATAATCCGCTTGCCAAGGGATCTAAAGTTCCGGCATGACCAATCTTGAATTTTTTTGGAAGATTAGCTTTACTGATTAAAGCCCATTTCATTTTATTTACCGCCTGAAAAGAAGTCCAATTCAAAGGTTTGTCAATGAGTAAAATTTGTCCGTTTTGGAAATCTTCGGCTGTTTTCAATGGAAATTATTTTAAGTATGAAAAGTAGATCAATAAAAAAACGCCTACTATTATGCGATACCATCCCCAAGGTTTGAAACCGTATTTTTTGATAATTTCAATAAAGAATTTAATGGCTATAATGGCAACAATAAAAGCAACAACATTTCCTATTAAGAACAATTGTATGTTTTCGTTTGATTTTAAAATCAATTCGTAGCCTTTCATTTGAGATGTTTCGTAGGTTTTCAAGAATACAGAATAGCACGTTACTGCCATCATGGTTGGAACTGCTAAAAAGAAAGAGAATTCCGCAGCTGCGTGACGCGTTAATCCTTGTTGCATACCGCCAATTATGGAAGCGGCAGAACGACTTGTTCCTGGCATCATTGCTAAACATTGCCAAAAACCGATGGTTACTGCTTTTTTAATGGTGATGTCTTCTTCTTTAAGAACCGTTGGACTTTGAAAACGACTGTCAATAAATAATAAAACGATTCCACCTAAAATTAATACAATCGCAATTGGAATTGGATCTCCAAGAACGGCTTCAATCTTATCATCGAATAATTTTCCTAAAACCAATGCAGGAATTACGGCACAAATAAGTTTTATGTAAAAGTTGATGGCTACACTTTTTGAAGAGAAATCGAAAAATTTCTTCCAATACAAAGCGACAACGGCCAGTATGGCTCCAAATTGAATAGAAACCTGAAATAGTTTCACAAAATCATCTTCTTGAATTCCAAAATAAGAACTTAGAAAAACCATGTGAGCTGTTGAAGAAACAGGAAGATATTCTGTTAATCCTTCGATAACAGCAATTAAAAATGCTTGTAATGTATTCATTATATAGTGATCGGTGTTCAGTTTTTAGTGTTCAGTTGATAGAGTTTGCTTTATACTGCAACTTATTACTCGTCACTGTTTACTATTTTTTTGGATTCTTAAGAATGGCATAAACGGTAATTCCAAAACCTATTAAAACGGTAGTTGGCGCCAATCGAATTCTTCTGAAATTGAAGATATCTTCATTGAAAACATTTGGGTCATCACTTCCTCCGCCAGCCATTAGAATAAATCCTAAGGCAATTACTCCAATCCCAATTAATAGGATTTTATAATTTATTTTGTCAAAAAGAAATTCGGGTTGCTGTTCGTTGTTTTTCATTTATGCTGAATTTAGTTCAGCATCTAAAAATGCTGAATGATAATGCTTTTTTTAATCTTCAATTAATAAAGGTCGTCTGTTCTTAAATTCAAGAAACGTTGTGTTGCAAAATATGTGCTTAACCAGGTGATCAATATTCCAACGCCTAAAACAGCTAATAATACCAATCCAATTAAAGCTTTATCGTCAAGTATACCAAGATTTGGAAAATTAGTTTGAACGTAAATTAAAAGACCAATTAATGCAATGATGGCAAGTCCTGCGCCAATCATTCCCAGTTTTATGCTTCGCATCACAAATGGTTTTCTGATAAAGGCTTTGGTTGCGCCTACCATTTGCATGGTTTTAATGATAAATCGGTTGGAGTGTATGGATAAACGCAACGAACTATTAATCAGTAATACGGCAATCACGGCTAAGAATCCGCTGATTACCAAAATCCACATACTTACTTTTTTGATGTTATCATTTACTAAATTCACTAATTGCTTGTCATACACAATATCCGAAACCATAGCGTTTTTACGCAAGCGGGTTTCAATTTTTGCAATACTGTCTTTGATTACATAATCAGCTTTCAAGTGAATGTCGTAAGAGTTTTGCAATGGGTTTTCTCCAAGAAATTCCATGAAATCTTCTCCAATAATATCTGTATGTTGTTTTGCAGCAGCTTCTTTAGTTACATAATCGTATGATTTTGCAAAACGGCTCGATTTTAATTCAGTTCCAAAAGCCTTCAAAATACTGTCATTCGCTTCGTTCTTGAAAAAAACGGTCATGGCAATATTTTCTTTGAAATCGTCCGCTAATTTTTGAGAATTTATTATAAAAAGACCCAATACGCCCAATAGAAATAAAACTAAGAATACACTTAGCACTACTGAAAAATAAGAGGAAATTAATCTGCGTTTTTGAAATTTATCAAAGGAAGAACTCATAGTTTATTGAAATTATTGGGTAAAAATAATAAAGAATTTCTTTATTTAAAGTTAATAACGCTCAAAGTTTTAACTTTCGTACAATAAACGTAAATTTGGCACCTTGAAATAATCATTTCTCCAAATATAATACAGCAACTTAGTAACCGAGTTAATTTGAATCTTATTAATATGACTTGAGTGTGCGACAGCATGACTCCATTAAAAAAATAATTAAGAAAGTAGAATGAAGTACAATCCGAACGAAATAGAGGCCAAATGGCAGAAATATTGGTTAGAAAACGCAACGTTTAAAGCCGAAAACAACTCAACAAAACCTAAATATTACGTACTTGATATGTTTCCTTATCCATCTGGAGCGGGATTACACGTAGGACATCCGCTGGGATATATTGCCTCTGATGTGTATTCAAGATACAAAAGACACCAAGGTTTTAATGTGTTGCACCCAATGGGCTACGACAGTTTTGGATTGCCTGCGGAACAATATGCGATACAAACGGGACAACGTCCTGAAGATACGACTTCAGTAAATATTGACGGAGGAACGGATAAAGAAGGAAATAAAATTGCGGGATATAGAAAGCAATTGGACAAAATTGGATTTTCGTTCGATTGGAGCAGAGAAGTGCGTACTTCAAATCCGGATTATTACAAACATACACAATGGATTTTCATCCAATTATTCAATTCTTGGTACAATAAAAACAGCGATAAAGCCGAAGATATTTCGACTTTAGTTTCCATTTTTTCGACAGAAGGAAATGCAAATGTCAACGCCGTTTGTGATGAAAATATCGAAGGTTTTTCAGCAAATGAATGGAACGCTTTTGCAAAAGAACAGCAGGAGAAAATTTTGCTGCAATACAGATTGACGTATTTAGCCGAGACTGAGGTGAACTGGTGTCCGGGATTAGGAACCGTTTTAGCGAATGACGAAATCGTAAATGGTGTTTCGGAGCGTGGTGGTTTTACGGTGGTGCGCAAGAAAATGACGCAATGGAGCATGCGAATTTCGGCTTATGCAGAACGTTTGTTACAAGGATTAAATCATATTGACTGGAGCGAAAGCATCAAAGAAAGTCAAAGAAACTGGATTGGAAAATCGGTTGGAGCGACTGTGGAATTCAATGTTCAAAATTCAGAAGCTAAAATCGCAGTTTTCACCACTAGGCCTGATACTATTTTCGGTGTTACGTTCATGACATTGGCTCCGGAACATGAATTAGTTTCACAAATTACAACTTCAGAACAAAAAGCAGAAGTAGAAGCTTATATTGAAAAAACGTCAAAACGTTCCGAAAGAGAACGTATGGCCGATGTAAAAACTATTTCTGGAGTATTTACAGGCGCTTACGCGGAACATCCTTTTACTAAAGAACCAATTCCGGTTTGGATTGGCGATTATGTTTTGGCAGGTTACGGAACAGGCGCTGTTATGGCGGTTCCTTGTGGCGATGAAAGAGATTATGCTTTTGCTAATTTCTTCAAAGGGCAACAAGGTATGTCAGCCATTAAAAACATTTTTGATAAAGATATATCCGAAGCTGCTTTTGGAGCCAAAGAAGGTTTTCAATTAGTAGATTCTGATTTTCTAAATGGATTAGATTACAAAAAAGGAACTCAAAAAGTAATTGAAGAATTAGAAAAATTAAATCAAGGAAAAGGAAAAACAAATTACCGTTTGCGTGATGCCGTTTTCTCTCGCCAGCGTTATTGGGGAGAACCGTTTCCTGTATATTATGTGAATGGCTTACCGCAAATGATTGATGCCCAACATTTGCCAATCATCCTTCCGGAAGTAGAGAAATATTTACCAACCGAAGACGGTTTGCCGCCTTTAGGAAACGCTACGGTTTGGGCTTGGGATAGTGTTAATAATAAAGTTGTTTCTACTGATCTTGTCAACCCGAGCGCAGTCGAGGGTCAAACGATTTTTCCTTTAGAACTCAACACAATGCCAGGTTGGGCGGGAAGTTCTTGGTATTGGATGCGTTACATGGATGCACATAACGAAAACGAATTTGCCAGCAAAGACGCTTTGGCATATTGGGAAAGCGTAGATTTATACATTGGCGGAAGTGAACACGCCACCGGTCATTTATTGTATTCTCGTTTTTGGAACAAATTCCTAAAAGACAAAGGGTTTGCACCAACCGAAGAACCATTCAAAAAACTGATTAATCAGGGAATGATTTTGGGAATGAGTGCGTTTGTTTATCGATTAGACGGAACAAATACATATGTTTCTAAAAATAAAATTGACGGACAAAAAGTACAGCCTATCCATGTTGATGTATCAATGGTTAATTCTTCAGATGAATTAGATATTGAAAGATTCAAAAGTTGGAGAGAGGATTATGCTGATGCAGAATTCATCACCGAAGAAAACGGAAAATACATTGTTGGTCGCGAAATTGAAAAAATGTCGAAATCAAAATACAATGTGGTAACACCGGATGATATTTGTAACGAATACGGTGCCGATACCTTGCGTTTGTATGAAATGTTCTTAGGACCATTGGAACAAGCGAAACCTTGGAACACGGCAGGAATTTCGGGAGTTTTTGGTTTCTTGAAAAAACTGTGTCGTTTGTATTTTGATGATAATGGTTTGATTGTTACCAATGACGCACCAACCAAAGACAACTTAAAATCATTACACAAAACCATCAAGAAAGTGGCGGAAGATATTGAAGGGTTCTCTTTCAATACGTCGGTTTCACAGTTTATGATTTGTGTGAATGAATTGTCCACTCAAAACTGTCATTCTCGTGCAATATTGGAGCCATTAGCAATTGTGATTTCGCCGTATGCACCTCACATCGCCGAAGAATTATGGTCGTTATTAGGAAATACAGGTTCGATTGCGACAATTGCTTTCCCAGTTTTTGAAGCTAAGTATTTAGTAGAGAGCGAAAAGGAATATCCAGTTTCTTTCAACGGAAAAATGCGTTTCACGATGGTGTTACCTTTGGATTTGACCAAGGAACAAATCGAGGAAATCGTAATGAAAGACGAAAGAACCATCAAACAATTAGAAGGAAGAACGCCAAATAAGGTAATCATTGTTCCGGGGAAAATCATCAATTTGGTTGGATAGGTATTCAATGTTGCAATAATCATATTAATCCAAATTCTATTTTTAGAATTTGGATTTTTTAATTCTAATAAATAAAAATCTTCGCAAATCCGTTTCATCTGCGTTATCCGTGTTCCATTTCACCAATGCCAAATTGACAAAATAAAAAATTGGTTCAGATTTTGATAAATCTTTTATAACTTTAACAATACAATTAAAAAACAAAAATATGGGAATGGGTTATTTGATTCTTGCCGGAGCAATTATGCTTTTCAGCTGGTTAGTTAGTTCAAGACTAAAAAGTAAATTTGAACATTATTCTAAATTACAATTACAAAACGGAATGTCAGGCGCTGAAATAGCCGAAAAAATGCTTGCCGATAACGGAATTCGCGATGTGAGAATAATCTCTACACCGGGACGTTTGACGGATCATTACAATCCGGTAGATAAAACCGTGAATCTAAGTGAGGCGGTTTACAACCAACGCAATGCGGCAGCGGCTGCTGTTGCGGCGCATGAATGTGGTCACGCCGTGCAACACGCTGTGGGATATCAATGGCTGACGATGCGTTCTAAATTAGTGCCTGTGGTGAATGTGGCATCAACGTATATGCAATGGATTTTGCTTGCCGGAATCTTGATGATGAAAACTTTTCCACAATTGTTATTAGTAGGAATTATCATTTTTGCAGCAACCACTTTATTTTCGATTGTTACTTTACCAGTCGAATATGATGCGAGTAATCGTGCCTTGGCTTGGTTAGAAAACAAAAGAATGCTGACGCAACAAGAACAAGCGGGAGCGAAGGACTCCTTGAAATGGGCTGCCAGAACGTATGTCGTGGCTGCTTTAGGGTCGATTGCTACGCTGTTGTATTATGTTTCTATTTATATGGGCGGAAGTAGGAGAGATTAGATTATTAGACTTTTAGAAGGTTAGATCTTTAGATTAATTGTATAAAAAAGCCGTCTTGTTTCATAACGAGACGGTTTTCTTGTTTTAGAAATCTAATAATCTAAAAATCTAAAGTTGTATTTGTCTGTCGATTTGTTGGTCTAGGGAAATGAAGGTTTCTGTTCTGGAAACGCCTTCTATAGCTTGAATTTTGGTATTTAGTAAATGCATTAAATGTTCGTTATCACGACAGATAATCTTTATCAGAATCGACCAGTTTCCTGTGGTGTAATGGCATTCCAAAACTTCGGGGATTTTCTTTAAATCACGAACCGCTTCTGGATTTCGGGCGGCTTTGTCCAGATAAATCCCAACAAAAGCCATCGTATTGTAGCCTAATATTTTATTGTTTACTGTAAATTTTGATCCCGAAATAACGCCGGATTGTTCCAGTTTTCGCAAGCGTTGATGAATTGCCGCTCCTGAAATCCCTATTTTATTGGCGATTTGAAGAATTGGTTTTCGGGCATCTTCCATCAGGTCGCGTAAAATTTCTTTATCGATACCGTCAATTTCTACTATTAGGGAATTGATTTTCATGAGTTATTATTTTAAACTAAAATATAGAATCCAGTTTGAATTGAAAACCAAATTTAAGCAAAAAACGATTAGTGTAAAGAACGACCAGCCTTTTTTATAACTTACGCCATAAAAAAAGCCATTCGGATTACGAATGGCTTTTTGATTTTATTTTGAAAAGTAATTTTTATTTTCCTTTATTGGCTTCAATAATGTATTTTTCTAAAGCCATTGTCATCGAAGGTGTTGCTGGTGTTGGTGCAAGAATATCCACTCTCAAACCGTGATCCAATGCTTCTTTTTGAGTAGTACTTCCAAAAACGGCAATTCGAGTATTGTTTTGCTCGAAGTCTGGGAAGTTTTTAAACAATGATTTTATTCCTGTTGGGCTAAAGAAAGCCAAAACATCATAATATACATCGGCTAAATCAGATAAATCACTCATTACGGTTCTGTAAAAAACAGCTGGAGTCCAGTCTACTTTTAATGCGTTTAGCGTTATTGGCGCATCGGCATTCAATTGGTCTGAAGCAGGTAATAAGAATTTTTCGTCTTTGTATTTTTTTATCAGCGGAGATAAATCAGCAAAATCTTTTGGTCCCACGTAGATTTTACGTTTTCTATACACAACGTATTTTTGCAGGTAAAAAGCAATAGCTTCTGATTGGCAGAAATATTTTAATCCTTCAGGAACTTTATAACGCATTTCATCAGCCACTCTAAAAAAATGATCTACGGCATTTTTACTCGTTAAAATAATTGCGGTGTAATGATTAAGATCGATTTTTTGAAGTCTAATCTCTTTTGCATTAACTCCTTCTACATGAATAAAAGGTCTGAAATCAATTTTTACTTTATGCTTTTGTTGAAGTTCAAAGTAAGGGGAATTCTCCACTTTAGGCTCAGGCTGTGACACCAAAATTGTTTTCACTTTCATATTTAACGGTTTCTAAGCACTCCCTTTTGTAAACCAATAATACATAAAATAATAGGGTGCTATTTCAAGAGCGCAAAGATATAAAATAAAATAAAACAACTTACCGAATATTATATTTTGATAATTTTTTATTGAAATCAAATAAGTTAATATGTTTATTATCAATACTGTAGCAATAATTAGCAACGGAATATTTCTTGAAAATGAGTCGTAATAAAACAAAATAATATTCAATGGCAGTATGATTAGTCCAATATAGGTTCTGTAAGTCACCTTTTGGAGGTTAAACTGCTCCATAAATTCTTCAATATTGAATGAAGTGGCTATTATTTTCTCAATCAAATATTTAGATAAAATAAAGAAAGTTAGGAAGGTAAAAATTTGAATGTAAAGTATCCAATCTGTCTTTGAGGCATGGCCAAAATAACTTAACGAAATTTGGATGAAGAAAGCAATTGAAATCACTTGGACAAAAAACAAGGAGATGGTGAAACCGCTTTTTAAGTGGCTGCTATCTCTGTAAACTTTGTTGTATTTATTGGAAAAAATTAAATTGGCGAAATCACCAAATCTATTTTCGAAAACAGATTTTGTAACAGCAATAATAGCAAATGACAAAACAAAAAGCACGGTTGCCCAGTCTTTGCTGTCAGTTATTCTTGGATGAAGTATATTTTCGATCATAACGTTGCAAAATTACTAATTTTTATATCATTCTTTTTATTATAATTTTATTAAGGATGAAATGGCATAAAAAGTTTACTTTTGCGGTGAAATTAGTTAAAAATATGAATGATTGTATTGTTATAATTCCTACCTATAACGAAATTGAAAATATAGAAAGCATTATTCGATCAGTGTTTTCGCAACATAAATCTTTTCATGTTCTTATTATTGATGATAATTCACCGGATCATACTGCTGATAAGGTCGTTTTACTTCAATCTGAATTTGGAGGGAGATTATTTTTGGAAAAAAGAGAGAAAAAATCAGGTCTGGGAACGGCTTATGTTCATGGATTTAGATGGGCATTAGCACATAAATATGATTTCATTTTTGAAATGGATGCTGATTTTTCCCATAATCCAAATGATTTAGAGAAGTTATACAATGCGTGTCATTTTGGCGACGCTGATTTAGCGATTGGCTCCCGTTATGTAACTGGTGTAAATGTAGTAAACTGGCCGTTGAGCCGTGTTTTGATGTCGTATTTTGCATCGGTTTATGTACGAATGATTACCGGGATGAAAATTCATGATGCCACAGCAGGTTTTGTTTGTTACAAAAGACAAGTGCTCGAAGAGATCAATTTAGATAAAATAAAATTTGTTGGATACGCTTTTCAAATTGAAATGAAATACAGAACGTATTGTAAAAAATTTCAAATTGCTGAGGTTCCCATCATTTTTACCGATAGAACAAAAGGGCAATCCAAAATGAGTAATTCAATAATTGTTGAAGCCGTTTTTGGAGTTATTGCACTTAGATTAAAAAGATTAGTCAACACATTATAAGAAAAAGACAGGATGAATAGGGTTTTAATTAAGAATGCCAAAATAGTAAATGAAGGAGTGATTTTTGAGGGCGATGTATTAATTGAAAATGACTTAATTGTTGAAATTTCAGAAAGCATTAGTGCAAAATCCTCTCAATGTAAAATCATTGATGCCGAAGGGAATTATTTAATTCCGGGTGCAATTGATGATCAAGTGCATTTTAGAGAGCCCGGACTTACGCATAAAGGAGACATAGAATCAGAATCTAAAGCGGCCGTTGCAGGAGGAATTACTTCTTACATTGAACAGCCTAACACGGTTCCAAATGCGGTTACCCAAGAAATATTAGAACAAAAATACGAGTTGGCTGCCCAAAAATCGTATGCGAATTATTCTTTTATGATGGGTGCAACTAATGATAATTTGGAAGAAGTTTTAAAAACAAATCCAAAGAATGTTGCCGGAATAAAAATATTTTTAGGTTCCTCAACAGGGAATATGTTGGTGGATAATGAAGCAACTTTAGAGAAAATATTTTCAAGTACACCCATGCTAATTGCGGTGCATTGTGAAGATGAAGCGACTATCAAAAACAATTTAGAGAAATACAAAGCAGAGTTTGGTGAGGATGTTCCAGTTACGGTTCATCACCTTATCCGAAGCGAGGAAGCGTGTTATATTTCGTCTTCCAAAGCGGTTGCGTTGGCTAAGAAAACGGGTGCTCGCTTGCATATTTTTCATCTTTCGACTGCCAAAGAAATGGATTTGTTTACAAACAAAATTCCTTTGGAAGACAAGAAAATCACTGCCGAAGTTTGTGTACATCATTTATGGTTTACCAATGATGATTATGCTACAAAAGGCAATCTTATCAAATGGAACCCAGCTGTAAAAACGGCTAATGACAGAAAAGTGCTTTGGGAAGCCTTACTGGATGACAGAATTGATGTGGTTGCAACGGATCACGCGCCACACACATTAGAAGAAAAAAAACAATCGTATTTGAATGCACCTTCCGGCGGACCATTAGTGCAACATGCTGTAGTGGCTATGTTTGAAGCGCATCATCAAGGAAAAATAAGTATTGAAAAAATTGTGGAGAAAATGTGCCATAATCCGGCTAAAATCTTCAAAATAGAAAAACGTGGTTTTATCAAAGAAGGCTATTACGCGGATTTGGTTATCGTTAATTCAGGCTTGCCTTGGAGCGTAAAAAAAGAAAATATTTTGGCTAAATGTGGTTGGTCTCCATTTGAAGGTTTTACTTTTAAATCTAGAATTACCCATACTTTTGTCAACGGACAATTGGTTTATACTGCTTTTAAAGTAAAAGATATTCGTGCAGGAAAACGTTTGTTATTCGAAAGATAAAAATTTCATCAATGAGAAAAATCATAGTACTTTTAACAATCATAACACTGTTTGTAAGCTGTAAAGAAGAAGTGGTGAGTAAGCCGGAACGACTTATAGAGAAAGACGTTATGGTAAGTATTATGTATGATTTATCTATTTTGGAAGCCATAAGAAATCAAAATCCGGCTTCCTTGGATACTTTCAAAATAAATTCCAGAGATTATATTTTTAAAAAATATAAAATTGACAGTGTTCAATTTGCTAAAAGCAATGTCTATTATGCATCTGATTATAATGAATACAAAAGTATGTTTGAGCAAATCAACAAGCGATTACTAGCTAAAACAAAGAGTGTAGATTCTTTGATCAAATTGAAAAAAAAGAAGAAGAGTCCTATTGTTGACAAAAAACAAAAACAAGCTGCAATCAGCAGAGATAGTACAAAATTAGACTAAGAAAAGAGCTTAAAGATTAGAGATTTCTTTAATGTATTGGTGAATATTTATAAATTCAGTTTTCAAAGTGTCTTTAATCTTTTGGTTGGAAAATATAGTTGTTGCATATGAAGCTTTTGCAGTTGTTCGAGTTAATCTTCTCTTCTGTTGAAAAACATTCGAAACAAACCAATCCAATCTCCAGAGCATCTCCATCAAAAAGGGTTTTGCATGGATTTCAGGTGGTTTTACACCCAATGAATCGGCCATGGAATTCAGAATGTCACGAAAAACACTATTTTCTGCAATCAAAGTAAAGCGTTCATTTTTAATTTCGCTTTGCATTAATTGGTAAGCGATTTGAACAACATCACTAACAGCAACAAATCCGGTTGAGCCCAGCGTGTAAAATTTCAATCCATTTTTTACTTTCGTAAAAAGTTGTCCACTTCCTTGCTCTCTAAAACCTGGTCCAAGAATTACACCTGGATTTACAATTATCACATCTAAACCTTCTTGCTGTCCGCGCCAGATTTCCATTTCGGCACCATATTTAGAAATGGCATAATCATTATGGTACTTTTCCGGATTCCATTCGGTTTCTTCGGTGATAAATTTTTCATGAGGCAGTAAGTCGCCTAAAGTGGCAATAGAACTTACAAAACAAAGTTTTTTTATTCCAAAAGCGATACAAAAATTCACAATATTCGCGGTGCCTTCAATGTTTGTTTTTCGCAATAGATTTTCATCTTTTGGGTCAAAAGAAATCAAAGCGGCGCAATGATAAACCGTGTCAATATTTTGAAAGGCGATTTCTAACGAAGGAACTTCAGTAATGTCTGCTTGAATCCATTCTATTTGATCGAACAACGATTCCTTTTTGTACATGGAAAACAGCGATTTAGTTTTCTCCATCGAAGCGACACTTCGATAAATAGCACGAACTTTTTCTGTCCCGATACTTCGGGATTCAATTAAATGAAGCAATAAATGTGCGCCTACTAAACCCGTTCCTCCTGTGACTAAAATCATGCTACGAAAATACGAATAATTTTTTTCGAATAACCTATTAAACAAATAACCTAATCCGCAATAAATTTTATCTTTGTGCACACGAAGCCTAAAAGGCTGAATTGACGAAAGTAAATTGATTAAAAAGATGAAGAATTTTATTGAAGAAGTAACTTGGAGAGGAATGCTCCACGATGTTATGCCCGGCACAGAAGAACATTTGATGGAACAAATGCGTGTGGCGTATGTGGGAATTGACCCAACTGCCGATTCATTGCATATAGGACATTTAGTTGGAGTAATGTTATTGAAACATTTTCAACTATCGGGACACAAGCCATTAGCGTTAGTAGGTGGTGCAACAGGAATGATTGGTGATCCATCCGGAAAATCGAATGAAAGAAATTTATTGGACGAACCAACATTGCGTGACAATCAAGAAGCGATAAAAGGACAATTGGCTCGTTTCTTAGATTTTACTTCTAATTCGAATAATGCAGCAGAATTAGTGAATAATTACGACTGGATGAAGAACTTTTCTTTTCTGGATTTTATTCGTGATGTAGGGAAACACATTACTGTAAATTATATGATGGCAAAAGATTCTGTGAAGAAACGTTTGTCTTCTGAAGCTGCCGAAGGAATGTCATTTACAGAGTTCACGTACCAATTGGTTCAAGGGTATGACTTTCTGCATTTGTACAGAGAAAAGAATTGTACGTTGCAAATGGGTGGAAGTGACCAATGGGGAAATATCACTACCGGAACCGAATTAGTACGTAGAATTGCCAGTGGTAAAGCGTATGCATTGACTTGTCCGTTGATTACAAAAGCAGATGGAACCAAGTTTGGAAAATCTGAAGGTGGAAATATTTGGTTGGATTCGGCCAGAACTTCTCCATATAAATTTTACCAATATTGGTTGAACACTTCGGATGTTGATGCAGAAAAATACATTAAGATTTTTACTTTTTTATCAAAAGAAGAAATCGAAGTTTTAACTGAAAAACATAGAGAAGCACCACATTTACGTTTGTTACAAAAACGTTTGGCCGAAGAAACTACGGTAATGGTACATTCAGCGGAAGATTTAGAAAATGCGATAAAAGCATCGAATATATTGTTCGGGAATTCTACTTCAGACGATTTGAAACAACTAGATGAAGCAACTTTCTTGGATGTTTTTGATGGTGTTCCTCAAGCAGAAATCAGCAGAAATGAAATCGAAACTGGAATTAATATTGTTGACGTTCTAAACGAAAAAACAGGATTCTTAAAATCAAATGGTGAAGCAAGACGTGCTTTGACAGCAAATTCTATTTCAGTAAATAAAGAAAAAGTTGCCGAGGATTTTGTGCTTTCGACCAAAGATTTAATCAACAATCAGTTTGTACTGTTGCAAAGTGGCAAGAAAAATTATTTTGTGGTAAGAGTGGTTTAACCGTAAAATTCATAAAGATATTCATAAAGTTCGCAAGGTTTCTTGCGGACTTTTTTATTCTTTAAAATTAATTGCCATTTTGTTTGATTGAAGCCAACCTTTGATAATTGTTTCATCTTCTAATATTCTTTTAAAATCTTCAGATGATACTTTTTCTTTGAATTCTTCTTTCATTAAGTTAATACATAAATCAAAATAATGAGTTGCTTTTTCGTTTAAATAATATTCGATGTCAAAGTATTGAGAATATCTGTTTTTGTCCCAGTTTAAAGTTGCTGAAAATTTTTTAATTTCTTTAGGATTTAATTTGATAATACTATTAAGGATGTTTTGACTTATTTGCCTTTTGTTTTTTGCAATGTCATCATAAATATTATTTTTAGAACCGTTTTTTGTTTGTGCTAATTCTAATTCTTTTATTATCTTCTGAAATTCTTCATTAGCTGTTTTAGAATTAAAAATACTGACAGAGTTAATGATTTCATCTCCTTGGTATAATCTGTAGGCTGGGGAATAAGACATTGAGCTTGTTGCGTTTGGTCTTATGGAATTTGTGTTTAAAATAAATGATACGGGATTATTAGTAAGGTTTTCAATATGATAGAGTACTGTAAATTTTCTTTCTTTTTGGTTTGAATCATTCGAAATAATTGAATCAATATTAATTAATAAAGCGGTGTTTTGTGAAAAACTGGAGATAGAATAAAGCAATAGTATGAAGTAGTTTAAACGCATCATTTGGTTAGTAGTAATTTATTGTTTGTTCCTTTTTAAATATTTTGCAAATGTTTAAATTACCATCAAATTACAACCTCGAATATCAGAATTGTCAAAACGTCCCAATACCTCGAAAGAGTTGTTAGGATTTTTTTTGCCTAAATCCTGGGTAGCAATAAACGAGCAGGAATTGATGTTAGCCAAATCAATGACGTTGATTCCGCCTGTTTTTCCGTCTTGAATATAGGTCAAGGCATCTTCGGTGTCGCGAACGAGGATTTGTATCCAAGAAGGGCATTCAAATACTCCATTTCCTAATGAATAGGCTTGCGAAAGTAATTCGGTCATGCCGTATTCAGAATGTATGGTCGAAACGCCAAATCCTTTGCACAATTGTTCGTGCAATTCTTCCCGAATCATTTCTTTGCGTTTTCCTTTCATGCCGCCCGTTTCCATAATAATGGTATGCTGCAATTGAAACTGGTGTTTTTCAATTAAATCCAATAAAGCAAAAGTAACACCAATCAGAATGACATTTTGACCGGCTTCATCTAAAGCGATAAGCTTGGCAATCAATTCGTCGTGATTGTGGAGGTAAAAACCACTTTCAGGATGATTGGAAAGTTCAATTAAATCCTTGACCATGTATATTAAGGAAGAACCTTCTCTTTCCAGATAGGATGGAAGCAATGCTAGAACTACATAATCTTCAATGTTGCCATAAAATTCGGAAAATCCTTTGCGGTAGCTTTCCTCATATAACGTAACATCCGTAACCAGATGTTTACTGGTTATCATCCCGGTTGTTCCGCTGCTGGTAAAGGTTTCCTGAATGGGATTGGTATTAGAAACCACTTCATGACTCTTAAAAAACTGAATGGGTAGAAAGGGAATCTGCTGTAAAGACTTTACTTTCTGAGGATCTGTTTTCAAAAAATCACAAAATTCTTGATAGACCAAGTTGTTCTCGTATTGGAAACGAAACACTTTCAAGGCGATTTTCTCAAACTGTTTTTGACTGGAAATAGCAAATATATCGGAGGATGTAATCAAGAATTTTTTTTACAAAAGTAATCAAATTTTTTAAGGGAAACCCATTAGCAGAACAGCAATAGTCTGTTTTTTGGAATCCATTCCATTCCAATTATGCATAAAAAAAGCCCCAATAGGAATTGGAGCTTTGTATTTAAATGTTGTCGTATTATCTTATAATTAATTTTCTGGTCGCAGATGCCTCTTTTTCATTAATCTTTATGATATAGACACCTGAAGTTAGATTAGAGACATTTAGCTCTCTAGAACTAAGCATCGTTTGAAGCACTTTTTTTCCTAAAACATCAAAGATAATGATTTCTTTATCCAAGTCATTTTTTGAAGTAATGTAGACTTTGCCATTACTCACAGGGTTCGGGTACAAGCTTAAACCTTCAATTACAGCGGTTTCTTGTGTTTTTGGTTGTTGCTTAGTTTCTTGAGCACTAGCGCTCATAGAGAATAAAAAAACCAATAAAGTGATACTATAAAAGTAGTTTTTTGCCATCGGATTAGTTTGAATAGTAAATATACAAAAAATAATTCAAAAAGCGTACCAAAAAAAAACATCCTGATTACTCAGGATGTTTACTATAAATCAAATGGATTGTTTATTACAAATTTGATAATAAATTAACGCCATCAACAATTGCCCAAGCTCCAGGAGTCAATGCAGCTCCAGTTGCTGTTGTGCTAGTTGTGAAGTTTACAGGTAAAAATGAAACTGTGAAAGCTGCACCAGCACCCCATTGAACTGTATTAGTGTCTGTAATTTTTACATTCAACATTTTTATTTTACCAGCAAGAACTTGATTAGTGTTTGTAGCAGCATCTTGTATTCTTACGGCAACAGCATTTGTTGTAGTTGTTCCTGAAGTTGCAGTATTTGTGTATCCTGAAATTACTACATTACTATATTCTCCGTTACCTTCTTTTTTAAATTGGATTGCATCAATTTCAAGTGGATTACCAGCTTCAGTTGCAGTACCAGCAGCTCTTCTTAAAGTAATGTTAGATACTTTAGGGAAGAATGCATTGTTCACACTTTTTGACTCGATTTCCATTCCAAAATTTCCAGCTCCAGTTTGATAAGCATACCAGTTAGTGTTTGCTTGACCTTGCCATCCATCTTGCCAGTCAAAAGAATCATCTGTGTTTCCGTAAGAAATAAGGTTTTTAGCACTTACAGTTCCTCCGTAAAATTCAAAACCATCATCAGCTCCTTTGTAAGAAACTAGATTTTCTAATACTGTTCCTGAACCTACTGAATAAAATGAGAAACCATTCATCTCAGAGTTTCCGTCAAGGATTTTTTTACCTGCATATTCTACTCGTACATACTTCAAAGAACCTCCATTATGAGCAGCATTTGTACCACCGTAAACAATGTTTGTTCCGTCTTCAGAAGTTGCAGTTGTAATAGGAGTTCCGTCAGCTGTTTTTCCAGAAACGATAGGAGCATCACCAAACATGATTATTCCACCCCAAGAACCTGCAGTTTTAGATTTTTCAGTAAATACAACAGGTTCTGCTGCAGTTCCAGAAATATTTAATTTTCCGCCTTTTTCTACTAATAAAGCATCAGCACCATCAGCTACATCAGCAGTAATAACTGAACCAGCTTCAAAAGTTAAAGTAGCATCGCTTTTTACTCTAACAGTACCTTTGATAGTATAAACCCCTTTTGTGTATGTTTTTGCTGCTGTGATATCTCCTGTGATTTCACCCGTTGCAGTCGGTGGAGTTGTTACTACATCGTCATCACTTGAAGTACAACTTGTAAAAACCAAGCTCAATAATGCAAGACTGAATACTAATTTTTTCATTTTTAATGATTTTAAAATTATAAGTTTTTTTGTTAATTATTTATGTCAAAAGTACTCCCGAGCTTCTGAAATTTAGTTATGTAATTGTTATTAAAGTATTATATAACAATGAATTTGATGTAAAGTTTGTGTTACTTATGTAAACAAAAAAAAGAGCCATTACGGCTCTTTTCTATTATTGTTTTTAAAACGTATATCCTATGTTAAAGGAGAACCCGACACCTTTTTTGAATTCTCTTAAAATTAAAGAGTCTTCTGTAATGTTTAGAGTGCTTTTGCTTCCCAACTCTTTTTTGTAACTTGGATTTAAGATGTTGTCTACTCCAAATTTAAGTTCGATACTTTTTGAAATTGAGTTAGTCCAAACAAAATCTAATTTACTAAAAGATTTCTCGTAGATATGATCAATTCCTGATGAACCTACAGCAAAAATACGATCTCCATAAACGTTGTAAACCAATGTCATTGAGTTTTTCCAATCTTTATTAAGGATGAAATCATACTTCAAATCAGAATTGATTAACCAGCTAGAAGCACCTTGCAGCTTACGGTTTGTACTGTTTTCTAATTCATTCCCTTGTTTTTTAAGGTCAATTTTAACATCAGTACTCATTAATGATGTATTAAAACCTAAAGAGAAATTAGAAAGAGATTTACTTATTCTACTCAATTGGAAAAGCATTTCTATTTCGGCACCATAAATAACCGCTTGCTCTGAGTTTTTGAAAGTTGTGATTTGACCACCGCTATTTGCAGTTGGTTTGAAAACTCTTTCAATTGGATCATTGATCATTTTTCCAAATACACCTACAGCAAACAATTCTTTGTTGTTAGGGAATAATTCATATTTGAAATCTACATTATAGTTTTCACTGTCTTTTAAATCCGGGTTTCCACTTTCTGAAGTTCCATCGGCATTGATGTAATTTATTGGTAACAACTCCATCGCAACTGGACGAGTTATTGTTTTTGCCAATGACACTCTCAAATTGCTGTTTTCATTCAAAATTCGTTTCGCGTTTATAGACGGTAAAATGTCAAGCTTGTCATCTGTCTTTTTGCGGTAAGCACTTCCAAAAGGATCTCCTTGTTGTCTGTATTTTATGGTACGAGTTGAACTTTCGCCTCTAATACCAGCATTCAAATCCCATTTTTCTCCAAGATTCATAAACAAATTGAAGTAACCTGCATTAACAAACTGATTCAATTTTACTTTATAATCTCCATTTGATTCTTCTTGAACATAAACAATTCCGTTGTTGATATCTTCGTTGATGTTTTGGCTTATAGTACTTAAATCAGCAGTATAGTTTTTCTCTAAATTCCTTCTTCCAGAAAAGAAACGGTAAGAAGATTCCATGTCATTCAGCGAGCTGTTGTATCCAATAGATAATTTGTTAGAATCTTCTTTATCTCCAAATTTTAAATTATATTCTAAAAGTGAAGAGTAATAGAAGTTTCCTTTTACATCAAGGAATTGACGGTTTAAGTTATTACCACCATAAGACATATTTATTTGGGTTTCATCTAGTTTTACACCTGTGATAAATTTTCTATCCGGTTGTTGAAAAGAAGTTTTTACATAAGAACCTCCAGCTTTTAAGGTCTGTTTTCCATCTTCAGTCAATTTATAATCCCCATACAATTGCGTGTTCCAATAGTTAGATTCTTCGTACTGGTTTAATCTAATAAGATTATTTGTCTGATTTGCTAAACTGTTTGTGTATCCTAACTGATCTTGGATTTTGCTTTCAGTTGCTTTAATCAAGAACGTGTTGAAGTTCAAGTTAAAACGGTTTGTTTTGTATTTCAAACCAGCTAAACCAGAAAAAGTAGTTTGGTAGCTGTATTGTGTATTGTATAGATTATTGTCGTAGTTTCCTTGTCCAAGATTGAAAGTTCTATCTACACCTTCTCTGTAAGAATATTTATTGTCAAAATTGAAAGACATTATATAACTAATATTTCTTTCTTTTTCAAGATTGAATTTTTGAGCATGTAAAAATCCAATGCTAGAATTCAAAGGACTTTTTGTATTGTTAACATCCCAAGATTTTTTACCAAAACCATTCTCATATTCCGCAGGAGAAAGTTTTTGTCCGCTTGGAACTGATCCAAAAATACCAGGAAGCGCTCTGTCATTACCAATAAGTCCTAAAGAACCTTTCGTTGAATTTGCATCATTAGAAAGCAAGAAATCTTGAAGATTATTGTTAGTTGTATATCCAAAACCAATATTCAGTTTAGTGATATTTTTTGGTTGAGGCGTTTCAATATTAACAGTTGCTCCTGCAAAATCTCCAGAAATATTAGGATTAAATGTTTTGTAGATATTTAATACTCCCACAACATCTGTAGGGAATAAATCCAATGGGATAATTTTCTTGAAAGGGCTGTTTGATGGGGATTGTAAATCGTTTATCAATAAGTTATTGTAACGGTCTTCTAGACCTCTAATGAACAAACCTCTTCCGTCAACTTTAGTGATTCCGGTAATTTTTGTCAAACCTTCCTCAACATCGCTAACTCCTTTACGGGCCATTTCTTGAGCACCAATACTTTGTTTAATTACAACTGCTTGTTTTTGGTCTAATAAAAGAGCTGTTTCCTTTTCTCTACTTGCTGTGTTTCTTACAATAACATCTTTCAGAGTATAGCTTCCAGAACCTAGTGCTTTGTTAATAGTTACTGTTTCATCAGCAACTACTGTCACGGGAATCTCTACAGATTCATAACCTACAAAACTAAGTTGTAATGTATAACTTCCAGGTAGTATTGTTATGGTGTATTTACCATCAATATCAGTATTAGTTCCTATATTTGTTCCTTTAATAAGAACGTTAGCAAAAGGTAATGACTGATTATTAGCATCTTTGTCTGTTAACGTTCCAGTAATAGTACCTTTACTTTGTGAGTAAGAGATCGCTGTAAGTAATAACGTGAAAAATAGTAACTTGAATTTCATTTGGTTTAAATTTTTTGCAAAGTAACGCCTGAAATGTAAAATGTAAGTTACTGACTTGTTATGGTTATGTTTTGTTTTGGGTCTTAAAATCATCCCAATATTAAATTATGGTTAACACCATCTGAATACTCCATTTATTATTACATTTACAATTCAAAAACAATTTTTGGCGCTTTATGAAGAAAAAAAACACAAAGATTCTATTAGTAGATGATGAACCGGATATCTTAGAAATTGTAGGATATAATCTCTCTCAAGAGGGGTATCAAATCGTTACGGCCGCAAATGGGAGAGAGGCAGTGGCGAAAGCTAAAAAAGAAATGCCAGACCTTATTATAATGGATGTTATGATGCCGGAAATGGATGGAATGGAAGCTTGTGAAAACATTAGAAAGATTCCGGAACTCAGTAATGTAATCATTACTTTTTTGACAGCCAGAAGCGAAGATTATTCCCAAGTTGCAGGCTTTGATGCGGGTGCGGATGATTACATCACAAAGCCAATTAAACCTAAATTATTAGTCAGTAAAGTAAAAGCATTATTACGCCGATTAAAAGAAAAAGAACAAAATAGCGAAACACTTAATGTAGGCGGAATAGAAATAAATCGCGAAGAATATAAAATCGTTAAAGATAATATTGAAATCGCATTGCCTAGAAAAGAGTTTGAATTGTTTTACCTTCTTGCTTCAAAACCTGGTAAAGTATTCAAACGTGATGAGATCTTGGACAAAGTTTGGGGAAATGAAGTAGTTGTTGGAGGAAGAACGATTGATGTTCACATCAGAAAACTAAGAGAAAAAATTGGAGAAGAATTGTTTAAAACAATAAAAGGAGTTGGCTATAAGTTTGAAGTATAAATGACAATAAATTTTAAAAAAACATATCGTTTTGCCGTAAAGTCAGCGCTTTACATTACTCTTTTTTCTACAGGATTAGTTGGTTTTCTTACGTATTTATTTTTTACTTTTTCCTATCGATTTTGTTTGATTTTTGCCATTGCGATTGCTGCATTTTCATTTTTGGTTATACAGTATCGAGTGGAGCGCTTTATATATAAAAAAGTAAAAAAAATATACGATGACGTTTCTTTATTAGAGTCAAGTACTTTTAGAAACCAACCCATTACTACAGATATGGCAACACTAACACGTGAAGTGAAAAAGTTTGCCACTGATAAAAAGTTAGAAATTGAAACTTTAAAAGTTCGTGAAGAATATAGAAGAGAGTTTCTAGGGAATGTTTCTCATGAGCTCAAAACGCCACTATTTATGGTTCAAGGGTATTTGTCAACGCTGCTTGACGGAGCTATGAGTGATAAAACAATCCGAAAAAAATATTTAGAACGTGCCGAAAAAGGAGTAGAAAGACTGATTTATATCGTACAAGATTTAGACATGATTTCGAAACTAGAAATTGGGGACTTGAACTTGGAAATTGCCGAATTTGATATTGTTAAATTAGTTCAAAATGTCTTTGATTTACTCGAAATGAAAGCTTCCAAGAAAGATATTCTGTTGATGTTTGACATGAAGTACAATAGGCATGTTATGGTCGTTGGAGATCAGGAAAAGATTCAGCAAGTAGTCATGAATCTTGTCGTAAATTCAATCAAATATGGAAAAGTAAAAGGTTCTACCGAAGTTAGTATTGAAGATTTGACTGATGAAAAAGTCATCGTTCGAGTAACTGATAATGGAGAAGGGATTGAGAAGAAAAATATTCCAAGACTTTTTGAGCGTTTTTACAGAGTTGACAAGAGCGGAGCAAGAACAGAAGGTGGTTCTGGTTTAGGTTTGTCTATTGTAAAACATATTATTGAAGCGCATGATGAGAAAATATATGTAGACAGTACATTTGGCATAGGATCTGAATTTTCTTTCACACTTGAAAAAACAAAAGCAAGTAAAAAAACAACATAAAAATCAAAGATTAATAATAGTAAAAAAAACCGATTCTTGTGAATCGGTTTTTTTATTTCTATGTATCAAAGGTTCATTATTTTCCAAAAACTTGGAACAAATTAGCCCATTCAATTTTAGAATCTAAGCGAGGCAATCCTTTATATTCCTCAATCTCCAGTATATTCTCCATTTTAAAATCATCTTGCGGTGCATAAGGAACCAAACCTTCTTTCTTTAATTTTTTGGCTAAATATTCTTGTTCATATTGACCTGGCGTTGGTATAAAAAAAGCTTTTTTTCTCAGTTGTGCTAAATCCATGATTGTAGTGTAACCCGAACGGCAAAGAACCATTTCACTTTCATTAAAAGCCTGTTCCAGTTCGGTTGAATTCATGAAGTTGTAATACGTCACATTTCTAATTGTGGTAGTTTTTTGTTCCTTTTCGATATTTCCTTCAATGAAAATTACATTGCCATTGTATTTAACGATTTCTTTTTTTAAATGTTTTTCTAGCATACCACGTTGAGGTTCGGGACCAGATAGAATCACTAGTAAATCATATTTTTTGGGCAATAGTTTCTTTTGGAGTCTGCTCAAAGGACCAATGTATTTTGTCTTGAGATTTGGATTATCAATATGGCCTAGTTTACCTGTTAGATTTGGAGTTCCGGCAAGATCAGGAACCCAGCATTCCGTATATTTTTTTATGATAGATTGATGTATTTTACTGGTGATCCAAGTGGTATTTCCGGTCATCACATTCAATTGATGGGTAATAAACACGGATGGAATTTTCTTGCTGAAAACGCCTAATCTGTTATCCGAAATAATTCCGTCTATTGCATATTTTTCAACCCAATTTTGAATTATTTTTTTTTCTTCCAGAATGGCTCTGATCATTTTTGGACCATTCTTTATTAATTTCCATTTGAAATTGGCGCCATTTTTAGCATATTCAATTTGGTAGGATGGGAGTTCCAGTGTTTGTATGTTAGGAAACTCTTTTCGCAATAATTCAAGAGCAATACCATCTGAAGCAATTATAGGGATGAAGTTGTTTTCTTGTAAAGCCCTGATGATTGGTATGCAGCGGGTGGCATGGCCTAAACCCCAGTTCAAAGGTGCAATCAAAATAGTTTTAGGGGCGGTTTTTATATCCATTTCTAATTGTATCAAATATTTTTTATAGGTGAAAGATACATAAGTTAAGGTCTTTTTGATATTTGTAAAATATTACTAAACTATTAAGTTATTAAATATTATTTCAGGATGCGACAATGGATTAAAATAAAAAAAGGCTATCTTTTTAGATAGCCTTTCCAATATATTTTCTATAAAAATTATTCTTGTATATAGGTTTTATTTCCGTTTGAGTTAATATAATATTTTCCTCCTCGAGGACCAGTATATACTTTTTTACCATTGTATTCTCCTGTTATTTTGTCAGCTACTTTAGGTGCTTTTTCGTTAGTTTCCTTGATTTTTTTTATTGATTTTGCACTTGAAGCTTTTTCTTTTACAGTTGTTTTAGCTGTTGCTGCTTTGTCTTTAGCTGTTTCTGCTTTTTCTTTAGCAGTTTTTTTAGATGCAGTTGCTTTTTCTTTAGTAGTAGCTGCTTTATCTTTGACAGTTTCGGCTTTATTTTTTACTACTTTATTTTTTGCAGTTTCCGTTTTTTCTTTAGCTGTAGTTGCTTTATCCTTTGCAGTTTCCGCTTTCTCTTTAGCTGTTTTTTTAGCTGTAGCAGCTTTTTCTTTTGCAGTTTCGGCTTTGCTTTTGGTTGTTTTTTCTTTAGCTGTAGCTGCTTTTTCTTTTGCAGTTTCCGCTTTCTCTTTAGCTGTTTTTTTAGCTGTAGCTGCTTTCTCTTTCGCTGCTTCGGCTTTTTCTTTTTTGGCTTTTGCCAATTTTTCAGTTTTAGATTTTGTTGCTTTCTTTTCAGCTGCAGTTTCTTGTGCTTGCAAGTTTACTGACAAAATAATTACAAAACACAACAACAGTAATTTTTTCATAATGATTTGATTTTAAATTTTATATAATAAAAATAATAAAAAATAATCATATTTAGAAAGTCGTTCAATGAATTATTCCAAATTCAACAATTAAAAATAAGCTCTTAATTGTACATTTCCAGTGTGAATGGCTTGGCTCGTTTCACTTTTTCTTCCTTGATAATTGAAATTAATATCTAAAAACTGTGTGATGTTTTTCTGTAAAAGCAATCTCCAAGTCAAGTTCTGCCCGGTTTGTAATCCTTCGAGCATTTGAAATCCAACCGAAGAAAACTCATTTCCTTCAAATTTATTTTGGTAAAAAGAAACTTCTCCATTCAGCGTTATTTTTTTATCGCTGGCATAAGAAAAGGCAGTTCCAAAACGGTTTTGCAACAACGTTTCGAAAACTCCAATCTGGTTTTTTTTGCTTTGTAATTCATAAAAGAGATCCCAACTGGTATTTTTAGAGAATAAATAACTGATTTTTGGCGCTAATTGGTACCCGTTAATAACATAATTTTTTTCTGGAAAATTCTCAGATTGAATAGTTGTATGGATTGTTTTGGCAAAAAAACCGAACAACCAGCTTTTTTGGTACAAATGTCCATACTGCAATTGATGTGAACTGTTTGTAGCTTCTTGCGAACCTATTGATAATAAGTTTTTGGTTTTATTTTGAAGATAAGAATAGGTAACAGAATGGTTTTGTTTTCCCCGATTGTAAAACAAACTGTTTCTTAAACTAGAATTCAGCCCCAGAACATTTTCATTAGAACTGCTAAACGGATTTAATTCAAAATTGTCTCCGTCACTTCTCGTTTTTCGATCGATTATAAAGGCGGTTTGATTATAAAAATAGGAAAGTAATTTTTTTATTCCTTTTTCATTTTGCCATTGATTCGGGTTTAAGGTCACGGATTGTGAGAACTTATTTTGATGTGTTTTTATATAAATCCGATTGGGTAAAAATACTCTGATGAATTTTGCTTGATCAATAAACGGAGCAACTTCAAACTCCTGTAATTCCTGAATTCCATTGACGTTATAATCATTCCAAGTGTAAACACCCTGACCTGCAGAAACTTCGAGATAAGTGAATTCTTGTTGCGGAATGGTTCCGGAATTCGTTTCATAAACCGTTGTGCTTTGGATTAATTGATTGAAAAAACGATCTGTGTACACTATTCTGGAATTTAATGTAGGCTCTCTTTTTCTTGTAGCATCCACAAAATCCAAGATTCTGTAATTGGCATAAAGGGACAAATCACTTCTGTTGGTTTGTATTAATTTAGATTTCAGCATCAAAGTCTGAGAAGAATTTACCCGCTGAATCAAACTCCCGACACTTCGGGATTGTAAGCTGTCATTGTTTCTTCTTAAATACCCCAATTCTACAAAAACTTTAGTGCTATCGCCACGACCGGTAAAAAAACCATACTCCGTAAATTTTTGGCTTAAAGCCGAAAACTGATTAGTTGTTTTGTTTTTTTCTTGATTGTCTTCTAATCGTAAGCTGGAACCAACCCAATTTTTATCAAAATGAAAACGCATTTGAGATTGGTTTCTTAAAAATTTAGAAGATAAAACAGTACCGTCACTTTTTAGGAAACTGCCTTGGTTTTGAAAAGTCCATTTTTTTATTCGAAACAAACCATTCAAAATATGCCTGCTGCCTGAAAAATTTTCGGAGAAATCAAGTTTTTCAAATTGATACACTACTAATCCTTTGTTGGTGGATTTTGGTTTTGGATTTAAATCCAATTGTAATCCGGAAACTAATAAACTCTGATTCCCAACAGCCGCAGTTCCTAAATTCCAATCTCTGTCAAATTCTATATTGTACAGTCGTTCCACTGATCTGAAATCTTTCTGAATGAATTGATAATTTGCAAAAGCATCTACCTGCCATTTTCTTGAAAAAAGCCGTTGTTTTGCATTGATTTTTCCTGCCAAGCCTTGGTTGTTGGTGTCATCAATGGATGAAAATAAATTTTGGTCATTATTGCTCAGACCAATTTCAAAATCGACAGTCGTTTTTTCACTAGGTTTGTATTTTCCTAAAAAGGTTGCTACTTGAATTTTTGTTGGCGCGATGAGCTGAATTATGGGTTCGTAATTTCCTTGAGGAATACCATTTATGGGCTCGATGTATTCATAAACTCGGGTAATTGTTGCCGAATTTGTCACGATATAATTTCCATTATTGGTTCCAACAAGAGTGAATCGGACATTGAATAATTCCTGTTGAGCGTCATTTGAATATTCGAAAATTTCTACGGCATTAACGAGCGTTTTTCGATACAGTACTTTGTTTTCTGAATAGGAATCAGCATACGCAGAAGGTGCTGTCATTAAATTAGGATTGTCTCCTGAATTGACTAATATCTGGGCTTGTTCTTGTGATAAATTTTGTTGTAACGGTTGATTTTTTAAGTCGTTTTCCGAATATAAATAGCCTTCAAAACTCCATTTTTCATTTTCATGTGTAGCGCCGGCATACGTCACAAAGCGAGTGTAATTCCTGTCGGAATATTGATATTCTATAGCAATTCGCATTTCGGAAGTGATGGTAAAAAGAGGCGTAAATACAATTTCACCGGCATTGTAGTCTATCGTATAATCATTGTTTTCGCCACGTTTCAGTAAAATTCCATTTACGTAAACCCGCTCTGAACCCGATACAACCAGAACATATAATTCTCCATTTTGCCCTTTTAATTTATAAGGACCTTGATTCCCTTCTTGTCCCACAAAATTGCTTTTTGCATATTGTCCTCGAACTAATGCCGCTGATGCAAATACATTCGTTTTGTTTTCTTCGGTTCCAAAGTTGAAATTAGTCGCCAGTCCTTGTACTTTTTTGTTGAAATTCAGGAATTGGGTTTTCTTGTTTTCCAGAAAAATATCTCCTGCTCGAATGTTCCATTCGTCGCTGAACAATTCCATAAAAACATTGTCAAACTGATCCAGCTTTTGTGAATAGCCGCCCTCCTGCAATGGAATATTACTGTCTTGAATGGAGGCTCTCAAACTTACTTTTTCGGAAATCTTTCCTGTGATTTGTAAATCTAAATTAGAATTCAAAACTGCATTTTGATTGTTTCCGATGGTTATGCCACGAGTAATACTTCCTGAAGTATTCAACCCGTCAAAAGGCACGTTTTTCTTTAGATTTTTCTCTTCAATTTTATACAAATTCCCAGTTCCGGCTTCATTACTGACGACTCTGCTGGGATCGTAAATGCGGTATTCTTTGGTTAGGATTTCAGGAAATTTAAGATACTGTACTGTAAGTGAATCGGAATTTAAAGCGCTGTTTTCCTTTAAAATCAGAGTTCCCTTTTTGAAATTTATTTTAAATAAAGTACTGTCGATGGATTTGCCATTGGCGTCAAGCAGTTTGAAAAAGCTGGAATTAATACTTTCTTTTTCGATATAAATTGTGTCACGGGAAGGAAGAATTTTTTTGGTTTTGTACAGCGAATTAATTTCCTGAGCATGGAGCCCAGAAAAACAGCCTATTACAATCCAAAAAAGTAATTTTTTCAACATAAATACTATAACTCGAAAGTATCAAAAGTAGTATTTATAATTCGATAATTAGAGAATGTACCAATCAGAAAATCAAGGAAAAGTTAAGTCCATATATTCTGGTTTTCAGCTATTGATTTTATGCTTTGGAACAGCAAAAAAAATGGGAATCAAATTTAATTTCGATTCCCATTTTTATTAGTATTAAAAAGTTTTTAAACTTCTTTAGTGATCACTTGCATGGTTTCACGGCTGACTTGTTTCAATAAAACGACTTTATTTTCTTCGACAGTTTGCGCTGCCTTGTCATTGAAATGTCGGATTGTATATAAGGTTACATTTTCGTCAAATTCAACTTTGAATTTTTTAGATAAAATGGCATTCAGTGCTTTAAAATTATCAAATTTATCCTCTACACATACAGAGAAACTAATGGCAGAATTCTGAATTAAGTTTACTTTTATTTTGAATTGGTGAAACAACGCAAAAATCTCGCTGATGTTTTCTTCCATGATGAAAGAGAAATCTATTGATGAAAGAGAAATCAAAAGCTGGTTTCTTTTGACAATAAAACAAGGTAAATACGGTTCTAAATCGACACCTTTAGAAACACTTGTTCCTTTTAATAATGGGTTTATAAATGATTTTACATACAAAGGAATTTCCTTTTTCTGTAAAGGTTGCAGCGTTTTTGGGTGAATAACCGTTGCGCCGTAAAAAGCTAATTCAATGGCTTCGCGATACGAAATTTGATTTAATAAACTTGCATTTTCAAAATATCTTGGGTCGGCATTCATTACTCCTGGGACATCTTTCCAGATAGTTACACTTTCAGCATTTAAGCAATAGGCAAAAATTGCAGCAGTATAATCAGAACCTTCACGACCTAAAGTGGTAGTGAAATTATTATCATCTGAACCCAAGAATCCTTGTGTGATGTTCAGGATTTTTCGTTTTACGTTTTTGGCAATGTTTTTCTGTGTCAATTCCCAATCTACTTCTGCATCTCTATAATTTGCATCTGTTTTTATGAAATTGCGAACATCCAGCCATTGTGTTTTTATTCCCATGAAATTCATGAAATGACTAAGAATAGTTGTCGAAATTAATTCACCATAACTTACAATCTGGTCGTAAACAAAATTATAATTGGGCGATTTATTATGTGTCAAGAAATATTCTAAATCAGCAAATTGAGTATTTACAGCAGCAAAAACTTGGTTTTTGTCATCTTCAAATAAATCCATCAATATTTGATTGTGGTATTTTTTTACTTCTTGTACTGATGAATTAAGCTCTGCTGATTTGTCGAAATAGTTTTTTATGACAAGTTCCAATGCATTGGTCGTTTTCCCCATTGCAGAAACCACTAACAAAACATCTTCGTAACCCACTTTTTGTAAAACGTCATATACGTTTTTAATTCCTGCGGCATCTTTTACAGAAGCTCCTCCAAATTTGAATACTCTCATATTTTTAAACAAAAATTATTCTTTACTTTATTTCAATTTATTCTCCACAAAATGGTTGATTCCTATTTCATCCATTTGTACTACATACCAATCTCTAAGCACTTTTGCACCTGATTTTTCATAGAAATCTATTGCTGGAGTATTCCAGTCCAATACATTCCATTCCACTCTTCGAACCTGATCTTTTTTACCCTGTTTTATAATTTCAGAATATAAAGCATATCCAAGTCCGGTTCCACGCATTTTGTCTTTTACCACTAAATCTTCTAAATGAATTGTTTTCCCTTTCCAAGTTGAAAAACGGTAATACCACAATGCGATACCCACGATTTCTGACTCCACTTCGGCAACAAAAACATGAAATAGAGGAACAGGGCCAAAACCATCGCGAATTAAATCGTCAACAGTTACAAGAACAGCATCTGGCTCCTTTTCAAATTCAGCCAACTCTTGGATAAGACCTAAAACAGCTTGCATATCTTGCGGGTTTCCTCTTCTAATATTCATAAATTTTTATTTTAATGATTCAAAAATGCAATAAAATAGCACTTTTACGTATTTATTTTGTGTTTTATTCAGCAAATATACAATACTGTAAAACTAAATAAATAGTATTCAAATTGTTTTCACAAAAAAAACGATATTTGTGACTTCAAAACAACTACATCGATTTCGTAATGGAAGAACGCAACAAAACACTAGGAGAATTTATCATTGAAAACCAAAATGCTTTTCAATATTCGTCAGGCGAATTATCCCGAATCATTAACTCCATCCGATTGGCTGCCAAAGTAGTCAATTATAAAGTAAACAAAGCAGGATTAGTTGATATTGTTGGGGCAGCCGGCGAGCAAAACATACAGGGTGAAGATCAGCAAAAACTGGACGTTTATGCTAATGAAGTTTTTATTCAAACTTTAATCAATCGTGAAATTGTATGTGGAATCGCTTCCGAAGAGAATGATGATTTTATCACTGTAGAAGGAAGTGACAACAGTCATAACAACAAATATGTGGTTTTAATGGATCCGCTGGACGGCTCCTCAAATATTGATGTTAATGTTTCGGTTGGAACTATATTTTCGGTTTATAGAAGAGTTACTCCAATAGGAACTCCAGTTACCATTGAAGATTTTTTGCAACCGGGAATCAATCAGGTTGCGGCAGGATATGTTATTTACGGAACCTCGACAATGTTAGTGTATACAACAGGACATGGGGTGAACGGATTTACGCTGAATCCGGCTATTGGAACCTTTTATTTATCACACCCAAAAATGCAATTCCCAACTGACGGTCATATTTATTCCATTAATGAAGGGAACTATGTTCATTTTCCGCAAGGAGTAAAAGATTATATAAAATATTGCCAGTTAGAAGAAGGAGATAGACCTTATACTTCAAGATATATAGGAAGCTTGGTTTCGGATATTCATAGAAATATGATTAAAGGCGGAATCTATTTATATCCTACAAGTTCCAAAGCACCAAAAGGAAAATTACGATTGTTGTATGAATGTAATCCGTTAGCTTTTATTGCTGAACAAGCTGGAGGAAAAGCTTCGGATGGATTTAACAGAATCATGGAAATTGAACCGACAGAATTACATGAAAGAGTGCCGTTCTTTTGCGGAAGCTATAACATGGTCGAAAAAGCGGAAGAATTCATGCATAAAGCAAAATTAAGTAAATACTAAAAACGTAGGTTTAATAAAAAAGCTCCCAGATATCTGAGAGCTTTTTTTATACTTTACAATTACTTGTTCATGTTTTGCATTTCGAAAAGGAAAGTATCTAAATCTACTTTTCTATCTACTAATTTAAGTGCTTTGTGCACAATGTAGTCTACGTTTTCAGCATTAAAGCCTAGCGCAACTCCAATTTTTCTTAATAATAATTCTTGTTTGTCACCTAACTGATGATCTACATGAACCATTCTTGCTAAATCAAACAAACGCTCCAGTCTTTGCTCATGTAAATAAGGAGGGTTTATAGGATATTTTAATGGATTTTCTAAAATTTCTTCATATTCTGCTTGAGAAATTTCTAATCGAACGGCCAGTTTGTCTAAAAATAGTTTTTCTTCCTGAGCAAACTTATCGTCAGCAAGTGCTACACGAACAATAGCTGAAAAATGACCTTTATTTCTTTGTTTGAATTCGCTATCAAATAAATCTGAAAATGACATAATTATTGTTTTTTTATCTTACAAAGATAAATCTATTTTTAAATTAATGATTTTAATTTTTTTATATTTTTTCTTTGAATTTGATCTCTTTTGAATTGTATTTATTTAAATAATCAAATCAATCATTTTCAAAATTAATCGTAAGTTTACAACCCCTTTATCAACCTAATATATTACCCATGTCAGAATTTTGGATTTACTTTCAAATAGGATTAAAACACGTTTTAGATATTCATGCATATGATCATGTTTTATTTTTAATAGCCTTGGCGATTCCTTTCTCTTTTAAAGATTGGAAGCGAATTGTGCTTCTGGTGACGCTTTTTACCATTGGACATACGATGGCTTTATTGCTTTCTGTTTTTGGTATAATTGTAATTAAAGTGAATGTGGTAGAATTATTAATTCCAATAACCATACTAATAACGGCGTTGTTTAATCTTTTTACGGCGGGAAAATCAAGCAAGAAAGAAAGTATAAATTTGGTGTTTTTCATCACGCTTTTCTTTGGAATAATTCATGGATTGGGTTTTTCAAATTATTTCAAATCGATTCTTGGAGGCGATGCTGTTTCTAAAATAGTACCATTATCAGAATTTGCATTAGGAATCGAAGCGGCACAGATTGTAGTGGTTTTTGTGGTTTTGATTTTGTCGTATATTGTTCAAACCGTTTTTAGATTTTCGAAACGTGATTGGACATTGGTAATGTCGGCATTTATAATAGGAGTAGTGATACCATTGATTGTTGAAAGTGAAATCTGGATTAGATAAAATGAACGAAAAGAAATTAAATAAATACGATAAAGCGTATCTTAGAATTGCCAAAGAATGGGGTTTACTGTCATATTGTAAACGCAAACAAGTTGGTGCGATTATTGTGCGAGATAGAATGATAATCTCTGACGGATATAACGGAACACCATCTGGTTTTGAAAATTGCTGTGAAGATGAAGAAGGATTAACGCGTTGGGATGTTTTACAT
The DNA here is from genome assembly GCF_048286755.1 of Flavobacterium labens. Classification (NCBI taxonomy): domain Bacteria; kingdom Pseudomonadati; phylum Bacteroidota; class Flavobacteriia; order Flavobacteriales; family Flavobacteriaceae; genus Flavobacterium; species Flavobacterium labens. The sequence goes on along the minus strand of NZ_JBLVPL010000001.1, from coordinate 640,564 downwards.
GCTGAAGCAAATGCGATTCTGAAAGTGGCACGATCTACGCAATCCTGTGAAGGAGCGACTTTGTATATTACGCTATCGCCTTGTAAAGAGTGCAGCAAATTGATTCATCAATCCGGAATAAAAAGAGTGGTATATCAGAATGGTTATCGTGACGATTCAGGAATTCAGTTCCTGATAAAAGCAGGAGTAGAGGTAGAACATATCCCAGTATTAGAAGAATAATTATTGTCTTCGTATGAAATATAATGTAAAATATTTGCCCATTCTTATTTTCTCAACACTCGCTCTGGGTGTTGTGCTGGGAGGAATGTTGAATTTTCCTAATGCAGTTGATTTTGCAGACAGAAATAATTCTAGGAGCAAACTCAACAAACTGATTGATTTTATTGACAATGAATATGTCGATGATGTCAATACGGATTCTATTGTAAACCTTACCGTAGATAATATTCTGGCGCAACTCGACCCACATTCTGTTTATATTCCACCAAGCGATCAGCTGGAAGTGGTAGAAAGCATGAAAGGAAACTTCGTGGGAATAGGCGTAAACTTTTACATGTACAATGATTCAGTTGCAGTTATAAAACCAGTTGAGAATGGCCCTTCGGCAAAAGCTGGAATAAAGGCAGGCGACCGAATTTTATATGCCGATAAAACAAAATTATTTGGGCGAAAATTACCAAGTGACAGTTTGTATTCTAAATTAAAAGGAACGGTGGGTTCTGATATTGAATTGACTATCTACAGAAAATCCGAAGGCAAAAAATTAAAAGTAAAAATAAAAAGGGATGTTATTCCTCTAAAAAGCGTTGATGCCGCTTTACTTTTGAGTAATAAAACGGGCTATATAAAAATAAATAGATTTGCCGAAACTACCTATAGAGAGTTTATGGCGGGTTTAACTAAACTGAAAAAGCAAGGTGCAAAATCACTTGTAATTGATGTTCGCGATAATGGTGGCGGTTATATGGAAGAAGCAATTGCTATTGCTGATGAGTTATTGACAGACAAGCAGTTGATTGTTTTTACCAAAAATAAAAATGGGAATATAGACAAGACATTTGCAACTGCAAAAGGCAGTTTTGAAAACGGAAACGTATTTGTTTTAATCAATGAAAACAGTGCTTCAGCCAGTGAAATTCTAGCGGGCGCCATTCAGGATAATGATCGTGGAACTATTGTTGGTCGTCGTTCTTTTGGAAAAGGATTAGTGCAACGAGAAATGGATTTTGCCGATGGTTCAGCCGTTCGATTGACTATTGCCAGGTATTACACGCCAACGGGTCGCTCGATTCAAAAACCTTATTCGAAAGGAAATGAAGCTTATTTCAAAGAATCAGAAGCGCGTTTTGGAAATGGGGAATTGTATGAAAAAGACAGTATAAAAGTTTCGGATACTTTAAAATTCAAAACTAAAAAAGGTAAAATTGTTTACGGCGGTGGCGGAATTGTTCCTGATGTTTTTGTACCCTTAGAAGTAGAGCACGGAAACGAAAGTACGGCTTATTTATTGCAATCCGGAATCGTGGGTAATTCTGTTTTCGAACAATTAGATAAAAACAGAAGCGCTTTTAAAGGACTTAATTTCGAACAATTTAAAACTAAAATGAATGAAACGGATTTGTATTTTAATTTGTTTCAAAAGTTTATTTTCGGAAACGGATTAGATTTGAATTTTGGAAAGAGCAAGTCGTTGGTAAAAAGATATTTGACCGCTGAATTTGCCCGACAATTGTATGGGGAAAGCTATTATTATGAGATTGTATTGAAAGAAGATGCGATGATTAAGGCGGTATTAGAAAAAAAATAATCAATATATTTCATAGTATGGAAAGTAAGTTTTCTGGAATGACAGTTAATGAACGTTTGTATGTTGGAGGTCTTATGAATGATTTTGATAATTGTCTGAAACAAAAAGATGTTGAAGGAATTAAATCTATTTTAAAGAAAGTTGAACTAAATGAAGAATCGATTTTTGATATAGTTAATAGCTTAGAAATTGATCGTTAGCTAAAAGTTTTATACTTGATTTTGTTTATTGTTAAAAAATGACAACTAAATTTCATTGTCCCAGTCTTTTCTATACCGAATGAGTTCTTCGTCTATCATTTTTTTAGACGTGTTTAATAGATAGGCCGCATCTTCAGAATAAATAGGCGAAAAAAAAGTTATTTTAATTTCAGTAGTCCATTTTCCAAAACACTTTAAAAAATGTGGAATAAAAGTGCCGTCTCCCACAAAGGCATCTGTTTTTTCTTTATAATCAATGGCAATAGGAATAACCGCTGCTTTAATTTTAGTAGCCATCACAAAGGAACCGTAATTGAAATCTACAGTGGTTGGCAAAACATCTGTTGTGCCTTCCGGAAAATTAATGATAGAATATCCTTTTGCTAGAACATCTCGAATATTTTCGGCAGTTTCTTGTCTGCTTTTTGTGCACTTTCTGTCTACAAATAAAACACCTGATATTTTACAGATGTAACCAATCATTGGCCATGATGAAACTTCTTTTTTGCCTACAGGAAAAGCATGTATTTGATTTACAATAACGATTGGGTCAAAATAGGAGCGATGATTGGCTACTATTAATCCTTGTATAGTAGGTTTTTCGCCGTAAATGATAGTTCGGATACCTAAAATATAATTGGATACCTGAATTAAAAAATCGCGCAGATGAAGTGCTCTTTTGGAATTCATTTCTTCACTACAAAAGAAACTTGTCAAATAGAAAAGAATTGAAAAAAAGGAAACAAATACTATAAAAATGATGAGTCTGGTCAAGCCCAATAATAGTGATAACATAAAATAGTGTATTGAAAATGTAAACCTACTACTATTTTTCTAGAGATTTTTCAGAATGAAATTCTATTTACCTGATACTATCGTGAGCATGAGTTTGCACGCCGTTATTCCATAAGGTGAGAATATCTGTTGCAACAGCGGCACCGCTTCCAGAAGCAATGGCGAGTTGGCTTCTCCATCCTGCTAAAGTTCCTATGACATAAATTCCATCGGCGACTTTGTGGTCGTTATTTTTAAGTTGGATTCGTTGTTTTTCAGGAAGGGATTTTTGATGAGGCTCTACATAATGCATCAATCCATCAATTGCAAAAGTATTTGCGGAGCCTATGCCTATGACGATTGATTTTGTTTGGTAAGAATTTCTGTTTGTAATGACTATGAATTCCGGAAATTGCCCTTCAATTTTCAGTACTTTTTCATCTGGAATTTGAGTGATATGAGGATAAGCTTTTGAAAGATGTTCCGTGCTTTCCTTCAATAATTCAGAGCCTAATTTGCCTGGAGCGATTCCATAAGCATTATAAAACAGAGCTTCTTGAAGAGATGATGCTTTTTGATGGGTGAAAATGCCAATACTTTTGTCAGAGACAAAGGATTTGTTTTTTGCAGAACCCAAAACGAGTGCGCAGGATATTCCAGAAACGCCACCGCCAACTATGAGAACATCAAACATTATTACAGTTGGTCATTTGATTTTTCTTCAATCTTTTTTGCCATTTTAAAAATCAGAAGAATCAAAACGGCACAGAAAGAAGCAGCAATTCCAATAAAAGCAACTACGCTATCTCCTTGAAATGGATTTCTAAAGTCCAACAAAGTAACATTAAATATGATTAGCGCTATTGCTAAAAACACCAAGATGTTAGTGAAAATTTTCATAATACATTTTTGTTTTTGATATAAAAGAAACAGATTTTTTATTTTAGAAACACTTGTCGGTTCAAAAATCAGATTACCTTTTAAAGGTATCTTAGGGGTAAATTTATGAAAATTTATTTTAGACGAACAAACCTTTAACATTCGCAGCGAATAATTTAACAGCAATTGCAAGAAGTACTACGCCAAAAGTCTTTCTAATAACGCCAAGTCCATTTTCTCCTAGTATTTTTTCAATTTTGGAGGATGATTTCAAAACGATATATACTAGTATAATATTCAAAATTATTGCGATGACAATATTTATGGTAAAAAACTGGGAACGTAAAGAGAGTAAAGTAGTCATTGTTCCTGCTCCGGCTATCAAAGGAAACGCTAAAGGAACAATAGATGCAGAACTCGCTTCTTCATCGCGATAAAGCCGAATACCTAAAATCATTTCCAACGCCAGAAAGAATAATACAAAGGAACCGGCAACGGCAAATGAGTTTACATCAATCCCTATTAAATTCAGTAATTCCTCTCCCACAAAAAGAAAAACAATCATGATTATACCGGCTACTATCGAAGCTTTTTCGGATTCGATATGTCCATGTTTTGATCTTAGATCAACAATGATAGGGATAGTTCCCACGATATCAATTACAGCGAAAAGTACCATTCCAACCGTAATTATTTCTCTAAAATCGATTTCAAACATAATTTTTTTGTTTGCAAAGTTAAACTTTTCGGTAGATTTTTGATTAAAATTAAATTTTATTACAACAATTCTGATGCATTTTTTTATAGACTGATTTTCAATTGATTTCTTGTTTGTTGTGATTGTATGTTTCTAACAATTAGTTTGTTAGCATTCTTTAAAAGTAGATTGTTTCGTTGGTTTTTCAAAAAGTTAAAGTTGATTTTTATCTAAAAGATTACAACTTACTTTGACTACCTTTGCACTTTATAATCTCAGTATCCCAAAATAATGTTTCAATTAGGAAAAACCATCGTCTCAGAAGACATACTCGAAAAAGATTTTGTTTGCAATTTGTCAGCCTGTAAAGGAGCTTGTTGTGTTGATGGCGATGCGGGAGCACCATTGAGTCTTGAGGAAACTAAGATATTAGAAGAAATTTATCCTAAAGTAAGACCATTTTTACGCAAACAAGGAATTGCTGCCATTGAAGCGCAAGGAACTTGGACAAAAGGAACTGATGGTGATCTTGAAACACCGCTTATTGACAATAAAGATTGTGCTTACGTAATGTTTGACGGCAAAACGGCTTTATGCGGAATCGAGCAAGCGTATAATCAAGGTGTAATTGACTGGAAAAAACCTGTTTCTTGTCATTTGTATCCTATTCGTGTGAAAGATTTCACGGAGTTTGCTGCCGTTAATTATGACAAATGGGACATTTGTGATCCGGCCTGTTCCTTAGGTCAGGAACTTGAGGTGCCAGTGTATAAATTTGTCAAAGAAGCGTTGGTTAGAAGGTTTGGTGAGGACTGGTATGCGGAGCTTGAAATAGTCGCGCAAGAACTCAAAAAATAAATCTAAAATAAATTCAAATTTTCTTGTTTGCTGTTTTTAAAATCCTATATTTTACGGTACTTCATCTCTTTTTTTAAATTTTAAAATACTGATTTCTAGTCGTTTAAAATACTTATGAAAAATGTCTCAATTTTTTTCGTTTGTTAAAAACTATGGCCGATTGTGAATAAGTTTGACTTTTAATTCCGGCAATATTTCACAATCTTTGTAATCCACAGAAAGCATAAAATTTCGTTAAAATCTCAAAAAAACAAACTACTATAATGGCACAACTTGAACCAATTTTACAAGAAAATAAAAATCGTTTCGTAATTTTTCCTATCAAACACCATGATATTTGGGAGTTTTATAAAAGTATGGAAGCTAGTTTTTGGACTGCTGAAGAAATCGATTTGTCACAAGATTTAAATGACTGGAATAATAAACTTTCTGATGATGAACGTTATTTTGTAAAACACATTCTTGCTTTTTTTGCTGCTTCTGACGGAATTGTAAATGAGAATTTAGCTGAAAATTTTGTGAACGAAGTGCAATATGCTGAAGCAAAATTCTTTTACGGTTTTCAAATCATGATGGAGAACATTCATAGTGAAACGTATTCGTTGTTGATTGATACCTATGTGAAAGATGAAGCTGAGAAAGATGAATTATTTAATGCTTTAGAAGTTTTTCCGGCAATTAAGAAAAAAGCGGACTGGGCATTAAAATGGATTGAATCTGATTCGTTTGCAGAGCGTTTGATTGCTTTTGCAGCTGTGGAAGGGATTTTCTTTTCGGGAGCATTTTGTTCTATTTATTGGTTGAAAAAACGTGGATTAATGCCAGGATTGACGTTTTCTAACGAATTGATTTCTCGTGACGAAGGTGTTCACTGTGATTTTGCAGTGCATTTACACAACCATCACTTGGTAAACAAAGTGCCAAAAGAAAGAATCAGAAGTATTATTGTGGACGCTTTGAATATTGAAAGAGAATTTATCACTGAATCGCTACCTGTAAGTTTAATAGGGATGAATGCGGTGTTAATGACACAATATTTAGAATTTGTTGCGGACCGTTTATTAGTGGAATTAGGTTGCGACAGAGAGTACAATACTTCAAATCCTTTTGATTTTATGGACATGATTTCACTTCAAGGAAAAACAAACTTCTTTGAAAAGAAAGTTGCCGAATATCAAAAAGCAGGTGTTATGAATACCGATGAAGATGCTCAGAAAATATCTTTTGACGCTGATTTTTGATTTTTTTAAACCATTAAGGAATTAAGGTTTATTAAGTTTTAATTTATCTAAATATGTTGGTGTTAAAGAAACATTTTAATTTTTTAAATCTTAAATGATTTACTGATTTTTATTTTTCAGATACTGATTAGCCCCGATGGAAGGGAATATCCTTTTTGTTTTTTCTTTAAAAACAAAAAGATTACCTCACTTTACTTTTATTTCCATAGGAGTTCAGTGAATTTCATTTGGAATGGCAGCGGGATTAGCTTCCCAAAAAAAATTAACAAATACCCAAAAAAATAGAAAAGGGATTTTCTGTTTTTTAAAAACAATTGAGCTTATGTATGTAATTAAGAGAGATGGCCACAAAGAGCCGGTAATGTTCGACAAAATCACAGATAGAATTAAAAAACTATGCTATGGTTTAAATGATTTGGTTGATGCTGTGAAAGTGGCAATGCGCGTAATTGAAGGACTTTATGATGGTGTGTCGACATCGGAGTTGGATAATCTTGCTGCCGAAACTGCTGCGTCAATGACTATTGCGCATCCTGATTATGCACAGTTAGCCGCTCGTATTGCAATCTCAAATTTACATTCGAATACAAAAAAATCATTTTCGGAAACGATGAATGATATGTTCAATTATGTAAATCCAAGAAACGGTCAATATGCTCCGTTACTTTCTGAGGAAGTGCATAAAGTGATTATGGATAATGCGGAGTTTTTAGACTCACATATTATATACAATAGAGATTTCAACTACGATTATTTTGGTTTTAAAACCTTAGAAAGATCGTATTTGCTAAAAATAAACGGTAAAATCGTGGAGCGTCCACAGCACATGTTAATGCGTGTTTCTGTTGGAATTCACTTAGACGATTTAAAATCGGTGATTGAAACCTACGACTTAATGTCGAAAAAGTTCTTTACGCATGCAACTCCTACATTATTCAATGCAGGAACTCCAAAACCTCAAATGTCTTCTTGTTTCCTTTTGGCAATGCAAGATGATAGTATTGACGGGATTTATGACACGTTGAAACAAACGGCTAAAATCTCGCAATCAGCGGGTGGAATTGGGCTTTCTATTCACAATGTGAGAGCGACTGGTTCTTACATACGTGGGACAAACGGAACGTCTAACGGAATTGTTCCGATGTTGCGTGTTTTCAATGATACCGCAAGATATGTGGATCAAGGAGGAGGAAAACGTAAAGGAAGTTTTGCTATTTATATTGAAACTTGGCATGCGGATATCTTTGAATTCCTAGACTTGAAAAAGAATACCGGAAAAGAAGAAATGCGTGCTAGAGATTTGTTCTTCGCGATGTGGACTTCGGATTTGTTTATGAAACGTGTGCAGGAAGATAGTTATTGGACGTTGATGTGTCCTAATGAATGTCCAGGATTGTATGATGTGTATGGGGAAGAATTTGAAGCGATGTACATTGATTACGAGAAACGTGGAAAAGGTAGAAAAACCATCAAAGCACATGAATTGTGGGAGAAAATTCTAGAATCGCAAATCGAAACTGGAACCCCTTACATGTTGTATAAAGATGCAGCCAACAGAAAATCAAACCAAAAAAATCTAGGTACGATTCGTTCTTCGAATTTGTGTACGGAGATTATGGAATATACTTCTAAAGATGAAATCGCGGTTTGTAACCTGGCTTCACTTTCGTTGCCAATGTTTGTGGAAAACAAAAAATTCAATCACGACTTGTTGTTCAGTGTTACCAAACGCGTAACCAGAAACTTGAATAAAGTGATTGACAGAAATTATTATCCGGTAAAAGAAGCTGAAAACTCTAATATGCGTCACAGACCTGTTGGTCTTGGAGTACAAGGATTAGCCGATGCTTTCATTATGTTGCGTTTGCCTTTTACGAGCGACGAAGCTAAAAAAATGAACCAGGAGATATTCGAAACTCTATATTTTGCAGCTGTTACCGCTTCAATGGAAATGGCCAAAGAAGAAGGACCATATTCTACTTTTGAAGGTTCGCCAATGTCACAAGGAGAATTTCAGTTCAATTTGTGGGGAATGAAAGATGAAGAGTTATCTGGTCGTTGGGACTGGGCTTCATTAAGAAAAGAAGTGATGGAACACGGAGTGAGAAACTCATTGTTAGTAGCTCCAATGCCAACAGCTTCGACTTCTCAAATATTGGGTAACAACGAAGCATTCGAACCATACACTTCTAATATTTACACGAGAAGAGTACTTTCGGGAGAATTTATTGTGGTAAACAAACACTTGTTACACGATTTAGTGGAGCGTGGTTTGTGGAACGAAACTTTGAAACAAGAATTAATGCGTAATAACGGTTCAGTTCAAGCGCTGGACATTCCACAAGACTTGAAAGAATTGTACAAAACTGTTTGGGAAATGTCGATGAAAGACATTATCGATATGTCACGTCAACGTGGTTATTTTGTGGATCAATCGCAATCATTGAACTTATTTATGCAAAATGCAAATTATTCTAAATTGACATCGATGCACTTCTACGCTTGGCAATCCGGATTGAAAACGGGAATGTATTATTTAAGAACAAAAGCTGCGGTAGATGCGATTAAATTTACATTGAACAATGATAAAAAAGCAGAGCCAATCGAAATCAAAGAGCAGTCAATCGCTGTTCCTGCAGTTGCAGAAGCAGTAGAAATGACTGCCGATGAATACAGAGCAATGATTGAGTTATCTAAAAATGCAGGTCCAGACGAATGTGAAATGTGTGGCAGTTAAAGATTTCAGAATGATGATTAACGATTTTTGATTGAATCGTAATAAATAAAATTTTTGTCATTTAGGTGAAAAAGAAATATTAAGCAGCTATTGTAATGATAGCTGCTTTTTTTTTTTGGAGCTATTTACTTCATCAGTTCGCTTCGCTCGTGTCCCGCTTTTCGTTGCAAATGAAATTCACTTAATTCCTATGTAAATAAAAGTATAGTGAGGTAATCTTTTTATTCGCCGAAAAGGTGAACAAAAAGGATTTTCACTGCAATCAGGGCTAAAATACCAAGAGCTAGCAGTCTAAATTTGTAAATAATTCACTATATTTGAGATAGTTATTATTGTTAAAGTTTTTTTTGTAATAATCAAAAATAATAAAAATGGAAAATAAAAAATTTACTGTTACAGATGATTTATTAGCTTCCAAAAACCAGCGTTTCCTAAATTTTCTTATCGATATATTGATTGTCTATATTATTGAAATCACTATTGGTACGACCATAATTTTAATTGGAGATTTGACTCGAAGTGATACAGCGTCAAATTGGGTTTCCTCATTAAGCGCAGTTGAAAGTTTCTTTTTTGGATTAGTTATACTTTTTTTTTACTACGGATTGACTGAAATGTATTTCTCCAGAACCTTCGGGAAGTATTTCACGAAAACACTAGTTGTAAAGTATGATGGTTCAAGACCCAATATGAAAAGCATTATTATACGAACACTTTCTAGATTAATTCCTTTGGAACCTTTTTCATTTTTAATTGCTGAGCGAGGATGGCACGATACATTATCGGTTACGTATGTGGTGAAAAAGCATGAGTTTGTTGCCAAAAAGAAATTGCTTGATCCATCTGATGAAATCGTAGTTTGATATTATTTTTTTTTCTAAAAAGAAAACCCAGTAGATTTTTAAATCTACTGGGTTTTTTCAAATGAATTATATCGTTACAATGTTATTTACTGCAATTCTCATTTCTTGAGCAGCGGCTACCATTTCGATTAAAGCCTTTTTGGTTTCGTCCCAATGGCGGGTTTTTAAACCACAATCCGGGTTTACCCAAAGTTGGTCAAGAGGAATAACTGCTGAAGCTTTTTCTAATAATTTTACCATTTCGGTACTGGAAGGTACACGAGGCGAGTGAATATCATATACGCCAGGTCCTATTTCGTTTGGATAATTGAAATCGGCGAAAGCATCCAGTAATTCCATTTGCGAACGCGAACATTCTATGGTAATTACATCGGCATCCATGTCGGCAATATTCTGGATGATATCGTTGAATTCGCTGTAACACATGTGCGTATGAATCTGTGTGTCATCTTTTACGCCACTTGCCGAAATTCTAAATGCTTTTACCGCCCAATCCAAATAGGTTGCCCATTCTTCTTTACGTAAAGGCAAGCCTTCTCGAATAGCGGGTTCGTCAATTTGAATAATCTTAATTCCTGCACTTTCTAAATCGACAACTTCGTCTCTAATCGCCAATGCAATTTGAGTACAGGTTTCTGAACGGGGTTGATCGTTACGGACAAAGGACCATTGCAAAATAGTTACGGGGCCAGTTAGCATTCCTTTTACCCATTTTGGCGTAAGCGATTTTGCAAAAGCAGACCATTTTACAGTCATTGGATTTGGACGCGAAACATCGCCATAAATAACTGGGGGTTTCACACAACGGCTGCCGTAACTTTGTACCCAGCCGTTTTTGGTAAACGTAAATCCATCGAGTTGCTCTCCAAAATATTCCACCATGTCATTGCGTTCAAATTCTCCGTGAACCAAAACATCAATACCGGTTTCTTCTTGAAAGCGAATCGTTTCTTCGGTTTCTTTTTGAAGTAAATCATCGTATTGTTGTTGATTTAATTCTCCTTTTTTAAACTTTGCTCTCCAGCTGCGCACTTCGGCAGTTTGAGGGAAAGAACCAATAGTTGTCGTTGGAAACAAAGGAAGATTCAATACGTCTATTTGTTTTTCTCTACGAATGGAAAATGGATTTTGTCTTTGATCATCGCCGGTTGTAATGCTGGTAACACGATTTTTTACCGCATCGTTATGGATTAATTTTGATGTTTTTCGGTTTTTATTGGCAATCGTGTTTTCTTCAAAACGGATAGAATTACTGATGTCTATTTCATTTGAAGCAAAATATTTAAGCAGTACTATTTCCTCTGTTTTTTGTTTGGCGAAAGCCAGCCATTGCTTAATTTCAGGAGTTAGTGTTGCGTTGTTGGTTTCTAATTCCAAATCACACGGCGAGTGAATAAGAGAGCACGATGGCGCAATTAGTATTCTATTTTCGCTAAGTGCGTCCGTTGCTTTTTTGATAAGGGCTAAAGATTTTTTGAAATCATTTTTCCAGATATTTCTACCATCTACAACACCAAGCGAAAGATTTACATTGGCTGATAATTGTCGTGATTCCAGAATGTCATCCAATTGAGAATGACAACGCACCAAGTCTAAATGCAAAGTATGAACAGGTAAGGCGAGAACAGTGTCAAGATTTTCGCCAAAACAATCAAAATAATTAGCAAGAATCAATTTGATTTTAGGGAAACGTTTGTTGATTTCGGTATACACATAAGTGATAGCACTTCTTTCTTTATCTGTTAGATTCAAAGCTAAAAATGGTTCGTCAAATTGAATCCACTCTACTTTTTCATTCTCCAGTTTTTGAAGAATTTCAAAATATACAGGAAGTAATTTTTCGATAAGATCAATTCTATGGAAACCTGCTTCCTTTTCTTTTCCAAGAAGTAAATAAGTAACGGGTCCTATTAGAACTGGTTTTGTAGCGATTCCTAAGGTATTGGCTTCTTTGAATTCGTTGATTAATTTTTCGGAGAATAATTTGAATTCTTGATCTTTTGTGAATTCGGGTACGATATAATGGTAATTGGTGTCAAACCATTTTGTCATTTCCATAGCAACGACATCTTGTCCGTCTTTTTGTGAACCTCTTGCCATGGCAAAATACAAATCGATAGTGGAGTTAGTTTTTGCTAATTCTTGATAGCGCTTTGGAATAACACCTAATGTGAGTGATAAATCCAGTACTTGATCGTAAAACGAAAAGTCGTTAGAAGGGATTAAATCGATTCCAGCCTCGACTTGTAATTGCCAGTTTTCCTTGCGGATAGTTGCGCCTACAGCCAAAAGTTCGTCTACTGAAATTTTTCCTGCCCAGTACGATTCACAGGCTTTTTTTAATTCTCTGTTGCTACCAATTCGCGGGTAGCCAAGATTGTTTGTTAGCATTTTGTTGCTTTTTAAATGATGAATAAATCAATTAAAAGCTCTTGATGCATTTCAGAATGCTCGTTAGAAATGAAAAGTAGAAAGGAGAATACGTTGCAAAAGAGAAATGCACAATAAGGCATAAATAGTCATGCTCATTGTGTTAAGAACGCACCATACCTGACTATTGCTTCAAATCGCGAAAGCATTGTCAATTCGATAAAAGGCAGGTCTCCTGACTTGTAACATTTTTATCATCCTTCCCATTTGCCATTGGCATACAGTGGATCTTTTTTCAGATAAAAACTTTTTGTGTTACTTACAGTTGCGCGACAGTTCGTGATTTACACACGATTCCCTATTAATCTACAGTTAAGTAAAACCCTTATCGGTTGATGAAGAAATAAATTAAGAACTTAAATTCGGTACAAAAGTAACACTAATCCTTTGAAGTTTTTTTCGATAGGTTTGTTAATTTGTTATTTTTAGGATATTGTATTAATAGGAGGAGATACTTTATATTTTTCATATAAATAAAGCCATACCTGACTTTATTTCACTTGATAATGTGTCAATTTCTTCTATCTTTGGAAAGAAATTTTAAAAAGAAATCATGAACTGGGAACAACTTTTATCACTAAGACGACAAGGCGACAAAGGCAAAAGATTGCGTGTAGAACAAGACGACACCCGCTTGGGTTTTGAAGTTGATTATGACCGTATTATTTTCTCGTCCGCTTTTAGAAGTTTGCAGGATAAAACACAAGTTATTCCCTTGTCAAAAACTGATTTTGTGCATACCAGATTGACGCACAGTCTAGAAGTCTCGGTTGTGGGGCGTTCTTTGGGACGATTAGTTGGTAAAAAAATCATCGAAAAATATCCACATCTGAAAGAAGTTCATGGCTATCACATGAATGATTTTGGGGCTATAGTTGCAGCAGCATCATTGGCTCATGATATAGGGAATCCGCCTTTTGGACATTCCGGTGAAAAAGCAATTGGCGAATATTTCTCCATTGGAAAAGGGCAACAATATAAAGATCAACTTACGGCAAAAGAATGGCAAGATTTAATTGATTTTGAAGGAAATGCAAATGGATTTTCGGTACTGACGGCCAGTCGTCCCGGAATTGAAGGCGGACTTCGAATTTCGTATGCAACTCTTGGTGCTTTCATGAAATATCCAAAAGAAAGTTTACCTAAAAAACCAACAAAAGACATAGCCGATAAAAAATACGGTTTCTTTCAAACCGAAAAAGCTTTTTTTCAAGATGTAGCTTCTGATATGGGTTTGATTCCAAATAAATCCGGAGACAGTATTGGTTTCGAAAGGCATCCTTTGGCGTATTTAGTCGAAGCTGCAGATGATATTTGTTACACCATTATTGATTTTGAAGACGGAATCAATTTAGGATTAGTTTCCGAAGATTTTGCGTTGGAATATTTGATAAAATTGGTAAAAGACAGCATTGATACTTCAAAATACAAGACTTTAGAAACCAAAGAAGATAGAATCAGTTATTTGCGTGCTTTGGCAATTGGTAGTTTAATTAATGATGCAGTCAAAGTTTTTATCGAAAATGAAGCATTAATTATGGATGGTAAATTCCCATTTGCTATCATGGATAAAAGTAAGTACAAAGCACAGATGGATGATATTATTAAAATCAGTGTTAAAAACATTTATCAAAGCCGCGAAGTTATTGAGAAAGAAATTGTCGGCTATCAGATTATTCAAACTTTGTTGGATAAATTCATAACGGCTTTCAATAATAAATTCAACGGAACTGCTTCTAATTACGACTCTTTAATTCTGAAAATGTTGCCTGAGAAACACCATTTGGAAAAAGAGAATCTTTATGGAAGATTACTTCATATTTGCCATTATGTGTCGCTTTTGACTGACGGGAATGCACTTGAATTGTTTGAAACTATTAATGGTAGAAAGAAGAATTAATTTTTAGAATATATATTCGATTCCAACACCAATGGCTTGTCGAACTTGTGTTTTTGGACCTTCTGTTACTTGTATTCCTTCGATTTCTCTTTTAGATTTGATATCGTCATCATAAATAACATGAGCTCCAATATTTGCTTTCACATATTGATTTACCACAAGCTCTACTAGAAAGTCGCAATCTACATCTATATTTCCAAAACGGTTTATATAATCAGAATATAAGCTTAAGCGATTTTCCAGATTAATGTTTTTGAAGATTTCTTTTTTGTATTTATTGGTAACTAAGAATCCAAGTTCCATTTTTGATGTTTCTCCTTCGGTAAGTAAATTTCCATCCAAGTCGTAGGTGGCTTTAGCAACTCCAAAAGCACCTTGATTAGCTAATCTTTGATCTAAAACCAAGGTGGTTTTAAATGTAAACGGTGAGATATAAAATGTTCTTTTTTTATCCTTATCGATATTTTCAGCGCCTACACCCATAAAAATATAGGCAGGTGCAAAGGGTTTTGAGATTGCTTTTTCAGTATTTGGATAGGCGTAACCGTTTGTGAATTGCGTATTAAAATTAAATTTAGCCGAATGATACCAGTTAGAAAGAGTATCTTTTCTGTAGCCAAATGTAGAGTTTAATTGTATTGCGTCTTCTGTTTTTCGTATATCAATTCCGTCTTGTTTATTCAATCCGTATTTAACGATTAACTCATTTGACCAGTTGTAATTACTACGGGCATAAACTCGATGAAATTTTCCTTTAAACAATCCTGAAATCGAACTTGTTCCTCCGGCACTCCAGTTAACAAAGGCAACTTCAGAGATGTCAAAGCCTAAACTGTTTTTTTTGCTCCAATAGGATAACGGAAGGTAATGCGTTAGGGTTTGAATTTTCAGTGCTACTTTCAGCGGTCTATTTGCTGTTGATAGCGTTGTTATTGGTCTAAGTGTGTCAGATAACGGTGTGATTCTTACTTCTTGAGAGAAACAATTGAATGAGATTGTAAATGTTAGTAAAAGGAAAGTGTAGGTTAATAATTTCATTTTGGGCTAGTTGTATTTGAGGTTGCAAAATAATTATTTTAATAACTCGAAAAAAGTATTTCAAGACTTTTAACGTCAATTTTGCAATATTGTTGTAATTCGGCTACAGTTCCATGTTCAATAAACTCATCAGGAATACCCAAAACAGTAATTTTTGAGGTATAATTATTTTCTGAGGCAAACTCGAGAATTGCACTTCCAAAACCGCCTTTTACAGTTCCGTCTTCTATAGTCACTATAGTTGTAAATTCAGTGAAAATAGTGTTTAATGCCTTTTCGTCTAACGGTTTAACAAACGAAAAATCATAAAGCGCAATATTTTCTGGATGTTTTATTTTGGCTATAGCCAAAGAGACATTATTGCCAATAGTTCCATTGGATAAAACGGCTACTTTTGAACCTTGTTTTATGCAAATACTTTTTCCAATTGCTAATTTCTCATAGTTTCCAAAATGTTTCGTTTGCCAATCTTGAATGACACCGCGACCTCTCGGGTATCGAATGGCTATAGGATGATTTAATCCTAATTGAGCAGTATATAAAATATTTTGCAACGCTATTTCATTTATTGGGGCATAAACAATCATGTTAGGAATGCAACGCAAATAAGCCAAATCGAAAACACCGTGGTGGGTTGCTCCGTCTTCTCCCACTAAACCTGCTCTGTCCAAACAAAAAATTACCGGAAGATTTTGTAGCGCCACATCGTGGATTATTTGGTCGTATGCTCTTTGTAAAAATGTCGAGTAAATATTGCAATAAACTACCATTCCTTGTGTTGCCATTCCGGCGGCTAAAGTTACCGCGTGCTGTTCAGCAATTCCTACGTCAAAAGCACGTTTTGGGAAAGCATCCATCATAAATTTTAACGAACTTCCGGATGGCATTGCCGGTGTGATTCCTATAATTTTTTCGTTACTTTTAGCCAAATCCAATACGGTCAAGCCAAAAACATCTTGATATTTTGGAGGTAAATTTTCTTCGGATTTAATGTGAATTTCTCCTGTTGCAGCGTCAAATTTTCCAGGAGCATGGTATTTCACCTGATCGTCCTCGGCTTGCTGCAGTCCTTTTCCTTTTGTGGTAATTATATGAAGGAATTTTGGACCTTTTATCTTTTGCAAACGCTTTAATTCTTTAATCACGGCAAAAAGATCATGTCCGTCAATAGGCCCCGAATAATCAAAATTTAATGATTTAATCATGTTATTTTGCCTCGGATTTTTTCCTTCTTTTACAGCAGTGAGGTATTGTTTCAAAGCACCTACACTTGGGTCAATCCCGATAGCGTTATCATTGAGAATTACCAGTAAATTAGCATCTGTAACTCCGGCGTGATTTAAGCCCTCAAAAGCCATCCCTGAGGCTATGGAGGCATCGCCAATTACTGCAATGTGTTGTTTGTTGAACTCGCCTTTCAAATTAGAAGCTAATGCCATTCCTAATGCTGCCGAAATAGAAGTAGAGGAGTGGCCTACGCCAAAAGCATCGTAAATACTTTCACTTCTTTTTGGGAAACCGGAAATACCGCCGAGTTGCCTGTTGGTATGAAAATTTTCTCTTCGACCGGTCAGTATTTTATGGACGTAGGCTTGATGACCTACGTCCCAAATCAATAAATCGTTTGGTGTGTCAAAAACATAATGCAAGGCAATTGTCAATTCGATGACTCCTAAGCTTGCACCGAGATGACCTTCTTTTACAGCTACAACGTCGATAATGAAATCGCGTAATTCTTGGGCAACTTGAGGAAGTTGCGCTTCATCAAGCAAGCGTAAATCGGTTGGGTTATTGATGTTTGAAAGTAAATTGTATTTCATTGTTTTTATAAAAAGCAAATTTACGGTTTTAAATTGGAATCTTTTTTTCAATTTAAGACGATTCTAATACCAGTCTTACGATATACAGGTAGTTAATTAAATGGGTCAACTAAGTCTAGATTGGCTGCTTTTTGAAACAGCTACGATTAGTTATATAAATATGCTTTGTCAAAACTATTTTGTTTAGATCAAAGAAATAGGTGCAGTGTATAATGTTCGTGTTTTTTTACCATTTTGTTCACCTGGTTTCCATTTAGGACATAATTTCAAAACTCTAATAATTTCACTTTCTAAAGCTTCGTCAATTTCAGATTGGGGTTTGACATAGGTTAATGAGCCGTCTTTATCGACAACGAATGAGATTGAGATTTCGGTAATTTTATTTTTTATATTTTCTGGATGTTTGAACTCTTCTTTAAAAAAAGTATAAAATTTTTCAATCCCGCCTTTATATTCTGGAGGGAATTCGAAACCAATACCTCCATTGTAAATTACATCTTCAACAACAGTCTCGTTCTTTGTTGTTTCTTCGCAAGCAATTGTTTGGGGATTTATAAATTTTACATGATTTACCTTGGTTGCTGGTGCTGGAGGTTGAACATGGTTTTGGGTATTGTTTTTTTCTGGCAACATCATGCCAACAGTTATTCGAGATGCTTTTGTACTGTCTTTAACCACTTCAACAGCATCAATTTTTTGTTTGTTTCCATTATTATCGGCACAACTAAACAAAGTGGTTCCCATTGTGATAAACAATGCTAACAAAAACATTTTGTGATACTGAGTTTGAATATAAAGTGCACGACTCGGGATTTGAATGGTAATCGAATCTAATTGCGATTTTCTCATTCTACCACAGATATTCTGGTTTTGATTTTGGATGAAAAAATGCTGCACTTCTTCAGGTAACATTGCAGTGAAATCTACAACAGTTTTAGCGCAACTCATACAAAAACGACCTTGGTCATTTGGAGTCATTTTGTTCCAATCCTCTTGACAAGGTTCCGAAATTGTGATTTTATATTTCCTTACCATACTTTACGTTTCTGATTATAAAACTAACGAAAATTATTTCAAATCCTTACTTTTGCTGTATGATAAACCCATTTACCGACGAATATTTCATGAAAAAAGCTTTGCAGGAAGCTGAAATGGCTTTTGAAAAAGGCGAAATTCCTGTTGGCGCTCTAATTGTCATTGATAATAAGGTCATTGCCAGAAGTCATAATTTAACCGAATTATTACATGACGTTACGGCCCACGCCGAAATGCAATCAATCACTGCTGCTGCGAATTATCTTGGTGGGAAATATTTAATAGGTTGTACACTATATGTCACACTGGAACCTTGCCAGATGTGTGCAGGCGCTTTGTACTGGAGTCAAATTTCGAAAATTGTGTATGGTGCAAGCGATGAAAATCGCGGTTTTGTAAAAATGGGAACGCAATTGCATCCTAAGACAACTGTTGTTTCGGGGATTTTGGCTAATGAAGCTTCGGAGTTGATGAAGCGATTTTTTGTCGAGAGAAGGAAATAATATTCTTCTCTTAAATACTCTAGCCCAGATAGAAGCGGCATCCTTTTGCAAAGCTGCCAGCCTTTTGAAGGCTGGCAGCTTTGCAAAAGATATAGCGGATAGCTGGAAATAGCTCCTAAAAACAAATAAATTATAATTTACAGATTGCTTCGAAAAATCTCGCAATGACGCAAAAAAAAACTCCCCAATTTCTTGAGGAGTTTGTAATTTATTCTATGACAGCATTTTCTTTTTTGTCGTAGAAATGATATTCTAAATACGTGTAAGCATCACGAGGTATAATTTTCACCCATTTTTTATGCTCAAGAAACCATTTTGAACGTAATGATGGAAAACCTTTGGTAAGGTATGCGGCCACAAAAGGATGTACATTAAGCACAACATCTTTGTGGTTTTTTAATACTCTTTCTAAATCAAAAGCAATTTTATCAATGATTTGAATTGGCGCTTCAATTTCGCCACTTTCATTGTTTGGATCTTCTTCTCTAGTTTTAATATTTACTTCAGGTCTTACTCTTTGTCTTGTAATTTGAACTAATCCAAATTTACTCGGAGGTAAGATCTTGTGTTTTGCTTTATCATCGCTCATTTCTTCTTTCAAGAAATCGAACAACACTTTACGATTTTCAGGATTTGACATATCGATAAAATCAACTACGATGATTCCGCCCATATCACGAAGACGTAATTGTCTTGCGATTTCGGCAGCAGCAATCATATTGACTTCCATGGCTGTATCTTCCTGGTTGGTGGCTTTATTAGAACGGTTTCCGCTGTTTACGTCTATAACGTGCAAAGCTTCAGTGTGTTCGATAATAAGATACGCACCTTTACTCATGGATACTGTTTTTCCAAAAGAAGTTTTGATTTGTCTCTCTATGTTGTATTTCTCAAAAATAGGTGTGTCTTTTGATTGATAAAACTTAACAATTGATTGTTTGGATGGTGCAATTTCTTGCAAATAATCCTTTGTTTGGTTGTACAACTCTTCGTCATCTATCTGAATACCGCTAAAGGTATCGTTGAAAACATCTCTTAATATCGAAGAAGCTCTGTTGAGTTCTCCTAATACCTTAGACGGATGATGAGCAGTTGGTAATTTTTTACACATTGCAGTCCATCTGCTGAGCAGGTTCTGCAAATCTTTTTCTAATTCGGCTGTATTTTTGCCTTCGGCTACTGTGCGAACAATAACACCAAATCCTTTTGGTTTGATGGATTGTACTAATCGTTTCAAGCGTTCTTTCTCTTTTTTGTCTTCTATTTTTTGTGAAATAGAAACGCGGTCAGAAAACGGAACCAAAACTATAAATCTTCCGGCAAGAGAAAGCTCAGCGCTAATTCTAGGTCCTTTTGTAGATATAGGTTCTTTGACGACTTGTACTAAAACAGATTGATTGGAACTCAAAACATCAGTAATGGTGCCATCTTTGTCTATTTCTTTTTCAAACTGAAAGTTTTTTAGGGAGAAATCTTTTAATTTACCTGCGCTTACAAGTTTTATGAATTTCAGTTGGGAAGCTAAATTAGGTCCTAAATCATGATAATGTAAAAAAGCATCTTTTTCGAAGCCTACATTTACAAAAGCAGCGTTAAGTCCGGCAACTGGTTTCCTGATTTTGGCGATAAAAATATCACCAACCTGGAAGTTGCTTTTTTCTTCTTCTTTGTGTAATTCAATTAGTTTTCCATCTTTTAATAAGGCAAAATCTACGGCTTCAGAACTAGATCTAATGATTAATTCTTTATTCACGCTGTACATTTTTATCTATTCGCCAAGGCGAACAAATGGATTAAACAATATTTTAACAGGTATTGAACCCGGGGAAAATTAGCTGGCAGTTTGCAGTGTAAAGTTCGCAGTTGACTGGATACTAAAAACGGAATGCTGATTACTAATTTTCAATTTCAATGAACGTTTAAAAAGAAAAAAGTAGTTTAAAACTACTTTTTCTTCTTGTGACGGTTAGCTCTCGCTCTTTTCTTGCGTTTGTGCGTTGCTACCTTATGTCTCTTTCTTTTTTTACCACTTGGCATATCTTGTAGATTTTATGATTAATTAATATTGTTATTTTGCTTCGTTATTTGTTTTCACTCCTTCTACAAAAACTTTTGCAGGTTTGAATGCAGGAATGTTGTGTGCAGGAATTTTTATTGTTGTATTCTTGGAAATATTTCTTCCTGTTTTCTCAGCTCTAGTCTTCACTATAAAACTTCCAAAACCTCTTAAATAAACATTGTCTCCAGTTTCTAATGAATTTTTTACTTCATTCATAAAGGTCTCTACAGTTGCCTGTACATCTCCTTTTTCAAGACCTAATTTTTCTGAAATTTTTGCTACGATATCTGCTTTCGTCATTTTCTTTCCTATTTATAATGTTGTACTATTTTTTTGAGTTTGCAAATATAGGAATTTAAAAAACAATTATTCAAGCTAATTCATTAAATTTTAATCACATAAACTTTTACTTTTGCTAACAAATAATTAAAACATGATTTTTTCTAACTCGCTAATACAATGGTATTTACAAAATAAACGTGATTTACCTTGGCGAAATACTACCAATCCGTACCCTATTTGGCTCTCTGAAATCATGTTACAACAAACGCGTGTTGCACAAGGAATGCCTTATTTTTTATCTTTTACAACCGCTTTTCCTACTGTTTTTGATTTGGCGAAAGCCAATGAAGAGCAAGTTTTGAAACTTTGGCAAGGGCTGGGATATTATTCCAGAGCTAGAAATTTGCACAAAACAGCACAGCATATCGCTTTTGATTTATCGGGAATCTTTCCGGGGACTTATAATGACTTATTGAAATTAAAAGGTGTAGGAGAATATACCGCAGCGGCCATTGCCTCTTTCTCTTATAATGAAGCCGTTCCTGTGGTTGATGGAAATGTATTCCGGGTTTTGTCGCGTTATTTTGATATGGATACGGATATTGCTCAGGCTTCCGCCAAAAAAGAATTCGCTGCATTGGCTTTCGAACTGATGCCAAAAGACAATCCGGCAACGTTCAATCAAGCCATTATGGAGTTTGGCGCGTTGCAATGCGTTCCTAAAAGTCCGAATTGCGGTATTTGTGTTTTCAGCGAAAGTTGCGCTGCTTTGCAAAAAAATAAAGTTGATCAGTTGCCTGTAAAATCCAAAAAACTAAAAGTTAGAAACCGTTACTTTAATTATATGGTAGTTGCAGATGAGAATGACAACACTATAATTCAAAAAAGAACGGACAAAGGGATTTGGCACAACTTATATGAATTTCCTTTAATGGAAACTGAAAAAGAGGAAGATTTTGATTGTGTTAGCGAAGCTGTTCAAGCGGATTATTTTAAGGATAATACCATCGTAAGTATGTTAGAATACAACGAGAAAAGTATTATTCATAAGCTGTCACACCAGCATTTATACATCAAGTTTTGGAAAGTAAAAGTGAAAGGAACAATTGAAAACGGAATTGACGCTGAAACTTTGAAGACTTTTCCCTTTCCCATTGTGATTCATAATTTTATTGAAAAGGATTTATAGAGTTTCTAAAAAAATGTATCTTTGATAAAATACCAAATTCTAAAATGAACGGAACATTAAATAAGGTTATGCTAATTGGTTTTCTTGGTGACGACATCAAAATGCATTATTTTGATGGAGGCAATTGTATAGGAAGATTTCAGCTGGCAACAAACGAAGTCTATATCAACAAAACCACCAACGAAAAAATCACTTCTACGGAGTGGCATAATTTGGTAGTACGTAATAAAGCGGCTGAGCTTTGTGAAAAATACCTTTCTAAAGGAGATAAAATATATGTGGAAGGACGCATTAAGTCCCGTCAATGGCAATCAGAGGATGGAACTACAAAACACACCACTGAGATTCAGGTAACGGAATTCACTTTTCTTACAACAAAAAAAGACAGTGAAAACAACAAACAAATTCCTGCAGCTGATGTTCCTAAAAACACTAATTTTGACCCGGAAAATAATGTCCTGCCTATTAATGACTTGCCATTTTGATTGTTTAATTAATCTTAACTAATTTGGACCCAGAGCCCAGTTTATTTTTTTCTTACGCTATTGATGCTAATGTAGTATTTGGCTTTATAGGAATTGCCATTTTGCTGTTTTGTTCCGCTTTAATCTCAGGTGCTGAAGTAGCCTTGTTTTCGTTGTCACAAAAAGACATCGATGAAACGATACAAGAAAATAACTCCAAAGGAAAAATTATTTCGGAACTTTTAGAAAAACCAAAAAAGCTCGTGGCCACTCTTCTTGTTGCTAATAATTTTATCAATATTTCCATAGTATTATTGTTTTCCGTTGTTGGGAAAACTATTTTTTCTGCATTAACAGCACCACTTTTAAAATTTATTCTGGAAGTAGTGACTGCTACCTTTTTAATTTTGTTATTCGGTCAGGTCTTGCCAAAAGTATATGCCAGCAGAAACAATATCAAGTTTGCCAAACTGATTGTATATCCAATTGCTTTTCTCGATAAATTGCTTTCGCCAATAAGTTTGCCCATGCGCGCTGCCACGATTTATTTGCACAATAAATTAGGAAAGCAAAAATCAAATTTCTCCGTTGATCAATTATCACAAGCCTTAGAATTAACAGCTTCGGATGAAACTTCTACCGAAGAGCAAAAAATATTGGAAGGCATTGTAAGCTTTGGAAATACCGATACAAGACAAGTGATGAGTCCCAGAATAGATATTTTTGCTTTAGAAATAGACGAATCCTTTTCTGTTATTTGCCCCAAAATCATTGAAAAAGGATATTCCAGAATTCCGGTTTATCGGGACAATATAGATCAGATTGAAGGCGTTTTGTATGTCAAAGATTTGCTGCCGCATATTAATACAAATGAATTTGACTGGAAATCGTTGTTACGAGAACCTTTCTTTGTTCCGGAGAATAAAAAACTGGACAATTTACTGAAAGACTTTCAGAGCATGAAAAGTCATCTCGCGATTGTGGTCGATGAATATGGAGGAACTTCCGGGTTGGTATCTTTGGAAGACGTTATTGAAGAAATTGTAGGGGATATCAGTGATGAATTTGACGATGAAAATATTAATTTTTCCCAAATTGACGATAGAAATTATCTTTTTGAAGGAAAAATAAACCTCAAGGATTTCTACAGAATAATTGATGTTGATGAAGAATTATTCGAAATCAAAAAAGGAGAAGCCGAAACGCTGGCTGGTTTTATTCTTGAAATTTTGGGAAATTTTCCGAAAAAGAACCAGAAAATTTCATTTGAAAATTGCCTGTTTACTATAGAAGCAGTGGATCAAAAAAGGGTAAAGCAAATAAAAGTAACAATTGAATAAGTAAAAATGTTAAAAAAAATAATCACTTTTTCGGCAATAATTGCAGTCTCATTCTTGAGTTTTAGTTGTAAAGATGATGTCTTGCCTAAACCATCAAGCTATTTGCGATTGGATTATCCGGAAGCCAAATATGTAAATTTTGAGAACGAATGTCCTTTTGCTTTTGAAATGAATTCAGATGCCATTATCAAAAAAGAGACGAATTGTGGTTTTACGATTACGTATCCAAAAATGAAAGCGACTATTTATCTTACCTATAAGCCAGTCACGAAAAACATTAATGAACTGTTGCGTGATGCACAAAAATTGACTTATGAACACGTTATAAAAGCAGATGATATTCTGGAACAGCCTTATTTGAATCCCGATAAAAAAGTCTATGGAATGTTTTATCAGGTTGAAGGAAATGCGGCAACAAATTCGCAGTTTTATGCTACTGACAGTACGCGACATTTTGTAACAGGTTCTGTTTATTTTTATGCAAAACCCAATTATGATTCTATTATGCCTGCCGCGAGTTATATTAAAAATGACATGCAGCGACTGATGGAAACCTTGAAATGGAAATAATATTTCACAAAAAAAGCATTCGCGAGTAACGAATGCTTTTTTTTACAATTTGAAAGTCTGAATTAAGACTTCATATTCGAAACTTTGTATGTTTTACCATCAGCAGCGGCTTCTACAACTTTAGTCAATTTTTCTGGAGTTTGAATCGTTTTGTCAAAAGTTACTGTGGCTAATTTTGTATCAAAATCTACCGTTGCTTTTTGGACACCATCCAATCCAGTCAAATCTTCTTGAATCGTTTTGGCACAACCTACAGCGCATGTCATTCCTTCTACAGAAAAACTTGCTGTTTGAAGATTGGCAGCTGCGATTTCCTTTTTAACTTTTGGAGATGCTGTTTCAGCAGTTTCTTTTGAAACTAAATTCGTTTCTTTTTCTTTACAGCCTACAAATAAAACACTTGTGAGTACTAGCGTTACGATTGATTTTTTGAAATTCATTATGATATAAATTTTAAAGATTAAAAGCGTGTTTCTGAACTGCAAAATTAATTAAAAAAAGAAGGACTAATTCATAAAATAATTACAATTTTGGGGTAAAATTATCTTTATGGAATCGAAGCAGTTAAAATGGGTTTACTTGATGGTTCTTGCCTTAGTTTGGGGAAGTTCATTTATATTAATTAAAAAAGGGCTTATAGGTTTAACAGCTTTACAATTGGGATCGTTGCGAATTATTTTTGCGGCTGTTTTTTTATTGTTGATAGGATTTAAAAGCTTGTCTAAAATTCCGGTACATAAATGGAAGTACATTGCCTTAACTTCTATGTTTGGGACATTTATTCCGGCTTATTTGTTTGCGATTGCGCAAACTGAAATTGATAGTTCTGTGAGTTCTATTTTGAATTCGCTTACTCCTTTAAATACATTGATTCTGGGTGCATTGGTTTTTGGATTGCAGTTTAAAAGAAATCAGATTTTTGGGATTTTAATTGGTTTAATAGGAAGTGCCTTGTTGATTTTGAATGGCGCAATTCATCATCCAGAACAGAATTATTATTATGCTATTTTGGTTTTAATAGCTTCTATATGTTATGCGGTCAATGTGAATTTAATCAAAAAATATTTGCATGATTTGAGTCCGTTGAGCATTACGACAGGGAACTTTATGGTGTTGTTTTTTCCAGCATTTATCATCTTGTTTTTCTCCGGTTTCTTTGAAGTGGTTCATGATGTAAAAGTACAGGAATCGGTTTTGTTTATTATAATTCTTGGAGTTGTTGGAACGGGAATTGCCAATATTTTGTTCTTTAAACTTATCCAAATGTCTTCACCAGTTTTTGCAACTTCAGTGACATATTTGATTCCCGTAGTTGCTTTCTGTTGGGGATTATTGGATAATGAAATGCTTACTCCAGTTCAGTTTTTGGGTGCTTTTATTGTTTTAATAGGAGTGTATTTATCGGCTAAGAAGTAGTATTCAGTGTTTAGTATGAAAAATTTAAAGAGTATAAAATAACAAAGGCTGTCTTTTTAGACAGCCTTTGTTTATTAATCCAAGTTTTGATTATTGAAAATCAGCATCTGAAACACCTTCATTGATTTTTACGTCAGATATTTTAATGTCCAATTCAAATCCTATATTTTGAATAATATTAAAAGGAATCTTAACGCCTTTTACATCCTTGTAATCTCCGTAATTTGTAGTTTGCGTTATGGTTTGACCGCCTTGTTCTATTACTTTGGATTCAGCCAGTTTTAATCCTGAAGTCACATCGTAATAGAATGTTGTTTTTCCGTTTTTTACGGCGTAGGCTTCTTTTCCGCTGATTGTCTCGATACCGCTTAATACTAACCCTTCTTTTTTAGAAAGTAATAATTCTTCAAAAGTTGTTGCGCTTGCTTTCATGTCAGTAAGCGTCGTCCCTTCGATGTTTTGGCGTTGTCCTTGTTGCATTACATAAGCTCCTTTTTCATTTACCACTTGTTTCATCAAGCTCATGGTTCCCATCTTTAATTCAACCATTAGTTTGCCTTTAGCATCAATTTTTGTAGTAAAATTTAAAGGGGAAGGTGCTTGCGGAATTGTTGTAGTTCCGTTCATCGCTATTGTTTTTACAGCAGAAGCCGCTTTTTCACCACCAATAGCTTTGATGTAATTATCGATAACACTTTTTGCAGTTACGCCAGCAGGAATGTCTTTTTTGAAAACTGGTTTTTCCAATGGATTACCATATTTGTCAAAATAAAACATTGGAATTTTTAGTTTTTCCAAAGCTGGAATTACTTCAGATCCTTTTCCGGCAATAATAATTCGTTTGTTATCTAAAAGGAAATATTTGTTGGCTGCACGAAGTATATCGTCGGCAGTTACGGCATTGATGGTTTTGATATAGTTTTCATAAAAATCTTTTGGAAGATCTTCAGTCTCTATATTCAAGGCGTATCGTGCGATTGATTGCGGCTTTTCTACCTGCATCACAAATCGTCCGATGTAACCTGCTTTAGTGTTACTCAATAGTTCCTCACTTACTTTTTCGGTACGTATTTTTTTGATTTCTTTGATAAATTCAACTACTGCACTGTCTGTAACAACGTTTCTTACCGCCGAAGTCGATCTTAATTTAGTTACGTATTTTCCACTTCCTATTACAGAACTGGCGCCATAAGTCCATGCGTGTTTTTCTCTTAGATTCATATTAAGGTAACTATTGAAGTCACCACCAAGAATAGAAGTCGCGATTACAGCAGCGAAGAAATCAGGATCACTCATCTTTAAATTCACTGTGTTTACTAATGAAATCTCTGATTGTACGGCATTAGGAACATCAACAAAATTGATTTGAGTGAACGGTACATTTTCTGGTGCGGCGTAAGTCAGTTTTGGCGTGCTTCTTTTTTGCCATGATCCAAATAGTTTTTCTATAATTGGTTTTGCTTCTTTGTATTTGATGTCTCCAATAATCACTAAATAAGCATTTTCGGGAACAAAATAATTGGCATAATTAGCTTGAATATCCGCAAGAGTTACATTTTTAATCGTTTCTTCGGTCATGTACTCTCCAGAAGGGTGGTTTTTTCCAAAAGCAAGCGCATCGACAACTCTATTTGCAATTGCAGGAACACTTTTTTCTTGAGATTTAAGTCCTTCCAGTAATTTTGCTTTCTCTTTCTCGAATTCTTCTTGAGTAAAATTTGGATGTAAAGCTCCTTCAGCCATCAATTCCAGTATTCGTTTAGAATATTTAGAAAGGGTACTTGCGTAAGCTCCTTGTGAGTTGAAATTAATGTCAGCTCCCAGAAAATCAATCTCTTCATTGAAAGCATCTTTGGCTAATTTTTTACTTCCATTTCCTATCATGCTGCTCGTTAATTCATCAACCCCTTTTTTATTGCCTTCGGCATAAGGCGCATTGTCTAATGAAAGACTGAAACTAACTTTTGGTAGTTTGTGATTTTCAACAATCATAACTTTCAAACCATTTGACATAACAAAAGTTTGTGGTTTTTTGATGTTAACTACTGGTGAAACTCCAGGTTTTGGTTGTGTGCGATCTTGTGCCTGCATAATTCCTGTTACCAACAAAATGAATAATAATATATTTGTTTTTTTCATGATTTAGAATGTCTTAGTTTTTAGCCTGTTCTGTGGAAGGAATATAATCCAAAAGCAATCTTTGATTTGGATTCAAATATTTTTTTGCGACCTCTCTAATTTCCTCACGAGTGATAGAATGTAAAAGTTCTATCTCGGTGTTGATTAAATTGATGTCACCATAAAGCATATAATAGGTTGCTAAATTTTCGGCAATTCCCTCTACATTTGAATTGGCATTCACGAAATTATTATCAAACTTATTTTGTAATTTTTGAAAATCTTTCTCCGAAATCAATTCCGTTTGAATTTTTACAATTTCTTCGTCAATTTCTTTTAATACATCAGCTGCTGTATTTGCTCCCATTGGTAAACCATACAAGATATACATTCCATAATCTTCTTGACTAAAACCTACGGCACCTATTTGTAATGCCATTTTTTTCTCGTCAACGATTTTTTTGTACAATTTAGAACTTTTTCCATCACTTAAATAAGAAGAAATGAAATCCAAAACTCTGGCATCTCTAGTTTTCATTGACGGTGTTCTGTATGAAGCCACTAACATTGGAATCTGGATGTTGGCATCCTGATACGTTGCTTTTAACGTTTGAGTAATTGGTTCTTCAATAAAAGTTTGTTTCGTTACATCAGCTCCTTTTTTTATTGGTCCAAAATATTTCTGAATCCATTCTTTAGCCTGATTTTTTTCGAAATCACCGGCAACGACTAAAACAGCATTGTTTGGAATGTAGAATTTTTTATTAAATGCCTGAAACTCTTCTAAGGTTGCAGCGTCTAAATCTTTCATTGAACCAATGGTGTTCCAACGATACGGATGTTTCTTGAACATATTTTCTTTTACAACCGTAAGGATATTTCCATAAGGGCGATTGTCAAAGCTGGTTCTTTTCTCTTCTTTCACAACCTCATTTTGAGTGTCAACCCCAATTTGATTGATTACAGGATGCATTAATCTTTCGGATTCCATCCAAAGGGCTAATTCTAAATTATTAGAAGGAAATACTTCATAGTAATAGGTTCTGTCATCGGAAGTGTTTGCATTGTTTGTTCCTCCATTTGAACTTACAATTTTCATCCATTCGCCACGTTTTATGTTTTCAGTTCCTTCAAATAATAAATGTTCAAAGAAATGGGCAAAACCTGTTCTGTCCGGTTTTTCGTCTTTGGAACCTACATGATACATCACGGAAGTGACAACGACAGGCGCAGAAGGGTCGTTATGTAAAATGACATGCATGCCATTGTCTAAATTATATTCTTCGAAAACTACTTTTTGAGCCGAAGCTACTCCACCAAGCATGAGCGCTGTACTTAAGGCCATTATTGATTTTTTCATATTGGATTAATAATTTTATTTTCTATAAGTAACGGAAAAACGGTTATTGTTACATCAAAAATAGTACAGAATAAAACTTTAACAACTGTTCATTTCATTTTTTTCTTAATTGGCTTCAAAAGCATGAGAAATCAGGACATTAGGGATGAAGAATATTTTTTGTTTTACTAATTGCAGGTTAAATATTTAATTGTATATTTGCAACCTTAAAAATTATTAAAACAATTCAGTATGTATGCAATCGTAGAGATAGCAGGGCAACAGTTCAAAGTAAGCAAAGACTTAAAGGTTTATGTTCACCGTTTGACTAATGAAGAAGGTTCAAAAGTTTCTTTTGACAAAGTTCTTTTATTAGATGATAACGGAACTATCACTTTAGGCGCCCCAGCTATAGAAGGTGCTTCAGTAGAAGCTAAAGTGTTACAACACTTAAAAGGAGATAAAGTTATCGTTTTCAAAAAGAAAAGAAGAAAAGGATACAAAAAGAGAAACGGTCACAGACAGTATCTTACTCAAATTGTAATTGAAGGTATTTCTGCATCAGGTACAAAAAAAGCAGCTCCAAAAGCTGAAAAAGTTGCTGAAGCAAAAGCTCCAAAAGCAGCAAAAAAAGCTGATGATTTGAAATTAATTGAAGGAGTTGGTCCTAAAGCAGCAGAAGCATTAGTTGAAGCTGGTATTACTACATTCTCTAAATTAGCAAAAACAAGCGCTGATGCGGTAAAAGCAATTTTAGAAGCATCAGAATCTAAATTATCTCATTTAGATCCAACTACTTGGGCTCAACAAGCACAATTAGCTGCAGATGGTAAAATGGATGAATTAAAAAAATTACAAGATGAATTAAACGGTGGTAAAGCTGTTTAATTAATTTATTAACAAATATAAAACTAATACGTCATGGCTCACAAGAAAGGTGTCGGTAGTTCTAAGAATGGTAGAGAATCAGAATCAAAACGTTTAGGCGTTAAGATATTTGGTGGTCAAGCTGCTATTGCTGGGAACATCATCGTAAGACAAAGAGGTTCAAAACATAATCCAGGTGCAAACGTTTACATTAGTAAAGATCACACACTACACGCAAGAGTAGATGGAGTTGTTTTCTTCCAAAAGAAAAGAGATAACAAATCATACGTTTCTATACTTCCATTCGAAGTTGAAGCATAATTGATTTTCTCAATTATTAAAAAACCCGTTTCGAAAGAAACGGGTTTTTTTGTTTAGATGTTGATATGATTATAAAGCAAATTCTTAGAAAAAATAAAGAACTGGTTAAACAAGAAGCATTATTTAAAGTTGATTTACGCTATGGTTTTATATAAAATAAATGCATTTAATAAAAAATAAAAAAAGGCAGGTAAAGAAACCAATACTGAGTCTTTCATTTTTATTCTTACTCCAGTACCAAGAAGCATTAATAATGTCAATCCTCCAGAAGCAAGCACTAAAACAACATAATTCTGAATACCTATAAATAAACCTAAGGCGCCAGCCAATTCCAAAATAGCAGTTAATAGACCAAATTTTTCAAGACCAAAGCGTTTAAATTCATATTTCATATTTGATGACACAAAATACGCTATTCCGTAAATGAGAAAGGAAACGGCTGAGAAGTAAATTAATATATTTAAGTAATTCATTATGTAACTATTTGGATGCTAGAAGTGCTACAAAAAGAGATAAGACTAAAAGAAATAAAGAAGGTAGATGCTTAGACCATGGATTTTTTACTTTGAAATGAAAAAATTGTGCGGATGCCATTAAAAAAGCCATTAAAAGTGCCGGTATAAATACTACTTGAGGAAACCATATTCCTGTTATTAATAAGGTTGCTAGAGTAATTTTTGTGGCGCCAATGACGTTTCTTGTCAAATCCGACAAACCGTATTGTTTAAATTCGGCAACGATATTATCAAATCTAAAAACCCAAACATAACTTACAGACAATGCAATTATAAGTTGGGCAATAATGGAATAATTATTCATGATTATATAGTTAAAGTTATTCTTTCTTCGATTATATGAATAGGGCTTTTCAGCAGGTATAATTTCCAGTACAAAAATAATTTACTCAAATATAGCATAAACTTAGATTATAACGATTCCGTTACTGATTTATTAGTAAATAAAAGACATTGTTTCTATTGTACTACTAACTGAAGTACTGTCTGTAAGCTCTAACCATCAACGGGATTTGGTATTATGCTTTCAAACAGCAGATAAATCGGTGTGGTCGAGTTTATACTAATTACTAAAAGTGATTCAGTTGGGTTTGTTCCAAAACAAAAAACCCTCACATCACTGCAAGGGTTTTAAAAAACCAATAATCTAAAATTCTAATTTCAGACTAGTATCTGTAATATTCTGGTTTAAATGGACCTTCAACTGGAACACCAATATAATCCGCTTGATCAGTGCGTAAAGTCTCTAATTCAACACCTAATTTAGCTAAGTGCAACATTGCTACTTTCTCATCTAAATGTTTTGGTAACATGTACACGTCATTGTTATATGCTGCACTGTTTTTCCACAATTCGATTTGAGCAAGAGTTTGGTTTGTAAATGAGTTACTCATTACAAAACTTGGGTGACCTGTAGCACAACCAAGGTTTACTAAACGACCTTCTGCCAAAACGATAATATCATTTCCAGCAATAGTGTATTTGTCAACTTGAGGTTTGATTTCGATTTTTGATGCACCGTGGTTTGTGTTCAACCAAGCCATATCAATTTCGTTATCAAAATGCCCGATGTTACAAACGATAGTTTTGTCTTTCATTTTTTCGAAATGAGAACCTAAAACGATATCTTTATTTCCAGTAGTCGTAATGATAATATCAGCAGTTGCGATAACGGTATCTAATTTTTTTACTTCAAAACCGTCCATTGCAGCTTGTAAAGCACAAATTGGGTCAATTTCAGTAACCGTAACAATAGAACCAGCACCTCTAAAAGAAGCCGCAGTTCCTTTACCTACGTCACCGTAACCACAAACGATTACTCTTTTTGCGGCAAGCATAACATCTGTTGCACGACGAACCGCATCAACTGCAGATTCTTTACAACCGTATTTGTTGTCAAATTTAGATTTAGTAACCGAGTCATTCACGTTGATTGCTGGCATTGGCAATGTTCCCGCTTTTACTCTTTCGTATAATCTGTGAACTCCAGTTGTAGTTTCTTCAGATAATCCTTTGATTCCAGCAACTAATTCCGGGTAACGGTCAATAACCATATTCGTTAAATCTCCACCGTCATCAAGAATCATGTTCAATGGTTTTTTATCTTCACCAAAGAATAATGTTTGCTCGATACACCAGTCAAAATCTTCCTCATTCAAACCTTTCCAAGCATAAACTTGAATTCCTGCAGCAGCAATCGCAGCAGCAGCCTGATCTTGAGTAGAGAAAATGTTACAAGAACTCCAAGTCACTTCAGCACCAAGAGCTATTAAAGTTTCAATCAAAACTGCAGTTTGGATTGTCATGTGCAAACATCCAGCAATACGAGAACCAGCTAGTGGTTGTTCGTTTTTATATTCCGCACGAAGCGCCATTAAACCTGGCATTTCAGCTTCAGCTAGTTCAATTTCTTTTCTTCCCCAAGCTGCTAGAGAAATGTCTTTAACTTTGAAAGCCACAAAAGGCATAGTTGTAGTACTCATTTATAGTATATTTGTAATTGTAAATTTTTTGCAAATTTACGTAATAACTTTAGAATTTAACTATTTTCTAGAAGATTTATGAATTGTTTAATTCGCTAATCTTTTGAACATTAACTAAATAATTTCTTGAAGCTGAACTTGTTTCAGTTTCAGGAGCTATTTCCCGTTATTCGCTATATCTTTTATCACGCAAAAAAGCGTGAAAAAAGGATGCCGCTGCTACCGGGGCTAAAAATCAATATCATAACACGATGCCGCTTTACAAAACGAAACATATTAATTCTAGAACTCAAATTCTCGTTTGGAAAGTAACCGAATCCTATGCGGAATTATTAAAACAAGTGGTCTTAAACGATAGCAATCGCATTCGCCTTGACGGAATGAAATCAGAGATGCACCAACGCGCATTTCTTAGTGTTCGTAAGTTATTACAAGAGGCCGGCCACACAGACTTAGATCTGTATTATGATCAATTCGGCAAACCCCATCTTAAAGGAGAGAAACATATTTCGATAACACATTCCCATAATTTTTCGGCAATTATTATCAGTGACGAAACGGTAGGAATCGACATTGAATTGCAAAGAGACAAAATCACTCGAATCGCCGATAAATTCTGTGATTCAGAATTACAATTCTTGGATACAGACAGTGACGAATATATTAGGAAATTAACGGTTATTTGGG
The DNA here is from genome assembly GCF_048286755.1 of Flavobacterium labens. Taxonomy (NCBI): domain Bacteria; kingdom Pseudomonadati; phylum Bacteroidota; class Flavobacteriia; order Flavobacteriales; family Flavobacteriaceae; genus Flavobacterium; species Flavobacterium labens. Next base: position 606,630 of record NZ_JBLVPL010000001.1, on the reverse strand, counting down.
GAGCCAAAGAAGCTATTTTTAAAATTAGAAACGAAAAAGGAATCAGTTTCAAAGACCATATAAGTGTTGAGGAGTTTCATATTAACGCTAAACTAACTAATGCCAAACTTCATTTTAATAATTTAGTAAAAGATTTCAAAATCCATTTTGAAGAAATAGAAGAGTTTACTTTAGTTTATGCCTTTGAAAATTAATACAAACTGCGAATTTGCGGCAGAACTTATGGAGAACCTATACAACCAAATAATACAAGCCAAAAGGAGTAACCAAAAATTATTAGCTATTCTTCTTGATCCTGATAAAATTGATTTGAACACTGTATCAATACTAATTTCAAAAATACATCAATCGCCGGCAACGCATATTTTCATCGGCGGAAGCTATGTTACAACAAATATTCTAGATGAATTAATTGTAAAAATTAAACAAAACTGTAATTTACCCATTATTCTTTTTCCCGGAAACCCATCCCAGATTTCAGATAAAGCTGATGCGATTTTGTTTTTGTCATTACTATCTGGTCGAAATCCGGATTTTCTAATAGAACATCAGGTAAAAGCAGCTCCTGTTTTAAAGAAAACCCAACTTGAGATTATTTCTACAGGCTATATACTCATTGAAAGCGGGACTGAAACCGCCGTAGAAAGAGTGAGCAAAACCAAACCTTTAGATAGAAATGATCTTGACTTAGCATTGGCTACGGCACAAGCCGGCGAAATGTTAGGCAATAAGTTAATATATCTGGAAGCGGGAAGTGGCGCTAAACAAGCTGTTCCGCTAGAAATGATTACATTAGTTGCTCAAAATATTGAAATTCCGTTACTTGTTGGTGGCGGAATTGTAGATTTGCAGGGAATTCAAAACGCTTATCATGCTGGAGCCAATTTAGTTGTAATAGGAACTGCTTTTGAAAATGACATAAACTTTTTTAATCAATAATTTTAGATTGACTAATGATAGAATACTTTTTTTCTCAGTATAGAGATTACCCAACCTTAGACATAGTTTTAGAAATTGTGGCGGTTATTTTTGGTTTATTAAGTGTTTGGTACGCTAAAAAAGACAATATTTTGGTTTTTCCAACGGGATTAGTGAGTACATTTATATATGTTTATTTGCTTTGGAAATGGACTTTATGGGGTGATATGATGATCAACGGGTACTATTTTGTTATGAGTATTTATGGTTGGTATCATTGGACCCGAAAAAAAGATGATACAATTGAGTTCCCAATTTCAAAAATTTCTAGTTCAGAAAAACGTATTGCGATAATTCTTTTTATATTTACTGTCGCTTTTGTGGTTTCGGTGTATCACTATTTCGGAAAATTCACCACTTGGTATGCTTATGTAGATACATTTATCACAGGAATTTTCTTTGTAGGAATGTGGCTCATGGCCAAAAGAAAAGTAGAAAATTGGATATTTTGGATTATTGGAGATGTAATTTCAATTCCATTATATTTTTCAAAAGGTTTTACTTTTACCAGTTTTCAATACGTAGTATTTACAATAGTTGCCATTTTTGGCTATTTAGAATGGAAGAAAATCTCAGACAGCTCTCAAACGGAGCTACAAAAATAATAAAAGTAGCCTTATTTGGTCCCGAAAGCACTGGCAAAACAACATTGGCTAGACAGCTTGCGGAATATTATAAAACCAAATGGGTTCCTGAATATGCACGAGAATATCTGCAAGAAAAATGGGATTTAGATAAACAAATTTGTAGTATTGATGACATGCTTCCCATTGCTTTTGGGCAAACCAAATTAGAAAATGAAAGCACTTTAATTGCTAATAAATATCTTTTTTGTGATACTAATTTATTAGTTACTAAGGTTTTTTCTGAAGTATATTATAATTACTGTGATCCATTATTAGACCAAGCAGCTCGTGAACATGAGTATGACTTGTTTTTTCTTACGGACATTGATATTCCATGGGAGAAAGATGATTTAAGAGATCGTCCAGACGAAAGAGAGTCGGTGTTTGCAAATTTTAAACAATCCTTAATCGATAACAATAAGCCATTTATAACACTTTCCGGAGATAAAAAATTACGGCTGAAGAAAGCAGTTGCCATTATCAATGATCTAACAAAGGCCAAAGAAATGGGACTTTCTTCGCTTGATTTTATTCAAATTTATGAAAAGGGAGTTCCTTTAAAAAACATCCAACAACAACTTGATTTTTTTAGAAATGGAATAACGACGAGTAATCTGGTTGGACCTGCAACTTTATTTAATGGTATTTTAAAATTATCAGAAAGTGATTTTCGACTAAATGCAGATTATTTTGAAGCAAATAAATCAAATTTTAAGCTAGAGAAATTTGTTCCTGCATCTGGAGCTGCAAGCAGAATGTTTAAGTTTTTGCTTTCTTTTTTGAAGGATTTTGATGTTGAAAATGAAACGATTAATGCTTATGTTAATAGAAAAAAAGAAACAGAACTTCCTGTTTTTATAGTTGGTTTAGAAAAATTTCCATTCTTTAAAGCAGTTGATAAAAAACTTAGAGAGGAATTTATTGACTTTGAGTTTCTTCATCGAGATTATAAAAATTACTATTTCATAAAATTACTTTTGGCTCCAGATTACTTCAATTTTGCAGGTAAGCCTAAAGGCGTACTTCCGTTTCATAAATATCAAAATCATATTTATACACCAGTAGAAGAGCATCTTAATGAATGTGTTCATTATGCAAATTCAAATTCAAATTCAAATTTGCATTTTACGGTGTCAGAATCACATTTGACACAGTTTGAAACGATGATTAATGCCATTAAAGGAAAATTAGAAAAAAAATCAGGAATAGCAATACATACCAGTTATTCTTGTCAAAATGAGAATACGGATACTCTTGCTGTAGATTTTGAAAACAACCCTTTTAGAGATGAAAATGGGAAGTTGTTTTTTAGACCGGGCGGTCATGGAGCCTTGATAGAAAACTTAAACAATCTAGATTCCGATATTGTTTTTATAAAAAATATTGACAACGTTATCCAAAATAATATTGACAAAATAGCTTTGTATAAAAAAGCATTGGCAGGAATTTTAATAGAATTACAACAGCAAGTATTTAAGTATTTACATGCAATAGATGCTGATGAAATTCAACAGGAAAACGGTGTGGAAATTTTACTTTTTTTGCAAGAAAAACTAAATATTAGTATCCCAAACAGCTTTTACAAGCTTAGTTTTGAAGATAAAATCACCGAAATAAAAGCTATTTTAAATAGACCTATTAGAGTTTGTGGAATGGTTAAAAATGAAGGTGAAGCTGGTGGTGGCCCATTTTGGGTAAAAGACAGAAAAGGTTTAATTTCGTTACAAATTGTTGAGAGTTCCCAAGTAGATTTATCAGATGATAATCAAAGAGAAATACTGAATGCTTCTACGCATTTTAATCCTGTTGATATAGTTTGCGGAATCAAGAACTATAAAAATGAAAAATTTGATTTGACTCAGTTTGTAGATCATAATAGTGGTTTTATTGTGGAGAAAACTACATTTGGAAGAGTTATTAAATCCTATGAACTACCTGGATTATGGAATGGCGCCATGGCAAATTGGATAACCATATTTGTGCAAGTTCCTTTAATTACATTCAATCCGGTAAAAAGCGTAAATGATTTATTAAAATCAGCGCACCAACCTTAATAAAATTGGAAAAACAAAAAATCATATCAGAGTTAAGCTTCAAAGCTGTTCGTAGCAGTGGTGCTGGCGGACAAAATGTAAACAAAGTTTCCTCTAAAGTGGTTTTGACTTTTGATTTGAAAAATTCTCAGGCTTTAACCGAAGAAGAAAAACTTTTGGTCGAAACCAAATTACCTTCAAGATTAAAGACTGATTTAGTTTTAATCTTGAACTGTGATGAAGATCGAAGTCAGTTTAGAAACAAAGAAATTGTAACCAAAAGGTTTTTGGAACTTATAAAAAATGCGTTGCTTATTCCTAAAGAACGTAGGCCAACTAAAATTCCCAAGTCTGTCATTAGAAAGCGAATAAAGGATAAAAAGAACATTTCTGAAATTAAAAAAACACGCAGAAAACCTGATTTTTAAAATTTATTCCAATTCATAATTTATAATTCACAATTTATAATTAGTTTTGCGCTGTCTCAAAGGGGTGCTCTAAATAACGAGCTGAGATTATACCCAAAGAACCTGGACAAGTAATGTTGTCAAGGGAAAAAATGACAAACAAATAGTGTGCACGCTACTTTATTAGTCATAGGAAACAATCATTTTTTAATTTAACAAAAGAATAATTCCCCCTTTTATTCGTAATATTTTTACGGATGAACACTTTTATTACAGTTACAAAGTCTCAAAATCTCAAAGTCACAAAGTCCAAGAAGCTGACATGTTATATGTCTTCTGTCTTTCTTTTTGCAACTTTTATCTCTTTCTCACAAGTCAAAGACACGACAAAAGTAAACCAACTCGATGAAGTTTTGGTTTCAGCGGTTCGTGTGACTACAAAAACTCCAGTTAGTTTTAGCAATTTGGACAAAAAGGAAATCAAATTTCGAAACCTAGGACAAGATATTCCTATTTTGATGAATTATTTGCCTTCGGTGGTTACCACTTCTGATGCCGGAAATGGTGTAGGTTACACCGGAATTCGCGTTCGTGGTAGCGATGCGACAAGAGTGAATGTTACCATCAACGGAATTCCTTACAATGATTCTGAAAGTCATGGAACGTATTGGGTAAATATGCCTGATTTTGCATCTTCAGTTGAGAGTTTGCAGTTGCAGCGTGGCGTAGGAACTTCAACTAACGGCGCAGGAGCTTTTGGAGCCAGTTTAAATATGCTTACCGATAATTTTGCCAAAGAAAGCACTGGAGAAATCTCCAACTCTTTTGGAAGTTTTAATACTCGAAAACACACCGTAAAATTCAGTACGGGTTTGATGAACGATCATTTCGAAATCGCGGGACGTTTGTCTGCTTTAAATTCGGATGGGTATATGGACCGCGGTGCATCTGATTTAAAATCCTATTTTCTTCAGGGTACCTATGTAGGCAAAACTACTTTGATAAAAGCCTTGGTATTTGGAGGAAAAGAGAAAACGTATCAATCTTGGAACGGAATTGACGGCGAAACATTGAACAATGATCGCACTTTTAATTCAGCAGGAGCTTTTACGGACGAACAAGGAAATGCTCGTTTTTATGACAATGAAACCGATAATTACCAACAAGATCACTCTCAATTGCATTGGAACGAAAAAATATCAGAAAACTGGAGTACTAATTTTGCGTTGCATTACACAAAAGGAAAAGGGTTTTATGAAAATTACAAAGAAGACGCTGATTTAGCTGATTATGGATTACAGCCAGTTGGTCCCGTTACAACAACTGATTTGATTCGTCAAAAATGGTTGGATAACGATTTCTACGGAACAACATTTTCTGCAAATTACAAGAAAGAAAAACTGGATGTGATTTTTGGTGGCGGATGGAATAAGTATGAAGGCAGCCATTTCGGTAAAGTTATTTGGGCGCGATTTGCTTCACAGAGTGAATTAGGAGATCGTTATTATGATGATTATGCCGTTAAAACGGATGGAACAGTTTTTGCCAAAGCTAATTACCAAATCACAGAGAAATTAAGTTTATTTGGAGATTTACAATACCGTACGGTAAATTATAAAGCCAACGGGGTTCAGGCAGATGTGGTTGATGATACCTTTAATTTTTTTAATCCAAAGACGGGATTGACGTATGACATCAATGCTAATAATGCCTTGTATTTTTCCTATGCAAGAGCTAACAGAGAACCAAACAGAACCGATTATGAAGGCGGAAACGTAAAGCCAGAAAAGCTGAATGACTTTGAATTGGGTTGGAGACATGTTGCTGAGAAAGTACAATTCAATACCAATGTGTATTATATGGCCTATAAAGATCAATTGATTTTGACAGGAAGTTTAGATGATGTAGGCGCTCCGATACGTTCTAACAGTGAAAAAAGTTACCGTTTAGGACTGGAAGTAGATGCTACAATAGCATTGACAAATCAATTGATTATTCGTCCTAATTTCACCTTGAGTGCTAATAAAAATACTGATTTAGCAGTAGAGGGACAGAATTATGGGACAACTGATATAGCATATTCACCATCGATTATTGCCGGAAATATTTTGGTCTATACCCCAGTGGAAAATCTTCATATTTCATGGTTGCAAAAATTTGTGGGCGAACAATACATGAATAACATTGAATTACCGGCTGCTAAGTTGGCGGAATATTTTGTCAATGATTTGAATATCGCTTATGAGTTTAAACCAAAATCGGTTTTTAAATCGATTATTTTGACAGGTTTAGTGAATAATTTTTTAGATAAAAAATACGTGTCAAATGGATACATGTATGATATTTACCCTTACTATTACCCACAAGCAGGAATTAATTTCCTTGCTGGTTTGACATTGAAGTTTTAAAGAAATAAATTATTTGTTATTGGATGAAATCCTGATGGTTCGCTGTCAGGATTTTTTGTTTAATTATAAACTCTAAGTGCCGTCCCGTTTACTTGAACACGATATTGTTTCATGGGATATTGTAAAGTTCCTTGTCCGGTAAATAAGCTGTATTCTTTACTGTCACATCCACAAACTGCATTTATTCCATCTATGGTCATAGTAGAACAAGAGCTTATAGCTTGATTGGGACAAGCTGCATCAAAAGCATTGTAACCGCTTCCCGTATTGAAAACAATAATACCGCGCGCGCCCACTCCTGCGTAATAAATACCATTACTAGGATACTTTAAATTAGAATACGCGGGCAAATTCATATTAATATCTACCGAAAAAGTATAATTAGGGACAAATGGATTTGTATTATCAAAACCAGAATCACTACACGAAAAAAAGAAAGGAATTATAAAGGAAAGCAGTAGGTATTTTTTCATTTTAAAATAGTGTCAAAGTATTAGTGAAACAAATTTAATTTATTTAACTTTGAATTATATATGATTAACATATATTTATAGACGAAAAAATAATAATAGTATCTTTGTGGAAAGAAATCCCGTCCTGATGGGATTTTTTCTATTTATATAAATGATGAAGTTATGAGTACAGTATCGTATTACACCGCAGAGGGGTTGAAGAAATTAAGAGAAGAATTAGATTATTTAAAAAGCGTAATGCGTCCAAAAGCATCTGCAGATATAGCCGAAGCAAGAGATAAAGGTGACCTTTCAGAGAATGCTGAATACGATGCTGCGAAAGAAGCACAAGGTATGCTGGAAATGCGTATTGCTAAATTGGAAGAAGTACATTCGAATGCCAGATTGATTGATGAAACACATCTAGATGTTTCTAAAGTATTGGTATTATCTAATGTGAAAATCAAAAACCAAACCAATGGAATGGAAATGAAATACACATTGGTAGCTGAGAGTGAAGCCGACTTGAAAACCGGAAAAATCTCTGTAACCTCACCAATTGGTAAAGGTTTACTAGGGAAATCAGTTGGAGAAGTGGCAGAAATCACTGTTCCAAACGGAGTGTTGAAATTTGAAATTTTAGAGATTTCTCGCGATTAAATAGTTAAAGGTTTAACAGATTCAAACAATTAACCAATTCAACAATGTCAAGTATATTTACAAAAATTATAAACGGAGAAATCCCGTGTTATAAAATTGCAGAGGATGAAAATTTTCTTGCTTTTTTGGATGTAAATCCAAACGCAAAAGGACACACACTTTGTATTCCGAAACAAGAAATAAATAAGATTTTTGAGATGGAAGATGATTTGTATATCGGACTGATGCAGTTTTCTAAAAAAATAGCGGTTGCTCTGGAAAAAACGGTTCCATGTAAAAGAATCGGAATGGCAGTTGTAGGACTAGAAGTTCCCCATGCGCACGTTCATTTGATTCCCTTGAATGAAATGGATGAAATGCGTTTTCAAAATAAAGTATCGCTATCCAAAGACGAATTTGAAGCTTTGGCAGAAAGCATAAAAACCAATTTATAATAGTTGTACAAATAAAATAAATTGGTATGGTTTTAGTTTAGAAAGGGGATAGGTGAAAACCTATCCCCTTTTAATTTTTGAGCCTACATTATTATTATGAAAAATATTTATTTAGTACTTTTTTTCTTTATCTCGTTTCTGAGTTTTGGACAGGTCAACACAGGATATTCTTTGGTTGATGCTAAAATGGCTGTTATTCCTGCTAGTTCAACTACTTCTACCGATGCAATTGCCAAATATATCAATAGTAACTTCAAAACAGAAACAGATAAAATCAGAGCTGTTTTTTACTGGACCGCATCGAATATCAGCTATGATGTTGCTAATATGTTTGCCGTAAATTTCAATGAAACCGAACAGGAAAAAATCGCAAAGACATTGCGAACCAGAATAGGGGTTTGTATTCATTATGCTGTTGTTTTTAATGAGCTTTCGCAAAAAACAGGAATCCAGTCCTATATAATTGACGGATATACAAAACAAAACGGAAAAGTAGGTGACTTAGCTCATGCTTGGACAGCTGCAAAAATTGATAAAAAGTGGTATATATTTGATCCAACATGGGGTTCTGGTTATGTCAATAACGGGAGATTTTCAAAAAAAATAAACAACTATTATTTTAAGGCTGATCCCACTAAAATAATCGCTTCACACATTCCATTTGATTATTTATGGCAATTTTCGAATTATCCTATTACCAATGGTGAGTTTTATGAAGGGAAGATCCAAATCAATAAAAACAAGAAATACTTTGATTTTGAGAAAGAAATCACCAAATATAATGACTTGTCTGAAGCCGATCAATTATTTGCTTCGGCAGAAAGAATAGAGAAAAACGGCTTGAAAAATGCTATGATTCTCGAACGCTATGAAGGGAAAAAGCAACAATTGACTTATTTGAGACAAAATAACAATATTGAAAAATTGAATGCTATTGTGAATGAAATGAATGAGGCTGTTGTGTTACTGAATGATTTTATTCATTACAGAAACAATAAGTTCAAGCCTACTTTTTCTGATTATGAAATTAGCAGTATGATTGAAACGCCAAGATCAAAACTAGCCAAATGTCAGAACGATATTTACAGCGTTGGTGCAGTTGGTAATAAAAATGCATCTAATGTAGCGTCGATTAAATCATCAATTGGAGCAGCTTTGGCGCAAGCCGAAGAACACTCATTGTTTGTAAAAAATTATCTGAGTAAGTCTAAAATAGTTAGAAAAACGATGTTTTCTAAAGTTTCTTGGTTTGGCGTTCCGTTAAACTAAATTACTTTTTTTGAAACTGACTTGCATCGTTGTTCCTTTTCCAATTTCGGAATTCAGCACTTTGATGGTTCCTTTATGGTATTCTTCCACGATTCTTTTAGTCAATGAAAGACCCAATCCCCAACCGCGTTTTTTAGTTGTAAATCCAGGTTCAAAGATGCTTTTGAATTGACTTTTTTGAATCCCGCTTCCAGTATCGGTAACGTTTATTTTTACTGAATCGCCTTCTTGCTGAATCTCTAGCGCTAATCTTCCTTTTCCTTTCATGGCATCGATGGCGTTTTTGACAAGATTTTCAATGGTCCAACTGTGTAAAGTTGGATTCAAAGAAACAAGGATAGGAGATTTTGGTGCTTTGAATGAAAACTCAATTTGTTTAGAAAATCGGGATTGCAAATAGTCGTAAGACTGTAGCGTTTCTGCTACGATGTCTTTATTTTCTAATTTTGGTTCCGAACCTATTTTAGAAAAACGATCTGTTATGGTTTGTAAACGTTCAATGTCTTTTTCAATTTCGAAAGTGATGCTTTCGTCCACATTTTCAGATTTCAAGAGTTCGACCCAGCCAATCAAGGAAGAAAGCGGAGTTCCTATCTGATGTGCCGTTTCTTTTGCCATTCCCGCCCAAAGTTTATTCTGCGTGGCCATTTTGGTGCTTCTGTAAAAATTGTAAACTAGCGCGCCAAAAAGCACAATGATAAGTACTAAAGCAACAGGATAATATTTCAGTTTATTCAGTAATGCAGAATTACCGTAATATAAATTTTGAAATTTCCCCGGTACATATTCAATGACTATTGGTTCATTTTCGCTTTTTAATTTGGATAAAAAATCCTTGGCTTTGAGCTCATTTTTTACAATGGCATCGTCAATGTTTACAGTGTTTATGATACGGTCATTCTCAGTAAGGATAATAGGAATGGAAATATTGTTACTGAAAATCTGAAGCGGAAGTTCTACATCGGTATTTTCACCGGCATTATTGAGCGTTTTTTGAGCTTTTGCCCAAAGGTTCATTTTTAAACGTTCTTCATTTTTGAAGATTTGAAAAAAAGTATAAGTGTTCCAGAGAATTAATGAAATGATAAAAAAGGATGCAAAAATAATAACCCAACGAGTCGTATTTCTTCTTTCAGAAAACTGCATAAATATAATTTAGAGGTATAAATATAACGAAATAAATGCTTTTGTATTTTAGTTTTAGGGAAAGAATTTTTTTTTGGAAAAATCATACCTTTTATTTTATTGTAATTTAGGGTTACTACTTCTTAAACTTAATTCATTTGTCTATTTTTGTATCTTTCAGCAATAAATTAAAAACGTATGATAACTATTGATCCTAAAAGTATCGAAACAGCAAAATTGCAAGGGTATTTGCAAAGTTCTGTTGGGCCAAGGCCTATCGCTTTTGCCAGTACTATTGGTATAAATGGAATTCCTAATGTATCGCCTTTTAGTTTCTTTAATGTGTTTAGTGCGAATCCTCCGATTCTGATATTTTCACCAGCAAGACGCGTTCGTGATAATTCGATAAAACACACGTTAATCAATGCCGAAGCAACTCGGGAAGTAGTGATTAATGTGGTGAATTATGACATGGTGCAGCAAACTTCTCTGGCAAGCACAGAATATGCTGATGGAGTTGATGAGTTTATAAAATCTGGCTTGACGCCAATTGCTTCAGAGGTTGTAAAGCCTTTTAGAGTAAAAGAATCACCTGTTCAATTTGAATGTAAAGTCACTCAGGTTATTCCTTTGGGAACAGAAGGAGGCGCAGGGAATTTGATTCTTTGTGAAGTCTTGCGCATTCATATTGATGAATCTATTTTAGACGAAAACGGAGCGATTGATCAACATAAAATAGACTTAGTTTCCAGATTAGGAGGTAACTGGTATTCCAGATCGAATAAAGGTCTTTTTGAAGTGCCAAAACCATTATCCACATTAGGAATTGGAGTGGATGCGATTCCTGATTTTATAAAAGAAAGTCCTGTTTTTGATGGAAACGATTTAGGAATTTTAGGGAATGTAGAAGCCTTGCCTACCAAGGAAGAAGTTAGTATATTTGTAAAACAAAATTTCGCGGTAAAAGGAGTTTTAAGCTCCGATGATGAGTTAAAATTACACTTAGAAGCTAAAAAATATTTAGATAGTAATGATGTGTTTTCAGCATGGAAAGTACTTTTAGCGGAAAGAAAAAAATAGAGCAAAACAATTAAAACATAGAAGATGGAAGTTACAGGAAAAATTAAAATGATCGATCAAACTAAGGAAGTTGGATCTGGAGGTTTCAAAAAAAGAGATGTTGTAGTTACAACTGATGAGCAGTATCCACAACATATTCTAGTTCAGTTTGTTCAGGACAAATGTGACTTATTGAACGGTTTTCAAGTAGGAGAGCCTGTAAAAATTGATATTAATTTAAGAGGTAGAGAATGGACAAATCCTCAAGGGGAAACAGTTTATTTTAATACTATCCAAGGATGGAGAATTGGAAAATTGCAAGCTGAAACTCCTTCTGCTGCGCAAATGCCTCCAATGCCAGCTGCTGAAGCATTTGCACCAGCAACTAACTTAAACGAAGAAGAAGCAGACGATTTACCTTTTTAATCATTTGATTTTCTATTGATATAGTAAAACAAACCCGACAGGTATTCAAAACACTGTCGGGTTTTATTTTTTAATAAAGAATGTATTATTTAACTACAGCATTATTCTTTCCACCCGTTTCTCAGACTAATTCTACAGGTATTCTTGCTCTTGGAGGAGATTTGTCGACTGAGCGTTTACAGCTTGCTTATAGGAATGGGATTTTTCCATGGTTTGAAGATGGTGAACCTATTACATGGTGGTCACCTAATCCTAGAATGGTTTTGTTTCTGGATGAATTGATTGTTTCTAAGAGTATGCGCAACATTGTCAATAGGAATATTTTCAAGGTTACATTTAATCAAAATTTCAGGGACGTAATTTCGAATTGTCAAAACATAAAACGAGACGGTCAAAATGGGACTTGGATTACCAATGACATGATAGAAGCCTATTGTAAACTACATGAATTAGGCATTGCAAAATCAATTGAAGTCTGGCAAGATGAGGTTTTGGTTGGCGGTTTATACGGAATCGATTTGGGTCATATTTTTTGTGGTGAAAGTATGTTTTCAAAAGTTTCGAACGCTTCCAAAGTGGCTTTTATAGCTTTGGTAAACCAATTAAAAAAAGAAAATTACAAACTGTTGGATTGCCAAGTTTATAATCCGCATCTTGAAAGTTTGGGTTGCAGGGAAATAGAAAGAGTTGATTTTATGAAAATTCTGAAAAGTATATAATATTCATATTCCGAATTTTACGATTCTATCTCACTGGAAACTAGCTTTTCTTCCAGCAATCAGCTACGTGATCATTAACCATTCCGGTGGCTTGCATGTGAGCATAAACAACCGTGGAACCAACGAATTTGAATCCACGTTTTTTTAAATCTCTACTAATTTCATCTGATAGCGGGGTAGTTGCAGGAACTTCTTTCAAGGATTGTCGGTTGTTTTGAATGGGTTTTCCATTAGTAAATTCCCAAATGTATTTAGAAAAACTTCCAAATTCTTCTTGTACTTTCATAAATGCAACGGCATTAGAAACAGCTGCGCGAACCTTTAATTGATTTCGGATTATTCCAGCGTCTTGAAGTAATTCCTGAATTTTATCTTCGGTATAAAGGGCCACTTTTTTATAGTCAAAATCATCAAAAGCTACTTTAAAGTTTTCTCTCTTTTTAAGGATTGTAATCCAACTTAATCCTGCTTGGAAAGTTTCTAAGATTAAGAATTCAAATAATTTTTGATCCTCATGAACTGGAACTCCCCATTCTTCATCATGGTATTTTTCGTAAATATCAATTCCAACGCACCATTTACATCTTATTTTTTCTTCCATTTTTTATTCTTTTTCAGAGGCTAAATAATTCTTGATAATATAATGACCCAAATAAATTAATGGAGTCAAGAGAATGGCAATTCCGATTTTAAAAGTATAACCTGTCAATGCAGATGTGATAAAAGTATCAAAGTTAATTTTACCGGGTAACCAAAAAGCAATTCCAAGGACAATAAAAGAATCGAATAATTGAGAAATTATAGTGGAACCCGTTGCTCTAAGCCAAATTTTATTATTTCCTGTACGGTTTTTGAAAAACCAAAAAATAGTTACATCAATCAATTGTGAAACTAGAAATGCAGTGATACTTCCAACGATGATCCACATACTTTGTCCAAAAACTGCAAAAAATTGGTCATCGTTTACCGGACTTATTCCTTTTGCTGCGGGAATACTTATGGCTAAAAAAAGGAGGATAAAAGCATAGGCGATTAAACCAGCAGTGATTAAAGACAGTTTTTTTACTCCTTTTTCTCCGAAATATTCATTGATTAAATCTGTAGTCAAGAAAACGATAGGCCAAGGTAAAATACCGATACTCATTACAAATGGACCTATTTGTATCAGTTTTCCACCGATGAGTTCTGCGGTGACGGCGTTAGTAATGAAGATTCCTGCTAGAATAACAAAGACAAGTTCTTTTTTGGTTTTAAACATAAAAAATAATTAGTATTCAAATTTAGGGTTTTATTTTTAAAAGAAAAATCCCATCTCATTTTTTCAAATAAGATGGGATTTTATATAAATTCGAGTTGTGAAATTTACTAATGTGATTTCGTTCCCCGCAATAAATTATCCTAAAGTAACTCTTTTGAAACCTGTAATCTCAACGTTGAATCCTTTAACATAATCGCTAACTTTTTTACTGTCATCTTTGATGAAGTTTTGATCTAATAAGGCTTTCTCTTGATCTAAAGTAGTATTGTCAGAGATGAAACGTTGAACTTTTCCAGGGATAATTTTATCCCAAATTTGTTCTGGTTTACCTTCAGCTTTTAATTCAGCTTTAGCATCCTCTTCAGCTTGTTTTAAAACTTCTTCAGTTAATTGAGAGAAAGAAATGTATTTAGGAACATTTTTCAATGTTTTTCCTAAACGTTTTGCTTCTTCATTTTCTTTTTCGATTATAGCAATACGAGCAGCTAGTTCAGAATCAACGAAAGATGGATCAAAATCTTTGTAAGATAATGTATCAGCTCCCATTGATGCCACTTGCATAGAGATATCTTTAGTAAGAACTTCTGCGTTAGCTACAGCAGCAGAAATAGCAGTTAATGCAGCAATTTTGTTAACGTGAACATAAGATCCAACAAAAGCACCTTCTAAAATTTCAAAACCACCGATTTCGATTTTTTCACCGATAACACCAGTTTGTTCGATCAATTTTTCAGCAACAGTCATTCCGTTGAAATCTGAAGCTAAAAATTCTTCTTTAGAAGAGAAGTTAATCGCTTTTTCAACTAATTGTTTAGCTAAAGTTACGAAAGATTCATTTTTACCTACGAAATCTGTTTCGCAGTTTAAAGTGATGATAGCTCCTTTAGTTTTATCAGCATTGATAAAAGAAACAGCAGCTCCTTCAGAAGACTCTCTGTCAGAACGGTTAGCAGCAACTTTTTGTCCTTTTTCTCTAAGGTTTTGAATAGCTTTGTCAAAATCTCCATCAGCTTCAACTAAAGCCTTTTTACAGTCCATCATTCCGGCACCTGTAGTTTGTCTTAATTTATTTACGTCTGCAGCAGTAATTGTTGCCATGTTGTATTATTTTTTAAGGTTAAAAGTAAAAAATTCCAAGTGTTAAATCCAATTTCCAATTTTATTAAATTATCAACATATTGTTTCTAATTATTTTTGGAGAGGAATTTAAAACTTGGAATTAAATGTTTATTTATTCTTCAGTTGCAGTAGGAGCAGCTGCTTCAACAGCAGGAGCAACCTCAGCTACTTCAGCAGCAGGAGCAACAACTTCAGCAGTAGCTTCAGTTTCTTTGTCAGAACCTCTATCAGAAAGTCCTTCAACAATTGCAGCTGTAACTAAAGATAAAATTTTATCAATTGATTTAGAAGCATCATCATTTGCAGGAATTACATATTCTACTTCACGAGGATCAGAATTTGTATCAACCATTGCAAAAACTGGAATGTTTAATTTTTGAGCTTCTTTTATAGCGATGTGTTCCGCTTTGATATCAACTACGAACAATGCAGCTGGTAGTCTAGACATGTCAGCGATTGAACCTAAATTTTTCTCTAATTTAGCACGAAGACGATCTACTTGCAAACGCTCTTTTTTAGAAAGGGTCATGAATGTACCATCTTTCTTCATTTTATCAATAGTAGCCATTTTTTTAACAGCTTTACGGATAGTTACGAAGTTAGTTAGCATTCCACCAGGCCATCTTTCAGTGATATAAGGCATGTTTGCAGCTTTTGCTTTTTCAGCAACGATATCTTTTGCTTGTTTTTTGGTAGCAACGAATAATATTTTTCTACCTGATGCAGCGATTTTTTTCAAAGCGTCATTCGCTTCTTCAATTTTTGCTGCAGTTTTATATAGATTGATAATGTGAATACCATTACGCTCCATATAAATGTAAGGAGCCATGTTTGGATCCCATTTTCTAGTCATGTGTCCGAAGTGAACACCTGCTTCTAGTAATTCTTTTACTTCTACTTTGTTTGCCATTTTGTTCTAGTTTACGTTCTGTTGATTAGCAATGAATAAATGGCGGTTTCCCGGCTTTATACATTTAGATGCTAAACTATTTCCTACCTCAGTAGGAGAGCAACAACAACTGTTTTTTTAAATTCAATAATAAATGAACTATGTCTTGTCCCATTTGAACAAGACAGGTAATATTAACGTTTAGAGAATTGGAATCTCTTACGAGCTTTCTTCTGACCGAATTTCTTACGTTCAACCATTCTTGGATCTCTTGTCAATAAACCTTCTGGTTTCAAGATTGCTCTGTTTTCAGCATTTACTTCACACATAACGCGTGCCAATGCCATTCTTACAGCTTCTGCTTGACCAGTTGAACCACCACCGTAAACGTTAACTTTTACGTCAAAGTTGCTTACATTTTCTGTCATAGACATAGGTTGTAATACTTTGTACTGTAAAGTTGCAGTTGGGAAGTACGTTTCGAATGCTTTTTTGTTTACAGTGATTACTCCTGTTCCTTCTGAAACATAAACACGTGCAACAGCGGTTTTTCTTCTACCGATTTTGTGAATAACTCCCATTACTTAAGATCGTTAAGGTTAACTGTTTTAGGTTTTTGAGCGCCTTGTTTGTGCTCAGATCCTACAACAACATTTAAATTTCTAAAAAGTTCAGCACCTAATTTATTTTTAGGTAACATCCCTTTTATTGCTTTTTCAACTAGTAATGCAGGGTTTTTTGATTGCAATACTTTAGCAGTTAAAGTTCTTTGACCTCCTGGATAACCTGTGTGACGGATGTATGTTTTTTCATCCATTTTGTTACCTGTAAGGTTAATTTTTTCTGAGTTGATAACGATTACGTTATCACCGCAGTCCACGTGTGGTGTGTAACTTGGCTTGTACTTACCTCTCAAAATCATAGCGACTTTTGAAGCAAGACGACCTAAGTTGTGACCATCAGCATCTACAACAATCCACTCTTTAGTAACTGTGGCTTTGCTTGCTGATTGTGTCTTGTAGCTTAATGCGTCCATAATATATTTTTAATTAAACATTCCATCCCCAATAAAGGGGTTGCAAAAGTACAATTAATTATTTTAAATACAAATACCTTAAATGAATATTTTTTTCTCGTTTTTACTCTGATTATCAAATGTATATTTAAAATAATATTCTAAGATTGAATTTGTGTTTCTCACTTCTGCCTGAGTTGAATCCAATGTGCTATCGTTTTGATTAAATATTATTGTACATTTCTAATTTTCAGCAGCAAATTTTACTTTTTATTGGCTATTTTTGTCTTTTTAGTGGGTAATATTCTAATTATTCATATCTTGTTACTTTTTTTATTATTAAAATCACTTCAAATATCTCCTTATGAAAGCTAAAGCAACTTTAAAGCAAATCGCTAAAGAACTGAATGTTTCTGTTTCTACAGTTTCTAAAGCGTTGAACGATAGTCCGGAGATTAGCGAACAGACAAAGGTTAAAATTAAAGAATACGCAAAGCTTAAAAATTACAAACCAAATGTAATTGGTTTGAATCTTAAAAACAGAAAAACCAAAACCATTGGTGTTATTATTCCAAATATTCTGAATTCCTTTTTTGCCAAAGTATTTAGCGGTATCGAGAAAATCGCTGATGAAAAAGGATACAATGTTATTATGTGTATCTCTAACGAATCAGCAGAAAAAGAAGCCCATACTCTAGAGATGCTAAGTAATGGAACCATTGATGGATTTATTGTTTCTGTTTCTGAAGAAGCACAAAAAAATCATGATTACGAACATTTCTCTGCAATTATTAATGACGGAACTCCTATTGTTATGTTTGATCGAATTGCAGACGGCGTTGATTGTGATAAAGTAATTGTTGATGATTTTGATTCGGCTTTAAATTCAACTCAGCATTTAATTGATTTAGGATGTAGACATATTGCTTTGTTGTCCTCCATTGATAATTTGAGTGTGGGTAAATTAAGAACCGATGGATATTTGAAAGCATTGGAGAATAACAATATTGCTGTCAATAATGATATTATTTTAAGAACTGATTCCGAAGATGATTTAAAGGATAAAATTAAAAAAGTATTTGATAACAAAATAGACGGAATCTTTGCTCTTGAGGAAAATGACTCCGTAGCGGCTTTGCGTATTGCGCTTAAAAAAGGATATAAAGTACCAGAAGATATTTCTATCATTGGTTTTGCCGATGGAATTTTAGCTTCCCGTAGATTGTCTCCAAGTTTAACTACGGTAAGTCAGCACGGAATAGAAATAGGAGAAGTGGCCGCTAAATTACTTATTGACAGATTAGAATCTAAAGAAGAGCATATTCCATATGAAACGGTTGTCATTAAAACAAAATTGAAAGAAAGAGAGTCAACAAGAAAATTGTAGCAACTCATTTTATATACAGCAAAAAAAATCTCTAATCGTTTTTGAATGATTAGAGATTTTTTTTGAGTGAAATTAATTTTAATGCGCTTCCAGCCAATCTTTACCAGCTCCTAAATCAACATCTAAGGGAACTTCTAACTTGAAAGCATGTTCCATTTCATGTTTAATCATTGGTTTGATTTTTTCTAGTTCATCATTATGTACGTCAAACACAAGTTCATCATGAACCTGTAACAACATTTTGCTTTTCCAATTTTCCGAAATTAATTTTTCATGAATATTGATCATTGCAATTTTGATAATATCGGCAGCACTTCCTTGAATTGGTGCATTTACCGCATTTCGCTCTGCACCACCACGTACAATGGCGTTTTGCGAATTGATATCTTTCAAATAACGACGACGTCCTAGGATTGTTTGTACATAACCATTGTCTCTCGCGAAATCTATTTGTTCTTGAATGTAGGATTTTAATCTTGGATAGGTTTGGTAATAGGCCTCAATTAAATCAGCGCTCTCTTTGCGAGATAAGTTAGTTTGATTGCTCAATCCAAAAGCCGAAACCCCATATATAATTCCAAAATTTACCGTTTTGGCATGACTTCGTTGTTCGCGAGTTACTTCTTCCAGCGGCACATTAAATACTTTTGAAGCAGTAGATTTGTGAATGTCTTCATGATTTTGGAATGCCTTAATCATGTTTTCTTCACCGCTTAATGCAGCAATTACACGCAATTCTATTTGAGAATAATCCGCAGAAACCAACGTGTAATTTTCATCTCGGGCCACAAATGCTTTCCTTATTTGTCTTCCGCGTTCAGTACGAATAGGGATGTTTTGTAAGTTGGGATTATTTGAACTCAAACGACCAGTTGCCGCAACGGTTTGCATATAATCGGTATGAATTCGATTTGTGATTTTGTCTACTTGGTTTGGCAAAGCCTCGACATAAGTGTTTTGTAATTTTACTAATTGTCTCCAATCCAGAATAGCTTTTACAATAGGGTTTTCAGCAGCTAAATAACTTAAGATTTCCTCTCCGGTTGCATATTGACCGGTTTTGGTTTTCTTTTGTTTTACGCCTCCAATTTTCAATTTATCGAATAAAACATCACCCAGTTGTTTCGGGGAGGCCAAATTGAATTTCTCTCCGGCAGTTTCAAAAATGTTTGCTTCTAATATTTTAATGTCATCGTCTAATGTTTTTGACAGTGATTTTAAAAAATCCACATCAACACGAATTCCTTCTTTTTCCATATCAGCTAAAACTTTTACTAATGGAATTTCGATTTCCTCAAAAAGTTTCTTGGTTCCGGTTTTATCCAATTCTAAGGTGAATATTTCCTTAAGTTGCAAGGTTACATCGGCATCTTCAACGGCATATTCTTTGATTTCCTCCAGTTCAACGTCACGCATTGATTTTTGGTTTTTTCCTTTTTTACCAATTAAGGTTTCAATGGATTGAGGTGAATATTTCAAATATGTTTCCGATAAAATATCCATATTATGACGCATATCCGGATTAATCAGATAATGTGCAATCATCGTATCAAATAGTTTCCCTTTTACTGTAATGTTATAATTAGAAAGAATTTTTAAATCATATTTTAAATTCTGACCAATTTTCTCGATGTTTTCATTTTCGAAAAAAGGAATGAATTTCTCAATTAAAACGTGTGCTTCTTCTTGATTCTCCGGAAATGGAACATAGAATCCCTTTCCTTTTTCATACGAAAATGATATTCCCACTAATTCGGCGTGCAAAGCATCAAGTCCGGTGGTTTCCGTATCAAAACATACTGAAGTTTGTTTTTGTAAATTCTGCAACAGCAATTTCAATCCTAAATCACCTTGAATTATCTGATAGGAATGCGCTGTGTTTTCTAATGAACTGTAATATTGATGACGGGTTTCTTCTGAAGAATCATCCTGGATGGCACTTCCAAAAAGGTCGAACTGTTCTTCGTTTTTAGGTTGTGGTTTTTTATACAATTTAGTTTCGTCAACCGAATTGCTGTTGGCGGTTGTACTTCCGCCTTTTTTGAATATGGCGTCAAATTGTTCCGCCATTCTCCTGAATTCTAATTCGTTGAAAAGTGCATCTGTTTTTTCAACATCGGGAGTTGATAATTCATAATCGGCTTCGTCAAAAATAACGGGGCAATCCAGTAAAATTGTCGCCAAGGTTTTAGATAATAATCCTTTTTCTTTGTTGGCTTCAATGTTTTCTTTCATTTTCCCCTTTAGCTTGTCAGTATTTGCTAAAAGATTTTCCATTGTTCCAAATTCCTTCAACAGTTTCTTAGCCGTTATTTCGCCTACACCAGGAAGTCCTGGAATATTATCGGCAGCGTCACCCATCATTCCAAGAAAGTCGATTACTTGGTCTGGTCTTTCGATTTCAAATTTTGCCAAAACCTCTGGAATTCCCCAAATTTCAATTCCATTACCCATTCGGGCAGGTTTATACATGAATATGTTTTCAGAAACCAGTTGTGCAAAATCCTTATCCGGCGTAACCATAAAGACTTTGTAATTCTGTTTTTCTGCTTGTTTAGCTATAGTTCCAATTAAATCATCAGCTTCATATCCTTTTACTTCTATAATAGGAATATGCATGGCTTTTAGTAAATCTTGGATATAAGGAATCGCAATTTTAATAGCTTCGGGAGTAGCGTCGCGATGGGCTTTGTATTCTGGAAAAATATCATTTCTCAATTGACTTCCACCATTATCAAAGGCAACGGCTAAATGGTCTGGTTTTTCTCTTTTAATTACATCCATTAAGGAATTCATGAAACCCATAATGGCTGATGTGTCCATTCCTTTAGAGTTGATTCTTGGATTTTTTATAAAAGCATAATAACCTCTAAAGATTAAAGCATAGGCATCAAGAAGGAAAAGTCTTTTTTGTTGTGACATAATTGTGATTTTGTAAAGTTTTCAAAAGTACAAAACTTGTGAGATAAAGGAGTGAAGGTTTGAAATATTTCTTATGATTGATACAGGTGTCTCTTTTTTTGTTTTCTGAAAATTTCGACTGGAAAATTTTGTAATCAATTTTTTATTTCGAGAAATATTGCGAATAATGATTTGAAAGAAAATTGTTATTAATCTGTTACGCATAATTATTTTTAAACAATTAAATTGTAAGAATATAAATATACATTTAATAAAAAGATACTTTTAATCGATTATTTATGTATTTAAACGTTGTTTTGCGTAAATTTACACACAGAGTTTTAAGCCCAGTGAGGCTATTTATATTAAATCTTTAATTCGTTATATTATGAGAAAAAATTATTTTTCAAAAAAGGTATTACAAGCCTGTGTGTTATTTTTCATGATAATAACAACAAATGTGTTTGCCCAAGTAGGTATAGGAACGATTACGCCACATGCAAGTTCTGTATTGGATGTTTCATCAACAACCCAAGGGATGTTGACGCCCAGAATGACAACTGTACAAAGAGCGGCTATTGCGTCTCCTGCTGATGGTTTAATGGTTTATGATACAGATTTGAAATCTTTTTATCATTACAATTCAACTATAACATCATGGAATGTAATAAATAGTGGTACAACTGGTAGATTAAAGTTTAAACGTATAAAATCTACAGATGTTTTAGCGACAGTTTTGGCGGCAGAGAAGGCTGCAGGAAGTAATACAAAGTATGTTTTGGATGTTAATACCTATTATGAAATAAATGGGACCATAATTTTTGATTTGCCAATTGATTTAAACAACGCTTATATTTCAGGTCAGGATGCTAATGAGGATAAATTAGTTAGAACATCTGGAAATCTGTTTGATGGTGCAACAGGAGGAAGTATTAGAAATGTTACCATTCAAGTTACCGGAGGAGGGAAAGTTTTTAACTTAAGTGGAGCAGCAACAGAAAATATAATTATTAGAGATACAGTAATTGCAGGTTCTTCTAATGTGGGTTCTATAACTGGTTTTGGATTAGTTTTTGTCAGTATAGTTCAATATGTTGGAAATACTACTGGTATTGTTTATGATTCTATCAGTAAATTATTGTTGAGTAATGCTGCGTGGTTTAGTAATAATGGAGGGACTTATGAAAAATTACAAGGTACATTTGGTTTAGTGCAAAAACAAGGAGGTTTTAGCGAGGTTTCTGGAGCAGCCGTTGGTTTTGATGTGTCTTCTAATCCAACAATAACTGGAGATGCTGTTATGGAGACTGTTGTTTTTACAGGAACTGTAACTACCGGGAAATATGTAAACGGATATACAGTTGGAAGTTATACAGGATATAATTTTAATAACAATTGGAATGTTCGTTGTGCAGGAATTCCAAATGAAACTGATGCTACCGCGGTTGGGGAGTTTTCTGTAGATTATGCAGTAGGTTCAGGGGCATCTACGGGTTTTAATACATCTAATCCTAGTAATATTGTTAAAGTAGCAGGGACTTCTGCTTCGTCAAATTTATTTAGATTTTCTACAGGAAGTCCAGCAACTAATAATAAATTAGTTTATCTTGGAAAAAAGAAGAGGTTTTTCCAAGTTACTGGCTCAATTTCCTTTCAAGTTACAAATCCAGGAACTTACATAATTTATATTGCGAAAAATGGTGCGGTAGTTACGCAATATAAAATTTATGGACGGGGAACTGTTGCAAGTGATATTATTGTATTGCCATTAAATGCTTTAGTTGAATTGAATATGAATGATTCTATTGAAGTATATGCTCAGCGTTACACCTCTACTATGATCACTGACAATATGATAACTCCAAATATGACATTAGTTCTGAAATAGTAAAAGCTTATATAATTTAGAAACCGCATTATTTTTAAACTAAATAATGCGGTTTTTAATTGTAATTCATATTTTTAAATTCAGGGTGCTTTTTTAAGTTCAATCAACCGTTAAATTTTAATTAATAAAAAACCATTTTGATTAATTGTTTTGTTATTTTGTTAAAAATTTTTTAAAATGATTTTTCGTATCGTATTCTTGTGCTTAATCCTTCTTATTATTGAGCTTTATACTTTTCAAGTATTAAAAACTTTAATAAAATCAAAGCCAGTATTGTATTCAATTCAGGGTATTAGCATATTGGTTTTAGTATATATCGTTTATTCTTTGATGCAATTTGACCGAAGCGTAGGTCAAACCAAACAAATGATGGTTATCATGGGTTTGCTGCTTATTGTTTATGTTCCAAAATTAATTTTGACATTGATATTAATGGGAGAAGACATCTTTAGATTAGGTGCCGGAACTGTTAACTATTTTGCTAATTATGATAAAAACACAGACTTTCTAAATTCAAGAAGAAAATTTATCAGCCAGGTAGGTCTTGGGCTCGCAGCTGTTCCTTTTTTATCTTTAATATATGGAGTGACTATAGGCAAATACAATTATAAAGTTATCAAGCAGCGTATATTTTTTCCGGATTTACCAGATGCTTTTGATGGTTTTACGATTACTCAAATATCAGATGTTCACAGCGGAAGTTTTGATAATCCGGAGAAAATTAATTATGCAATAGATTTAGTCAACGAACAAAACTCAGATTTGATTTTGTTTACCGGAGATATTGTGAATACTGACGCCAAAGAAATGCATCCTTGGATAGAGACCTTTAACAGGATTAAAAAACATGAGTATGGAAAATATTCCGTTTTAGGGAATCACGATTATGGAGAATATGTAACTTGGCCATCAGAAGCGGCAAAAGAAGATAATTTCAAAGCTATAAAAAGTTTGTATGGGGAAATTGGTTTCAATTTATTACTGAATGAGCATACTTTTATCGAAAAAGGAGATGCCAAAATAGCATTGGTTGGTGTCGAAAACTGGGGTCATAACTTCAAACAGGCTGGAGATTTGAACAAAGCTGCGGGGTCTTTAAAGAAAGAAGATTTCAAGATTTTGATGAGCCATGATCCTTCACATTGGGAGCATGTTGTGCAACATGATGAGAAGCATTATCACCTCACGCTTTCGGGTCATACACACGGAATGCAATTTGGAATCGAAATTCCGGGTTATTTTAAATGGAGTTTGGCACAATATGTTTACAAACAATGGGCTGGTTTGTACGAAAATCTAGGGCGATACGTTTATGTAAATAGAGGTTTTGGGTTTCATGCCTATCCTGGCAGAGTAGGAATCATGCCGGAAATAACGGTCATCGAACTAAAAAAAGGTGTTAATGTGGCATAATTCGTTTAAAATGCTACATTTGTAAAATAAATATCTCTTTTTAGTGAATTTAAAAAATTAAATTTTTGGTTTTATGTCAAAATTTGGAGAACTTATAAATGCTCAAGTACCTGTGTTAATAGACTTTTACACAGAATGGAATGAGCCTTCAGTTTCAATGCATCCTGTAATTAGAGATGTAGCAGCCGCTCTTGGCGATAAAGCAAAAGTCATAAAGATTGATGTGGATAAGAATCAAGAATTAGCAGATGCTTTGCGTATTAAAGGTTTGCCTACGTTGATGATTTACAAACAAGGTCAAATGATATGGAGACAATCTGGAGAATTAGATGCGAACACTATTATTAGTATTGTTCAAGAACAATTGTAACGTATTTCATTACAACACCTCACAATTAAAATTATTTTCTTTTAAATAAGCTAATGTTTTAGGCAATACATATGCTAAGTTTTTGAAAGCTTTTATGCTGTCGTGGAAAACAATTACACTTCCTGGTCTTAGATTTGATAGTACATTTTCTAAGCATTTTTCCTGCGATAAAGTTTGATCAAAATCAGCACTAAGTACGTCCCACATAATTATTTTGTAGCCAAGTTTTCTAATTTTTTTAGATTGAGATGCTTTTATCTTCCCATAAGGTGGACGAAATAGAGTAGATTTTAGATTAGAGGAACTGTTTTTTTGAATCGTTTCTTCGCATCGTTTTGTGTTCTCAATATAGGTTTCTGTTGGCGTTTTCCATCCGTTCAAATGATTAAAAGTATGATTTCCTATAGAGTGACCTTCGCTAATTACCTTTTTGAATATTTCAGGGTTTTTATCAATATTGTCTCCAATGCAAAAAAAAGTAGCTTTTACGTTATACTTTTTTAATTCATCCAAAACCCATTCTGTGACTTCTGGAATAGGTCCATCATCAAATGTGAGGTAGACTGTATTGCTGTTTCCAGCATTGGGAAAATCCCAAGTATAATTTGAGAATATTTTTTTTATAAGCCAATTTGTCTTTATCCAGTAAAATTTCATTTTTTAGTTTTAAAATTAAAAAAAAATAGCGACATTTTTCAATATCGCTACCTTTTCTAATCAGGATCTTTTTTGTTTAAAATTATTCTTTTTCGCGTCCAAAGCGGTCAAACATTTTAATGTAAGTGTTGAATACAATTTTGTTTTTATTATAAAAATCTAAATCGCCATTTTCTTTCATTACGGTCAAAAGACTTCTGTATCGCTCAATATCAGTGATAATAGGAATGGCAATACTAGTTTGCTCAGAAGATTTTAGATTGCCATAATAATTAAGGTTCTCTCTGTATTTTAGAATTAATTTATCCAACAATTGTTGTGCTTTTAATTTCTCATCGATCTTGTAATATCCTCCAGCGAATGGTTCTACTAAAGAGTAATAGTCAAAATATTCCACAGGCATTTTTGTCATTGCCAAATCGATAATTTTTTTTGCTTTATCTTTTTGTCCTTCAACAATTAACTGATTCATTAATCTTGAAAGGTTGGTTCTGTATGTTATGCTATTTCTACGCGTTTCAGGGTCGTGATAAATTTTTGGACTTTCGCCATTGCCCCAATCCCATTTCATTACTTTAGCATACATTTTATCAGAATCTATTTGTCCCATATCAAGTGGACTTGCATCTTTTGACAAAGCGGTTCTTATTGGAACAAGTTTGTAAACTATTCCTTCTAATTGAAGGTATTCTTTCATCCATATATAATCTTCGCTGTCAAATGCGCCACCGCTAAAATAGATTGGTCTTTTCCAATTGTTATTAGCAACAATATCAAGCATCATCAATCTGTTTTTGTACAATGCATTTCCTTTGATGTCCAAGTCAATGTAAGGAACAATAGAATCATTGTGTTTAGGATTAACTACTTTATTTTTGATGATTGTATTTTTATCAACAGGAATTCGAATCTTATTTGTAGGGTAAAAATGGATTGTTTGTCCATTTTGCATGTCTACAGTTGATTTTGGATTTTTGATAAAATTGATGAAGTCTTTTATATCCCAACGGCTTTCAACTTTTGGAATGTGAGCTACATAATCCAGTTTATCACCTACATATTCATCGTGTGTAAATGAAATAGGAAGAGCATCTGATTCGTATGTTTTAGTTTTCATCTGATCGATATACCAATCTGTCATGAAAAGGCTCGTGTTCACAATTTTGACATCCGTTCTTACTTTTTCAATCTCTTGTGCGTACCAAAGCGGGAACGTATCGTTATCACCAATCGTGAATAAAATAGCGTCAGGATCACATGATTCCAGATATGCTTTTGCCATTGCAACAGCAGTATATTTTCCAGAACGGTCGTGATCATCCCAGTTTTGAGAAGCCATAAGAACTGGAGCTGCTAGTAAGCTGGCTGCAATAATAATAGGACCTGCCAGTTTTGGAGCTAGATATTTCTGGGCACTTTCATATAATGCATAAACACCAAAGCCTATCCAAATGGCAAATACATAAAAGGAACCTACTAAGGCGTAATCTCTTTCTCTAGGTTCGAAAGGTCTTTCGTTTAAGTAAATTTTTAATGCTATTCCCGTAAAAAGGAATAAGGCGAGTAATACATAGAAACTTTTTAAGTCTTTATTGGCGTGATACATTAAACCGATTAAGCCGAGAATAAGTGGCAGAAAGAAATACACATTTCGACCTTTATTGTTCAATACATCCGAAGGAAGATTGGCTTGACTTCCTAAGTGTAATTCGTCTATAAATGATATACCGCTAAGCCAGTTCCCATCGAGATAGTCGTATTTTCCTTGGACATCATTTTGTCTACCAACAAAATTCCACATCAAGTATCTCCAGTACATGTAGCCAAACTGGTATTCAACCATGAACCCTAAATTGTCAGCAGTTGTTGGTTTTTCAACAATTAAATAATCACCATAGCTTTTCAGGAACGTAACATAGCCTTCGTTGTCAATTTGATTTTGAGCGTAAGCTTGTCTGAATTCAGTAACAATTTTTTCAGTTTCATTTTTCAGTTGAGCAATTGCCTTGTTATAATCTTCCTCGCTCAATTGACTCGGATCGATACCGTATTTGGCTAAATCATCCTCATATGGATAATCAGGATTTAATCTGAATTGAGGCGGATTTGTAAAATTCATGTAGTTCTCGATGTGCTCACCGCTCCACATTCTTG
This sequence comes from Flavobacterium labens, assembly GCF_048286755.1. Classification (NCBI taxonomy): domain Bacteria; kingdom Pseudomonadati; phylum Bacteroidota; class Flavobacteriia; order Flavobacteriales; family Flavobacteriaceae; genus Flavobacterium; species Flavobacterium labens. Next base: position 578,983 of record NZ_JBLVPL010000001.1, on the reverse strand, counting down.
GCAAAATAGTTTTCTGATTGTTATCGGTATTTTGCTCAGCATTTTTGAAATTATTCGTAATAATATATTTCCCTGTTTTATAATCTCTTTCGTAATTGGGCGCTTTATCTAAGTAAGGATTGTTCTTGTCTAAACCAGCAAAAGCTTCGGTATATTGAGGGCCGTAAAACAAAGGATTTACACCGTATTGTTCTCTGTTGTAGTAGGCAAGAACTTCAGCTGCATCCGAAGGTTTATTTTCGTTAATTACGGTATTGGTATTTGCTCTGATGGGTAACATCATCCATGTAGAGAAACCAATTAAAATAAATAATATGCAAAGGATTATAGTATTGTAGAATGCAAAACCTTTTTGTTTGGTGTATTTTAATCCAAAGTAAAAGAAAGCAATTAAGACTAAAGCAACAAACATGGTTCCTGAGTCAAATGGTAATCCTAAATTGTTGACCATGAAAACTTCGGTTTTACCAAAGAATCCCATAGTCAAAGGAAGAAGTAATTTGAAAATAAATAATAGAATGGCAATAACAACAACATTTGCAATGATGAAATTTTTGAGAGTAACTACTTTATAGTTTTTGAAAAAATAAAGGAAACCTATCGCTGGAATTGTTAATAATGCCATGAAATGGACTCCAAAAGAAAGCCCGACAACAAGAGATATGATTAAAAGCCATTTGTTTCCTCTTGGCTTGTCCATGTCTTGTTCCCATCGTAAACCCAGCCAAAATAATAAAGCAATAAGTAAAGATGCCATAGCATAGACTTCGGCTTCTACGGCATTGAACCAAAAACTATCTGAGAAAGTATAGGCTAAAGCTCCTACGAATGAACTTCCAAGAATAACAATGTCATTGCTTTTATTTGTCTGCTCCGTCTTTTCGCCTTTTTGGCTCAGGTCAGAAAATCGAGAAACTATTTTTTTTAATACTATCGATGAAGACCAAAATAAGAATAAAATGGTAAATGCACTGGAAAACACAGACATCATGTTTACCATTAATGCAATTTGTGTGTTGTCTGAAGCAAACATGGCGAAAAATGCACCAATCATTTGGTATAAAGGCGCTCCGGGAGGATGACCTACTTCAAGTTTTGCTGCTGTGGCTATGTATTCACCACAATCCCAAAAACTCATTGTGGGTTCAACAGTTAAAGTGTATGTTAATAATGCTATTCCAAATGTAAGCCAACCAATAATTGTATTCCATTTATTGAAATTGAATGCTGCTTTATCCATGTACTAAAATTTAATTTAATTTTGAGTTACAAAGAAAATGTTTTTTTGTTTAACCCTGATAGCATTAACAATATTTTCTGGAAAAGTATTACATTTCAATAACACATTGAGTGTAAAGGTTTTTTGTGATTTTTTGAAGTTGATTTTAATTTTTAGCAAATTTTTTTTCATAAAAAGGCAAAATAAATTTGTACAAACTAAAATTTATTTTAAATTTGCACTCGCTTAGCAGCAATGCTGGTCTATGGTGTAATGGTAACACAACTGTTTTTGGTGCAGTCTTTCAAGGTTCGAGTCCTTGTAGACCAACGTAAAACCCCTCTTTCTTGAGGGGTTTTTTTATGGAATAAATTTAACAGATTGTTTTTTGGGCTTTATTTTATAGAAATGGCTTTGATAAACGAGAGGTTGGTTTTAGATCATTTTATTTAATTTTCCTTTTGGATTAATTAAATCTTGAAAGTTATTACCGGTTTAACAGTGTGGTTGACTAAGTTTTCACTGATGCTACCGTTGAAGAAGTGAGCAAATCCTGTTCTTCCATGTGTGCAAAGGCCTATTAAATCAGCATCAATGCTATTGGTGAAATTGACAATTCCGTTTTCTATATTAACGTCATTGTAGATGTGTGTAGAGTAATTTTCGATTTCAAAAGAGGCGATGAATTTTTTCATTATCTCCTCGGACATTTTTGTAGTTTTAAAGCTGTTAGGTGTGCAAATCATAACTAAGTATAGATTTGCATTGAATATTTTGGCAAATTCTATCATTTTTTTGAAAGGTTTTTTAATTTCTTTCGAAAAATCAGAAGCAAATACAAAGTTGTTGAATTTAAAGTCACGAATATTCTTTTTTATAACCAATACCGGGATTTCTGACAGTCGAACTACTTTTTCGGTGTTGGATCCAATAAGTACTTCTTCGATGCCGGAAGTTCCGTGTGAACCCATTACAATTAAATCAATTTCATTTTTTTTATTAAAAGATAAAATGCCGCTAAAAGCTCTTTCGAATTGTACCGATGCATTTACTGAAATCCCATTTAAATAGGGTTGCTCTTTGATTTTTTGGAGTGTTTCGTTTGCTTTTTTTATAAACAACATTACTTCGGGGATGCTGCTTCCGCCAGTTAGTGCGTCATTCATTTGGTTCGGTAATTCCAATAAATGCAACAAAAAAATTTCACAATTATTATTTTTTGCAATTATGGCGGCAATTTTTAAAGCGTTTTCAGCATATTCAGAAAAATCGGTAGGGACTAAAATTCGTTTCATAATTATAAAGTGTTAAATTATGATAAAAACTGTTATTTTAATGCTCCTATAAAGATAAGAAATTATTTTAGAGCAATCGATTATTTTAGTTTATAAAAAAAACACTATATTTGCACCGTTATTTATTAAAATCTAGATAATGAGGGGACTAAATGTCCCCTCTTTTTATAAAAATATGACATTTAAAGAAAAAGTAAATACGTTGTTGACGGAAGGCTTGTTAGAAAAGCCATCAATTTTTTTGATAGACCTTATCATTACTGATGCTTTCAAGGTTATTGTGACTTTGGACGGTGATAATGGAGTGGCACTTCAAGATTGCATAGATGTGAGTAAATTCATAGATAGTAATCTAGATAGAGAGGAACAAGATTACTCTCTGGAAGTAGCTTCAGTAGGAGTTGGGTCACCATTGAAATTAATAAGACAATACAAGAAAAATATAGGTCGAACATTGATTGTGAAGACTTCGGTTGAAATTATTGAAGCAGAATTAGTGGATGCTAATGATGATTTTGTAATTTTGTCTTGGAAAGCAAGAGAGCCTAAAAAGATAGGAAAAGGGAAAGAGACAGTTCAAAAAGAGCTTAAATTACCTTACGTAGATATAAAAGAAGCAATTGTTACAGTAACATTTTAATTAAAGAATTCGCATGGAAAATTTAGCATTAATCGATTCATTCTCAGAGTTTAAAGATGATAAACTTATTGATCGTGTAACGCTTATGGCAATTTTGGAAGATGTATTTAGAAATGCATTGAAGAAAAAATACGGTTCAGATGATAATTTCGATATCATTATAAATCCTGATAAAGGAGATATGGAGATATGGCAGAGAAGAGTAATCGTTGCGGATGAAGACTTAGATTTTGATCATCTTGAAATCACTTTGACTGAAGCTAGAAAAATAGAGCCTGATTTCGAAATTGGTGAAGAAGTTTCCGAAGAAGTGAAATTAATTGATTTAGGAAGAAGAGCAATTTTAGCTTTACGTCAGAATTTAATTTCTAAAATTCATGAACATGATAACACAAATCTTTATAAACAATTTAAAGATTTAATAGGTGATATCTATACTGCTGAAGTACACCATGTGCGTCCAAGAGTCGTGATTTTGGTTGATGATGAAGGAAATGAAATTATTTTACCAAAAGAAAAACAAATACCTTCTGACTTTTTCCGTAAAGGAGATAATGTTAGAGGAATAATAGAAAGCGTTGAATTAAAAGGAAATAAACCTCAAATTATTATGTCTAGAACTTCTGAGAAGTTTTTAGAAAAATTATTTGAACAAGAAATCCCTGAAGTGTTTGACGGTTTAATTATGGTTAAAAAAGTGGTAAGAATTCCTGGCGAAAAAGCAAAAGTAGCTGTAGATTCTTATGACGACAGAATTGATCCTGTAGGAGCTTGTGTAGGTATGAAAGGATCTCGTATCCATGGAATCGTTCGTGAATTAGGAAACGAAAATATCGACGTTATCAATTATACAAGTAACATTCAATTGTATATCACGAGAGCATTAAGTCCTGCAAAAGTTTCTTCTATTAAAATAAATGAAGAAACAAAAAGAGCAGAAGTTTTCTTGAAGCTTGAAGAAGTTTCAAAAGCAATTGGTCGTGGTGGACACAACATTAAATTAGCGGGTTTATTGACTGGTTATGAGCTAGACGTTATTCGTGAAGGTGATGTTGCAGGTGCTACAGCTGATGAGGATGATGTTGAATTGACTGAGTTTTCAGATGAAATTGAAGACTGGGTTATCGAAGAATTTGCAAAAATTGGTTTGGATACAGCAAAAAGTATCTTGAAACAAGATGTAGAAGATTTAGTAAGAAGAACAGACCTAGAAGAGGAAACAATTCTGGACGTAATGAGAATATTGAAAGAAGAATTTGACAGTTAGTCAAATGTATCTTCAACGATAAACATGCCACTTTACAATGAATTCTTGCTCGGTAGGTATCGAGTTGGGAGTAAAGTGAGGAATAACAAAAAAGGTAATAATAAAAAGGTTTTATGTCTGAAGAGAGAATTATTAGAATAAACAAAGTTTTAAGGGAATTGAATATTTCTTTAGAAAGAGCTGTGGATTATCTAAAAGATAAGGGGATTGCTATTGAAGCAAATCCAAACGCAAAAATTTCTGATGATGTATACAATGTCTTGTGCGGTCAGTTTGCAGGTGACAAAGGGAATAAGGAGGCTTCTAAAGAAGTAGGGGAAGAGAAAAGAAAAGAAAAAGAAGCTTTGCGTTTAGAACGAGAGAAAGAAATCGAAGACAAACGTAAAATTGAGGAAGAGCGCGTAAAACAACAAGAGGTTATAAAAGCGAGAGCAATTATATCTGGTCCGGTTCAAGTGGGTAAGATTGATCTTAATCCAAAAAAACCGTCAATCGTTGCGCCTGTTAAAACAGTTGAAAAAGCAGAAGCTCCAGTAGCTAATGTGCCTGAAGTAAAAGCTGTCTCAAAAGAAGTTTCACCTGAGAAACCATCAACTGAAAAACCGTCAACTGAGAAACCTGTTTCAGACAAAAAAGAGGTAAAACCTATTGTTGGGATAAAAGAGGTAAAAACAGAAACTCCTAAAGAAGTTCCTGCTGAACCAAAAGTGGTTGCAAAAACTGAGGCAGTTAAAGTTGATGAAGCGCCTGTTGATGAAACCATCACAACGCAATATCAAAAACTATCGGGAACTACTTTAACGGGTCAGATAATTGATTTGTCTCAATTCAACAAGCCGAAAAAGAAAAAAGAAGAGCCAAAAATCACTCCGAATAAACCGGGTGCTCCAGGTTCGGCTGCAGCCAATGCAAATAAAAACAAGCGTAAAAGGATTGCTCCTAAACCGGGTGCTCCTAGACCGCCTGCAACACCGGGGGTTCCTGGTGCGCCAAATCCTAACAAGATTACACCTAATACTGGTGGTGGTGGATTCAATGCAAACAGAAGTGCTAGACCTGGTTTTGTAAAAGGAAACAGACCTGCTATTGTTGCAAAAGTTGAGCCTACAGAAGAAGAAGTTAAAAATCAAATTAGAGAGACTTTAGAGAAACTACAAGGTAAAGGTGGTAAATCTAAAGCAGCTAAATATAGAAGAGATAAAAGAGATACGCACCGTCAAAAATCTGATGATGAGCAAAGAGCTATTGACGAAGGAAGTAAAACTATTAAGGTTACTGAATTTGTTACTGTAGGTGAAATTGCTATCATGATGGATGTGCCAATTACTAAAGTTATTGGTACGTGTATGTCACTTGGAATCATGGTTACCATGAACCAACGTCTTGACGCAGAAACGTTAACTATTGTTGCTGATGAATTTGGTTATGAAGTTGAATTTATCACTGTAGACATCGAAGAAGCAATTCAGGTTGTTGAAGACAGAGAAGAAGATTTAGTTTTCAGAGCGCCAATTGTAACGGTAATGGGTCACGTCGATCACGGTAAGACATCGTTACTGGATTACATTCGTAAAGAAAACGTAATCGCAGGAGAGTCTGGAGGAATTACACAACATATTGGTGCTTACGGAGTAACTTTAGATAACGGACAAAAAATTGCATTCTTAGATACACCAGGTCACGAAGCGTTTACTGCGATGCGTGCGCGTGGTGCTCAAGTTACAGATATTGCTATTATTGTAATTGCAGCTGATGATGACATAATGCCGCAAACTAAAGAAGCAATTAGCCATGCTCAAGCGGCGGGGGTTCCTATCATATTTGCTATCAATAAAATTGATAAGCCAAATGCTAATCCTGAAAAAGTAAAAGAAAGATTAGCAGGTATGAATTTACTTGTTGAAGACTGGGGTGGAAAAATTCAATCACATGACATTTCTGCTAAAGTAGGAACAGGTGTGAAGGAATTATTAGAAAAAGTATTGTTAGAAGCAGAACTTTTAGATTTGAAAGCAAATCCAAATAAAGCGGCTTCTGGAACTGTTGTTGAGGCTTTCCTTGATAAAGGAAAAGGATATGTTTCTACGATATTAGTTCAAAATGGAACGTTGAAAATTGGAGATTATATGTTGGCTGGTAAGCATCATGGTAAAATTAAAGCCATGCATGATGAAAGAGGGAATATAGTTACTGTTGCGGGTCCTTCGACTCCGGTTTCAGTTCTTGGTCTTGATGGAGCAGCAACTGCGGGTGATAAGTTCAATATTTTTGAAGACGAAAAAGAAGCGAAACAAATTGCTTCGAAACGTTCTCAATTGATGCGTGAGCAATCCGTACGTACACAACGTCACATTACATTAGACGAAATTGGACGAAGAATTGCATTGGGTCAATTTAAAGAATTGAACATTATCCTTAAAGGAGATGTTGATGGATCTGTTGAAGCATTGTCTGATTCGTTCTCTAAATTATCTACTGAAGAAATTCAAATCAATATTATCCATAAAGGTGTTGGAGCAATTACAGAAACTGACGTAATGTTGGCCTCTGCTTCTGATGCGATTATCATTGGATTTAATGTTCGTCCTGCTGGAAATGCAAGACAATTAGCAGACAAAGAAGAAATCGATATCCGTTACTACTCTATTATTTACGCCGCTATTGATGACTTGAAAGATGCAATGGAAGGAATGTTAGCTCCTGAAATGAAAGAAGAAATTCTGGGTACTGCTGAGATTAGAGAGATATTCAAAATCTCTAAAGTAGGTTCAATTGCAGGTTGTATGGTAATGGACGGTAAAATTGTCAGAAGCGCTAAAATGAGAATTATTAGAGAAGGTGTAGTTGTCTTTACAGGAGAGCTTTTAGCACTGAAACGTTTCAAAGACGATGTGAAAGAAGTTGCTAAAGGTTACGATTGTGGTATTCAAGTAAAAGGATACAACGACATCGAAGAAAGAGATGTTATTGAATCCTACCATGAAGTAGCTGTTAAAAAGAAATTGAAATAGAATTTCAATATATCTTATAATTAAAATCCCGAGCAATCGGGATTTTTTTATTTTTATAGCGTACTAAAAATTAAATTTATGAATAAATTACTTGCATTATTTTTTGTTGTAGTTAGCACCGTTGCCTTTTCTCAAAATAAAACGGAATTCCATAAAGTTTCTTTAAAAGATAAAAATGATAAAGCAGTTGGTTTTAATTTTTATGTAGAAAATGTTTATGATGGAAGACAGTTTAAAGAAAATATCGGAACTGTTCAAAAAGGAGGTTTTAATAGAAAAGTGTTAGCTAATTTCGAGAAGCCTTTATCAGAAGAATTTTTTGATTATCTCTCCATTATTTGTCCAAAGCAAGAGAATAAGCCTAAGATTTCTATCCGGATTAATGATTTGTATGTTTCTGAACTTACTCGAGCAATGTCTGAGACCGTATATGCAACTTTGGCAATTGATGTTATAGAATCTAAAGATGGTGTTGATTATATCGTAGGGTCATATACGGCTTCGACAGAAAGTAACGGTATGGATGTTACCGGTAAGCACGATGAACGATTGAAGAAAGTTTTGCAGGAATGTTTGAATAGCTATATGAAAACAAGTGATACCGATAAAACGGCTTTAGTTTTTGATGCTAATCAGAGTATTACAACTAAAATGATTGCAGATGTTCCGATCAAAGGTGTTTATTTGACTTATGCTGATGTTTTAAATGGAAAACCATTAGATGGTACTAAGTTTGAAATCACGAACAAAAAAGAAAAGTTTTATTTGCTTAATAAAGCTACTAATTCAGGAGAACTGAATTATTATGGATTTAGCGATGGAGAAAATTTTTACATTAATGTTTCAAAATATGCAAGTTCAAATCATTATGCCAAGACGGAAATTATTAGTGGTAAGTATTACATTGAAAATGTAATTTATAATTCTAATAATGCGATTGCTATGGGAGCGATGTTTGGATTGATTGGAGTTGCAATTGCTTCTGCGGCCGGTGATGCATCAATTCCTATGCTTATTGATTGTTATACAGGGCAACCATCCTTTTTATCTAATAGAGAGATGAAAGTGATGTTGTCGTCTTATCCGGAGCTTTTAAAAGAATTTAAAGATGGTAATAAAAGTAGTGGCGATAAAAAAAATATTATTAAGAAGTATTACCAAGTAACTTTGGGACAATAAAAAAAAGACACCTGATTAGGTGTCTTTTTTTTTATTTGTTAGGCTTTATTAAATGTAAATTACTGTATCTTTTTTTGATTTCGATTAGATTTCGTTCTGCTTCGATTCGTGTTTTAAAATTACCTACCCAAACTTTGTAATTTGGCGTAAAGAAAACAATAGTGCCATCTATATCTCTGAATTCTTGTTTGAAATCATTTAATGTTTTTTTTGCTTTTTCGCTGTCTCCGCTGAAAATTTGAATTTTATAATAGCCATTTACAGTGTTTGAAACATTTGTTTTTCTCTTTTCATTTAATAATTGTTCGAATTTTGAGTCTTGATTTACTCTGATGTTTCCGTCTTGAGCGTTTGCATTACAATAGGAAATAACTAAGATCAGAGAGATAAAAAATGCTTTTCTAAGGGCTAAAATTCTCATAATGTGATTGTTTTTGTGCAAAAGTAATATTTAATGATTGATAGCAAATACTAAATGTTATTTAGAATTAATATAAATTGAAATTAAGACTATTTTAAGGTTTTGAGAATAGTTCTTAAGTCGTATTTTTGTCGAAGTTTTTAAATAAAGGATCAGTTTTTATAATTCAATTAGAAAAAACTGTGCCAATTTTTAGTAGATAATCATTATACTATATGAAAAAGGTGGGTAACCATAATTCGATCTCAAGAAAATTAGTCTTAGGCATAGCCCTGTCGGTAATTTTCTCTTTAACTTCATTTGCTCAAGAAGCTGCGGCAGTTACAGCTGATGCGGCAACAGCTGCGCCAGTTGCGGCGACGGGTGGAGATGCTGTAAAAGGTAAAGAATTGTTTAATGCAAATTGTGCTGCATGTCACAAATTAGATGCGAAAGCAACAGGTCCTATGTTAAGGGGTATTGCTGCTAAGTACGAGATGGCATGGCTTTACAAGTGGGTAAAAAATAGTTCAGACTTAATTAAATCTGGGGATGCTCAGGCTGTAAAAGTGTTTGAGGAAAATAATAAGGCTGTAATGTCTGCTTTTCCTCAATTATCAGATGCTGATATTGATAACATCATTGCTTATACTTCGGAGCCTAAAGCTGAAGTTGCTGCTCCAGGACCTGGTGGTGCTGAAGTTCCTGGTAAGCCAGCTGTTGATAGTGGTATTTCAAACAATATTATATTAGGTGCTTTAGCACTTGTTATGGTTATTCTGGTTGTAATGCTATTCTTGGTAAACAAGGTTTTATCTAAAGTTGCAAAAGCAAATGGTATAGAGACGGCTCCTAAAACGCCAACAACTCCTATATGGAAAGCATTTGCGAGAAATCAGTTTTTGGTTTTAGTTACGGCGATATTCTTGCTTTTGGCGAGTGCTTATTTTGTGTACGGTTTTTTAATGCAGGTTGGTGTTGATCAGGATTATGCTCCGATTCAACCAATTCACTACTCTCACAGAATACATGCTGGAGATAATGAAATTAACTGTAAATACTGTCACTCTGCTGCTAGGGTAAGTAAAAACGGAGGAATTCCATCATTGAATGTTTGTATGAACTGTCATAAGAATATTGCTGAAGTTGCTGAAACTACTGCAACTCCGGAATACAGCAAAGCATTCTATGATGAGCAAATCCAAAAATTATATACTGCTGTTGGTTGGGATAAAACAACTCAAAGTTATACTGGAAAAACACAGCCTGTAAAATGGGTTCGTATTCATAATTTACCTGATTTCGTTTACTTTAATCACTCTCAACACGTAACTGTTGCAGGAATTGAATGTCAAACGTGTCATGGTCCAGTTCAAGAGTATGAAATTCAAAAGCAATTTGCTCCATTAACAATGGGTTGGTGTATTGATTGCCACAGAAAAACGGATGTTAAGATGGAGGGTAATGAATACTATACTAAAATTCATGAAGAACTTTCTAAGAAATACGGTGTAGACAAGTTGACTGCAGCGCAAATGGGAGGTTTAGAATGTGGTAAATGCCACTATTAATCAAATTATTAAGATTTTAATATTTATATATGTCATCAAACAAAAAATACTGGAAAAGTGTTGAGGAACTAGACAAAAATAGTTCTATTGTTGAGGCGCTTAGAAATAACGAATTTGTTGAAGAAATTCCTACTGATGAGTTTTTAGGAAATAATGACGCTTTGTCATCTTCATCAACATCACGTCGTGATTTTTTAAAGTACGTTGGTTTTAGTACTGCAGCGGCTACGCTTGCAGCTTGCGAAGGTCCTGTGAACAAATCAATACCTTACGTACTTCAGCCGGAGCAAATCATTCCTGGAGTTGCGGATTATTATGCAACTACTGTTTTTGACGGTTTTGATTTTGCTAATCTTTTGGTAAAAACCCGTGAAGGGCGTCCTATTAAAATAGATAATAATACTATTGCTGGAGCTAAGTTTAGTGCTAATGCAAGAATTCATGCGTCTATTCTATCTTTATATGATAGTATGCGTTTGAAAGAACCGAAAATTGAAGGTAAAAATTCAACTTGGACTGCTGTTGATTCTAAAGTTAAGTCAAGTATAGCTGATGCTGCTGCAAAAGGTGGTCAAGTAGTACTTTTGACAAATACATTAGCGAGCCCGTCTACTGAAAAATTGATTGCTGAGTTTATCGGTAAAAATCCAAATGCTAAGCATGTTGTTTATGATGCGATATCTGAATCTGAATCTTTAGATGCTTTTGAGGCGGTTTATGGAGAAAGAGCTTTGGTTGATTATGATTTTTCTAAAGCGTCACTTATAGTTTCTGTTGGAGCTGATTTTCTTGGGGATTGGCAAGGTGGAGGATTTGATTCGGGTTATGCTAAAGGAAGAATTCCTAAAGCAGGAAAGATGTCTCGTCATTTCCAATTAGAAGCAAATATGACTTTGTCTGGTGCTGCTGCTGATAAGCGTTTGCCAATGTCTACTGCTAATCAAAAACAAGCATTAGTATACATATATAATATTATAACTGGTTCTTCTGTTTCTGTAAGTTTAGAAGATAAATTTAAAGCAGAAGTTACAAAAGCGGCTCAACAATTGAAAGCTGCTGGTTCAAAAGGAGTTTTAGTATCTGGTATTCAAGATAAAAATGCTCAATTGTTAGTTTTAGCTATCAACCAAGTGTTGGCAAGTGAAGCTTTCAGTACTTCAGGAGTAAGACAAATCAGAAAAGGATCTGATGCAAAAGTTACTCAATTAATTAACGATATGAAAGCGGGAAGCGTTCATACTTTGATAATGAGTGGTGTTAATCCAGTGTATACTTTAGCGGATAGTGCTTCTTTTGTTGAAGGACTTAAAAAAGTAAAAACATCAGTGGCATTTTCTTTAAAAGAAGATGAAACTGCTTTAGTAAGTACTATTGCAGCTGCTGTTCCTCATTATTTAGAATCATGGAATGATGTAAGTGTCACAAAAGGAACTTACGGAATTACTCAGCCTACTATTCGTCCTCTTTTTGCAACAAAACAATTTCAAGATGTCTTGTTGTCTTTAAATGGATCTACAGGTACATTCTACGATTATATTAAGGCTAATGCATCAACAATAATTACTGGTTCTTCTTGGAATAAAGTGTTACATGATGGTGTTTATGTCGGAGTTATTCCAACGGTATCTGCGGGTTCTGCTGATTATAGTGCTGCTGCAAATGCTTTGGCAAAATCAAAAGCTTCTCAAGGATTAGAACTTGTTTTATATACTAAAACAGGTATGGGAGATGGGCAGCAAGCGAATAACCCTTGGTTGCAAGAGTTTCCAGATCCAATTACAAGAGTATCTTGGGATAATTATGTTACTGTTTCGAATGCAGATGCTAAGAAATACGAACTTTCTAATGAAATCGTTGCAAATGGTGGATTAAACGGAAGTTATGCTACTATTACTACTGCTGATGGAATTAAATTAGAAAATGTTCCGGTAATAGTTCAACCAGGACAAGCTGTTGGGACTATTGGTCTAGCATTAGGTTACGGTCGTAAAGCGGCTTTGAAAGAAGAAATGATAGTGGGTTTAAATGCCTACTCTTTATATAAAGGATTTGATAATGTACAGTCTGTAACATTGGCGAAAGCTGGAGGAGAACATGAGTTTGCTTGTGTTCAAGGTCAGAAAACATTGATGGGAAGAGGTGATATTATAAAAGAAACTTCTTTAGAGATTTTCAATACAAAAGATGCTAAAGAGTGGAACGAGCAACCAATGGTTTCATTGGATCACAAACTAGTTGAAGCAACTAAAGTTGATTTATGGGATTCATTTGATCGTTCAACTGGACATCATTTTAATCTTTCTATTGACTTGAATGCTTGTACCGGTTGTGGTGCTTGTGTAATTGCTTGTCATGCTGAAAACAACGTTCCTGTTGTTGGAAAATCAGAAGTCAGAAGAAGTCGTGATATGCACTGGTTGCGTATTGACAGATATTATTCTTCTGAAAGTACTTTTGAAGGAGATAACGAAAGAAAAGAAAATATCGCAGGTTTATCAAGTTCATTATCTACATTTAATGAAATGGAAAAAGCTGGAGATAATCCACAAGTTTCTTTTCAACCTGTAATGTGTCAACATTGTAATCATGCACCTTGTGAAACAGTTTGTCCAGTTGCTGCAACTTCACACTCTCGTCAAGGTCAAAATCATATGGCTTATAACAGATGTGTTGGAACGCGTTATTGCGCTAACAACTGCCCATATAAAGTACGTCGTTTTAACTGGTTCTTGTACAACAAAAACAGTGAATTCGATTATCATATGAATGACGATTTAGGACGTATGGTATTGAATCCAGATGTTAATGTTCGTTCTCGTGGAGTTATGGAGAAATGTTCAATGTGTATTCAAATGACACAAGCGACGATTTTGAAAGCAAAAAGAGAAGGAAGAGCAATCGTTGATGGTGAATTCCAAACTGCATGTTCAAATGCTTGTTCTACTGGAGCAATGATTTTTGGAGATGTAAATGATAAAGAAGCGGAAGTTACTAAATTAGCTGCTGACGAAAGAATGTATCATTTATTGGAGCATGTTGGAACAAAACCAAATGTGATTTACCACGTTAAAGTTAGAAATACCTAGTACAAAAAATAATTAATTAAGAATCAATATAAAGGATTATGTCGTCTCACTACGAAGCAACCATTAGAAAACCCTTAGTTATAGGTGATAAATCTTATCACGATGTAACTGTAGATGTAGCTGCGCCTGTTGAAGGTAAAGCAAACAAACATTGGTGGATTGTATTTTCAATCGCATTAATAGCCTTCCTTTGGGGACTTGGCTGTATAATTTACACCGTATCTACAGGTATTGGAACATGGGGATTAAATAAAACTGTAGGATGGGCTTGGGATATCACGAACTTTGTTTGGTGGGTTGGTATTGGTCACGCGGGAACACTTATTTCGGCGGTATTATTACTTTTCCGTCAGCGTTGGAGAATGGCGATTAACCGTTCTGCAGAAGCAATGACAATTTTCTCGGTTATTCAAGCAGGTTTATTTCCAATCATTCACATGGGTCGTCCATGGTTAGCATATTGGGTTTTACCAATTCCGAATCAATTTGGTTCTCTTTGGGTAAACTTTAACTCACCATTACTTTGGGATGTATTTGCAATTTCAACATATCTTTCTGTTTCATTAGTATTCTGGTGGACTGGTTTATTACCTGATTTTGCAATGTTACGTGATAGAGCTATTACTCCTTTCAACAAAAGAGTGTATTCTATATTAAGTTTTGGATGGAGCGGTAGAGCAAAAGACTGGCAACGTTTTGAAGAAGTATCTTTAGTACTTGCAGGTTTAGCTACTCCACTTGTACTTTCTGTGCATACTATTGTATCGATGGACTTTGCTACATCTGTTATTCCAGGATGGCATACTACAATTTTCCCTCCGTACTTTGTTGCTGGAGCAGTTTTCTCAGGATTTGCGATGGTTAATACTTTGCTTATCATTATGAGAAAAGTATCTAATCTAGAAGCTTACATAACGATTCAACACATTGAGTTGATGAATATAGTTATCATGATTACTGGTTCTATTGTTGGGGTTGCCTACATAACTGAATTATTTGTTGCATGGTATTCTGGTGTAGAGTACGAACAATATGCTTTCTTAAACAGAGCAACCGGACCTTACTGGTGGGCATATTGGTCAATGATGACTTGTAATGTTTTTTCTCCGCAATTCATGTGGTTCAAAAAATTAAGAACAAGTATCATGTTCTCGTTTATAATTTCGATAGTTGTAAATATTGGAATGTGGTTTGAGAGATTTGTAATTATCGTAACTTCGTTACATAGAGATTATTTACCATCTTCTTGGACAATGTTTTCACCTACATTTGTTGATATTGGAATTTTCATTGGAACAATAGGTTTCTTCTTTGTATTGTTCTTATTGTATTCAAGAACATTCCCTGTAATTGCACAAGCAGAGGTAAAAACAATTTTGAAAGGAACTGGAGATAATTACAAAAGAGAAAGAGAAGTAAATAAAGATTCACATCATGAGTAATAAAGTAATATACGCCATTTATAATGACGATGATATATTGATGGATGCGGTTAAAAAAACCAGAGCAGCTCATCATCATATTGAAGAAGTTTTTACTCCATTCCCTGTACACGGTTTGGATAAAGCTATGGGAATTGCACCTACAAGATTAGCTATTTGTGCTTTCCTTTATGGTTGTGTCGGAATCTCAGTAGCAACAGCTATGATGAATTATATTATGATTCAAGATTGGCCACAAGATATTGGTGGTAAGCCAAGTTTTAGTTATATTGAAAACATGCCAGCTTTCGTTCCAATTATGTTTGAACTTACGGTGTTTTTTGCTGCTCACTTAATGGTTATTACTTTTTATATGAGAAGTAAATTATGGCCTTTCAAAGAAGCTGAAAATCCAGATGTAAGAACTACAGATGACCATTTTTTAATGGAAGTATCTGTAAATGATAATGAAGAAGAATTAGTTTCTTTTTTCCAAAGTACGGGAGCTGTAGAAGTTAAAGTAATAGAAAAGCATTAATTATAGATATGAAAAGCGTATATAAAATAACACTTTTATTTGGCATAACTATTTTAGTTTCATCTTGCCATAATAATGCGAAACCGAATTATCAGTATTTTCCAAATATGTATGAGTCAGTAGGGTATGAAACTTATTCTGAATCAAATGCATTTAAAGATGGTAAAGAGGGTCAGCTTCCTGCTGCAGGAACTATCAATAGAGGATTTGAACCTTTTGAATATGAAAATTCTACTGCAGGGTATGAGTTGGCAAAAGCAAATCTTAAATCTCCTTTAGATTCGTTAAGTAGAGATTCTGATAAAGGAAAAGAGCTTTTTGAAATATATTGTATCAGTTGCCATGGAGCTTCTGGAAACGGTAAAGGAAAGCTTGTAGAAAGAGAAAAATTTCTGGGTGTTCCTAGTTATAAAGATAGAGTTATCACTGAAGGAAGTATTTTTCATGTTATAACTTATGGTTTAAATTCAATGGGTTCACATGCTAACCAATTGAGTGCCCATGAACGTTGGTTAGTTACTGACTATGTTCTAAAACTAAAAAGCGAATTATAATTGTTGAACAAACTGATCGTAATAGATATGTATACATTTTCAAGTAAATTAAAAACTTTTTCTTTCATCTTAATGGCTGTAGGTCTTTTAGGAATTGGATATGGTTTTTTAACTGCACCTAAAGATATTCAAGAAGTTGAAAAGCTTCTTGCGGCCGAAAGTCATGGTGGTCATGGTGAAGCTAAACATGAAGCGACTACTGCTGCTGAACCTTCACATGAAGCTGCTGCTGGTCATAGTGAAGCTACCGAAGAGAAAAAAATGGAAGAATCTCATGAAGCTGTTGCTCTAACTGATGATACTACTAAAGTTGCTGAAGCAACGCATGCTGAACCAGTACACGCTGAGGCAGCTGTTAAAAAAGAAGGTCATGAAGTTAGTGAAGAGGCTGAACATACTGAGCATTTGAATCATGTTTTACACCAACTACAAAACAAACCTTGGTCTGCTTTATACGTTGCTTGTATTTTCTTTATGCTTGTCTCTCTTGGTGTTTTAGTATTTTATGCTATTCAACAAGTAGCTCAGGCTGGATGGTCTCCTGTATTATTTAGAGTTATGCAAGGTATAACTTCTTATTTACCTGTTGGTTCTGTTATCTTTTTTGTTATTCTAATATTATGTGGTTTGCATCTTAATCACATTTTTATATGGTTAGATCCTGAAGTTGTAGCTAGTGACAAACTGATTGCTAATAAATCTGGTTATTTAAATTTTCCTTTTTGGATTATTAGAGCTGCTATATTTTTAACTGGTTGGAGTTTATATCAATATTTTTCAAGAAAGAACTGTTTGGCACAGGACGAAGCAAATGATAACTCATTTTACAAAAAAAACTTCAATATTTCAGCGATGTTTTTAGTTTTCTTCATCGTATCAGAATCTATAATGTCTTGGGATTGGATAATGTCTATTGATCCTCACTGGTTCAGTACATTATTTGGATGGTATGTATTTGCTAGCTTCTTTGTTAGTGGAATTACGACTATTGCTTTAATTACTTTATATTTAAAATCTAGAGGATATTTAGAGCATGTAAATACAAGTCATATTCACGATTTAGCAAAATTCATGTTTGGATTAAGTGTTTTCTGGACTTATTTATGGTTCTCACAATTCATGTTGATTTGGTATGCAAATATTCCTGAAGAGGTAACATATTTTATCACTAGAATTGAATTGTATAATCTTCCATTCTTTGGTGCTGTAGTAATGAACTTTTTATTCCCTTTATTAATATTAATTAATACAGATTTCAAGAGAATTACTTGGGTACTAGTTATGGCAGGTATTGTAATACTAACTGGTCATTATATTGATTTCTTTAATATGATTATGCCGGGAACTGTAGGGGACAGATGGTTTATTGGTATACCTGAAATAGCATCAGTTCTTTTCTTCCTAGGATTATTTATTTATGTTGTTTTCACAGCGTTAACTAAAGCTCCTTTGTTAGCAAAAAGAAATCCTTTCATTGAAGAAAGTAAACATTTTCATTATTAATATTTAAAGAAAAAAACAGATGACAAGTTTGTTGGTAATTATAGTTTTAGTTTTATTAGCTGTTGCTTTATGGCAATTGACTAAAATATTCGACCTGACGCAAGTTGGATCTAATTCAGATAGTTCAGAAATAGCTACAGATAACGACAATAACGTTCAAGGTTATTTGATGTTTGGGTTTTTGGCTTTCATTTATATTTTTTCAATTTACGGATTGTTTAAATGGGGACCTCTTGTTCTTCATACACCTGCTTCAGCCCATGGTGGTGAAGTAGATAATTTGATGAATATTACATGGATTCTTATCTTTATAGTACAGGCTATAACTCAAGTGTTATTGCATTATTTTGCATTCAAATACAGAGGTAAAAAAGATCAAAAAGCACTTTATTTCGCAGATAATAATAAGTTAGAAGCCATTTGGAGTGTTATTCCAGCTGTAGTTTTAGCAGGTTTGATTCTTTATGGTCTTTTCGCTTGGACAAATATTATGTTTGTTGATGAAGACGAGGATACTATAATTATTGAATTATATGCACAACAGTTTAACTGGAAAGCTAGATATTCGGGTAATGATAATGTATTAGGGAAAGCTAATGTTAGATTTATCGAAGGAGCTAACGCTGTAGGTGTTGATTTAGCGGATCCTTATGCACAAGATGATATTGTTGTTACAGAATTACATATCCCTAAAGGAAAAAAGATTCTTTTTAAAATGAGATCTCAGGATGTTTTGCATTCAGCTTATATGCCTCACTTTAGAGCACAAATGAATTGTGTTCCTGGTATGGTTACGCAATTTGCTTTTGAACCTATATACACGACAGCAGAATATAGAGAATTGCCATTTATGGTAGAAAAAGTAGCTAATATTAATGCTCTTAGATCTAAGAAAAGTATTGATTTAGTTGCTAAGGGTGAAACTGCTCTTGATCCTTACACGTTTGATTACTTATTGCTTTGTAATAAAATTTGTGGAGCATCTCATTATAATATGCAAATGAAAATTATTGTAGATACACCTGAAGACTATAAAGCATGGTTGAAAGATAAAGCTACAATTGTAAGTGAAGTAAAAGCTGCAATGGCTGAACCTGCTGCTACTGATGGAGCAACTGGTACAGATTCTACTAAAGCAAAAGATACTGCAGCAGTTGCCGTAATGGCCATGAAATAATTAACAAGAAAAATTTAAAGTAAACATATATGTCAGCAGAAGGTCACGATCACGCAATAGATCACGAACACGAACATCACCATAAAGACACTTTTATTACTAAATATATTTTTAGTATTGATCATAAAATGATTGCCAAACAATACCTAATTACGGGTATTATTATGGGAATTATAGGAGTAGGGATGTCTATGCTATTTAGAATGCAATTAGCATGGCCAGAAGAATCATTTAAAATTTTCAATATTTTACTTGGTGATAAATTTGCCCCTAACGGAGTAATGACTAATGATATTTATTTGGCTTTAGTTACGATACACGGAACGATAATGGTATTCTTTGTATTAACCGCCGCTTTAAGTGGTACTTTTAGTAACTTATTGATACCGCTTCAAATTGGAGCACGTGATATGGCATCTGGTTTTATGAACATGGTATCATACTGGTTGTTCTTTTTGTCTAGTATAATTATGGTTAGTTCTCTTTTTGTTGAAGCTGGTCCAGCCTCTTCAGGATGGACAATTTATCCGCCTTTGAGTGCATTGCCACAAGCTATTCCTGGTTCAGGTTTAGGTATGACATTATGGTTAGTTTCAATGGCTATCTTTATCGCATCTTCTTTGATGGGTTCTTTGAATTACGTTGTAACAGTAATTAATTTAAGAACTAAAGGGATGACTATGACTAGATTGCCTCTTACAATTTGGGCTTTCTTTGTAACTGCAATTATCGGTATCGTTTCTTTCCCAGTTCTTTTATCTGCAGCATTATTGTTGATTTTTGATAGAAGTTTCGGAACCTCATTCTTCTTATCTGATATTTATATTGCTGGAGAAGTTTTGCATTATCAAGGTGGTTCACCAGTATTGTTCGAACACTTGTTTTGGTTCTTAGGACACCCTGAAGTTTATATCGTATTATTACCTGCTTTGGGTATTACTTCGGAAGTTATTGCAACAAATTCACGTAAACCAATTTTTGGTTATAGAGCGATGATTATGTCAATTTTGGCTATTGCTTTCTTATCAACAATTGTTTGGGGTCACCATATGTTTATCTCGGGTATGAATCCATTTTTGGGATCAGTATTTACTTTTACAACATTATTGATTGCTATCCCTTCTGCTGTAAAAGCGTTTAATTACATCACAACACTTTGGAAAGGTAACTTACAGTTAAATCCAGCTATGTTGTTTTCAATTGGTTTAGTTTCTACATTTATTACTGGTGGTTTAACAGGAATTATTCTTGGAGACAGTACACTTGATATTAATGTCCATGATACTTATTTCGTTGTAGCTCACTTTCACTTAGTAATGGGTATTTCTGCTCTTTACGGAATGTTTGCTGGAATTTACCACTGGTTCCCTAGAATGTTCGGAAGAATGTTAAACAAGAACCTTGGATATGTTCACTTTTGGGTAACTGCAATCTGTGCTTATGGTGTATTTTTTCCAATGCACTTTATTGGATTAGCTGGATTACCAAGACGTTACTATACAAACACAAACTTTCCATTGTTTGATGATTTACAAAACGTAAACGTTTTGATTACAACATTTGCATTGATTGGTGGAGCATTTCAATTGGTTTTCTTATACAACTTTTTCGTTAGTATTTTCTACGGTAAAAAATCTGTAATGAATCCATGGAAATCAAATACATTAGAATGGACTGCACCGGTTGAGCACATGCACGGTAACTGGCCAGGTGAAATTCCTCACGTTTATCGTTGGCCTTATGACTACAGTAATCCAGCACACGATGTGGATTTTGTACCTCAAAATGTTCCAATGAAAGAAGGTGAAGAAGTTTTACACCACTAAAAATAATAAAAAAAGCCTCTGCTTCAGCAGAGGCTTTTTTTGTGGCGTTTATTATTGTTTGCTCTTCTTACTATACTATTGCATAGCTGCTTTTTTAATTTTTATAGCATTTAAAATTTAAAATTTATAATTCAAAATTGCTTTGCTATCTTTGTTACATGAATGAAAATTTAGACCCAACATCAAACGGTTACAATTCGGAAGAACTTGATCTTGAAAAAAAATTAAGACCACTTTCTTTTGATGATTTTGCAGGACAAGACCAAATATTAGAAAATCTAAAAGTTTTTGTGCAAGCTGCTAATCAACGTAATGAAGCGCTTGATCATACGCTTTTTCATGGTCCTCCCGGTTTAGGAAAAACGACTTTAGCTAATATTCTTGCCAATGAACTTCAAGTTGGAATCAAGATTACTTCAGGTCCAGTATTGGATAAACCTGGTGATTTAGCGGGTTTATTGACTAATTTAGAGGAAAGAGATGTATTGTTTATTGATGAAATTCACCGCTTGAGTCCTATTGTCGAAGAATATTTGTATTCTGCTATGGAGGATTTCAAAATTGACATTATGATTGAATCAGGACCAAATGCAAGAACGGTCCAAATCAATCTAAATCCATTTACATTAATTGGTGCCACTACACGGTCTGGTCTACTAACGGCTCCTATGAGAGCTCGTTTTGGAATATCGTCCCGTTTACAATATTATACAACAGAGTTACTGACCACAATTGTAGAAAGAAGTGCTACTATCTTTAAAATGCCAATATCAATGGAAGCAGCCATAGAAATAGCAGGTAGAAGTAGGGGAACACCTCGTATAGCTAACGCATTGTTGCGTCGTGTACGTGATTTTGCCCAGATTAAAGGAAACGGTACAATTGACATAGAAATTGCTCGTTATGCCTTAAAAGCGCTTAATGTTGACGCTCATGGTCTGGATGAAATGGATAATAAAATTTTGACCACAATCATCGATAAATTCAAAGGTGGACCAGTTGGTTTAACTACTTTGGCGACAGCCGTATCAGAAAGTAGCGAAACAATCGAGGAAGTTTATGAGCCGTTTTTGATTCAGGAAGGATTTATCATGAGAACGCCGCGAGGTAGGGAAGTTACCGATAAAGCGTATAAACATTTAGGAAAATTAAATACAAACATTCAAGGAGGATTGTTTTAATTTTTTTGGAGCCATTTCCTGCTATTCGCTGTATTCCCAATTGACAAAAACTACGGCTGAAAAGCCTTGTTTTTCTAAATATGGAGATGCCGCTGCTATCATGGCTAGTAAATTTCATTTTTCAACTTCTATTTTCTGATTATAAACCACAAGTCTACATACACGCAATTTATCAAATCCGAAGCGGAACGTCTCGGATTTTTATCATGTGGAATATCAAAAGCTGGTTTCTTGGAACAAGAAGCTCCTCGTTTAGAAAACTGGTTAAAGAACAACCGAAATGGCCAAATGTCCTATATGGAAAACCATTTTGACAAGCGTTTAAATCCAACTTTATTAGTCGATGATGCTAAAAGTGTTGTTTCGCTTTTGCTAAATTATTATCCTGAAGAACTTCAAAACCCGGATTCTTATAAAATTTCAAAATATGCTTACGGGCAGGATTATCATTTTGTAATCAAGGAAAAACTTAAAGAGTTTTTATTCTCTATTCAATCAACAATCGGAGAAGTTTCTGGCCGAGCCTTTGTAGATTCTGCACCAGTACTTGATAAAGCGTGGGCTGCCAAAAGTGGTTTGGGTTGGATAGGCAAAAACAGTAATTTATTGACGCAAAAAGTAGGTTCTTTTTACTTTATTGCAGAACTCATTATCGATTTAGATTTAGACTATGACAATCCCACAACTGATCACTGCGGAACTTGTACCGCCTGTATTGACGCTTGTCCAACCGAGGCCATAGTTGCGCCTTATATGGTTGATGGTAGTAAATGTATTTCCTATTTCACGATTGAATTAAAAGAAAACATTCCTCAGGATATGAAAGGGAAATTTGATGATTGGGCTTTTGGATGCGATGTTTGTCAAGATGTTTGTCCTTGGAACAAGTTCTCAAAAGCGCATAGCGAACCTTTATTTAATCCAAATCCAGAATTACTTTCCATGTCAAAAAAGGACTGGATAGAAATAACCGAAGAAACATTTAAAGCAGTTTTTAAAAATTCTCCTCTTAAAAGAGCTAAGTTTCAAGGATTAAAAAGGAATATTGATTTTCTAAAATAAGGATATTATAGAACTCCATTTTACTTAAATTTTATAGACGATTCTCTAACAATAATCTTAGTTTCTAATTCAACAGTTCTTGGAGTGAAAGGAATTCCTTCTTTATGGCAATTCATTTCTTCCAATAATAAGTTAAAAGATTCAATCCCCATTTCATGGCTTGGCTGATCCACAGTACTTAATTTTGGTGTCAGCACTTGCGACATGAACCAATTGCTAAAACCAATTACAGCTACCTGTTCAGGTACGTTGATTTTATTTTCATTAAAATAAGCAAGTGTTCCTACTGCAACCAAGTCTGTAATTGCAAAAACACCATCGATGTCAGGGTGTTCATTTATAATTTGCTTGGCAAAATCTCTACCTTCCTCAAAAGTTACGGTTTCACAAGTATAGACTAATTTATTATCAAAAGGGATGTTGTTTTTTTCTAACGCTTTTTTATAACCAATGTATCTGTCTATAGCATTTTGAGGATTCAATGGACCACGAATATGAGCTATCTTCCTGCAACCATTATCAATTAAGTGTTGGACAGCATTAAAGGCGGCTTTTTGGTCATCAATTACAACTTTTGAACATTTAGAAAGCTTCGCAATTTTATCAAACATCACAAAAGGAATATTTCTATTCATTATTTCCTTAATATGATCATCGTTATTGGATTCATTGGATAGCGACATAATTATGCCATCCACTCTCTTGTTTATAAGCAATTCTACCTGTTTTTTTTCTAAAGCCAACGTTTCATTAGACTGTAAAATAATAACCAAATATCCATTTTTTTCGGCTTCATTAATAATGGCATTTACCACATTTGAAAAAAAGTGATGCACTACTTCAGGGATAATTAAACCAATGGTTTTTGATTCTTTTGTTCTTAAATTTACAGCAAAACTATTAGGGGT
This sequence comes from Flavobacterium labens, assembly GCF_048286755.1. Classification (NCBI taxonomy): domain Bacteria; kingdom Pseudomonadati; phylum Bacteroidota; class Flavobacteriia; order Flavobacteriales; family Flavobacteriaceae; genus Flavobacterium; species Flavobacterium labens. Next base: position 555,145 of record NZ_JBLVPL010000001.1, on the reverse strand, counting down.
ATAATGTAGTTTTTGAGCAAGCTCAATTACCGCTCTCTTAGTTGTCTCACTAACATCCGGATAGTTTTTTAGCGCTTTTGAAACAGTAGTTATCGAAATTCCCAGTTTTGTCGCAATTTCTTTAAGAGTAATATCTTTCATGAATTGAATTTCTACGTATTTAATTTTAGGAAAATATTTTTAGAAATGACTTTCTTTTAAGTCTTCATGTGTTTAATTTATGTCGGTAAAAAATGACTCTAACTTAAAATATTCTTTACCAAGATATTAATTTTTATCTTATTTCTGAGTTTTTTGTCAAAATAAACAAATTAATATTTATTCGTTAAATTAAGAAAAGAAGCGTTGGTTGTTTATTGTAGGATTCATTTTTTTTATGTTGATTCCCTTTCAATTATGCTTGTTTCTAATTCAATTGACTGAAAAACAACAGGTAAGTTCTTCTTTTTAAGATAGATTTCATCAAATAGAATCGACGCTGACCTTCTTCCAATTTCAAAACCAGGTTGGTCAACTGTTGAAATTTTGGGTGATATAACGCTAGACATAAACCAATTGCTGAAACCTAAAACTGCAATTTGTTGCGGAATGGAAATCCCTGTTTCATTGAAGTATTTAATAATTCCAATGGCTACTAAATCGGTAACAGCAAAAATAGCATCGATTTCTGGATGCTCCTTAATCACTTTTTTTGCATTTTCATAACCATCTTCAAAATCCAAATTGTTGTCACACACATAGACCAGTGAGGAATCATAAGAAATACCGTTATCTTCGAGTGCTTTTTTATATCCTAAAAATCGATCGATAGCGTTCTGCGGTAGATAAGAGCCTCTGAAGTGCGCTATCTTTTTGTAACCTTTATTTATAAGATAGCAAACCGCGTCGTATGCGGCTTTTTTGTCATTAATGGTTACTTTTGAGCAGTTCACAAGCTTTGCAATTTTATCAAAAAGTACCAGTGGAGTCCTATTAGCAATAATCGATTTTAAATGTTCAAAATCACCAGTTTCATTAGACAAAGACATCAAAATACCATCTACTCTTTTGTTCAATAATAAATCAATTTGTTTTTTTTCAAACTCTAATTTTTCATTGGATTGTAAAATGATAACCATATAGTCCCGCTTCTCAGCTTCTTCCAGAATTCCCTTAATTACACTCGAAAAAAAATCATGAACAAGTGTAGGGATTATCAATCCTATAGTTTTTGATTCTTTCGTTCTAAGATTTACTGCAAAACTATTAGGAGTGTAATGTAATTTTTGAGCAAGTTCAATAACTGATTTTTTTGTTTTTTCACTGACGTCTGAATATCCTTTTAGTGACTTTGAAACTGTGGTTATTGAAATTCCCAATTGGGCGGCAATTTCTTTGAGAGTGGGATTATTCATAGTGCAATACTCTATTTGTGAAAGCCAAAAAAACTGCTTCCTAAAAACGAATTTACAATTTATTTATTGTAAACCAATTTTCAAAAAACAGTTTGATAGACTTTTATTAGTTTTAAAAGAAAAAGATAAATTTAATACTAAATGAATAGCTTGATTATTAATTAAATGGAAAATTTCACCAGAAGGTATTTATTATTTAATGCCTTTGCAATTATTTTAACTAGCATTTAGGGATTCATAAAATCATTGATTTCTTTACTGGAAATTTTTGGATTTGCCCCTTCGTTTTTTGCTACAATTGCCCCTAGTGCACAAGCAAAATCAATTGCTTTTTGAGGGTCACTATTAATAAGCAACTCGCTTAGCAATCCTGCTAAAAAGGAATCTCCTGAGCCTACAGTATCAACAACATCAATTTTATAGCCACTATTGTAATACATTTTTTCATTGTAATACAAAACAGCGCCATGACTTCCTTTAGTCACACAGATGTGTTTTGTATTTGTCTGTTCTGCGATAAAAAGTATATTTTGTTCTAATGAATGGTAAGGAGAATTCATAAAAGCACTTATTTCATACAACTCTTCATCATTGAATTTTATAAAATCTGACTGCATCATCAAATTAATCAGTATTTCTTTTGTGTAAAAAGGAGCACGTAAATTAACATCGAAAACAGCGTATTTTGCATAGTTTATTATTTCTAAAAGTGATTCTTGCGAAACAGAATCTCGGCATACAAGACTTCCAAAAACAAGTGCATCCGCTTTTTTGACCATAATTTCATCTTCCGGAATGCAAATAATTTTGTCCCAAGCAACAGGGTAATTGATGGTGTAGGAAGCAGAACCCTTCTCGTTTAATTGAACAATAACTTGCCCGGTTGATAAGTTTTCGTCTATTTGAATCGTATCGGTATCAACTCCGTTTTTTTTAATAAAAGCAAGGAGTTCTTTTCCAATTTCATCATTTCCTACACGACTTATTATTTGGGCATTGATGCCAAGTGATGCCAAGCGCAGTGCCACGTTCAATGGTGCTCCTCCAATTTTTTTATGCGTTGGGAAAACGTCAAACAAAACTTCGCCGAAACAGATTATATTTTTAGTCATGGTTATTCGTTTTTTGATAGACTTTCAGATAGTTCTTCTAATGTTCTTCCTTTAGTTTCCGGCATTTTTGTGAATACCCAAAGCAATTGGAAAATCATCATTATGCAGAATATGGCAAAAACAGTTGTAGTCCCAATTTCTTTAAACAAAAACGGAATAAAAGAAGGAATCAATGCAGCTAAAACCCAATGAACAGAAGTCCCAAAAGAGATTCCGGCCGCTCTTAGTTTATTTGGGAATAATTCAGAAATAAATACCCAAATTACGGCTCCTTGTCCTATCGCGTGAGAGGCTATAAACAAAAAGAAAAATAACGGAACAGCCATTCCTTTCCACTCAAAATAAAAGGCAGTTGTCACTAATCCTAAAGAAATTATATATCCTACAGAACCTAAATACATCAATGTTTTTCTTCCATACTTATCGATTAGCGAGATTCCAATCATGGTAAATATCAAATTAATCACTCCTATTCCGATACTACTCAAAAAAGATGCTGATTTTTCTAATCCTGCCAATTCAAAAATTCTAGGCGCGTAATACAGAAAAGCATTAATCCCGGAGAGCTGATTGAAAAAGGCAATAAAAAACGCCAATAGTAATGGTTTTCTGTATTTTACCATGAAAATGGATTCGTTTTTCCCTTCATGAGTAGTTTCTTTTTCGATAGCTGCAATTTCTGCTTCTACTGCTGCGTCACTGTTAATTTGTTTCAAAATAGCGACTGCTTTTGCTCTGTCTTTCTTGTATTCTAAAATCCAACGCGGACTTTCCGGGATTCCAAATACCAGAATTGTGTATAAAAAGGATGGGAAAGCCTGTATTCCTAACATCCAACGCCAGGCATTTTCTCCAATATCCTGTAAATAATAGTTAGATGTAAAAGCGATTAAAATTCCAAAAACAATATTGAATTGGTATAAAGCAACCAATTTTCCGCGGTCTTTTGCAGGAGCAATTTCAGAAACGTATGTTGGAGCCGCAATAGTAGATGCCCCGATACCAATTCCGCCAAGAAATCTAAAAATGGAAAAGAAAATAGGATTATTTGCGAAGGCAGTTCCAATGGAAGAAACAAAAAATAGCAATCCTATAATTATTAAAGTCTTTTTCCGACCTAAAATATTCGTTGGAAACGCACCAAAAATAGCGCCAATAACCGTTCCCCATAATGCGGATGACATCACTACTAGTCCATGAAACAAATCAGAAGAACCCCATAATTGCTGCAATTGTTTATCGGCTCCCGAAATTACTACAGTGTCAAATCCAAATAAAAATCCTGCAAATGCAACGACAATGGACCAATAAAGTATTTTTTTGTTATTCATTAGTTTGTTTTTTGGTTAATTATTTTGGTTGTTATAAAGAATTTTCCCACCAGATTCCCTTTACTTTAGAAATGGTAAGGTTTTTAATTTCCTGATTTTTATTTGATTGAATGCTAAGTTTGGTGTACGGTTTGCTTGGGAAAATTTGTTCCGTAAAACTATATACACCACCGTTCAGAAAAATTTCAATTGAGGACCAATCTACTATGATTTGATAATCAATTGTTTCGGTTGTAATGTTTGGAATTTTGGTGTTGTGAATATTTTCTCCAAAACTTTTTTCGAAATTTACCATTCCGGAATGTCTTCGGTCTACAGAAAAAGTCTTTCCTTTCGCATCGTAATTGAGAACTAGAGAATCCTTAACTTCATTGGAAAAAACCAATTTTAAATTTTCATTTTTGGCATTCAATTGTACTTGAGATTGATTCAAATATTTGTAATCAAATGTTGTTTTTTGATTCGGTTTTAAGGTGATTTTATCTTTGGAAAAAGCTGTAGCTTGTTGCTTTTTGAATTGATCAACAGGAATGTTTTTTAGGACATAATTATCATTAATTTTAGCCAGTGAAAGTTCTCTTGGCAATGTCATAGCGCTTCTCCAGTTTTTTGTTGGCGTGTTTCGGGCATATGACCAATTGCTCATCCAGCCTATGAATATTCGTTTATTATCTGGTGTGTTGTTGTATGTGACTCCAGCATAATTATCAGCGCCATTGTCAATCCATTTGATGTCTTTTTGAGTTGTTTTAAAACTTTTTCCATCAAAATCACCAATAAAATATTGTGTTCCAGAACCTCCATTTGGTGCGCCAGGATTGATGCTGATAAGTAAAACCCATTTTTCTTCATTGGTACCGGCAACTTTTAATTTAAAAATATCGGGACATTCCCATACACCGCCATGTGCTCCTATATTTTTACCAAATTCACTTTCAAGAGTCCAGCGGATTAAATTTTCGGAAGTGTAAAATTGTGCGTGATCGCCGGCGACTAATACCATATTCCAAAGATTGCTATCGGTATTCCAGAATACTTTAGTATCTCTAAAATCTTTCATGCCGGAATTTTTAACAATTGGATTACCATCATATTTTACCCAAGTCTCGCCTTCGTCGAGACTATATGCTAATCCTTGCGTTTGATAGTTTGTTCTTCCCGCTTTTTCACCAGCCATGTCGTGATAGGTGAAAATGGCAATCATTGGTGGGTTTTCTTTTGTACCAAGGCCAGAAGTGTTTTTTAAATCTACCACGGCACTTCCTGAAAATATCATTCCTAATTTGTCAGGAAACAAAGCGATTTTTTTATGTGTCCAATGGATTAAATCCGTACTTGTCGCGTGTCCCCAATGCATCGGTCCCCACACAATGTCGTCCGGATAATATTGGTAAAACAAATGATAAATTCCTTTGTAGAAAACCATTCCGTTTGGATCATTCATCCATTTTTTTTCAGGAGAAAAATGAAATTGTGGTCTATAAGGTTCTATGTATTGCACCGTGGAATCAGTTTTTATACTTTCGGAAGAAGCTATTGTAATAACTCCATTTTCCGCTTCTTTTTTACAAGAAAACAAGAATAAAGAGGCTCCAAATACTAAATAAAAGGGAAGTATTTTATTTGTGAACTTCATTAAAATAAGGTTTAATTATTATATTATCTTCATAAAAATAGAATTATATTCTTAAATTAAACATAATTGAGTTATCGAAAACGTTTTTGATAAGTCGAAAACGTTTTCGTTTTGTATTCGACATACATTATGAAACTATTCAATATTTCTACCTAAAAAATATATAAGTTTGGAAATATTATTAAAAAATTAAACTATGGTTTCAAAAGTTAAAAGTTTGTTGTTTATGCTCTTACTAACTACAGTCGTTTTTAGCCAAAGCAAATCAGATGAGTGGCACTTATTCGCAAATTCCAGGGAAAATTATTATGGTGTTGCCATGGCCAACGGTCAAATAGGAATTGTTACAGACGATACGCCTTTAAAAACAAAAGAAATTATTCTGAATGGCGTTTACGATGGTAGTCCCGAAAATGGAATCAGTAGAATAGTTCGAGGAATTGAGTTTTTGAATCTGCACTTGAATATAAATAATCAAGAAATTAAATCAGACAATATTGATAACTGGAGCCAAGTAGTTTCTATGAAAGAAGGGACGAGTACCACTTCATTTTCATTTAAAGATTTGGCGACTATTAATTACACGATTTTAGCCAATAGAGCTATTCCTTTTTCAGCGATGGCAATTGTCGAAATCATTCCTACTAAGGATATAGAAATTACGGCTAACAATTATATGGTTGTTCCTGACGAATTGAAAGATGCTAAAAGTCAGTTTAGGGTTTTGAAGGATAATCAATATTTAATGCCAGTTTTTGGAACAACAGCTAAAACGCTAACTGGGAAATATACGGTAGCGGCTTCAACTACATTTCTTTTTGACGGGCTATCCGAAACCTTAAAGCAAACCGGAAATGAAGTTGGTTTTACTAAAAAATTAGTTAAGGGTAAAAAATACCGTTTTGCAGTTGCAGGAGGAATTTGCACTTCAAAAGATGTTACGGATCCTTTGAATGAATCCGAAAGACAGCCCATTTATGCTTTACAAGAAGGAATTGATAAATTATTGAACCGCCATAAACAAGCATGGGCTGAGTTATGGAATACGGGCGACATACAAATTGAAGGTGATCTGGATGCGCAGCAACGCGTTCGTTTTGCATTGTATAATTTATATTCGTACATCCGTCCTGAAACCAGACAAAGTATTGCCCCTATGGGATTGTCCTCGCAAGGTTATAACGGACATATTTTTTGGGACACCGAACTATGGATGTATCCAACACTTTTAGCACTGCAACCGGATATGGCAAAATCATGTTTGGATTATCGTTCAGATCGTTTGCAAAAAGCAAAACAAAAAGCCTTTATTTATGGATATAAAGGAGCGATGTATCCTTGGGAGTCTGATGATACGGGTGAAGAAGCAACTCCAACTTGGGCCTTGACTGGAATTTTTGAACAACATATCACGGCGGATGTTTCAATCGCATTTTGGAATTATTACAGCTATACACAAGATAAATCCTGGTTGAGAAAAGAATGGGCAGTTCTAAAAGAAACTGCAGATTTTTGGGTAAGTCGTGTAGTTAAAAATCTGGATGGAAGTTTCTCTATTTTAAATGTAGTTGGTGCTGATGAATATGCACAACATATCGATGATAATGCCTTTACAAATGCATCAGCTATTGAGTCTTTGAAAAATACAATTAAAGCGGCAACAATTTTGAACGAACCGATTAACCCGAAATGGATTGAAGTGTCGGAGAAATTAGTCATTCACAAAGAGAATGGGATTACTCAAAATTATAAAGGGTATCAGGGGCAAATGATAAAACAAGCCGATGTAAATTTGTTAGCCTATCCTTTACACATAATCACAGACAAAGCCCAAATTGAAAAAGATTTAGAATACTACGCAGAAAAAATAGATAAAAAAGATGGTCCAGCAATGGCTTCTGGAGTTTTATCGGTGCTGTATGCCCGTTTAGGAGATAGAGAAAAAGCCTATAGTTATTTTGTAAAATCCTATTTACCAAATAGCCGCCCGCCTTTTGGTGTGTTTTCGGAATCAGCAAATAGTAATAATCCATATTTTGCTACGGGGGCAGGAGCGATGCTTCAAGCTGTTATTTATGGTTTTGGTGGAGTGGAACAAACAGACCTTGGATTGAAATACAATAAAGGATTGTTGCCAAAACAATGGAAATCGTTAAAGATTGTTGGAATTGGTGCTGACAATAAAACCATTGTCATAAAATAATACGTTAAAGAATTTTTTTTTTGCCACGAATACAGGATTCAATCTGTTTGTAATAGATTTAATTGCTGTATCCGTGGCTTTTTTATTCCCTTTTATGGATTGTAATCAAGGCATGGCATAAACAAACTAAATTTTTAAATGTGTTTGTGAACTTGATGCAATGTAAAACAGATTGATATTTTGCATAAAATATATTGTTAGTGTATCTAAATCTTTATGTTAATGTGTTTTTGTTAGATTACTATTTTGTTAGAGTTATGAAATGGAAAATAAAGCAGATGTGGTTTTTTTAGCCAAATGTTTTGAGGTATATTTATTTAGTCAAATTCAGATTGTTGATTTAGAGCAAAAAACGACATTGCTTTAAATAATTCGCAATGTTCTTTCTTATTAGGCTCTTTTTTTGATTAAAACGCAATGATTTTTCGTTGTAAAAGCGTAAATAATACAATAATGGTTTTTTTATTGCCTTTTTTTTATGTTTATTATAATTTTAGTATTAATTTTTTAAAGGATTAATTTTAAAATCGAAAACGTTTTCGGCACAACGAAAACGTTATAGTTTAGTAAAATCTTAATATTATCATAAAATTATAATTATGTTTGAACTTAATATTTAAACAAACCATTAAAACAAATTATTAACCAACTTATTTATTACGTATGAAAAATAGTCTAATTAAAGGCTTGATGGTGTTTCTAACGATGCTATGTACAAGTTTGACATATTCGCAAGATGTGTCTGGAACTGTATCTGATGCTAGCGGTCCGCTTCCAGGGGCTTCTATCTTAGTTAAAGGAACAACAAATGGAGCGCAAACTGATTTCGATGGAAAATTTACTATCAAGAATGTTGGCTCAAACGCAGTTTTAGTTTTTAGTTACATTGGTCTTAAAACTCAAGAGGTAAATGTAGCAGGAAAAAGCACAGTTAATGTAGTATTAAAAGAAGACTCAGCTGAATTAAAAGAAGTTGTAGTTATTGGCTACGGTTCAGTTAGAAAGAAAGATGCAACTGGTGCAGTTGATCAAATTGGAGCAAAAGATTTTGACAATGTAGCATCTCCTTCGCCTGCTCAATTATTGAGAGGTAAAGTAGCAGGTGTACAAGTAACACAATCAAGTGGGGAGCCAGGAGGTGGAGTTGCAATTAGAGTTCGTGGAAATACTTCTATTCGTTCAGGTAATGGACCACTTATCGTTATTGATGGTGTACCATTAGATGGAGGAAACGTTTCTGGTGGTGGTGATAATTTATTAGGTGCTTCTTCTGCAAGAAACCCTTTGAATTTCGTTAATCAAAATGATATTGAAAGTATCAGTGTATTGAAAGATGCTTCTTCTACAGCTATTTACGGTTCTCGTGGAGCTAATGGGGTAATTGTGATTACAACTAAAAAAGGAAAATCTAAAGTACCACAATTAGCATACAGTTCTTCTGTGACATTTAGTAAAATGGCAGGTGATTTTGATGTAATGACTCCGGAGCAATTCGTTGCTGCAGGAGGTGATGATAAAGGATCAAGAAGTTACAACTGGAAAGATGCTGTTTTGCAAAAAGGTTTTTCTATGAATCACGATTTGTCTTTTACAAAATCAACTGAGAATTCTAATACAAGAATCTCTTTGGGTGCATCTAATACAGATGGTATCGTTAAAAACACAGGTTTAGATAAATATTCAGCTACAGTTTATAACTCAAATGACTTCTTTGGAGGGGCTTTGAAAGTAGAAGAAAGAATTATGTATGCTTCATTGAAAGATGATACTACTATCTTGTCTAACGATGCTGGTTATATTGGAAACATCATTGGTACTTCTTTGTACTGGAATCCAACTTTACCTATCTATAAAGCTGATGGTACGTATAATGTAGTTAGTAATACGTATTTGAATCCAGTTCAATTGTTGAATTCGTATAAAGATTTTACAAACACTAATAAATTTTTAGGAAGCATCAATACTACTTGGAAAATTAACAGTAAATTGAAATACCAATTCTTATTTGGTATTGAAAGTTCTACTTCTAGTAGAAAAAGTCAATTGTTACCAACTATGGATATTCAGAATGTGGCACAAGCTTCAGTTCCTGGATCTACAGATGTTAAGTATGGTCAAGCATCAATTAATTCTCAAAATAAATTTAATAAAACTTTTGAGCACACATTGAATTATAACAATGACTTTAGTGATAATTTTAATTTAGATGCTTTAGTTGGTTATTCTTATTATGACTATACTGCAGATGGACATGTTGCAATAGGTAAAGGGTATGATATGGCTCAAACTAACTTAATTGACAATATTGAAGGTGGTCTTCAAAATGAATTCAGAGTGTTTTCTTATAGAAACAGATCAGAATTACAGTCTTATTTTGCAAGAGTAAATGCTACTCTATTCAATAAGTTAATTCTTACTGGAACGTTACGTTCTGATGGTTCTACTAAATTAGGAGTTAATAACAAGTACGATTATTTTCCATCTGCAGGTATCGCTTACAAAGTAGTTGAAAACAAAGAAGGAATTGTAAATGATTTCAAAATTAGAGGAAACTTTGGTAAAACAGGTAACCAAGAATTTGCACCTAACTCGGCTATTTCAAGAGGTGCTTATGGTCTAAACGGAAGTTTGAATGTAGATAGTAATGCAAATGCTGATTTGAAGTGGGAAACTACTAGATCTTATGGAGTAGGTGCTGATTTTGAATTATTCAATAACAGATTGACTGGTACAGTTGATTATTTCCAAAAAGATACTAAAGATTTAATCTTCCCAGTTCCTGCTGCTGCAACGCAACCAGGTCCTCCATCTCCACGTTTCAAAAACTTACCAGGAAACTTAATCAATAAAGGTTTTGAAGTTTCTTTAAGCTATAAAGTGATTGAGAAAGAAGATTTTACTTGGGATGTTTCTGGAAATGCTTCATTCTTAGCTAATAAAATGACAAATTTTGCTGGGTTTATTTCTACAGGTGGAATTAACGGTCAAGGTTTATCAGGAGCTTATGCACAAGTTATTACAAATGACAAGCCAATTTATTCTTATTACATGTATGAGTGGAGAGGATATGATGCAACTGGAAATTCAATTTATGCTGATGCAGCAGGAAATGATACTGGTTTAGGTACAGCAGCTAAAATATTATTAGACAAACAACCTTTACCAAAAATCAATGTTGGTTTCAATACAAACTTTACTTACAAGAATTTTGATTTAGGAGCTTCATTCTATGGTGCTTTTGGACATTACATCTACAACAACACAACGAATGCTTATTTCTTTAAAGGAGCTTTCTTAGGTGGTAGAAACGTAACTCAAGAAGCAGCTACATCTGCTCAAGCGCAAGGAGATCCAAATTCACCTTCTACTAAATACTTAGAAAAAGGAGATTTCTTGAGAATGGGTAACTTAACTTTTGGTTATACAGTTAAAGGAGCTATTTTAGATAAACTTAAAATGTCTACTGCAAGATTATATGTAAATGCTTCTAATTTATTTATAATCACGGGTTATTCAGGAACAGATCCAGAGGTAGATACTGATAAATCATTGAACGGTGTTCCTTCAGCAGGTATGGAATATTTATCATATCCAAGAGATAAAAGTGTATCTGTAGGTCTTAACGTAACATTTTAATTAAAAAACGATGAAAAGAATTAATATTATAAAAGGCATCTTATTAACTAGTACTATTGTATTAGGTGTAAGTTGTACTAATCTAGATGAAGAAGTATTAGATGGTGTAGTTATATCTAATACTGGTGGAGGAACAGTAAACGCTGCTTCACTTTTAACTAGTTCTTATGAAGGTTTAAGAGGCTTTCAAACGCAAGGGCAAATGTTTGCTTTAGACGAAATGTCATCTGATGCATTAGTTGGACCAACACGTGGAGGTGACTGGGATGATAATGCCACTTGGAGACAAATCCACGTACATACTTGGGCTCCTGATCATAATGAAGTTAGAAATGCTTGGAATGCTTTATTATCTCAAGTATACAACTGTAACTTAGTTATTGAAAATGGTTCAGGTTCACAAATAGCTGAAGCTCGTTTCTTAAGAGCATTTTATTACTATAATGTAATCGATTTATTTGGACAAGCGCCATATAGAGAAGCTGGATCTCCATTAACAGATGATCCTAAAGTTTGGACTAGAACTGAAGCAACAGAATTTGTAATTAGTGAATTAGAAGCTATTGTAGGTTCATTGCCTGCAAGAACTGCTGGAGATGCAAGTATAGCAAATAAAGATGCGGCTCACTTTTTGTTAGCTAAATTATACTTGAACAAAGGAGTATTTACTGCAACTACTCCTGCTGGACCTTATACTTTTGCTGCTGCAGATATGACTAAAGTTGTTACTAATGTTGATGCAATTAATAGTTCATTATCTGCTGATTATTGGGATAACTTCAAGCCTACTAACAATACATCGCCAGAGATTTTACTTTCTTCTAAAAATATTCAAGGTGGTGCAGGTGGTGGAATTCAATACCATTGGAGAATGTCTATGCACTATAATCAGACTCCTGATGGATGGAATGGTTTCTCTACAGTAGCAGAATATTACAATAAGTTTAATCCAAATGATAGACGTATAAAAAATGCTGATCCAGCTATAATTGCTGCTTTTGGTAATCCAGTAGGTCTTCAGGTAGGTCAAATGTACAAACCAGGAGGTACTGTTGCATTGAAAGATAGAAATGGAAATCCATTGTTTTATACTTCTGCAGTTACTTTGATTACTAGTGGAGCAACTCTTGAAACGGCAGGGATTAGAATGCAAAAATATATTCCAGATGCTGCTAATCTTGGTGCCCCTAATAATGACTTTGTATTCATGAGATATTCGGATGCTTTAATGATGAAAGCAGAAGCAATAGCTAGAGGTGGTGCTGGTACAAATGATGTTGCTAAATTGGCAACCATAGTATCTAGATCTGGACAAGCTGGTGTTTTTCCAACTACTTTAGATGGAATTTACAAAGAAAGAGGTAAAGAATTGTGGTTAGAAGGATGGAGAAGAAATGATATGATTCGTTTTGGAACTTTCCTAGCTGCAAGAGAATTGAAACCTTATGTGTCGGATAATAGATATGTATTGTTTCCTATACCAGCAGATGCATTATTTAATGCAAACCTTGCTCAAAACCCTGGTTACTAGATTTTTTAAATTATTATTATATTTTTGAGTTAGTTATAAAGAGGGCAATAGTATTGCCCTCTTTATTTTTTTAATTTTAACTCAATTCTTTATTTTATTTACTGAATATTATATAAATTAGGCCTTTCTTTCCTTTTAAATGTCATAACTAAATACTGCATATAATATGTTTACTCGTTCTATTTTCTTTTCTATTTTAATTCTTCTTTTTGTCAATTGTTCCAAAGAAAACTCAGAAAATAAAGATGCCTTATTCTCCAAATTGGATGCTTCAGAAACCGGAATTAATTTCCTAAATGAAGTTAAAAATGGCGCAGACATGAACATATTCAAATACAGAAATTTTTATAATGGTGGCGGTGTCGCTCTTGGAGATATCAACAATGATGGTCTTTCAGATGTATATTTTACTTCAAATCTTGGAACCAATAAACTCTACTTAAATAAAGGAAATTTTAAATTCGAGGATATTTCTAAAAAAGCTGGTGTTGAAGGAACCAAAACCTGGTCAACCGGTGTTGTAATGGTTGATTTAAATGCCGATGGGTTACTTGATATTTATGTATGTAATGCAGGAAATAGTCTGGGTAATCAACAAAAAAATGAACTTTTTATAAATAATGGCAATAATACTTTTACCGAAAAAGCAGATGAATATAATCTAGCTGATACTGGAATCACAACCCATGCAGCTTTTTTTGATTATGATAAAGATGGCGATTTAGATGTATATATTCTGAACAACAGTTTTATCCCGGTAAGTAGTCTTAATTATTCTAACAAAAGAGACTTAAGAGATAAAGATTGGGATGTAGCGGAAATTCTGAAAGGTGGAGGTGATAAGCTATTGCGTAATGATAACGGAAAATTTGTTGATGTAAGTGAGAAATCAGGAATATATGGTAGTTTAATAGGTTTTGGTCTTGGAGTTACTGTAGGAGATGTAAACGGGGATTTGTATCCGGATATTTACATTTCGAATGATTTTTATGAAAGAGACTATTTATACATAAATAATAAAAACGGAACCTTTACCGAACAAATTCAGGGATGGACCTCACACATTAGTCAATCCTCAATGGGAGCTGATATGGCAGATGTCAACAATGACGGGAAAGCCGATATTTTTGTAACAGATATGTTACCTGAACCGGACGAACGCTTAAAAACGACTACAAATTTTGAAAACTATGATTTATTTACTAGGAAAGTAAATCTGGATTTCTACTACCAATACATGCAAAATACATTGCAAATAAACAATGGTGATAATCAATTCCTTGAAATAGCAAATCATGCCGGCGTTGCTAAAACTGACTGGAGTTGGGGCGCTTTATTATTTGATATGGACAATGATGGTTATAAAGATATCTACGTTTGTAACGGAATTTATAACGATTTAACTAATCAAGATTTTGTTGATTTTTTTGCGAATGAGTTCATGCAGAAAATGGTGGTTACTGGTAAAAAAGAAGAAATCCAGACTATTATCAGTAAAATGCCAAGCACACCAATACCAAATTACGCCTTCAAGAATAATAAAAACCTGACTTTTAGCAATGAAGCTATTAAATGGGGATTAGATACTCCAAGTTTTTCTAACGGTGCCGCGTACGGGGACTTAGATAATGACGGGGATTTAGATTTGATTGTTAATAATGTCAACATGGAATCTTTTGTTTATCGAAATAATTCAGAGAAAAACAAGAAAAATCATTACGTTAAGGTAAAACTAAAAGGAGACAATCAAAACAAGTTTGCTGTTGGAAGTGTTGTGGAATTATTCTCTGGCAAAGAAATTCTTAGACAAGAATTAATTCCTTCAAGAGGTTTTCAATCTTCTATCGATTATGTAATGACTTTTGGTATTGGAACCAAAAAAATTGATTCATTGCAAGTAATTTGGCCAAATGGTAAATCTCAAACAATTAAAAAAATCACCAATAATAGCACTTTAAATTTGAACATTAACAATGCTAAAGTAGATTATGTTCCTAAAAATGACAAGCCAAAACCATTGTTTGCTGAAAAGAAAACAATTTTCTCAGCACACAAAGAAAATAATTATGTCGATTTTGATCACGAAGGATTAATCTCCAAAATGCTTTCTCAAGAAGGGCCTTCACTCGCAGTTGCTGATTTAAATGGTGATGGGAATGAGGATGTATTTATTGGCGGAGCCAAAGGGCAATCCGGTAAAATATATTTAAATAAAGGGAATGGTAATTATTCAGTTACAGACCAAAAAAACTTAGAGGCAGATGCAACTTTTGAAGATACTGCTGCCAGTTTTTTTGATGCTGATAATGATGGAGACATCGATTTAATAGTAGGTTCCGGTGGAAACGAAAAATCTGATCAGGCTAATTATAAAAACCGTCTGTATTTGAATAACGGTAAAGGAGTTTTTGTAAAAAGCAAAACTAATATGCCAACAACAAATAATAACGTTTCAGTAATAGCGCCAAATGATTTTGATAATGATGGCGATATTGATGTATTCATAGGAAGCCGAAGCGTTCTGGGTGTTTATGGAATTGATCCTAAACATTTGTTATTGGAAAATGATGGAAAAGGAAATTTTACCAATGTAACTGATAAAAAAGCATTTAAAATTAATGCAGTTGGAATGATAACAGATGCGGTTTGGGAAGATATTGATAACGATTCCAAAAAAGATTTAATATTAGTGGGAGATTGGACGGCACCTATGATTTTTAAAAACAATGGACGCCGATTAGTAGAATTCAAATCTAATCTTAAGGGGTATCTTGGTTTTTGGAATGCCGTTAGTTGTGTTGACTTGAACAAAGACGGTAAAAAAGATTTGATTCTGGGGAATAAAGGAACTAATACAACCTACAAAGCGACCAATACAAATCCGATGAAATTGTTTACCAATGATTTTGATAATAATGGAACTATTGAACAAATTGCAACCCGTTCTATTGAAGGTAAAGATTTACCAATAAATCTAAAACAAGAATTGGCCAAACAAATTCCTTCGATTAAGAAGAAAAACTTGAGCTATGCAGATTATTCCAAGAAAACATTTCAGGAATTATTTGCGAAGGAAGTAGTTGATAATTCGATTCAAAGGACAGTGAATATTCAAGAAAGTGTTATTGCAATCAACAAAGGAAATGGTAAGTTTGAGATAAAAGCACTTCCAAAAGAAGTTCAATTTTCTTGTGTAAACACCATTACTACAATGGACGTGAATAATGATGGAATTTTGGATTTAATTTTAGGTGGAAATCAATACGAATTCAAACCACAATTCTCCCGACTGGATTCTAATTATGGCAGTGTGCTTTTAGGAAGCAAAAGTGGAACTTTTTCCTGGTTGCCCTATAATAAAACAGGTTTCTTCATAAAAGGGGAAGTGAAACAAATGAAAATAGTAAAAGACAAAAATAAAACGGTTTCAATTATAGCTGTTGTTAATGATAATACTCCTAAAATATTTACACGCCATGAATAATTTTTTCAGAATAGGACTGGCTTCATTGCTCTTTATGGGTTGTTCCAAAAAAGAAGGACAATTGTTTGAAAAATTGTCTTCTGATGAAAGCAATATTACTTTCAATAACGAATTAGTTGAGTCCAAAAACATCTCTATTTTAGATTATCTCTATTATTATAATGGCGGAGGTGTAGCTCTTGGTGACATCAATAATGATGGTTTGGTGGATGTTTATTTTACTTCTAATCAAGGAAAAAATAAATTGTACTTGAATAAAGGGAAAAATAAATTTGAAGACATTTCAGCAAAAGCCGGAGTAGAAGGACAAAGTGACTGGAACGCCGGTACCGTTATGGCTGACGTAAATGGAGATGGATATTTAGATATTTATGTTTGTGCGGTCGTTGGGATTAATGGATTTGAAGGTCAAAATGAATTGTTTATCAATAACAAGGATAACACGTTTACCGAAAGCGCAGCTGAATACAGTTTAGATTTAGATAATTATAGCTCTTCGGTAGCGTTTTTTGATTATGATTTAGATGGGGATTTAGACATGTATTTATTGAATCACGCCGTACACTCTGAGTCATCTTTTGGAAATGCGGACATTAGAAATAAAAGAAGCTATGAATGTGGGGATAAATTATTTCGAAATGATAACGGAAAATTTGTAGATGTAAGTGAGCAGGCAGGAATTTTTGGCGGTGCTAATGGATATGGTTTGGGATTGGCAGTTTCTGATTTTAATCTAGATGGTTATCCTGATATTTATGTGGGGAATGATTTTCACGAAGATGATTATTACTATTTAAATAATGGGGACGGAACTTTTACGGAAAGTCTCAAGCAGTATTTTGGACACACCAGTCGTTTTTCAATGGGGGTTGATGTTGCAGATGTAAATCATGACGGTTTTCCTGATATTTTGAGTTTAGATATGTTGCCTGAAGATGAAAAAGTTTTAAAATCCTCTTTAGGTGATGATAACGTGCAAATGCTAAAAATGAGAACCGAAAAACTAGGCTATCATTATCAGTACTCCAGAAATATGCTACAGCTTAATCAAGCGGGAGGCGGTTTCACTGAAACAGCTTTGTTGAGCGGTGTAGCAGCGACGGATTGGAGTTGGAGCACTTTATTTGGTGATTATGATCAAGATGGAGAGCAGGATATTTTTGTAAGTAACGGAATTCCTAAGCGACCTAATGATTTGGATTACGTGAAATACTATTCCAATGATCAAATAAAAAGCAAAATCAGTACGACGAAGTTATTGGATAAAGAAGCGTTAAAGCGAATGCCAAAAGGAAATGTGACAAATTATGTTTTTCAAGGTGCAGCTGATTTACAGTTTAAAAACCGTTCAAGTGATTGGATAGAAAATGATTCTATAATTTCAAATGGTAGTGGCTATGCAGATATTGATAATGATGGAGATTTAGACGTAATTACCAATAATACAAATGCTACGGCTTCAGTTTACATTAATAAAACAGATACAAAATCAAACTATTTAAAATTAAAACTTAGGTTTGCCGGAAAAAACACTTTTGGGGTTGGAGCCAAAGTAATTTCTTATTCAAAAGGGAAAAAACAATTCAAGGAACTGCAAACAACAAGAGGATTTCAGTCTTCATCAGAACCAATGATTCATTTTGGTTATGGAAAAATAACTAAGATAGATTCGTTAGTGGTGATTTGGCCAGATAAAACGTATCAAACAATAAAGAATGTTAAAACGTGCCAAACGCTTACCATAAAAGCCAATCAAAATAGAAAAGCTTTTGATTATAAAAAATTGCATCCAAGTGTTTTGCCAATTTTCAAAAAGCTTGAAACGGGTTTAGGAATCGACTTTGTGCATCAGGAAAATGATTTTATTGATATTTTAAGCCAAAAATTAATTCCATACCAACGCACTGATCGTGGTGCAGCTACTGCAATTGGTGACTTGAATGGTGATGGTAAAGAGGATATTTTCTTTGGGGGCTCTAAAGGTAAAAAAGCTGCAATTTATTTTCAAAATGCTACCGGATTTTCTAAAAAAGGGCTAGCTGAAATTGAAAAGGATTCTGTTTTTGAAGATGCTTCAGCTGTTATAGGCGATTTCGATAACGATAAAACAAATGATTTATATGTGGCTTCCGGTGGAGGTGAAAATGCATCTAATTTGCAAGACCGTTTATATTTAAATACAAACAATCAATTGCTGAATGCTCAGTTGCCTAAGTTGACTCAAAATGCATCCGTGGTAAAGGCTTTTGACTATGATAAAGATGGTGATTTAGATATTTTTGTTGGAAATAATTCAGTTAATAATAGATTTGGAAGCATGCCAGATTGTTATTTGTTAAACAACAATAAAGGAGTGTTTACTATTGTTCAAAACAAAACTTTTGAGAAAATAGGGATGGTAACGGATGCTATTTTCAGTGATTTTAATAAAGATGGAAAAATAGATTTAATTGTAGTGGGTGAGTGGATGAAACCTACTTTTTTTGCTAATAAAAACGGTAAATTTACGGATGTAACAGCAACCATTTTTCCAGAAAAAAGCAATGGATTGTGGCAATCAGTACTTTCTTTTGATATAGATCATGATGGTGACCAAGATTATTTGGTAGGAAACTGGGGAATGAATTCTAAATTTAAAGCTTCACAGGATTTTCCAATGAAAATGTATTATGATGATTTTGATACTAACGGATCTTTTGAAACAATTGTGGCAATAGAAAAGAAAGGACAATATTACACTACATTAGGTCTTGATGAACTTGCGGAACAATTCAGCGGGATGCTAAAAAAGAAATTCAATAGTTACAAATCCTTTGCAGGAAAAACACTTGAAGAAGTTTTTGATCCAAAAATGCTGGAGAAAGGAAAGTTGTTCGAAGTTCATAATTTGAAATCGGGCTATTTGAGAAATGATAAAGGGAAGTTTACTTTTGTTCCTTTTTCGAATAAAATGCAAGTCGCTCCTATTACTAGTTTTCTGAAATCTAATTTCGATTCAGATGCGAAAGAAGAAGTTTTTGCAGCAGGAAATTACTTTGGGGTTTCTCCTTATCACAGTAGGTTTGACGGATTTTCAGGAGCTTTAATCAAGAATGATAAAACCATATTTTTAGGTAATCAAATAGGAATTGATTTGACCCAAAAAGCAGTTAGACACCTGGATATTGTCAATTTCAATGGAAAGAAATATATGTTGATTACTATCAATAATAAGAAGGCGGAATTGTATGAAATGCCTTCAGTTAAAAAATAATTTAATGACAAACAAAATAATTAAATCCAATAACATGAATTCTAAAATTTTTCTTTTAGGACTTGTGATGCTTTTTTTAACTTCATGTAAAAAAGAGACTCCAATTAAAGTGACGACCGATGACTTCTGTGCTGCAGTTGATACTGTAACAGGAATTATGGTTCATGATATATTTTCGCCTCCGGTTGCTAGTAGAATTTATGTTTATCCTAATGTTGCCGCCTATGAGATTATGGCTCAAAACAACACTAAATATGAAAGTTTACAAGGGCAGTTAAAAGGATTAGATTCTATTCCTAAACTAGATCCGAAAAGTGGAGTGAATAAAAATTTAGCAGCACTTATTGCCCATATTGAAGTGAGTAAACAATTGATTTTTTCCGAGGAAGCTTTAGAAAAATACAGAGATAGTTTATATGAAAAGTGGGGTACTGAAAATCAAAAAGAATTTGATGTGTCTAAAGAATACGCTTTAAAAGTGGTAGACAGAATCAAAATGTGGATGGGAAAAGATAATTATAAACAAACTAGAACTTCTTCTAAATTTTCAGTTTATTCAGATCAACCCGGAAGATGGCAGCCAACTCCGCCATCTTATATGGATGGTGTGGAACCACATTGGGGCGAAATAAGGACTTTAGTTATGGATTCGGCATCTCAATTTAAACCAAAAGCACCTCATCCTTTTTCTACTGATAAAAATTCTGCTTTTTACAAAGAAGCAAAAGAAACCTACGATGTAGGGAATTTGATTTCCAAAAAATTAATTGAAGTAGAGAAAAATCAAAGCAAACCAATTCCAGAAGAATCAGCAATTGCCTCATTTTGGGATTGTAACCCATATGCGACAGTGATACAGGGGCATATGATGTTTGCAAAGAAAAAAAATACACCGGATGCACATTGGATTAATATTACTAAAATTGCTTTAAAAAAATCGAAGTCAGATTTTGAGACTACAGTTTTTGCTTACACTATAACATCAATTGGAATTTTTGACTGCTTCATTAGTTGCTGGGACGAAAAGTATAGAAGTAATGTTGTACGTCCTGAAACGTATATTAATCAAAACATAGATGAGAACTGGAGACCACAATTACAAACACCTCCTTTTCCGGAATATGTAAGCGGACATTCAGTGGTGTCTTCGTGTTCGGCAATTATTCTAACCTCTATTTTTGGAGATAATTTTAGTTATATCGATGATTCAGAAGTTCCTTTTGGGTTGCCTAAAAGAGCTTTTAAATCATTTAAACAAGCTGCCGAGGAAGCATCAATTAGCAGGCTTTACGGAGGAATTCATTACAGAGCTGCTATTGAAAATGGTGTTGCTCAAGGTAATACTATTGGAGATTATATTAATAATAAATTAAAGATGATTAAGAAATAATGGCTGTTAGAAAAAAAAATATAATAGGATTTAGTGCCTTATTCTGTTTGTTTTTAGTTTGGTATTTGTTCATAAAAGAAACAGATTATTGTATTTCTTTTAAAGTAAAAGCACCTACAGGAACCGTTTTTCAAGGAATTCAAGAATGGTCTGCTATTCAATTGATAAGTGAAAAAGAAAGTTTTACCATTTTAGAAAAGAGAAATTTTGATTTCATTAGACAAAAAATGAAAAAAGGTGATGCTCAAATGGAATACATCTGGGATATTACGTATATAAATGATTCAGTGACAAAAGTGAATGTTGGGATTAAAGATTTAAATCATAGTTGGTATAATAAAATAACGGCTCCATTTTTTAATACTAAGTTCAAACAAGAACAAATCAGAAAAGTTACTGATTTTAAGAAAGGATTGAGCGATCATTTGAAAAATTTTAAAGTAAGAATTGATGGAGAAGGTACTTCGGAAGAATCATTTGTAGCGTACATTAGTTTGAAAAGTGTTTTACAGGAAAAAGCACAAAATATGATTGCTAATGATGCTTTAATTACTGGCTTCCTTTTTGAAAATCAAATCAAAATAATAGGAAGGCCTTATGTTGAAATTATAAATTGGAATTTAGACAAAGAAACTATCGATTTTAATTATTGCTTCCCAATTGATAAAAACACCAAGATCATTGAAAATGAAGTTGTAAAATTCAAAACCTTACCTGCTATCAAAGGATTGAAAGCTACTTATTACGGCAATTTCAGGACTTCAGACAGAGCTTGGTTTGCCTTGATGGATCATGCCAAAAAGCACAGTCTTAAATTGGAAAATAAAGTTTTGGAACATTTCTTGTCCAATCCATTTAATGGAGGAGA
This sequence comes from Flavobacterium labens, assembly GCF_048286755.1. Lineage (NCBI taxonomy): Bacteria > Pseudomonadati > Bacteroidota > Flavobacteriia > Flavobacteriales > Flavobacteriaceae > Flavobacterium > Flavobacterium labens. The sequence goes on along the minus strand of NZ_JBLVPL010000001.1, from coordinate 533,307 downwards.
AGAGCTGCAATGGGAAACGAAAATAATCATTCCTTTTGCTTCAAAATAAAGAGTAATTTTTTAGATGATTTAAAATTATCGAAAACGTTTTCGGGTCTTCCGAAAACGTTTTTGTTTTTATTCTATTTTTAATTGGCAATTTTAAAATTAAATTTATAAAAAATTAACAAATTAATCATCTAGAATGAATTTAAAAGTAAAATTGAGCTTTTGGCAGATAATCAATATGAATGTTGGTTTTTTTGGAATACAATACAGTTTTGGTTTGCAACAAAGTGCCGTAAATCCTATTTATGATTTTTTACATGCAAGTCCAGATCAAATTCCGATACTGAATCTTGCAGGTCCTTTAACGGGCTTATTGATTCAACCCATAATTGGAGCAATGAGTGATAAAACCTGGCATCCAAGATGGGGAAGGCGAAAACCATACTTTTTTATTGGTGCAATAATCTGTAGTATCGCTTTATTTCTATTTCCATTTAGCAGTTCCTTGTGGATGGCAGCAGGTTTGCTTTGGATTTTAGATATTGGAAATAATACTGCTATGGAACCTTATCGTGCTTTTATTGCAGATACACTAGACGAAGAGCAGCAGCCAACAGGTTTTCAGGCGCAGAGTTTCTTTACTGGTTTCGGGCAGTTTCTCGCTTATATTTCTCTTTTTCTGTTTCCAATTGTTTTTGTTGGTTATACCGGATCGTTACCCACTTGGATTTACGCATCCTTCTTTTTAGGTGCAATCCTTTCAATCTCGTCTATATGGTGGAGTATGAACAAAACGAAAGAAATCCCGCCAACGGCAGAAGAAATAGCCATTTTAAAAGCAGAACCATTAAAGATTTTTTCACCCTTTATTGATATTTATCAAGCCGTTTTAGAAATGCCAACAGTGATGTGGCAACTTTTTCTGGTGTATCTTTTTCAGTGGTATGCTATGATGTGCTATTGGCAAAACAATTCAAAAAGTATTGCCTTATCTGTGTGGAATGTAACTCCAAAGAACGTGATGGGGTATGAAAAAGCAGTAGAATGGAATGGATTAATTGGTGCTTTTGGCTTTATTGTTACCTTTTCAATTGCTTTTTATTTGGCAAAATTAGCCAAGAAACACGGTGCTAAAATGATTCATTTTGTATGTCTGTTATTTGGAGCCGTTTCTTTTTTATGGTTTCCGATGGTGCAAAATCAATATGTGTTTTTTGCCGTGATTATAGGTTACGGAATTGCTTGGGCAAGCATGATGGGAATACCGTATTTGATGGTTGTCGCTGTAGTTCCAAAAGAGCGTTATGGAGTTTACATGGGAATTATTAATATGATGATTGTTATTCCGATGATAATTCAAAACCTATCTTTTGGTTACATTTTAAAGAACTTATTAGATAACGATCCCCGTCAAGCAATTACTTTTGCAGGAGTATTATTAGTTCTTGCTGCAATCTGTACTTTATTAATCAAAAACAAAAAAACTAACGTAAGTGAATAATACAATAAATAATAAGATGGAAACTATAGATATTCTTTGTGTTGGTGAAGTATTAGTTGATTTTATCGGGCATCAAGAGGGTGTGCTGATTAATGAAACTAGGGATTATCATAGGTATTTAGGAGGCTCACCTACTAATGTGGCGATGAATTCCACACGATTAGGTTTGAACACTATTATGGTTGCCACGGTGGGGAACGATGGTTTTGGTTCTTATATCACGGAACGCTTAACAAGTGTTGGAGTGAATACAGAACACCTTAATGTTCTAGACGATAAGTCGACTAGTGTTATTTTTGTTTCAAGGTCTGAGGGTACACCTGATTTTATACCTTATCGTTCAGCGGATTGTTGTATTTATGAAGAGCAAATTTCAAAGGAAATACTATCTAATACAAAGATATTCCATACCACTTGTTTCGCATTGAGTAAGAATCCGGCGCAAAAAACAATCTTGAAGAAAGCACAAGAAGCGCACGATTTAGGATGTAAGCTAAGTATTGATCTTAACTATGCAAGAAAATTGTGGAAAAGTCAAAAAAAGGCTTTCAAAGTTATCAAAACCTATTGCCAGTTCAATCCACTAATAAAAATTAGTGAGGATGATATGTTACGTCTTTTTGAAAAAGAACTTCCACATGAAGAGATATTCGAATTTTTTCACCAGCAAGGTGTGGATTTGGTTTGCCTAACCTTAGGTAGCAAAGGGGTGAAATTATCTCAAAAAGGGAAAGAAGTAATACAAATGCCGGCAATAAAAATTGACAAAGTGATGGATTCTACGGGAGCGGGTGATGCTTTTTGGTCTGGATTTTTGTTTGCTTACATAAAAGAAAAATCAATTCATGAATGTTTGGATATCGCTTTAAAGTTAGCCGCTTTAAAACTGCAAAATGTAGGTCGACTTCCAGATAATATCAATATCCTTTCTAAACTTCTTTAAAATACAATGATACAAGACAATAAAAATATCAGCAATGGTGTAATGCTTAATGTTTATCCGGATAGTATTGGAGAAAAATTTAGGGATTCAATAGCCATGCTTAAAATGGAAGAATTTAAAGATGTGTTTTCTCTAATATACGTTTTGCCTACCTTTTTTAACAGTGATTTAGATAGAGGTTTTTCTATTATTGATTATGATATAAACAAGGAGTTAGTAGATGAGAAAGATTTAAAGGACTTGAATGAACTCCAAATAAAACTGAAATTTGATATTGTATTAAATCATCTCTCTGTTGCTTCTCCTCAGTTTAAAGACATGCTGCAACATGGGGAAAAATCTAAATTTAAAGATTTTTTTATCAATTGGAATGAATTCTGGGAAGGAAACGGAACGAAGAATGAAGATGGAATTATAATACCAAAACCAGAATTTCTCAATAAATTATTCATGAGAAAGTCAGGTTTACCCATATTAAAAGTACGTTTTCCGGATGGGACTGAACAACCCTATTGGAATACCTTTTATCAGCAAATTACCTCCAATCCAATTGCCGAAGCTGATTTGCAGTCTATTGAAGGGTTGACTGAGACGCAAAAACAATCGGTTGTCACTCTTGTGAACGCAACTATAAATGACAATCAAGATTTTGCTACCCTAAATTTTGATGATTGTGCTCCGTTTAAATCAGAAATTTTACAAATTGTAGAACAAAAAAGATCTTATTTAGGACAAATGGACGTCAATGCTGCTTCACCATTAGTATGGGAATTTTACGAGGAGACTCTAAAAAAATTAAGTGGATATGGTTGTACGATTCTTAGATTAGATGCTTTTGCCTATCTGCATAAACAAGTGGGAGAATCCAATTTTTTTAATATACCAGGAACTTGGGAATATTTAGAGCGTATTAAGAAAATAGCACAACAAAATAATTTGATGCTTTTGCCAGAAATTCATGCAGAATATGGTTTGCATTTGCATGATGAGGTCGCAAATGAAGGGTATTATATCTATGATTTTTTCTTGCCAGGCTTAACCATTCACACTATCGAAAGTCAAACTAGCAGCGCTTTAATTCGATGGGCTAAAGAAATTATAGGCAAAGGATATAAAACGGTAAATATGCTGGGTTGCCATGACGGAATACCAGTTTTAGACTTGAAAGGCAAGGAGGTAAATGGCGTTTATAATAAAGGACTTTTAGAAGATGCTGAGATTGAAAGTATCATGAATACAATCATGGAAAGAGGTGGTCGTGTCAAAAATCTATACGACCCATCTGGAAACAAAATTTCTTATTATCAAATAAATGCCACGTTTTTTAGTGCATTGGGTGAAGACGAACAAAAATTACTGCTTGCTAGAGTCATTCAAATGTTTATGCCCGGAATACCGCAAATTTGGTATCTGGATATTTTTGCAGGTAAAAATAATTATGAAGCGGCGGATAATGGTGGTAGTGCTGGTCATAAAGAAATTAATCGGACTGCATTGTCAATGAATGATATTGAAGAAGGTCTGAAAACAGAAATTGTCAAGAAACAGCTCGAAATCATTCGCTTAAGAAATACTTCGGATGCATTTTCTGGTGAAGTAGAAATAAATGATTTTGCGGATGACATCTTAGATATCAAATGGACTAATGGTACTAGCATTGCGCACCTAATTGCAAACCTTAACAGCAAAGGTTTTACAATTAAACATACTAAGAATGAAATAACAACCACCAAGAGTTATTGATTTTTCTCTAATCAAAATAACAAATAAAAAGCTATTGTAATACGGATAATTACCTCCAAGCACTGAAATCTAATAATTATTCAAAAAAGTAAAAAATGAAAAAAAGTACGGTTAAAATTGCGATGTATCTCAATTACTTCGTTTTTGCGATTCTGCTGAATAGCGTAGGAATTGTGATATTAAAGGCGCAAAAAAATTATGGTGTAGATGAACTGCAGGCTAGTGTTTTAGAGGCTTTCAAGGATTTGCCCATTGCGATAGTTTCTTTTTTAATCGCTTCTTTTTTGCCTAGAATAGGATATAAAAGAGCCATGCTTATTGGCTTAGCCCTAGTTTCTGTTGCTTGTATAAGTATGTATTTTGGAAATTCTTTTGGAACGGCTAAATTACTTTTTGCTACCGTAGGTGTTTCTTTTGCATTGATAAAAGTATCAGTGTATTCGCTTATTGGAACAATAACAGAAAATCAGCAGGAACATAATAGTTTGATGAGTAGCATTGAAGGCGTATTTATGATAGGAATTGCTTTAGCGTATTTCTTGTTCCCGGCTTTTAATTCAGATGTAAATCCAGATGCTTGGCTGAATGTTTATTGGTTATTAGCTGGAATTTCGTTACTGTCCTTTGGCTTTCTATTTTTTACCAAATTCGAAAATCAAACGGATATTCCGGGCGTTGATCTAGCCGATGACTTCAAAGAAATGTTCAAATTATTTGCAAAACTATTAACCATAGTTTTTGTAATCAGTGCATTCTTATTTGTAATGATTGAGCAAGGAATCATGTCTTGGTTGCCAACTTTTAATAGTAAAGTGTTACATCTTCCCGAGAATATAAGCATAATGATGGCGAGTATTTTGGCAATCTCATTAGCAGTAGGCCGACTTTTAGCGGGTGTAATTACTAAAAGAGTCAATTGGATTTGGGTACTTAGTTTTTGTATCGTTGCAGCTATGCTTATTGTAATTTTTGTCCTTCCTAAAACAGTTGGTTTGGAGGTCAAAGAAATCAATTCCCTTGGGGATATTCCATTAATAGGATTTGCATTTCCATTAGTAGGACTTTTTATTGCTCCAATTTACCCGCTATTAAACTCGGTGGTTTTGAGTGCTTTGCCTAAAAAATTACATAGTTCAATGACCGGTTTAATTGTTGTTTTCTCTGCTCTTGGAGGTACCTTAGGGTCAAGAATTATAGGCTATTTGTTTAAGAACGAAGGTCCGGAAAATGCCTTTTACTATACCTTAATTCCTATGTCATTTTTGCTTGTTTCTTTCTTTATTCTAAAAAAACTTACTGCTAAACAATGAAATTCGTACTTAACATAGACAAAGTATTCCAGGAACTATTGCTTCAAGAGGATACTGACCAAGATAAAAAAATCACGAAAGACGATAATGGACCTAAAAAATTTCTATTAGTTGACGAAATTTCCAAACAACAGGAAACTATTGTAGGTACGTATCATTTGTCCAATTTATTGCAGGAATTAGCCCAGCTTAAGGAAGCGAATTCAACATTGGGTGAAGTTGATTTGAGTCGTATTCAAGAGAATCCAGTTCAGCGAATTTCAAGAAAAATTAAGGATGATTATTGGGAAGAACTAACTAGAACCATTGACAAAAAAGGCTTGACACAAATTATTGAAGACGAAAAAACGTCCAGTGATGTAGCAACGCTTTATGTTGCTGCCAAAGACAAACAAGGAGTTACTTACTTTCAGGCATTAGAAAAAGAATTACCAAATTTTAAAGTTGAAATTCTGCCTGAGAATTATTCGGTGGAATATGTGGAAACTTTAAATGAGAAACCGGGAATTCTGGCTTTGGCTTTGGAACAAAAAATTTACAGTCTGCAAGGCGTTCCTTTTGTAGTTCCTGGCGGAAGATTTAACGAAATGTATGGTTGGGACAGCTATTTTATTGGCGTTGGGTTGCTGATTGACGGTCAAATAGGCAAAGCAATCGCGATTGCTGAAAATTTTAAATATCAAATTATTCACTACGAAAAAATTCTAAATGCGAATAGAAGTTATTATTTGACACGAACGCAACCACCTTTATACTCCTCTTTGCTAATTGAAATTGCAAAAAAGGGAATGCCAAGTTTAGAGTGGTTAAGAAGCCATTTGGAAACGGTCATTTTGGAATACAATACGGTTTGGATGGTTCAAGGAAACCGATTAACACCAACGGGTTTAAATCGATACAAAGCGGATGGAATTGGAATGCCATTTGAAGTGGAACCCGGACATTTTGATGATGTTTTAGAACCGTATGCTAAAAAATATAATTTACCCATTAGGGAATTCGAAAAGCAATATTTACAGCGAACGCTAATTGATGATGAACTGGATATTTATTTCGTTCATGATAGAAGTATGAGAGAAAGCGGGCACGACACAACAAACCGATTAATTAATACGTGTGCCAATTTGAATTCAGTAGATGTCAACAGTTTTCTTTATAAGTATGAAAAAGACGTCGCCAATCTAATTAAAACTTATTTCGGGAACGCTTTTCAAGTTGGCGATATCATTTATACTTCGGAGGAATGGGAACAAAAAGCGCTTTTTCGTAAAGATAAAATGAATGAATTGTGCTGGAACGAGGACGCAAGTATGTATTTTGATTATGATTTTGTGAATCATAAGCAGTTCCCATTTGAAGCTGCAACAACATTTTTTCCTTTGTGGGCTGGGTTGTGTGATGAAAATCAGGCCAAAAAATTAGTTGAAATTGCTTTACCACAATTTGTGAAAACAGGTGGAATTACAGGAAGTACTGAGGCGAGTATAGCAGATGCTCCAGAAGAAGCACCGCAACGACAATGGGATTATCCTTTTGGTTGGGCGCCGCACCAAATGTTGTTATGGGAAGGATTGATTAACTATAATTATCTTGATAAAGCACAAGAAATGGTATACCGTTGGTTGTGGTTAATTACCAGAAATGCGGTGGATTATAATGGTACGATTCCTGAAAAATTTGATTTGGAAATTAGTTCACATAAAGTTTTTGCCGAATATGGAAACGTAGGGACTGAATTTGATTACATCGCAAAGGAAGGTTTTGGCTGGGTGAATGCGTCTTATCAGTATGGATTACAAATTTTGAACGACGAATTGAAACAGAAATTAGGAGCGTTAGTTTCTCCTGATGATATATTTTAGAGGTTAAAAAAATGTTTTTTGTTGTTTGAATGCATATTTTTTTTAACTTTATAATTCACTAAATGAATCAATTATGACAGTTAATCAAATTTTAGGCACTAAAGGAAAGGAAGTTTATTCCATACTTTCCACTAACACTGTATACGAAGCATTGACAGTGATGAGCGAAAAAAACATCGGAGCAATTCTTATCATTGAAGATGCCGTTTTGAAAGGAGTTTTATCCGAGAGAGATTATGCACGAAAAATTGTTTTGAAAGCAAAATCTTCAAAGAAAGCATTTGTTCATGAAATTATGGAGACGGATGTGGTTACGGTAAGCCCGTCAGATAATTTAGAGTACTGCATGGAATTAATGAGTACCAAAAGAGTCCGCCATTTGCCCGTTTTAGAAAATGAAATTGTAATTGGAATTATCTCAATTAGTGATGTCGTAAAAGCCATAATCGAGATGCAAAAAGATACTATTCAACATTTAAATTCTTATATTACTCAATAAAAAGAATCAAAATAATGATACTTACAGAAAGCTGCAGTTATTGCGGCTTTTTTTTTGGAATCCAATTAGGCTTGTTTCTATACAAAAGAATGGGGAAAAAGTCCTCTTTTTTTAAATCTAGACCCCTATCTTTGTAAGCTAGAATAAAATCTAAAAACAATGGAAAAGAATAGCAAAAGAAGAGAAGCATTATTATACCACGCAAAGCCAACTCCTGGTAAAATTCAAGTAGTTCCCACTAAGAAATATGCAACACAAAGAGATTTGTCATTGGCATATTCGCCTGGTGTAGCTGAGCCGTGTTTAGAAATTGCAAAAGACGTAAACAACGTTTATAAATATACCGCTAAAGGAAATTTGGTTGCAGTAATCACTAATGGAACTGCAGTTTTAGGATTGGGTGACATAGGCCCGGAAGCTTCAAAACCAGTAATGGAAGGAAAAGGATTGTTGTTTAAAATTTTTGCTGACATTGATGTATTTGACATCGAAATTGGAACTAAAGATATTGAAGAATTCATCCAGACGGTTAAAAATATAGCACCAACTTTTGGTGGAATAAACCTGGAGGATATAAAAGCTCCGGAATCTTTTGAAATTGAAAGAAGATTAGTCGAAGAGCTAAATATTCCTGTGATGCACGATGATCAGCATGGAACAGCCATTATATCATCTGCAGCATTGTTGAATGCATTGGAATTAGCGGATAAAAAAGCAGAAGATGTAAAAATGGTCGTTTCGGGAGCAGGTTCTGCTGCTTTGGCTTGTGCCGATTTATATGTTTTATTAGGAGTGAAAATTGAAAATATTTTCATGTTTAATAGCAAAGGATTATTGACAAAAGACAATCCGAAACTATCGGAATTACAGTTAAAGTATGCAAAAGATATACCTTCTATGAATTTAGAAGAAGCTTTAGTTGGGGCAGATATCTTTCTTGGCTTGTCCACCGGAGGAATTATGTCTCCGCAAATGTTGCTTGGAATGGCTGATAATCCTATCGTTTTTGCAATGGCAAATCCTGATCCGGAAATAGATTATAATTTGGCAATTGCAACTCGCAAAGATGTTATTATGGCAACAGGACGTTCTGATTTTCCTAATCAGGTGAATAACGTTCTTGGATTTCCTTATATTTTTAGAGGCGCATTGGATGTTCGTGCAACCAAGATAAATGAGGCTATGAAAATGGCAGCCGTTAAGGCATTGGCATTATTGACAAAAGAATCAGTGCCTGAGCAAGTAAATATTGCTTATGGAGCTACAAAATTAAATTTTGGTAGAGAATATATCATCCCAAAACCATTTGATCCAAGATTAATAACTATTGTTGCGCCTGCTGTTGCAAAAGCTGCTATGGACTCTGGTGTGGCATTGAATCCTATTACTGATTGGAAAAAGTACGAAGAAGAATTATTAGACCGTTTAGGGAATGATAATAAAATGGTTCGTTTGATTACAAACAGAGCTAAGATGGATCCTAAGAGAATCGTTTTTGCTGAAGCAGATCATTTAGACGTGCTTAAAGCAGCTCAAATCGTATGGGAAGAAGGTATTGGTTTTCCAATTTTATTAGGGAACAAAGAAATTATTTTAGAATTAAAAGAAGAAATTGGTTTTGATGCAGATATTGAAATTATAGATCCTAAAATTAAAGAAGAGGAAGTGCGAAGAAATAAGTTTGCAAACACGTATTGGTCTTCTAGACAAAGACGCGGGATTTCCTTTTTGGATGCACAGAAATTAATGCGCGAAAGAAACTATTTTGCAGCAATGATGGTTAACGAAGGCGAGGCTGATGCTTTGGTTACAGGACATTCCAGAAGTTACCCATCTGTGGTGAAACCAATGTTACAGCTTATTGAAAAAGCGCATGGAGCCTCAATTGTTGCTACTACAAATATGATGATGACGGCTCGTGGGCCAATGTTTTTATCGGATACCGCAATAAACATTAATCCATCAGCAGATGATTTAGCTAAAATTGCTATTATGACTGCGAAAACGGCGAGAATGTTTGGTGTTGAGCCAGTAATTGCAATGATATCATTTTCTAATTTTGGATCATCAACAAATGAAAGTGCTGGTAAAGTTAGAGAAGCAGTAGCTTATTTGCATAAAAATCATCCTGATATGGTTATTGACGGAGAACTTCAAGCCGATTTTGCATTGAATCCTGAAATGTTAAAAGAAAAATTCCCTTTTTCTAAGTTAGCAGGAAAGAAAGTAAATACGTTGATTTTTCCTAATTTAGAATCTGCTAATATCACTTATAAATTATTGAAGGAATTGAATAAAGTAGACTCAATAGGACCTATTATGTTAGGAATGGGGAAACCAGTTCATATATTTCAATTAGGCGCGAGTGTTGAGGAAATGGTAAACATGGCGGCAATTGCGGTGATAGATGCTCAGGAGAAAGGAAAGAAAAAAGCAAATTTACTTTAGTTTAATAAGCTATAAATTATTAGCGAAGTTAAATTGATGAATATGATAAAATTATGTGCTAATTTTATTATATTTGGTGCTATATTTAAGAATTAATGATAGCACATTTACAAGGAAAATTAGTAGAGAAATCGCCCACGCAAATAATAATTGATTGTGGAGGAGTTGGTTATCATGTAAATATTTCTTTACATACATATTCTTTGCTTCCAAATACGGATTTTATAAAAGTATATACGCATCTTCAAATAAAAGAGGATGCGCATACACTTTTTGGTTTTGTGGAAAAGTCAGAAAGAGAGATTTTCAAAATGTTATTATCAGTCTCTGGAATAGGAGCAAGTATAGCGAGAACAATGCTTTCTTCATTAGACCCAAAACAAATCACTAATGCAATTGCATCTGGGGATGTGGTAACCATTCAATCTATAAAAGGGATAGGTAGCAAAACAGCGCAAAGAGTAATACTGGATTTGAAAGACAAAGTATTAAAATTGTATGATTTAGATGAAGTTTCTATGTCGCAAAGCAATACAAATCGAGATGAGGCGTTATCAGCTTTGGAAGTTTTGGGGTTTTTACGGAAATCTTCAGAAAGAGTGGTAGAAAAGATTGTCAAAGAAGACCCAGATGCTTCTGTGGAGTCAATCATCAAGAAAGCTTTAAAAAATCTATAGAGGTATTCAAGTAACACGAGTTGTATGCATAAAATTTGTACTTTTTTGCTTGTATTATTCTGTGGTTTTGCATCGCAAGCCCAAGTAAATCAAGCAGCTCAGGATACCGTTAAAACTGGATTTTCTATTGGAAAAGTCCAGATGAAAAACCCAAAGAGTATTCTCTCAGCTTATACCTATGACCCTATAACAGACAGGTATATTTATACAAATTCTATTGATGGATTCTCCATCAATTATCCTATTATATTGACGCCAAAAGAATATGAAAAATTGGTTTTGAAAGAATCAATGCGCGATTATTTCAAAAAAAAGGTGGATGCTATTGAAGGTAAAAAAGAAGGTAGCGAAGAAGCTAAAAAAGATTTATTGCCAAGATATTACGTTAAATCAGGGCTTTTCGAATCTATTTTTGGAAGTAATACCATTGATGTAAAACCAACCGGATCTATAGAAATGGATTTAGGAATGCGTTATACAAAACAAGATAATCCCTCTTTTTCACCTAGAAACAGATCCAATCTTTCTTTTGATTTTGATCAAAGGATAAGTATGAGTTTGATGGGAAAAGTAGGAACGCGACTTAATGTAAATGCTAATTACGATACTCAATCAACATTTGCTTTTCAAAATTTAATGAAGTTGGAATATGCGCCTTCAGAAGACGATATCATCCAAAAAATTGAAGTAGGAAATGTAAGTATGCCTTTGAACAGTTCTTTGATTCGAGGCGCACAAAGTTTATTTGGTGTAAAAACACAATTGCAATTTGGGAAAACGACTATTACAGGCGTTTTTTCTGAGCAAAAATCACAAACGAAAAGTTTAATCGCTCAAGGCGGAGGGACGATTCAAGATTTTGACATGTTTGCATTGGATTATGATAATGACAGACACTTTTTCTTATCCCAATACTTTAGAAACAGATACGATAAATCATTAGTGAATTATCCATTTATAGACAGTAGGGTTCAAATTACCCGACTTGAAATTTGGGTAACTAACAAACAAAATAGGGTTGTAGCTACTAACAATAACCTCAGAAATATTATTGCACTTCAGGATTTAGGGGAAGGACAATTAAATGGTTTGACGGATAATGAAGTAGTTGTTTTGGATCCTATTCCTTCTAGTCCTCCGTTTTTTATTGCAGGACCGGATACTCCAACAGATAATAGAAACAATGCATACAATCCTGAATTAATTCAAGCAGGTGGTGGTTTATTGAATCCAAATATTCGTGAAATTGTAACTTCAAACTCAGGATTTAATGTCACTGTGAGCGAAGGACAAGATTATTCTAAATTAGAGAATGCCCGAAAACTGAATCCAAATGAATACACGTATAACGCGCAATTAGGATATATTTCATTACAACAAAGATTAGCTAATGATGAGGTTTTGGCAGTTGCTTACCAATATACAATTGGAGATCAGGTGTATCAAGTCGGGGAATTTGGAAATGACGGAGTTGATGCAACTGTAGTTACAGGAAACAGTCCTTCAAATCAAGCTATTATTTCTCAGAGTTTAATTCTGAAAATGCTGAAAAGTAATTTGACAAATGTTAAAAATCCTGTTTGGAACTTGATGATGAAAAACATCTATCAGATTCCGGGTGCTTATCAAGTAAAACAAGAAGATTTTAGATTTAACATTCTTTACACAGATCCTTCTCCTTTAAATTATATTACTGAAGTTCCTGGAAGTCCTTTTCCGCCGAATCCATTGCCTCAAAATGAAGTTGCCGAAACGCCTTTGTTAAAAGTATTTAACTTGGATAAATTAAATTACAACAATGATCCTCAAGCCGGAGGTGATGGTTTTTTTGATTTTATGCCGGGCTTAACTATGGATGCTCAATACGGAAGGATTATTTTTACTACGAAAGAACCATTTGGAGAATTATTGTTTTCTAAATTGTCAACTGGAGGAGAAAGTTATAACAATACGAGTTCTTATAATGAAAATCAAAAGAAATACGTGTTTCGCAGTATGTACCGAAACACACAATCTGGAGCTTTACAGGACAGCGATAAAAATAAATTTTTATTAAGAGGAAAATATAAATCATCAGGTGGTGACGGAATACCGATTGGCGCTTTAAATGTGCCGCAAGGTTCTGTTGTGGTTACTGCTGCAGGTAGAGTTTTAGTTGAAGGAATTGATTATAGTGTAAATTATCAATTGGGAAGGGTTCAAATTTTAGATCCATCACTTCAGGCTTCCAATACGCCTATCGAAGTGTCATTGGAAAATAATTCCGTTTTTGGTTTACAAACCAGAAGATTTATGGGTGTAAATGTGGAACATAAAATTTCGGAAAATTTCTTGATTGGAGGAACTTTCCTTAAGATGACTGAAAGACCATTTACTCAAAAATCAAGCTTTGGTCAGGAATCAGTTAACAATACTATTTTTGGATTCAATACTAATTTTTCAACCGAAGTTCCTTTCTTGACTCGATTGGTAAATAAATTACCAAATGTAGATACTGATGTGCCATCTAATCTTTCCGTAAGAGGTGAAATCGCTTTTTTGAAACCAGATACTCCAAAAGCAGATCAATTTCAGGGTGAGTCTACCATTTATGTTGATGATTTCGAAGGGTCTCAATCTACCATTGATATGCGGTCTCCGTATGCTTGGAGCCTGTCGTCAACACCGGAAAGAAATACCATGAGCACGTATGATTTCAATGCAAATGCAAATGATTTGAGTTATGGTTTTAAACGCGCCAAACTAGCTTGGTATTCTATTGATCCTATTTTTTATACTCAAAAACCAGCAGGAATTTCAAATGAAGATTTGTCATTCAATAAAACCAGAAGAATTTTTAGTGCGGAATTGTATCCGTTGACGGATATTGCACAAGGGCAGTCACAAGTTATAAATACGTTGGATTTAAGTTATTATCCATCTGATAGAGGTCCGTATAATAACAATTTGAATTCGGCTACAAATCCAAGAGATAATTTTGGAGGAATTATGCGCTCATTAAATTCGACTAATTTCGAACAAGGAAATGTTGAATATATTCAGTTTTGGGTATTAGATCCTTATGTAGGAAATGGTCAGGTGCAGCAATCTAATACGGGAAAAATTTATTTCAATTTAGGTGAAATATCTGAAGATGTTTTGAAAGATGGAAGAAAACAATATGAAAACGGACTTGGACCTGATCAGATATTGGTAAATCCACAGCCATTATGGGGAGATGTTCCGGCTTCACAATCACTAATTTATGCTTTTGATACTAATGTAGCAAACAGAACGAATCAAGATATTGGTTTGGATGGTTTGGCTAATGGTAATGAAGGGGCTGTATATACAAATTTTGCCTCAGAGTTAGATCCGGCGGCAGATGATTATACGTTTTATTTGAATGCTTCCGGAGGAATTTTAGACCGATACAAAATGTATAACGGTACTGATGGAAACTCGGCAGTTGATATAAGTGATCCAAACAGAGGATCAACAACCGTTCCTGATGTAGAGGATATCAACAGAGATAATACGATGAATACTATCAATGCGTATTACGAATATAGTATTGATATTCAGCCAAACATGAATGTGGGGCAAAATTATATTACTGATATAAGAAATACTCAAGTGACTTTGCCGGATGGTTCCACTACTGATGCGAGATGGTTGCAGTTTAAAATACCAGTTTCACAACCTGAAAATACTATAGGAAACATTTCAGATTTTAGATCGATACGGTTCATGAGAATGTTTATGACAGGTTTTAGTGAAGAAGTAACTGTTCGTTTTGGTGCGTTGGATTTGGTTCGAGGAGAATGGAGGCGCTATACCAATACGCTTGATTTTAATGATACTAACATTGCTGATGATGATACTAATCTAGATGTTTTAGCGGTTAATGTTCAGGAAAATAACGAGAGGTGTCCAATTAATTATATTGTTCCTCCAGGAGTGCAACGAGAACAACTATACAATAATAATACGGTTATCAATCAAAATGAGCAGTCGTTAGCATTGAGAGTATCAGGAAGCGGATTAGAACCAGAAGATTCCAGAGCAGTTTTTAAAAATGTAAGTATTGATATGCGTCAATTCAAGAAACTGAAAATGTTTTTGCACGCAGAATCATTACCAAATGAAGTTGTGCTACAAGACAATCAAATGGTTGGATTCATCCGTTTTGGAAATGACTTTACTCAAAATTTCTATCAAATTGAAATTCCTTTAAAAGTGACGAACCCAACTTCTGCTTCAAATACAGATTGTTCGCCTTTGAGCGCTGAGGAAGTTTGGCCAGAAGAAAATGAGATTGATTTGTCTTTGGCTTTATTGACAAAATTGAAAATTCTTGCAATGAGTATTAACCCAAGCACATTGCCCTTGGATGGTATTTATTATCCGGATAATGATCCGTCAAATACGGAGGGTGACGGAAGTGACAGGTTGCGATTGGGTATAAAAGGAAATCCTAATTTTGGATTAGTGCGAACGCTTATGGTTGGTCTAAAAAACAATGAATCCCGAAATGATGTCAAAGGAGAAGTTTGGTTCAATGAACTTCGCTTAGCTGATATGGATAATCAAGGCGGGATGGCTGCTTTATTGAATGTTGATACAAATTTAGCTGATTTTGCAACAGTTTCTGCTTCAGGTAAAAAGAGTACTATTGGTTTTGGAACTTTAGAACAAGGACCAAACGAAAGAAACCGTGAGGACACAGAGCAGTATAGTATTGTGACAAATGTTAATCTTGGTAAATTATTGCCTCCAAAATGGCAAATTAATCTGCCTTTTAATTATGCTATAGGCGAAGAGACAATAACTCCAGAATACGATCCATTTAATCAAGATATAAAACTAAAACAATTACTGGATAACACGGCTAATCAAGCCGAAAAAGACAATATTGAAAAAAGAGCTATTGATTATACAAAACGTAAAAGTATAAACTTCATTGGGGTTAGAAAAGACAGAAGTCCAGAACAAAAACAACACGTTTACGATCCTGAGAATTTTACTTTTTCCCAGTCATTTAATGAAGTCGAAAGACATGATTTTGAAATTGAAGATTATGTAGACCAACAAGTAAATACATCGGTGGACTATGCCTATACTTTTAAACCAAAATCAGTAGAGCCTTTCAAGAAGACAAAATTCATGAAAAAAAGTAATTATTGGAAATTATTAAGCGATTTCAATTTTAATTATTTGCCTTCTAATGTGTCGTTTAATACCAATATCATCAGACAATACAACCGTCAGCAATTTAGACAGGTAGATGTTGAGGGAATTGGATTGGACCCTTTGTATCGAAGAAATTTTGCCTTCAATTATCAATATGGATTTAATTATAATTTGACTAAGTCATTGAAATTAAATTATACGGCTTCTTCCAGTAATATCGTGAAAAATTATTTGAATGAGGACAATGAACCTATCGATACTTTTACAATCTGGGATAGTTATTGGGACATTGGAGATCCAAATCAACACATGCAACAATTGGTTGTGAATTATGAAATTCCAATTAATAAAATTCCATTATTTAGTTTTGTCAAAGCCAATTATTCCTATACGGGAGACTATAGCTGGCAGCGTACTTCTAATGCATTGTCACAAATAGAAATTGAAGGGAATAGTTATAATTTAGGAAACACCGTTCAAAATGCGAGTTCAAACAATTTGAATGCAACTTTAAATATGGACATGTTGTATAAATATTTAGGGCTGACAAAAAATGCAAATAAAACGGTTCCAAAACCTAAAACAACTGCTCCAAAACCAGGTGAAAAAATAGTAAATACAAATCCTAATCAAGTACCAAAAAACAATGAATTTGTAGATGGTTTTATAGGTGTTTTGACTAGTATTAAAAACATTCAGATGAATTACACCTATAACAGCGGTACGGTTTTACCTGGCTATACACCAAGTGTAGGATTTTTGGGTTCATCAAGGCCATCGTTAGGATTTATTTTTGGAAGTCAAGCCGATGTGCGATATGAAGCAGCAAAAAGAGGTTGGTTGACTAACTATCCTGATTTTAATCAAAATTTTTCACAAGTAACCAATAAATTATTTAAAGCTACTGCAAATGTAGATTTGTTACCAGATTTAAAAGTTGACCTGACATTAGACCGCGCTTACTCTGAAAATTCTACAGAACAATATGATGTTACGGATGGGGTTTATAATCCTAGATCGCCATATGATACAGGTATTTTTTCAATTTCTACGATGTTGATAAAAACTTCGTTTTCTGCTAGTGATGAAAATTCATCGGTTGCATTTGATGATTTTAGAATGAACAGACTTACGGTAGCCAATCGATTAGCTTCGCAACGAGGAATTGACATTAATAATCCAGGTAATTTAGACCAAGATGGATTTCCGATAGGATATGGAAAAAATAATCAAGCAGTATTGTTGCCTGCATTTTTAGCAGCTTATTCAGGTGGAAATGCTTCGGATGTTTCTCTTGGGATTTTTAGAAATTTCCCAATTCCAAACTGGTCGATAAAATACAATGGCTTGATGCGTTATGGTTTGTTTAAAAAAAATTTTAAACGTTTCTCTTTGCAACATAACTACAGGGCGTCCTATACGATAAATGCGTTTAGGTCAAATTTTGAATATGACAAAGACCCAGGCGGAAAGGATGCCAGTGGTAATTTTTTCAATCAAACTATAATGTCAAATATAAACTTGGTGGAACAATTTAATCCATTGTTAAGAATGGATTTTGAATTGAAAAGTTCATTAAAAGTATTGGCTGAAATTAAAAAAGACAGAGCTTTGTCAATGAGTTTTGATAATAATTTGTTGACAGAAGTTAAAGGGATAGAATATGTGGTAGGACTGGGTTATCGTTTCAAAGATGTGATTTTCTCTTCCAGACTAGCTGATAATCCAACAGGAATAATAAAAAGCGATATCAATTTGAAAGCAGATGTGACCTATAGAAACAATCAGACGATTGTAAGATATTTGGATTACGATAATAATAAATTGGCAGGAGGACAAAATATATGGTCTTTGACGGTCAAAGCAGATTATGCTTTTAGTAAAAACCTTACGGCTATTTTCTACTATGATCACTCTTTTTCAAAAGCAGTAATATCTACTTCATTTCCGTTGACAAATGTTCGTTCCGGAATCACACTTCGTTATAATTTTGGGAATTAATTTTTCTAAAAGGGAACAATTTTGAATAGAAGATTATTACATTTGTGGCATAAAATTTAAATTATCAATAAATAATTATCAATTACAATTTATATGAACATACCAGTAAATTTAAAGTACACTAAAGATCACGAATGGGTTAGTATTGATGGCGATACTGCAACTGTAGGAATCACTGATTTTGCACAAAAAGAATTAGGAGATATCGTTTATGTTGAAGTTGAAACTTTAGACCAGACTTTAGACAAAGATGAGGTTTTTGGTACGGTAGAAGCAGTTAAAACCGTTTCTGATTTGTTCCTTCCATTAACAGGTGAAATTATTGCTTTCAATGACGCTTTAGAAAGTACTCCTGAAATTGTTAATTCTGACCCTTATGGAGCTGGATGGATGATCAAAATAAAAATTGCAAACATGGCAGAAGTAGATGATTTATTGTCTAGTGATTCTTACAAAGAACTTATTGGTGCCTAAACAAATATATTTTTTGGCCGCTTTATTATGGGCTGGAGTTATTGCTTTTTTTTGTTTGGTTCAACTGAATAATGTTCCACTGGGAGAGGTTTCAAATCTGGATAAATTAGTGCATGTTTTTTTTCATTTTGTTTTAACGGTGCTTTGTTTTTTATTTTTTCAAAAATATACAAATGCATTAAACAGTTTAAAACCCATAATAATTTCTTTTCTGTTTTCTGTTTTTTTTGGAATAGGTATTGAAATTGCGCAAGAATTATTTACAACCACAAGGCATGCAGATGTATTTGATGTTTTAGCAAATTTATCTGGTGCAATTTTAGGAGTAGCTGTTGTCATTTTATTGGATTTAAAAACAAAGATTAGATAAAATTCAATTTATTATAGAGTCCCACTTTGGTGGGACTTTTTATTTTATGGCATTCAAAAACACGAATGTTTATTTAGTATGGTTCATCTTTTTTTTAAAAGCATGTAAAAACTTCAGTTCTAGCGTTAAAAATGCAAAAAAGTAAAATTTTATAGTAAACTTATGTTTATATAAAATGTATTTTTGTGCGTAATAATCGACTCTAATTAAGAAATCAAAGCGCATGAATATCAAGCAATATTTAGATTCTACCTATTTAAAAACGGCAGAACAAGCGGGACTCAGCGAAAAAGAAAATACTTTGGTAGTCAAAGGATTTGTCCAAGAAGCAATTGAGGAACATTTTAAGCTTATTATGATTCGTCCTAATATGGTTTCATTGGCAAAAAAAATGATTGTTGAGGCAAATTCAGTTGTATCAATAGGAACTGTAATTGATTTTCCTGAAGGTAAATCTTCGTTAGAAAATAAACTTATCGAAGCTCTTCAAGCGATACACGATGGTACTGATGATTTAGATTTTGTATGTAATTATGAAGCATTCAAAAGAGGAGAATTAGCCTTGGTAAAAGAAGAAGTTTTGAAATGTACCCAATTGGGTTTAGATAATAATAAGGTTGTAAAGTGGATTATTGAAGTGGCGGCTTTAAGTGATAAGGAGATTATCCAGTTGTCAAGTTTGATAAAAAATATAATAGTTTCTAATTTCAAACAAGAGCTCTTTGCATCAGTTTTTGTGAAGTCCTCGACGGGTTTTTATAAAACAGAAAATAATTTACCAAACGGAGCCACTATTCCTTCAATACTGATGATGCTTGAAAATGCATCGCCCCTTCCCGTGAAAGCTGCAGGAGGAGTGAGGACTTATGAGGAAGCGGTTAAGATGATTCAAATGGGAGTTAAAAGAATAGGGACATCAGGTGCTAAAATTATTGCTAACGGACAAAATTCACATAATGAATATTAAATTCACAAAAAATATAAACATGAAAAAAGGGTTGCTAGCTTTATTTTTATTTTCGTTTTCCTTTTTTTCTTATTCCCAAGATTTAAATAGTACTTCAGTACAATCAGGCAATTCGGTAGAGCGATTTCCTGTTTTTCCTGATTGTGTCAATTTACAGTCCAAAGTGTTAGAAAATTGTTTCTACAGCCAAGTTCAGGATTTTGTTTTTGAAAATTTTCAAGTTCCGGATAATTTAAAGCAAAATAATTTTCAAGGGAATGTGAAGGTTCTTTTTGAAGTAGACAGTAATGGCGTTTTTAAAGTGATTTATGTTGATGCTATTGATGAGGCATTGATAAAAGAAACAAAAAGGGTTTTTGGTACATTTCCAAAAATACAACCATCAACATATAATGGAAAACCAACCTATTCTAAATTTACCATAACTATTGCCATACCTTTAAAAAGTAGGGATGAAATTGAAGCAGAAGCTTTGGCGAAAGCCGAAATCGTTTCAAATAATAAACCAAAACTTACGGAATTAGATAGTATTGTTTATAAAAAATTTACTAATCCTGAGTTTGAAAGTCATTTAAATGTTCCTTTTTCGCATAGTTATTACGCTCAGTTTGATGGGGCCTTAAATCAAGTGGGAAGTAATAATCACACCGCTTCAAAACCATATACGTATGCTGAGGTTTCAAAATATTACGACTTGAAAGGAGTTAATGAAAAGATAAAAAAGAAAACTTCCGGCTGGTGGGCAAGAAAATTATGGAATGAGAGTGCCGTTGAAATCCAGGGTGATGGATATTGGTTTACACTAAATCCTATACTTGATTTACAGGTTGGTAAAGCTTCAAAAAGTGAGGCTTCTTATAGCTATGTAAATACACGCGGAATCAATTTTAGAGGAGGTTTGGGCAAGCAGCTTAACTTTTCTACCACGGTTTTTGAGAGCCAAGGACGTTTTGCAGATTACTTCAATCGTTATGCAGAATCTATTAAGCCCGCTGGAGGAAATCCTGCGATTATTCCGGGGATAGGAATTGCAAAAGACTTCAAAACAGATGCGTATGATTTTCCTTTGGCTGAAGCCAATTTGACTTTTACGCCAAGTAAATATTATGATTTGCAATTGGGTTACGGCAGAAATTTTATTGGTGATGGATACCGTTCTTTGTTAGAAAGTGATGGTGCCAGTCCGTATCCTTATTTTAAATTGAATACTAATTTTTGGAAAATAAAATATACAAATACTTATATGTGGCTAAAAGATATTCGCCCTGAGGTGACATTAGAAAGAACGTATGCCACGAAATTTATGGCAAATCATTATTTGAGTTGGAATGTTTCAAATAAATTAAATCTTGGTTTCTTCGAATCGGTGATTTGGACCAATACGAATGACAGAGGATTTGATGTGAATTTTGTGAATCCAATTATATTTTATCGTTCGGTTGAATTTGCTTCTTCAGCAAGAAGTGGAAATGCAGTTTTAGGATTGACTTTTAAGTACAAATGGAGTAATCAAATCAATTTTTACGGACAGTTTATTCTGGATGAATTTTCTCTTGGAGACATCAAGGAGAGAGACAATAGTTGGAAAAATAAGTACGGTTATCAGTTAGGTATTAAGTACTATAATGCTTTCAAAGTAGATAATTTACTGTTGCAATTTGAGTACAATCATGTGCGTCCGTATGTGTATTCTCATAGTATGCCAATTACAAATTATGCTCATAACAATCAGAGTATTGGGCATCAATGGGGTGGAAATTTCAAGGAATTTATTGCCATTGCTCGTTATCATAAAGGAAGGCTTTTTGCTGATGCAAAAGTTACTGTGGGAACACGAGGACTGGATTTTGATACAGCCGAAGACAGTTTTAATTACGGTGGGAATATCTATAAAGATTACGATGAAAACAGGGCTTTTGATAGTAGTGTGAAAGTAGGGCAGGGAAATAAAACGGCTATTTTTATAGCTGATTTTCAAGGTGGTTATTTGGTGAATCCGGCTACGAACCTGAAGCTTTTTGGAAGTTATATTTACAGAAGTTTTGATCCTGCAAAAAACACTGCAACCACTTTTACCGAAAGCACTAATTGGTTTACTTTAGGATTGAGAGCTGATATTTTTAATTGGTATTTTGATTATTAATCTTTTTGTGAATTGTTTTTTGTCAAATCCCTTTTGATACACTACTTTTGCAAAAGTTTTTCAAAACAAACAAACTCTAGTATTGGACGCAACACAAAATACATTTTCATTAAAATCCATTTATATTGATTTCCGAGAGATCACTAAGGCACGTTTAGCTATTAGTGTTGTGTTTTCGTCTATCGCGGGATTTATGCTTGGGATTTATGATTTGCATTCATTGGATTGGATGGTTTTACTAAAATTGGCAGTTGGTGGCTATTGTATGGTAGGAGCATCAAATGCTTTTAATCAAGTTATTGAAAAAGATTTGGATGCTTTGATGGATAGAACGAAAAATCGTCCCGTTCCAGCTGGCAGAATGTCTCAGGCTACGGCTTTGATTATTGCGAGTTTTTTAACGATCGTTGGGATTGCTATGCTTTATACGATCAATCCAAAAACCGCTATGTTTGGCGCCATTTCAATATTTTTATATACAAGCGTTTATACTCCTTTGAAAACGATGACTTCATTGTCTGTTTTCGTGGGAGCTTTTCCTGGAGCAATTCCTTTTATGTTGGGTTGGGTTGCGGCTACAGGAGAATTTGGAATAGAAGCAGGAACCTTATTTTTAATTCAGTTTTTTTGGCAATTTCCCCATTTTTGGGCTATTGGGTGGTTTTTGTATGAAGATTATGAGAAAGCTGGTTTCTTTATGTTGCCTACAGGTAAAAAAGACAAAGGAACTGCATTGCAGATTATTCTATATACAGTTTGGTTGATTTTAGCGTCACTTTTACCAGTTTTGGGTTATACAGGACGATTATACATGACGCCAATTGCTGCGATTATTGTATTTTTACTGGGATTATGGATGCTTTTTTATGCTGTTCGATTATACAAATTAAGAACTGCAAAAGCGGCCAGAACTTTAATGCTAGTTAGCGTTTCTTATATTACATTGTTACAATTGGTTTATATATTTGATAAATTTTTAAGATAGTTATGGAGATGATAATGACAACTGAGGAACAAAAATCCAGAACAGCCAGATCATATAAGTTGATTTTGTTGTTTGCAATGGTAAGTATGACTATGATGTTTGCTGGTCTTACCAGTGCTTTTGTAGTGAGTAAGTCAAGAGCTGACTGGTTGAAGGATTTTCAATTACCAATAGCATTTTATTACAGCACAGCAGCGATAATAGGTTGTAGTGTTGCTTTTCATTTGGCTAAAAAAGCAATTCAGAAAAACAATCAAAGTAAAACGACAATTTTTCTTTTGACGACATTAGTTCTAGGAATATTGTTTGTAATTTTACAGTTCGTAGGATTTGGTCAAATAGTGGATAATGGGTATTATTTCACCGGAAGTGGAAGCTCAATAACCACTACTTTTTTATACGTTGTTACGGTTGTGCACTTGATTCACCTTGCTGGTGGCGTGATTTCACTTCTAATTATAATTTATAATCATTTTAAACAAAAATACAATTCATCTCAAACCCTTGGAATTGAACTAGGTGCAATGTACTGGCACTTTCTTGACTTATTATGGGTTTATTTGTTTTTGTTTTTATATTTCTTTAAATAAGAAAAAAACGTAAATTTGGGAACTTTTTAACGAATAACTTTTATGGAAGCGACAGTTACTACTGCAAATAGTGAAGAAAAAACTTGGGGAGGCGGCAATGAGCCAATGGGAGCAAGTTATGGCAAATTAATGATGTGGTTTTTTATCGTATCAGATGCTTTAACGTTCTCTGGATTTCTAGCGGCGTATGGTTTTTCTCGATTTAAATTTATTGAAACTTGGCCGTTGGCCGATGAAGTGTTTACTCACTTCCCATTTATGCACGGCGTTTCTGCTCCGATGTATTATGTGGCATTAATGACTTTTATTTTGATTTTTTCATCTGTAACAATGGTTTTGGCTGTTGATGCAGGTCATCAAATGAAAAAGAACAAAGTAGTTCTTTACATGTTCTTAACCATTATCGGTGGTTTGATTTTCGTAGGATCTCAAGCATGGGAATGGAAAAATTTCATCAAAGGGGAATACGGAGCTATTGAAACAAAGGGAGGAAGTTTACTTCAGTTTGTGGATAAAGACGGTAATCGTGTTGCTTTAGCTGAGTTTGCAGCTGTTTTACCTGAAGAAAGAGAACAGTTGACAAGAAGTAAAGGAAAATGGTTTATGGATGAACCAGCTTTGCCATCTTACTCAGTTGCCGAAGTTCAAGCGGGTTTCAAAGCACATCCTGAACTTTTGATCAGAACTGAGGTTATAACCAAAGACAAGAAGAAAACAATCCTTTCAAGAGAAGAGTCTGAAGCAAGATTGAGTCAAGCACATTATGTTGTTGAAGGCGCAAACTTGGTAAGAAACGAATACGGAAGTAAATTATTTGCTGACTTCTTTTTCTTTATCACTGGTTTCCACGGATTCCACGTTTTTTCTGGAGTAATCATAAATATTATCATATTTTTCAATGTGTTAATTGGAACTTATGAGAAAAGAAAAAGTTATGAAATGGTAGAAAAAGTGGGTCTTTATTGGCACTTTGTCGATTTAGTTTGGGTATTTGTATTTACAGTTTTCTATCTAGTTTAATTTCAAAAAGTAATTATCATGTCACACGAACACGTATCTAATATAGGTAGAATCTGGAAAGTTTTCGGAATATTATCTGCCGTTACTATTGTTGAAGTTTATTTGGGTATATTGAAACCAGATTTTCTTTTCATGAATGATTTTTTAAGTATGAACTTACTTAATTGGATATTCTATGCTCTTACTATTTTTAAAGCCTATTACATTGTATATGCATTTATGCACATGGAAGGTGAAAAAAGTTCTTTAAGAAGTGCAGTTGTTTTTCCAGTAATTTTTCTGATATTATATTTACTCTTCATTCTTTTGACAGAAGGGGATTATATTTATGAGGTTTTTAAAAATTCTACCATTAAATGGAATTTTTAACAAGATATTAATTCAAAAAGAGGGTACGCATTGCGTACCTTTTTTTATTTTTGTACTTTAATAAGTATCACTACAATGAAAAAAAATATTGTCCTTTTCGTTCTTTTTATTTTACCTATAGTTGCCTACCTTTTTTTTGCTTCAGGTGTGAATGGCTTTACTAAATTACCTACAATAACTCCTAATACTGCTGATTTAGGTAATTGGCAATCTTTAGACGGCCAAAAAGTTAGTTTGAATGGCAAAGTAACGATTCTCGGTTTTATGGGCACTGAGCTTTTAAAAAACAGAGGTAATCTTTTCAATTTAAATCAAAAAATTTATCAAAGGTATCATGAGTTTAAAGATGTTCAGTTTGTGATGATTTGTCCAGCTGGAACTGAAAAAGATGCTAAAAAAGTGGTCGATGCTTTAGGTGCTTTTACTGATGTTGCTCAATGGCGCTTTGTATTTGCATCAACAGAAGAGATTGCCACTTATTATGATCAATTAAAATTGGTGGAGAAATTAGATGAGAATTCTGGTACGCCGAAAGTCTACATTATTGATAAAAAACGAAATCTTCGCGGTCGAAAACTAGTAAAAAACACTAAAGAAGGTTACAATACATTTCACCCAGCAGAGTTGAGTAACGAAATGCTGGATGATTTTAAAGTCATACTTTATGAATATAGAGCAGCTCTTAAAAAGAACAATAACGCTACCAGAAAAATTTAATATTTTATGTTCAAAAATAAATCATACATAGGAATCTCTTTTATTATTTTGATTTTTGGGATTTATGCAGTTCCAAAAATAGTAGAAAGAATTAAAAACGATAAAGTGGTTCAATGGGATAGACTTGACAGTGTTAACCCAGCAACTGCTGAAGAAGGGCAACTAATTAAAATAGGGCCTGCGCCTAAATTCGAATTAGTAAATCAAGACAACAAGAAAATTACTAATGAAACCTACAAGGGTAAAGTGTATGTTTTAGAATTTTTCTTTTCTACCTGTCCTACTATTTGTCCAAAAATGAATGAAAGTATGTTGGTTTTAGAAAAGAGTTTTTTTGGTAATCCTAATTTTGGAATTGTCTCAATTACTATAGATCCAGCTCATGACACGCCACAAGTATTAAAAGAACATGCAGATCTTTTAGGGGTAAAATCCTCCAATTGGAATTTTTTAACCGGAGATAAAGCCTATATTTTTAATTTAGCTAATAAAGGTTTTAATCTTTATGCAGGTGAAAATAAAAAAGTTGCTGGTGGTTTCGAGCATTCAGGGTTGTTTGCATTGATTGATAAAAATGGAAATATCCGTTGTAGAAATGATGATTTTGGAAATCCAATTTTATATTATGATGGTTTGGATAAAAAAGGAGTAAGAAATATTCAGCAAGATATTAATATTTTATTAAAAGAATAATAATGGAAAATAATACGTTTGAACAGAGATTTAATAAGTTAATTATAGCAGTTTCAATTTTAATACCAGTTGTGGTAGCGATACTTTTTGGAGTAAAATTAAAAGATTTTGGATATAATGTAGAACCACTTTCATTTTTGCCACCAATTTATGCTACTACTAATGGGGTCACAGCTATTATTTTAATCGCGGCAGTTGTTGCTATTAAAAACGGAAAAAGAAAACTTCATGAAAGGTTGATGACTTCGGCTATAGCTTTGTCTGTTGCTTTTCTAGTTATGTATGTAGCGTATCATATGACTTCTGATTCTGCTGTATTCGGAGATTTAAATCATAACCGTTTATTGGAAGATTCTGAAAAATTAAGTGTCGGATCTTTGAGAATAGTTTATTTGCTAATTTTAATTACTCATATTATTTTGTCGATTGCCATTATTCCTATGGTTTTAATAACGTATGTTAGAGCATTAGCAGAAAATTTTGACAAGCATAAAAAAATATCCAAAATTACTTTTCCTATTTGGTTGTATGTTGCCGTAACTGGAGTAGTTGTTTATTTAATGATTTCACCGTATTATGTATACTAAATCTAAGAGTAAAGAGTTAAAAGCTAAGAGTAGAATCGAGAAGTTATGCATTTATGCCTTTATTCTGGTTTTTAGTCTTTCCTCGCTATCAGCAAATGCGCAATGTGCCATGTGTCGCGCCGCATTGACTAGTGAAGGAAATACAACTAAAGCAGCAGCGGTAAATGATGGAATCGTTTATTTAATGGTAATTCCATATCTGCTTGTCGCAGGAATTGGGTATGCTATCTATCGAATGAAAAAGAAAAAATCCTAAAAATTTCAATAGCGATTCAAAAATCAATCTTAAAACAGTGTGTTTGATGGTTTACTGATGACTACAAACTGACCACTCTACTTCAGTCCATCTACGGAAACATTAACGGTTCCTTTTACTTTTATAAAGGCAATAATAGCTTGATTTGTCAATTGGATTTTTTGAAATTGAATTTCCTCCATTTTTCCGTTTACAAAAACACCTTGCATCGGAGAATAATTTTTTAAATAGGTCATCATGCTTTTTTGGCCTTCTTCAAGATTTGGTTTGATGGAGTAGCGACAGCTTTGCTCTATTTTTCTTAAAATTAGTCCTTGCGCTAACCAATTGGCAGTTCGCATTAATTTATTTTTTGTGTCTAAAGCATAATCCAATTGGTCGAAAAATACTTCTTTGGTTTTGTCGTTATATTGAGGAAAACCGGCTAAATAGATGGTTCCATTTACAGATCCTAATACATCTAAAGCGATTATCATTTTTCCGTTTTTGTGCCAAATAGAAACATTTTGAACTTTTACTTTCTTGGAACCTGAACCAAATTCTTGTCCGGCAAAATTCTTAGTCATTAGTTTTGAAGCTTCTAGATAGGTAGAAACAGCAACAATGTTTGCGGTAATTTCCTGAGGTATTTTAGATACTGGTTTTAAAACAATTTTGCTGGCATTAAATTTAGATTCGGGTTGCCTTCCTATTAATGTTTCCATGTTGCATTTCATTCCCATTTCCAGTACAAAAGTGTCGTTTTTAAGTTTGGCATTGGTTGAATAAATTTCGATAGGAACAATTCGAAGCCAACTTTCATAAGTATCGCTCATTTTAAAAGGAACACAAATTTTTTCTAATGCTGCCAAAACATTCGGCTTGAAATCCATTGATTTTGCAATAGCATCATCAATTTTCTTTTCTATTTTAGACTTGAAAAGCTTTATTCCTGGATTGATAAGATAGGTAACAGGCACGTTTTTTCCAAAAACGGTCATCGTAGGACTTTCATTCCAATCCAATGATTTTAGTTCCGTTTTGGTATTCATTTTCCAATTGGTTAAACCTATATCGCTGAGCAAGGTTACTACGCCATCAAGATTAAATTCTTTAGTGTTGTATAATTCGACACCCATTTTCTTTGTTCCAATCCTATATTTTACGATAGCTTTCAAGGGTAAGACTGTTATGATTTTTTGACCATTGGCACCGTTGTCATTTTTGATTGTGATTGGTGCTAATTTCCAAATCTTCATTTCGATATCATCATCTTCGATATTGTTGTCTTCATAAATCAGCCCATTTAGAAGTGAATTTGTTTGGTTTTCGATATCCTTCAATTTTACACTGATGGGTAAATTGATAAAGGAAGGAGTGTTTTCGTATACTAAAGGAGTGGCATCATCAGGTTCTGGTTTTAGAGTAGCTATTTTGTTTGTCGTAGAACAGCTTGTTATCAATATGATAGAAAAAAAGGTAAGAAGGGCTGAAAAATATCTATGCATTTTATTTTAGTTTGATGAGGCTAAATTAGCAAAACAATTCTTTTTTAGAATTAATGTGTAACATTTTCATATCAATTAAGTCTTATGATTAAATTCCTGATAAAGGTATTAACGTTTTCTTATTACAATTTCTTTTAGAGAAGAATTAATATTGTTTTAAAATTAACATAATTATGATTGAAATTAAAGATTTGCATAAGTCCTATAAAATGGGAAATTCCGAATTACATGTATTAAAAGGAATTAATTTCAACATTAAAGAAGGGGAATTAGTAGCTATTATGGGTTCTTCTGGTTCAGGGAAATCTACACTGCTTAATATTCTTGGAATTCTTGACGAAGCTGATTCTGGGAATTACATTTTGGATAATGTGCCTATTAAAAATCTCAACGAAACTATTGCTTCAAGATATCGCAACAAGTTTTTAGGTTTTGTTTTTCAATCTTTCAATTTAATTAATTATAAAAGTGCTTTGGATAATGTGGCGATGCCATTGTATTATCAAGGTATAAAAAGGAAAGAACGCAATGAAATTGCAATGAATTTTTTGGAAAAAGTAGGTTTGTCATCGCATTCGCATCACTTACCAAATGAACTTTCCGGTGGACAAAAACAACGTGTTGCCATTGCAAGAGCATTGGCCTCAAATCCCAAAGTATTATTGGCCGATGAGCCTACAGGAGCTTTGGATACCAAAACATCTTATGAAGTTATGGAGTTGATACAAGGGATTAATGACGAGGGGAAAACGATCTTAATTGTAACGCATGAGCCTGATATTGCTGCCATGTGCAAAAGAAATGTGGTTTTAAAAGATGGTTTAATCATCGATGATAAATTAGTAGAACAAGTAAGAGCATCCGCTTATGTTTAATGTAGAGCGCTGGCAGGAAATTTTTGAGGCAATTGCCAAGAACAAACTGAGAACTTTTCTCACGGGAATTTCTGTGGCTTCTGGAATTTTCATATTAGTAATCCTTTTGGGCGTGGGCAAAGGACTTCAAAATGGGATTGAAAAACAGTTTGAACGTGATGCTGATGGATTAATTTCTGTTTGGTCAGGTACTACAACAAAAGGGTTTAAAGGATTAAATCCGGGGAGACAAATTCAATTCAGAAATAGTGACTATGCTATTTCAATTCAGAAATTTGGAGATCAATTAAACATAAAATCTGCCAATTATATTTTTTGGAACGGAGTTATGGTTTATGGTAAAGAAACTGGAAATTACAGATTTATAGGGGTTTATCCTGATTATATAAATGTTGAAAATGCCACCATAGTTGAAGGAAGATTTATCAATGAAAATGATTTAAAAAACAGTGAAAAAGTAACGGTTATTGGACAAAAAGTAAAGCTGGATTTGTTCAAAGAAAAAAATCCTATTGGTGAACAGATTGTCATTAATAATATCACATTTAAAGTGATAGGAGTTTTTACTGATCCTGCTGGAGAAAGAGAGGAGTCTAGAGTTTATTTGCCGTTGACAACTACACAACAAGCTTTTGGCGTAGGAGATAAAATTAGTAATCTTGATTTTACACTTCCTAAAAAAGATACTTACGAGGAGGCTTTAGCACAATCAACAAAATTCACAGAAGAGTTAGGACAATTATTGAGAAGTAAAAACACAATTGCACCAGATGATGAAAGTGCTATAGGAATTAATAATTCTATAAAAAATGCAAAACAGTTTTATGATTTAAATCTATATATCCGATTGTTTTTTTGGTGGGTTGGAATTTGTACCATAATAGCAGGAGTAGTTGGAGTAAGTAATATTATGTTGATTATTGTAAAAGAAAGAACAAAAGAAATTGGTATTAGAAAAGCACTTGGCGCCTCTCCTGTTTCTATCATCGGAATGATTTTGCATGAATCCATTTTTATTACGACAATAGCTGGATTTGTTGGGCTTTTATCAAGTTTATTATTGCTGGAATTAGTTGGTCCGCAAGTATCAAGCGATTATTTTTTGAATCCCGAAGTTGATTTTAGCATTGCTTTAACCACTTTGATATTATTAGTTGTTGCTGGTGCTTTGGCTGGATTTTTTCCGGCATACAGAGCGGCCAAAATTAAACCCATTGTAGCACTTAGAGACGAATAATTATGTTTGACAGAGATAAATGGAACGAGATTTTAGAGGCTTTAACTGCTAATACATTCAGGACGATTCTTACTGCGTTTGGTGTTTTTTGGGGAATATTTATTTTGGTAATATTACTCGCTGCAGGAAATGGATTGGAAAATGGCGTTAAAAAAGGATTTGATGGAATTGCGACCAATACTATGTTTATGTGGTCACAAACTACTTCAAAACCGTTCAAAGGATTGCCTACAACCAGAGAATTTAATTTTAAAAATGCTGATATTAATGCTTTGAAAGAGAATTTCCCGGATTTATTATACGTTTCGCCCAGAAATCAATTGGGTGGTTATGAAGGAGCAAATAATGTGGTCAGAGGAACAAAAACGGCAGCTTATACGATTTACGGAGATTACCCGGAATTGATTAAGCAAGAATCAATAGACATCATAAAAGGACGTTTTGTTAATCAGCAAGATATTTTATTGAAGCGTAAAGTTGCAGTTATTGGTCAAGGCGTAATAAACGAAATGTATGAGAAAGCAGAAGAAGTTATTGGAACTTACATCAAGATTAACGGCGTGAATTTTATGGTAGTGGGTGTTTATAACTCAAAATCTAGAAATAATGGAGATGCTGAATCTGCTCAAAAAAATATTTTTATGCCATTTACTACCTTTCAACAAGCGTTTAATTATGGTGATACAGTAGGATGGATGGCGCTTACAGCTAATGATGATGCTTCAATTACGGAGTTGAAACCTAA
Source organism: Flavobacterium labens (assembly GCF_048286755.1). NCBI lineage: Bacteria > Pseudomonadati > Bacteroidota > Flavobacteriia > Flavobacteriales > Flavobacteriaceae > Flavobacterium > Flavobacterium labens. The sequence goes on along the minus strand of NZ_JBLVPL010000001.1, from coordinate 501,648 downwards.
AATTTTAGACTTCATGAAATCCAGACATTCAATACATCCTCAAGATGACAGGGCGATTGGTAATTTTGATTTGTTTCAGGAGTTTAGCAAGATACAAGGCTTGTTCCTTATTCTAAAATTCATTGCTTATTTTGTAGGAACATTGGTATTGCTTTCCGGAGTAATTGGGATTTCTAATATTATGTTGATTGTTGTTAAAGAGCGTACCAAAGAAATAGGAATTCGAAGAGCTTTAGGCGCAACTCCGGGTGCGATTCGTTCCCAAATATTATCAGAAGCTATCTTCCTGACTATTGTCGCAGGAATGTTTGGAATTGCATTGGCTACAGGATTATTAGCAGTTATCAATATGGTTTTAGCATCTATGCCAAGTGAAGGAATGATGTTCGCCAATCCAAGTGTAGATTTGACAGTTGTTTTTATTGCTTTGCTTATACTCATTGGTTCGGGTTTATTAGCAGGATTAATTCCGGCTCAAACTGCCATAAATGTAAAGCCAGTAGACGCATTAAGAACAGAATAAAAGTATCAATCAAAAAATTATTTAATCGATTAAACAATAAGCAAAATGAAAAAAGGATTAACCATAACTATTTTAATTACAATCGCGCTAGTGTTCTTTGGTGCTTTGTATTATTTGTATGCCAAGAATCAGGAATCTCCAATTGTTTTTGAAACCGATAAGGCAGAAATAAAAACGATTGTGAAGAATACCATTGCTACCGGTAACATTGTTCCAGATGAAGAGGTGCTTATCAAACCTAATATTTCAGGTATTATTGAAGCGGTTTACATCAAAGCAGGTGAGAATATCAAAGCGGGAGATTTAATAGCAAAAATTAAAGTTGTTGCCAATGTATCTAATTTAAGTAATTCTCAAAATCAGGTGCAAACATCTAAAATTGCTTTAGACAATCAAGAGAAAGTGTTTTTGAGACAAAAAACCTTATTTGATAAAGGTGTTATTTCGGCTAATGATTTTGATGCTGCCCAATTAGCATATAAACAAGCGAAACAGAATTATAGTGCATCTCGACAAGGGTATGATATTGTGAAAACTGGAACAACTTCCGGACTGGGAAGTTATGCCAATACTTTGATTCGTTCTACAGTAAATGGAATGGTGTTGGATGTTCCAGTGAAAGTAGGAAATCAAGTAATTGAAAGCAATAATTTCAATGAAGGAACAACTATAGCCAGTGTTGCCGATGTTGGGCGTATGATATTCGTCGGGAAAATTGACGAATCAGAAGTAGGTAAAATAAAAGAAAAATTGCCCATCGAAATTACTGTTGGTGCTATTGAAAACAAAAAATTTGATGCCGTTCTACAATATATTGCTCCAAAAGGTAAAACAGAAAATGGAGCGATTCAATTCGAAATAAAAGCATCTTTGGCAAATAGAGACGATACTTTTATCAGAGCTGGTTTAAGTGCAAATGCTTCCATTATTTTAGAAAAAGCGGATAAGGTTTTAGCTATAAAAGAATCCTTGATTCAATTTGATAAAAAAACACAAAAACCATACGTCGAGGTTGAAACCGGAGTGCAAAAATTTACAAGAAAAGATTTAGTCTTAGGCGTTAGCGATGGAATTTATGTCGAAATAAAAAGCGGAATTAAAGTATCAGATAAAATAAAAGTATGGAATCAAGGTCTAAAAAATGAAGAAATGAAACCTTAAAAATACATTCAAAAAAGAATTTTAGTTTTTAAAAAAATGTTAAATATGTGTAGTACCTTTGCTACACTTTCATTCAAAATATATGAAAAAAATTAGTTGTATCAGTTTCGTTTTTATTGTGCTATTTGGTTTGTCCGTTCAGGGACAATCCAAAAAATGGACTCTGGAAGAATGCGTAAAATATGCCATACAAAATAATATCTCAATCAAGCAATCCGAGTTAGATACTAAAACGGCAGCCATTGATAAAAAAGGAGCGATTGGAAACTTCCTTCCATCATTGAATGCCAGTGCTTCTCATTCTTGGAACATTGGTTTGAATCAGGATATTACAACAGGGCTTTTGCGTAATCAAACGACTCAGTTTACGTCTGCTGGAGCAAATGTGGGAGTGGATATTTACAAAGGTTTACAAAACCAAAATACATTGCGTAAAGCCAATCTTTCGATTGTGGCGGCTAAATATCAATTGCTTAAAATGCAGGAAGATGTAGCTTTGAATGTTGCCAATGCTTTTTTACAAGTGCTTTTTAATAAAGAAAACTTAAAAGTGCAGAAAGAACAATTGGGAATTAATGAAAAACAATATGCGCGCTCAGAAGAGTTAGTGAAAGCGGGATCTATTCCGCGTGGCGATTTATTGGACATAAAAGCTACTGTAGCATCAAACAATCAAAATGTTATTGCTGCAGACAATGCGTTATTAATTTCAAAATTAAGTTTGGCTCAACTATTACAACTAAAAGACTTTGAAAACTTTGATGTTGTTGATGATACAGACATTAAAGATGAAAATAATATTATGGCACAATCTCCGGTAGCCATTTATGACAAAGCTAAAGAAGGAAGGACTGAATTGAAAATTGCGAGAACTAATTTAGAAATTTCACAGAAAAATTTAGAAATTGCCAAAGGAGCTTTTCAACCTACTTTACAAGGGTTTTATAGTTTTAATAGTCGAGTTTCTTATGCAGATGTTCCTGCCTTTGACAGTATGGGAAATATAGTTGGTACAAGAAGTCCAGCACCATTTTTTGATCAATTCAGTAATAATAAGGGGCAATCTTTTGGTGCCCAGTTATCTATTCCTATATTTAATGGATTTTCAGCTAAAAATAATGTAGAGCGTTCTAAAGTAAGTTTAGAAAGATCAAAAATCGCTGTAGAGCAACAAGATTTAGATTTACAAAGAAATGTTTTCACTGCATTTGCAGATGCGAAAGGTGCGTTGAATGCTTATGAATCTTCGGTTGTAGCACTTGAATCAAGACAAGGAGCTTATGATTATGCTAAAGAGAAATATGCAGTTGGTTTGATGAATGCTTTTGATTTTAATCAATCACAAACCTTACTTACTAATGCACAATCAGATGTTCTTAGAACAAAATACGATTATATTTTTAAAATTAAAATATTAGAATTCTATTTTGGAATTCCACTTATCAAAAACTAATTTATCATGTCAAAGAAAACAATTTATATACTAATAGGTGGAGCAGTAGTACTTATTGCTGCGTTAATAGGACTTTCAAAATCTGGAGTTATCGGGAATAAGGACAAGGGAACTGAAGTTGAAATCGCCCAAGTCAATCCTGTAACTATTGTTGAAACGGTTTCGGCTACAGGGAAAATTCAACCAGAAATTGAAGTTAAAATTTCATCTGAGGTGTCAGGAGAGATTATTTCTTTAAACGTAAAAGAAGGACAAGTTGTAAAGAAAGGGGATTTATTAGTTAAAATAAACCCAGATTTATATACTTCAGGTTACAATCGTTCAGTTTCTAATTTATCAGGAACAAGAGCAAATTTGAGTCAGGCCGATGCTTCGTTCAAAGAGTCTAAGTCAAGTTACGACCGAAATAAAACATTATTCGAAAAAGGAATTGTTTCAAAGTCAGATTGGGATAAAGCAGTTGCTTCTTATGAAGTGGCAAAAGCAGCTAAACAAACGGCTTATTTTAATGTTCAAAGTGCATCGGCAACTGTTAATGAAGCCAAAGACAATTTAGGACGTACGACAATCTATGCGCCTGCGGATGGAACAATTTCTATGTTAAACGTAGAATTAGGTGAGCGCGTTTTAGGTACGCAACAAATGACTGGAACGGAGATTTTAAGAGTAGCCAACTTGAATAACATGGAAGTGGAAGTGGATGTCAATGAAAATGATATTGTAAAAATTAAAGTAGGTGATGATGCTAATGTTGAAGTTGATGCTTATCTTAAAAAACAATTTAAAGGAACTGTAACTAGTATTTCTAATTCGGCAAGTTCAGCTTTGACAGCAGATCAAGTAACTAATTTTAAAGTTAAAGTAAGAATTCTGAAAGAATCGTATCAAGATTTATTAGAAGGAAAACCAGATACCTATTCTCCTTTTAGACCTGGAATGACTGCAACGGTTGATATTATTACAGAAACAAAAACGAATGTATTGTCAGTGCCAATTAGTTCAGTTGTAGTAAAATCAGATACGACGGCTGTAAAAGAAATTAAAGTGGAAGATCCTAATGAAGAACAAAAAGGAGCTGCACCTAAAAGTGATAAGAAATTTGAATGCGTATTTGTAAAAGTAGGTGATAAAGCTAAAATTAGAATTATCAAAACCGGAATTCAGGACGATACAAATATTGAGGTTTTAACCGGTCTTAAAAAAGGAGACGTAGTGATAACCGGACCTTATACTACCGTTTCAAAGGATTTAAATTCTGGAGATAAGGTAACGTTAAAAACGGATAAGGATAAAACAGAAAGTAAGAAGTAATAGAGTATACTAATATTTTAAAAATCACAATCATGGAATATATTTCATGATTGTGATTTTCAAGTTAAAATAAAATCTGAAAATTGGAATACATTCTCAACATAGAAACCGCTACGAAAAACTGTTCAGTTGCTCTTGCAAAAGACGGTAAAACAATTGTATGCAAAGAAATTGCCGAAGAAGGATATTCTCATGCAGAACGACTTCATGTTTTTATTGAGGAAATCATAAAAGAAGCAGGAATTACGCTTAATGATTTATCTGCCATTGCAGTGAGTCAAGGTCCAGGATCTTACACAGGATTGCGAATAGGTGTTTCGGCGGCTAAAGGACTGTGTTATGCACTTGATATTCCATTAATTGCTGTAGATACTTTACAAGCTTTGGCGTCGCAGGTAGCCATTTCAAACGGATTAATCATTCCCATGATTGATGCCCGAAGAATGGAAGTATATAGTGCTGTTTTTGCTCCAAATTTGGAACGAAAAAGAGAAGTTCTGGCCGAAATAATTACAGAGAATTCATTTGAAGATTTGCAGGAAACACTTTATTTTGTAGGTGATTGTGCTGAAAAGTGCAAGTCAGTTTTGACCAAAGAAAATTATATTTTCCTTGATGAAATTGTATATCCTTCCGCTAAAGAAATGAGTGCGATAAGTTTTGAAAAATTCAAAAAAAGCGACACTGTAGATGTCGCTTATTTTGAACCATATTATTTGAAAGACTTTATGATTACAACTCCAAAGAAATAATTTATTTAAATTAAGAATTCTCCTTAGTTAATTCTCTTATGTAAGGCTGAATTACAATTCCGGCTGCGTCAAATTCCAGTTTGCAGCTTTCTAAAGTTTCAGAGAAAACGTCACCATAATCTTCATTATTAGCCCATGGTCTCACCGCAAGTTGAATGGCATTGTCAGTTAAGTTTTTTACAGAAACTTCGGCAGCGGGGGTTTGAAGTACTTTTGGATTATTTTTTAAAATGGCAGTAATTATTTCTTTCACTTTTTTAATATCCGTATCATAGGAAATAGCGATAGTCAAATCTGCTCTTCTAATTTTTTGCAAAGAATAATTGATAATGTTTCCATTTGACAAAGATCCATTTGGAACAAAAATAGTTTGATTATTTGCTGTGATTAATTTGGTTACAAATATTTGTATTTCGCTGACAGTTCCTATTACTCCTTGTGCTTCAATAGTATCATTTACTTTAAAAGGTTTAAAAAGAATGATCAACATGCCGCCTGCAAAATTAGATAAGGAACCTTGAAGTGATAAGCCTACTGCAAGTCCCATTGCGCCTAAAATGGCTACAAATGACGAAGTTTCTATTCCTAGATTTGAAATGAAAGTCACAAACAAGAGTACTCTCAAAACCCAAAGTAAAATATCGGCAAGGAACTTTGTCAATGTAGGATCTAAATCTCTTTTTATCATTAGTTTTCTAATGAATCTATTGATAAGCCGAATGGCGTAAAGACCAATAAATAAAATTACAAAGGCAGAAATAATTTTTGGCGAATAATCAACCAATACAGTGATGAATGTATTGGCATAATCAGTTAACTGATTTGGATTTAAGTTCATTTTTTATCTAATAAAAAACCTTCTCAAAAGAGAAGGCTAAGTTTGAAGTGCAAAAATACAAATAAATTATTTTTTTATAAATTAATCTGCGTCTTCTTCTATTTTATTTATAGTTTCTTTAGCTTTTTCAGTGGTGTCTGCATCACCGTCTTTTGCTAATTCACTTGCTTTTTCAGAAACAGTTTCAACAGCATCAGTAGCTATTGTTTTAGTTTCACTTGCTATTTCTTCGACTTTTTCTGTGGCTGCGGCAGTTTTTTCTTTTACGGATTCTACTACTTTCTCAGAATGTTCAGTAACAGTTTCTTTAGCATGACCAGCAAAATCTTCTACTTTATCTATAATTGGAGCTGCAGTTTCTTTTACTTTTTCAAATGTTTCTTCTACAAATGTTTCTGCTTTTTCAAGGTAAGGAGTGGCAGTTTCTTTTGCTTTTTCAAATGTTTCTTCTGCAAATGTTTCTGCTTTTTCAAGATAAGGAGTGGCAGTTTCTTTTGCTTTTTCAAAAGTTTCTTCTACAAAAGTTTCTGCTTTTTCAAGATAAGGAGCTGCAGTCTCTTTTGCTTGCTCAAAAGTAGTTTCAGCTTTGTCAGCTAATTCGCTGGCAGTTTCTTTGGCTGAGCCAAATAAATTTTTTAAAAATGAAGATAGTCCCATGGTATTTTTATTTGATTAGTCTTACAATATTAAACAATTTTTTCTAGGATTGCTTTATTAAATTATTAATAATTTGCTGAAAATCAGTATTTGGTATCAGTTTCGTCCTGTTTTGGCAAACATAAAACAACATTTTCTTTTTTATGTAGTGTGCAGATAATAACACTATTTTATTTTTTGGTTTCAGCCAGAATCATTCAGTTTGAAATTACAAAAGAATTACCTGACGCCAGAAAGTAATGCAAATGATAGCCTTAATAGCTTCTAGAAATAAAAAAGCGTTTGCCGCAGCAAACGCTTAAATGAATCGGTCCAATTAATCTATTCGAGTTCGAAAGTTAATTTTAGGTTTACTCTATATTCTGTGATTTCACCTCCACTTACAGCTGCACTGTGGTCTTTAATGTACACAGAACGTATGTGGTTTATGGTTTTAGCTGCCTTTGCTACTCCTTTTCGAGTGGCATCTTCCCAACTTATATCTGAACTGGAAAGCACTTCAATTACTTTTAATACTGACATAATTTCTATTTGTTAAGTTAAGTATTAAATGTACCTATTTTATTTAAAATGGCAATTATTTTCACATAACTATAATATTTTCAATTAATTGTGCGATTTTGTTTTGCTTATGCGTTTACGGCTTCCACTTTAATTCCTTCGTCGTTCAGCATGCTTTTCAGCATGTTTTCGATACCGCTTTTTAAAGTAAATGTTGATGACGGACAACCGCTGCAAGCTCCTTGAAGGATAACTTTTACTGTCTTGTCAGTTTCGTTATACGAATCGAATGCAATATTTCCACCGTCAGCTTGCACTGCAGGTTTTACATATTCCTCTAATATGTTGATGATTTGTTGTGAAGTCACATCCAGATTATCAAACTCTTTTGCTTTGGTATCTTCTTCGGCAGTAACGGCTTGAATGAAATTTTCATCTAGAACTGTTCCGCCGTTTTCAATATATTGCTTGATGAAACTTCTTAATTCTAATGTTATTTCCTGCCATTCATTGATTTCATATTTAGTTACCGAGATGTAGTTTTCATCAATGAAAATCTCTTTCACATAAGGAAATTTAAAAAGTTCTTTTGCTAATGGAGATGCACCTGTTTGATCAATATTTTTGAATTCGATAGCGTTTTTAGTCAACATTTTACTCACTACAAATTTCAATGCAGCTGGATTTGGAGTGGTTTCTCCATAAACGGTCACGGGCTGTTTTTTAGTTTTGTTTTCGTCAATAGTGATTATTGTTCCGCCATTGTTTACAAATGTTTCCATTTGTTCTGCTACGGCATCTTTGACATCGTCCCATTCCACAATACTATATTTTTCGATTGCTATAAAATTTCCGGAGATGTAAATTGTTTTTACAAAGGGAAGGTAAAATAATTGCTGTGCTAGTGGAGACGTTTTAGCCTCATCAATGTTTTTGAATTCAAAACTTTCATTTTGAGTTATAAAATCTTGAAATTCAAACTTTAATATAGTTGGGTTTTGTGTTTCTTTTATGCTAACTTTGTTCATGACTTTTAAATTTTTACAAATTTACTAAAGTTATTTTCTACGAATAACTATATTTGAGTTTTTAATGAATAAATTAACTTTAGTTTAATTTTTAGATAAGCTGTTTGCTCTTGTTTCCATAAAACTTTTATTGATTTAAAATTATTCATTCTTATTAAAAAGTAATTAAATGTATAATAAAATTAAATTTTTATCTGCTCTTTTTTTTATATCCTTTTATTCCTTTTCGCAGGAAGGAATCCCTGTTTATTCCGATTATCTTTCCGATAATTATTACTTAATTCATCCTTCAATGGCAGGTGCGTCAAATTGTGCCAAAATTAGGTTGACAGGTCGTAAACAATGGTTTGACCAGGAGGATGCTCCAGAGCTTCAAACCTTAAGTTTTAATGGGAGAGTAGGTGAGAAAGCGGGTGCCGGAATTATACTTTTTAATGATAAAAACGGATATCATTCCCAAAAAGGAGTTAAGTTTAGTTATGCCTATCACTTAATGTTTTCAAGAAATGAAATTGATTTGAATCAATTGTCTTTTGGAATCAGCGCAGGATTAATTCAAAGCCAATTAGATGAAACGGAATTTCTCCAGTCTGGTGATTTTGATCCCATTATTGATGGAACTGTCGTGCAAAAAGATTCTTATTTTAATGTAGACATCGGCGCCTCATACAATTATTTGGATTTTTATGCACATGCTACAGTGAAAAATGCGATAGAAACCAGAAGAGATATTTACACTGAATTTGAAAGTGATAATTTAAGAAAGTATTTATTGAGTGCCGGATATATCTTTGGAGACAGAGACAAAATATTATGGGAGCCTTCTATTTTATTCCAAATGGTGGATCAAACCAAAGAAAAATCGATTGACATTAACTTTAAAGCTTACAAGACTTTAGATTTTGGAAAGCTTTGGGGCGGATTATCTTATAGAAGAAGTTTTGATGGTGCAGAATACATTAATGGAAATTCTGTTTCGAAACAAAAGCTACAATATATTACGCCAATTGTTGGTGTCAACTTTGATAAATTTATGTTTGCTTATACGTATTCTCAATTATCGGGAGCTGTTAAATTCGATAATGGTGGCTATCACCAAATTACTTTAGGTATCGATTTGTTCTGCAAGCCTGTGAAATACGATTGCAACTGTCCTGCAATTAATTAATATTTATTCTTTTTTGCCATGCTAATTAAATCTGTTAACGGTAAGTTACCTTCAATTCCTGAGGATTGTTATGTAGCCGAAAATGCAACTATTGTAGGCGATGTTTCTTTTGGAAAAAATTGTAGTGTTTGGTTTAACGCCGTAATTAGAGGTGATGTCAATTTCATCAAAATTGGGAATAAAGTAAACATACAAGATGGAGTAGTAATTCATTGTACGTATAAAAAGCACCCAACAATTATAGGAAATAATGTTTCTATTGGCCATAATGCCATTGTGCATGGATGTGTCGTACACGATAACGTTCTAATAGGGATGGGAGCGATTGTTATGGATAATTGTGTTATCGAAAGCAATTCTATTGTGGCTGCCGGTGCCGTTATTACCCAAAATACAGTTGTAGCATCTGGTACTATCTGGGCGGGAGTTCCTGCTAAAAAAGTAAAAGATATTGATCAATCTGATTTTGCGGGTGAAATCGAACGCATTTCAAATAATTACGTGATGTATTCAAGTTGGTTTAATGAGGAATAGGATTTAGATTATTAATGCACTATTCTAACTATAAATTAATTTTCTCAAAGAACGAGTTCTTGTAGCTTTCACTAATTGGGATTCTTTTTTCGGCAATGATAACCTTGTTTTTTTGGATTGATTTCACATGTTTTATATTGATGATATACGACCTGTGAATCCTTGCAAATCCTTTGGAAGAAAGTAAATTCTCCAGTTTTATAAGACTGATTAATGTTAGTGTGTACTTGTTGTCAGTAGTGTATATTTTGACATAATCTTTCAATCCTTCGATAAACAAAATATCTAAAAAGTTCAATTTTACATTTTCATATTCAGCTCTTACAAACATAAAATCTTGTTCGATTTCAGGAATAGAAATAGGAGTATTATTTGCCGGTAAATTTTGTGGATTAAAAATTTGTTGCGCCCGTAAAACGGATTTTAAAAACCGATGAAATGGAATAGGTTTTACTAAATAATCAACTGCGCCAAGATTAAATCCTTCAACAGCATAATTAGAATAGGCGGTTGTAAATATGATTAACGGTTTTTTTTCTATGGCATTAATAAAATCAATTCCTGAAAAATGAGGCATTTCTATGTCCAGAAAAATCAAATCAACATTAGACTGATTGATTATAGTGATGGCATCAATGGCGTTTGTAAATGTGTTTACCAGTTCAAGATAATCTACTTTGCTCACAAATTCTTTAAGCAAATCAACTGCTAATGGTTCGTCATCTATAATTACACATTTCATCTTTTTTGTTTTTTATTTAATAATTGGAACAACTAAAATTAATATTCCTAATTGAAAGAAGTTTGGATCTGGTCTAGTTTTAAATTTAAATGTACACTGTAATTCGTATCTGTTTCAATAATAGTGAGCTGGTGTGCATTAGGATAAAGCAAATTCAGACGACTTTCAATATTAGTCATTCCTATTCCTGAATTTTCAGGATCTTTTCGGTGATTTTCAATTTTGTTTTCGACCCAGAAATCTAAAATGTTATCTTCAATTATTATTTTGATCTTTACAAAAGCAGCTCCTTTATAATCAGTGCCATATTTGAAAGCATTTTCAATAAATGAAATCAAAAGCAATGGCTCAATGTATTTGTTTTTTGTCTCGCCATGAATATTAATAGTGATGTTTTCAATATTATTCAATCGTAGTTTTTGCAGCTCAAGATAGTTTTTAATGTAATTAATTTCTTTTTCCAGAAATACGGATTTATTATCGGTTTCATAAAGCATGTACCGCATCATTTCTGACAAAGTTACAATAGCATCCGGAACTAAATCGGATTTTTTATAGGCTAATGAATAAATGCTGTTTAGTGAATTAAATAAAAAATGTGGATTGGTCTGTTTTCTTAGATAATTCAATTCAGTAGAAGTCCTATGTGTTTCGGCAATTAATTTATTTTGCTGATTGGTATATAGTTCGGATAATGTTTTTATAATTGTACCAATAGTAATGATTAATATATAGAAAAAAGAAGGAGCAGCCTTAAAAAAAAACGGTTGTTTTCTTTTCAAATTGGCATTTATTAAAATCTCTTTTCCAGATGAAGTAATCATTTTTAGAGGCCTCATATTCTTAAATTCGGGCATAAAAAAATTATATCTAATAATCATAAAAAGGATTATTAGAGAAATTACAATCGTGAAATAGTACCAGTATTTCTTTTGCAAAAGCAATAAAGGAACCAGATATAAATAATTGACATAGAATAAAAGTATTCCGGTAATCCACTGTACATAAAAATCAATACCAATGCTAAAAGGACTTTCGTAAAACTGAATTAATGAGGCTACAATAAAGAAACACCAAATCATACTATGAAAAAGTATTTGGTTTAAATTGTTATTTTTAATTCCTTCTATGTTCATCTAGATTTTTACTGCTAATAAAAATAAATCTTTTTTTGTTACCGTAGGCGATAAATCGTCTTTCAATTTTTGTAATACTAAGTTTCCAACTTTCAGCGCTTCTCTTTCCGTTTTAAAGCTTTTGTTTTCGCTGATAACGGGAATTATAGCTTGTTTTATTATAATTTTTCCATTGTTAGTTATATAATACCCCCAGCCCGTGGGTGTTTTTAAGGATTTTAGAATTAAATTTTCGCTTTTGTTGCAAGAAATAAACAAGAACAAACCCAATAGAAAAAGCACTTTGTTTTTTGTAATTAATAGATAAAAATTCTTCTGGATTGTAGTCCAGAAGAATGTATTAGTTGCATTAATTGTCATCATCATTCTGTTCTTCTAAAGGTTTAAATTCCCATGAATCGTCAAAATAAGAGGTTCCGGTTCTTCCCAGCATCACAAATCCTCGTTGGTTAATAGAAAAACCTATCGCATCAGTTCTGGCTGATCCTTCAAGTGGCGTTCTTTCTAACCAAATATCAGTTGCTGGATTGTATTCCCAAATCGATTTTGAGCTTTCACCACAAGCAATATATCCCAAACCATTCATAGAAAAACTGGTCGCATTAGAACGTAGAATTACATAGTCATCATTGTAATCATCGTCATCATCAGTGTCTTGATCAATGTCGCGTTTTCTTGTCCACACTTCAGTTGCAGGATCAAACATCCAAAAATCGACTTGATAAGCTCCATTATTTATTCCAGTTCCAAAATAAGCTTTATCGTCAATTACAAAAACAGTTGCATTTCTTCTTTTGTTCCCACTAAAACCATTTGCCAATGACCAAGAATTTGTAGTTGGGTCGTATTGATAAAAGTCTTTTAGATAATTTCCATCATAACCTGTTCCAAAATATGCTTTGCCACCCACTTGAAATCCCACCGCTGAATAGCGTGCTGTTCCTTCAAAATCAGCTTTTTGCAGCCAAGTATTGCTACTAGGGTCATATTCATAGAAATCTTTTAATTTGTTTGTGCCATCATAACCAAGACCTATATAGCCTTTTTCGTTTAATTCAAATCCAGAAGCCGAACTTCTTGCTGCTCCAATAAAATCAGCTTTTTGCTCCCAATAATCTCCTGTCGAATTATAAGCCCAAAGATCTTTTAAATATTCATCTCCTGTATATCCGGTAGTTACAAAGGCGTAAGTGCCGATTACAAAACTCGTTGCGCTTGATCTGGCAGGTCCATCAAAGGAGGATTTTTTAATCCAGTTTCCAATCAAATCGTCGGATTCATCATCATTACTGCAGCCTGTAAATACCAAACTCGCAAAAAGTGTAGAGAACAATATTCCTTTTTTTAAACTATTCATAATTTAGTGTATTTATTAATGTTTGTATTTTATTCCAATGTTAAAAATGTAGCCGTTACTGCTATTAAAATCAAATTTTGAGTCGCCACTGCTGTTCGTTAGATTATACTTTTTGTTGAATTCGTAGCCTCCTTTTAAACTCACAAACCAGTTTGAATCCATATTTCTTTCATATTCTAAAGCGGAAGTCATTTGTGAAAAACTCACTTTTGTGGCAGCATTCAAATTATCAAGAACTCTGGGTTTATCTAGGTTGTAAAAATTTCCATTGAAACTATTTGTAAAACGGAAACTATTTCGAATATTATTTGAATAAGAAATAGTGGAGTTTGGAAAGCCAACTTCAACAAATGCATTTTGGTTTATTTGATGGTAAAAAGAAAAAGTAGGCAGTATTTCCGGTTTGCCAAAAAGTGTCATTCTTTTTACGCCAATGCTGATTGCGTTTGAACTATTAAAAGAATGATTTACCTCTAAACCTCCTAAAAGTGACACATCAGAAATTCCAAGATTCCTCTCGAAATTGACTGTTGGATTAATTTCTAAATTCAGTTTTGTATTAACAGTTAGTTGATGAGAAAATTTAAAATCATTTTCGAAACCAGTAAACTGATTCAGACTGTTTTGTAAATCATAATTTTCTAATGAATAATTGAGTCCAATATTTTTGTACTTAAAGGTGTTTGTTATTTTATTGTTTGAATCAATATTCCTAAAAACGGTTAATCCAATTCCGGTTTCATTTACTGAGATTTTCTCAGTAGGTTGTGTTTTTAGATTCAACTCTAATGAGTATCCGCTTTGGGCCGATGCACTAAGAATTGGAATCATAAACAACAGATTAGCTAAAGTCTTTATTCTCATAATTTTTTTATTGATTCAAAAGTAGATACGTTATCCAATAAAAAAAAAGAAGATATATGTACCGCCTAATTTCATAGATAAACAAGGCATTTGTACGGTCGAATGATTAATTACTTGCTGTGTCTTAATTATAGATTAGAAAGGCCATTTTATAGACACAAAGCTTCGAGCGGTATATGTTATTATGCGGTATAAAGTGGTCTCCTATATATTTGTTCAAAAAACATTTATGTATAAGATATTGTTGTTGCTGTTTTTTGGACTTATGATAACTTCATGTAATTCTGATGCCGACACAGGAGAATTTGTTGTTGGGTCAGATTATTTATCGGTTAATAATAAAGTAATATTAATTGATACTGTAACTGTTGATGTTGCCACAATTAATTTTGATTCGTTAGTGACTTCCAGTCAGAGTAGGATTTTGGTTGGGAATTATGATGATCCTGTTTTTGGAAAAGTAAAATCAGACAGTTATTTCCAACTTTCGGCGTCTAATTACGCGCTGTATAATGAAAGTTCTGATACTGATGCTCCAAATTATGTTTTCGATTCTATTAAAATGGTTTTAAAAGAAGATAAATATTTTTATGGAGATACAACAAAAGTGCAATCTCTCAGCATTCATAGATTGACACAAAAAGTTAAACCTAATTCTGAGGACGATAGCTTTTACAATAATTCCAGTTTAAGTTATGATGTCGAAAGCCTCGGTAGGATTTCATTTAAGCCAAAGCCCAACAGTAAGGACTCAGTAGTTGTGAAACTGAATAACGAATTTGGGAATGCTCTTTTTCTAAAATTGAAAAAAAGGGAAATATCAAATTTTGATCAATTTACAGAATATCTCAAAGGATTTGTTATCAAGTCTGCATCGGGAACTTCTTCTAGCATTGTTGGTTTCAATATGTCTAGCGCACTTCGTTTGTACTATTCAAAATACCAGGGTGATTCAGAGACCTCATTAATCAAAAACTTCTCTATTCTGGATGTATCCAAGCAATTTAATAATATCACTTTGGATAGAGCTGGAACGCAAATTCAGGATTTACCTATTTCATCCAGTAAGCTGTCCAGTTTATTAACGGGTAATAAAGCTTTTATTCAATCTGGAACTGGGCTAGCTTGCCGAATAGAGTTTCCTAATATAAAACAATTGAAATACCTCTCTGAAAAAGGAGCAATTGTAGATGCTGAATTAATCATAAAGCCAGTCAATAATACCTATTCAGTTGCTTATCCCTTGGTGGATTCTTTGCGTGTTTTTGTAGGGGATAAATTAAATAGAATCAAAGGAACGCTAAATACTGTAGACGGAACGGCTGTTTATGGACTCTTGAATGCAACTAGCGACGAATTCAATGAGAATATAGGGTATAAAATTTCGATTGGTGCTTTTTTACAAGCTGAGATGCTAAAGGAATCGGACTCTAAATCTTCCTTAATTCTCACATTGCCCAGTATTTCTAAAGCGGTTGACAGACTGGTTTTAGGTGATCAGAAAAATGCCAACAATAAAATTCAATTGAAAATTTATTATATTTCTTATTAGATGAAAAATAAAATAGCATTCGTAGGTTTATTTCTTTTTATAACAATAGTTTCGTTTTCACAAAGTATTTCCAGTTCTCCGTATTCATTGTATGGATTAGGAAGTTTGTATGAATCAGATCTTGGTTCAATTCCCGCTATAGGTTCTTCGGGAATTGCCTTGCCTTCGAACCGATTTATCAACAATCTAAATCCTGCATCTTTGGGATTTATGTATCAAAATCATTTTTTGTTTGATATAGGAGGGAAAGCTATTTTTTCGAGTTACGAAAACAATTCCAAAAAAGAGAATCGAAATAACCTTCAGTTTTCTCATATTACTTTTGCTTTTCCAGTATCTCCAAAATCAGCTTTTAGTTTGGCACTGAAGCCCTATTCGAGTTCCACATTCAAAATATCTAATTTATCATTGCCAATTCAGGATAGTCAAGAAAACTATACTTTGAATGCTACTGGAACTGGCGGACTGAATGATTTTGATATTTCGTATGGCTATAGAATTGGTAAAAAAATAGCATTAGGACTTTCGACCTCTATTCTTTTTGGAAATACTACAGATGACAGAGATTATACTATTGCTAATTCCATAACTAACATTTATAAAAAAATAAATTATAATGGAGTCAGGGCATCTCTGGGAGTTCAGTTCAAAGTTGATTCTACCTTAACTCTGGGAATGAATTTGAAATCACCAACAAAAATAAATGCCACCAAAGTGCAATCCGTGACTTCAGTCTTTAATTCAGGATCTTTGGCTATTGAGTCAGAAGTTGCATCTGACACAGATGATTACTATATGCCATTGGAGATAGGAGTGGGTTTAAGTAAGGTTTTTAAGAATAACTTAAATCTAACACTTGATTATGGAAAGGGGCTGTGGAATAGCACAAATCAATCTGATTTGTATGGAAATTTTGTCAATCAGAATAAGTTTGCTTTAGGGTTTTCTTATAGTAAACCAAAAAATATAAGAAGCTACTACGATAGAATTCAATATTCGACAGGATTGAATTATGATACGGGTTATCTTGAAGTTGATAATAAAAGAATTAATTCTATGTCATTTTCACTTGGAGTTTCTCTTCCTATTGAAAATACTTTTTCAGCTCTAAATATCAGCTATTCCTTTGGTCAAAAGGGTAGAATCAGTGATGGACTTATCAAAGAAAATTATCACAAATTGTCTCTTAATTTGGGACTAGACGGAATTTGGTTTGTCAAAAGAAAATTTGAGTAGTTTAAAACTCTATTTGTTTAGCCGTATATTTATTTTCTAAAATTTCAGTCAAAACTCTGGGATTTGTATTCGTGTAAAAAACAGGTTTACTTTTTTCTTCCGATGAAAAACCTACTTTGTCTCGTAATATATTTTTTGTTTGTTTCGCAACAGCTTCACCAGAATCTATAATTTGAATGTGTTCCGGAAGAATTTTTTTTATTTGAGGAATCAAATAGGGATAATGACTGCAACCTAATACTAAATAATCAATGTTAGCTTCAATCATCGGATTAAGGTAGGAGTGAAGTAGTTTCGTCATTTCTGGGGAATTGATGTCCCCATTTTCAATCAGTTGGACTAATCCGTGACCTACTTGCTCAATTATTTTGGTGTCCTGGTACTTTTCAGTAGTCTTGTTAAATAGTTCACTGTTCAAAGTGCCTTGTGTCGCCAAGATTCCTATTATTTGCGTTTTAGAATGTGTAACGGCGGGTTTTATTGCTGGTTCAATACCTATAAACGGAATGTCATATTTTGCTCTTAATTCTTGGATTGCATTAGTCGTTGCGGTATTACAAGCGATCACGATTAATTTACATTTCATCTCCAGTAGGAAATCAGTATTTTTCATACTCAAAGCAATAATCTCTTGTTTGGATTTTTGTCCATAAGGGGCATTTTTACTATCTGCCAGATATATAGTTTTTTCATTGGGCAGTAATTGATGGATTGCTTTCCAAATGGAAGTTCCGCCAATCCCTGAGTCAAAAATTCCTATTGGTTGGTTATTGCTGTTCATAAAAACAAAGTTACATGCTGGAATTTGAATTTCCTAAAATTTATTTTAAACAAAAAACTGCTCAAACCTAAGATAAGGGTGAGCAGTTTTGTACGATTATCTATTTTTTTTAGAAACCTAAATCTTTTTTTACATCCATAGTCAAGTTTGGACCATCAGCAAGTAAAAGACTAGAACCATCAAGAACATATTGGAATCCTTTAGCTTTACCTACTTTTTGAATAGAAGCTCTTACTTTTTCCATTAATGGTTTAACGATATCAGATTCTTTTTGTTGCAATTCTTTTTGAGCATTGTCTCTAAAGTCAACAATTCTTTTTTGCATATCTTGAACTTCTTTAGAACGCTCACCATTTACAGCTTCAGTAACTGTAGCAGCTTCAGCTTCGTATTTTTTCAATTTTCCTTGGTATTCTTCAACCATTTTTTTGTAGTCAGCATCATACGTAGTACTCAATTTATCCAATTGTTTTTGAGCGTCTAGCATTGCTGGCATTTTTGTCATAATCTCACTTACATCAACATGAGCAGTTTTTGCTTGTGCATTAATTGTTTGGTTTGCTCCTAAAATAAAAATTGCAGCAATAAATAGAGTTTTAATTTGTTTCATCGTTTTTAAAATATTTAATAATTAATTTTTGTTTGTATTTTCTTTTAATTTTTCTTCTTTGGCTTTCCTGATAGCTTCTCTGTCTTCCAGTATTTTTTTTCTTTTGTCGTCTAATGTTTTCTTGCGATCCTCTAAAACTTTCTTACGATCCTCTAATGTTTTCGCTCTTGCATCTGCTTGTTTTTGTTTAGCATCTTCAATGGCTAGTTTTGCACTGTCTTTAGCTGGATCATTACTTACAGATTTTTCTGTGGCGTCTATTTTAACATTTGCAGAAACCGTGCCATTTTTTTTAGCCTCTCTGTCGGCTATAACTTGTTTCCTTTTATCATCAAACTCCTTTTTCTTTTGCTCCTGAAGCAATTTTCTGTCAGCGAGTATTTTATCTCTTGTTGCTTTTTTATCATCTAAGAGTTTTTGTCTGTCTGCCAATGCTGGATTTTCATCTAATGCATCTTCTTTGTTTTCTTTGGCTTCTTCCGCTTTTAGTTGTTTTTTAGTCAACTGTTCTCTCTTTTCGGTCCTGTTTAATGTGCGTAAAATTTGATCGCTGATGTCAAATCTTTTTGCCGCAAATAACATGGTCAAGTCAGAAGTTTTGTCAAAGATAAAATCATATTTTAATCTTTCTGCAATATCTTGAACTGCAGTAAAAACTTGATCTTGTATTGGTTTTACCAAAACCGATTTTTGGATCATCAAATCTCCGTTGGCACCAAATCTTTTTTGTTGGTAATCCAGATTTTCGTTTTCAAGAAAATTAATTTCTGTTTCTCTTTCATCAACAAGCTCTTTAGTCAACAAGGCTCTTTCTGCCTTTAAGGCTTCCTTCAGTTTATTGATTTCAATTTTCTTTGTATCGATTTCCAGTTTCCACTTTTCAGCCTTTTGCTCTAATTGAGCTTTTGCTTCCGTATAATCAGGTACATTTTGTAAAATGTACTCCATATCAATGTAGCCTAGCTTAGTTCCTCTGGTTTGTGCGTTAATTGTTTGTCCAACAACTAATGCCAAACATAGATATAAAAATTGTTTTCTCATAACGGTACTGTATTAGAAAATTTAAAACCAATTTTTTTTAGAATTGTTGGCCAATGATAAAATGGGTTTCCCATCCATTAGCTTTTGCTTGTCCTGGCAATGTATCAAAACCGTGACCAAAATCAATTCCCAATAAACCAAATGCTGGCATAAATACACGTAATCCAATTCCAGCAGAACGATTTAAGGCAAAAGGATTATAGCTTTTGAAATCCCTAAATGATGATCCTGCTTCCATAAATGCCAATGCATAAATTGAAGCCGATGATTTCAATGTTATCGGATAACGTAATTCCATTGAGAATTTATTAAAAACAGTAGCTCCAATTTGATCTCCTGCCTCATTTACTGGTGTTAATGAGTTGTTAGGATATCCTCTCAACTGTACCGTTTCTCTTCCGTCCATAGAATAATTTGCCAGTCCGTCACCACCAAGATAGAATCGTTCAAAAGGAACAACTCCTCTCTCTTGATTGTATGCTCCAAGGAACCCAAATTCAGCTAAAGTTCTAAGAACTAATTTACCATAAATTTTTGTATACCAGTCTGCTTTAAACTTTATTTTATAATATTCTAACCATTTAAAACGCTCTTGATCTACTTTACTCACATCCGTAGCAGCTAGATTGAAGTCGGTTACTTTGTTTCCATCGGTATCAATATAATCTCCTATTTGAACAATGTTACCATTTGCATCTGGAACATTTAAGCGGTCAACAGTGTTTTTTAATTTGTATTCTTCTTTATCTCCTAATGTCGAATAATTGATTCCATTTAACAATGAATAAGGAGGTGTTAATTTAGCTGAAATACTAAATTCCGACCCGTATGTTGGGAATATTGGATTCACACCTTTGTTGCTTCTTGTTAACCCAACAGTGTAAGCAAAGTTTCTTGACGTTCCATCTCCAAAAGTAAATAATCCTGTATTGTAATTATTTAAATCATAATGTTGGTAACTTAACGATTGTGACAATACAAAGAAATCATCTGGAACAGTAAGTCTTTTTGCTAATCCAACAGACAATGTCATGATGTTAAAACTTTTAGTTTTATCAGCTCTTTGTGTAACAAAATTATTTAAAAATTGTTTACTATACGATATAGAGCTGCTAAATTGTACTGGTTTTTTTCCGCCAAACCATGGTTCTGAAAATGATACACTATACGTTTGAAAAAATGTACTGGCTTGCAAACGTAAAGATACTTTTTGACCATCTCCCATTGGTAGTGGTTTGTAAGCATCTTTGTTGAACATATTTCGTGCGGAAAAGTTGTTGAAAGAAAGTCCCAGAGTACCAATGAAACCACCTCCACCATAACCACCTTGAAGTTCAATTTGACTGGAACCTTTTTCTACAAGATTGTATTCAATATCTACAGTTCCTGCTCCTGAATCAACATTCTTGAACTTTGGATCGATAGCTTCCGGATCAAAAAATCCTAGTTGACCAATCTCACGAATGGTTCTAACTAACTCTTCTTTACTGTATTTTTCTCCTGGTTTTGTTCTTAATTCACGATAAATTACACGGTCGTTTGTTTTGTCATTTCCAACAACAGTAATTTTGTTAAAATAAGCAATTGGCCCTTCGGTGATTCGTATTTCAAAATCAATAGTGTCATTTGCAGTTCTAACCTCAACTGCATTTATATTAGAAAATAAATAACCATTATTTTTATATAAGTTGTCAATGTCTTCTCCGTCAGGTTTTGATGCATCTGCAATCCTTTTTTGCAACAGAACACCATTATAAGTTTCTCCTTTTTTCACACCTAATACTCGGCTCAATCCTTGGTCCGTGTATACTGTATTTCCTAAAAATTTAATGTCTCCAAAGTAATATTTGTTCCCTTCCTCAACATTAATTTTAATGGATAATGCGTTCTTTTCTTTATCAAAAGTTACGGAATCCGAAAGTATTCTGGCGTCTCTGTACCCTTTTTCTTTATAAGCCGAAATTACTTTTTCTAAATCCGTTTTGTATTTGTCTTTTATAAATTTAGATGCTTTTAGAATTCGAATAGGATTTTTTTGTTTCGTATCCTTCATCGCTTTTCTCAAAGCTTTGTCTGACATTTTTGTATTTCCTACAAAATCAATTTTTTGAATTTTTACCTTTTCACCCTTGTCAATAGTGATAAGCATATTTACTGAATTTACTGTTGAAGTATCTTTAACAGTGTTTATGTTTACTTTAGTATTGTAAAAACCGTCTTTTTTGTATTTGTTTTCTATGTAGTTTTTTGTATTAGTAATCAAGTTCTCATTAACTACTTTGTTTTTATTTAAACTGTTGTCTTTTATTAAAGCTTCTGTCTTTGTTTTCTTAACACCTACAAATTTTACTTGGTTTAATTTAGGTAACTCTACAATGTTCAAATCAAGATAAATACTGTCATTTTGCACTTTATTTACATAAAATGAAATTTCATCAAAGAGACCTAGTTTTCCAAGTTTTTTTATAGCAGCACTGATTTCTTCACCTGGAACTGTTATTTCTTGTCCTTTTTGCAAACCTGAGAAAGTGACTACGGTTTGAGAGTTAAAACTGATGTCTCCAACCACCGCTACATCGGCTAATATGTATTTTTTTCCTTGATCAAAAGGGACTCTTTCTTGAGCTTTAACTTGTGAAAAACTTCCAAAAATCAAAACGGTAAGGACTATTTTTATGCTTTTATTTAACACTAAAAAATTATTTAATTTGTTCACTTGTTTTTCCAAATCTACGTTCTCTTTTTTGATAACTAATGATAGCCTCATATAAATCTTGTTCTTTAAAGTCTGGCCACAATATATCAGTAAAATACAATTCTGCGTAGGCAATCTGCCACAACAAAAAGTTACTTATCCTATGTTCTCCACTTGTTCGTATTAATAAATCTACGTCAGGTAAATTTTGCGTGTAAAGATGCTCATTAATAATGGAATCGTCAATAGTGTCTATTGAAATTATATTATTTTTAACTTTATTACAGATGTTTCTGACTGCGTTGACAAGTTCCTCTCTGGACCCGTAGCTTAACGCCAGAGTCAATGTCATTTGTGTATTGTCTTTAGTTTTATCAATAACATCAAGGAGTTCTTTTTGTGCTGATTTTGGTAATTTTTCTAAATTACCTATAGCATTCAGTTTGATGTTGTTTTTTTGGAGTGTTACAAGTTCTTTTTTCAAGGAGTTGATCAGTACTTTCATTAAAGTTTCAACTTCTAGTTTTGGTCTGTTCCAGTTTTCAGTGGAAAAAGCATATAAAGTAAGAAATTCGATGCCGAGCTTAGCACTCGATTCGATTATAACTTTAACTGATTTTGTTCCACTTTCATGGCCTAAAGCCCTTAAAAGCCCTTGTTGTTTTGCCCAACGCCCATTACCATCCATAATAATGGCTAAATGTTTTGGCAAGTTGTTCTTGTTGATAGTCTCTAGTAAATTCATTTTTTTATTCTGCACAATAACAGGGTTTATTCCCAAAGGTATAAGTTAAAGTAACTCCTGAAAAAACATACCAATCATTATTATTTATATTTCCAAATCGGAGCGATTCCAAATTTTTGTTTTCCGGATTATTTCCGTCTATGTTATCTGTCAAAGTATATCTTGCACCAACTTCTGCAGCCAATATTAAACTAGGAGTAATATTTGATTTTAATCCTATAGTCATTGGTATTGCAAATGAACCTTTGTTCTTGTCTTTTTTAGTTTCTCCGTCCAATACATACAATTCGTCATGTCTAAAATAACTTACGCCAGAATGCACATAAGGAGTAATTTTAGTACTGGCTTCATGAAGATTAAAATCAAAAAAGTTAAATTCAAGGCCTAAAGATACTTCTTTTATACCGTTTTCAAAGCGATAGCCTCTCTGGTTTCTACCGGGCTCTTTTGAATCTAAATCATTTGAAACGATTTTTGATTGCGTGTAAGAAAATCGGTAAGCATGTCTGGCACTTTTATTCCACTTGTATAGCAATCCAAAAGCAGGTTCGTTTGGCGAAACATATGTAGTAGGGCCAACATCACCTATAAAATTACTTCCGCCTATGAAAACACCAACCTCGTTTATCTGAGCATTGGTAGACATTAAAGTGAAAAAGCAAAAAAATAAATAAAAAATTTTGTTCATTTAATCAAAAATTGCGTGCAAATATAATAATTATCAATTCGATTCAATACCCATTCAGTTAAATGTGTGTTTTTTTAATAATTAACTACTAAACTCACACTAATTAAGTATTAGTTTTACTAAAACGGGGAAAATTGATAAAATCGTATAGCGCTTGATTAAAATGATTTAATTCCTTTTGTCTTCTCCCCAAAGTAATTTCTTGCGAAGTGTTTTCAAAAAAGTTTCTTCGGTGATTTCGACCATATTAATTTGAAAAGGCGTTTTCTTTAAAGTCAGAATCGATTCGTTTTTTACCGAGGTAACTCTGGAATCTAAGGAGACTAAATAGTTTTCTTCTCTTCCTGAAACTTTCAGTCGGATTTCAGTTTCATCAGGAACTACAAGAGGTCTTGCGGTAAGATTGTGAGGAGCAATAGGAGTAATAACGAGACTTTTTACGTCAGGTGTCAAAATGGGACCGCCACAACTGAGGGAATATCCTGTGGATCCTGTAGGTGTAGAAATGATTAAACCATCAGCCCAATAGGAATTCAAATATTCATCATTCAAGTAAGTGTCAATCGTAATCATCGAAGTAGTGTCTTTTCGGCTGACCGTAATTTCATTCATGGCAAAATTAATTGCGTCAATGGATTCATTTGGAGGTGTACACGTTAAACTCAGTAAAGTTCGTTTAGAAATTGTGTATTTTTTATCGATGACAAATTGCATAAACGAGGCAATATTCTCTTTTTGTACAGAAGCTAAGAAACCTAATCTTCCTGCATTTATTCCTAAAATAGGTATGCCGGAATCTCGCACTAATGTTGCGGCTCTTAGTATAGTTCCATCTCCACCGATGCTTATCAGCATGTCAAAACTATCGTCAAGCTCTGTGTGAGATGTGAAAGTTTTGTATTTTTTTTCTACAATCTTTCGTTCATTAAGCATCAACAAAAAATGAGATTCAATAATCATCTCTACATTGTTTTTGTTGAAAAAAACAAAGATGTCGTTTATGATGGGTTCTGTACTGTTCTGATAATATTGACCGTAGATAGCTACTTTCATCTTTTTGTTTAATCGTTTAATGTTGATATGTTTATTTTAGCATTTAATCGATTAAACAAATAATCGGTTAAACGAAAACTATATATTAAGGTATTTGTCTAAATAATCAGAGCGTTCTTTTAAATTATTGATATAATTGTCTTCCTGATGTTCTGATATGATTTCATAATTATACCTTCTAAAAGTTTGTATGATTTCATTCATCGCACCCAAAGTTATTTTTAGGGTCACTTCTACACTATCCACATCGGCTTCCGAAATGAATAAACCCAAAAGCTTGCCGTTATTGCTTTCGACAATTTGAGTAATCTGACTCATAGAATAATCCAAAACTCCTTTTTTGACAACAATGATTCCACCTGGTTCTTTTAAAAATGGTGTTTCATGAAAAAACTTCATGATATCCTCTATTTCATAATATCCTACGTAGGTATTGTTTTCGTCCAAAACGGGAACTAAATTAGTGTGATTTTTTGCAAAGACTTCCAAAACATCCAGCCACATCGTATTTGTTCTGGTAAAAAATCCCTCCAGAGTAAAGCGATAATCTGCTGCTTTTTTATCACTGTCAAAAGTCTCTATATCTTCCGATGCAATACTGCCAATGTAAACGCCCTCTTCAACAATTGGAAAATGTGAAAAGTGTAAGTCACTAAAAAAGTCTTGAATAGCCGCAATAGAATCGTGGCTGTCAATCGCTTTAAAATCATTGGTAATATATTCTGTAATTTCTGTCATAAATCAATCGGCAATATTTCATGCAAAATAATCAAAAATAAGCAAAATCTCCTAAGTTTTACTTTGTATTTTTGCTCCAAGTAAATACTAGTATCAAAATCAAAAAGTGTTCTAATGACAAAATTAAGTGTAAATATCAATAAAATAGCTACTTTGCGAAATGCTCGCGGAGGAAATGTCCCCGATTTATTAAAAGTAGCCACCGACATTCAGAAGTTTGGAGCCGAAGGAATAACCATACATCCGCGTCCGGATGAGCGCCATATTCGCTATCAAGATGCCCGAGACTTAAAGTCGATTGTTTACACCGAATATAATATTGAAGGAAATCCAGAGAAAACATTTATCGATCTTGTTCTCGAAATAAAACCAACTCAAGTGACTTTAGTACCAGATGCAATTGATGCCATAACTTCTAATGCGGGTTGGGATACCATAAAACATGCCTCTTATTTAACTGAAATCGTTCAGGAATTTCAACGCAACGGAATCAGAACTTCCATTTTTGTGGATCCTGTTCTCGAAATGATTGAAGGCGCCAAGAAAATTGGAACCGAAAGAATCGAATTGTACACCGAAGCATTTGCTCATCAATACAGTTTAGGGAATCAAGATGGAATTAAACCGTATACGGAATCGGCAATTTTGGCCAATGAACTTGGATTAGGAATCAATGCTGGTCATGATTTGAGTTTGGATAACATTCAGTTTTTTAAACAAAACATTCCAGGATTACTGGAGGTTTCTATTGGTCACGCTTTAATTTCCGAAGCTATTTATTTGGGATTAGACAATGTGGTGAATATGTATTTGCAAAAATTAAAATAGTTTTTTAAACCATTAAGAAATTAAGATAGATTAAGTCAAAAGCCTAATGACCTTAATATATTAATGGTTTGTAATTTAAATTATAACGTTAAAATCTAAAACCATATGCTTTTTTCAAAAATAGAAGGTTCAGGAAAACCGCTTTTAATCCTTCATGGATTTCTGGGAATGTCTGATAATTGGAAAACACTCGGAACGCAATTTGCGACTGATTTTCAGGTTCATATTCTCGATTTACGCAACCACGGCCGAAGCTTACATTCAGAAGAATTCAGTTATGAAATCATGGCTCAGGATGTTTACGAGTATTGCCAGGCTCAAAATTTAGAAAACATCAATATAATAGGACACTCGATGGGCGGAAAAGTAGCGATGCTTTTGGCAACGACTCATCCGGAATTAGTAGATAAATTAATTGTGGCTGATATTGGTCCAAAATTTTACCCGCAACACCATCAGGATATTTTGGCGGGATTGAACGCCGTAGATTTTTCAAAAAAACCAAGCCGCAATGAGGTCGAAGAACTCATGACAAGTTATATTCCTGATTTTGGAACCAGACAATTCTTAATGAAAAATTTATTTTGGCAAGAGCCGGGACAACTTGCTTTCCGATTTAATTTGGCAGTATTTAATCATAAAATGGATGAAATAGGAATTCCTTTAGCAGAGAATTCCATTTTCGAGAAACCAACATTTTTCATTCGCGGTGGAAATTCCAATTATATTTTAGACAGCGATTTCGAAAATATAAAACAACATTTTCCGGATTCAAGCATCGAAACGATTCCTAATGTAGGGCATTGGCTTCATGCCGAAAACCCAGCTGAATTTTATCAAAAAGTGACTTCTTTCCTAAAATAAACGCGATGATTTTAAATTTTCACTACATTTATTAAAACTTTAAAACAAAAATTCATGAATTTACTGATCAAAATTCTTATCACTTCGGGCTTAGTATTGCTAATTGCGAACTTTATGCCGGGAGTTCATGTAGCGGGATTTACTACAGCATTAATCGTTGCAATAGTTCTTGGGTTACTTAACATATTCATCAAACCGATATTGGTAATACTTACATTGCCGGTTACCATCATTACTTTAGGATTGTTTTTATTGGTAATTAATGCACTGATGATTTTGTTGTGTACAAAAATTGTGGGAGGATTTAGCGTAGACACCTTTTGGACCGCCTTATTTTTTAGTATTATTTTGTCAGTATTGCAGTCTATAATGAATGGAATATTAGGTGAAGGAAAGTAAAGAATTGTTTTTAACATGTATTTGTGAATGAATTAATTTACAGTATTTGTTAATTTTATACCTTTGTGCTTCTATATAAGATAAACAATGTCTAAAAAGTTTTACATAGTGCTATTAGTTATGCTTGGTTTCTTTATGACACCAAGCGTGGCTTTTGCATGTGGAACAAAAGCAGACAAATCGTGTTGTAAAAAAGAATCCTCTTCAAAAAAGGATAAAAAAGAATGTTGTAAAAAAGAACAGTCTTCAAAAAAAGAATCTCATGAAGGTTGTAGTGGAGCTTGTAAAGATGTTACTTGCAGCAGTTCAACCGTATATATAGGGATGACTTCGTTGTTTTACACCGAATTAAACAACCAAGTTTTTAGTTTTTCTACTGAAAAACAAAATTATTATTACTCGGAAATATTTATTTCTTCCCATTTCCGTTCTATTTGGCTTCCACCTAAAATAAGCTAAATTCCTTCTGTGACAGCCTGAAAACTGTCTTTTTCAAAGCAAATGATGCTTTAACAATCATTAAATTTTAGTCGAATACAAATTGAAATGTAGCGAAATATGCTATTGTTTTCAATGTTTTTGCGACTAATTCACCTCAAAATTATTCATACAATGAACTCAATAAAAAGAATATTGATGGCAATAATCCTATTGCTTTCAGTTACAATTACAAGCGCGCAAATTAAAAACGGTAAAACAGAAACGGTAAAAATATACGGAAACTGTGACATGTGTAAAAGCAAGATAGAAACTGCCGGAAACCTGAAAAAAATAGCCAAAGTAGTTTGGAATAAAGATTCTAAAATGGCAACACTTACGTATGATTCCACTAAAACGAGTCAAGACGAAATATTGAAACGCATTGCTTTAGCCGGTTACGACAGTGATAAATTTCTTGCTCCGGATGCTACTTATGACGCATTACATGGATGTTGTCAATATGAAAGAGAAGCTAAAGTAGCCGTTCCAACAGAGATGAAAATGGAAAGCGCTGCTGCAGAAAATCATATAAATCACGCCAATCATTCTGATAATGAGGCAACAAAACAGCAAATAGACACTAAACTAAAAGTTGTTTTTGATACCTATTTCTTATTGAAAGATGCTTTGGTGAAAACAGATGGAAAAGCGGCCTCTACTATAGGAAAAGACGTTCTAACAGCTTTGAATGTAGTAAAAATGGACGAGCTTGCTATGGATGTTCACATGATTTGGATGAAAGAAATGAACGGTCTAATGGCTGCTGCCAAGAATATTTCGGAAACGCAAGATATCAAACGTCAAAGAGAATTTTTTATTCCTTTTTCAAAATCGATGTATGAATTGATAAAAGTGGCTAAATACGAAACTCCGGTTTATCTTCAGTTTTGCCCTATGGCAAATGACGGTAAAGGTGCAAACTGGTTGAGCAAAGAGAATGCAGTTAAGAATCCATATTACGGTTCTCAAATGATGACTTGTGGAAAAACAGTCGAAACGATTCAATAAGCATTTAAAAGGAAAATAAAATGAAAAAAATAATGCTGCTATTCAGTTTAATAATCAGTATTTCAACTGCAACTGCTCAAATAAAAATTGGTGACAGTTTGCCTGATTTTGAACTTAAGAATAATAAAGAGACAGCCATAAATTTAGCTTCTCTGAAAGGGAAAACAGTCTTAATTGACTTTTGGGCTTCTTGGTGCGCGCCTTGTAGACTGGCTAATAAAAAGTTGGTTCCTTTATACAATCAATATAAAAATGACAACTTCGAAATTGTTGGGATATCGCTGGATAAGGACAAAACGAAATGGATGAATGCCATTCAGAAAGATAAATTAGCATACGAGCAATTAATCGATGCAAAAGGTTTTGATGCGAAATCTGCACTGCTTTTTGGAGTAGAAGCATTACCTAATTCGTATCTATTTGATGCATCAGGAAAATTAGTAGGCATCAATCCTACGGAGCAAGAAATAATAATGCAAATCAAAAAATAAAGCAAAATGAAAAATATAAATTTAAAATTCATAGTTATCGCTTGTTTGTTTTTAATAACAAGTATAAAATCCTACTCTCAAATCTCAAAAGCAGAAATAGTGGCAACAGGTTTAACGTGTTCCATGTGTTCCAATGCGATAAACAAACAACTGAAAGCAACTGTTGGTGTGGATAGCGTGAGTACTGATTTGAATACGAATACCTTCACGGTTTATTTTAAAAAAGAAAGTAAAATAATGCCAAGAGTATTAAAAGAAGGTGTTGAAAAAGCAGGTTTCTTTATTGGTTCATTAGTAATTACAATGCCTACAGAAAGCTTAAAAATCGAAGACAATAAAACCATTTCATTTAACGGTTCCACTTTCGTTTTATTGAATGAAGAACTTAAAAACAGTAAAGGAGAAACAAAATTGAAAATTTATGATAAAGGTTATGTAACTCAAAAAGAGTATAAAAAACTGCTTAAAACGTTTTCAAAAACAACGTCATATCCATTAGATAATGAAGACGATTACCATATTAAAACTGTAATTTAATGAGAAAATTATTAATCGTATTTACGCTTTTTCTAATTCAGGGAATATCGGCTCAAGAGCTTTTTGTGGTTACAGATCCGGCAAGTAATGTTCCTGCGGGTTCATTAGGAATTCGTTTGGGACAATCCATTTTTAAGGAGCAAATGAAATCAGGATATAGTTATCATCTCATGCCCGAAGTTACTTGGGGAATCAATAAAAATTTGATGGTGAGAACATCCATGTTTGTCAGTAATAGAAGCAATCAATTGGTAACTGAAGGCGCCAGTTTTTATACTAAATATCGTTTCCTTTCCACGGATGATTTACATAGTCATTTCAGGATGGCAGCATTTGGGAGATACAGTTTTAATAATGCCGATATTCATCAGGAACAGATAGAAATTATGGGGCATAATACTGGTTTTGAAACAGGGATTGTTGCTACGCAGCTTATAAAAAAGGTAGCCATAAGTGCATCTATTAGTTTCGAAAAAGCATTTGACAATAAGCCGGATTACAGATTTCCTGAAGCGCAAAGTGATAATGCAACCAATTATACAGTATCGTTAGGAAGATTGATGTATCCAAAAAAATACACTAATTTTAAGCAAACAAATATTAATACAATGCTTGAGTTTGTTGGTCAGACATTAAACGAAAATGGGAAATCATATTTGGATATTGTGCCTTCCATACAATTTATCATCAACAGTCAGGCACGGATAGATGTTGCTTACAGACAAGAATTATACAGTTCTATGTTGCGGTCTGCGCCAAATGGATTCTATCTGAACTTAGAATATAACTTTTTCAATGTTTCAAAATAAAATAAGTGATAATCAGTACCAAATGAATTCTCAAAAAAGCAGTGGTCAAAAAGTATAGTAATTCGCTACAATAATTAATAATTAAATAATTTATTAAAATGAAAAATACAATCCTATCAATAATCACATTAGCATTAGTGACGGTTTCTTGTAACCAAAAAAACAAAGAAACGCCAGCTGATACATCAGTAGCAACCAAAACGACTTCGGAATTGTATTCGTGTCCGATGCATCCTGAAGTTACCGGTGAAAAAGGCGCAGAATGTCCGGAATGTGGCATGGAACTAACCGAGAAAGTGGCGCAAAGTGCAACAACGGAAAAAGATGACGCCAGTACCATTGATGTAGAAACAAAAAATGCTGCGGCAATCACTAAAACAGTTGCGGCAACTTCGTTTACAATTAATGAAATTGTAAACAGTTATTTAAAGCTTAAAAATGCATTAGTAAAAGATGATTCTAAAGGCGCGGCTAATGCTGGAAAAGCTTTGTATGCTGCATTTGGCAAAGTAAATTCTAATACTATTTCAAATGTAAAATTGAAAAATAAGTACAATGACATTGCCAAAAATGCTAAGGAACATGTGAAACATATTGGCGATAACGCTGGAAAAATCGATCATCAAAGAGAATATTTTGCGCTGTTGAGCAAAGACGTACATGATTTGATAAAAAGTTTTGGAACAGACCAAAAATTATATCAGGATTATTGCCCAATGTACAATGAAGGAAAAGATGGATATTGGATAAGCGAAACCAAAGACGTTAAAAATCCATATTACGGTTCTGAGATGTTAACTTGTGGCAGAATGGTGGAAGCAATTTAATAGCGATGAAATTCTACATCAAAAATATGGTATGCGATCGCTGTAAAATGGTTGTGAAATCCGAACTCGAAAAGATTGGGATAATTCCTGTTTCTGTGGAGTTAGGAGAAGTCGAACTAGTAGAAAATTTCAAGGAGAATCAGAAGCTAGAGTTTGAAATAAAATTGCAATCTCTTGGATTTGAATTGTTAGAAGATAAAACAACGATACTTATAGAGAA
Organism: Flavobacterium labens; assembly: GCF_048286755.1. Classification (NCBI taxonomy): domain Bacteria; kingdom Pseudomonadati; phylum Bacteroidota; class Flavobacteriia; order Flavobacteriales; family Flavobacteriaceae; genus Flavobacterium; species Flavobacterium labens. The sequence continues at coordinate 470,021 of NZ_JBLVPL010000001.1, read as the reverse complement.
AATTAAATGCCTAATTATTGATTTGGTACACCATCAAAATAATGAATTAAAAACTAATTTATCGCACTATTTATCAGAACAATTAGGGCAGGATTACAGTACTTTGAGTAATTTATTTTCAGAAGTGCAAGGCGCAACTATTGAGCATTATTTTATTGCTCAAAAAATTGAAAAAGTAAAGGAATTATTAATGTATAAAGAGTTAACTTTAAGTGAAATTGCAATAAGATTGAATTACAGCGATGTAGCGCATTTAAGCAATCAATTTAAAAAAATTACGGGCGTAACGCCTACTCATTTTAAACAATTAAAAGAAAATAACAGATTGCAAATTGATTTGGTGTAAAAGTTACAAATCATTTCCAAAATTCTACAACAAGTCAAAATATAAGGTCGTGTACCTTTGACTAGTAGCAATGAATTTTAGTTTAATATTTTAATAATAGAAAAAATGAAAACATTAATTATCGTACTAAGCGTATTCTTAGCAGTAAATTCAATGGCATCAGCTCAAGAAGTGGTGAAATCTTCCCAAAAGGAAACCCATAAAGAAATGTATGCTTGTCCAATGCATCCAAAAGAGATGAGCAGTAAAGAAGGAGAGTGCAGAAAATGTGGAATGAAATTAGTAAAAACACTAAAACACGACACCTCAGGTAAAGGGAAAAAAACAGAGGTAGTTTCAAAATACGTTTGCAAAATGGATGGAACAACAGCTGATAAACCTGGAAAATGTTCTAAATGCGGAATGAAAATGATTCCTCAAGAAGCTCAAAAATCGGTATATTCTTGTCCAATGCACCCGAAAGAAATGAGTGATAAATCTGGAAAATGTCCAAAATGTGGTATGCAGATGACTCCAAAAGCAAGTGACACAAAAGAAGACAATCATCAACATTAAATTTTTTTTAAAACGGTTCTATACTTTATAGAACCGTTTTTTTTAATTCAACATTATGAAACATACCTATACAGTCACTGGAATGTCTTGCGACGGTTGTCGTTCCAAAGTAGAAAAAACATTAAACGCTATTGATGGGATTCAAGCGACACTTACTTTGGATCCGCCAATAGCGACAATAACAATGGATGAACACATCCCGACTACTCAATTACAAGAGGCTTTAACAGCAGCCGGAAACTATACGATAGAAATGAATAAAGCGGTTGATTCTCATGGAACTGCCGAAAAGCCAATCGAGAAATCGTGTTGCAGTTCTAATAAACCACAAGAGAAACCAACAGTAATTTTACCCGCTACTGCACAAGGCAAATATTATTGTCCGATGCATTGTGAGGGTGAAAAAGTCTATGATAAACCAGGAAGTTGCCCGGTGTGTGGAATGAATCTGGAAAAAGTTCCAGAATTGAGTTTGGCAAAAACACTGTACACTTGTCCCATGCATCCCGAAGTAATCAAAGACGGTCCCGGTTCGTGTCCCATTTGCGGAATGGATTTAGTACCAATGGAACCCACGGATTCTGAAGAAAATAAGGTGTATAATGACTTAGTGCGCAAAATGAAAATAGCGGTAGTGTGTACGGTTCCTATTTTTATTATTGCGATGTCAGATATGATTCCGAATAATCCATTGATGAAAATGATGGATGCAGAAAAGTGGAATTGGGTGCAATTGCTACTTTCACTTCCAGTTGTTTTTTATGCGTGTTGGATGTTTTTTGAGCGCGCTTGGAAATCCATAGTTACTTGGAATCTAAATATGTTTACCCTTATCGGAATTGGTTCTGGTGTTGCTTTTCTGTTTAGTTTGGTTGGATTATTTTTCCCCGCCATTTTCCCGGATGAATTTAAAACGCATAGCGGAGCCGTTCATCTTTATTTTGAAGCAACAACGGTGATATTAACCTTGGTTTTATTGGGACAGTTACTCGAAGCCAGAGCGCACAGCCATACGAGTGGAGCGATAAAAGAGTTGTTGAAATTAGCACCAACCGAAGCCACTTTGGTAATCGACGGAGCTGATAAAGTAATCTCCATTCATGATATCAAAAAAGGAGATTTATTGCGTGTAAAACCGGGAGATAAAATTCCTGTGGATGGAAAAATTACTGATGGTGAAAGCACTATTGATGAATCGATGATTACAGGTGAACCTATCCCTGTTGATAAAAAAATAGGCGACAGTATTAGTTCCGGAACCATCAACGGCAATAAATCCTTTGTGATGATTGCAGAGAAAGTAGGTTCGGAAACCTTGCTTTCGCAAATTATACAAATGGTCAATACTGCCAGCCGTTCTAAAGCACCAATCCAGAAACTAGCGGATAAAATCGCTAAATATTTTGTACCAATTGTAGTCTTTGTTTCGGTAATCACGTTTTTTGTTTGGGCACAATTTGGTCCAGAACCTGCAATGGTTTATGGATTTATCAATGCAATTGCCGTATTGATTATTGCTTGTCCGTGCGCTTTGGGATTGGCCACACCCATGTCAGTCATGGTTGGTGTTGGGAAAGGAGCACAATCTGGAGTTTTGATAAAAAACGCCGAAGCATTGGAAAACATGAACAAAGTAAATGTTCTGATTACGGATAAAACAGGAACCATCACCGAAGGAAAACCTTCTGTAGAGAAAATATTCGCTACTAATAATGACGAGGATTCTTTATTGCAAAGTATTGCTTCGTTAAATCAGTACAGTGAACATCCTTTGGCGCAAGCCGTAGTCAATTTTGCGAAAGCGAAAAACGTTTCATTAATTGAAATCAAGGATTTTGAAGCGATTTCCGGTAAAGGAGTCACAGGCACAGTTACCAATAAAAAAGTGGCACTGGGGAATAAAAAATTGATGGAGCAAGTGAATGCCAAGGTTTCGGAGGAATTAGAAAATCAAATTATAGCCGAACAAAAACTCGGAAAAACGGTTTCTTATATTTCAGTTGACGGAATCGCGGTGGGGTTTGTATCGATTACAGACGCCATAAAATCAACAAGTGTTGAAGCCATAAAAGAACTGATGAGTCAAGGTGTTGAGGTGATCATGTTAACAGGCGATAACGAAAATACGGCAAAAGCAGTGGCGACACAATTGAATTTGAGTTCGTTTAAGGCGAGTTGTTTGCCGGAAGATAAGCTCAAAGAAATTAAAAGATTACAAGCCGAAGGAAAAATTGTAGCCATGGCAGGCGACGGAATCAATGATGCTCCAGCTTTGGCACAAGCGGACATCGGAATTGCTATGGGAACCGGAACGGATGTGGCTATCGAAAGTGCGAAAATTACGTTAGTAAAAGGCGATTTACAAGGAATAGTAAAAGCCAAAAACTTAAGTCATGCGGTGATGCGTAATATTAAGCAAAATTTATTCTTTGCCTTTTTCTATAATGTATTGGGAATTCCAATTGCAGCGGGCGTTTTGTATCCGTTTTTTGGCGTTTTGCTTTCGCCAATGATTGCGGCTTTGGCAATGAGTTTCAGTTCTGTTTCTGTAATTGCAAATGCATTAAGACTACGAAGTTTAAAGCTTTAAATAAAGAAGTTGTTGCTTTTTTTTGCAGTTACGACTTGTATTATACTCGGTTGCAAATTAGGCTTTGGTTGTTTTAAACATAGAAAATCATAACTGAATGTGCAGATATTGTCTTAAATTTATAGTATGATTTTAATCGGTTTTGGTTTTTAATAGTTTGATTTTCAATAACTAAAAAATAGTATACTCAAATGAAAATAATATTAGCAACCGATGGTTCGACTTTTAGTGTAGGAATGGTCAAAGATTTTGCTCATTGGACTTTACCTCTAAATACAAAAGTAAAAATCATCTCAGTTTATGAAGTAGATTCTCTTATGAATGTGGCTCCAATGGGTATTTTAACGGAATATTACGACGATGCTAATATGAATTCTTTGCAATTTGCAGAGAAGTCTGTAGCTGCAGCGGCGGAAATCATTAAAAATAAAAATCCTGAACTTGCAATTACAACTTCAGTAATTGCAGGAGTTCCTAAAACTGTTATTGTTGATGAGGCCGAAAAGTTTGGCGCTGATTTAATTGTTCTTGGATCACATGGTTATGGTCTTGTTGAGCGTCTTTTATTAGGATCAGTTTCACAATCCGTTGTACTTCATGCAAAATGTTCTGTTGAAATTGTACGTAAAAAAACAAAATAAAAGTGTAACCGTAGCTTAATGGAAAAAGTACAAGCGATTTTCTAATAAACGAAGAATTTTGGTTAGTTGGCTAGTCCTTTATTATTGAATAGCAAAAGGAAGTAATTATATAAATTTTTTTCAAAATTAAACAAGGTTTTTTTGATTTAAAACGCTGACCTTTATTGGGTTAATAGGTTTTAACAAATAAATTCAATATCATGAAAACAGTACAAAAAATTGTAGTATCGATTGGGTTAATTGGTCTTCTATATTCTTGTCAGTCAACCAATCAGGTTCTTTCAAAATCAGATAAGAGAATGGAAATTATGAACGAGATTGCTAATAATGAAAGTATGTCTAAAGAGATGATGGCGATACTTATGAATAGCAAAAGTGGTATGATGATGATGCAGGAGAAAGAAAAGGAAATGATGAAGGGAAGTCATGCGAAAATGATGACAATGATGAAGGAAAATCCAGAAATGATGAAAAGTATGATGTCAGAAATGATGAAGAATAAACCAGAAATGATGAAAGAGAATCATGCTAAAATGATGGCAATGATGAAAGAAAATCCGGAAATGATGAAAGCTATGATGTCTGAAATGATGAAAGGAATGAAGGATGACCCCGAAATGATGAAAAGTATGATGGCAAAGATGATGGAATCATCAAAAGGAGATGATGCTATGATGGCTGGAATGTGTAAAGAGATGATGGATAGTCCCGAGATGATGAAAATGATGGAAAAAATGAAAGGTGAAAAAATGGACATGAAAAAAATGAAAACGATGGATAAAAAAGTGGAAAAGAAAGAAGATCATAAAGCGCATCATTAATAATTAATTTAAACTTTAATACTAAAGAATTATGTTAGAGAACGGTAACGGAGAAATGCATATGGGAGAATATTCTTTCATGGGAATGCATCCATTTTGGTTAATTTTAGTAATTGTGCTGCTTCTTTTTGCGTTGGTAATGTTAAACCGATTTAGAAAAAAAAAATAATTAATTCAAAATTTAGAATTTTAAAAATGAGAATAATACTAATAGTTTTGATTCTGTTTATTGGTTCTTTTGTGCAAGCGGAAAATAGTAATGACAGAAATATTTTCAAAAAAATGGCTATTCAACAAGTACAGCCTGTAACCTATACTTGTGTAATGCATCCTGAAATTCATGCCACTAAACTGGGAAAATGTCCCAAATGTGGCATGGATTTAATCAAGGAAAAAGCAAAACCGGTAAAAAAATCTGTTCCAAAAAAGCAAGCGCCAAAGACAGTTGTTAAAAAAGCATTGCCTGCAAAAGCAACCGATATTAACACTAAAGCAGGAAGTGATGATTTGCATCAAAATCATACAAATGTTCCCACAGATAACAGTAAACTGAAAGCAGAACCGGTTCAAAGAATAGTTAAAAATGCTCCGCCCAGAACTGTTCGGTATGATTTGTATGTTCGTGATACAATTGTCACTTTTGGTGATAAACCAAAAAGAGCGATTGCCGTAAACGGACAAATCCCAATGCCAACACTTACGTTTACCGAAGGCGATATTGCCGAAATTTATGTGCATAACGAATTAAATGAAGATACTTCGTTGCACTGGCACGGATTGTTTTTGCCCAATAAAGAAGACGGTGTGCCTAATTTGACTCAAATGCCAATCAAACCGGGTACAACACATAAATATACCTTTCCAATTATTCAGCACGGAACGCACTGGTACCACAGTCATACGGGTTTGCAGGAGCAAATTGGGATGTACGGTTCTTTTGTCATGAATAAAAGAAACGAAGACCCAACCTTTAGGGAAGGAATTGATGATTTACCGACAGTTCCAATTATTCTCAGCGAATGGACAGATATGAAACCGGAAAACGTGCATCGAATGCTGCACAATGCCACGGACTGGTTTGCAATTCAAAAAGGAACTACGCAAAGTTATTCTGAAGCTATAAAAGCCGGACATTTTAAGACTAAAGTCACCAATGAATGGAAGCGGATGAATGCCATGGACGTAAGTGACGTGTATTACAATAAATTCCTGATCAACGGGAAAAATGAAAGCCAACTTTCGCAATTCAAGGCGGGTGATAAAGTGCGTTTAAGAATTTCTAATGGTGGTGCATCAACGTATTTTTGGATGAATTATGCCGGCGGAAAAATCACCGTAGTTGCCAGTGATGGAAATGATGTGGAACCCGTTGAAGTCGACCGATTAATAGTTGCTGTTTCTGAAACGTATGATGTTATTGTTACGATTCCAGCAGATAAAACAGCGTTTGAATTTTTAGTGACTTCGGAAGACCGAACCAAATCGGCTTCGTTGTATTTAGGAGATGGAATCAAGCAATTGATTTCGCCTATGCCTAAATTAAAGTATTTTGAAGGGATGAAAATGATGAACAGCATGATGAAAATGAATGGAGATTTAGACGATATGGGAATGAAAATGTCGCTGAATCAAATGGACATGAATGTGGTTATGTATCCAGAAATTACGGGGCCTTTAAGCGATAAGGGAGAAGCTCAAAACGAAGTTGAAATGGATCATTCTTCGCACGACATGGGGAAAATGAAAATGGATGATTCTTCTCCAAAAATGGACAACATGAAAATGACTGAAGCCGATTATAACAGCAACGAACTTTCAGAAATCAGGACTTTGAATTATGCGATGCTGAAATCACCCATTAAAACAACATTACCCAAAGACGCACCGGTAAAAGAATTACGTTTTGAATTATCCGGAAATATGAATCGTTATGTTTGGAGTCTCGACAATAAAGTAGTTTCGGAAGCCGATAAAATTTTAATTAAAAAAGGAGAGAACGTCCGAATTGTGCTCTTCAACGGCTCCATGATGCGTCACCCGATGCATCTACACGGACACGATTTTAGAGTATTGAACGGTCAAGAAGAGCACGCGCCGCTGAAAAATATCATCGACATCATGCCGATGGAAACCGATACAATTGAGTTTAATGCTAATGTGAAAGGTGATTGGTTTTTTCATTGTCACATTCTCTACCACATGATGGCGGGAATGGGTCGCGTTTTTAGTTATGAAAATCAAGAGCCAAATCCTTTGATTCCGAATCCAAAATTAGCGCAACGCAAATTATTTGCTGATGACAGAGCTTTTCATGTGATGGCCGAAAATGATTTTGCCACCAATGGAAACGATGGAATGTTGATGATTCAAAACACGCGTTGGAGTATTGGTACGGAATGGCGCTTGGGTTACACTAAGCATCATGGGTATGAAACCGAAACGCATATTGGGCGTTACATCGGGAAAATGCAATGGCTCATGCCGTTCATTGGTTTTGACTGGAGGTATCGAAAAATGGAAATGGGAGAAATGGAAGAGAATCTTTTTGGTCAAACCAATACCAAAGACAACCGCGCTGTTTTCAGTGCCGGAGTCGAATATACGTTGCCAATGCTTATAAAAGCACAAGCCGAAGTGTATACCGACGGGAATTTCAGATTGCAATTTGAACGCATGGATATCCCGGTATCCAAAAGATTGCGCATGAATTTAATGTGGAATACAGATAACGAATACATGGCGGGATTGCGGTATATTGTCAAGAGAAATTTTGGGATTACCACGCATTACGACAGTGATATGGGAATGGGTTTTGGATTGAGTTTGAATTATTAAAAACAGAATACTATCCGTTGGGTGTAGTTAATAAAAATTTCATATAATCTTAAATAAAAAAATTGAACCACATAGAAACATAGAAAAAAAAAGTCGCATAGTCCAATTATTGGGTTCACATAGCTATGGTTTTCTCTAAAAAAGTGAAACGCTTTTCAAAATTGTAAAATCTATGTTTATATGTGGTTAAAAAATTAAACAAACGGAATTAGACACTACAGGTAGAATACTTTGTTTTTGTAATTTTGAGGAAAATATAGTCTAAAGTAATAAGTTTTAGGAATGTGGATTTATCCTGTAAAATCATTAAGTGGAATTTAATTGCAAAGCAGGAGGGAAGTGTTAGTGTTGGCGATGTTGTGGTTATATTGAAAAAGAAAGTTGTTTAAATATAAGAGAGGTAAAGGGCATTAAGGAAATTAAGATTTAAAGCTGAGGAGCTGCTGTTGATGTAATAATATAAAAAAAGCCATGATTTGTTCATGGCTTTTTTTTTGTGCTTTACTGTTTTGGAAGGGATTGTATATTGGTCTTTAGAGTTGCAATATATTTTAAGATAACTCACTTTGTCCTTGTTAACTGTTTACTAATCAAAGGAGTATAATGGCTTGTTTGAATACAAATAAGTGCATTTCGTCGATTTTTTTTACTTTTTGTCGGTATTGATGATAGCTTTGTTAAACAATTAGGAAACAATAGCAATCATTTTGGGATGCAATTTCTCAAAAAAAATCTAAATATTATGAACTTCTACTTTCTACGTACCGTTTTATTCATCACAATAATTTTTACGATGAATTCTTGCTCATCTGATTCCGCTGAAACTCAAACAGTGGAGACCACAACTCAAAAGATAGTTAGTTATAATTACACTACATCTGAGATTGAAACAATGAAATTGATAAATGAATACAGAACCAGTATTGGATTAAATGTTTTGGGAAAAATAGATTTTAACTCATTAAAATCAGAAGAACATAACAATTACATGATCACTAATAATGTTGTTAGTCATGATGGTTTTGTATCTCGTTCGGAAGAAATAAAAAAAGTATTAACGGCCAAAATGGTAGGTGAGAATATAGCTTATAATTACAGTACAGCTCAATCTGCTTTAAATGCATGGTTATCAAGCCCTGGACATAAAGAAAATATTGAAGGTAATTTTACTCATTTTGGTATTGCAATAAAGGAAAATCCTGCTACAGGTAAAAAGTATTACACAAATATTTTTGTTAGAATATAATTTAGTTTTGAGTAAAAAGAGGCTGTCTTCCCCCCGAAAGACAGTCTCTTTTTTATTTGGTTTAAATAATTTAATTGACCTACAATCCATATTCGTTTTTAAATCTAAAACGTTTCTTTATTAAAAATAATTAGCTTAATACTGTAAAAAAAGGCCTTGTTTGATATGATTATAAGCAATCAAATTAATCTTTTTTATGTTGTTCTGTGTGATTTTGATTTCCGTTAATTGTATGATCCCCCACGTTCATTCCGTTTGACATCCCAATCATAAAGGCGGTAATGATTAGCATGATTTTTCTTTTTGCCCAAAGAATAGGGCGTTTAGGTTGCTCTAAACGTGCTTTATTATTGTGTTTATACATTTTGTAAATGATAAATGATTAGACATTTGGTATCATCTTTATGCATGGAATTGCATAAATGCGTAGAAAAAAATTTCTAGGCTGTGTATAAACTTTTATAGGAATTTCGGGAAGTAATCATCTCATTTATGAAGATGTGTTGCATTGCAAATGAACTTACTTTTTGATAAAGTAGCGTCTGTAATTGTAGAAGAACCGGAATTTGAAGACTGTAACTATCTTGAAATTGGAGATAAGCTAACTGAAATTGGAATGAAGTTTTTTCAACCGAATTTATCGGATTGAAAACATATAATTTTGAACCCTTACTGTTTAATTCTCTTCTTAGAATTACGCTAGAGAATTGGTAATATTCAACCGAATTGGATTGAAAATCTAAAGTACCATCATTCACCATCAGGCCAAAAGCCAGAAAGAGCGAAAGGAGATATTTTATATACTTTGTCAATCTATTTTAATTTGAATTATTGTATGACGTTCCTAGGTTTTGTTAGGATTTCGCGGCTAAATTACCTTTAATTTTTGAATTATTAGTGCCGAATTCTTTATTATCCACTACTCTTGAACCACTTATTTGAAAAAGGTAAGTCGTTTATCTTTCACGGAATCTATGCGAAGCATTTTATAATCCAGCACATAATTTTGGTAAACACGCCATGGTGCTTTGTTCCCTTGACTAGGAAGTGTATTAGCTGCTCTGTTAATGTACCCGGAGTTAAGATTCAATAGCGGAACGGGCTTTAAATTTGTCTCGACTACTTTTGCCTGCACCGCTTTATAATTGTGGTTGTCTAAATATTTCAAAACCCGAGATATATATTCGCTGGTAAGGTCACTTTTCAGTGTCCACGAAGCATTGGTATAGCCAACAAAAATAAAGAAGTTGGGCAGGTCGCTTAACATAAGGCCTTTGTATACAAAAGATTTAGAAACATCAAAAGGCTGCGAATCCAATTGGATTTTCACGCCTCCAAACGCTACTAAATCAAGTCCGGTTGCAGTGATTATAATGTCGGCGGCTAGTGTTTTTCCTGACTTTAATAAAATCCCATTGGTTAGAAAGCGATCGATATGGTCCGTAACCACAGCTGCTTTCCCTTTTCTGATGGCTCTAAAAAAATCACCGTTTGGGGCAATGCAAAAACGTTGTTCCCATGGATTGTAGTTGGGAATAAAATGAGGGTCTACAGGGAAGTCACCCAGACCTTTTTTAGCCCCTTTTATGATAAATTTTTTCATTGCCTCCGGAAAGAACTTGCACAGATTAAAAAAGACAATAGCATAGAAAATGTTTTTATAACGAATCAGTCTATAGGCTACTTTTTTTGGGAACCAGCGTTTCAGGCGAGCAGCGATTTTGTCTTTATTGGGCAAAGCAGCAATATAGGTTGGGGATCGTTGCAGCATAACAACTTGCGCCCCTTCTTGGGCAAGTTCAGGAAGGATGGTGACAGCAGTTGCTCCGCTGCCAATTATTACCACTTTTTTATCGGCAACATCTAATTTTGCAGGCCATTTTTGGGGATGGACTATTTCACCTTCAAAATGGGATTGATCCTTAAATTCAGGACTATATCCTTTGTTATAATTATAATAGCCGCTACAGCTAAAGATAAATTGGCACGTATAAACCGTTTCTTGTTCCGTGGCAGTATTTATGGTAGTGACGGTCCATAATTTCGCTTTTGTATCGAAGTTATAAGAAAGAGCGCGTTGATTGTAGCGGATATGTTCGCGTACTTTATATTCGTCTGCGGCTTCATTCAGGTATTTCAAAATAGAAGGTCCATCAGCGAAAGACTTTTGGTCTTCCCATGTTTTAAAGGAATAGCCAAAAGTGTACATATCCGAATCGGAACGGATTCCGGGGTATTGAAACAAACTCCAGGTACCGCCAAGTTCTGCCCTAGCTTCTAAAATAACATAGGTTTTGTCTGGATTTTTACGGGACAAATGACAGGCAGCGCCTATACCGGATAATCCTGCTCCTATTATTATAATATCGGTATGCGTCGTATTCATGTCGTTATTTTAGAATTAAATGCTGTTGCAAAATACAAAATACTATCAACAAAAAACGCCATTACATTTTCTTAAATAATGATGTTTGTAAGTGATGCGAAAACCTTTTGAAAGTGAAAAGTGAGTACGATGTTGTTTGAGGAACGCGAAGAGATTTTGTCTTTGTCTTTTCTACGAAGGAGAAATCACTGCTTTCGATCGGATATTTACCCGACTCACGTTAATTTTATAGTTTGATTTAAGGATAAAACGCCATGAAGTCTCTTGGCTTTTTGAAGTTTTGTATTCGAATGGAGCCGTAAACTGAAAGCAATGATAAAATGTTTAAAAAAAATGTCTCTTCCTGTTTTATCGTAAGTGTTAATCCTGAATGAATTATAATTTTCAAATAAAAAAATGTGGTTTCCACGCAGCGGTTTTTGAGTTTGGCTTTGCGCATCTCAAAAATAGTGTTATTTTTGCACCCGAAACAATGAAAATGGCCCGTTCGTCTATCGGTTAGGACGCATGGTTTTCATCCATGTAAGAGCGGTTCGATTCCGCTACGGGCTACAACTCATAAACAACAAACTTAAAAAGCCTCGAAAATTATTTTTCGAGGCTTTTTTTAGTGCCAGTTTTGGCTGTTCTTTTTTTAATTATATGAAATAAGAGCATACTTCCCCTTTAAGAAAAGTAGATTAGTATCAAGAAATCATTTTAGGCTACTCAGGATTGCAAGACTTCGTGCCAATTCCTATCTGCCGGTAACACTTTACACTCACGTTATTATTTGCTCATTATTGTGGTCGCAAAGAGACGATTGCACAGCTTGTTTGTTGGAAATGTGTGAATTATACAATTATTACTAAAAATTGTATTACATTTTTGCCAATGTATAGGGCTATTTTTGCTTCTTAGTATCAAATTATTTGAACCATCTTTTAAACTATTTAGATGAATAACCCCTCAGCACCAAAGAAAATCACCTGGATTATAGGGTTGATTTTCGGAATACTTGGAATTATTGGACATTTCATAGATGTTCAGGTTTTAACAGAACATAATTACACACTATTGCTTGTTGGTTTCTTTGTTTTGGGAGTAGGAACAACTGTAAAAGGAGTTTAAATAATTAGAAATGATGCTAGGATGAGAAATAAGTATTAATATAAAAAATATATAATAATGTCAGAGAAAAACAAAAAACAATTTGGTGTTTGGATGGATTTACATCATGCAACTATTGTAGGAAGAGAAAATGTAGATTCAGGTGAGTTCGTAATATTAGGTCACGAAAAAGTTGACGGACAAGGTCGTAATTCAAGCGAAAACGCAGCAAACAATGCTGAAAGAGATTTACTTCATAAACTATTCAAAAACATTACTGCTCATATGCAAAATGTTGATGAATTGCATGTAACAGGAACGGGTACTGCTCAAGAACAATTTATTAAATATTTGAATGAGACTCCACAGTATAAAAATGTTGAGACTAAAGAAAGTACTTCTAATAAAATGGATGATGAAAGTTTAATTGAATATGTGGCTGCACAGTTCAACTAATCGCCTTAAAAAAAAGCTATTTTTTATTGGTTAAAATGAAATGCCTCCAAAAAGTCAAAAGCTATTTGGAGGCATTTTTATGGAGAGAAAAGTCATAGGCGTTTGCGCAGCTTAAACGATAAATTTATTATTTGAAATAACACTTTGCGGAGCTGGGTATTTTTCTAATTTTGGGGATACCGCTACCTTATTGAACCCTGAAATTGTGGACAAAATTAAAGATAATAAAGTTTAAGGTTGAGAATCTGTCGAAAGATTTTCAACCTTTTTTTTATCATTTATAATGAATCGATAAATTAGATAAAACGAAGTGAAATGCAATATTCTATCAAAGGTGTTCAAAACTACATCTTCAATAAAATAAGTTCCAATAGCGGCAAAAATATCGTTAAAAATTAAAGCAAATGCACCAAAAAAGTAATAATACGCTTTTTTGTTTCCAAATTTTCCCAGATATAAAACTGCTGTAATTCCAAGAAATACGGCTACTATTGCATTAAAAATCAAAATGATGTTAAGAAAATTATCATCAATAATAGACATTAAAACATATAAGATTGCTACTAAAAACACACAATTTATGACTAATATAAAAAGTGAAAATCCTTTTGGTATCGTGTAAAGTTTTTTAGTTTTGATTGAATTGTAGCCTAAATTTATTATTGCTGAATAACAAAAGAAGGATGCCACTAATGCAGTTCTGTACAGCGGTATTGCATCTTCCCACAACAAAAGTAATATCTCATTTAGATAAAAGAAAAAAACGTATAAATAATAATTTAGAGTAAGTTTCTCAAAATTACTCAATACGGCATAAATTATAAAAGTTGGAATTATAAAAGGTTTAATATAAATTATATGTGCTGGATTATAAAAAACTCCAGCACAAAAATAGACTATTAATAGAGTAATAGGTATAAATATTAATGATCTTCTAGTGTTGATTGTGTACATAGATGTTAAGTTTGACGACATTGTTGATAGCGTTTCTCCCCGTTGCTGTCCAAATTTTTTTCTATTTAGTTTGTTTTAATTCTACTTTTCGGTTGTCAATAAATAATCTGCAGCTTACAGAAAAGAAACCTGAAATATTTGTTTTAATATTCAGCTTTTCTCCTTGTTTGTTAATTAGATTACCGGTCATATTACTGGGTGTAATAAAACTTAATTGTTCGTCTTGCAGTTCATTATTTACATAAAGTTTTTCACCACTAAACCAATTATTAGTTATTTTAATTTCGGTTTCTTCGTATTTTGCAATCCATTCACTTTTCATTATTTAATATTTTTTAGATTAATTTTCATTCCTGCTTTTGTTTAAGTCACGAGCGGGACGCTCGTGCTAGCTTGAGCATCTGTTTCATCGTTCTCCCGTTTTCCTCCAGGAATGTAATATTTGTTTTTCGCAAAACTTTTTGTCGACAGTATCGATTTGTTCTGCAATTCTATCCAGGCTAGTTTATAAATTGATTTCATTTGGAGAAATTTTCAGTAATTAAATTATGGTGAATGTTTCTGTACAACTATTCGCTGCTGTTGCTAAAAATCCAATAATATAGCGAATGTAGCTACTTTTTACAATATACGATCTTGTTTTTTAGAGCAATATAATTTATGTTGCAATTTTGCATTTGTGACGCAGTTATGGGTTTGTTTATATACAGAACTTTAAATATCAGTGTTTTAGTTTACTTTTTTTAAAATTTTTTAACCGAGTTTATAAAAATATTTATATATTTGTTTAACATTAATTATAAAAAGTTAAACAATATGGAACATCTTAAAGTAAAATTATTGCTATTGGTAATGGGTATTTCTCTATTTTTTGTTGCTTGTGACAATGAAGATGATGCTCCTGCGCCAACTGTAGTTAACTTCAAAGTCTATCAATTAGGCGCAGTAGGAACTTCTGGCGTAACAGGAACGGCTACCATAATTGAAAAAAGTGATGCAACACTAAGCGTAGAATTAGAATTAAAAAATACTGTTGCAGGAGCTTTACATCCAGCACACATTCATTTGAATACCGCTGCTGAAGGTGGTGATATTGCACTTACATTAAAAGCAGTTGACGGTACGACTGGAAAAAGTACAACTACATTCAAAGCATTAGATAACGGTACTGCAATAATGTATCAAGAACTATTGAATTTTGATGGGTATATCAATGTTCATTTAAGTGCAAGTAACTTAGCTACACTTGTTGCGCAAGGAGACATAGGGCAAAACCAACTTACTGGAGTTTCTAAAGTATATCCTTTGGGAAGCGTTGCTGTTCCAGCAATTTCGGGAACTGCTACTTTCTTTAAAAGAGTAAACGGAGAAGCATTAGCAGTTGTACAATTGCAAAACACTGCAAATGGTGCTTCACACCCAGGCCACATTCATGCCAATACAGCAGCTCAAGGTGGTGGAATTGTATTTTCTTTCAAACCAGTAACAGGAGGTTCAGGATTAAGCGTTACAAATATCTCTAAACTAGATAACGGAACTGCTTTTGGTTATGACCAATTACTAACCTTTAACGGATACATCAATTTTCATCAAAGTACTACTGATTTAGGAACTCTTGTTGCTCAAGGCGATATTGGCCAAAATGAGTTAACAGGAAAAAAAGTAAGTTATGTATTAGCTCAAAAAGACGTTGCAGGAATTAGTGGTACTGTAGAGTTCGCAGAGCGTCTAAACCTAACTACATTAGTAACCATCAAATTGATTGGAACAACTGCAGGTGCGAGTCACCCGGCGCACATACATGAAAACAATGTAGTTATGGGTGGAAATATCATAGCGGGTTTGAATCCAGTAAATGGGACTACCGGAATTAGTAAAACACAAGTAGCAACCTTAGTAGGAGGAGCCGCAGTAACGTACACTCAGTTCTTAACATTAGCGGCTTACGTAAATGCACACTTGAGCGAAGCTAATATGGCGACTATTGTAGCACAAGGAAATGTTGGTTCAAGTGTTGGAAGCGGTGCTGGAACTGTTGAAACAAAAACATACACAGTTACTAATAGCGGTTCTTCATCTTATATTTTTAATGGTGAAGGACTAACGAACGCAAGTAATCCAAATTTAACATTAAGAAGAGGCGGTACGTATACTTTTAATGTGGATGTACCTGGACACCCTTTCTACATTAATACTGTTCAAGGTACGGGAACTGCCAATGTGTACAATTCAGGTGTTACTGGTAATGGAGCAGTAAATGGAATGGTAAAAATCGTGGTTCCTTCAAATGCACCTAATACCTTATATTACAACTGTGAATTTCACGGTATGATGACGGGAATAATAACAATAACCAACTAGTTTTAAATTTGTAGTTTGTAAAAGAGGAATGGTAAAACATTCCTCTTTTGCTTTTTATAAAACGAATTTGAACCCTTTTCCTTAAATGCCCTTATTGTAAAACGGGTAATTTACAACGGATCACAGTTTTTGACCAGCGGGTCGCAAAGTCAGAAACCTTTGCGCAGCTTAAACGATAAATTTATTCTTTGAATAAACACTTTGCGGAGCTGATGTTGTAATTATTTAGTTGGTTCAATTTCATAAAATATGGGCATGTGGTCACCTAGTTTTAGCCATTTGTCAGCTTGTCCGATTTCAATTTTTTTGTTCGTTTAGTAAATTTTTCAGGTCCAAATATGTAGTCAATATGATAAGGTCTTGCAATGTTATTCTGAAAATACAACGTCGGAATAGATTCTTTTCCGTGTTCTTCTCCTTTGAAGCCATGATAAATGCTTTCAATTCCATATTCTTTTAATTCACTTACGACATCAGAGTGATTCCACCATCTATCCCATTGGTCCCAAATAGCATTACTGTTAAAATCTCCTGCTATCAAAGTTCCGTTTAGCTTGTCTTTGTTTACTTGTAAATATTTCCATAGTTGTCCTATATAACCAAAATTTTGTGAGTTATTTCTATGTGTCCAAACAGCAAGAAGGTCAAAGTCATTATTTACTTTACAGGGTAAAAAATGTTTTACAGAGTGATTCTGAAAATTATTTGTCCAATCTAATTTTTCAAGAGTGACTTCTGGTTTTGCAAAAACTGCAAGTCCTTTGTTTTTCGTGTCACCAATCCAAAGATAATTTTCCGCCCAATTCTGATATTCTTTATGTTTAGATTCTGCTGGATTTTCACATTCTTGAATTATATGAATGTCTGCTTGATAGTCTAATAAACTTTCAAACTTCTTTCTAAATGCACCGTTACAATTCCAGGTTATTATCTTCAATTTCGTGTCATTTTTTTTTACAATGTCCGCCAACTTGTATAAATCCGCTACTAAGTAGTGCTTTTAAACCCAATTTTGGTTGGCTTTGCGCTACTTTTTTTGGTTTTATCTTTTTTCAAGTATATAAATAAATTATTACAAACTATCAAAGCAACTTCATATCGTCGTAAACCACAATTCGCGTGAAGGATGGCAGTGGAAATCCTTTTATGAAGCGTAGCGCAATAAAAGATTATAACGAACAGCCTGACCCAAAGTTGCGAGGAGGAACGACGAAGCAATCTGTAGGGACACGCCCAAATTATTTTCCTTTTTCGGCCTTTGATTTTGTCAAATAACTGCCTAAAATTCAATCCCGAAGGTTCGGGACTAAAAAGCTTGTTTGGGTTGCAAAAATTTTATAATTTTGCAACCCAATTTTATTATGTAAATTAAAGAAGAAGATGGATATCAAAAGACTAGCAATAGACGCTGTGAATGAAACAATTGTAATGACTGTTGTTCACATGGATTACAAAGGACAAGTTGCAAAAAGAATAAACGAAAAAATGCCTTTGGCAACTGTTAAGGGTTTTAGAAAAGGAGCGGTGCCTAAAGATCTTGTTGAAAAACAATACGGTAAAGCAATAAAGCAAGAAGAAGTTCAGAAAGTTGTTGATTTGGCTCTAGAGCGTTTCGTACAATCTGAAAGATTAAACCTTCTTGGAACACCACTTCCTAAAGTAAACGAAGATTTTTCTTGGGATGCTGAAGAATTGGTTTTTGAATATGAAATTGGTTTAGTGCCAAACTTCACTTTAGACTTAGATGCTAAAAACGACATCGTGAAATATGTAGTTACTGCTGACGATAAATTAATCGATGGTCAAGTGGAAAGAATCCAAAAACAATTTGGAACTGCAATTCCTCAAGAAGTTGTTGCTGCAGATTCAGATGTGACTGGAACATTCATTAACGAAGAAAAAGGAATTAATAACGCTACTACTATTGCTGCAGATCTTTTCAAAGACAAAGCGACTTTTGACTTGTTCATAGGTAAAAAAGTAGGTGATGTAGTGACTGTAAATACTAAAGGTTTATTTGAAGACGACCACCAATTGATGGACGTGATGAAAGTAAGTCATGATGACGTTCACGGTTTAGATGTTGATGTTGCTTTCACAATCGAGGCAATCAACACTGCTGAATTAGCAGAATTGAACCAAGAATTGTTCGACAAATTGTTTGGAGCTGGAACTGTTTCTTCACTAGAAGAATTGAAAGCAAAAATCAAAGAAGATGCTGAAAATCAATTTGCACAGCAAGCGGACCAAAAATTATTAGGTGATGTTACTGAGTTCTTAATCGAAAGCACAAAATTTGATTTACCAGCTGAATTCCTTAAAAAATGGTTGCAAACTGTAGGTGAGAAAAAATTATCTCCTGAGGAAGCTGAAGTAGAATATGCACGTTCTGAAAAAGGATTGCGTTTTCAATTGATCGAAGGTAGAGCAATGGCTCAATCTGATATCAAAATCACTTTTGAAGACTTGAAAACATTCACTACAAAAAATATCCGTCAACAAATGGCACAATTCGGGCAAACAAATCCTACTGACGAAGAAGTTCAAGGAATTGTAGCGAGAGTTTTGTCTAACCAAGACGAAGTAAAAAGACTTTCTGACCAAGTTGTTGCTGAAAAATTATTGGAATTGTTCAAAGAAAAAGCAAATCCAACAACTAAAGAAGTTACTTACGAAGAATTTATTGCTGCTTCTTACGGAGAATAAATTCTAGTCTTAAAGTCAAATGTCATAAAGTCAAAAGTTGAAAAAACGGAAAACAATTTCGTTAGTTGTTTCAAATTTTATGATTTGATTACAGATTGTAAACAATAAAAAATAGTTATATTTGAGCGTCAGAAAAAATATTTTTTGGCGCTCTTTTGTTTGAATTAATTTCAGGAGCCAATCCAGCTGTACGTTTCAAGTTTTTTCTTCCGTTTCTGTTTTTTAAATTCCTGCAAGAGCTTCTTCCAGTCGCTTTGCAAGAATAAAAAAACTAAAAAACGGAATTCAAAAAGCTTTTCTCTTCCATCTGGGCTAAAAAATAAGACATATTGACATCATTTATAAAGAGGTATGACCTTTGCATTAAATGGAATCACAAGATATAACGTAAAACTTAGAACAAAAAAATATGAACTACGGTAAAGAATTTAAAAAATTTGCTACAAAGGACCACGGCGTAAACTCTATGTATTACGATAAAATCGTAGGCGCAATGACTCCTAAAAACATGACTCCATATATCATTGAAGAACGTCAGTTGAATATTTCACAATTAGACGTTTTCTCCAGATTGATGATGGACAGAATTATATTCCTTGGAACAGGAATTGATGACCAAATCGCAAACATCGTTCAAGCACAGTTATTGTTCCTTGAAAGCGCCGATGCTTCTAAGGACATTCAAATTTATTTAAACTCCCCTGGAGGAAGCGTTTACGCAGGATTAGGGATTTATGACACGATGCAATACATCAAACCAGATGTAGCAACAATTTGTACGGGTATGGCAGCTTCTATGGGGGCAGTGTTGTTATGTGCAGGTGCTGCAGGAAAACGTTCGGCTTTGCCACATTCAAGAGTAATGATTCACCAGCCATCAGGTGGTGCGCAAGGAGTTGCTACTGATATGGAAATCAACTTACGTGAAATGTTGAAACTGAAAGATGAATTATACAAAATTATCTCTCACCACTCCGGACAAACTTTCGAGAAAGTACACAACGACAGTGAGCGTGACTATTGGATGATTGCTGAAGAAGCAAAAGCATACGGAATGATTGATGAGGTTTTAATAAGAGGATAAATTATTAGTCGAAAGTCAAAAGTCCGAAAGTCAAAAGCATAGCTGAGACTTTACGACTTTTGACTTTATGACATTAGACTAAAAGAATGGCAAAAGTAGTATTAGAGTGTTCGTTTTGTGGAAGAAAGAAGCCAGAAACCAATTTGTTGATTGCTGGTATCAATGCGCATATTTGTGATAAATGTATCGAACAAGCTCACGGAATTGTTTTAGAGGAATTAAAATCCAGCGGAAGTTCAAAACTGGTTGGTGATTTGATTTTAAAAAAACCAAAAGAAATCAGAGCGTTCTTGGATCAATATGTTATTGGACAGGACCAAACTAAAAAAGTAATGTCGGTTGCGGTTTACAATCACTACAAACGTTTGATGCAACAGCAATTAGACGATGAAGTTGAGATTGAAAAAAGTAACATCATCATGGTGGGACAAACAGGAACAGGAAAAACATTGGTTGCTAAAACCATTGCAAAAATGTTGGATGTGCCTTTAGCTATTGTTGATGCAACCGTTCTTACTGAAGCAGGTTATGTTGGGGAAGATGTCGAAAGTATTTTGACACGTCTTTTGCAAGCTGCTGATTATGATGTAGCCAAAGCAGAACGCGGAATTGTATTCATTGATGAAATAGATAAAATTGCACGTAAAAGTGATAATCCGTCTATTACGCGTGACGTTTCGGGTGAAGGGGTGCAACAAGCATTATTGAAATTATTAGAAGGAACCGTTGTGAATGTGCCACCAAAAGGAGGACGTAAGCACCCGGACCAAAAATTTGTTGAGGTAAATACTCAGAATATTTTGTTTATTGCCGGTGGTGCTTTTGATGGAATCGAAAGAATTATTTCGAAACGATTGAACCGTCAAGCCGTAGGGTATTCTACTTCTAAAAATGTGGATAATATTGATAAAGACAATTTGTTGCAATACATTATCCCAAAGGATATTAAAGATTTTGGATTGATTCCGGAGATTATTGGTCGTTTGCCAGTATTGACACACATGGATCCTTTAGACAGAGAAACCTTGCGTGCGATTTTGACACAACCTAAAAATGCTTTAATCAAACAATACGAGAAATTGTTTTTGATGGATGAGGTAGCTTTTACCATCACAGATGAAGCCTTGGATTTTATTGTGGATAAAGCGTTAGAATATAAATTAGGTGCTCGTGGATTGCGTTCTTTATGTGAAGCTATCTTAACGGATGCGATGTATGAACTGCCAAGTTCTGATGATAAAACATTAGAAATTGATGTTGAATATGCTAAAGAAACGTTGAATAAAAACTTATTGAAACGTTTGGAGATTGCATCATAATTTGAATTCGGATAAAGATTAATTTTTAATCTTTTCTAAAAATATAAAACCTGTTCATTCATTTGGGCAGGTTTTTTTATGGAATGTTTTAAAAGTTATATTCTTGATTATAAAAGAGAACCGATTTCAAATATTTTGTAAATTTATAATCCAAAATTTAAAAAAGAATCGAGAAATGATAACAGTACAAAATACAATAAATGCTTCAATTGAAAAAGTCTGGGAATTATGGACTGCTCCGGAACATGTCATGAAGTGGAATAATGCCTCAGAGGATTGGCATACTCCTTTTGCAGAAAATGACTTGAAAGTTGGAGGAAAATTCAAATACACGATGGCTTCAAAAGACGGTACAATGCGTTTTGATTTCGAAGGGATTTATACTAATATAGTGAATCCTTCTTTGATAGAATATAAACTTGCCGATGACAGAAAAGTGAAAATCACTTTTGAAAGTCAAAAAAATGGCGTCTTGCTTATAGAAAAATTTGACCCCGAAACAGAAAATTCCGAAGCGTTGCAACAACAAGGTTGGCAGGCAATTTTGGATAATTTTAAAAAATATGTTGAAAATTCAACCCTTTAAAAACTAACAAAATGACAACATTGGAATTTAAAATCGAGATAAATGCTCCCAAAGAAAAAGTTTGGGGCATTTTATGGAATAAAGAAACATACAAACAATGGACCTCCATTTTTTGTGAAGGGTCTTATGCAGTAAGCGATTGGAAAGAAGGTAGTAAAATTCAATTTTTGTCTCCAAACGGAGACGGAATGAACAGCATTATTTACAAGAAAATTGATAATGAATACATGGCTTTTAAACATTTGAGTGAAATCAAAAAATTTGAGGAAAAACCTGTTGATGATGCGACTCAAGAATGGGTTGGCGCTAGTGAAATGTACCGTTTGACCGAAGATAAAGGAATTACTGTTTTAGAAGCAAAAATGGATTCAGTCGAAAAGTATATCGATTATTTCAAAACGACATGGCCAAAAGCACTAGATTTGGTAAAGAAACTTTCAGAAGAAAAATAATATATTAATTTAAAAATTACTATCATGGCAGCAATTAATCCATACTTAGTTTTTAATGGAAACTGCGAAGAGGCATTTCTATTTTACAAATCAGTATTTGGTGGGGAATTCCCTTATATCGGAAAATTTAAAGACATGCCACCAGCAGAAGGGAATCCAGTGCTTTCTGAAGCAGATGGGAATAAAATTATGCATGTTTCATTGCCAATTGGTGACGGATCTGTCCTGATGGGAAGTGACAGTAATTCGGCAAGTGGCGAAGTTACTTTTGGACAAAATATTTCAATTTCTATAAATACGAAAAGTAAAGAAGAAGCAGACAAATTGTTTAAAGGACTTTCGGTAGGAGGAACGGTGACCATGCCAATGAGTCAAACCTTTTGGGGTGCTTATTTTGGAATGTTTGCTGATAAGTTTGGAATCGGTTGGATGGTGAATTTTGATGAAAATGAAAAATAATCAATACTAAAATAGTTCTGATATATTTATGGATTGCGTTTTTCTCAAAAAAATAAACCTGTTCATTCATTTGGGTAGGTTTTTTTATGGGTAATTTAAACTATTTGTTATTGTTTAAAAAAAGGAACATTATTTTTTTTTATCAACGTCAGATTGTCGATTTTTGTCCATACTAAATCAAATAAATATAAAATGCAAATAGAAGATGTAGAGGTAATTTTACTAAAAGTTTCAGGTCAGGACAAACCCGGAGTAACCGCAGGTTTGACATCCATTTTGGCGAATTATGATGCTATTATTTTAGATATTGGTCAAGCAGATATTCATGATACACTCTCTTTAGGTATTTTATTTGAAATAAAAGCGGGTTCTTCTTCCGCTCCTGTTCTAAAAGATTTATTGTTTAAAGCCTATGAATTGGGTGTGAAAGTAAAGTTCATACCAATTTCAATTGCGGATTACGAAATTTGGGTAAAAGCACAACGCAAACAACGCTATATTATAAATATTTTGGGAGAAACACTAACAGCGGTGCAATTGGCTGCTGTGACTAGGATTCTCTCCAACCAAAGCCTGAATATTGACGCTATCAAAAGATTAACTGGCAGGGTTTCTATTATCGATAAGGAAGAATTTCCTCGTTCTTGTATACAATTATCAGTTACAGGAACCATTGTAGATAAAACATTCATGACGGCCAGTTTTATGGAAATTTCCAGAACATTGGATGTGGATATTTCCTTTCAGGAAGATAATATGTACCGAAGAAACAGACGCTTAGTATGTTTTGATATGGATTCGACCTTGATTCAAACGGAAGTAATTGATGAATTAGCAGAGTTGGCGGGTGTGGGTGAGCAAGTAAAAGCCATTACAGAAGCAGCGATGAACGGCGAAATCGATTTTAGCGAAAGCTTCAAGCAACGCATGGCTTTGCTAGAAGGTTTGAGTGAGGACGTGCTGCAAAACGTTGCTGAAAATCTACCAATTACCAAAGGTGCGCATCGCTTGATGAAGGCCTTGAAATATTATGGGTATAAAACGGCTATTCTGTCCGGAGGATTTACCTTTTTTGGAAAATACCTTCAAAAAGAATTAGGGATTGACTACGTTCACGCCAACGAATTGGAAATCAAAGACGGGAAATTGACAGGTAATTATCTCGGCGAAATTGTCGATGGTAAAAAGAAAGCGGAATATCTTCAAGCCATTGCTGATAAAGAAGGCATTCACATCAATCAAACTATTGCTGTTGGCGATGGTGCCAATGATTTGCCGATGCTGAATTTAGCAGGTTTAGGAATTGCTTTTCATGCAAAACCTACGGTAAAAGAAAAAGCAGAAAGTTCTATTTCCAGTTTAGGTCTGGACGGAGTTTTATACCTTTTAGGATACCACGACAGACACATTGATATGATGGAGCAAGAGTAATTGTAATAATTATAAAAAATAAAAAGGGCTGTACCAGAATCATTTTCGGACAGCCTCTTTTTGTTTTATGTTTTAACTGTAAACGCTTTTTCAGGCTTTTTTAATGCTTGTTTTTCGGGAGATTTACAAATCCCTCTGGCACCACAACTCATTCTGTGCGGTCCGCAGGAACCCAATAAAAATAGTGTTATCAAGATGTAGAAGGTATTTTTCATCTTATCGTTTTTTTATACAGCTTGAAACTGCATGCTTTTCAGTTGTTCTAAATAGTCCCTTTGATTGGATAATCTTGGAATTTTATGTTGTCCACCCAATTTATCTTTGTCTTTTAACCAATCATAAAATAAATTTTTACGGGCTATATTTATTATTAACGGATTTAACGTCATGTTGTTGTAACGTTTCGCTTCGTAATCGGAGTTTAAGGATTGTATGGATTCATCTAATGCTTTCTGGAATTGAGATACATCAGCCGGATTGTCTTTGAATTCAATCATCCATTCATGAGCACCTTTTTCTTTGCCTTCCATAAATATAGGCGCAACGGTGTAATCAACCACTTCGGTTTGGGTTAGTTTACACGCTTTGGCTATAGCCTGATCGGTATTTTCGACCATCAATTCTTCGCCAAAAACATTAATATGATGCTTGGTTCTGCCCGTAACCCGAATTCGGTATGGATTCAATGACGTAAAACGTACGGTGTCGCCTATCAAATAGCGCCACAAACCGGAATTGGTAGTGATTACCAAAGCATAATTTTTGAACAATTCTACGTCTGCTAATCGAATAACTTTTTGATCAGGTGTGCCAAAAGTATCCATCGGGATGAATTCATAGAAAATTCCGTAATCCAACATCAATAATAAATCACTGGAATTATTTAGATCCTGAATGGCAAAAAAGCCTTCAGAAGCATTATATATTTCGTAATATTGAAACTCTTTATTCGGCAGTATTTTTTTGTACTGTTCTCGGTACGGTTCGAAATTTACTCCCCCATGAAAGTACACTTCTAAGTTTGGCCAAAGTTCGAATAGATTTCCTTTTCCGGTTTCTTCCAGCATTTTATTCATTAAAACTAACATCCAGGAAGGAACTCCGGCGAAACTGGTTACATTTTCGTTTTTTGTTTCGTTTATAATAGCTGCAATTTTAGTTTCCCATTCGCTCATCAGGGAAATTTTGTTACTTGGTGTGCTGCTGAACTCCGCCCAAATAGGCATGTTTTCGATTAAAATTGCGGATAGATCTCCAAAGAACGTATTGTTGTCTTCATAGATTTGAGAACTTCCGCCAAGACGCAGACTTTTTCCAAGAAACAGTTCTGAATCTTCGTTGTTATTCAAATACAAACACAATAAATCCTTACTTCCTTTATAATGACAATCTTCCAAGGCTTCATTACTCACCGGAATAAATTTACTTTTGGCATTGGTAGTTCCGCTTGATTTGGCAAACCATTTTATAGGTGTTTCCCAAAAAACATTTTGTTCGCCTTTGCGGGTTCTTTCAATCAATGGCTGTAATTCTTCGTAGGTTGAAATAGGAATTCTTTCGGCAAAAGTCGCGTAGGAATGTATCGAAGCATACTCATATTCTTTGCCTAAAGCAGTATTTTTTGATGACTGAATTAAATTCATAAGCAATTCTTCCTGAACCTCATTTGGATATTTTAGGAAAAGTTCGATCTGATGAATTCTTTGTTTGAGAACCCAAGAGGCAAACGAATTGATTATGGTTAGAGGCATTTTTAAATTATGAATTATGAATTGTGAGTTATAACTTTACCAAAAATAACAAAATTTGTTTAACTGTTGCGTTAAACCCGAAACTTTAATCACAATGACATACGAAGGTGTACTTACCAAAATGCAAACCGAATTTGGAAACCCAATTCAATATTACTTAGTTTTTGAGAATAGTTTTTTAAATGTGAATCAGTTGCTGAATAAAGAACTCGAAATCAATTTTGTGGGATACCAATGTTTGAATTGTGGGAAAAAGAAAAAAATTTTTCGTCAGGGATTTTGTTATGATTGCTTCTATTCAAGTGCTGCTGTAGGGGATTGGATTATGAAACCGGAGTTGAGTACCGCTCATCTTGGGATTCAGGATAGGGATTTGGCGTATGAAGAAAAAGTACAATTACAACCGCATATTGTTTATTTGGCTTTGTCAAGCGAAGTAAAAGTAGGCGTGACCAGAAAAACGCAAATGCCAACACGATGGATTGATCAGGGCGCAACACAAGCGATTTCGATTGTGGAAGTTCCCAATCGCTATTTAGCAGGAATTACTGAGGTGGCATTGAAAAATCATTATGCAGATAAAACCAATTGGCGAAAAATGTTAACGAATAATGTGGAGCAAATTGACTTAGTTGCGGAGCGATTGAAAGTCGAAAATTTGATTCCAACAGAAGTTCAGGAATACTTTTATTCGCAGAAGAATGATTTGTATGAGATGCATTATCCCGTTTTACAGTTTCCAACCAAAGTAAACAGTTTGAGCTTGGATAAAACACCGCAGTTTCAGGGAAAACTTACCGGAATAAAAGGGCAATATTTACTTTTTGAAGACGGAACGGTTTTTAATATTCGTGGTTCCGAAGGATATGTAGTGACAATTAATGTATAAGAAACACAGGTTTTTTAACCATTAAGGAATTAAGTTTCATTAAGATTTAGAGCTTAATGAAACTTAATTCCTTAATGGTAAAATCTCAAAAGCAAATAGTTTCGTTGTTTAGATTCAAGTATAAAATTCAATAAAAAAGAGGAATCTCACTTGGTGAAATTCCTCTTTTTTGCTTCATAAAGCGGTCTTAATTTACTTTTGTAGTATCTACTGCTTTCTTT
This sequence comes from Flavobacterium labens, assembly GCF_048286755.1. Taxonomy (NCBI): domain Bacteria; kingdom Pseudomonadati; phylum Bacteroidota; class Flavobacteriia; order Flavobacteriales; family Flavobacteriaceae; genus Flavobacterium; species Flavobacterium labens. The sequence goes on along the minus strand of NZ_JBLVPL010000001.1, from coordinate 442,843 downwards.
TTCTTTTTAAATAAACCGTTAAGTAAATCGGTAGCTTTAGCTTTTACCTCTTCTTTTGTGGCTGATTTAATAGGAGTTGCTGTTTTTGTAGTATCTCCAGGTTTTTTGTTTTTATTAATATAATCCGTCAAAGCCGATGTTCCTTGTTTTACAAGTCTGTCTTTTTGTTGGTTGACTAGTTGAGTAGTCAATTTAGTCACGGCACTATTGATGTCGGTTGTAATTTTTGGATTTGTAAAATTACCCCCTAATACAGCATTTATAGGAAAGCTTTCTAATTTCGCAGCATCGGCAGCAGATAATTTTGCTATTAATGCATTCGCTTCTGAGCCCAGATATTTAGCAGGAACATCAAATTTTAAATTGTAATTCATGCTTTGGTCAAAACCGTGCGTTCCTCCAATTGTTGCCTTGATGTCTTTGTACTTGATGTCAAATGGTTTTACATTTACTTTTCCGTCTTTGAACGTGATTGCCGCTTTCAAATCATTCAAATTGATTTTACTCACGTCAATGAATTTCAAGTTAGATCCTAAAGCGGTCAATAAAGTGGAATTACTGGAGTTTACAGTCGTAGAAAGCAGTTGTCCTAATAAATCTCCGGTAAGCGTTTTCAAGTCAGGAGTTAGTTCTGTTGCATCAAGATTTCCGTTCAATTTGATGCTTGAATTTAATTTCCCGTTGATGATTCCGGCAATTGGTGCTATTTTTTTCAACATGTCCAGTTGGGTGAACGATTGCGCAATATCGACTTGATTTAATTTTAAATCCATGTTGAAAACTGGTGTTTTTCCTTTTGTGGAAACAGCTCCATTTACGCCAATTGTTCCACCGAAAATAGATGTTTTTACATTTTCTAAAGTTACTTTTTCGTCTTTCACGATTAGTTTCCCCGAAACATCTTTGAGAGTCAAATTGTCATATAAAACCGTAGTCGCTTTTGCAGTAAGCGTACAATTTAAGAAAGCAGGAATCTTCATTGCGTCAGCTTTTTTAGCCCCAACTTTAGTGGTTTCACCTGTTGTCATAAAATCATCAACGGCTAATTGTTTAGAATTCATATTGAAATTTCCTTTCAATTCTTGGTTTCTAAATATAAATCCGTAAAAATTTTCCAAAACTCCTGTTACACTAATGTCGCTTTTTCCGGTAGTTGCGTTCAGCTCTTTCAAATTGACTTGGCTAGGATTAAATTGAACTAAAGCAGTACTGATATTCATTGTTTTGCCGTTTTCATCTACATAGTTGAAACCAGATAAACTCATGGTTCCGGCATTGTTGATGTTTTGATACTGACTTTTCTCTACAGACTCCATATCAAATTTTGTAGTCACATCAGCCTTTAAAATTCCGGATAAGGGCTTGTCCAGCTTTATAGGATACGCTTTAGAAAGATTGGCTAAATTGATTGTTCCTTTTAAAGCCGCATCAACGATTGCATTTTGAGTGATGTTTCGGATGTTTGCTTTTGCATTAAAAAAGTCTTGATCAATTTTGAAAGAGAGCTTATCCAAGTTTACATACGTATCGTTTAGAATACCTGTTTCGTTGATGATTTTGGTGTCAATAACGATATTTTGAACTGATTTCGGTAAATTAGGATATTGAAACGATGCGTTATTGGAAGCAATTTCAATATTGAATTTTGGCACCGTTGTGTCAGAATACAAGCCTTTTGCAAAACCCGCAACTGTAAAATCACCAGTTGTTTTCACGTTGTCTAAACTCGAGGCATACGCTGCAGGAATAATTCCCAAGAAATTTTTGAAAGACGAAGTTGGTGTTTTAAATTTCAAATCATACTGTTGACCTGCTTCCACCATTTGAATAAATCCATCAAATTCTAATGGCAATTGATTGATTAAAGCTTTGTTTTCTTTGAAGGTGTATTTACTTTTTTCTAAATCAATTCCTAAAACGGCGTCCAAAGTCAAAGCAACATTGTTCATGTAATTCACTTTGTCCATATCCAGCGATACTTTTGCAGTAGATTTGGTAACCAAATCTAATTTTTGTGCTGCAAAATCGCCTGTTCCTTCATGGTTCAAACTGTCGATTACCATTTTTATTTTTGAATTTTCGTCAAAATAACGAAACTTGAAATTCTCAATTTTATACTCTTGGATTTTTAATGATAACGGACTGCTTTTTCCATCTGTTGCAGTTTTTTCCTCTTTCAAAGCAATGTCATAATTCCCGATTCCGTCTTTGTTGAAAATGATATTGATTAATCCGTTTTTCGAGGTGATTCCGTCAATAGATATCGCTTCATTTTTGCTTTTAAAAAGTTCCTTGATAGACATTTTTAAATTCAATTCGCCTAGTGAAATCAAAGTATCTCCTTCAAAAGGAGCTTTGTTGATAATGACTAATTTTTCCAAGGTTACATTCGCATTTGGGAAGTTTTTGAATAAGCTTAAATCCGCTTCTGCAAAAGAGACTCTGGCATCTACTTTGGCATTGATAGCTTCAGAAATTTTAGCTTTTATTTGGTCTTTAAATAGATAAGGAGCAGCAAATAAAGTTACGACGAGCAGGATAATCAGAACTCCAATGATTTTTAAAACTTTCTTTACCATAATTTAATTTCTTTAGATTCTATGAAATGTAACAAAAATAATGCCTTCTATTCTTTTACAAAAATAGTATTTTTATGACAGACTGAATTTTTTGGTGTTTTATATAAACAATAATTTAACTTTATAGAATAAAAAAAATCCGTTTAAACAATTGATTAAACGGATTTTCTGGTGCGTTATAAAAGTTCTTAATGAATATTAATTTCAAAAGGCATTAAGGCCTGAACTCCTTTTTGAGCTTGCAATTTTTTTATTTGTTGCATGATTCTATAGTTTTCTTCTCCTATTTCTTCTTTTATAAAGTCTTCTTTAGATTTTGCAAAAGGAAGATTAGCTAAAAGATCATTAAAGTTTTTCTCGTATTCTGGATAATTTTGGGTGCTATAGCTTTTTACTTTTGCCAAAGAAGCGGCTTTTGCAATAGCATCATCTAAACCTCCAATTTTGTCTACAAGTCCAATTTTTAAGGCTTCTGAACCCGTCCAAACTCTTCCTTGTGCAATAGCATCTACTTGTGCAAATGTCATTTTTCGACCTTGTGCTACGTGTGTAACAAAAGTTTTGTAAATGTGTTCCACACCTTCTAACGTAACTGCTTTGAAATTTTCATCGATTGGAACAAAAGGACTGTAGTTTGCTGAGTTTTGGTGCGTTTTAACTTGTTCGGTATGAATTCCAATTTTAGTGGCTAATGGTGTGAAATTAGGTAATATTCCAAAAACGCCTATTGAACCGGTAATTGTATTTTCTTCGGCAAAAATGGTATTGGCATTACAAGCAATATAATATCCGCCTGAAGCTGCATAATTTCCCATAGAAACCACGACAGGTTTTACTTTTTTAGTCAATTCAATTTCTCTCCAAATTAAATCAGAAGTCAAAGCACTTCCACCTGGACTGTCAATGCGGAGTACAATAGCTTTTACATTTTTATTTTTTCGAGCCTCTTGTAACGAACGGCGCATTGAACCTTCGCCAATCACATTCACATCGCCTTCACCACCTAGAATTTCTCCTTGCGCATAAATAATGGCGATTTCGTCTTTACTATCAAAAGTTTGTGAAGTAGTAGCTATTTTTTGAGCATAATCAATAACAGACACTTTATTGTAGTCTTCGTCATTAGCTACTTTAAGCGCTTTACGGATGGCGTTATGATACACATCTTCATAGGCAATAATGTCAACTAATTTTTGGGATTTTGCCATTTCCGGAGTACGAGCAAGAAGCCCATTGGCAATTTCGTTCAGTTTTGCCACTGATATATTTCGGCTTTTAGAAATGTCAGCGGTAATAGAATTCCAAACAGAATTTAATAATGCGGTAGTTTGTTCTCTGTTGGCATCACTCATTTTATTTTCTAAAAACGGTTCTACAGCACTTTTATATTTCCCATGACGGATGACTTCCATTTTTAATCCTGATTTTTCCTGAAAATCTTTAAAGAACATAATTTCAGAAGATAATCCCTTGAAATCCATTTCTCCAACCGGATTGATATAAATTGGGCTGGCAACAGAATTTAGATAATATTCTTTTTGAGAATACGAATTGGCATAAGCCATAACGAATTTGCCTGATTTTTTAAAGCTTTCCAGAGCATCTCTCAGCGCTTTACTTTGCGCCATTCCCAGCGAAGAAACGTTATTTAAAATAGAGATTCCTTTGATGTCATTATCTGATTTAGCCTCTTCGATAGCATTTATAATGTCTGATAAACCTACTTTTTTGTTTTCTGAAAAAATAGTCACCCACGGATCTTTATATTTTCCGGCATAATCATTTCTTATGTCTTCCAAATTCAATTCAATCACAGAATTATTCTTCACTGTAATGCCTTCAGATTCACCGCCAAAAATGGCTCCAATGAGTATGATTCCAAAAAAGAACAACATAAAAAAAACAAAAATACCTATAATGGTCGCCAATACATTTCCTAAAAATCTCATAATTATATTTTTTTAATATGTCGCAAAAAAGATAGAAATGTTACAAACAATCGTTTGGTATTTTCGAGTTTAATTATCAACACAGGATACAAATATATTGCTAATTCTAAAATTCTTTTAGTTAATTTGCACCTAATTATGAAATCACAACATCAGGTCATTTTATCTATAGGCAGTAATCAAGGCAATCGTTTGGAAAATATCGAGCGTTCCTTAGAATTGATACATCAAGAAATTGGTACTGTAATCAAAGTCTCCAGATTATATGAAACTCCGGCTTGGGGTTTTGAAAGTGATGCTTTTTATAATTGTGCATTGGTTTTACACACTTTTTCCTCTGCTCATAAAATTCTGACTCAGGTTTTAAAAATCGAAAAAAGATTGGGTCGTTTGCGAAACAAAACTCAAGAATACCAATCTCGTACGATTGATATTGATTTGATTGCTTTCGATTCCGAAATTATTGCTACCGAAAAACTGCAGATTCCACATCCCTTGATGCAAAACAGGAATTTTGTTTTGTTGCCTATTCAAGATTTGAATTTAGATTGGAAACATCCCATTCTTCAAAAAAATATTGCCGAATTGCTGATTGCATCTCCAGATGACAGTGTTTGTAAAGTCGTTCAGGATTTGGTAAGTCCTTTGCAAAATATTTCTTTAGAGCAATTTAATTACGTTGCCTTTGAAGGGAATATTGGAGCTGGAAAAACAACTTTGGCGACAAAAATTTCTGAGGATTTTAATGCGAAAACAGTATTGGAACGTTTTGCTGATAATCCTTTTTTACCTAAATTTTACAAAGATCAGAACCGATATGCATTTCCACTTGAAATGTCATTTCTTGCTGACAGATACCAACAATTATCGGATGACTTAGCGCAATTTGATTTGTTTAAAGACTTTCTGGTTGCGGATTATCATATTTTTAAATCCTTGATTTTTGCCAAAATAACACTGGCTGAAGATGAATATCGTTTGTACCGCAATCTTTTTGATATCATTTACAGAGAGATGCCAAAACCGGATTTGTACATTTATTTGTATCAAAATTCAGAAAGGCTTTTGCAAAATATTAAAAAACGTGGCAGAAGCTACGAACAAAAAATCCCAGCGGAATATTTGGATAAAATCAATAGCGGTTATCTCGATTATATTAAATCACAAACCGATTTGAATGTTCTCATCATTGATGTTTCTGATAAGGATTTCGTAAAAAATCAAGAAGATTATCTGTGTATTCTAGATGAAATAAAACTAAAAATTCAAAAATAGTTTACTTTAGCTATTTATCTCTTTAAAGAAAAATGTCCTTTTTTTTCTCGGCCGTCTTCCAGTTTTAGAGTGAACCAATAATCATCTGCTGGTAGGGGGATCCCATTAAAAGTGCCATCCCAACCTGGATTTAAAGAGGGAACCCACTGTTTTAGTAGCTTGCCATATCTATCAAAAATGTAGATTATAGATTTAGAATTAAAAGTTTCATTCACCCCTTTTATACTCCAATAATCATTATGGCCATCACCGTTTGGTGTGAAAAATTTTGGCACACCAACAACTACAATTTCTTGATAAACAAGACCACACCCATTTTTATCATTGATATACACTATATGGATTCCTGCAGGTACATTATTAAAAAAACTAGAGTCTTGCCAAGATGCATTTGGTTCATCCAAACTGTATTGGTAATCTCCAGGTCCAGTTGTAGTGATAGTTATGGTGTTATTGTCTGTTAAATCTACAACATCCACAGAGTCTATAGTTGCTGTATTTGATGCAGTGACAGTAATGGTTCTAATTCTGCTACAACCCGCATTATTGATTACTTCAACGGTATAATCTCCCACGGTATTTACATCTAACGTTGGGGAATTTGTCCCGACAATTATTTCATCTTTCGTCCAAATATAATCGTAATTACTTGTTGGCGAACCGTCTAAAACACCTGCGTCCAGCGTTACAAAAAAGCTCGAAAGATTGGAACAAACTAGTTCGTTTGAAAGGCCATCTAAATTCAAGTCAATATTTGGAATAGGGTTGACAACAAAATTTAATGTCGTCGATGCCGTACAAATTGTGTTTAATGGGTTCTGAACATTTACAGTAATATTTTGTGTTTTGGTTACAAATGGATTGGGTAATGGACTTGGCAAAAGCATATTATTTTGATCGTAATATTTGACAATCATTCCAGTTTGTCCGCCAAGAATGGTGGTTTCGAATGATGAGGTATCAAAAGTAAATTGACCATCTTGATTGATTGGATTCGCTTCGTCGTCACAAGTTGTTGTAAGGGCTGAAGGAACAGCATTAGCAATTGGCGAAGCATCTACAATAAATGTTATGATGGATTCATCAAAGCATTGTTGAGTTGTATTATTGGTTACAACCGCTTTAATGGTTTGCGAAGTTGATGTGAAATTTGCCGGAAATGGACTTGTAATCGAAACTCCATTGGCATCTTTCAGAGAATTATTGGCTTGATCGAAATAAGTAACCGTTACATTGGTTTGTCCTTGTAATAAATCAGATTCCAACGAAGAAGTATTGAATGTAAATATTCTATCGTTGTTATCGTCGCATTGTCGAGGAATAACAACTGTATTTGCAACAGGTAACTCTTCAACAATTAAAGTTAAATACGGGCCAAGACCGTAACAAGCATTATCCAAATCACTGTCAATCCGTATCCAAATATCTTGAGAATTGGGGTAGCCAATATTTCTATAATTCGAAATATCTGTAATTACGTTAGTTTCTGCCAAAGCATCCACTTCGTTCTTGTAGTAATTAATAGTATAAACATCAGAAGTAGGTAATAGTCCTTCTATAATCGCTTTTGTCGAAGAGAAATCAAAAGTGGTAATCCCATCACGATTGTTATTGTTTCCATTATTACTACCATTGATATCCAAAAAGTCATCGCAAACAGGAGGAAAAGTAATTTTGTAGTTTGGAATAATGTTCGTAGCGGGAACTTTCAAAGTGATTTTCGCAACACTATAACAACCTGTTATTTTGTTACTGACTCTCGACCAAATATCCATTACTGTTGGAGTTGTATTTTCAAAAGCCAATTCATTTGAAATCAAATCAGCTGAAACGGCATTATTTGCTCCGTTTAGCGAAGTATAATAAGTAAAGTTTTCATTGATAGAGTTTGCTGAAATTGCATTGTTATTTACGGTTAAATTAAATAATGTCCTTCCATCTACAATTAAATCAGTATCACATTGGATAATTTCAACATCTTTTACTATCGGCAATGGATTAATGATTACTGAGATTTCAGCTCTCGGTCCTTCACATCCAGTAGCTGTGATGGTTTGACTTACGTAATATTTTGTTGTGCCTACAGTGGCCGTCGATGGAGTAGGGCTTGTTGCGCTTGATGGCCCGCCTGTTGAAATTGTGTACCAATTAAGAGTACAATTTGCCGAAACGGTTGCCGTTAGAGGAATTGCAACTTCATAATGACAATAGTCAATATTACTTGTTATTGGAGCCGTCGGTAATGGATTTACAATTACAATGATTTCAGCTCTTGGTCCTTCACAACCTGTGGAAGTTATGGTTTGACTCACATAGTAATTTGTTGAGCCTAAAGTTGTAGTAGAAGGGGTAGGACTTGTTGGGCTAGATGTCCCACCCGAAGCTGTTGTGTACCAATTTAAAGTGCAATTTGCAGAAGCTGTTGCTGATAAAGACACAGCAGTTTCATTATTACAATAGTTTGCATTACTCACAATTGGTGCAGTAGGCAATGGATTTACAGTTACTATAATTGCAGCCCGAGGACTTTCGCAACCGTTTACTGTGTTTGTTTGACTTACATAATAAGTGGTGGAACCTGCAACTGTTGTAAGGGGTGTAGGACTTGTATTTGAAGCAACTCCGCCAGTTGGCAAAGTGTACCAATTTAAAAAGCAATCTGTCGAGGCGGTTGCAGCTAAAGGAATAGCTGGTGCATTCAGGCAATATAAAACGGGACTTGTAGAAGATATTGCGATTTGAGGTAAACTAGGCAAAGCTTTTATAGTGGCGATAATTTCAGTTCTTGGACCATTTGGGCAATTTCCATTTGAGGCATCAACATAATAAGAAGTTGTAGTGGTAAGAGTTGGAGTTGTAAATGAATTTCCTGTTGCTATCGGAGTTTCACTAGTATTTGAAGTATACCAACTAACGATACCATCAGTTGAAGTTGCTTGAAGAGTAACAACCCCTGATCCACAAATAGAACTGGGAGTTGTGCTGGTTATTTTAGGAATTGTAACCGTCGTACTTGCTGATATTTGAAGAATTGGATCTCCTGGCATACCGCCATATTCAACTATATAACCTTGGGGATAATAATTAGGGTTTGTAATTGGATCCCCAGTTTCTCTAAGATCGTTCCAGGTACCAGGACGTAAAAGTGCAGGTGCTGTTATATGAGCATAATCTTCGTTGTTGTTAGAGTCATTTGGTTCATTACCAGATGTATTCCAATTAGCATAATTAAAGGGAGGTGTTGTTGTGCCAGTACCTTTTCCAATCCAGAAGGTAATTCCAGTTCCACCATTAGCAAGGCCTTCAGGACCTGTTACCCATTTCCAAGTGCCTTCTGTTGCTGCGTCACTGCCGCCAATCCATCCAGTTCCTGGTGCTTGAGTTCCTGCTAATTGAGCTTCATCTGCAGCTGTTAATGTTGCTAAATAGCCTTTCAGACCATAATATATTTTGTTTGCAGCCTCATCTCTTGCTTTTGTCCAATTAATTCCTAAACTCGGAACATATTCATAAAAATGTCCATTTGAAGGCAAGTAATTGGCTGAGCCAAAACCTAAATTAATAGAAAAATCTCTAGTTCCAGAAGGAGATATTGACGAATTAGTAAATGTTACATCTTTGATTGCGGTTTCAAAATCTGAATAAGTAACCGGAATTCCTGTTGGACTATATAGTTTTAATTTTCCTTCTAAAGAACTCCAAGATGTTGTAATTGTGGGATGTAAAAGCGGATTAGCTAGTGCTAATAAATCCTGACCAGAAACATATCCTGAAGAGATTTGAATGTAAATAGCATCGGTGCTAGGTTCAGAAGGGTCATTGGTAATAGAAATGGTTTCAACTATTTTTAAAGAAGTTCCTGGGCAATAGGTTTGATTTCCTGTTGCTGTAATTTTGGGCGGATCGATTGTAGCTGCAGTTTTACTACAATCTTCAGAATAGCGGGCGGTGGCATCTTTTTTGGAAGGATCCCAAGAATTTGAAACTGCTTCATTATCTACTTGAATACAGCTTAGATTTGGATTATTAAATGCATTTAAAGCAAATAAATCTCTATTGTTGCCGTTCTTTAAATTTAGACTAGTCAGTTCATTCCAACTACAAAATAGTTGACTCAAAAGGGTGTTTTTGCTAAGATCTAAACTTGTTAATTTATTTTGGAAACAAGACAAGTAGGTCAGCTTGGTGTTTCTTGTAAGATCTAAATTCGTTATGTTGTTACCCCAACAGTTTAATAGAGTTAATGAGGTATTGTTAGTTAAATCTAAACTCGATAATTTATTGCGGGAGCACTCTAAAAAAGTCAAACTTACAAAATCCTGTATTCCGGTTAAATTACTGATATTGTTAGCCGAAATGTCCAAGCTAGTAATTCCACTCACATTAGTAGTAAGCACTTTTCCATCAATAGCACCACTATCAATGCCTTTATTAATTAGTGCACTTTCAAAATTCACATCTGGAATCAAAGTATTTTGGGCACAGCAAAAAAAAACAGAGAATAGTGTAATAAGGTGGTGTAGCTTTTTCATGAAATGATAGAAAAAAATTGGGAAAATTCAATTAAAAAAATCATTTTGGCCAGTTCAGTTTTTGAAATAAGTCCCAAACTACAATTCCTGCACTAACTGATATATTTAACGAATGTTTGGTGCCTAATTGTGGGATTTCAATACAGCCATCGCATAGTGCAACTGCTTCTTGAGAAACACCATATACTTCGTTTCCAAAAACTAAAGCATATTTTTCTCCCTTTTTAACCTCAAAATTTTGCAGAAAAATTGCGCTTTCCACTTGTTCTATGGCAAGTGTCATTACATCTTCCGCTTTTAATTTTTCAATAACGGCAAGAACGTTCTCATGATGTTCCCAAGTTACTGTTTCGGTGGCGCCTAACGCTGTTTTATGAATTTCCTTGTTTGGAGGTGTCGCAGTAATACCACATAAATATATTTTTTCAATTAGAAAAGCGTCGGCAGTTCTAAATACGGAGCCAATATTATGCAAACTGCGAATATCATCTAATACTAAAATCAGCGGTGTTTTTTCAGATTTTTTAAATGCTTCAATAGATTTTCGATCTAGTTCGCTGTTTTCTAGTTTTCTCATATTTTGTAAATTATTCAAAAAAAAAGCTTCCGAAATTAATGGAAGCTTTTTTGTATATTTAATTAAAATCTAGCTTTTTGAAGATTCAGCGGCTAAAACATTTCCTTTTATTGTAAGTGTTTTGGTAGGAACAACAGCATTAGTTGTCAATGTTACTGTTTTAGTAAAAGCTTGACCACCTCTTGAAGTGTCATATTTTACTCCAATAACTCCTTTTGCTCCCGGAGCAATTGGCTCTTTAGGATAAGTAGGCACTGTGCAACCACAAGATCCTTGAGCATTAGTAATGATTAAAGGTTTGTTACCGTTATTTGTGAAAACAAATTCGCGTTTACCATCAGAGTTATAAGCAACAGTACCGTAGTCAATAGTTTCAGTTACGAAAACCATTCCTGCGCCATTCACTTTTGCAGCAACTTTAGCAGTAGTTGCTTTCAGTTTTTTAGAAGTTTCTTGTGCAGTAGAAGTTGCAACTCCTAAAACAACTAGCATAGCTAGGGTAATTATTTTTTTCATATCTATTTCAATTTAAAAGTATTTACAAATCTAAATAAAAAATAGAAAATATGACTTAAATCTTTCTTAAAATAGTTTAATTTTTTGAACCCCTTATTTATTTGTTTTAAAATATATAAATTCGCTGATATTTTTTCATTTTTAAACACAAATACAATTGGCATCTAAAGATAAAGTAGTTAAGGAAACTCCGTTAATGAAGCAGTACAATGAGATAAAAAGAAAGTACCCTGATGCTTGTCTTTTGTTTCGTGTTGGGGATTTTTATGAGACATTTGGAGAAGACGCAGTTCGTGCTTCAAAAATATTAGGAATTGTCTTAACGAAGCGCGGAGCAGGTTCTGAAACTGAAACGGCGTTGGCTGGTTTTCCGCATCATTCCTTGAATACCTATTTACCAAAATTAGTCAAAGCAGGACTTCGTGTAGCAATTTGTGATCAACTCGAAGATCCAAAAATGACTAAAACCATTGTGAAACGTGGTGTTACTGAGCTGGTAACCCCGGGAGTTTCTATGAATGACGAGGTTTTACAATCAAAAACGAATAACTTTTTAGCGTCCATTTTCTTTGCCAATAAATCTATAGGAATTTCATTTTTAGATGTTTCTACAGGTGAATTTTTAACGGCGCAAGGCAATGCAGAATATATTGATAAACTGTTGCAGAATTTTAATCCAAGTGAGGTTCTGATTCCAAAAAATAATAAGAATGATTTCCGGGAAATTTTCGGAGATGATTACCATAGTTTTTACTTAGAAGATTGGATTTACAAAGAAGACTACGCTTTCGAAACCTTAACTAAGCATTTTCAGACAATTTCTCTAAAAGGATTTGGAATCGAAGAATTGAAAGAAGGAATTATTGCTTCCGGAGCCATTTTGTATTATTTATCCGAAACGCAGCACAATAAAGTGCAACATATAACAGCGATTCAGCGTATTGCTGAAGACGCTTATGTCTGGATGGACCGTTTTACCATTCGTAATCTGGAATTGTACCACAGTTATAATCCAAACGCGGTGACGCTTCTCGATGTTATTGATAAAACGCTTTCGCCAATGGGTGGTCGTTTGTTAAAAAGGTGGTTGGCGCTTCCTTTGAAAGACAGTGCTAAAATAAAAAGTCGTCACCAAGTAGTTTCTTATTTAAAAGATAATCAAGATGTTTTAAAGAATATTCAGAATCAAATCAAGCAAATTTCTGATTTGGAGCGTTTGATTTCAAAAATTGCTGCCGGAAAAGTATCGCCTAGGGAGGTAGTTTATTTGAAAGAATCATTGGATGCCATTATTCCAATAAAAACTTTGGCGTTAGAAAGTCCGCAAGAAGCCGTAAAAGTAATTGGTGACAGTTTGCACAGTTGCGAATTGTTGCGTGAAAAAATCAAAACCGTTTTAAATCAAGATGCGCCTGTGGCTATTGCCAAAGGAAATGCCATTGCCAAAGGAATCAATGCAGAATTAGATGAGTTGCGTGCGATATCAACTTCTGGAAAAGAATTTTTGGAAGGAATTGAAAAGCGAGAATCACAATTAACGGGAATTTCTTCGTTGAAAATTTCCTTTAATAATGTTTTTGGCTATTACATCGAAGTTAGGAATATGCATAAGGATAAAGTTCCTGCGGAATGGATTCGAAAACAAACTTTGGTTAATGCGGAACGGTATATTACTGAGGAATTAAAAGAATATGAAACAAAAATTCTTGGTGCCGAAGAAAAAATTCATAAAATCGAAGTAGAATTATTCGAACAATTGGTTAGCTGGATTGGCACGTATATAAAGCCGGTTCAAATGAATGCTAATCTGGTGGCGCAACTGGATTGTTTATGTTCTTTTACACAATTAGCTATCGAAAATAAATATGTTTGTCCTGAACTTGACGAAACTTTCGAATTAGAAATCAAAAACGGAAGACATCCCGTAATCGAAAAACAATTGCCGGTTGGAATGCCTTATATTGCCAATGATGTTTTCTTGGATAGAGAAACACAGCAATTGATTATGATTACAGGTCCAAATATGTCTGGAAAGTCAGCTATTTTGCGTCAAACGGCGCTGATTGTACTCTTGTCTCAAATGGGAAGTTTTGTTCCTGCAGACAGCGTTAGAATGGGAATTGTAGATAAAATATTTACCAGAGTAGGAGCGAGTGATAATATCTCGATGGGAGAATCTACTTTTATGGTTGAAATGAATGAAACTGCCTCTATCTTGAATAATATTTCTGATAGGAGTCTAGTGCTTTTAGATGAGATTGGAAGAGGAACGAGTACGTATGACGGAATTTCCATTGCATGGGCAATTGCAGAATTTTTACACGAACATCCTTCGCAACCAAAGACATTGTTTGCAACGCATTACCATGAGCTGAATGAAATGAGCGAATCATTGCCTAGAATTCAGAATTATAATGTGGCTGTCAAAGAATTGAAAGATACCGTGCTTTTTATTCGAAAATTGGTAAAAGGAGGGAGCGCACACAGTTTTGGAATACATGTGGCGAAGATGGCCGGAATGCCTCAGATTGTAATTTTGAAAGCGCAGAAGCTTTTGAAGAAATTAGAAAAAAATCATTCCAGTGATGCGCTGAACGGAATTAAAGCTGCAAAAGATGAAATGCAAATGAGTTTCTTTAATCTGGATGATCCTTTGTTAGAAGAAATCAAAGAAGAGATTATAAGTCTGGATATTAATACCATTACGCCTATGGAAGCGCTCATGAAATTGAATGAAATTAAAAGAATGTTGACTAGAAAATAATTTATTTTATTTTAAAGTTTAGGTTATCAGAACATTAACTTTTATCTGTAATTTTTTTATAAAAAAGGCTTGTATAATTCAATAAATGTCCTAAATTTGCATCCGCAATACAGAACAAGTATCGCGGTTCTTTCTAAGAATTGAAAATGCGAAAATAGCTCAGTTGGTAGAGCGCGACCTTGCCAAGGTCGAGGTCGCGGGTTCGAGCCCCGTTTTTCGCTCCAACACCACATAATGCTCGGATGGTGAAATTGGTAGACACGCTGGACTTAAAATCCAGTGAACAGCAATGTTCGTGCGGGTTCAAGTCCCGCTCTGAGTACTAAACCGCTTCAATTGAAGCGGTTTTTTTTGTTTTATGGTTTTTCATAAAACTAAATCTGTTGGAACTAATATCAACTCCTTCTTTTTTGTGATTTATAATTTGAATTTTTGTTATTTTAATAAACTATGGGGGCTTTTGTAATTAGTAAAAGATATAACGACGAATATAAATTTGTTTTTACTTCCAGAAAGGGGAAAGTTGTTTTTACAAGTTTGAGTTATGAACTTAAGTTTGAGTGTGAGGAAGATATTGATAAATTTAAAGCTACAATTGAAACTGCTGACTTTTTAAAGTTTAAGTCTTCTGGTGGGAAATTCTATTTTAAATTGATGTTGGAAGGAAATCATTTTGCAACAAGTAGAAAATATACCACTTCGTTGCGTCTCCAAAAAGGAATCGATGAAATTGTACGGTATGGTTCAAATTCAGAGGTATTGGATTTTTCTGGAAATGATTTTATTTTTTCGGATTAAAGGTTTTTGAATTAATGGGTAAATAAAAAAGAGAGTCGTGAAATTTAAATTTCACGACTCTCTTTTTTATTTGTACTTCTCTTGTTGAAGGATTGGAAATGTTACAAATTAAAAAAGCCATCTCGCATAGCGGATGGCTTTAAAATTTTTAGAATTTGAGTTCTAATTATTTTTTTGCAGCTTCAGTAGCAGTTGCAGCAGCTTCAGTAGCAACAGCAGCAGCAGAATCAACAACAACAGCAGCAGAATCAACTACAGCAGCAGCAGAATCAACAACAGCAGCAGCAGAATCAACTACAGCAGCAGCGTCCTCAGCAGGAGCGTCAGCTTTTTTACATGATACAACAGTCAAAACAGCAACAGCAGCTAAACTTAAAAATACTTTTTTCATCTTAATTTAATATAAAAGGTTAATTATTAATTCGTGGCAAAGATATAAATTTTTTAATATGTAAAATATTTTTTTATTTTTTTTTTAAAAAATAATATTTTTTGTCAACGCCGAAACAAATAACAATTATTGTGCCAATTAAGCTAAATAATTAATAAATGCTTTATATCGTCGTTGAGTCCTTGATTTTACTTTAAGTTTTTCTTTTTCAAAGGTTTGCTTTTCTTTGGGTGAACCATTTTTAGCTCACTTATCAAGTTTTTTGCACCGGCATATTTATCCATAATAAACAGGACGTAGCGTATGTCTACCATAATGTTTCTACAAATACTTGGGTCGTAATAGATATCACTCATGGTTCCTTCCCAAACCCGGTCAAAATTAAGTCCTATTAAGTTTCCATTAGCGTCTAGCGCTGGACTTCCTGAGTTACCTCCAGTAGTATGATTTGTACCGATAAAGTTAACAGGCATCTTTCCGTTTTCACCATAAGGACCGTAATCTTTGGTTTTGTATAGATTTATTAATCTGGCTGGAACATCAAACTCATAATCTCCGGGAATGTATTTTTCCATTACCCCATCTAAATAAGTTATTGGTGTGTAAAGCGTAGCATCTTTCGGCTCGTAACCTTTTACTTTTCCATAAGTAACACGTAATGTACTATTGGCATCCGGAAAAATTCTACTGTCTTTGTTCAATTCCAATTGTGCTTTCATATACGTACGTTGTAGCGCAGTAATCTTTAAATTGATTTCGTCGTATTTTGGCGCAACTTCTTTCGAATATTTGTCAGCTAATTCCTTTATCAGTAAAAAACCTGGGTCATTATTTAAACTCGTCAAAACGGTTCTCGTGTCGCCGGTTAATAATTCTTTCAGACCTGCATAATTTTTAAGTTTGGATTTGGTATATATATCCGAAGCCAAATTTTTAGCATTTACATTCATTAAACTTTGGGGCAAAAATTGTTTTGGAGATTTGGTAGCATATAATTCAATCAATTGTTCAAAAACTTTTTCATCAACAGTTGCATTAAAATCTTTGTAAAAAGCTTCCTGGCTTGTTAGTAAATTATTTTTTCGGTCAGTGAAAGATTGCTCTCCTTTGGTTTTGTAAACTTGCTCCAGCTGATACAATTTATAACCAACGCTTAATAATTCGGTATTAAGTTGCACAACTTCTGTGAAATAATCTCTGGCAGAGGCATATGGCGCTATTTCTGCGTAGTTTTTTTCAAAATCTGCTAATAGTGCTCCGTATTCTTTTTCTTTGCCTGCTTTTGTTATTTTCTGCTGAAATGTTTTTTCAGATTCTTTTTTAATAGCAACGGCATTTGATTTTTTTAATCCTTGAGTTTCGCCAATCCATTTTTTCCAAGAATTAGCAATCCTGGCATATTTAGAGGCATACTGAATTTTGATGGCATTGTCTTTTCTCATGAAGCCATCAGCAACTTTTAATGCTTTGTCTCTGATTTCGATTTTCGCCGGATTTAATTCGTTTACAATTTGCTCAATCGCAACAGAGGGTAAGTATTCATTCGTTTTTCCGGGATAACCAAAAACCAGTGTAAAATCATCTTCGGCTACACCATCAAGTGAAATCGGCAGAAAGTGTTTAGGTGTGTAAGGAACATTGTCTTTAGAATACCCAGCCGGGTGATTGTTTTTGTCTGCATAAATTCTAAACAATGAAAAATCTCCGGTATGACGCGGCCAAACCCAGTTATCAGTATCAGAACCAAATTTCCCTATTAAGGAAGGTGGAGCACCAACCAAGCGGACATCTGTAAAAGTTTCTGTTACAAAAAGCATGTACTGATTGCCTTCGTAAAACGTACGGATTTTATTTTCCTGCCAATTTTCCTTTGGGGAAGAATTAGTAAGTGCCGTAATATTTTCTTGAATTTTATTTTGTTTTTCAGATTCGCTGGTTAGAGCAGTAGTTCCTTCTAAAACTAATGTGGTTACATCTTCGATTTTTACAATAAAAGTAACGGTCAAGTTTTTATTAGGTAATTCGTCTTCCATTTTGTAAGCCCAAAATCCATCAGTCAGATAATCATGATCTACTGTAGAGTGTGATTGAATTTGTGAAAACCCGCAATGGTGATTCGTTAAAATCAAACCTTTTGGAGAGATAACTTCAGAGGTACAACCGCCATTAAAGTGCGGAACGGCATCTTTCAAACTCGATTGATTGACATCGTAAATCTCTTTCACAGACATTTTCATGCCTAAATTTTTCATTTCTGTTTCATTCATTCCTTTCAAAAGTGAAGGAATCCACATGCCGCCTTGCTGTGCCTGCACCTGAATGACAAATAGTAATAAGAATAATTTTAAAAATTTCATGGTATTAAATTTAGGGTGTATTTTTATCTGATTTTGTATTTCATCAATTTTCTGTTGTGCAATTCAAAACTGTGCGTAAGGTACAATTTTTGTGCTTTTTCATTGTGCTTTTCCACTTCCAGATAAATCAGTTTTAACGATAGTTTGTGACTTTCACTTTGAATAAATTCGAGCGCTTTACCACCAATTCCTTTGCCTCTCACTTTTTCGGTAAGATATAATTCGTCTAAAAAAGCAATTTTTCCTTGGTATTCAAAACTAAAAACGAATGTTAGAATAATGTATCCTATAAGTTCATTATCGGATACAATGAGCCATGATTTTCCTAAATTTTCATGTTTAATAAATTCCTCAAATAAAGCTTTGGAAACCTCAATGTCAATGGGGTAATTATCAATCGCATAAAACTCTTGCATCATGGTGACAATCATTTCAATATCAGCAATTGTTAATGGTTTAAATTGAATCATTCAAGATGTGTTTTAAAATACTGGCAGTAGCTCCTTTATTCATTTGTACAAAAGTGCTGCACATATGTCCTTTTTCTTGTCGAATGTCATCATTCTGGATTAGGTTTTTAAATGCTTCGTCTAGTTCTTTACTATTATTAATAGAAATACACGCTTCCATATTTACCAGTGCAGTAGCTTCTGCAAAATGCGAATAGTTGGGGCCAATGAGAATTGGAACTCCAAAAGTCGCCGGTTCCAGTAAATTATGAACTCCGGAATTCCCGAATCCACCGCCTACATACGCAATATCGGCATAGCTGTAGATTTTTGTCAAAATACCAATTGTGTCAATTATAAAAACGTCAAAATCAGCAAGATTTTTTCCTTCTTTTTCAGTGAATATAACTGTTTTTTTGGTAATTGAATTTTTTAAAGCCTGAATTTGTTCTTCTTTAATATTGTGTGGCGCAATTATAAATTTGACATTTAAGGTATTCGAATTAATAAAATCCACTAATAAATTTTCGTCTTTTGGCCAAGAACTTCCCACTACAATAGTTAATGTGTTGTCTTTGAATTGAGAAATAAAATCCAAGGAATTGTCTTTTTCTAAAATTGCGGTAACTCGGTCAAATCGGGTGTCTCCAGAAACCGAAACATTCGTTTTACCTACTTGTTGCAGTAGGTTTTTTGAAATTTCATTTTGAACAAAAAAGTAGGTGAAAGCATCCAGCGCGTCTCTATAAAAACCACCGTACCATTTAAAAAACAGTTGGTTTTTTCTGAGTATTCCAGAAATTAAATAGGTTTTGGTATTACGTTTTTTGAGTTCAGATAAATAATTTGGCCAATACTCATATTTGATAAAAAATACTAAATCCGGATGAACGAGTTGTAGAAATTGTTGTGCATTTTTCTGGGTGTCCAAAGGCAAATAAACCGTAACATCAGCAACAGTATTGTTTTTACGAACTTCATAACCCGAAGGAGAAAAAAAAGTAACCACGATTTTGTGCAAAGGGAATTGCTCTTTTATCTTTTCAATAACGGGTAAACCTTGCTCGTATTCGCCCAAAGAAGCAGCATGAAACCAGATTGTTTTGTCAGTAGGTTTTATTTTTTGTTCCAAAACAGGAAAAACTTCTTTTCTGCCGTCCACAAAAAGTTTCATTTTTGGACTGAAAAGCGCAGTGATTTTTAATAAAAAACCAGCAAAATGAACGATTAAGTTATAAAGAAAAAGCATGATTAAAATTTTGGGCTAAAATACGTTTTCTTTATTTTAATTTCTTCTGCAGTAATATTTAAATTTTGGTTACGGGTACTCCCTTTTTATTTCATTGGAATATTATCTTTTTTTCCTGTTGGTTGCATTGGTTTAAACTCATAAATAACTATTTTTGTTCTTCGTTTTAAGAAAGTATTTGCTGTGTTTAGAAACGGTAATCTTTCGAACATTAAACAAAAATTACAATGAAAAAAATCCAAATGGTTGACTTAAAAAGTCAATATGAAAAAATAAAAGACACCGTTAACGTTTCTATTCAGGAAGTTTTAGATACTAATACTTACATTAATGGACCTCAAGTTCATCAGTTTCAAAAATTATTAGAAGAATATCTTGACGTAAAACACGTAATTCCGTGTGCTAATGGAACCGATGCGTTGCAAATAGCGATGATGGGATTGGATTTAAAGCCTGGAGATGAAGTAATCACTGCCGATTTTACTTTTGCAGCGACAGTGGAAGTAATTGCTTTACTGCAATTGACACCCGTTTTAGTCGATGTGGATATGTATAATATGAATATTTCTATCGAAGGGATTAAAAAAGCGATTACACCAAAAACAAAAGCGATTGTACCAGTTCATTTATTTGGCCGAGCCGCTAATATGGAGGCTATCATGTCTATCGCCAAAGAATATAATTTATACGTTATTGAAGATAATGCACAAGCTATTGGTGCCAATTGTAAATTTTCGGACGGGACTAAAAAGAAAGCGGGAACGATTGGACATGTAGGAGCGACTTCATTTTTTCCTTCCAAAAATCTGGGATGTTACGGAGATGGTGGAGCGATTTTTACCAATGATGATGCATTAGCTCACAAACTTCGCGGAATTGTAAATCACGGAATGTACGAGCGATACCACCATGATGTAGTAGGTGTTAATTCTCGATTAGACAGTATTCAGGCTGCGGTTTTGAATGCTAAGTTACCTTTGTTAGATGAATATGGAAGAGCAAGACAAGATGCTGCCAGAAAATATTCAGCTGCTTTTGAAGGACATAAAAATATCGTTGCGCCAAGTATTTGTGATATTTGTGACTGCCATGTTTTTCATCAATATACGTTGCGAATCATTGATGCTGACAGAAACGGATTAATGCAACATTTGCTTGACAAAGGCATTCCATGTGCTATTTACTATCCAATTCCGTTGCACTCTCAAAAAGCATATGCTGATTCTCGTTACAAAGAAGAAGATTTTCCAGTAACCAATCAATTAGTGACGGAAGTACTTTCATTACCGATGCATACAGAATTGGATAACGAGCAAATTAAATTCATCACGGATAGTGTTTTAGAGTTTTTAAAATAATGGGAAGACGCGATGTATTGCGTCTTTTTTATGTGGTATAAATATTAGAGATGCGATACGTTGCATCTGTACAAAAAAGTAATCATGAAAATATTAGTTACAGGAGGTTTAGGTTTTATTGGATCGCATACTGTTGTCGAATTGCAAAATGAGGGTTTCGAAGTAGTAATTGTAGATAATTTATCGAATACATCATTGAATGTGTTGGATGGAATTCAGAATATTACCGGAAAAATTCCTGCTTTTGAAAAGTTAGACTTACGCGAAAAGGATAAAGTCCAAGACTTTTTTAAAAGACATCATGATATTTCAGGTGTAATTCATTTTGCAGCCTCAAAAGCGGTGGGTGAAAGCGTAGAAAATCCATTGCTGTATTATGAAAATAATATCAATGCGCTGGTCTATATTTTGCAGGAATTACAGCAAAAACCGGAAGCAAATTTCATTTTCAGCTCCTCATGTACGGTTTATGGTCAGGCCGAAACAATGCCAATTACTGAAAATGCTTCAATTCAAACTGCGATGTCTCCTTATGGAAACACAAAACAAATAGGAGAAGAAATTATCACGGATACAGCCAAAGTTACTAATGTCAATGCTATTTTATTACGTTATTTTAATCCAATAGGGGCGCATTCCTCTACTGAAATTGGAGAATTACCAATTGGAGTTCCTCAGAATTTAGTACCGTTTATTACTCAAACCGGTTTTGGATTGCGCAAAGAATTAGCTGTTTATGGTGATGATTACCCAACTCCAGACGGAACAGCAGTGCGCGATTATATTCACGTAGTAGATTTGGCGAAAGCCCATGTAATCGCTTTGCAACGCTTACTGAATAAAAAAAATACGGCCAAAGTAGAAACCTTTAATTTGGGAACCGGAACCGGAAGCTCTGTTTTAGAAGTGATTCATACTTTCGAAAAAGTAAGCGGTAAAAAATTGCCTTATAAAATTGTAGGCCGTAGAGAAGGAGATATAACTTCAGCGTATGCCAATACGGATAAAGCCAATACTGTTCTGGGATGGAAAGCACAATCCACGCTTGAAGAAGCGATGGCAAGTGCTTGGAAATGGGAACAGAAAATTAGGAAATAAAAAATAGGCTGTCATTGACAGCCTATTTTTTTGAATTATTTTTTTGCGGCTTCTTTCAATTTTTCAGCGGCTTGATTCATTTTGTCAGCTCCTTTTTCAAGAATTTTTCCTGCTTTAACTTTAGTGGAATCAGCTGCAGCATCAACTTTTACAGCTGCTGTATCGATAGCATCTTCCATTTCATTACCGACGGCTTCAGTAGCCTCTTTTACTTCGTCTTTTGTTTCTTTTTTGCAAGAAGTCATTAAAGTTGCAATAAATGCTAATCCTAAAAGTGCTTTTTTCATTTTTTTCATTTTAAAAATTAAAATTAATTTGAACTTGTTTTATAAAGATAAAAAAAATCCTCATAAACTCTGGTTTATGAGGATACTATTTTGAACATTAAAGGCTAATTATGCATTTGCAGTAATCGCTTCTTTATCAATTTTTCCAATCAATCCTGCCAATACTTTTCCAGGACCAACTTCAGTAAATAAAGTTGCTCCATCTTTAATCATTTGTTGTACTGATTGCGTCCATTTTACCGGAGCTGTCAATTGGATAATTAAATTCTTCTTGATTTCGCTTGGATCTGAAACTGCGTTTGCCGTCACATTTTGATATACCGGACAAATAGGAGTGGAGAAAGTGGTTGCTTCAATAGCTGCAGCCAGTTCCTCACGAGCTGGTTCCATCATTGGAGAGTGAAAAGCACCACCAACAGGTAATAACAATGCACGTTTTGCACCTGCTGCTTTCATCGCTTCACATGCTTTTTCAACTGCTGATGTTTCTCCAGAAATCACTAATTGTCCAGGGCAGTTGTAATTTGCAGCCACTACAATTCCGTCAATTGAAGCGCAAACTTCTTCAACGATATTGTCAGCTAATCCTAAAACGGCTGCCATGGTGGAAGGTTTTATTTCGCAGGCTTTTTGCATTGCCAAAGCGCGTTGTGAAACTAATTTTAATCCGTCTTCAAAGGATAAAGCTCCGTTCGCCACTAAAGCTGAGAATTCACCTAATGAATGCCCCGCTACCATTTCTGGTTTGAAATCTTCGCCTAACGTTTTTGCTAAAATCACCGAATGCAAGAAAACGGCCGGTTGCGTCACTTTGGTTTCTTTCAATTCTTCGGCAGTTCCTTCAAACATGATGTCTGTGATGCGGAAACCTAAAATTTCATTGGCTTTCTCGAATAATTCTTTTGCAAGAGCAGAATTTTCATATAAGTCTTTACCCATTCCTGTGAATTGTGCGCCTTGACCTGGAAATACGTATGCTTTCATGTGTCTAATTTAAAGATTGAAAATATGTATAGATTGAAAAATGAATTTCAATCGGGATGCAAAAATACTATTTTTTACGCTATTTAAAACTATCGCTTTAACTCGTTTTGTTATCGGAAAATAGCTGTCGATTTACAGTAGATGTTTTAAGAGCAAAAAAAATCCACTCCAATAAATAGAGCGGATTGGCACTAAAATCAAAATACTAAAGAACGAAATACGTGTTCTTTAAAGGTTGAATGGGCTGATTCGCTGTTTGATATAAATAATATTCTTCCTCAAACTCATCTCTATATTCGTTTACCATTTGCATAAGGTTTTTTTCGATTGTATTTGAAATAGCGCTTACAGGAGTGTCTGTAGGTCTATTTTCAAATGGATCCTGCAAATGAATGGCCATTTTTTCAATCAGGAAGAAAGCAACGGCAATGGTTGTCACCAAAGGAATTTGAAGCCAGCCAATATTATTTATCAAGCCAAAAGGCAATAGAATAATAAATAAACATAGCGCAAACCTAATGTACATGCTGTAAGTTGTTGGGAAAATGGTATTTTTTATACGCTCACATTTACCCATAGCATCACACAATCGCGATAATGTATTGTCTATTTCTACCTGTTGGTAAACGTTAATTTTACCGGTATTAAGTGCTTTTTTTAAATCTTTGGCATACAATAATAAAATGGCGTTGGGAACATGTTTGTGTTTTTTTACAAAACGTAATTCATCTTCGTCCAGTAAACCTTTTATTGGCTTTAAAGGATCTTTTTCTCGAAGTGATTGTCCAAGACTGTAGCACCACGCCGCTTGTCTTTTTGCAAATTTTTCTTTAAAATCGTTTGCCTGAACCGAAAAATCTGAATCATCATAAAAAATAATGATCTGGCGCAATAGCGTTCTGGAATCGTTAACAATAGAACCCCAAATTATTCTTGCTTCCCACCAGCGGTCATAAGCCTGGTTCGATTTGAATGCCAGTAATAATGAAATAATAGTTCCAATAATAGTAGGAATCGCAATAGGAATATTGGTTGGTATAGTTTCGAAGAAATAATGAAACATTTGAAAGGAAATGCAAAACACAATGACTAATGTCAATTCGGTTCTTATTTTACCCAACACATATTTCATTGGAATTTTTTTATTTAGTAACATATACTTTTGATTAAAATTTGAAACAATCTGTTGGTTTTCTTAGGAAATCTCTTCATATAACGAAAGAACAGGTAAGCCGAGCAACTCGTTGAGTGCTGCTTTTTCTTTCGTTAACAGTTTTAATTTTTTTGGCTTTCTGGTTTCAATCAAGATATTGATGTTGTTTTTAGCTATTGTATCGTTCAAAAAAGGTTGGCTGCCGTTCGTGTCGCTTTCACTCACAATTTTCAAAGAAAAAATGGTGTTGACATAAGCTTGTAAATCTTCTGCATGAAGGTGTGAATCTGAATTTTTAATATACAATGCTTGGCTGAATATGTCTTTGTCAAAGTTTGTGTTGGTGTGCAGAATTGGGCATTTGCTGTTAGAAATAATTTGGATGCAAAACGAATTAATTTTCTTTTTTGATGATTTAAAAGAAGGAGTTATAATGGTTAAACCAATGTTGAAATGGCTTACTAGATTTTTAAAAACCGGTGAAGAAATTCCGTATTGATGGTGGATTTTTAAGCTGCAATTTTTAGTTTTCGAAATGATTTGTCGACACACATCCAAAACATTTTCTTGGGTAGAGTTTAAGCCTGTATTGATGTTTCTTAACAAACTTGCAGAGGAAAACGTATCAGGAATGTCTGCAAGTAACATTAATGTGAGCTGACATTGGTTGCCATTTGCAGAGTGTATAGCCGTTTTTACAGCATTGATAGTGTCGTTTTGTAATGTCGATGGGATAAGAATATTTTTCATATGTATCAGATTTGATTTCTTTATACATACAAAATAACTGTTCCTAGATTATAGCAACCTTAAATTAAAATTAGAATATTCTAAGAATTAACATTAGAATTTTTAATGTTGACCGTATTAAAAGTAATATTTACAATTGTCCCTTTGTCAGGTTCCGATTGTATTTGAAGTTCTCCGTTGTGCATCCTGATTATTTTCATGGCAAGCGGAAGTCCTAAACCATAACCATTGTATTTTGATGCTTTTTTGCCTCGAAAGAAAGGCTCATAAAGATGTGGAATATCTTCTGCGGGAATACCAATTCCAATATCGGTAATTGAAATTTTAATGCTTGAGTTGTTGGCAGATAAAGTAACAAATACTGTTTCGTTATCAGAATATTTGACTCCATTCGCGATAATATTATTCAATGAAAGTTCCAATAAAGATTTGTTACAAGGGATTTCAAGCAAGCTTGGGTCACTTGGGATTTTCTGGATCTTAATAGTTACTCTGTTATTGGGATAAATTTTGTCAATATCTGATTTTACATCCATTAAAAGTTCGTCAATACGGACGGTATCTAATAATTGTTTTTTGCCGTCATAACCGGTTTGGGTCAGTTTCAAAAGACTTTCTGTAAGATCACCAAGTCGGGAAGCCTGACTGTGAATGTTTTCTAATGACGCTATGTAATCCGAAACATTTCTTTCTTTCAAAAGCATGATTTCTGCTTCGGCAATGATGGTTGTTACGGGTGTTTTTAGCTCGTGTGACGCATTATTGATAAAATTTGCTTGGATTTCAAATGAGGTTTCCAGTCGGTCCAGCATATTGTTAAACGTCTTTGTCAAATCTCCAATTTCATCTGAACTTTTAGTTTCAGGAAGTCGGTTGTGAAGGTTTGATGCGCTAATTATTTTTACTTCATCCGTAATTCGCGCTACTGGATTGATCACTCTTCTGGCCAAAAATCTACCCAGAAAATACGCCAATAATATAAAAGCCAATCCTCCAAAAAAGAGAATTTGAATGATATATGTACTGCTCACATTTCCCCTACGGTCTATCGCAGTAATGATTACAATATATTTTTGATTGGATTCGGTAAAAGTCTGAGCATAAAAATAACGGTTGTCATCTTCAAACCAATTAGAGCCATCGGCCATTACTTTAGTATAGAAATCAGCCGGTAAATCAAGATCGGTGTTGTAT
This sequence comes from Flavobacterium labens, assembly GCF_048286755.1. NCBI lineage: Bacteria > Pseudomonadati > Bacteroidota > Flavobacteriia > Flavobacteriales > Flavobacteriaceae > Flavobacterium > Flavobacterium labens. Next base: position 416,583 of record NZ_JBLVPL010000001.1, on the reverse strand, counting down.
TCAAAGGTGTTTTTTCCGCTGACTTTTAACACATAATCGTGCTCATCAATCAGTTCTTCAAGTCCATTGGCTTTAAATTCTTTGAAATAACGAGTTTTTACAGGGTCATTTTGATAATGAATAGATGCTACAATTTTAGCCCGATCTTGTAATCTTTTTAAAAAATGATATTGGTTATTTTGTTTGAACAAAAAGAAAACCACCAAACTCAATAAAAGTGTGCTGAGGGTTGAAAGCGCAATATAGGTAAAGGTAATTTTTTTCTTAATCTGCATTTTTTATGGTTTCATTACATAACCCAAGCCTTTCATGGTGTGAATTAATTTAGTGTCGTATGGTTTGTCAATTTTTTTTCTCAAATAGTTAATATAGACATCAATTACATTGGTATTCATATCAAAATTAATATCCCAAACATTATCTAAAAGTTGTTCACGGGATAAAATAGTTTCAGCGTTAATAGCCAGGTAATACAGAAGTTTAAATTCTTTGGCTGTTAATACAATGGTATCTCCATTTCTGATTACCGATTTTGTTTTTGAATTGATTTGAAGATCAGCAATCGTTATGATTTCATTCGGTTTTTGTATTTGACCGGCTCGTCTGGAAAGTGCGTTAACTCTTGCGTCCAGTTCTAGGAATTTAAAGGGTTTCAATAAATAATCATCGGCTCCGGAATTCAATCCGTTTATTATATTTTCAGTACTTCCTAAAGCGGTTAACAACAAAATGGGAACAAAGTTTTTTGCGGTTCGCAAACGTCTGCAAATTTCAATTCCATTAATGTCAGGCAACATTACATCTAGAATTACCACATCGAAATTGTGATTGGAAAGTAAGTCTAATGCTGTTGTACCATCAAGCGCAACACTTACTTCGTGATTTTTTTCTGAAAATCCTTTGCGGATAATTGACGAAAGATTAGGTTCATCTTCAACTATTAATAACTTCATTAACATTACGATTTCCACAAATCTACTGATTAAACTTTTATTTTTTTTCGAAAAAACCGCTGCTAAACTAATATTAACAAAACCTTATAAATAGTTGAAAGTTTTATTTTTAGCTTTTTTTATCCAAATTAGAATATTCTTTTGGTCTTCATTATTAATTTATTACCACTTTTTTCTGTAACATTTTTTGTTTTCGGTTACTAATAAATAATAAAAAATAGCTTTATGAAAAAGATAGTTGGTATTGTTTTCTTATTCCTTTTTGGGTTTTTATTATTTTATGGCATCCTTCCGGTAATCAATTATGGCTTTACGGGTTTTGCCTTTATTTTGTTGCTTTTAGTACTTCTTGCCACTGTGTTTTCTCTTGGATTAACCGTCTCGCAGCAAACAAAACAGGTCAAGATTGTCTCTAAGCCAAACAAGATTTTATTTGTTTTGGCAGGAGTGCTTTTGGTGTATTGTATCGCACTTCCTTTTGTAACCAGCATAAAAATTTTCCGAAGCGATTCGTATCAAAAATTAATAGGCGAGGTTAAAAACGGTCAAAAAATTACCAATCACATTGCGCCAATTTCTATTGATAAAATACGTGTGGTCGATGAGGAATTAGCCCATCTTTTGGGAGAGAAAATTTTAGGTTCACAGCCAGCATTGGGAAGTCAGGTAGAATTGGGAGATTTTTGTATCCAAAAGGTAAACCAAGATCTGTATTGGGTTGCGCCTTTATTGCATTCGGGTTTTTTAAAATGGTTTAACAACCAAGAAGGAACTGCGGGATATGTTATGGTTTCTGCAACCAATGAACGTGATGTAAAATTAGTTCAGAGTATAGGAGGGAAGGACATTAAAATTAAATACCAGCAAGGCGCCTATTTTCAAAGTGATATTCACAGACACGTTTATTTTAACGGAAATGCTACGGTTGGTCTGGCTGATTTTAGTTTTGAGATTGATGATGCTGGAAATCCGTTTTGGATTGTTACAAAATATGGAAAAAAAATTGGTTTCTCTGGAAAAGAAGCGATAGGTGTTATTGTGGTTGATGCGCAATCTGGTGTTATAAATGAATATTCAATTGCTAAAACTCCAAAATGGGTGGACCGAATCCAGCCTTTGGATTTCATAGAAGATCAATTGAATGATTGGGGCGAATACGTTCACGGGTATTGGAATTTTTCTAATCAAGATAAACTTCAAATTACGGAAGGATTGACATTGGTTTACGGCAAAGACAATAAATCGTATTGGTACACCGGATTGACTTCCGTGGGGAAAGAAGAGTCTGCCGTAGGTTTTGTTTTGGTGGATACCAGAACCAAAGAAACTACTTTTTATAAACAAGGTGGCGCAACAGAATTTGCTGCTCAAAGCTCTGCACAAGGGAAAGTTCAGGAAAAAGGATACAAAGCCTCATTGCCTATTCCTTACAATATTAATAACATTCCCACCTATGTGATGACGCTGAAAGATGATGGCGGATTAGTTAAAATGTTTGCGATGGTTGCCATTTCAGATTACACGATTGTGGGCGTGGGCAATACCATGCGGGAAACGTTAACTTCGTTTAAAAACGTTTACAATATGGCGGATAATAAAATAAATCCGAATAGTGTTTCTAATAAAAAATCGTTGAAATCAGTGATAACCCGAATTCAAAATGATGTAAAAAACGGGAATAGCTTCTATTATTTTAAAGTCAAAGATTATCCTAATATTTTTGTGGGTTCATCCCAAATATCCAATCAATTGCCGGTGACAATGGTGGGTGATAGTGTCACAATTTCTTTTGATGTAGACTTAGAAGAAGTAATTGATATTTCGAGTTTTGAGAATAGTAATCTCAAATTGAGTATGAAATCGGATTAATGACAAAGGGCTTAAAGATTTTACTTTAAGCCCTTTTTTTATTTTTTTGGCAGTAATTTGAATGAGGTGACTTTGAATTTATTGTCAACCACTATACCAACCACTTCTGCTTTTCTTATAGCAGCGCAAAAACCATCACTGGCATGCGCATCACCATGGGAGTCGATGGAACTTCCGTCAACAAAATAGGATTTTCCGTCAATGCGAACGGCTAATTCACAACCGTGTCCTTCCATCCCAAACTGACTTTGTCCGCACGAAGCTTCAACAATTTGAGGTTTTGGTTCTTCTTTTTTATCCTGAGCGCTGGCAAGTGTTGCCGAGAACAAAATAGCTAAATATAGTATCTTTTTCATAAATGATTAAATTTTACTTTAGCTAAGATACAGGTTTTTTTACATCGAATAATTTTTAAACATGTAAATCCATAATAATCTGGAAAGACGAATATTGATGGAAGCCATTGCGATGATCACCACGGCAATGATTGGAATGATTCGTAAATCGAAAGTTTCTTTAAAGAAGAATTGAGAAATAACATAGGTAGCAATTCCTTGGGCTACTGTTAAACCATAATTTACATACATGGCTCCAAAAAAGTAACCAGGTTCTTTTTCGAATTTGTAATTGCAATGAGAGCAATATTCGTTCATTTTAGGGAATCCAAAATTGAAAAATATACTTTTTTCATTGAATACTTTGCCCTTTTCACAATTAGGACAATCGTTATTTAGGATATGGATAATTGAATTTGACATCGTTATTATTTTTATCAAAGGTATTTCTTATTCATGTCATGGATGTTTTCTATATTCGCTAATTATAGCACAATAAAGACATTTATGGCAAAATGAAAAAATATCCTATTTATAACATTCAACGGTTTAACTGTACTTCAGTGAATAGTGATTTGTATATTAATACCTTTAAAAATCACTTAATTGACCATAGTTTTGTTGAGGAACCGCACAGGCATAATTCGTATGTTTTGGTCTTTTTTATCAAAGGTTCGGGAACGCATGAAATCGATTTTGATGTATTTTCGATTCAGCCCGGAAGTATGTTTTTTCTGCAACCCGGACAAATGCATCATTGGAATTTATCTGATGACGTTAATGGATTCGTAATTTTCTATTCGCAGGAAATGTATAATCTTTATTTTGGACAAAAAACAATCGCCGACTATCCATTTTATTCTTCGGTGGACAATAAACCGGAAATGGTTTTTGAAGTATCTGAATTGAAAGCGATTCTGCCTTATTTTGAAAGCCTGATTTTAGAAACACAATCGAATCAGCTGTTGAAGCAAGATAAAATAATGAATTTGTTGGATATTATTCACATCGAAATTGCCAGAAAATATAGTGAAACACATTTGCACGAAGCACATTCGTATAATGTGAAAATTAAAAATTTCGAAGTGCTTTTAGAGCAAAATTATAAAACAGAAAAGGCACCTTTTTTCTACGCTTCACAACTCAATATTACTTTGAAACACTTGAACAGGATTTGCAATGAAATGTTGCAAAAAACCACAACCGAAGTGATTACAGCTAGAATTATCCTTGAAGCGAAACGCATGCTGATGGATAAAAAGTTTACTGTCAATGAAATTGCAACGGAATTAGGCTTTGATGATTATTCGTATTTCACCCGATTGTTCAAGAAACATACTGGAATAACTCCGACGAACTTTCGAATTTCTAAAAAGTAATGGAGAATCAATGTCGTTTCCTTAAGACGTTTGTCAAGTCGAGCACAGTCGAGACTAACTGTTGAGTCTCGACTGCGCTCGAATTGACAATACTATCGATAGTAAATTACGAGTGCACGGTAACCAAACTGGCTGCTTTCTTCGCTTTTTCTACCACTTCTTCAATTGGAGTTTCTAAAGTATCATTGACTAAAGCTACAGCCATTCTTCGATACGGTCTTGAAGTTGGTTTGCCAAAGATTCTGAAATCCGTTTTTGGTAAGGAAGCAATATTTTCAATGCCGGAATAGGTTGGATTTGTTGAATTTTCTGAGGCTAAAATTACGGCGCTAGCTCCCGCTTTTTCTAATGTAATTTCGAAAATAGGCAAACTCAAAATAGCTCGTAAATGCAATTCGAATTCGTTGAAGTTTTGCGTTCCTGCTAATGTTACCATTCCTGTATCATGAGGTCGAGGCGATAATTCCGAGAAATAAACACCATCATCAGCCAAGAAAAATTCGACTCCAAAAAGTCCTGCACCACCCAAAGCTTCGGTTACTTTTTCGGCCATGTCTTGCGCTTCGTACAAATCCTTGTCGGATATTCTGGCGGGTTGCCAGCTTTCCTGATAATCGCCACGTTCTTGACGGTGACCAATTGGCGCACAAAAAAGTGTTGGGTTATTATTTTGTACCACCGTTAACAATGTGATTTCCGAATTGAATTTGACAAATGCTTCTACAATTACTTCTACGACATCGCCGCGGGAACCTTGCACAGCATAATTCCATGCTTTTTCGATATCCGCTTCGGTTTTTATGGTTGATTGTCCTTTTCCAGACGAAGACATTAAGGGTTTTACCACGCAGGGCATTCCAACGGCTTCAACTCCTTTTTGTAATTCCTCGGCAGTGGTGGCGTAGCGATACTTGGCTGTTTTTAGTCCGAGTTCTTTGGATGCTAAATCTCGGATTGCTTTCCTATTCATCGTGAAGTTTGCCGCTTTCGCAGAAGGAACTACGGTAATTTCTTGCTTTTCATAGTCATAAAAACGCTCGGTTCTAATGGCTTCGATTTCTGGAACGATGAAATCAGGTTTGTGTTTGGCGACGATTTTGTCTAACGCATCTCCGTCTAGCATGTTGATGACTTCAAAATCATGGGCAACTTGCATTGCCGGAGCATTTTCGTAACTGTCAACGGCGATTACGATTTGCCCGATGCGTTGTGCAGCGATTGTAAATTCCTTTCCTAATTCGCCTGAGCCTAGCAATAGTATTTTCATTTTTTTGAAGTCTTAATTAGAATGTAAAAATACTAAATTGCTTTTTTATGACTGCCCATTCACTACAAACTTTGCCCGAAAGTCAGCAGATTGTTATCTGGGTCCAATATCGAAAATTCTTTTTGTCCCCAAGGTTTGATTTCCAGAGGACCATTGGGATGAATGGCAACGCCGTTGTTCAAGAAGTTTTTATATACGGTTTCGATATCCTGCACCCGAATGTAAACTCCTGAGTAATTTTCAACAGCATTAATGGTTGCAAACTCAAAAAAATGAATTTCAATGCTGTCTTTTTGTACCATCAAATACCCATCAAAATCCGCGCTACCCCATTCCTGAAAACCCAATTGGTTGATGTAGAAATTCCGTGTAATTGCTTTGTTACGCATAGGTAACTTTGGGTTGATGGCTGTGAGCATGATGGTTTGGGTTTTGATGTGAATGTTAGAGATTGTTTTTAAAATAATGTTAAATGATTGTAACAGGTTTGTCTAAATATTAAACATATATTTTTTCTGTTTTTTCATAAATATTCCAGGTGATATAACGGTTGGTCACTTGGTGATGTGGCTGCTTAAGTAAGCCTAAACTTTCAGTTAAAGACTGATTTTACAATTACAATACCAACTTTAAATTGAGCCTAAATCTGCTATTTTGCAAATGGCGGTTGGACGATGTTTTTTTTTATCAAAATTTATTAATTTGGTTCAAATGTTTTTGGAATTTTTTCTTCTCTTTCTCTTTCAAATATCAGCGAAACAATATTCCATTTTCCTTTATCGAAGAAAAGTTGAATACTGTTAATTCCTCTTCTTGCTACTGGTCCATTTTTCACCAATCTCGTTTCATATGTACTCCAAACATGTGCAATATTTCCAAATAATCTCATTTCTCTATTAATTTCACTTTCATAAAATGCAGTTTCCATTATCATTGCATCGGTTTCTTTGTGAAAATCTTTCAGCGACATTGTTACTTGTTTTAATTCCCCGTTTACGTTGTCCAAGTATGAATAAATTGCATTTGGATCATGAATTGATGAATCTCTTTCCCATTGTCTTTTTTCTCCTGCTTCTCCTGAAACGACTTCATAAAATGCTTTGATTATTCCGTCGATTGTTACAACGTCTTTTTCTAATGGATAATTTTTAGTTAATTCTTGTGCTTTTGAATTTTGAGTTGTCATAATTACGATTAAAATTAGTTTTAAAATTGTTCTTTTTATTTTCTTCTTTCGAGTAAACTAAAACTTAATAAACCTTTTCTAAAAACTTTTTATTCAAACGTATTGATTTCTTATTTCGTTATTTCTATTTCTTATTTTGTAATTACAACGTGTATTTATTTATAGCCGAATTTAGACATTCTTTGTAACTTTTTCCAACTGCAACTTTTGTATTCATTAAAATTATGTGATTATCCTCTAAAATATCAATGTTAGTTAAATTTACTATATGCGAATTATGAACTCTCATAAATTCGTTTGGTAAGTTTTCAATTAAATCTTTTAGCGATTTGTAATAAATATATTTTTTATTTTCTGTTGTTTGAATTTCAACATAATTTCCTAAACCTTTAATTACGGTGATTTCGTTGAAATATAATTTTACTAATTTTTTATCAGTTTTGATAAAAGTAAAATTTTTACTTATCATAGAAGTTTGTTTTTTAATTATTACCTTAAAAGTATAAAATTAAAAATACAAATCATCAGAGATTTCATTATGTTTCTGAATGTGTTAAGAAGTGTAAGGACAGCTCACAAGCAGTCCTTACTACATTAGAATAATTAGGATTTTGGCAGGGTTTGCGTGAGGGAGTGTAGTGGAAATCCTTTATATTTTTTCTTTAAAAATATAAAGATTGAAGCGGAAAGCCCGACCCTTGCGGTCACGCCCAAAAACAACAAAACCCCAAGAATATCTTGAGGCTTTGATGGTATTGTAAGTTGGATTTTTGAGTTTCTAACTTTCGATTTTATGAGATTTGACTATAGTGCCAAAGCATCTTTGATTCTTTTTAATGCTTCTTTCAAGATCTCGTCGCTGGTTGCGTAAGAGAAACGGATACAGTCAGGATTTCCAAAAGCGTCACCTGTTACCGTTGCTACGTTAGCTTCGGCCAAAAGGTACATTGATAAATCCATTGCATTTTTGATTTCGGTTCCTTTTAATGTTTTTCCGAAGAAAGAAGAAACGTCTGGGAATACGTAAAAAGCTCCTTCAGGAACGTTGATTTTTACGCCTGGAATTTCTTTTAATAATCCTACTACTAAATCTCTACGGCTATGGAAAGCGTCAACCATGTGTTTCAATACACTTGGATCAGCATCTACTGCTGTAATGGTAGCGCGTTGTGCGATAGAATTTGCTCCTGAGGTTACTTGACCTTGAATTTTTGTACAGGCTTTAGCAATGAATTCTGGTGCGCCAATGTATCCAATTCTCCATCCTGTCATGGCGAAAGCTTTAGCAACTCCATTTACAGTAATTGTTCTTTCTAACATTCCTGGGATAGATGCGATGCTGCAAAAAGTCCCTGAGAAATTGATGTGCTCGTAGATTTCGTCAGCTACAACGTATACGTGTGGGTATTTTTCTAACACTTTTGCAAGAGCCGTTAATTCTTCTCTATTATAAACAGATCCACTTGGATTACAAGGAGAACTGAACCACATCATTTTTGTTTTTGGTGTGATTGCCGCTTCTAATTGTTCTGGTGTAATTTTGAAATCCGTATCAACAGATGTAGGAACTTCTACAGGAACTCCACCGGATAATTTTACAATTTCGAAATACGAAACCCAGTAAGGTGCCGGTAAAATTACCTCGTCACCATCGTTTAGCATTACTTGTGCAATGTTGTATAAGGATTGTTTTGCTCCTGTTGAAACTACAATTTGAGATGGTTTGTAGTCTAAATCATTGTCTCTTTTAAATTTTCTGCAGATGGCTTCTTTTAATTCCGCATATCCTTCTACAGGAGAATAAGTGCTGTAATTTTCGTCAATTGCTTTTTTTGCTGCTTCTTTGATGAAGTCAGGTGTATTAAAATCAGGTTCGCCTAAGCTTAAACTGATAATGTCTTTTCCTTGTGCTTTTAATTCTCTGGCCAAAGCAGCCATTGCTAGTGTTTGTGATGTTGCTAGATTGTTAATTCTATCGGATAATGGATTCATTGTAATAGGTTGTAGTTAGTTTATTTATTAAGTAGAGATGCACCGCAGTTGATCTCTAGGTGTTGCATAATTATGTAAGTTCCGGTTTCATTCCCAGCTCTTTCAAATGTTTGAAATGAGCAATAACAGCACTTCGCATTGTTTTGTATTCGTAATACGGCAAGTTGCATTCTTGAGCCGTTTCTTTTACGATACTGGCAATTTTACCATAATGCACGTGACTAATATTTGGGAAAATATGGTGCTCGATTTGGTGATTCAATCCACCAGTGTACCAGTTAACAATCGCATTTTTTGGAGCAAAATTAGTTGTAGTAAACAATTGGTGTATCGCCCAAGTATTGTCCATTTCGCCTAATTCATTTGGTGATGGATTGGTTGTTTCTTCCACAACGTGTGCTAATTGAAACACAACACTTAGTATTAAACCAGCTGTGTAATGCATCACGAAGAAACCAATAAGCACTTTCCACCAGGTGATTCCAATTACGATTGGTAAAACAATCCAGATAGAAACATAAATTACTTTTGTGATAATTAAAGTCGTCCAAAGTATTTTTGGGCTTTTCGCTTCTCCGTACGATAATTTTCTTTTCAAGTAGCTTCGCATCTGTTTAAAATCAGTTGTGATAGCCCAGTTGAACGTTAGTAATCCGTATAAGAATACCGAATAATATTGTTGAAAACGGTGAAAATTATACCACTTTGCTTCCTTAGTAAAACGGATAACACGTCCGGCATCTAAATCCTCATCATGTCCAGGAATGTTTGTGTAGGTGTGGTGTAAAACATTGTGTTGCACTTGCCAGTTGTATACATTTCCTGCCAAAACATAAATAGTTCCACCCATGAATTTGTTGACCCAGGTTTTATTAGAATATGAACCGTGATTTCCATCGTGCATCACATTCATTCCTACTCCAGCCATTCCAATTCCCATAACGATGGTCAACAGAAGATGTGCCCAAAATGGCATACCAAGTGTCAGAATTAAAAAATAAGGCGCAAGAAAAACTGAAAAGAGAATTATAGTTTTTAAATATAGCTTCCAATTCCCGGTCTTTTGGATGTTGTTTTCTTTGAAGTAATTGTTAACCCGTGAGTTAAGTGTTCTAAAAAACTTTAGGCTATCTTGCTTAGCAAATGTCGGAGCATTATTATTCATATATTTTCAATAAAGTTCAAAGGTAATTATTATAAATTTTTGGATATACAAAATTGAGATAAATATTTTAACTGTAAAGTATTACTTTTGTTAAAAAAATTAATAGATGGACGAGATTCTTAAGTATTTTCCTAATTTAACTGATATTCAGAAAGAACAGTTCGAAAAATTGGATTTTTTATACCATGATTGGAATGAAAAAATCAATGTTATTTCGAGAAAAGATATTGATGCTTTGTATACCAAACATATATTGCATTCTTTGGGAATTGCCAAAATTATAAAATTTGAGCCTGGAACTTACGTATTGGATGTAGGTACCGGTGGCGGTTTTCCAGGAATTCCATTGGCGATTCTTTTTCCAGAAACGCGTTTTTATTTGATTGATATTATTGCAAAAAAAATAAAAGTAGTTCAGGCTGTTGCCGAAGGATTGGAATTGAAAAATGTAAAAGCGGAACAAATGCGTGCCGAAAATGTGAAAGGAGATTTCGATTTTATCGTGAGTCGTGCCGTTACAAATATGCCGGATTTTGTTTCTTGGGTAAAAACCAAAATCAAAAAGAACAACAAACACGAATTGAAAAACGGAATTCTCTATTTAAAGGGAGGAGACTTAACTGAAGAATTGAAGGATTTCCCAAAAGCAACTGAATACAATTTAGCTGATTTCTTTGAAGATGAATTCTTTGAAACTAAGAAAGTAGTGCATTTGCCTTTGAAGTTTCAATCGTAGTCATAAGGTCGAAAGATAAAAGTTAGTAGAAAAAATGAAAAAAAAAGCCGAATCTAAATTTTAGATTCGGCTTTTTTACTATTTGTATGTTCTTTAAGACTTTCGACTTTTAAACTTTACGACTAATTTATTACCCTAAAAACGGATATCTATAGTTCTCTGGAGTAACAAAAGTTTCTTTGATTGTTCTTGGAGAAACCCAACGCAATAAGTTTAATACAGAACCAGCTTTGTCGTTAGTTCCTGAACCTCTTGCTCCACCAAATGGTTGTTGACCCACAACTGCTCCTGTTGGTTTGTCGTTGATGTAGAAATTACCTGCGGCATTTTCTAAAACTTTCATGGCGTATTCAATTGCATAACGGTCTTGGCTCAAGACAGCTCCTGTTAATGCGTACTCAGAAGTTGAATCCACTAATACAAGTGTTTCTTCCCATTTAGCATCTTCGTAAACGTAAATTGTCAATACTGGTCCGAATAATTCGGTTTCCATTGTGCTGTATTTTGGATTTGTAGTTACGATAACGGTAGGCTCTATAAAATAACCAACAGACTTGTCGTAATTTCCTCCTGCAATAATTTCGGCATCAGCATCTTTTTTAGCTTGGTCAATAAAACCTGCTAATTTGTCAAATGAACTTTCTGAAATTACGGATGAAACGAAATTATTTGTATCTCCTGGAGATCCCATTTTCATAGAAGCTAAATCGGCTACTAGTAGTTTTTTTACTTCCGGCCATATAGATTCTGGTACATAAGCTCTTGAAGCAGCGGAACATTTTTGTCCTTGGTATTCGAAAGCTCCTCTGGAAAGTGCTGTAGCAACTTGAGCTGGTATAGCTGATGAATGTGCTACAACAAAATCTTTACCACCAGTTTCTCCTACGATTCTAGGATATGTTTTGTATTTGCTGATGTTTTGTCCAATTTTTCCCCAAATGTCATTGAAAACACGAGTGGAACCTGTAAAATGAATTCCTGCGAAATCTGGACTTCCTAATAAAGTTTCAGAAATCATTGCTGAGTCTCCATAAACTACATTGATTACACCATCCGGTAATCCTGCTTGTTTGAATACTTCTACGATTACATTTGCAGAATAAATTTGTGTAGCACTTGGCTTCCAAACTACAACATTCCCCATCAATGCTGGAGCAGCTGGTAAATTACCTGCAATTGCTGTAAAGTTAAATGGAGTGATGGCGTAAACAAATCCTTCAAGTGGTCTATGCTCTAATCTGTTCCAAACACCTTCTGATGAAACGGGTTGTTCAGCATAAATTTGAGTCATGAACTGTACGTTATAGCGTAAAAAGTCTATAAATTCACATGCTGCATCAATTTCAGCTTGATGTACTGTTTTTGCCTGAGCAATCATAGTAGCTGCATTTATTTTTGCACGGTAAGGTCCGGCAAGCAATTCAGCAGCTTTTAAAAATATAGATGCTCTGTGTTCCCAAGCTAAATTTGCCCATTTCTTTTTAGCTTCTAGAGCAGTTGAAATGGCTTTTTCTATATGTTCTTTATTTGCTTCGTGATACTGTCCCACAGTGTGTTTGTGGTCGAAAGGAGGATTTATTGATTGAGTTTTTCCTGTACGGATTTCTTCTCCTCCAATGTATAAAGGAACATCAACTGTTTCATTATACATTTTATTGAAAGTGGCTAGAACTTCTTCTCTTTCCGGACTTCCTGGAGCGTATGACTTAACGGTTTCGTTAAACGCTTTTGGGACGTTGTAAATTCCTTTTGGCATATTAATAGATTTTAATTAGAATCAAAAATTGAGCTGTAAAGGTAGCAATAATTCATCAATCAGAGAATCAGATTGGAAGTTAAAATTCTAATAAAAGAGTTGTGATTTAATTCAAAGCAAACGGCGCACATAACCTAAAAGTAGGTACGATAACTTTGAAGTTTCTTGTAGAGGTGAAGTTAATCATGTTGAAATATCCTTTCATGGCACCATAAGGCGAAGAAAGTAAACAGCCAGAACTGTAGGTGTGTTGCTCGCCGGGTTTTAGTACTGGTTTTTTTCCAATTACACCTTCGCCATCGACTATTTCTATTGCATTTAGAGAATCAAAAATTTCCCAATGACGAGAAATCAACTGAACGGAATCTTTACTGTGATTTTCAATTGTGATTACATAACTAAAGGCAAAGTGAATCTTGTAGTTTTTGAAGTAGGTTCCTTCAAAACTAGTCAAAACTGAAATTTTTATACCTCTTGTTATTTGAGAAACCATGATTAAATGGATGAGTATGTGTTTATTATTGACAAATTTACAAAAAATTGATCTCGTTTTGCCAAATTTTTGAAAAGTTTTTTTAGTTGGTGATATTTAGTGAATTTGCTATTCCTTTCCCAACAACTCTATCGTATCGATCTATATTCTCTCTGTAATAAACTAATACTGTGTAATCATTTTCGGTTTGATAAAAATTCCCGTCAATTGCATTTTCATAGTCAATAACTCCTTTATCATCAGCTACAATATATTTATAGTTTGTAAAACCCTGCTTAACCAAAATAGCTTTTTCATAAACGCTCTTTTGGGAATTATACTCCATTTTGTATTCTGGAGTCAAATTGTAATTATTAAACATTCCGCCAACATAAATGTTTTTTTTCAGTCTAAAAGTAGGGGCAGAAAGACTGAAATAAACCCAAACATAATCCGCTTCGATTTCAGGATTAGTGGCGTTTATGTTATTAACAACAAAATCACCATTAACATCTTGGGTAAACGAGTAAGGGAAATTTGTTCGTGCCGCATTGGTGTACAAATAGGAACCGTAAATAGCAGTATTAGAATCTATGCGCGCTATATTGTTACTTGCGGAGCGGATGTCTTTGTTCTCAAAAAATAGAAATTCATTTCCTGCCCAAAACTGTGTTTCAGGATCATATTTGTAAATCAGGTCATTTCCAATGGTGTATTGTGGAACTATATTTTTTATGGCTGTGTTAAACTGTCCGTTTTGAAGTAAGACTACTCTAACATTTTTCATAGGATTTTGAAATGTAATTATGCTTGATTTTATAGAGAATTCTAAATTATGTTTCAGTTCTATGTTGCTTACTGTTCGTGCTCGCTTCACCTGCATTGGAACTGTAACAAGATCTTCACATAAAATGAATTTTCTGGAAAACACGACTTCTTTATTTTCGTCTAAAACTTTAATGATATAATTCCCGCTGATTCGCAATTGCTGCGTAAATTGATTGGGAATTGATAATTTGTAGTGTGAATAGATTTGTAATGTATTGAAGGAATTAGTGTAATCTTGAATTCTTTGATTGTCAAAACCTTGTAAATATTCGTTTTTTGGAATTGCAGTAGGATTCCAGTTGTAATCGCAATGAATTATTTCGTAATAATAATTGGCTTCATTGCCAAAAAGGTCATCAAACTGCAATTGAAATCCTTCACCTAATTTAAAAATTGGAATCACATTTCGATCACTTTGTAAAAAAGAAATCGTTTTGATATTGTAAGGCGCGGCTACTTCTTTTTCTGCTTGTGCAGAGGAAGAATTGGTCGTAAATACCAAAAGAATAAAGGAGATAATTTTAAAAAAAGGGTTTGTCATTTTGCAGCGCTTAAGATTTTGTAAATATAAGGAATACTCCCCGTTTTTATCCGATAATGTAATTCAAAGCATAAATATATTTTGTATGTAATTTCTGTTAATTAAAATATAATATTTTTAAAGTTAGGAGTTATCTTATTATTTTTACTTCAAATATATCTAACCTTATGAAAAAAATCAACAATTTAGTATTTGGAATAATGCTATTTCCATTGGCTGCTTTTGCACAGCAAATGGATTATTCAAAAGCAATTCCTTTTGATCCATCTGTAAAAACAGGTAAGCTGGAAAATGGCTTAACTTATTACATCAAGAAAAATGCCAAACCAGAAAAAAAAGTAGATCTTAGGCTGGTGGTTAATGCTGGTTCTATCCTTGAGGATGATGATCAGCAAGGATTGGCTCACTTTATGGAGCATATGTGTTTTAACGGAACCAAGCGTTTTCCTAAAAATCAATTGGTCGATTATTTGCAAAGTATTGGTGTAAAGTTTGGGCAGCATTTAAATGCATATACCAGTTTTGATGAAACTGTTTATTTTTTACCAATTCCATCTGATAGTCCTGAAAAATTAGAAAAAGGTTTTCAAATTATTGAAGATTGGGCGTTTAATACGGTTTTGACACCAGAAGAAATTGATAAAGAAAGAGGCGTAGTTTTAGAAGAATACAGATTGGGTTTAGGTGCTCAAAAGAGAATGTTGGGTCGTTACATTTCTAAAATGATGCATGAATCACATTATGCGGAGCGTTTGCCAATTGGTCAAAAAGAAATTTTAGAAAAATTCAAACACCAATCCCTAATCAATTTCTATAAAGATTGGTATCGTCCTAATTTAATGAGCGTAATTGTTGTTGGTGATATTGATGTTGCCGAAATGGAGAAGAAAATCATTTCTCATTTTTCAAGTTATAAAAATCCAGCCAAAGAAAAACCTAGAAAATTTTATGACGTTCCTAATCACAAGGAAACTTTTGTAGCTGTTGAAAGTGATAAAGAAGCTTCAAGTGCTCAAGTACAATTGATTTACAAAGATTATGGAGCTCCAAAAGCAATCGTAAATATTGGGGATTTTAAAAATTACATTGTTGAAGGATTGTTCTCCACGCTTTTAAATACTAGATTGGGTGAACTTACAAATTCAGCGACACCTCCATTTACCTATGGTTATTCGTATTATGGTGGAACTTTTGCCAGAAATAAAAAAGCATATCAGTCTGTAGCAATGTCTCAAGAAGATAAGCAATTAAGTGCTTTGAAAGTATTGGTTACTGAAAATGAGAGAGCTAAGAAATTTGGATTTACTCAAGGAGAATTAGATCGTTCGAAACTAGAATTCCTTGCTTCTATTGAAAAAGCATACAACGACAGAGATAAAACGAATTCAGTGAATTTTGTTGGAGAATATCAAGCTAATTTCTTAGAAAAAGAACCAGTTCCTGGGATTGAATGGACCTATCAAACGATGAAACAATTGATGCCTTTGATTGAATTAAAGGATGTAAATAGTTTGATTAAAGATTATGTAAAAGAAGATAACCGTGTCATTATACTTACTGGCCCTGAAAAAGAAGGTTTGAAAAAAGTTTCCGAACAACAAGTTCTTGATGCTTTGAAAGTTAACGCAGATGATCTTAAACCTTATGAAGATGCTGCCGTTGCCACAAGTTTAATGCGAAATGAGGTGAAACCGGGTACAATTGTTAGTCGTGAAAGCAATGCTAAAATTGGAACAAAAACGCTAGTATTATCTAATGGTGTGAAAGTGACCTATAAGAATACTGATTTCAAAAATGATGAGGTTCTTTTTGAAGCAGTGAGTCTTGGAGGAACTAATTTATACTCTAACGAGGATATGAAAAAAGTTCAATTTGCTAACGGAGCATTGGCAGAAGCCGGATTCTCAGGATTAAAATTGAATGAGATCAATAAATTTATGACGGGTAAAATAGCGAGAGTAAGTCCTTATATCGGCGGTGTTACTGAAGGTTTAAGAGGAAATGCCACTTCTAAGGATTTAGAATATCTTTTCCAAATGACGCATGCTTACTTCACTGATTTGAACTATGATGCTGAAGCTTTTGAAGGTTTTAAACAAAAGCAGTCTAGTTTCTTTAAGAATATGGCTTCGCAACCGCAAAACTATTTTCAACAAGAGTTTTATACGTATTTGAACAAAGAAAATCCAAGATTCAACGGAGTTATGCCAACGGATAAATCTTGGGCTGATACAGATTACAAGTTAGCGTACAATAAGTACAAAGAGCGTTTTGATAATGCTGCTGATTTTGAGTTTTATTTCGTTGGAAACATTGATGATAAAACTATGGAAGCATATTCAATTAAATATTTGGCGTCTTTACCTGCAACTGATAAAAAAGAAAAAGCAGTAGATTTAGGGTATAGATTGCTAAAAGGAGATTTGAAAAAAGTCGTTAATAAAGGAACAGATCCTAAAAGTAACGTAACCATAATGTATTATGGAGATGCAAAATATTCTGCTAAAGATGCGATTAGTATACAAGCATTAGGGGAAGTTTTGACTATAAAACTAATCGAGCAATTACGTGAAAATGAAAGTGGTGTTTATGGTGTTAATGCAAGAGGAAGCATGAATAAAGTTCCAAATGGATCGTACAACTTTACGATTGGTTTCCCATGTGGACCAGACAATGCCGAGAAATTAACAGCTTCTGCGTTGAAAGAATTACAAAACATAATTGATAACGGTCCAGATGAAAAAGATGTGGCTAAATTTAAAGAAGGTGAATTAGCTGATTTCAGAAAAGATAGCAAAGAAAATAGATATTGGTTGTCTAATTTTACTAGATCTTATACTAATGGAAGTAGTGCTGAAGAAGTTTTGAAATTTGAAGAAACTGTTAATTCAGTAACCGCTAAGGATATTCAAGATATTGCAAAAAAATATCTTACAAAAGATAAAGTAATTGGAATATTGATGCCAGAGAAAAAATAAACCAACTCGTTTATAAACTAAAAACCTGCTAAAATTAACTTTAGCAGGTTTTTTTATGGGGTAAATTATTTAAAACAAACAGGGATGATTTCCCCTTTGGCTAAACAATATTTTTCTACTAATTCAGGAGCAATTTTATTGGTGTAATCTTCTTCAATAACTTTGAAACCGATACTTCGTAATTTATCAAAATAATCGCGACCGTAAATACGCACGTGATCGTATTGACCAAAGATTTTAGCGCGTTCTTTTTGATCCGTAATTGAATCATCAGCAAAAGTGGTTGCTCTGGATAAATCCTGTGGAATTTGTAAAATTGCCATTCCGCCTGGTTTCAAAACCCGATACAATTCCTGCATGGCTTTCGTGTCATCCGGAATGTGTTCTAAAACATGATTACAAAGAATAACATCATATTGATTGTCTTCAAAAGGTAAATTACAAATATCAGCTTTTACATCCGCTAACGGTGAAAATAAATCGGTTGTAGTATAGTCCAGATTTTTTTGGTTTCGAAACAATTTATAAAAAGCTTGCTCTGGCGCAAAATGTAATACTTTCTTTTTTGCGGTTGAGGTAAAAAAATCTGTTTCTTCATTCAAATACAACCATAATAAACGGTGTCTTTCTAGGGAAAGTGTACTTGGCGAAAGCACATTGTTACGTTGTGTTTCGTATCCATAAGGCAACATCGATTTGAAGCTTTTCCCGTCGATTGGATCTGTGAAATTAGTTCCTCTTAATGAAAAAGCGATAATAGGACGCGCTACATAACTTAAGCGAATAAGAATAGGACGCGGAATCGTATTTAGTACAAGTTTAAATAGTTTTTTCATTACAGAACCAAAGGTTTTTGTCTAAACTCATCTTCTTCATTACTCACAATTCCTAACGCTTTGTAGATGTATCCAAAAGTCGATAAAATCTCTGGTTTTCCATCAATAATCGCAACATCATGTTCAAAATGTGCACTTGGTTTTCCGTCAGCAGTCGTGATTGTCCAGCCGTCTTTGTGCTGTTTGATATTTCGGGTTCCCATATTGATCATCGGTTCAATGGCAACAACCATTCCTTCTACAAAAAGTTTTCCTCTTCCTTTTTTGCCATAATTAGGCATTTCAGGATCTTCGTGCATTTTTTGGCCCAAGCCATGACCTACTAATTCACGAACAACGCCATAACCATGCGATTCCGTATATTTCTGAATTGCATTTCCTACGTCTTCTACACGATTTCCTAGTCTTAATTCGCGGATTCCAACGTATAATGATTCTTTAGTAACCTGCAATAATTTTTTAGTTTCAGGAGCAACTTCACCTATTTCAAAAGAATAGGCATGATCGCCATGGTATCCGTTTTTATATGCGCCACAATCTACTGAGATTACATCACCACTTTCTAGTGGTTTGTTGTTAGGAATTCCATGTACTACTTGTGAGTTTGGACTCATACACAGTGAATTTGGAAAACCATATAATCCAAGAAAACTTGGTTCAGCGCCATGGTCACGAATGAATTCTTCGGCTAATTTGTCCAGATATAAAGTAGTAACTCCTTCTTTGATTTCAGAAGCAATCATTCCCAATGTTTTTGATACGATCAACGCACTTTCGCGCATTAATTCTATTTCTTCACGTGATTTTACAATAATCATAATTTCGAATTTTCAGTTGGCAAAAGTACAATTTTATAAATTATTTAATCCGGATTAGCCATAATTTTAAAAAGCTCTGAATTTGAGACGTAAAAACGATTCTCTAGAGCAATCTTAGAAAGTTGAGCGCTGACTAAATTATTCTCTCGGGTATTGATTATAAATAAGGAACTTTCACCAAAAGAAAATAATCTTTCCTCTGAGTTTAACATCGTGAGATTGTCTTCTACCAAACCTTTTATCAGCTCCTTTTGTCTGAGCAATGACTCAATTTCCATTTTTTGGGCATTGATTTTATTGGTTAATTGCACTTTTTCTAAATCCAATGTAAATTCAGATTCCTGGACTTTATACTTTGCTAATTTCAGACTACCGCGTTCTTTTCGAAGAAACAAAGGAAAATAAAAATCCAATCCAATTTTATAATCCTCAAACTGATAGTTATCAATATAACTGGGTTCTGATATATAGGAGTAACCCACATCAATTTTAGGCAAAAGCATGTTGGCTTTCAGTTTTCGTTCCACATTGAGCATGTCAATTTTGCTTTGTAACGCATTAATTTTTGGATGATTGGTGATGGAGAAATCCGTATTCATTAAATCATTCGTTTTTAAGCTTTCCTGAATCGTGAATTCCAATTGCGTTTCAGGAATTAATTCATCGGATAATTCCAGTGGAATATTGTTTTCTAACCAAAGAAAATTAGCGAGTTCTAATTTGGCTTTAGCCAATTTCAGATTCGAATCTTCCAAGCTTAGTTTCCTATTTTTTACAATAATTCCGGCCTCAACACTATCAATGGCTGGTTTATCTCCTTGTTTGATTAACGACTGAATTCCCTTGAACCTAATTTGTGCATTCTTGTTATATTCTTCATACAATTGCACTTCATTGAAGTTTTTCTTCCAATTAAAATAAGCCAAAGAAGCATCGTATAAAACTGTAATAGCTTGCAGTTTTCTTTCGGATTGGCTTAGTTGCATTTGCATTTTTGCTTTTCGAACATCAGCCATCCTTTGATTAATAAATAAACCTTGTCCAAGCGGAACCGTTACGCCCAGCGAAGTTAATCCTTGATTGGGAAGTGTGTTTTGGGGATTCAAATAAACACCTTCACTATTGTCAAAACCCGCTTTAATCTCGATTCCGTACCAAGTTGGGATTTTGAAGCTGCTGTTTAAAATGGAATAATATTCCTTGTCTTTGAACTGTTTTTTACTGAAATCCACTTCAATTTTTGGATCAAAACCACCGCGAGCCATCATCAAATTAGCTTGCGCTTTATTGATTTCCAAGTTGGCATTCTTGACCAGCGGATGGTATTTTTTTACATATCCCAGAAACTCGGTGTAGCTAAGTTCTTTTGAGGTGATATCTTGGGCTGTTGCAGCAAAACCCAAAAATAAAAATGCTAAAAATAGTTGTTTCATTATTTTTTATCTGTTGTTGGTTTTACCGCTGGTTTGTAATAATTAGGAGGGAATCCGTTTAAGGATCTCCACAATTCAAACCAAACAGGTACATTATTTAGTAATGCAATAGTTTGTGCTCCAGCGCCTATACTCAGTTGCTCAGGCCATTTATCACCACTATCGTCAGGCGAAATTAATACGCGATATTTTCCATTGACACTAATGAAATTTTCAATGGCAACAATTTTACCACCAAAAGTTCCGTACGACATGTTTGGCCATCCGGAGAATACAATTGTAGGCCATCCATCAAACCAAACTCTGACTTTTTCTCCTTTGCGTAACAGCGGAAGGTCAATTGGGTTTACAAAAGTTTCTACAGCAATATCATATTTTGAAGGCATTATGGTTGCAATTGGGGTTCCTTCTTTAATGGTTTCCCCTATACCGGACTGCAATGCCCTATTGATGTAGCCGTTTTGCGATGCTTTGATATAATACATTCCGTTTCTAATGCTGTAATTTGCATATTGATTTTCAAGTTTATTCACTTGCGCATCAGTGTCGTACTGACTGCTAAGTGCTGTAAATTTGTCACTATTAGCTTTTGAGACCTTTTCTGCATACTCCGCACTTATTCTGTTTATCTCAACTTTAGCATTGATAAACTCGTTTTTACTGGTTAAGTATTTATTTTCCTGAGTGATAATTTTCGCTTCCACTTCTTGTAACTTCAGTCTTTTCTCTTCAATATCAGTAAGCGGTTTCAGTCCTTCCTTATTCAGTTGAACGGAACGATTGTATTGCGTATTGGCTATCTTTAGCTGGGTTCTTACGGCAACTAAATCGATACTGTCGCTCTTTATTTTCAAAACTGATTGTTTGATTTTATTTTGCGCTTGTTCCAGTTTCAAAACTTTTTCTCTTTCGATGGCTTGTATCTGGCCGGTAAACGTGCTTACTTTTGAACCATACGATTGTAAAGATTGTTTTTTTGCATCTATTTGATTTTTGGTGTTTTGAACTAAATTTGGATCCATATAATCCTCTTTTATTTCTGAAATGAATAGAATTGTATCGCCTTTCTTTACAAAGTCACCTTCCTGAACATACCATTTTTCAAGTCGACCAGAAATTACACTCTGAATGGACTGCGGTCTTTGGTCAGGTCTTAATGTGGTAACGCTTCCGCTACCTGAAATGTTTTGTGTCCAGGGCAGGAAAAGTGCTATTACACCAATAATTGAAACCCCTACAATAATTTTATTCAAAATTTTATAGTGAGGTCTGTTGACCAGGTTTTTCACCGTACTAAAACGATCTAATGGCGGCAGTTTTGTTTTATTGTCAGAGATGTTTAGCATAACTATTTATTTTTTAAATCAAGTTGAATAGTACCATTTTCCATAGTGATGATACGACTGCATTTGGTTTTCCAATATGGGTTTTTTGAGGAAACTATTATCGTCCAGTTGTTCTTCTCGGATGTAAGGAAATCAATAATTTCATTAGCAACTTTAATGTCCATCATATCCGTAGGGTCTTCATAAAAAAGGATTTTAGGTTTGTGTATGATACTTCTAGCCAATAGTACTTTTTCAGCATCGGAAGATGATAATTGCTTGCCTTCCGGGAAGATGTGTGTTTCGAGACCCTTCGGCATCGTTTTTACAAAGCTCGAAAGTTGTACTCCCTCAATAGCCCATTTTAGATTTTCAGTACTAATTGACTTGTCATTAAACGTAATGTTTTCTAACAGAGTACCTTCAAATGGTGTTTCACCTTGAATAATACCGCCAATTTGGGAGCGATATTGCTTAAGATTAATTTTTCTGTACGTATCGTCATTAATGTAAAAAGTACCAGATGTAGGTTCTAATAAACCGGACAATATGCGAATTAGCGTTGTTTTCCCAGAACCATTAGGACCTTCAATCGCTATTTTTTCTCCCTGTTCGATTTTAAGAGACAAATCATTCAATATTTCCTTATTGGAGTCCGGAAATTTAAAAGTAAGGTTTTCTATTTCCAATGAAATATTAGCATAACAAGTATCGCTGCTAAAAGCGGTGTCGTCTTCTAATTCCATGTCAGTCACTTGACCAATTTTTTCAATTGAAGTTAGTACGTCGTAAAATGTTTCGAGTCCAATGATGATTTTTTCGACAGAGGTTATAACTAATAAAATAATGATTTCTGCCGCTACGAATTGGCCAATGTTCATTTGTTCTGAAAGTACCAAAAAACCTCCAATAGATAGTAATCCACCAGTTATTAAAATTTTAAAAATGATTAATTGAGTAAATTGTCTTTTAATTACATTGAAATGTTTTTCCCGATAATTTAAGTAAGCGGCCGCTATATTGTCGTTTTTTTGGAGTCCAAAATTGTAATGAAGGTCATTTTTGAAACTGTAATTATTCCGAGCTAATTCTTGCAACCAGCCTGCTACTTTATATTTGAATTTCGATTCTTTCAAACTTGTTTCTAGACCAGATTTAAAAGAGAATCGGAAAATAAAATACAAAAGAAAAAATAGTAGTACTCCAAAAATAATAAAATAGGGATGGTATAAAGACAGTAAAATTACTCCAAAAGCAATTTGCAACAGTGCTGCCGAGAAATCGATTAACAGTTTGGAAGTTCCTTTTTGGATGGTCATTGTGTCAAAAAATCGATTAGCTAATTCCGGTGGATAGGAATTGTATAATTGATCCATTTTTATTTTTGGCAAACGGGCTGCAAATTCAAATGAAGCGCGAACAAATATTTTCTGTTGTAAATTTTCAGTGATTCGCAATTGCATCAAGGATAAAATCCCAACTAATGCAACACCAAAAATTACCAAAATAATTAAAACAATCCAAGAGGCACTTACTCTTCCAGATTGTATAAAGTTGATGATAGCCTGAATACCTAATGGTAAAGACAAGCTTATTAATCCGGCAAAAATGGCATAGAAAAATATTTGATAAACATCTTTTTTATCTAATTCAAGTAAGTTGTAAAAACGTTTTAATGGAGTCATAGTAGTTTTTTTTCGTTTATCGAAGGACATTCGTTGTAAGATTTAGATAAAATTCAGTGGTACTCACGGATTCATTACAATCGGTAATCGTTTTTAAATGTTCAGTTAGAAAATGTTGGTGCAAACTACCTTCAACAATAGTAGAAACTAATGATTTAGCAAAAGGATATTCAGGGTTGACTTCTTTTATAATACATACAATTCTATTGATTACCCTTTTATAAATCAGAAAGAAACCTTCCTTATTTTCCTGATCCACTTCTTTCGTTTGTACTGTTTTTGTAAATTCAGCAATGATAATTTTATTCAAAATAGCTTCATTGATGTGATCAGTGTTCGCGTCATCAGTAACTTTTTCAGTTACAATAGTGATTGCTTTTTTTAATTTTTCGGTTGGATCCGAAATATTTGTCGTAGCAAAAACCAGTTTGTATTCCATCCAGCTCCAATACCAAGAGGATAAATAAACCAATAATTTATGTTTGTTTTCAAAGTAACGATAAATCGAGCTTTCATTGGAACCAATTTTTTCTCCTAACTTTTTGAAGGTGAAATTATCGAATCCAATTTCGTCTATCAAAAGGATACTTTGTTCTATAATTTTTTTACCTAAGGGAGACGTTTCAGGGTCCTTAACGTATATTTTAGGATTGACTTGTATTTTTAAATTAGATAGTATTGTATCCATAATTGATAATATTTTATGCAAATATAATAGTATTACTATCAATAATGAAATTTTAACTTTTATTTATAAAAAAAGCTACTCAGAAAAAGAGTAGCTTTTAGTTAAAATATCGATTCCGAATTGATTTAAAGTAAAGAATGACAGGTCATTACTTCTGGTTTTTCTACTCCCATTAATTCCAAGATGGTTGGAGCGATATCGCCAAGAACTCCATCATGAATCACTCTTAAGTCTTTGTCTACTAAAATAATTGGAACTGGATTAGTTGTATGTGCTGTATTTGGACTTCCGTCAGGATTAATCATCGTCTCACAATTCCCATGATCTGCAATTACGATAGTCGTATAATTGTGTGCTAATGCTGTCGTGATTACTTTTTCGACACATTGGTCAACCGCTTCACAAGCTTTTATTGCAGCACTCATAATTCCGGTATGTCCCACCATATCGCCGTTGGCAAAATTAAGACACACAAAATCTACCTCTTCTTTTTCCAATTCAGGAATTAAAGCTTCTGTCAATTCAAAGGCGCTCATTTCTGGTTGTAAATCATAAGTGGCAACCTTTGGAGAGTTTTTTAAGATGCGGCTTTCGCCAATAAAAGGTTGCTCTCTTCCACCAGAAAAGAAGAAAGTCACGTGAGGATATTTCTCCGTTTCAGCAATACGAATTTGCTTTTTGTGGGCTTTTTCTAAAACCTCACCAAGAGTTTCCGTAATATTATCTTTGTTGTAAACGACTTTTACGTTTTGGTAGGTTTCGTCATAATTAGTAAGCGTGACATAATACAAATTGAGTTTGTGCATGTTTTGTTCATGACAATCCATTTGAGTCAATACTTCCGTTAATTCTCTTCCTCTGTCTGTTCTGAAATTAAAGAAAATAACGACATCATCTTCTTCAATTGTGGCCAATGGTTGGTCATATTCATCAACAATAACTGTTGGATGAATAAATTCATCGGTTACATTAACTTCATAACTTTCTTCGATGGAAGCAACAGCATTTGTTGAATGTGTTCCAGTTCCGTTTACCAATAAATCGTAAGCGAGTTTTACTCTTTCCCAGCGTCTGTCCCGATCCATTGCATAATAACGTCCCACAACTGAAGCCAGTTTTACGGTAGTATTAGCAATATAATCCTGTAAATCCTGAATGTAATGTTTACCGGATTTTGGATCTACGTCACGACCATCTGTAAAGGCATGGACAAAAACTTTTTGTAATCCGTGTTGTTGTGTCGCGTCAATCAAGCCGCGTAAATGAGAAGTATGCGAGTGTACACCACCATCTGAAACCAGACCTAAAAAGTGTACTTTTTTATTGTTTATTCGAGCATAAGTAAAGGCATCAACTAAAACTTGTTCCTTTGCTAAAGTGTCATGTGCAACGGCAAGGTTAATTTTAGCTAAATCCTGATAGACAATTCTACCAGCACCAAGATTCATGTGACCTACTTCACTGTTTCCCATTTGTCCTTCAGGAAGTCCAACATTTAAACCGTCTGTTCTAAGTTGGGCACTTGGAAAATTTCTATATAAACTGTTAATAAATGGCACATTGGCATTATCAATTGCTGATACTTTAGGGTCAGGAGATTTTCCCCAACCGTCCAAAATCATAAGAATTACTTTTTTGTTCATTATACTATATTTTAAACAAAGATAAAGTATTTCTAAAAATGTTCGAATGAATGGAAATCACTATTATACATTCGGAGGTTAACAATAACAAATAATGATTATTTTGTTGTGGAAAGTTGTCTTTTTTAAAATTAATGCATTTAGAATTTATTCTTAACTTGATTGTAATCTATAAAATAACGCACACTTATTGAGAAAACATGACTCAATGCATCGTTATTTAATAGATTAGTAACATTGTCTCTAAATTCTTTATTGATGTCTCTTTCAAATGCACCAGCATTATTTCGATATAAAACAGAAACTTGACTTCCGGGAGCAAACCACCAAGAATAGGACAAGTCAGCATTCCAGGAATAAAAACTCGAGTTTTTATTAGTTGTATATCCTGTAAAATCAGCAAGTCTTCCGTTTTGTTCTAATGATAAAGTATTTTTATTTTCGGCATATGACCAATATTGACGCAACGAAATATTAAATGTCATTTGGCTGTTCAATGAATACTTTCCAGAAAGCGTGTTCGAATATGTAATTACGTTTCTATTGGCAAAAACTATCGTGTTTGGCGTAGCCGAATTCAGGTCGTCATTAATGCTGTCAATGTATCCTTTATTATTGTTTTGTCTGAAAAAATTGAAGTTATAATTCAGTGATAATTTATCATTAAAACGATATCTTGGACCAATAGAAAAACCATAGGAATTTCTTCCTGACTCATCAAAAAAAGCATAAGAAGGATTTACATCGATGGCAAAACTATTATTGTAATTAGTGGAAACATATATATAACCTCCTATTTTAGTTGGTTTTATAACGTATCTGTCGGCCGTTCTAGGCTCGTAATAATCAAATGTTTCTAATGGATTGGCATCAATCCCAATTCCAAAAAAGTGATTTTTTTTGTTTTTAGAATTTATCTCAAAATTAATATTACTGGATTGAATTTTACCTGTTTCTTTTTGAAACTGTGAGTAAAGGTTTAGGTAAGCATTAAAGCTGTTAAACACCTTAGTCGGATTAAGGATTCTGTAACTTGTATTCCCATATAAACTGTAATAATTAGTTTCAAAATTGATTCCTAAATCATTATTGTCAAAATCTTTAGTAGCTACGTTAGCACCAAAACCATAACGGTATTTTCCACTGGTTTCAGAGAAATTTAATTGGGAATTAATCCCTTTTTTATCTTCAACATCATTGATATAACTGTATTTGAAATCTCCAGAAAGGTTGTAGGTGTTTTTCTTAGTGTTTAAGTCCCAAACTAAAGCTGTAACATTTCCATCTCTAAAACTTCCGTTCCGAGTCACATTCGTATTTACAAATGCAATGGAGGAATTTTTGCGAAAGCGCTGATCCAGTACCAAAACATTATAATTTGCGAGTGGTTCAACGACTTCTTTTCGGACTTCTTGTGTGTTATTATTTCTAATTGTAGCAGTTGTTTTTTCGGTAACAGCATTTAAGATACCAACTCCCAATCCATTCTTAGTTCTTCCAGAAACTTTTAAAGCATTGATAAGATTGACACTAGCCGGATTGTCTATGATTTCTTCATTGGCACCAGCGTTTGGATAATTGATTGGGTTTCCCCCAATTCGACGCGAATAAACTAAATTTCCTTTGCTGAACAAATCGGTTCCTTCTGTGAAAAAAGGTCTGTTCTCGTTAAATTGTTGTTCGAATGGCCCTAAATTAAGGATTTGATCATCGTATTTTGTTTGTCCAAAATCAGGAATCAGAATCATATCTAGCGTAAAAGCGTCGTTTATTCCATATTTTAAATCCAATCCGCCTTTGAGCGTTCCGTATGTTTTTTGTTTCGAGTCAGCATTTACATAAAAGGAAGAATACGGTAAAAGAAAGAGTCGAGTAGGAGGTTTTATGTTTTCAATTCCCTCTAAAACTCCAGTTTGTTGGGTAAATGTTCCGAGTTTCGAATCGATGAAGTTCCAAGTAAATTTTTGTCGGT
Source organism: Flavobacterium labens (assembly GCF_048286755.1). NCBI lineage: Bacteria > Pseudomonadati > Bacteroidota > Flavobacteriia > Flavobacteriales > Flavobacteriaceae > Flavobacterium > Flavobacterium labens. The sequence goes on along the minus strand of NZ_JBLVPL010000001.1, from coordinate 388,726 downwards.
CTCGTCTTATTTCTCTAAAAAAATTCAGTCCCCAGGTTTGTTTATTTTCGGCAGAAAAACGCAATGCGGCGTATGGAATTCTCATTTCAACAACCCAACCTTTGTCCGTAATTACGGATTTGCTTTTCCAAACGGCATCCCAGGAATAATCCTCTCCATTAGTATCTGTGGTAATACAATCGGCTTGGCCATCTGCTGCATTGACAAAAAATTGAAAATCTTGTTGTCCATCATTAAAGCCATTTATAAAAACTCCAAAAAGGTCAGAAGTACCAAAATTATCTCGTTGGGTAATTTCTCTTAGAATTTTTTCAGGATTATCATCATACATAATGGCTCCAATATATATGGCGTCATTATCGTATAAAACTTTTACTTCGGTTCTCTTATTTTCCGGGATTGCTTTGCCATTGTCTGGATCAAACATGATGAAATCATTGGCTATTGAAGCGGTCTGCCATGTATTCTCGTCTAATTTTCCGTCGATTTCAATTTTTTCCGAAATGAATTTAGTTTGTAAGACTTTTTTTTGGCTGTAGCCAAAAGCAGATAGAAATAGAAAACAAAGTAATAACTGATTTTTCATGAAGCGATTGATTGGTTGATTGATGCAAAAATTATAAAAACCAGAAAGCTTCAAAGGGAGAAATTACCAATCCACTGAATAGTTTGAGTTAATAGACTCTCTTTTCAATTGAATGTTACAGTTTGATTTAAATTAAAATTTATTTTTCACAGCATTGTAATCAATAAAATAACGAATGCTTATAGAAAGTACATTGGTAAGATCGCTGTTAAAAATACTTTTTAGATTTTTAGATAAATCTTTTTCCACTACTGCAGCTCTTTCTAAGCCATAATTACGATACAAAATAGAGATTTCGCTTCCTGGAGCAAACCACCAAGAATAGGATAAATCGAAGTTCCAAGAATTGAAATTTCGGTCTTTGTTCTGTGCGAAGCTAGTATTTGGAGTTAAATAACCGCTGTTTTGCAAGGTAAAGAATTCATGATTTTTAGAATACGACCAATAATAGCGAGCCGTTAAGTTAATGGTCATTTTATTGTTTAAGGAATATTTTCCAGTAAGATCGTTTTGAAGAATTTCTCGATTGCGTTCTGCAAATACAATTCCTGTATCATCAAAGGCAACCCATCCACGATCATTATTCATTTTGGTGTATTCAGATGCGAAGGCTAAAGAAAATTTGTCATTGAATCGGTATTTTGGACCTAAATAAAAGCCATAATTATTTCTACCACTCTCATTGTATTTTGTAAATGTAGGTTGGATAGTTAGTGTAAAAGGATTGTTGTCGTTTGAGGTGAAATTTAGAATGGCGATCATTTTTTCTGGAAGAAATACATATCTTCCATACTCACGTGGCTCGTAAAAATCGAATGTTTTGACGGGTGTTAATTCGAATAAAAGCTCTAAAGAATCATTCCCTAATGTTGTCGCCCTTATTTCTGTCCCAAAAGCACCAGTTTGTAATTTTTTAGACGTATTGTCCACTTCAAAATTTATATATTCATTTAATCTGAAAGTATTAAAAATTTTGGTTGGATTTACTATTCTGTAGCTTGCATGCCCGTAAACATTGTGGTAATTAGAATAAAAATTGATGCCTAAATCATTCACATCGTAATTTTCAGAAAGATATTTTCCAGAAAAACCGTATCTATATTGCCCACTTGTTTTTTCAAAACCAATTTCTGTTTTAAATCCATCATAGTCTTCAATGGTATTGATGGAGCTGTATTTAAAGTCACCGTATAGATTATAGGTATTTGATTTTGTGTTTAAATCAAACAATACTGCCGCAACATTTGCATCTCTAAAATCTCCGTTTCTGGTTGTATTTGCATTGACAAAAGTCACAGAAGAGTTTTGATTGAAGCGTTGGTCCAGGACAAACATATTGTAATTTGTCAAAGGTTCAATGACTTCTTGTCTAGTGTCACCGGTGTCATTGTTTAAAATAGTAGCTTTAGTTTTTTCAGTAACTGCATTTAAGAATCCAATTCCTAAACCTTTTTGAGTTCGACCAGATATTTTTATTGCATTTAGTAAATTGACTGTACTAGGATAATTAGTTATTTCTTCATTTGCTGCGGTTGCTGGTTCGGTACTTGGGGCACCGCCAATTCTTCGCGAATAAAACAAACCTCCTTTGTTAAACAAATCCGTTCCTTCTGTAAAGAAAGGTCTGTTTTCTTCAAATCTTTGTTCAAAAGGCAATAGGTTTAAAATAGCATTGTCAAATTTTGTCTGTCCAAAATCAGGTACTAAAATAGCATCTAATGTAAAGGAGTCGTTAATTCCATATTTTATATCTAATCCAGCTTTGAAAGTTCTGTCAGAGCCAATATCACTTTGCTGATAGTAGGCGGATGTATATGGAATTATAAAAAGTCGGGTAGGAGTTTGTATTTTTTCAATTCCTTGAAGAATTCCCGCTTGTGTAATAACGGCGCCAATTTTAGTGTCAATCCTATTCCAAGTATATTTTTGGACATCGCGCTTGATTTCACGCATGAAGTTTAAACCCCAAGTTTGTTTATCGGCTTTTGAAAATCGTAAAGCGGCATAAGGAATTTTCATTTCAACGACCCAGCCAAATTCAGTGAGTGTTACTTCGCTGTCCCAGATGGCATCCCAAGTAAAATCTTCAGAATCTTCAATTGCTAAACAATCCATTTGGACTCCCGCAGCACTTACAAAAAACCTAAAATCTTGTTGGCCATCATTGAAACCATTTATATAAACGGAAAAATGATCAGAAACTCCAAAAACATCTCGATTTGTTATTTCTTTCTGAATTTTTAAGGGTTCATTGTCATAAAGCAATGCTGATATGTAAATTGCATTGTTGTCGTACAGTACTTTTACCTCTGTTTTTTTATCATTGCTTATAGGTTTTCCATTATCAGGTTCAAACATTATAAAATCAGAAGCAATTGGAGCTGTTTCCCAAACTTTTTCGTTTACCTTTCCATCAATTGTTATGTTCTCAGTGATTGGTTTTGCTTGAAGCGTTTTTTTTTGGCTATAAACAGTATGACTAAATAATATTAAAAAATATAAAGCTATAGAATGTAATTTTGACATAAATTGGGATTGATTCTAAACAAAAATAACAAAATTAACATAGAAATTGTGTTTTTTATGGTTTTTCACTCAATATTTCATCAAGTTTTTCGTTATAAATGAACTAAAATTTTGTTAAAAATGTTTTGATTCTTATTTTTTGACGTACATTTGCAAACCCAAATTAACTTATAACTTAAAGATAATCAATGATTTATAATATATTTCCTACTATTTTGTTTATGCTTTTTTCTTTGTCTTCTAGCAAAACAATCATTCCTGAGCCAAATAATGGTAAACCAGTAGTTTATGCTAAAACGGTAGAATCTAGTGTTGATGCCAAAATCGAAATGGCATACAACAATTTGCATTCTGATAAATTTGCTTTGCCTAAGTTAGAAAGCTTTGCAGAAGCTTTGAAAGGGTATTATTCGTTGAAAGAAAAAGGATTAATTAAGAAAGATGTTTTAACCTTAATTGATTTCAGTTTGTCTTCGAATACCAAAAGACTTTGGGTAATTGACTTACTAACTGGAGATATATTGTTTCATTCTCTTGTTGCTCATGGTAGAAATACAGGCAATGAATTTGCTTCTAATTTTTCAAATTCAGCTGAATCGTATAAAAGCAGTTTAGGTTTTTATGCCACAGGAGAGATTTACAATGGCAAACATGGAATGTCACTTAAATTAGATGGTTTAGAAAAAGGAGTTAATGACAATGCAAGAGCAAGAGGTGTTGTGATGCATGCTGCTGATTATGTTTCTAATTCATTTATCAAAAACAATCACAGACTAGGAAGAAGTCAAGGTTGTCCTGCTGTGCCTGTTGAATTGTCTAAAGAAATTATCAGTACGATAAAAAACAAATCATGTTTCTTTATTTATCATCCTTCAAGAGTTTCTAAATTTGGAGCACAATCAATTTCTTAGTTTAGTATATAAATCGGCATCTAGATTGTAAATATCGTCTCTAAAAATCAGTTTGTTGTTTTCGCTCCAAGCAGTCCAATATAATAATTGGAAGGAAACTTCTTTTTTAATTTTTACAAATTTTGTTTTTTCGCTTTGTAGAATTTCTGTAATTTTCTCCAGATTCCAATTTACGGAATCATTCAGTAAATATTCTGTTAGCTCTAGTGGATTGTCTACTCTGACACAACCGGAACTCAACGAACGATCTATTTTGTCGAAATAATCTCTATGATTGGTGTCGTGTAAATAAACAGAAAAGCGGTTTGGGAAAATAATTTTAACCATTCCTAACGAATTAAAAGTTCCTGGACTTTGCACATAACGATAGCTTTTGGCTTGCGATAGGTGCCATTCGTAAGGGCTTACAATTCCCCCATTACGATCGTATATTTTAATATTTGATTCAGTTAAGTAGCTTCTGTTTTTTAAAATGGCAGGAATAACATCTTCTCGCAAAATGGTGGGAGGAACTGTCCAAGTTGGATTAAAAACAACCTGAGCTAGTCTAGACGATAAGATTGGTGTTTTCCTTTTCGCTCTCCCTACTATAACTCTATGAGACCTTAGTGTGTCTTTGTCTTTGATTAATGTCAATCTGTAGTCGGGAATATTAATGATGATATATTCTTTTCCCATTTCTTTTGGATACCATTTCCAGCGCTCTAGATTAACTATGATTTGTTGTATTCGTTGTTTTTTAGAAAAATTGAGAGAGGCAATTGTAGCGGGTCCAATTATTCCATCCGTGGCTAAGCCATGACGATTTTGAAATTTTTTTATGGCAAGCATTGTTTCTTCATCGTAAATGGATGTTAAGCTGTCTTGAGGTTGTAATTCTTTCCAGTAGGTCAATCTTTTTTTAATGTCAATTATAGAAGGATTGGTATCGTTTGGAGAAATTATTTCTGCAATTTTTAATACTTTAAAATTATCTTTAGGAAAAGTGTTGATTAATTTCAGTGCTGTTTTTAATCTTTTGTAAACAATATGATTGGGTTTTAATTGCTCTATTTTATCTGCTAAGGAATCGTTGTTCAGTAAGTCTGTCAAGGTTTCGTTTATATCAATAAAGTTTTCTTTTAAATCCCAATTTTTATACAGTTTTCTTGGATTTAATGTTCCGTTTGTTAAATGTGAGATGTATTTTTGAAAACTTTCGGTCAGTAAAATATCATATTTAGCCAAATCTGCATCGTTAAGTGTTGCTGATTTTTTTTCAAAATCAATTAATGTTTTTAAATTGTAATCTTCTGGATTTAATCCCTCCTCTTCAGATTTAAGGAGTTCTGCTAAAATTATTTTTCTACTATCCACAGATTGCCATGTCGTTCTGTAATTAGTGGATTTGTAAAAATCGGAAAGTGTTTTGCTGTTAAAGGAAGATAGCAAGGTAGAGTCAATTCTAATAGATTTATCTTTAGGTAGAACATAAGGATTAGAAAAGTCACTTTTCATGATTACCTCACTTTTTAGTTTTTCCTTTTTGCAACTAATAGTTGCACAGATTAATAGTATTAGAATCAACGTTTTCATCATTCAATTTTTTAAATATGATAATGTGTTCTCCAACTCCTTTATATTTCAAAAGGCAATCTTTATTACTTGATATTTTTTTTAATAGAATCTAATGGCTTCTTTCGTACTATTGAACCAAACTAAATTTGAATTTTGGTCCCTACAATATTTCTCCAAATCCCTTTTTTGATACTGTTTTTCTGCAGTAAATAAATCGTTTTTTACTTCGAATAAAGAAATAACTCTTGCAGATTTTTGTGTCATACAAGTCAAAATGAAGAGTAATCTCTAAAGTACCTCCATCAAAACGACAATTTTCTATCGTTTTTTTCAACCCGAAGTATAGGATTTCGTGCGGAAAATGTATCCAAAGCAACTATTTGTTCAATGTTTTGCATTATTTTTTCAAAGTTTTTTTTATGTCTTATAAAGGTATAATATTTTCATATTAAATTCTTTATGATTTGAATCCTCTTTATTAAAAAAGGTTCAAGCGGTAAGATTCAGACTTTTTAAGAAAAAAACTTGCATTCAAGCAAACTTATTAATTATATTTGCACCGTTGTTAATGCGAAAGTAGCTCAGTTGGTAGAGCTCCAGCCTTCCAAGCTGGTTGTCGCGAGTTCGAGCCTCGTCTTTCGCTCTAAGTTTCAAATTTATTTTGAAATTTTATTTTACTGTTATAATGCGAAAGTAGCTCAGTTGGTAGAGCTCCAGCCTTCCAAGCTGGTTGTCGCGAGTTCGAGCCTCGTCTTTCGCTCCAAAAACCTCAAACTTTTGTTTGAGGTTTTATATTTTAAGGTTGTGCTAGTCCCGAAGCTTCGGGATATCCCGTGAACGAAGAGATACGGGAAGCCTACTCTTTCGCTCTTTAAAGCCGAAACTTAATTGTTTCGGCTTTTTTTTATCATTTATTTTGGGACTACTTTAAAAAACTTAAATCAGTTCCGCTTTCCAGTTCTTTGGGTACTTGATTTTGTCTAAACAAGCGTGCTGTCAAATCGCCTTTTAAAGTGATGTTGTCTCCTTTTACGTCTAGCCAGCTGCCTTCTCTTAATCCTAAAACAGGTACAGAATTATAAGCATGAAACTCTATTATTCTGGTTTCACGAGTTTCTCCCATGTGCTCGGAGTTGGTGTCAGGATCTAAATAATGTGGATTTAGATTGAAAGGAATTAATCCCAGCGTCTTAAAACTTGGCGGATAAACAATCGGCATATCATTTGTTGTTTGCATCGTTAATCCGCAAATGTTACTTCCTGCACTTGTTCCTAAATACGGAGTTCCATTTTTTACTACATCAGCCAGAACTTCCATACTGTTGTTTTTGTATAATTGTGAAACTAAGACAAATGTGCTTCCGCCTCCGGTAAAAATTCCTTCTGCATTTTTTATTGCTTGTGGAGCGTCTTCAAACTCATGAATTCCGATTACTTTTTTATTTATTTTGTCCAAAGCCAAGCTTACCATTGCGGTATATTCCTCATGAGAAATGCCTCCGGGTCTTGCGTAAGGAATAAAAAGAATAGTATTGCAGTTTTGAAAATGCAATTGCAATTCAGGTAATAAATAGTCCAGATAATTCTGGTTAGCAAGAGTAGAAGTACTTGCGATAAGTATATTTTTCATTTTTTAGTGAATAATTTGTGCTAAAGATATTAAATCAGTCTTTTTGATTTCACATTTTTAATTAACATTTTTTTACCAACCCATTAGTAATTAATTTGGAACGCATTAAGATACTTTTACGAGGTGTGAATAACGGATTTAAAAAGGGATGATCAGAATTGTGTACTTATATTTGGCTTTTGTAGCAACGAATGTTGTAGCACAAGAAACTTCTCGAATAAAATTGAAAGGAAAAGTGATTTCTGATGTTTCTGTTTTAGAAGGAATTTATGTGATAAACTTAAAAAGTGAGCAAGCATTAGTTACAGATAAAGAGGGGGATTTTTCTATTCTGGCTAAAGTTGGAGATACATTATTATTCACGGAAGGACAGTTTAAAGAAGTTAGAATTGGCTTAACCCAAAAGGATTTTGAACAAGAAATGCTTACTGTAAAAATGATGCCCATTGTAAATCAATTACGCGAAGTTATTGTTAGGAACGGTATTAATGCGGTTTCAATGGGGATAATTCCAAAGGGACAAAAAATATACACTCCCGCAGAACGAAAATTATATACTGCCAGTAATCTTAATGCCACTGCTAATGCGGGTTCTATGATGGGCGGTTCAATCTCAGCGGATCCTTTATTAAATTGGTTTTCAGGTAGGACTAAAATGCTTAAAAAAGAAGTTGAAGTTGAAAAGAAAGAATCCTATATGAGGCAGTTAGAGAATATGTTTACCATTGATTATTTTGTAAAGACATTAAAAATTCCTTCTGAATATGTTAAAGGATTTGAATATTATATTGTTGAGAACGAAAGATTCGTGACTATTTTAAAATCAAAAAATGTGACAATGACTACTTTCTTAATTGGAGAATTAGCAACTAAATATAAAGAAATAATAGCCAGTGAAAATTAAAAATACGCTACAGTTTATTGTTTTTTTGTTCGTGCAAGTTGTTTTTGCTCAAACGGGTAACGTAAAAGAGCTTCGAGGAAAAATTATCGCCGATTCTGTTGCGGTTGATCGGATTACTATTGAGAATGTAACAACGGATAAAACTGCTTTTTCGGATGCGAACGGTTTCTTTACTATAGCAGTAAAAGAAAACGACGTTTTGGTGTTTACAGCCGTTAATTTAGAAGGTCTCCGAATGAAAATTGACAAACAGGATATGCTGCAGGAAGTTATTACGGTAAAGATGATTCCTAAAAGTATTATTTTGAAAGAAGTAATAGTGAATGATTCTTCCATTACGGCAGAGAGTTTAGGAATTATCCCTTATGGACAAAAAAAATATACACCCGCCGAAAGGAAATTATACACGGCAACTTCTGGTAACGGTATCGATGGATTGCTAAATGCAATTTCAGGACGTAAAGCCATGCTGAAAAAGGAAATTGTAATTGAGAAAAAAGAACAATTATTAGCTAGAATCGAAGTTCTTTTTGAAGATAAATATTACACTGAAAGCTTAAAAATCCCTACAGATTATATTAGAGGATTTCAATATTATTGTATTGATGATACTAGTTTTGCAAATGCTTTGCGATCTAAAAATAAGACAATGGTCATGTTTTTAATTGTAAGGCTCGCCGAAAATTATAATGAAATTATTGCAGGTGAAAATAAATAGAATTCTTCAGGTGGTTTTATTTTTAATGTGCCAAATATCTTTTGGGCAAACTGCTGCTGAAAAGCTCCTTCATGGCAAAATTAGAGTCGATTTGGCTTATATAAGTGGAATAAATGTCTTAAATTTAGTAAACGAAAAAACAGCGGTCACAAATAGTGATGGAGAATTTTTTATTTTGGCTAAGGCCAATTTCTACACTTAAGAAAAATAATGCTTATAAAATAATCCAAAATGAAAACTAAAATAAGAATCCTTTGTTTGCTTTTCTTTTGCCAACTTTCTTTTGGACAAAATGAAAACAGAAAGTCTTTGCATGGTCAATTTATAAATGAATCCGCTTTAGTAGATAACGGATATGTTTTTAATTTGAATTCAAAAACAAGAACCTTTATTAGTGGTCAAGGTTTTTTTGATATTTTGGCGAAAGCCAAAGATACATTGTTAGTTTCAAGCCCATCTTTCAAGTCTAAAAAAATTGTGATTCAGGACAAAGATTTTTCAAAACCTTTGTTTGTGGTTAATTTAGAAACGCAAACTACGTTGTTGAAGGAAGTAATTGTGAAGCGTAAAGCGGAAATAAAACCAATAACGGGAAATTCTCAGGGAATTGTAGACCTGCAGTTTTTTGATGATGCAAAATCTTCCCCTGTAAATAGAACAATGCCTTCGGATGGTAGCATAGAAAACGGAATGGATTTTGTTAGAATATTTAAAATGGTTTCTAAAGTGTTTAAAAATGATTCGGCAAAGAAAACTGCTTTGAATTCTAATGTAGATTTCTCGGATGTAGTTTCTAAAGGAATTGACAAGTATTTCTTCATCAATACATTGAAGTTGAAAAATGAGGAAATTGGACTTTTTCTGGATTATTGCGAAAATGACCCAAAATCAAAAAGCCTTTTGAAACAAGAAGACGAATTTTTACTAATTGATTTTTTAATCACCAAGAACGAAGAGTTTAAAAGAATTACTACTTTTGAAAAATGAAATCGCCATGATTCCAGAATACAAATAAGATTGAAGAACGGCGATGCCATATTCCGATAAAAAACAAATAGAATCTTCGAATGAAAAAAACAATCTTAATTACTTTTTTTGGCCTATTATTTTTAACCTTGACATCATTTAGTGTACATAAATTTTATGTAGCATTATACCAAGTAAATTACGCTCCTCAAAAGAAAATACTTCAAATCACCGCTCGTATTTTTGTTGATGATTTGAATAGCGCAGTTGGGAAAAAGTATAATAAAAAAATCAATTTAGGCTCCGAAAAAGAAACAGATGAAGATTTGATTTTGTTGAAAAAGTATTTAAACGAAAAATTCTCCATAAAAATAAATGGGCAATCTAAGTCCATGAATTTTTTAAGTAAAGAAATGGAAGGGGATGTACTTATTTGTTATTTAAGTATTAAGGAAATTCCTAAAGTTAATTCACTCGAAATTTACAACACCATTATCATAGAAGGAAATTCAGAGCAACAGAATATTATGCATTTTAATGTGACTGGTGTAAAAAATACATTACTATTCACAGAATCCACATCCAAGGGAATGTTAAAATATGAATAAATTTAGAGAAATTTGTTTTAAATTATTATTTTCACGCACTGAATAACCAGATTTCCACCTATGAAAAAATTTACATTATTATTACTTCTTCCCGCAATTTTATTTGCCCAAGAAAAAACCGCACCTGTTGCGCCAAAACAAACAGGAAAATACGATACCAATAAGTTTAGCCAAATGTATGATTTGTTAGCAACGCCTAACATGTTTCGTACTGCTTCTGGAGCTCCGGGTCCGGCTTATTATCAGCAACAGGCTGACTACAAGATAAATGTAGAGCTGGATGATAAAAAATCTAAATTAACAGGGTCTGAAACGGTTACTTATTATAACAATTCTCCAGATACTTTAGAGTATTTATGGGTTCAATTAGACCAAAATCAAGCTGCGAAAACGTCACAAACTCCATTGGCGGAAAGCCAAAGAATGGAGCAGGTTTTTCCTGCTGGAAACTTTGCAAATAAGTTCTTGAAACAAGAGCAAGAGCGTGGTTTTAACATTGAGTTCGTGAAGGATGTAAAAGGAAATGCTTTGTCCTATTCGATCAATCAAACGATGATGCGTATTAATTTATCAACTCCAATGAAACCTGGTGAAAAATTCACTTTTTCGATCAATTGGTGGTATAATATTAATAATTACAGGCAAGATGGTGGTCGTTCAGGCTATGAGTTGTTCGAAAAAGAAGGAAATAAATTATATGTAATTGCTCAGTTCTATCCTAGAATGGCTGTTTATAATGATGTTGAAGGATGGCAGAATATGCAATTTTGGGGAACGGGAGAATTTACGTTGCCTTTTGGAAATTTTGATGTAAACATCACCGTACCTGCAGATCACGTTATGGAAGCTACAGGGGAATTGATGAACAGAAGCGAAGTATTTACTGCTGAGCAAGTAAAAAGATATGAACTGGCTCAAAAATCATTTGACAAACCAGTTGTAATTGTTACTCAAGCGGAAGCAGAAGCAAGTGAAAAAGGCTTTTCAGAAAAGAAAAAAACATGGAAATTTAGTGCTAAAAACGTAAGGGATTTTGGAATTGCCACTTCTAGAAAATTTATTCTGGATGCGATGGCAGTTCAATTGACGAATAAAACAGTTATGGCAATTTCAGTTTATCCTAAAGAAAGTAATCCGCTATGGGGAGAAACGTCTACTAGAACTGTAGCGCATACTTTAAAAAGTTATTCAGCACATACATTTGACTATCCTTATCCAAAAGCGGTATCAGTTTCAGCAGAAGATCAAGGTATGGAATATCCAATGATTTGTTGGAATTATGGTCGTCCTGATGAAAAAGGAGTGACAAGTGAACGTATTAAAAACGGAATGATAGGTGTAGTAATACATGAAGTAGGACACAATTTCTTTCCTATGATTGTAAATTCTGACGAGCGTCAGTGGTCTTGGATGGATGAAGGGCTTAATACCTTTATGCAATACATGGCTGAACAAGAAATGGGAACAAATTTCCCTTCAAGTCGCGGACCTGCAAGTAAAATTGTTCCTTACATGAGTGGAGATCAAAAATTCTTGGAGCCAATTATGTCAAACTCTGAAACGATAGTTCAATTTGGTGCTAATGCTTATGGTAAGCCGGCAACGGGTTTAAATATCCTTAGAGAAACGATTATGGGAAGAGAATTGTTTGACCATGCTTTCAAAGTATATGCAAACAGATGGAAATTCAAGCATCCTACACCAGAAGACTTTTTTAGAACTATGGAAGATGCATCTGCAGTAGATTTGGATTGGTTTTTCAGAGGATGGTTTTACTCAACTGATTTTGTAGATATCGGTGTGAAAGAAGTAAAACAATATTACGTGTCTGAAACTGCTACTAAAGATCTAAAAGACGCTGTAGTAAGAAGAGGACGTTTTGGTCAAGAAAAAGGACCTTTCGTTTATTTAGTTCCTGGAACAAGTGAAGAATTGTCATCAAAAGATAAGAAAGCATTAGCAATTGCAGATGTAAATTTACTATCGGAGTATGTAAACCAAAATTTTTCTGCGGATGAGAAATCAAAATTAAAATCTCCTAAGTTTTTCTACGAAGTAGAGTTTAATAAGCCAGGAGGAATGTTAATGCCAATCATCGTTGAATTGACTTACGAAGATGATACGAAAGAAACATTCAAATATCCAGCTCAAATTTGGAGAAAAAACAATGATACCGCTAAGAAAGTGTATGCAACTGAAAAAGCAATCAAAAAGATTCAGATAGATCCAAAATTAGAAACAGCTGATATTGATGTAACCAATAACGCTTGGCCTAAAGAAGAAGTGAAGTCTAAATTTGATTAAATAAAGACCTAAAATTAAAGAAGACTCTGAAAAGAGTCTTTTTTTTATGAAAAAATTAAAAGTCAAAGATTCAAAATTAGGTATATTTGTAGCAATAAAAAATAAGAAATATGTTTGGCATAGGAGGAGGAGAGTTAATTTTCATCATGTTTATAGTACTCATGCTTTTTGGGTCAGATAAAGTACCAGAAATAGCCCGTACTATGGGTAAAGCAATGGCACAATTAAAAAATGCCACTAATGATATAAAAAGTGAAATTCAAAAAGGAGCTGAGGCTAATGGATTTGATACACAGACATTAACTGATTTCAGAGGAAATATCACATCGCATATCAATAAAGCTAAGGATGATCTATTGGGAGATACCTCTCAAATTACTGATATAACAGGAAATATCACTTCAGAAATTAACAAAGCCAAAGACAATTTACTTGGTGATACAACCACTCAAATTGAAGCTACTAAAGAAATTATAGAAGACGTTGCAGGACCTATAAAACGTCAGATGTAATGTTGGAAAAATTACTTTCTTTAGATACAAAATTATTTGTTTTTTTGAATGGATTTGGGTCGGAAACGTATGACGGACTTTGGTTATTTGTCACCAAACAAAGCAACTGGATTTCTCTTTTTTTACTTCTGTTGTATGTCATTTATAAGAAACTAGGCGCTAAACAAACCTTGTATTTATTACTCTTTGTAGCAGTTTTAGTTACATTTACAGACCAAACAACCAACTTGTTCAAGAATGGATTTCAACGATTACGCCCTTGCAATAATCCTGAAATTAATTCCTTTATTCGTATAGTTCAAGTCAGAAATTCATTTAGTTTTTTCTCGGGTCATGCTGCAAATTCAATGGCAGTTGCGACATTATTATACTTTACTCTTAGGCAGTATTTCAAATATTTTTGGCTGTTATTTTTATGGCCGCTAATCTTTGCTTATAGTAGAATCTATCTGGGATTGCATTATCCGTTAGATATTTTATCAGGCTATTTGTTCGGATTTACTTTTGGTTTTTTGATATACAAAGGATACAAAATGGCACAACAAAAGTATTTTCCACTATAATATTTTTAGAATTATTAGGAGCTTTTTCCTGCTCTACGCTGTATCTTTCTAGTCTCGTTCTAAAAACGAGACTAGAAAGGATGCCGCTTCTATCAGGGCTAGGGCATTTGTTTTCAATAGAAATATCCTAAACTAAAGAACTCTACTCACTGTCAAACCATCACGAATAGGCAACAAAACCGTCTCTACTCTTGAATCAGTTGCTAATAATCGATTGTATTTCAGCAATACTTTTGTACTCAAATCATTCGGTTGTAACGGCTCCAAAACTTTACCGCTCCAAAGCACATTATCTGATAAAATAATCCCGCCTTTATTCATTTTTGGAACAATCAATTCAAAATAGTTGAGGTAATTTTCTTTATCAGCATCTATAAAAACCAAATCAAATTTCAACTCAAGTGTTGGAATGATATCAATTGCTTCTCCTAAATGTTGTACAATTTGCTTTCCCCAAGGTGATTTGTCAAAATGTTTTCTTTGAAAATCAACTAATTCTTCTTTGATGTCAATCGTGTGTAACTGTCCGTTTTCTTGCATGCCTTCGCACAAGCACAATGCCGAATAGCCAGTATACGTTCCAATTTCCAGAATATTCACAGGTCGAATCAGTTTAGACAACATGCTCAAAACACGACCTTGAAAATGTCCGCTCAACATTCGTGGCAATAGAATTTTTTGGTACGTTTCTTTATTTAACGCTGCCAATAAAGCAGGTTCTTTTTCGGAATGTTGCTCGATATAATCTTCTAATTCTTGGGAAATGAAATGCATTATTTTAATTTTTTTACAAAATTACAAATAACCAAATTCACAAATAACGAAAACCTCAAAATACTTACTAACTTTGCACCATGGAAATCGACAAAAAAGACATACGCGCCTTATCAAAAGAACAACTACGTGATTTTTTCGTTGCTAATAACGACAAAGCCTTTCGTGGGAACCAGGTTTATGAATGGTTGTGGAGTAAAGGCGCACATAGTTTTGAGGATATGACTAATGTTTCTAAGGGAACACGAAATATGCTGGAAACGCATTTTGTTATCAATCACATCAAAGTGGATACCATGCAGCGCAGTGAAGACGGAACCGTAAAAAATGCGGTTCGTTTACATGATGGTTTGGTGGTGGAATCGGTTTTGATACCTACAAATACAAGAACTACAGCGTGTGTTTCGAGTCAAGTTGGTTGTAGTTTAGATTGCAACTTTTGCGCTACAGCGCGATTAAAAAGAATGCGAAATCTGGAACCGGCTGAAATCTATGATCAGGTAATTGCCATTGATAAAGAAAGTCGTTTGTATTATAATCATCCGTTGTCGAATATTGTTTTCATGGGAATGGGCGAACCGCTTATGAACTATAACAATGTCTTGAAAGCAATCGAAATGATTACGTCTCCGGAAGGTTTAGGAATGTCACCTAAACGTATTATGGTTTCGACTTCGGGAGTTCCTAAAATGATTAAAAAATTAGCTGATGATGATGTGAAATTCAAACTTGCCGTTTCGCTACACTCAGCAATTGATGAAATTCGATCTCGAATTATGCCGTTTAGTGCTAATTTTCCTTTGGCGGATTTACGGGAATCATTAGAATATTGGTACCGAAAAACCAAAAGTAAAATCTCCTACGAATATGTTGTTTGGAAAGACATTAATGATAATAAAGCTTCCATAGATGCTTTGGTGAAGTTTTGTAAATATGTTCCTTGTAAAGTGAATCTTATCGAATACAACCCAATCGATGATGGAGAATTTCAACAAGCTTCCGAAGAATCGATAAATGCATACATAAAAGCACTTGAAGCCAGCGGAATTGTCGTAAAAGTGCGAAGAAGTAGAGGTAAAGATATTGATGCTGCGTGCGGACAATTGGCCAATAAAGAAGCATAAAAAAAGCTGTCCGAAAAGTACTTTTGGACAGCTTTTTTTTTTTAAATATTATTTTTATTTTACTACTGAAGAGATTTCTTTTGCAATTGGATGATTGGCTTCAAATGTATATCCCATAATTTTAGCCATGGTTTGTGCAAATTGATCTTGGTACAATTGATTTTTCTCTTTCATTTCCCCTTTTGCTTCAATTTTCGGTCCCATAGTGGCAAACCATATTTCTGAAGCATCTTTAATTTGTGGTCCATGACTTGTCCATTCAGCTTTTATAAGATCGCCTCTGCCATGATCTGTTGTAAATACTAAAGCCGTTTTGTCTTTGTATTGAGGGTCATTTTGTACAAAGTCCCAAATCTCTTTAATCCAAGCATCCACTTGGTGTGCTGCATCTAAATAGGAACGATAAAAGCCTGCATGAGCCCATTCATCAGTTTCACCATACGAGATGTATAATACTTTTGGTTTGTTCGTTTTCAATTCTTCAAGAGCACCATAATGTGTAAATACATCCAGACATTCCTCCTCATGAAAAGGTTTAAATGAATCTGCTAGCATAGCATTAATTAATTTTTGTCTCTCTGTTGGTGTTTTTCCACCTACCTTATCAAAAGCAGATACCACTGGAAAACCTGCTCTTTTTTCGTTTAAAATATTATCAAAAGCATCCCATGCTCCAAAAGCAGCAACTTTGCCTTTTATTTTAGCTTGCTTGTTTAAGAATTCTAAAACAGTAATATTGGGATTTGCAGGATACTTATTTGAATTGATTAAAGTATCAGCGTAGCCTGTCATGATTTCGTTATAACCAGGATAACTAAACCAATAGGGATTGGCATTGTTTACCTTGTTGCCAAGGGTTCTGTTACCATAAATTTGTCCTTTTTTAGCTAAAACAGACCACATAAAAGGCATTAATTTTTCTCTTCGCTCGTTTACATTTTCAGCCCAATATTTTTTATAAATATAGGAGCTGTCGTTCTGATTGAATTTTTTGTCCTTTGCTAAACTTTCGTCCATTCCCTTGAACGCCTCTTGCCATCTAAATCCATCAGTGGTGATGATAATGATGTTCTCTGCTTTTTGGGCTTGGGAACTAACCGCAACAAAAAGTATCAGAATTAAAAATATTTTTTTCATTTTCATTTTTTATTAAAAATTATCCCACCATACTTTTGCGTTAATATTGTCGCTTCCTCCTATTTTTTGTATCGCCTCGCTGTTATTTTCTTTGTTTACTGATTGCTCTAAACTTGGATATAAGATTCTTCTAGGTACTTTGCCGTTGTTTTTAGCTCCCGGACCTGCTTGTATAAAACTTGGTTTTCCAGTTCTTTTCCAATCCAACCATGATTCTATTCCAGTGTGGTATAAAGCTAACCATTTTTGGGTATATAGTACTTCATTTGTAGCGTTATAGGGTGCTGTGACTGTCAAATAATTATTTGGCATTGTTACATTCCATTGTCCAAAAGAAGCTGTTACTGCGGTATCGTAATACATTTTGGCTGATCCAGTTGTAATAAGATTGCGTTGGCTCGCTTCTGCTAATAAGAAATTCAATTCACTATAGGTCATGAATATTGAAGATATTTTCGTTTTCGTATAAAAATAGTCTTCAGCTCTTCTAGAATATTTTGTTGGTTCCCCAATCTGATCTAACGGTAATCCAGGTCTTAATCCTAAATGATTCGTTGTTCCTGCAATAGGATCAATCCATTCATCAAGTCTGGGGTCATTATTTGCAATTAATGTATTCACTAAATTTGTGGAAGGAATTACAATATTGTAACCGTACAATCTGTTCACTCCATCACTCATAGGTGAAATATTAGGATAGCTTCCTGAGTACACATAGTTTGCATTGTCAGTATTCGATTGGAATAATGGATATACTGTTGGTTTTGTAACAATCTCATTTAATTTAGCGCTAACATTGACCTTATTTGAAATACGCATCAAGAGACGAACATGTAGTGAATTACAGAATTTTTTCCATTTCAACATGTCACCTTTATACAATAAGTCCCCTTCTACTTTTGATTTTACATTTATCATAGCGTTTGCATTCTCTAAATTTAAAAGCAGTTGCGTATAAATGGTTTCTTGAGAATCATACTTAGGTTTCAGTATCCCTGATTCTCCTTTTGAAGCTTCAGAATAGGGAACGTAACCATAGGTATCCGTAATTAGACTCATGGTATAGGTTTCAAGAACAAGACTAATGGCCTCGTAATTTTTGTCATTTAATGCAATCGCTTGTTTTTTAATATCGTAGATATCGTTAAGCCATTTGTATAGTCCCCAAAAACGGTTGTCAGCACCCCAGTCATAAATGTCTAATTGATTGTACTCGTAGAAACCACCATATTGAGCTGTGATGTCTCCAAAATCATAGGAGTTGGTCACGTTACTATTGGCCAAGTTGAAAATAACGTTGGGAAGCATCTGCTTTGGTTGTGAAGCAGTTGGTTGATTTTTATTAGTGTTGATTTCTTCAAACCCATCGGTGCAAGAAATACTAAGAGTTAATAGTACAATAAAGGCTATGATTTTTTTCATGATAATTTTTTTAGAATGAAGCATTTAATTTGATTCCATAGTTTCTGGATGATGGCAGTTGCAATACTTCGAATCCAGGTAATAATGTACCGCCACTTATTGCTTGAGTTTCTGGGTCAATGTTTGGAACTTTTGTCCAAAGTGCTAGATTATTCCCAACTAATCCAATACTTAAGTTTTGCATTTTTATCGCTTTGGTCCATTTGTCAGATAGTCTGTAATTCAAGCTTACCTCTCTCATTTTCACGTAAGAAGCGTCAAATGAATTGGCCTCAATATTATCTCTACGATAAGCATTGTAGTAATACCAGTTTTCCGCACTTACAGAAGTTGTGTTTGGGCTATATGTTCCATCTGTATTTTGAACAACACCTTTACCTATAATTCCTGTTTCTCTGCCTGGTAATGAAACGGCAAGTATGCCACTTTCCATACCAATTGAATTGGTCATTGAGTATATTTTACCTCCGTGTCGTACATCAAATAATGCATTTAGATTGAAGTTTTTGTATTTAAGATTAGTACTTAGACCCAACATCCAATCTGGATTGTAGTTTCCTATTTTCTTGATTTTCGTATCTAAAATTGGTGAACCATTAGTGTCGAATACAATTTGATTGTCAGGACTTCTTAAATAACCACGTCCGTACATATCTCCCATTCGTTCGCCAACACGAGCTTCAATTGTGCCGCCATTAGGACCTTGAGCAATAATATAATTGTCAATTCCCGGAGTCAATTCTTTTACAGTACCACGGTTTTGAGTGAAATTAGCGTTAAGTGACCATTCAAAATTTGCGGTTCTAACAGGCGTAATTCCTAATCCTATTTCGATTCCTTTATTTTGTATTTTACCTGCGTTGATTACGTTCGAATTAAATCCAGAAGCTTGTGACACATCTAAACCTACGATTTGATTTTTAGAATTGGTAATATAATAACTGGCATCAAGCGTAATTCTTTTTTTGAAAAACTGTGCTTCAACACCTACTTCATAAGATGTTGCAATTTCAGGTTTCAAATTACTGTTTAAAATAGTGCTAGGATTAGTTAATGTTCCCGCTAAAGTACCATTGTTGTATGTTTTAACTAATTTATAAGGATCAGTGTCGTTTCCTACAGAAGCTGCGTTTACTCTCAGTTTTAAGAAATCAATATTTTCATTCATTTCAAACAATGAAGTTGGAATAAAGCTTAATGAAGCAGAAGGATAGAAGTAAGAATTGTTGTCTGCCGGAAGAGTAGAAGACCAGTCATTTCTTGCCGTTAGATCTAAGTATAGAAAATCTTTGTATCCAATATTTGCAAAACTATACATGCTGTTAATACGTTTTTTGTAAATATTCCTAGATGAAATCGGCGTAACATTAATATTTTGTAAATTGTAAATTCCAGGGATACTGATTCCTTGTCCTTCAATTTTGCTTTCAGATGTGTATTGGTTCATGCTGTTAGCTCCGTACGATATTTTAACCGAAAAATCTCCAAAATTATGATCGTAACTCAATAACATATCGGCATTGTATTCTGTAAAACCAATCGTTTGTTCGCGGTACATTCCTGCAGCATATCTAGAAGATCCAATTGGTCGTCTTGACCATCTAAAATCATTAGAATTGTCCATTCCTATTCTAGCCATGAACGAAAAGTTTTCATCGATTTCATAAGTAGAAGAAATGTTTCCAAAAAGGCGCCCTTTTTTAAATGCATTAATGTTTTCATTAGCAATTTTAAATGGATTGTCTCCCCAACCAAACATGCTGTTTTGTCTCACATCTTTAACAATCCAGTAATCTTTAAGCCAATCTAAGTCTACATTGGTATGATTCCAAAGTAAATTGTACATGATTCCTTGACTTCCGTAACCTGTTACTGGAGTATTGTCACTAGCACTTTTTGTATAAGTAGCTACTGTGGCAATTTTCCATTTGTCTGAAATAGTGTAATTAAGGTTGAGACTTATGTTTTCTCTTTTTAAATTAGAATTAGGTACTATATCTTCGCTAGTAGTTTTTCCATAGCTTAGTCTGAAATTAGTTTTTTCATCTGAACCTGAAATCGATACTGAGTTTGAAATGGAATTTCCTTTTCTAAAAAAGTCATTTAAGTTGTATCTGAATTCAAATGGTAAAACTTGTCCTTGTCCTATTGCATATCCGGGACTTCCATTTTGTAATAAAGAGACACCTGAGTCAAAACGGGGACCTAAGTTTGTATCTGCACCAGGATCGTATACTTGTTTTGATCCCGCACCATAAACACCTTGTATTTCAGGTAATCGCAATGCTTCGCTTGTCATGAAAGAAGAAGAGAATGAAACGCCAAGTCCTTTGCCTTTTTTACCTGATTTAGTTGTAATGACAATAACACCATTTGCCGCTCTAGAACCATAAAGTGCTGATGCGGCTGCTCCTTTTAATACGTTTACGCTTTCAATGTTTTCTTGATTAATTTCTGAAGCTCCATTGCCATAATCAGTTGGTAAGTCAGTTTGAGTAGTGGGACCGCCTCCTACACCATATACATTATTATTGATTGGAATACCATCAACAATAAACAAAGGGCCGTTATTGTTGATGTTCAAAGATTTATCACCACGGATAGTAATTCTTGAAGAGCTAGTGATTCCGTTTCCTGAGCCTGTAATTTGAACTCCTGATATTTTACCTGTTAAGTTGGATACAAAATTTGCCGAGTTTACTTTATTGATATCCTCTGATTTTAACTCTTGGGATGCATACCCTAGTGCTCGTTTGTCTCTTTTAATTCCTAAAGCAGTTACAACGACTTCGCCTAGTGATATAGAATCATCTTGCAATGTAACATTTAGGTTTTCTTGGTTAGTCACTAAAAGTTCTTTGGTAATGAAGCCCATAAAGGTGAAAATCAATATTTTTCCCTTTTCGGTTTTAATAGTGTAGTTTCCATTTTCATCTGCAGCGGCTGCAGTTTTAGTTCCTTTAACTAAAACAGTTGCTCCAGTTAGCGGGAATCCGGATGAATCGGTTACTTTTCCTGAAATTGTAGTGGTTTGCGCAGTAGTAATATGTGCGCAGAATAGAAGTAAAAGAAAGAGTAGATTTTTTCTTAAAATTTTCATTTGTTTGTTGTTTTGTTTTGAGGTGCAAACATATATCTCTGCTACTCGCGTAAGATTAAGATAACTTTAACAAAAAGAGATATGAAATTAAGAATAGGTTAGCAATGTTAAGGAGAATATTTTTTTAGAATGAACCACTTAAATTGGATTTAAGGCTGAATATATTTGTCAAAAGATGTAACTTTGAATCCTAAATGAATGTCACTTCACAAATAAAACAGCCCATTTTCAATGAAATGGAACTTTTTGAAAAAAAGTTCTATGAATCGATGACTTCACAAGTGGCTCTACTCAATAGAATTACCTATTACATAGTAAACCGCAAAGGAAAACAAATGCGTCCTATGTTTGTTTTTCTAACGGCCAAAATGGTTTCGGCCGGAATAGTAAATGAACGAACGTATCGCGGAGCTTGTGTTATTGAACTGATACATACTGCGACATTAGTTCACGATGATGTAGTGGATGATAGCAACCGCAGAAGAGGTTTTTTCTCGTTGAATGCACTTTGGAAAAATAAAATTGCGGTACTTGTGGGTGATTATTTATTGTCCAAAGGATTGTTGCTTTCTATCGATAATGGAGATTTTGATTTACTCCGAATTATTTCTGTCGCTGTACGCGAAATGAGTGAAGGCGAGTTACTTCAAATTGAAAAAGCCCGAAGACTTGATATTACAGAAGACGTTTATTACGAAATCATTCGGAAAAAGACAGCAACACTTATTGCTGCCTGTTGTGCTCTTGGTGCAAGATCCGTTATTGAAGATGAACTTCAAGTTGAGAATATGCGCAAGTTTGGAGAACTCATTGGAATGGCTTTTCAAATAAAAGATGATTTATTCGATTATACCGATGAAGCCATTGGTAAACCAACCGGAATTGACATCAAAGAACAAAAAATGACGCTGCCTCTTATTCATGTTTTGAATACGTGCACTTCCAAAGAAAAAAGCTGGCTTATCAATTCTATTAAAAACCATAATAAAGATAAAAAACGCGTCAAAGAAGTTATTGCTTTTGTAAAAAAAAATAACGGATTACTTTATGCAGAACAAAAAATGATAGAATTTCAGCAAGAAGCCCTTTTGCTTTTAGATAATTATTCTGATTCTGAGTTTAAAGATGCGCTGATTTTGATGGTAAATTATGTAATTGAAAGAAAAAAATAATTTTTTTTTAAATATTTTTTTCTCGTTAACTACCAGTCTTATTGACTTTTTTGTTTTTTTAATTTTAAAATCAAAATTTTTTCTATTTAAGATGCAACCTTTTTGCATCGTCAATCGTCTATACTTATAGAAACACTTTATAAAAATTTTGAAAGTAATCAACTTACATCAGGAGGGAAATGAATTAATCCAGTTAGCTGTCGAAAACAATCGGCAGGCACAACAGCAGATTTATACTAAGTTTTCTCCAAAAATGTTAAGCATTTGCCGCCAATATATAAAAGACATTCATCAGGCCGAAGATATCATGATTACTGCTTTTATGAAAGTGTTTACGAATCTGAAGAATTTTCAGCACAAAGGAAGTTTCGAAGGTTGGATTAGAAGAATTATGGTCAATGAATGTATTTCTTTTATCCGAGTTGAAAAAAAGCTAAAGTATAGTGAAGATGAAACCTATTTTGAAGAAAGTTTCAATAATATCGAAAGCCAATTTTCAATAGACGATATCCAATTTTTGATTGATAGTTTGCCGGATGGATATAAAATGGTTTTCAATTTATATGCTATCGAAGGATTTAAACATCATGAAATTGCTAGTATGTTAGGGATTAATGAAGGGACTTCAAAATCGCAATTATCACATGCCAGGAAAATGCTGCAAGCACAGATTAATACCTTAAAAAATTACAGTTATGGAACCGAATAAATTAGAAACACAGTTCAAAGAGCTATTAAATTCTAGGGAAATCAAACCATCAGAAATGGCTTGGAGCAAATTGGATGCAATGCTTACGGCTGCTGAACCGAGCAATAGCGAACAAGCGAAGCAAAAACCAAAAGCTAAATTCCCTTGGATGTTTATAGCCGCAAGTTTTGTTGGGTTTTTATTGTTAGGGACCATTTTTTTTAATGGATTTGACACTGTGAAAATAGATCCAACTACTCCCATAGTTCTAGAAGAAAAAACAGATAGAAATAATTTAGAAGCGCCAGAAATAATCAATGAAGGTATTTTGCCTAGCCAAGTTCAAAAAACAACAGTAGAGACACATAAAGTTGTTGCTGACAATAATAATCTAAAAAAGCAGCCAAAGCAACTTAATAATACAGAAGAAGATGTTTTAATCATCAATCAATCAAAAGAGAATGAGGCTGTAGTTAATTCTTCTGAAAACAAGAATTACCAATCAAGAAGTGTAAATAAATATATTTCAGCAGAAAAATTATTAGCAGAAGTTACGAATACTAAATTTGAACCAAAAGCTACTGATAAAGCAATTGAAAAAACTAGAACAGTTATTTCAGTAAATCCAAACAGTTTATTGGCAAATGCTGAAACAGAATTAAATCAATCATTTAGAGAGTCTGCATTGAATAAATTCAACAAGAATTTTAATGCTATAAAAACAGTTTTAGTTAATAGAAATTACGAAGAATAAATCAAAATCAATCATCAATCAAAAAACGAAAATCATGCAAAAAATTATTTTAATCACAACAATTGTGTTGCTTTCCTTACTAAGTAAGGTAAATGCTCAAGGAGTAGACGCTATAAAAAACAGTTCAGACTGGCATTATAGGGGTTCAAAAGCAGAAAGTTATGAAATGGGATCAGATGCAGGGGCTGAAAAAAACAATCAAACGGTTTACAAAATTAAATCGATTCAAAGTAAAACGAATGGTTTTGGTACTATAATGAAAACCATACAACCGGATGCATTTTTAGGAAAAACAGTCAAAATGACTGCATATGTAAAAAGTGAAAATGTAAAGTCATGGGCAGGTTTGTGGATGCGAGTAGATTATTATACTGCAGCAGTTTTAGCTTTTGATAATATGCAAAGAAGACCCATCAAAGGAACTAAGGATTGGACTAAATATGAGGTAGTTTTATATGTTCCAACTGAGGCAACAGCTATTTCGTATGGTGTTTTATTAAATGAAACTGGGCAAATTTGGTTTAAGGATGTAGCAATAGAAATAGTTGAGGATTCCCTTGAAGAAACTGGACAAAATAAAGGAAGAGACCATAAAGCAATTTCCTTTGAAACCAAAGCCAAAGCTATTAGTAACGAAATTAAAGCCATTACAGATAATGAAAAAAATGCCTTAAAAGCGGCTGTGGAATTAATAGACAATGACTTAGAAAAAGGTGTTGTCACTAAGGAGCAAGCAAGTGACCTTAAAATGCAAAAAGCAAAAATTCATGCTTCAGCCATTGAGGCAAAAGTGAGTGTTGAACAAGCAAAGTTAAATCAATTGGTGCAAGATAAAGTTGATGGAAAAGTAACAGATGAAAAGGATCATAGAAGCGGAGGTCGAACAATTATTCTAGGTAACAATCCAAATTCAATTGGTTCTCAAACTGAAATTAATATCACCTCCATGAAGGTTTATAATGGTCAGGAAGATAAAGAAGAACGCCAATCTAAAAGAACTACTTCACAATTGGTATTAGCTACTGGATTGAATAATGTAGTGACCGATGGCTCTATTCAAAAATCAGATTTCAGGTATTTAGGTTCTCATTTTTATGAATGGGGAGTAACTTATAATACCAGAATTTTAAAAAACAATAATCTATTGCATGCAAAATATGGATTTTCAGTGATGTATAATAATTTGCGAGCTACAGATAATAGGTATTTTGTAGCGGATGGAGACCAAATAAATCTGGAGGTAAATCCAATTCGTCAGGATGATACTCGTTTCAAGAATGTAAATTTAGTATTTCCAGTGCACTTAGAATTTGACTTCACAAAATCCAAAGAAAGAGATGGGAAGACCTATTTTAAAACACACGATAGTTTCCGTGTTGGTTTAGGAGGATACGTTGGTACAAATCTAAAATCGAAGCAACATATAAATTATGATATTGATGGGTATAAGTCAAGAGAAATAACTAAAGGTGATTTTAATGTTGATAGTTTTATATATGGATTGAGTACTTACGTAGGATATAAAGCTACCAGTTTGTACTTGAAATATGATTTAAATCCATTGTTTAAAGACAATGCAGTGAAGCAAAATAATGTTTCTGTAGGATTGCGTTTTGATTTTAATTAGAAATTGTTTTAGTTAGTTTTATACTTTGAAAAGCACTTTGAAAGAAGTGCTTTTTTTGTTTTAGATATTGAATTATCAACTTTGATTTGCGTATTTTTACAGACTTTTCAATTATTAAATATTTTATCCAATTTGATTTCAAAAGCCACTATTGATACTGTTTTCGAAACCGCCCGAGTAGAGGAGGTTATCGGTGATTTTGTGCAATTAAAACGAGCAGGAAGTAACTTTAAAGGGCTAAGTCCATTTTCTGAAGAGCGTTCGCCATCATTTATGGTATCTCCAGCCAAAGGAATTTGGAAAGATTTCAGTTCTGGAAAAGGGGGGAATTCCGTGGCTTTCTTGATGGAACACGAAAAGTTCACATATCCGGAAGCTATTCGGTATTTAGCCAAAAAGTATAATATCGAAATCGAGGAAACGGAGCAAACGGATGAGGAAAAAGCCAATACTGATGTTCGAGAAAGTATGTATTTGGTTTCAGAATTTGCAAAAACCTATTTCCATAATACACTTTTAAACTCTGAAGAAGGGAAAGCAATTGGCTATTCTTATTTTAAAGAACGGGGTTTTACCAATGAAACCATAAAGAAATTTGGATTGGGTTATTCCCCAGAAGCTTGGGATGCTTTTACTAAGGAAGCATTAGGCAAAGGATATAAATTAGAGTTTCTGGAAAGTACAGGGCTCACAATTCCCAGAGAAGACAGGCCTTTCGATAGGTTTAAAGGGCGTGTGATGTTCCCAATACAAAGTATGTCAGGAAGAGTTTTGGGTTTTGGAGGAAGGATTCTTACCAATGATAAAAAAGCCGCAAAATACCTAAATTCACCCGAAAGTGAAATTTACCATAAAAGTAAAGTGTTGTATGGTATTTTTCAAGCCAAACAATCCATTGCGAAACTGAATAATTGTTATTTAGTCGAAGGGTATACGGATGTAATTCAGTTCAATCAATCTGGAATTGAAAATGTTGTCGCTTCCTCAGGGACAGCTTTGACGCCAGATCAAATCCGATTAGTAAATAGATTGACAAAAAATATTACCGTTCTTTTTGACGGTGATGCGGCCGGTTTGCGTGCTTCCATTCGAGGAATCGATTTGATTCTTGAAGAAGGAATGAATGTAAAAGTATGCACTTTTCCTGACGGAGAAGACCCGGATAGTTTTGCCAAAAAAACATCTTATGATGATTTAGTTTTATACCTTGAAAATAATGCTAAAGATTTCATTCAGTTCAAAGCATCGCTTTTGATGAATGAAGCCAAGAATGATCCCATAAAAAAAGCAGACTTGATTCGAGATATGGTAGTCAGTATTTCGAAAATTCCGGATAGAATTCAACGCGAAATTTATATTCAGGAATGTTCCCGAATTATGGATATTTCAGAGCAAGTGCTTGTGAGTACCTTAGCGCAATTGGTGCAAAAAGATGTTGTTGAAGTTGGAAAAAAACAAAAACAAGAGCAAAAAGCTTTCGAAGTTGTAAAAAATGAAAATCCTGTTGATGCTGAAAAAGTAGATACTTTGGGTATTGTAGAATGTGAAATTATAAACATACTTTTATCATACGGAAATATTTCTGAAAAATTTGAAGGGGTATTGATTGGAACTAATCCCGAAGGGGAAGTTGGGGAAGTACTTGTAAAGAGAGAAAGAAAGGTTTATGAAGAAATATATTTAAGTCTACAGGAGGATGAAATAGAATTTGCAACTGGTTTGTTTAAAGAAATTTATAATGATGTAATAAGTGTTTATTTGCAAAATGATAATTTTAATTTAGAGAGATATCTAATGCATTTGAAACCGGAATTTGCTCAAATAATTACTGATATTGTGATGAATAATGAGAAATATGTATTGCATAATTGGGAAGGACAAAATATTTTTCCGAAAACTAAATTAGAGCAATTGAATCAAAATGTAACAGATAATTTATTTACGTTAAGATGGTATTTGATTAGTCAATTTATAGAAAATGCTAAGAACTCAGTTTCAAAAGAATCTGAAATAGATAATAGTGAGGTAATAGCTGAAATAATGGATTATATTAAACTTAAAACAAAGTTCTCTTATAAAACTGGCAGAGTAGTAGTGAGATATCATTAAAAAGCTCTCTATCATCTGAAGCTGGTTCAGATAACACAGAGCCTTTGTCTATGGTTATGGATTATAATATATTAGTCCATTCGTTTTCAAAAAAATTAGGGAGAGTTATGTCGCGGTACTAAACGATCTCTAAAGTTTTTGCTTTGTTTACCAAGTCTACTAAATTAGTAACATTTAGTTTTGTAAGTAATCGTAATTTGTACGTACTAATTGTTTTTTCGTTTAGTTTTAGAATATCAGCTATCTCATGATTTTTCTTCCCGTCACTTAGATAGCGTAAAACTTCTACTTCACGATTAGAAAGCTTACGATATAAGCGTTCACTCTTACTTTGTTTTGCAATTAGTGCTAGATTTTTCTTTACGGTTTCATTTATAATTATCTTTCCTTGGTGGACTTTGATAATTGAAACTCCTAAAGTTTCTAGTTTTTCTTTTTTGTGGATGAATCCTGAAACTCCCGCTTTAATAGCATTAGGGGCATAAATTTGTTCTGAAAGACCACTGAAAATGATAATTTTAGTTTTTGGAAAATTTTTCAAGACTGCTTTGACCTCAAAAATACTGGAAAGACCTTCCAGCTCCAAATCTAAAACTAAGACATCAATCTCTTTAGTTAAAAGTATATCCCGTACCATCAAAAAATTACCAACATTGGCAACTATTGATATGTCTGCATTATCTTTAAAGTAAGATTTTACTCCAAAATGCACAACAGGATAATTGTCGGCTATACATACTTTAATCATGATTTTAAATTTTTAGAATTATTTGTTATTGGAAATGTAAAATTAATAAATAAATTCTGTAATTAATTGTAAATCAATATAAAATGTGACTTCTTTATTCTTTTGGGATAAAACAAACAGGAATTGCTGTCATTTTATGTTGATTGATAGTGTTTAATCGCTTATAAATCTCGAAAACAGCCTTTTCTCTTCCTGAAAAAGCATCCGAAGATTGTCCAGCTTCATCTTGGGTCATTGCCCATTCCAGTTCGTCATAACTGGCGCCTAATTGATCTTCATCGGTTCTTTCATCTCCAAATAATCCATCAGTAGGTGATGCATTTAAAATGGAGTCTGGAACTTTTAAATAACTTCCTAAAAGAAACACTTCAGACTTCATTAAATCTGCGATAGGACTTAAATCAACTCCGCCATCACCATATTTTGTATAGAAACCCACTCCAAAATCTTCTACTTTATTTCCAGTTCCGGCGACCAATAAAGAATGAATCCCAGCAAAGTAATACAGAGTTGTCATTCTTAATCGTGCTCGAGTATTAGCAAGCGATAAATGAAGTTTTGCTGTATCCGAGACATCTGGCACAACTGTCTTGAAAGTTTCAAAAACAGAGGTTAAATCAGCTTCAATGCTGGATACATTTGGAAATCTTTTTTTTAATTGCTCAATATGCTCCCGTCCTCGAGTTACATGACTTTGTGCTTGATGGATGGGCATTTCAACGCATAAAACTTTTAATCCTGTTTGTGCACATAATGTTGAGGTAACTGCCGAATCTACTCCTCCGGAAATCCCAATTACAAAACCATTTACTTTTGCATTTTCTGCATATGTTTTTAACCAATTTACGATGTGGGCATTCACTTTTTCAACTTGTAATGTGCTTTTTTTAGTCATAATAGTTTACGTTTTAAAAATCAGGAATGTATATTTGCAAAATAAATTTGTTGCGCATTCGTTTCCCTAGATTCTTTGGAAACAAATTTAATTAATATATATGAAAAAATATCTGTTTCTTGTAGTCTTTTGTCTCTTTATTTTATCTTGTGATAAGAAAAATAAAGTAGAAAGTGCTGTTACTGCAATTCCTTTGGAAGTAAAAGTGGAACGCTTTGATAAAATATTTTTTGAAACTCCACCACAGGATTTAGAAACAGTAAAAAAACAATTTCCGTTTTTTTTTCCTCCAGGAAATGACAATAGTGTTTGGTTGAATAAAATGCAAGATCCGTTATGGAGAGAATTGTACATAGAAGTACAAAAAAAATATGGTGATTTTGAACCAGTAAAATTAGAGTTAGAAACACTTTTTAAGCACATCAAATATTATTTTCCTAAGACAAAAACACCCAAAGTAATCACTGTAATCTCTGAAATGGATTATAAAAACAAAGCTATTTATGCGGATAGTTTAGTTGTAATTTCGCTCGAATTATATTTAGGGAAGGATCATAAGTTTTATCAGTTTCCAAATTATTTAAAGCAAAATTTTGAGGAAAGACAAATCGCACCTGATGTAGTATCGAGTTTTTCAGCACGTAATATTCCACCTGTTTTAGACAAAGATTTGCTAAGTCAAATGATTTATTATGGAAAGCAATTGTACTTAAAAGACTTACTTTTGCCGGATTATACCGATGCTGAAAAAATGGGATATTCTCCTGCGCAAATTATATGGTGCCAAGAAAATGAAAGTTATATGTGGCGTTATTTTATTGAAAAAGAAATGCTTTACAGTAATGATCAAAAATTAATTTCCCGGTTTATAAATCCGGCTCCATTTTCTAAATTTTATTTAGAAATTGATAATGATTCCCCAGGTCAGGTTGGTTCCTGGATAGGATGGCAAATGGTACGCTCTTATATGAAAAATAATGATGTGCCTTTGGTAGATTTATTAAAAACCAATGCAAAAGAAATATTTGTTAAATCAAAATACAAACCCAAAAAGTAATGTCGAATAAAAATACATCAGAAATTAAGTTTCTAATTGAGTTAGATGAAAATCGTGTTCCGGAAAAATTAATGTGGTCTGCAAAAGACGGTGGAGTAGAACAAGAAGAAGCAAAAGCAATTATGTTGTCTATCTGGGACAGCAAGGCTAAAGAAAGTATGCGAATTGATTTATGGACTAAAGATATGCCAGTTGATGAAATGAAAATTTTCTTTCACCAGACTTTAGTGGCAATGTCTGAAACATTTAAACGTGCTACTGATGACGAAAAAATGGCTGATACCATGAAAGATTTCTGTGATTATTTTGCGGAAAAATTGGAGTTGACAAAATAGAATAGATTCTAAATCAAAACAAAAAATCCCAAAACTAAATTATAAGTTTTTGGATTTTTTTATATAATAAAATGTAGTTTCTAAAATTGATTATTATTTTTAAAAACCTCTTGGTTTACTTCGTCAATATAGGTTAATAACTCTTCTTTTCCGGTAGATTCTGTTGCGGAAGTAACAAAATAATGAGGCATTTCGGCCCAATTGTTAGCGAACATTTTCTTTTTGTAAGCCGCAATATGAGAATCGATTTTTACTTTACTGATTTTGTCTGCTTTGGTAAAAACAATACAAAAAGGAATTTCACTTTCGCCCATATAGGACATGAATTCAATATCTATGGTTTGCGCTTCATGACGAATATCAATCAGAACAAATGCACAAACTAATTGTTCTCTTGTTTCGAAGTAGTCAGTAATAAATTCCTGAAAAATTGATTTCGTTTTTTTAGAAACTTTAGCATAACCATAACCTGGTAAATCTACAAGAAACCAATTGCTGTTAATCAAAAAATGATTAATTAATTGTGTTTTTCCTGGTCTTCCTGAAGTTTTAGCTAACTTTTTATGATTCGTTAGCATGTTTATCAAAGAGGATTTCCCAACATTTGATCGGCCTATAAAAGCATATTCCGGCAAAAAGTCTTTCGGACATTTGGCTACATCGGAGTTGCTGATAACAAATTCGGCAGTATTAATTTTCATTTTTTCTAGGTGTAAAATTCTCCTTTTGGGATTAGTGTACTGATAAATGCGTGTTTGTTAGCCAGTCTTCTAATAAACGATTGAATTCATCAGGATGCTCCATCATAGCAGCATGACCACATTTATCTATCCAATATAAGGTAGAATTAGGTAATAATTTATTGAATTCTTCTGCAACATCAGGAGGTGTAACTTTATCGTTTTTTCCCCAAATTATACAGGTTTGAACATGCATTTTTGGCAAATCTTTTGCCATATTATGACGAATCGCACTTTTTGCAATTGTCAGTGTTTTTATCAATTTTATTCTGTCATTTACAGATTCGTAAACTTCATCAATAAGTTCTTTGGTAGCTACTTTTGGATCATAAAATACATCCTCAGCTTTTTTCTTGATGTATTCATAATCACCTCTTTTAGGATAGCTGTCGCCCATTGCGCTTTCATAAAGACCAGAACTTCCGGTTATTACAAGGCCGGCTACTTTTTCAGGATACATTTTAGTGTGGTATAAAGCAATATGGCCACCTAATGAATTTCCTAAAAGAATTACTCTGTCAAGTCCTTTGAATGTGATGAAATCTTTAACATATTTTGCAAAACTTTTTACATTCGTTTTTAAAATGTTTTGAGTGTATATAGGTAAATCTGGAATGATTATTTTATATCCCTTTGTAGAAAAGTAACTTGCAACAGCATCAAAGTTGCTAAGTCCACCCATTAGCCCGTGCAAGATGACAATTGGAGTTCCTTCGCCTGCTTCATAATAGCTATATCTACCTTCTTTTTTATAGTGTTTTTCCATTTTTTTTGAATGCGGATTTTCAATTTTGACAAATATAGGATTTAATAAATAAAAAAGAATTTTTACAACAATTTTAATTGTAAAATTATGCGGGTCGTGGTAAAAATAGAGGTCTCTTTATTTGCTTATTCGGGCTTCAAATTTCATTTATTTCGAGCTTGTTCTTGTCATTTTAAATTGAAATATCATTGTATTTCACCTCCTTTTTTCAATAACATTACCTTTCTTACAAATAAAACAAAAGTGACCTAACGTTCTGACTGTCTAAAAATTAAGGGTTTTTGGCTGGAAGTGGTTAAACTTATTAACAAAGTGGGATATAGTGGTAAATTGTGGTAATATTTTTTATATTTTTGCTCTACATCATTTAAAACTTTTTGATTGGATACAATTATTGGAACATATGAATGTAAAGTCGATGCTAAAGGGAGGTTGCTGTTGCCAGCGCCTTTAAAAAAGCAATTGGCTGCTTCACTTCAAAACGGTTTTGTTTTGAAGCGTTCCGTCTTTCAACCATGTCTAGAGTTGTATCCTATGAATGAATGGGATTTGATGATGCAAAAAATCAATAAACTGAATCGGTTCGTGAAGAAAAACAATGACTTTATCCGCAGATTTACTGCTGGGGTTAAAGTGGTTGAAATAGATGCTTTAGGTAGGTTATTAGTGCCAAAGGATTTGGTGGTATTTGCAAGTATTGCTAAGGAAGTTGTGTTTTCATCGGCAGTGAATATTGTTGAGATTTGGGATAAAGATTTATACGAAAAATCAATAAATGGTGAGGATGTTGATTTTGCAGATTTAGCAGAAGAAGTAATGGGAAATATAAATGACGACGACAATGGAATATCATAATCCGGTTTTGCTTCAGGCATCAGTAGATGGTTTAAATATTAAGCCAGACGGCATTTATGTAGATGTGACTTTTGGCGGTGGAGGACATTCGAAAGAAATTTTGAAAAGACTCGGGCCAAACGGAAAGCTGTTTGCTTTCGATCAGGATGAAGATGCTTTGGCGAATGCCTTGCCTGATGAAAGGTTTACGCTTATTAATGAGAATTTCCGTTTTATAAAACGGTTTTTGCGTTTTTATGGTGTGAAAAGTGTTGATGGAATCTTGGCAGATTTAGGAGTTTCGTCTCATCAATTTGATGTTCCTGAAAGAGGTTTTTCTACTCGCTTTGATGCGGAGTTGGATATGAGAATGAGTCAGAAAAATGATTTGAATGCCTATCGGGTTGTCAATGAATATGATGATGTGAATTTAAAAAGAGTGTTCTTGGATTATGGTGAATTAAAAAATGCACCTGCTTTGGCAAGAACAATTATAGAAGCCAGAGAAGAACAGCCAATCAAGACGACTGATGAATTGAAAGAGGTCTTGGCGAGATATTTACCAGAAAGAGTTCGAAATAAAATATTAGCTCAAATCTATCAGGCTATCCGAATTGAAGTGAATCAGGAAATGGATGTTTTGAAAGAATTTTTGGAACAATCCTTAGAAATATTAAATCCTGGCGGAAGATTAAGCGTGATATCATATCATTCATTAGAAGACCGTTTGGTGAAAAGATTTATGAAAAACGGAATGTTTGAAGGGGAACCTGAGCGTGATTTTTTTGGTAATTTTTCTGTGCCATTTAAAACAGTTGGTAAATTAATCGTTCCGGATAATGCTGAGATAAAAGAGAACAACAGAGCAAGGAGTGCCAAATTGAGAATTGCCGAAAAGATATAATTAGTCATAAAAATGAAAAACGGAGTTTACAGCCTATTGAAAGCGCGGTTTCTTATAAATGATGATGCGGTAAAAAACTGGCGGTTTATTGTTTTTGTAATCCTATTGGCGATTGTAATGATTGCCAATACACAGCGATTTGAGCAGAAAGTTTTTCGGATTGCAGAGTTGACAAATCAGGTTAAAGAGTTGCGTTCAGAATTTGTGGACAGACGCTCAGAATTAATGAAATTAAAAATGGAATCAACTGTGTCTCAAAAAATGATAGAGAAAGAAATTTTTCCGTCAACAGTTCCTCCAATAAAAATAAAAGTTAAAAAAGAAGAAGAAAAAAGCTTTTTCAAAAAAATATGGCAGTAGAAGATAAATACATATCGTACAGAATTTATCTGGTTGCATTCGCTATCTTTTTGATGGCAATTGCTATTGCTGTAAAGTTGACAAATATTCAATGGGTCGAAGGTGATTATTATAGAAAATTAGCCAAGGAAAGAACCGTTAAGAATTTTGTGATTCCAGCAAATAAAGGAAATATTTATTCTGCCGACGGAAGTCTTTTGGCTACTTCTATTCCTAATTATGAAATACGTTTTGATGCTGTTGCTCCAAAAGCTGAAGCATTTGAAAAAAATGTTAAATCATTGTCAGATTCGTTGGCTTCAGTTTTAGGAAAACCATCTAATTTTTTTGAAAACGAATTAAGAAAAGCCAGGGCAAATAAGAACAGATATTATTTAGTTGCCCGTAAATTAAGTTATACCCAGTATTCTAAAATCAAAGGGTTTTCGTTGTTTAATTTGGGAGCTTACAAGGGCGGAATTATAATTGAACAAGAAACGGTAAGAGAACACCCTATTGGCAAAATTGCTGAAAGAACCATTGGTTACGATAGAATTGACGAAAGTGGTCAATTAAAACGAGTAGGAATAGAAGGTGCTTTTGGAAAATATCTAAACGGAAAAGACGGTAAAATTTTAAAACAAAAAATTGCAAAAGGACAATGGAAACCCATTCGTGATGTAAACGAAGTTGATCCGCGAGATGGATATGATGTAATTTCAACTATTGATGTTTACATACAAGATATTGCGCATCATGCCTTGTTGAAACAATTGGAAGAATATGGCGCTGAACACGGTTGTGTAGTGGTTATGGAAACCAAAACAGGTCAGGTTAAAGCAATTTCTAATTTGGGAAGAGACGAAAAATCTGGTAACTACTACGAAACTATAAATTATGCTGTTGCAGAATCTCACGAGCCAGGTTCTACATTCAAATTGGTGGATATGATTGCGCTTTTGGATGATAACAAAGTCGATACATCTAAGGTTTACGATAGTCATGGTGGCGTTATTACTTACAGAGGAGATAAAGTTCGTGATTCGCATGAAGGTGGATATGGGAAAATTTCGCTTGGAAAAGGCTTTGAAGTTTCTTCCAATACTATTTTAGTTCAAGCTGTTGTAGAAAATTATAAAAATAATCCACAACAATTTATCGATAGAATAAATAAAATGGGTTTGAATAAACCTCTTGGATTGCCCTTTCAAGGTGAAGGAAAACCTATTGTTCATCAAACATCAGATAAAAATTGGAATCCTAATATTTTACCATGGATGGCTTTTGGATATAGTGTAGCAATGACACCTCTGCAAACTTTGACTTTGTATAATGCTGTTGCAAATAATGGAGAAATGGTAAAACCACAATTCGTTTCAGAAATTAAAGAATGGAATAAAACCATCAAGAAATATGATAAACAAATTATCAATCCGAAGATTTGTTCTGATGGAACTATCAAAAAACTAAAAGCGTTGTTGTCAAATGTGGTAAAAAGAGGAACAGGCGCAAAGCTATATTCTAAAGATTTTTCTATGGCAGGAAAAACAGGAACAGCGCAAGCTAATTATGGAAAAAATGGCGGAAATGACAAACATTATATTTCATCTTTCGTAGGGTTTTTTCCTGCTGAACATCCTAAATATTCTTGCATTGTTGTTGTTCATGCACCAAATACATCTATGAATAATTATTATGGAGCGGATGTTGCCGGACCAGTTTTTAAGAGGATTGCGCAAAAGATTTTCACAGATGCGCCTTCAACAAATGAGATTAAAAACCTAAATAGAAAAATACAAAAACAAGAAAATAATTATGATTCTTACTTTGTAAAATCAGAAAAGAAGATGCAATTAATTCCTAATGTGAAAGGAATGTCAGGGATGGATGCTGTCGCTTTATTAGGCAATTTGGGCATAAAAGTTAAGGTTACAGGAGTTGGTAAAGTGAAAAAACAATCACTTGCTGCGGGTCAGAATATTGTAAAAAATACAACTATACTATTGGAATTATCATGAGTATATTAAAAGATATATTGTATAAAGTAGCTATCGAAGCCGTAAAAGGCTCGACGGATATTGCCATTAATAAAATGGATTTCGATTCTAGAAAAATCGAGACTAATGATATTTTCGTGGCTATTCGTGGTTCCATTTCTGATGGACACGATTTTATAGAAAAAGCAATTGAGCTAGGAGCTGTAGCGGTTATATGCGATACATTTCCAGAGAATATTGCCAAAGGAATTACCTATGTTCAGGTAAAAGACACGAATTCTGCCTTGGCATTTATGGCTGCAAATTATTTTGGAGATCCTTCACAAAACTTGAAATTAGTTGGAATTACAGGTACAAACGGTAAAACTACCATTGCTTCTTTATTGTACCAATTATTCAAAAAAGCGGGTTATAAAGTTGGTTTACTTTCTACAGTAAAAATTTTAGTTGACGATGTTGAATATAAAGCGACTCACACGACTCCAGATTCAATTACTATAAATCATTATCTAGCTGAAATGGTTGAAAACGGGATTGAATACTGTTTTATGGAAGTGAGTTCTCATGGGATTCATCAAAAAAGAACCGAAGCATTGCATTTTGTTGGCGGTATTTTTACCAATTTGTCGCACGATCATTTGGATTACCATCCCACGTTTGCAGAATATAGAGATGTAAAAAAATCGTTTTTCGATAATTTGCCTAAAACAGCATTTGCACTGTCCAATATTGATGATAAAAATGGTCAAGTGATGTTACAGAATACTGTGGCTAAAAAATTGACTTATGCCTTAAAATCATATGCTGATTATAAAGCGCAAATTCTTGAAAATCAACTGTCAGGTTTGTTGTTAAAAATAAACGGAAATGAAGTTTGGGTAAAACTGATAGGAACATTTAATGCATATAATTTATTGGCAATTTATGGTACTGCGGTTGAACTTGGAATGGATAGTCTGGAAGTACTTCGATTGTTATCCGATTTAGAAAGTGTTTCAGGGCGTTTTCAATTTATTGTTTCTGCTTCAAATATTACGGCAATTGTAGATTATGCGCATACGCCGGATGCCTTAGAAAATGTGCTAAAAACCATTAATGACATTCGTTCAAAAAACGAACAATTAATCACGGTTGTAGGTTGTGGAGGAAATAGAGATAAAACCAAACGACCTATTATGGCTGGCATTGCATCTGAGTTGAGTGATAAAGCAATTTTCACTTCGGATAATCCAAGAAATGAAGACCCAGAAATTATTATTGCTGAAATGGAACAAGGTGTTGCTCCTCAGAATTATAAAAAAATGTTGACTATAACCGATAGGAAACAAGCCATAAAAACCGCATGTCAATTGGCTCAGCCCAATGATATTATTTTAATTGCCGGGAAAGGGCATGAGACGTATCAGGAAATAAATGGTATTCGTCATGATTTTGACGATATGAAAATAGTTAAAGAAATATTAGACCAACTCCATAAATAGAAAAATATGCTGTATTACTTATTTGAATATTTAGACAAAATATTAGATGTTCCAGGAACAGGTGTTTTTCAATACATCACTTTTAGATCTGCGTTAGCGTTGATGCTTTCGTTGTTATTGTCTACAATTTATGGAAAAAGAATCATACGCTTTTTGCAAAGACAACAAGTGGGGGAAACCGTTCGTGAACTTGGTTTAGCAGGTCAGAACGAAAAAGCGGGTACGCCAACAATGGGAGGCTTAATTATCATATTTGCCACTCTGGTTCCAGTTGTACTTTTTGCAAAACTGCATAATATTTACATTGTTTTATTGATTGTAACCACACTTTGGATGGGGACAATTGGTTTTATAGATGATTATATTAAAATTTTTAAGAAAGATAAAGAAGGTTTAAAAGGAATATTCAAAGTTGTAGGACAAGTAGGTCTTGGTTTAATAGTAGGAACTGTTCTTTATTTTAGTCCTAGTGTAACGGTTCGTACGGATACTTCAACATCAGATATTTTTAGAGTGCCAACAGAAACCGTGATTTTACCTGCTCCAGTTGAGGAAAAATCTACTGCTACGACAATTCCGTTCTTTAAAAATAATGAATTTGACTATGCTGAATTATTAGCATGGACAGGTGAGGGATATGAAAAATGGGCTTGGTTGATTTTTATTCCGGTTGTAATTTTCATTATTACGGCAGTTTCTAACGGTGCTAATTTAACGGATGGTATCGATGGACTTGCCGCAGGGACTTCTGCTGTTTCAGTTCTGGCGTTAGGAATATTTACGTTCGTTTCGGGGAATATAATTTTTTCCAATTATTTGAATATTATGTACATCCCTAATTCGGGGGAAATGACGGTTTTTATTGCCGCATTTGTAGGGTCATTGATTGGATTTCTTTGGTACAATTCGTATCCGGCATCGGTTTTTATGGGTGATACAGGAAGTTTGACTATTGGTGGAATTATCGCTGTTTTGGCAATTGCCGTTCGAAAAGAAATGCTGATTCCTTTATTATGCGGAATTTTTCTGGTCGAAAATTTATCTGTGGTTTTACAAGTAAGTTATTTTAAATATACCAAGAAACGCTTTGGCGAAGGCCGAAGAATATTTCTAATGTCACCTTTGCATCATCATTATCAGAAGAAAGGCTATCACGAAAGTAAAATAGTAACTCGATTCTGGATTGTTGCCATAATGCTGGCCATATTATCAATTGTTACCTTAAAATTGAGATAGTATGAGGCTAGTAATTTTAGGTGGTAGCGAAAGTGGTGTAGGTACTGCTATTCTGGGCAAGAAAAAAGGATATGAAGTTTTTGTATCTGATTTTGGAAAGATAAAAGGGAATTACAAAGAGGTTCTTATCATTAATGGAATAGCTTGGGAAGAGGAAAAGCATACCGAAGATT
Organism: Flavobacterium labens; assembly: GCF_048286755.1. Lineage (NCBI taxonomy): Bacteria > Pseudomonadati > Bacteroidota > Flavobacteriia > Flavobacteriales > Flavobacteriaceae > Flavobacterium > Flavobacterium labens. The sequence continues at coordinate 349,529 of NZ_JBLVPL010000001.1, read as the reverse complement.
TGATTTTGAATGCTGATGTAGTTATGAAAAGTCCCGGAATTCCAGATAAATCTCCAATAGTGAAGAAGCTTATAGAAAAAGGAATTTCAGTATTGTCAGAAATTGAGTTTGCGGCACCTTTTACAGATGCAACCATAATAGGGATAACCGGTAGTAATGGAAAGACAACTACAACAATGCTTACGCATCATTTGCTAAAATCAGCAGGATTAAATATAGGACTGGGAGGAAATATTGGAAAGAGTTTTGCCTGGCAAATAGCAGATAATAAATACGATTCTTATGTGCTGGAGTTGAGTAGTTTTCAATTAGACGGAATCTTAAATTTTAAGCCACATATTGCCATTATTACAAATATTAGTCCAGATCATTTAGATCGATACGATTACAAATATGAAAATTATATTGATGCAAAGTTTAGAATTACGATGAATCAAACTGAGGAAGATTACCTCATTTATGATGCCGATGACGAGGCCATTGCAGAATGGTTTAAAACACATACAACAAAAGCCAAATTAATTCCTTTTTCATTGACAAAAACTTTCAGCGAAGGAGCTTATATAAAAAACAACAAAATGGAAATTTCAATCAATCAAGAAGAGTTTACAATGGACACAGAACATATTGCCTTAGAAGGAAAACATAACATGAAAAACGCAATGGCAGCAACCTCTGTGGCAAAATTGATGCAGATTAGAAAATCTACAATACGTGAAAGTTTATCTAATTTTCAGGGAGTAGAACACCGTCTTGAAAAAGTATTGAAAATTCAAAATGTACAATACATAAATGATTCAAAAGCAACTAATGTAAATGCTACTTTTTTTGCTTTAGATAGCATGAATACACCTACAGTTTGGATAGTAGGAGGTGTTGATAAAGGAAATGATTACAATGAATTAATGTCATTAGTTCGTGAGAAAGTAAAAGCTATTATTTGCCTTGGTGTGGATAATAAAAAAATAATTGATGTTTTTGGTAATGTTGTAGACATTATGATTGAAGTGGATAATATGAATGATGCTGTGAAAATGGCACAACGATTATCAGAAAAAGGGGATACAGTTTTATTGTCACCAGCTTGCGCCAGTTTTGATTTATTCGAAAGCTACGAAGACAGAGGAAAACAATTCAAACAAGCAGTTAAGAATTTATAGAAAAGTTTAATGTTTAAAGTTTAAGGTTGAGCAACTTTAAACTTTAAACAAAATGAAACTTTAAACAAATAAAAAATGAAACAACTAGTCAACAATTTAAAAGGAGATAAAGGGATTTGGTCATTCGTGGCCTTATTGGCCTTGTTTTCATTTATGCCTGTTTTTAGTGCTAGTAGTAATTTGGCTTACATCGGTCAAGGAAACGGAAATACATTAGGCTATTTGGTTAAGCATATCGTGCATATTTGTATTGGTTTCACCATTATTTTTATGGTCCATAAAGTGCCTTATCACTATTTCAAAGCTGTTTCTAAAGGAGCGTTGTATATTGTTTGGGTACTATTAGCCTACACGTTAATAAAGGGAACCGTTATTGCTGGTGCCAATGCCAGTCGATGGATTCAGGTGCCATTTATAGGGGTTACGTTTCAAACTTCAACATTGGCAGCAATGGTGTTGTTTATTTTTGTAGCGCGTTATTTGTCTAAAACCAGAGAAGTTCCTATTTCTTTTAAATCTTCTATTTGGGAGCTTTGGTTGCCGGTATTCATTACTTTGGTATTCATTCTTCCAGCCAATTTTTCTACTACGGCATTGATATTCTCTATGGTGCTGATGTTGGTTTTCATTGGGAAATATCCGTTGCGTTATATTGGAATTATAGTAGGTTCAGGAATAGTTTTTCTTGCATTTTTTATCCTTGTTGCTAAAGCTTTTCCGGATGCTTTTCCTAACCGTGTCGATACATGGATTAGTCGTATTGATAATTTTACAAGTGATAAACCCGATGAAGATGATTATCAAATAGAGAAGGCTAAAATTGCGATAGCTTCCGGTAAAATATACGGATTAGGTCCAGGAAAAAGTGTTCAAAAGAACTTTTTACCTCAATCTTCCTCCGATTTTATTTTTGCCATAATCGTTGAAGAATATGGACTTATAGGTGGTTTAGGAGTGTTGACGTTGTATTTATTGTTATTGTTCCGATTTGTAATAGCATCGCATAAAGCCAATTCACTGTTTGGTAAATTAGTAGTTGTAGGATTGGGTTTCCCCATGATATTTCAGGCAATGGTTAATATGGCAGTTGCAGTTGAATTATTACCTGTTACTGGGCAAACATTGCCTTTAATCAGTAGTGGAGGAAGTTCCATCTGGATGACTTGTTTTGCACTTGGGATCATCATTAGCGTTACGAAAAAAGAAGAAGAAATTGCCCAAGAAATGAAAGATACTGCCAAAAGAGAAGAGGCACTTCAAAAATTAATTGACAGGGAATTAGAAGAGGAACAGGTTGTGGCTGAGAATTATTCGATTGAAGATAAAGCTAAGAATCCAATGCATGCGGTTTTAAATAAATAAGTCGTTTTTGAAAATTAGAAATTAATAACAATGAAACAGTATAAATTCATATTAAGTGGTGGCGGAACGGGAGGACATATCTATCCTGCAATTGCTATTGCAAATGAATTAAAATCTCGTTTTCCTGATGCGGAATTTCTTTTCGTAGGTGCCAAAGACAAAATGGAAATGCAAAAAGTACCTCAGGCAGGGTATAATATTAAAGGACTTTGGATTTCAGGATTACAGCGTAGACTGACATTTGACAATGCTCTTTTTCCAGTTAAGTTGCTTTCAAGCTTATTAAAATCCAGAACAATAATCAAACAGTTCAAGCCAGATGTGGTTATTGGAACAGGAGGTTTTGCAAGCGGCCCGTTACTACAAGTAGCCGCAATTGCAGGAATTCCAACAGTGATTCAGGAACAAAATTCCTTTCCGGGAATTACCAATAAACTGTTGAGTAAAAAGGCGAATAAAATTTGTGTTGCTTATGAAAATCTGGAACGCTTTTTCCCAAAAGAGAAAATGATTTTGACTGGAAACCCAGTCCGTCAGGATTTAATTGACATTGAAAGCAAAAGAGAAGAAGCAATTCAATATTTTAATTTAGATTCAAATAAAAAAACATTATTGGTTCTTGGAGGAAGCCTTGGAGCGAGAAGAGTAAACCAATTAATCGAAAAAGAGTTAGTCAATATACTTGCTCAAAATGTTCAGGTGATTTGGCAATGCGGAAAGTTGTATTTAGAAGATTACAAAAAATATAATTCCACAAATGTTCAGGTAGTCGCTTTTATTGAAAGAATGGATTTAGTGTATGCTGCGGCAGATGTTGTTATTTCTCGTGCTGGTGCTTCATCTGTTTCGGAGTTGTGCATTGTGGGTAAACCAGTAATTTTTATTCCGTCCCCAAATGTTGCCGAAGATCATCAAACTAAAAATGCTCAAGCCATAGTCGATAGAAAAGGAGCTTTAATGTTGAAAGAATCCGAACTTGATTCAGAATTCGGCCTTGTTTTTGAAGTCTTACTGAAAGATCAAGGAAAGCAAAATCAGCTGAGTGAAAATATAAAATTATTGGCCATGCCAGAAGCAACAAAACAAATTGTTGATGAAATTGTAAAGCTAATTAGATAGAAATAAAAAAGATAATATACCAAAGACTCAAAATAAAATGAACTTAAATCAAATACATAACGTCTATTTTATCGGAATCGGAGGCATTGGGATGAGTAATTTGGCTCGTTATTTCAAGAACCTGGGCAAGAACGTCTCAGGTTATGATAAAACACCATCGGCTCTTACCAATGAATTAATAGCAAGTGGAATTTCAATTCATTTTGAAGACAGCATTGATGCGATTCCTAAAGATTTTTACTTAGAAAATACGTTGGTGATTATTACACCGGCAGTTCCAAAGACGCATTTAGAGTGGAATTATTTCTTGGAGAGAGATTTTCAAGTTAAAAAACGCGCAGAAGTTTTAGGGATAATTACAAAAGATACTTTTTGTTTTGCAGTTGCCGGAACACATGGAAAAACAACTACATCAGGAATTTTAGGACATATTTTGAACGAAAGTGGAGCTGATGTTACTGCTTTTATTGGTGGAATTGTTGAGAATTATAATTCGAATTTAATAGGAAGCGGAAAAACAATAACTGTTGTTGAAGCAGATGAATTTGATCGTTCGTTCTTGCACTTGCACCCTAATATTGCCTGCATAACTTCTATGGATGCGGATCATTTGGATATTTACGGAACCAGTGAAGCGATTGAAGAATCTTTTCTTGAATTTGCTTCGAAAATAGAAGATAAAAGCAATCTTTTTATAACAAAAGAATTGCCACTAGAAGGTGTTACCTGTGCTGTAAACGAAGATGCGGTTTTCAAAGCTTTTAACGTTAGAATAGGAAATGGCAGCTATGTTTTTGATGTGCAAACACCTACGGAAGTAATCAAAGATTTGCATTTTGGCTTGCCAGGAAGACACAATTTAATGAATGCATTAATGGCTATCGCAATGGCAAAATTATTCGGCACCCCAACCGATGCCATTGCAAAAGCCATTACTTCATTCAAGGGAATAAAAAGAAGATTTTCTTATCAGATTAAAACAGAAGCTAAGGTTTATATTGATGATTATGCACATCATCCAACGGAGATAAATGCAGTGCATCAGGCGGTTCGAGAATTGTATCCAAACCAAAAAGTTTTGGCGATTTTTCAACCTCATTTGTTTAGTAGAACGAGAGATTTTGCTGATGATTTTGCCAAAAGTTTATCGGCTTTTGATGATATAATTTTACTGGATATTTATCCGGCCCGTGAATTACCAATGGAAGGAATAAACTCACAGTGGCTGATGGATAAAATGACTAATAGTCATAAAAAAATAGTAGCTAAAGACGATTTGATTGCCACAATTTTAGCAAGTGATGCAGCTATTATTGTAACAATTGGAGCAGGAGATATTGGAGAATTAGTACCATCAATTAAAAAAGCGATAAATGAAACTCTTTAATTGGACAAATATTCGATTAATACTGATGTTTGTGTTGGTAATTTTTCTGTTTTCGTTTACGTCAAATCGTAATGAAAATAGAAAATTGACTAAATCGGTTGTTATTTTTGTAGGAGATAACGCTCCTTTTGTAAAGCAAGAAACGGTTAATAAATTGTTAATAGAAAATAAAAAAGATGCATCAAGCATTCAAAAAGTTAATTTAGATTTGAATAAACTGGAAACAACTCTCGATACACAAGAAATGATTGAAAAATCAGATGTATTTGTGAGTATTGATGGTGTGTTAAAAGCAGTGGTGAAACAAAAAACTCCTATTGCTAGAGTTTTTGACAATAACGGTTCTTTTTATATTGATTACGAAGGAAATAGAATGCCATTGTCAACTAATTTTACAGCTAGAGTTCCACTTGTTTCAGGGGGAATAAATAAAAAAAATAACGAAGATTTATCCGATTTATTTCGCTTAATCTATGACGATGCGTTTTTGAAAAAAAACATCATCGGAATTCAAATTATGCCTAATGGAAGCTTAAAAATGCTCAATAGAAATTTTGAATATCAAATTGATTTTGGTAGAATGATAAATGTGGAGCGTAAATTCAGGAATTATAAAGCTTTTTTTCAAAAAGCGGTTTTAGATAGTTCGTTGTATAAATATAAAAAAATTGACCTCCGATTTACGGAACAAGTAGTTTGCACTAAATAATAGATAATGGAAAAAGAGAATATTGCAGTAGGTCTAGATATTGGGACAACTAAAATAGTTGCCATGATAGGCAAGAAGAATGAGTATGGGAAACTAGAAATTTTAGGTGTAGGTAAATCTAAAAGTTTAGGTGTGGCTAGAGGCGTTGTAAATAACATCACTCAAACCATACAATCAATACAGCAAGCGATTCAAGAAGCCGAAAATAATTCAGGCTATAAAATAAAAGACGTAGTAGTAGGAATTGCGGGACAACACATCCGTAGTATTCAACATACAGATTACATCAGCAGAAGCAATCCCGAAGAAGTAATTGGAGGGAACGATATTCAGCTTTTGATTGACCAAGTGAATAAATTGGCAATGTTACCTGGCGAAGAAATTATACATGTTTTGCCACAAGAATTTAAAATTGACGGACAATCAGAAATCAAAGAACCTATAGGAATGTATGGTGGAAGATTAGAGTCTAGTTTTCATGTTGTAGTAGGGCAAGCTTCATCGATTCGTAATGTAGGTAGATGTATTCAAAGTTCAGGAATAGAATTGTCAGGCTTGACATTAGAACCATTGGCTTCGGCTGATGCCGTTTTGAGTCAGGAAGAAAAAGAAGCTGGAGTTGCGCTTATCGATATCGGTGGTGGAACAACAGATTTGGCTATTTTCAAAGATGGTATTATTCGTCACACAGCGGTAATTCCTTTTGGAGGAAATGTAATTACTGATGATATCAAAGAAGGATGTTCTATCATTGAAAAGCAGGCTGAATTATTGAAAGTGAAATTTGGATCAGCTTGGCCAGGAGAAAATAAAGACAACGAGATTGTTTCTATTCCAGGATTAAGAGGTAGAGAGCCAAAAGAGATTTCTTTAAAAAATCTATCTAAAATAATTCATGCACGTGTTGTGGAAATTGTGGATCAAGTATTCACGGAAGTGAAAGCCTATGGACACGAAGATCCTCGTAAAAAATTAATTGCAGGAATAGTACTTACTGGTGGTGGTGCACAATTGAAACACATCAAACAGTTAGTGGAATATATTACTGGGATGGATACTAGAATTGGATATCCAAACGAACATTTAGCTGGAAATTCAGATGAGGAAATTTCAAGTCCTTTGTATGCAACTGCAGTTGGATTAGTAATGAAAAGCATTGAGAATAAAACACAAAGTGCGGTAAGAATGGATGCTATAGAACAACCGAAAGCTCCGGTATATAGGCAGCCAGTAATTCAAAATCCGGTAGTGAATGAAATAGTAGAGAAAGAGGAAGAAGAAGAGGAGCAAAACTTAAATGAGAAACATAATTCTACGGTAAACAGGATACAAAGAAATTTCTTTGACCGTTATGTAGATAAGATTAAGGATTTCTTAGATAATGCAGAATAGGGCAGTGCCCAGAAAAACACAATAATTAATAATAAATATCAAAAACCAAATAAAATGATGAGCAACTCAGAATTTGGAAGTATTTCATTTGATTTACCAAAGAACCAATCAAATGTAATAAAAGTTATTGGTGTAGGTGGAGGCGGAAGTAACGCTATAAATCACATGTTTAAACAAGGAATTAAAGGCGTAGATTTTATCGTATGTAATACGGATTCTCAAGCCTTACAGAGCAGTTCTGTGCCTAATAAAATTCAGTTAGGAGTACATCTAACTGAAGGACTTGGTGCTGGAGCTAACCCAGATGTAGGACAGCAATCCGCTATTGAAAGTATTTCCGAGATTGAAAAAATGTTGGATAGAAATACTAAAATGGTATTCATTACTGCCGGAATGGGTGGTGGAACTGGAACTGGAGCTGCACCTGTAATTGCACAATTGGCTAAAGAAAGAGACATTCTTACTGTAGGGATTGTGACATTACCTTTCTTATTTGAAGGGAAAGTACGTCAGGAACAAGCGTTAATTGGTATTGAAAAATTACGCAAACAAGTCGACTCTTTAATTGTTATCAATAATAATAAATTAAGAGAAGTATACGGGAATCTTGGTTTCAAAGCAGGATTTTCAAAGGCTGATGAAGTTTTGGCAACAGCCTCAAGAGGTATTGCCGAAGTAATTACGCATCACTATACTCAAAATATCGATTTAAGAGATGCTAAAACAGTATTGTATAACAGCGGAACGGCTATTATGGGATCATCTGTTTCTTCTGGTGAAAATAGAGCTAAGGAAGCTATTGTTGCTGCTTTAGATTCTCCTTTGTTAAATGATAATAAAATTACTGGTGCCAAAAACGTATTGTTGCTTATCGTTTCTGGAACTAATGAAATTACAATTGACGAAATTGGAGAAATCAATGATCATATTCAAGCTGAAGCAGGGCATAATGCAAATATTATCATGGGGGTTGGTGAAGACGAATCACTTGGGGATGCTATTGCAGTTACCATTATTGCTACAGGTTTTGACATTGAACAACAAAACGAAATCGTAAATACTGAGCCAAAAAAAATTATACACACATTAGAAGATGAACAAAGAAGTGTTCATAATCTAAGTAATAAAACGGTTGCAGCTTTTGATTTAAATACAGAATCACCAGCTTCAAATTCAAACGAAAGAATAGTTTTTGATTTATTAGAAGATACGGTTGTTGCTCCTGAACCAGTGGTAACGTCACCAACTATTAATAAAGAAGAATTGATGGTAATGTCTGAGTTTATTAAAAATTTAGACGTGACTTTCGAAATTGTTTCTCCTATTACTGATATTGATTTTACAATTTCATCTCCAGTAGCAGAAGTAAAAGCAGTTCAGCCAAAAGTTATCGAAAGACAAGAGCAAACGACTTTCTCTTTTGATTTACCACTTTTTAAAGCAGAACCGGTAGCACAAGTTGAGGAAAACAAAGTAATGTTTGAATTGACAAGTGAAACTCGTGATATCAAAGTAAACGAAGCAGTTCAATTTGTTCCAGTAACAGAATTGAGTGATAATGGAATTATCAAATATTCTCTTGAAGAGTATATGGAGCCAGAACATGATTTCATGGCTAAGCCAGTTGCTAAAACTCCAGAAGTTGTTATTCCGGCAGAATTAAACATCACAATGAAACAAGTTGATACATCAGTAAATACACCTGTTGACTTTGATGCTATTTCTCCTATGGAAATGACAATCGAGGAATCATTGAGAATGAGAGCTGATGAAAGAAGAAAAAAATTAAAAGAATTCAATTATAAGTTTCATAATAATGTTTCTAAAATTGATGAATATGAAAAAGAACCGGCTTACAAAAGATTGGGAATAGACATCTCAAACAATCAAGCCAATAATACAAATTCGAGAATTTCTGTGGGAACAGACAGCAACAACGATTTGCAGTTGCGTTCTAACAACTCTTATTTACATGACAATGTAGACTAACTAACTCAAACCAAAATGAGGTAGCCCGAAAATTCATTTAATTTTCGGGTTATTTTTTTGTCGTTTTGAGCAACAAAGCAATCTATTGTTAATTACAGTAAATTTCTTTAATTTTGTCGGGCCTTAATCCAGCTGTCGTTTCAAGCTTTTTATCAAAAACGTTTTTTCTACTCACGAAGCTTCGGGACTGGGGCAGAACAGAATCGTTTTCAAAATAGCATTTCAACAATCGATTCAACAAGCAATCGATTAACCAAATTAACAACAAAGAATATGAGTTTATCAGTACAAATCATGGACGAAATGAAAAACGCCATGAGAGCCAAAGATACAGTTGCATTAGAAGCTTTAAGAGCTATTAAATCTGAAATCCTATTAGCGCAAACAGCATCAGGATCAAAAGAAGAAATAACGGAAGACGATGAAGTTAAATTACTTCAGCGATTGGTAAAAACCCGTAAGGAAAGTGCTAGAATTTTTACAGAGCAAAACCGTTTGGATTTAGCTGAACCAGAATTAGCACAAATTGCAGTAATAGAAAAATTCTTACCGGCACAATTAAGTGAAGCTGAAGTAGAAGCAGTGATTGCAAAAATTATTGCAGAAACTGGTGCATCAGGAATTGCTTCAATGGGAAAAGTGATGGGATTAGCAGCAGCTCAATTAGGAGGAACAGCCGAAGGAAAAACTATTTCTACAATAGTTAAAAAATTATTGACATAAATCTTTGGATTCAAGGTTAACGATTTTAGTTCATAAATCTAAAATCGTTAATCAGCAATCTAAAATCAAATGGCTGCGTAGTTCAACTGGATAGAATATCAGATTTCGACTCTGAGGGTTGCAGGTTCGAACCCTGTCGCGGCCACTGAATATTGTAAAAGCCTGTAAAATTTATATTTTACAGGCTTTTTTGTATATAATAAAGAATAAGATCTTCAATAAATTGGTCTAGATGATAGCTTATTAATGATTTTAGATATGAATAGCTTTAGGTGTTTAGACAGCCGAATCTTTTTGATTTAAAATTCTGTATTTAATATGTATTTTGTCTAAATGTCATTTGTGAAAAATAGGGAATTGTTGCCGGTTTAAAACTCAATTGAGGAACTATTTCCTTTTCCTTTAATTAATTTGCATTTTTTTGTTATATTTTTAAATAGTTTTTAAAACACTAATGATATGATTTTTTTTATATTTGTTTTAAAATTACTGGAGAATATCATTAAAAAAAAATATTTTCAACTCAGCCTCTTCATATTCCTAATTTAGGTATACTATCTAAAATAGTTGACGATTTCTTTACTTTTGACTATAAACTAAATTGTTAGCATTAATTAGCTAATAATATACTATAACCAACCAATCATTATGATAAGAAGTATCTTTTTTATACTGCTTTTAAGTTTCGTTTTAATACAGAGTTCTTGTAACTCATCAGACAAAGATAAAAGTAAAATTTCTATAGGATTTTCACAAAGTATTGATCATGATATTTGGAGAAAAACAATGGATCATAGTATGCAAGTAGAGGCCTCGCTTCATCCAGAAGTTAACTTGACCATTTACAATGCTAATCGTAGTGCAAAAAAGCAAATTCATGATCTTGAAAGATTTATTGCTGATAAAGTGGATGTTATTATTGTTTCTCCTTTTGAATCGGACTCAATTGTTCCAGTAATAGAGAAAGCTAGAGAAAAAGGAATTCCAGTAATTATGGTGGATAGAAAGGCAAATACTCCAAATTATACCGCATTTTTAGGAGCAGATAACATTGAAGTTGGGCGATTAGCTGGTAAGCATATTGCTTCAATTTCCAACGGACATGCTACTGTGGTTGAAATTGATGCAGATTTAAAAACATCCCCTGGTCTTGAAAGAAGTATAGGATTTCAACAAATGGTTAAGCAATTTCCTGGAATTAAAGTTATTATTACAGACTCTAATGACTTTGGGAATCCTAAATCAACTTTTGGTAAATTATTAGACAGTTTGCCAAATATAGATTATGTCTATTCTTTTAATGATTTGATTGCTTATAATGCATGGAAAATTGCCAAATCAAAGGGTCTAGAAAATAAAATAAAATTTATTGGGGTCGATGGACTTAATGGACCATTTGGAGGGATTCAACTTGTTCAGGACGGAATACTGGAATCTACCATTTTATATCCGACGGGAGGAAGCGAAGCTATCAAATTGGCAATGAAAATAGCGAATCAAGAGATTGTTCCCAAAAATAATAAACTCAATACCATATTGATAAATTCTCTCAATGCAGATATTATGAGTAATCAATTTGATAAAATATCAAAGCAACAACTTGATATTGAGGAACAACAGGGCGTTATAAAAAGTCAAGAAGAGAAGTATTCCGGTCAGAGCAATCTTTTAAAACTTTTATTTTTTCTATTTATATTGGCACTAGGTTTAGCTTTTTTCAGTATTTATTCCCGAATAACAATAAGTCGTAAAAAGATTGAATTAGAAGAGAGAAATAAAAAAATTAAAAGCCAAAGAAATGAAATTAAAAAGTATTCAGAAGAATTAAAACAAAGTAATGAAGCTCGTTTGAGTTTTTTTATGGGTTTATCTCATGAATTCAAAACGCCTTTGACTTTAATTTTAAGTTCTGTCGAATCTTTGGGCAGTGAACTCAAAACCAAAGGGAGTTCAGTAAATAAAGAAATTAATTTGATGTATAATAATTCTAGAAGGTTGCTCCGACTAATCAATCAATTATTGGATTACAGAAAAGTAGAAGACAAAAAATTTATATTAAGAGCTTCAAGTACTAATTTATTAGATTTTTCAAAAAGTATTATTGTAGATTTTGAAAGAGAGGCAAAGAAACTCAATATCGATTTTTCCTTGATGTCAAATAATCCTGAACTTGAGGTATATATTGATCGTAATTTAATGGATAAAGTCTATTTTAATTTATTATCAAATGCTTTTAAATTCACACCAGAAAATGGAAAAATAACAATAAAAATAAATGAAGATAAAACTAATAATGTAGTTAAAATTTCATTTAAAGATTCAGGAATAGGAATCCCGGAAAACGAATTAAATCAAGTTTTTAATGCCTTTTACCAAGGGTCTAATAATTATAGAAATAGCTCAGGGGTTGGGCTGCATTTGTCAAAAAGTTTTATTGATTTGCATAAGGGAACAGTAGAAATTGTTTCTAAAAATGGGACCGAATTTATAATAACATTGCAGTTAGGAAAAGCACATCTTGACGAAAAGAATATTCTAAAGAATCCGGTTTTAGAAATAATTAATCAAACAGATTATTTAGATGAAGAAGTGATTCAAAGTTCAGAGTACAAAACTAATGAGGATAAATATTCTGTTTTGTATATCGAAGATAATAAGGATTTGTCTGATTTTATTTCAAATAAATTGTCTGTAGAGTATAATATTTATACCTCTAATGGATTTGATGCTATTGAACAATCTTTAGAAATAATACCAGATGTTATTATTTGTGATTTGAACTTACCTGGAAAAAACGGTTTTGAAATATGTCAAATTTTAAAGAAAGATCTTAGAACTTCACATATTCCAGTTTTGATTTTGACCGCCTCAGATGATCCGGATTCTTATTTAAAAGCATTAGAGAGTGGCGCTGATTTATTTTTGACAAAACCTTTTAATTTAAAAGTGTTGTCTCAATCTATAAAAGGATTGCTATTTAATAGAGAGAAACTTCGATTTTATTATACCAATAATATTTTAAATATTGAGGATGGCGAATTTGGTGTTTCTGAACAAGATTTTCTAAAAAAGTTGAATGATCTTATTGAAAAAAACTTGGATAATTCTGCTTACACTGTTGAAGATCTTGCGCGAAGTTTAACTATTTCTCGGGTACAATTGTATCGAAAAGTGAAAGCTATATTAGGAATTAGTGTCAGTGACCATATAAATAATATGCGATTAGATAAATCAAAGGAGCTGCTGAAAAAGTCAGAATTAAACATTTCAGAAATTGCCTATGCAGTGGGTTTCTCTTCACCAAATTATTTTTCAACTTCCTTTAAAAATAAATTTGGAGTTACACCTAAAGAATATAAAAGTAAAAAGTAGATTGTTTTCTATGCACCCATTTTCTTTCTGATTAAAATAGCGTAACATAATTGTACTTTATGTAACATAAGAGCAACTACAACGAAGTAGTTGCTCTTTTTTTTAGTTGTAATTACTTTATATATAAGTGATTAGTGTTTTTTTAATAACTTTTAAAAGCATTGAATGAAAAAGAAACATTCTCGAGATAAAAGCTAAATTTTTACGAATATATTAGTAATTCAATTTCATTTTTTTAATTGATTATAAATTACCTCTGTAAAAAAGTCAGAGAACGATTAATTATTATTTAATCAAATAATACGGAGGTTTTTCATTTTTTAATTAATCATTTTTATAAAAATTTTTAATCTGAGGGTTTTTAATGTCTTTAGGATATTTGATAGTTCTCTTAAAACTAACTAAATATGAAAATAAATCTTAAGGTTTTGTGTCTTCCACTTTGTGTGGCACTATTTTATAATTGCAGTAGCGATGATAAACCAGGAGCTGAAAACCCAGGTGCCGAAACAACTGCACCAGCTTGTCAGCCAGCTGTTGAATCGGCAAATCAATATACTACTTTTTATAAACCAACTACCGGTTGGGTAGGAGATCCTATGCCATTTTATGAAAACGGAAAATTCCATATTTTCTATTTGTATGATGCCAGAAACACCTTGCCTACGTTTCATCCTTGGTATAAAGTAACTACAACTGATTTTGCTTCATTTGCAGACAATAGCGAAATGATTCCTACAGGAACTGCGAATCAGCAGGATGGAGCATTGGGTACAGGATCCGTTTTTAAATTGAATGGAATTTATTACGCTTTCTATACAGGTCATAACGGAGTTCTTGATCCTAAAGAAAAAATTATGCTTGCAACGTCTACGGATTTAAAAAATTGGACCAAAGATCCTTCCTTTTTATTGCAGGCTTCTTGGGGATACGATCGTAATGAATTTAGAGATCCAATTATTATAAAAGATAAAATTTCGGGAACTTATAAAATGTTGATTGCAACACGTTCTGAGGTTGGTTTAGTTTCTAATAGTAATGTGCCATGGCGAGCAGTAATCGCTCAATACAGTTCTTCCAACTTGAGAGATTGGACTTTGGAAAAGCCGTTTTATGAGGATACAACTACCTTTTTAACTGAATGCCCTGATGTGTTCACGATGGGTGATTATCAGTATTTGATTTACTCAAGTATTGATGATAGAATGGTACACTATAAATACCGTCCATTAACATCAAATACTTGGATTACTCCTATAAATAATAAGTTAGATGGTATTGCCTTTTATGCTGGAAAAACAGTTACAGACGGTACCAATCGATATATAACAGGATGGTGTCCTACGAAAAATAAAGATATTGATTCTAATAAATTTGATTGGGCAGGATCACTCGTAGTGCACCGTCTTATTCAGCATGCTGATGGAACTTTTGGTGTATCTATCCCTGAGGGTGTAAATAACAAATTTATTATTAATAAACTATTGAATCCAGTAATAGATTTTGGTTCTGTTAAACAAGGTGGGACCTATACGTTGAAAGCTAATGGCACTGAAAAAGCATTTTCAGTGTTTGACAGAGAAACTGGAGCATTTAAAATTAAAACACATATAAAAGCGACATCATCCACTCAATTTGGTTTTGAATTAGGAGCCTGTGGAACACGAAATGAAGTATTTGCCATTGTATTCGATTTAGCCAAAAATCAATTAAGATTAGATAAGGTTATAAAAAATGCGTCCTCCTTAAATCTAACACAGCTTCCGCTAAATGTCCCGGCAAATAAAGAGTTTGATATTACAATCATTTCTGAAAATTCTGTATGTGTGATATATATTAATGACGAAATCGCTTTTACAAACCGTATCTATAAAATGAATCAGAATCCGTGGGCTATTTTTGCTGATAATGGTGAAGTCACTTTTTCAGACTTAAAAATTTTTAAATAAAGCGAGTATAGAAAAGGATGACTTTAATCTTTATTATAACGTTAGTTTTTATAAAGGTTCAGGTTTAGTAATTAAAATTAATTCTGTTCATTTTTTACTTTCTTACCTGCGAAATCTTAAAATCAAAACCATCAAAATCTAATTTTGATGGTTTTTTTATGGCTTTATTTCAATGCAATATTTCTGCTGCTTTCCGCACCGGATGTAACTATTGAGAATCTGGGATCGAATGCCTTTTGCTTAATAAAACGGAGCATAAGATTCATTGGGAATTGTTTTAATATAGGTTTTCTTATTCTTGTTGCAATTCCAATACGCAGATATAAAAACATTACTGAATCTTGAGTTCACATTGCATTTCATCTGTGTAATTTTTCTTAAAAGCTTAAGAATACTTCATAATGTAGAATTGCTTAATAAATTCATTTTTTTTATCGATTATTTTTAAACTTCCTGTAAAAATAAATTTAAAATTTTATTAATCGAATAAAATTTATCAAGTGACTTTTTTTTATTCCTGAATATCTATTTTTTTAAAAAAATACGTGTAACATGATTGTAACATGTGTAACATAATCGAACTACAACGAAGTAGTTATTTGTTTATTTTAATATGTAACTATATGATAATGAGTATTTTGTTATTAGTTCGTTATTGTGAAACAGTATTAAATGAAATTGTAACATCCTCAAAATAAAATCGAAATTTATGCGGATATCTTAGCAATCTAATTTAATATTTTTTGATAATGAAAAAAATTGTTGTTTGGGCTTTGATTGCGTCATTAGCAGGCTTCCTATTTGGTTTCGATACTGTTGTTATTTCTGGAGCAGATAAAAAGCTTCAAGTTCTTTGGAATTCTTCGGATGCATTTCACGGGACAGTTGTTATGGGAATGGCATTATGGGGAACTGTACTTGGGGCAATATTTGGAGGGATTCCCACTAATAAGATAGGAAGAAAAAATACCTTATTGTGGATAGGGATTTTATTTTTGTTTTCTGCAATTGGATCTGCATTTGCAAATAGTCCATTTGTGTTTGCCGCATTTAGATTTATTGGAGGTTTGGGTGTTGGAGCATCGACCATTGCAGCACCTGCATATATATCAGAAATTGCTCCTGCAAAAGATAGAGGCAAGTTGGTTGCTTTTTATCAATTCAATATTGTTTTAGGGATTCTTATGGCTTTTTTATCTAATTATCTTTTAAATGATGTAGGTGAAAATTCTTGGAGATGGATGATGGGAGTACAAGCAATTCCATCTGTAATTTATCTTTTATTAATGATTTTGATTCCTGAAAGCCCAAGATGGTTATTATCTAAATTCAAGAATGACGAAGCTAAAAAAGTTTTGCAATTAATGGGGCAAGAAGCTGACTATGAAAAAATAAAAGAAGAGTTAGATAAAGACAATAATGATGCTTCTAAAGCTAACGATACTATATTTTTAAAGAAATACAGAACCCCTTTGGTATTGGCTTTTTTAATGGCTTTTTTCAATCAATTATCTGGGATTAATGCTTTTTTATATTATTCCAGTAGAATATTTCAGGAAGCGGGTCTTGGAGAAAGTACTGCGTTACTAAGTAGTATTGGAATAGGAGTTGTGAATTTAATTTTTACACTATTGGGAGTTTTCTTAATCGATAAATTAGGGCGTAAAGTATTAATGTACATCGGTTCTGTAGGATATATTATATCACTTTCACTTGTTGCAATGGCTTTCTTTTTTCATTGGGAAGGAATAGCTGTTCCAGTTTTCTTATTCTTATTCATTGCTGCACATGCAATAGGTCAAGGTGCTGTAATTTGGGTTTTTATTTCAGAAATTTTCCCAAATCATCTTAGAGCATCAGGACAATCCTTTGGTAGTACTACGCATTGGGTTTTAGCAGCTATTATTCCATCATTAATTCCGTATCTATTTTCTACAGTAGGACCTGGTGTAGTATTTCTGTTTTTTGCAGTAATGATGGTTTTTCAACTCTTGTTTGTCGCTTTTATGATGCCAGAAACAAAAGGAATTTCATTGGAAGAATTAAGTAAAAAATTAATTAAATAAATAATAGTTATGAAGACAATAATTAAAAAAGAATTTTTCAGGATTATGTGTTTCATCATAGGTGCAGTAGTTTTAGTTGGATGTAAGCAATCTTTATTTGAAGAAAAGAAGAGCTATACAGAATCAGAATTATACAGACCAAATTTTCATTTTACTCCTAAAAAAGGATGGATGAATGACCCAAATGGGATGTTTTATTATAATGGATATTACCACCTTTTTTACCAGTATTATCCAGATTCAAATGTTTGGGGACCTATGCATTGGGGTCACGCTATCAGTACTGATCTTATAACATGGGTTGAAAAACCCATCGCACTTTATCCAGATGAAAAAGGATATATTTTTTCAGGAAGTGCAGTGGTTGATGTGAAAAATACTTCAGGATTTGGGAGCTTAAAAAATCCTCCAATGGTTGCGATGTTTACGTATCATGATATGAAAAAAGAAAAAGCTGGTGAGATCAATTATCAGTCACAAGGTATTGCCTATTCCTTAAATGAAGGGTTGACTTGGACGAAATATGAAGCGAATCCAATCATTGAAAATCCAAATATCAAAGATTTTAGAGATCCTAAAATGACTTGGGATGCCATTCATCAACAGTGGATTATGATACTTGCTGCAGGAGATAAAACAATGCTTTACGGTTCTAAAAATTTAAAAGAATGGGCAATGCTTTCAGAATTCGGGAAAGAGATTGGAGCTCATGGGGGTGTTTGGGAATGCCCTGATTTTTTCCCTATGCTAGTTGAGGGAACTGATGATTATAAATGGGTAATGTTATCAAGCATTAATCCTGGAGGGCCTAATGGCGGTTCAGCTACACAATACTTCGTAGGTGATTTTGATGGAAAAAAATTCACTATTGATGAAACTTTTTCAAAAGATGTAAAGCAACAAAAAGGGCTTTGGATTGACTACGGAAGAGATAATTATGCAGGCGTTACTTGGGCTAATATTTCTGAGGTTGATGGTAGAAAATTGTTTATAGGGTGGATGTCAAATTGGGATTATGCACAAAAAGTACCAACTGAAACATGGAGAAGCAGTATGACTATACCTAGAGAATTAGTACTTGTTAAAGATGGTGGTCACTATATTATTTCTTCTAAACCCGTAAAAGAATTAAAAAATTATATTGCTAAAACTATTAAAAAAGAATCTCTTAAAATAGATAAGGAAACAGTTTTGGCAGATAAGACATTAGTCGATTTATCAAAACTAGATATTCATTTTTCATTAAAAAATCTTAAAAAGGATGTTTACACCTTTTCGTTATCAAATGATGCTAAGAATACAATTCAATTTGGAATCAATAAAAAGGAGAATTACTTTTTTATTGATAGATCAAAATCTGGAAAATTAGCTTTTTCTAATCTTTTCGCAAAAAACATTTCAAAGGCTCCTTTTAAGGGTGACTTTGATAAAATGGATGTAAGGATAATCGTTGATAAAACCTCAATTGAAATTTTTTATAACAATGGAAAAACAGTTATGACTGAAATATTTTTCCCGGATAAACCTATGGAATATTTTTCAGTTTCTAAAGCCAACACGGACTATACCATTGAAAACTTAATTATTAACCAACTAAATTTTAACTAAACTAACTAAATTATGAAACACAAAATTATTCTTTACTTAATCCTGATGGGGTCGTTTTTTTCTGTATCGGCCCAAAACATAGGTGTCAAAGGAGTGGTAACTTCCTCCGAAGACGGAATGTCTCTTCCTGGTGCATCAGTACTGGTTTCTGGAACTAAAGTCGGAACAACTACGGATCTTGACGGTCAGTTTTCAATTAACAATATAGACAAAAATGCAACCTTAGTATTCAGTTTTACGGGATATGAATCTCAGTCTGTTAAACTTAATGGACAAACTATTTTAAATATTGCTTTGAAAGCAGAATCCTTAAAACTACAAGAGGTTGTTGTAACGGGTTACGGTAAAGAGAAAAAAGCCGATTTAACCGGTGCCGTTACGGTAGTTGAACTGAAACCTATTACTGGGCAAACCATGAGTTCTGGAAATGCTATGCAAGCTTTGCAAGGAAGAGTTGCCGGTTTGAATATAGAGAAATCAGGAGATCCAAGTGGGGCAAATAGTAGAATATTAATTAGAGGGGTAAGTACACTTGGTAATACAGATCCATTGTATGTTATCGATGGGGTTCCTACAACTAGACCTGAGGTTTTTGCTAGTTTGAGTCCTAGTGCTATTGCATCTATTCAAGTCTTAAAAGATGCATCGGCTTCCTCTATTTATGGTTCTAGAGCTGCCAATGGGGTAATCATTGTTACCACCAAAAATGCTGCAAAAGGGGGTGTGACTAAAGTATCATATAGTACTAACGTTTCTGTACTTTCCGAGAAAAAACAACGATACAAAATGCTTAATGCTCTAGATAGAGGAAAAGTGTTATGGCAAGCCTCTGTTAACGATGGAGCAAGTCCGTCTGGCGGATATGGTGAAATCTATGATTTTGATTGGAATAATGATTTCAGTAATCCAATATTGAATAGTGTAAGTGTAAAACCATATGTAGGTGGAGATACTAATGTTCCTTCAGGAGATACTGATTGGCAGAATACTGTATACCAAACAGGACTTCTTATCAATAATGATTTATCTGTATCTGGTGGATCTGATAAAGCAAATGCAGTATTGAATATGGGATATTTAGATAATTCTGGGATGCTAAAATTTACTAATTATGAGAGATATTCTGCAAGACTTAATGCCAATTTCAAGTTGTTTAACGATAAGGTAAGATTTGGTGTGAATTCTCAATTTACACAATCAAGCGAAAGAAATGCCGCTAATGACGTTGGAGGCGCTCCAACACCAGGTTTAGCTATAACTCTTGCCCCAACGATTCCAGTTTACACTGCATCTGGCGAATATGCTGGCCCATTGGGTTCTGGTTATTCAGATAGAAACAACCCTTTACTAATGCAATATTTGAACAGATGGGATAATAGCAAAAAAATGGCTTTGTACGGTAATGTTTTTACTGAAATTGACATTTTGAAAGGGTTAACGTTTAGAAACAGTATTGGTATGGATTTTAATGATTTCAGTAGAAAAGACATTGAACCAATCGTAAAAAATGGATTTGTTAATAGAGGTAATAATAGTTTAGCTTTTGATACCAATAAATATTCTAGTTTAACAATTTCAAATACTTTAAATTATAACCTTAATGTAGGTGAGCATAAATTTGGAATCCTAATAGGAACTGAATCAACCAAAACGGATTTGAATACGTTGTATGCTCGTGCTGAGGGATTTGCGGTTGAATCAGAATCTTATTTTACACTATCTGCAGCTACTGGGGCTAGAACAAACAATGGAATTTCAACTGGTAGTAGATTACTTTCTCAGTTTGGTAAATTTAATTATTCGTTTTCTGACCGATATTTAGCTTCATTCACTATTCGTAGAGATGGTTCATCAAGATTTGGTCAAGACAATAGATACGGTATTTTTCCAGCTCTTACTGCAGGATGGAGGATAAATAATGAAGAATTCTTTCAAAATGTAAAAGCAGTTTCAAACTTGAAACTACGTGCTGCTTATGGAGAAGTAGGAAATCAATCTATTGGTGATAATGCTCGTTTTGGTTTATATGAAGCGAGATACGGACCAAATCAAAATGTTTATAATCCAGATTTTTTCAACATTTATTATAACGTAGGTACTGCTTATGATTTGAATGGAGCTAATACCGGAAACTTGCCTTCAGGATTTGTGTCTATACAAGCAGCGAATTCAGGATTAAAATGGGAAACTACCAAAGAGGTTAACGTAGGTTTGGATTTTGGTTTTTTCGGAGATAAATTATCAGGTTCATTTGATTATTTCTCAAGAAAGACAGAGGGAATTTTGATTAAACCACCAGTTGCATCAACTGTTGGAGAAGGACAGCAACGTTTTGTAAATGGTGCTTCGACTGCAAATAAAGGTTGGGAACTTACAGTAGGATATGCAGATAAATTAGATAATGGATTGTCTTTTAATGTTACTACAAATTTTGGTGCGACTAAAAATAAAATCACAGATTTGCCCGAAGTGGTAAGAGCAGCGTATCCAGGAACTGCAGCTAATTCGATAATTGGTCATTCACAGTTTGAAGTTTTTGGATTTAAAACCGATGGATTATTCCAAAGTCAAATTGAAATTAATGAATCTCCAACTCAAGTAGGTGCTAGGCTGGGAGGTATCAAATTTGTAGACATCAACGGTGATGGTGTTATAAATTCAGATGACAGAACTTTTATTGGTTCAACACTTCCAAAATTAGAATACGGTATTAATATTAGTTTAGCGTATAAAAATATTGATTTTGCCATTTTTGGTTCTGGCGTAGCTGGGAGAGTTGGGGTTGATCCTTATGTTTTTTGGAATAATTTTGTTCAAGGAAGAGATAATGCAGGACCAGGAACATTGAATGCTTGGACACCAACAAATACAAATACTGAGGTACCATCTCTTTCATTAGCAAAAAATGATACACAGATGTCAGATTATATCTTAAGAAATAATTCCTATTTCAAACTTAGAAACGTACAAATTGGATATTCATTTGCAGACAAATTAGTTGAAAAAACAGGATTCATTACTAGTTGTAGAGTCTATGCGCAAGGGGAAAATCTATTTTGGATTACACCAAAGGGATATATAGGACAGGACCCAGAGAGAACAGATGTTAATAGAATACCAGTACCAACTACTTACTCATTAGGTATAAACTTTAATTTTTAATTAATTATCATGAAGAAATATAATAATATAGTTATCATTTGTTTGTCAATTTTATTCTTGACATCATGTAGCTCCGATTTTTTAGATTATGAACCAACAGGTGTGTTGTCTTCTGGAAATGTGGCGACTGCTGCAAATGCAGAAGCACTTGTAAATGCGGCCTATGCTGCAATTGGGAATGACGAAATGGTAGGCCCAATAACAAACCAATGGGTTTATGGAAGTGTTCGATCTGATGATGCTTATAAAGGTGGAGGTGGTCGTGGCGATGTTGATGTAATTGACCGATACGAACAATACAACACTACCATTGCAGATTATGGTGACTGGATGTTACCAAGAACTTGGACAAATCATTATAAAGCTATTTCTAGAGCTAATTTTGCATTGTCGGTTATTAATGCAATTCCAGATGCGGATTATCCATTAAAAAAAGTGAGACAAGCAGAATTGCGTTTTTTAAGAGCGCATTCTCATTTTATGCTAAAGTTATTGTTTAATAAAGTTCCTTATATCACAGAAGATCTTTCGCAGGAACAAATTTTAAAAACATCAAATGATTTATCAAGTGATGCTTTATGGGACAAAATAGCAGCTGATTTGCTCTTTGCATTTGATAATTTACAACAGAGCCAGGATCAGGTAGGTAGAGCAGATAAAAATGCTGCAGCTGCTTACTTAGCAAAACTAAGTTTATATCAAGCATATAAGCAAAATGATGCGCATCAAGTAACTAGTATAGATGCAGCAAAATTACAAAAAGTAATAGATTATGCTGATAAAGTGACAGGAAGTTTAGAGCCTGACTTTGGAAATAATTTTTTAGATGGTCATGATAATGGTTCAGAATCTATTTGGGCTGTTCAGTTTTCTATTAATGATGGTACAAACACTGGAAGAGTAAGTTTTGTTACAGGGTTAAATTCTCCTCACGGAACTCCTCTTTATGGATGTTGTGGTTTTCACTTGGCTAGCCAAAATATGGTAAATGCATTTAGAACTGATGCTAATGGCTTACCATTATTAGACACTTTCAATAATTCAGATATTTTTAATACAATTACTAATGGTGATGCTCCACTAGCAGCCGGAGTTACTTTAGACCCAAGAATTGACCATACTGTTGGTGTTCCAGGAAGACCATTTAAATATAAAAACACTTTGAAAACTTCAGGAGATATGGTCTACAAATTGAGTTGGGCTAGAGATCCAGGAGTTTATGGATACTTTGGTAATATGAAAGAGCAGCAATCTCCAGACTGTTCCTGTTATGTGAAAAATGGACCATTTATAGGTACTTCAAAAAATGTTGATTTTATCAGATATGCAGATGTGTTATTATTTAAAGCGGAGGCTTTAATACAATTAAACAGATATACTGAAGCACTACCAATAATTAATCAAGTTAGAGCTAGAGCTGCAGCCAGTAAAGCAATGCCATTGGCAGCAGGAGCTTCAGATGTTTATAAAATTGCTCAATACCCTTCTTTTTCTTCAAAAGATTATGCTATGAAAGCACTAATGTTTGAAAGACGATTGGAGTTTGGAATGGAAGGCCCTCGATTTTTTGATCTTGTAAGATGGGGTATAGCTGAGCCAGTTTTAAATGCTTACCTTAATGTTGAGAAAACTAAAAGAGATTTTCTTTCTAATGCTAAGTTTACTGCCGGTAGAGATGAATATTATCCGATACCTCAAAGAGAGATTGATTTTACAGGAGGTTTATACAAACAAAATCCTGGATATTAATTGAAAGGATTATAGTTTTTGAGTTAGTTTGGTAATTCCAGAAGAAATTAATTAAAAAAATTTCTTCTGGATACCTAAGGATTAATCATATTCATATAATTATCAAAAGAAGTTATGAAATCTAAAAATGAAATTAAATTTTTATCTCAGTTCTTCTGTTAAGCCTTTTATTGAGGTAAGCAGTTGTCAAACGAATGATGATTTACTAACTATAAAATAACAACTAAAATAAGAAAATCATGATTAAAATTATTAAAAGAATATCGATGTTTTTAGTGTTCGGCATCTTATTAACACTAACTTCATCATGTGATGATATAGATTGGGGCGCAGTAATGCCAACTATTGCTCAAAAAGTAAGCGGATTAAGTGTTGCTTTAAAAGGTGACGATGCTGTTTTAACTTGGACAAATCCCTCAAATGTAAGTGGCATAGTTGTAATTCATACCGATGGTGTTGCAAACATTGAAAGTGCGGCAACAACATTTAGCTATGGCATTATTGATGTAAATAAGGATTATACATTTACAGTAAAAACAAAAGATGCTGATGGTAATCTTTCTTTAGGTGAAACTGTTAGTTTACGCAGGGAAGGTCCAGAAGCTGTTCGCAACTTTAAGGCCGAACAAAATGGTAGAGACGTTATTCTTACATGGGATCTGATAGAAACTGGTTTAAAAAGTATAAAGCTACAAATTAATGATCAAGTGGTAAATTTACCTGGAAATGCCACATCTTATACTATTACTAATGTTGCTGAAGGAAATTATACTTTTAAGATTAACACTTTTAACACTGCTAATGTCATTTCACCTTCTAGAATTATTAAATATCTTGTGAGTTTTAATATTAGAAAAATAGCATTTTTAGGTGCTGCTGCAGAAAACACACCAGCTGCATGGAATGCCTGCAATGGAGGAGATTTTACAGTAGATGACGATGAAACTGCGGCAGCATGGTTTCCAAATATTGCAGGGCCATTAACAGAAGTTAGCTATCATTCGTTTACTGATGTAGCAAATGGTGTAGTAGATTTAAGTACTTATGATGCCATTTGGATTCAGTATGATGGAGGCTGGTGGGGAGATAGAGTAGCCCAATTCCCTAAAAATGGTGCTAACTGTATAATTGGCGAGGGACCTGCAGATGGTCCTGCGTGTTCAGATTTAGCCGATAAATTAATTAATAAAGTTAAAACCTATTATCAAGCAGATGGAAATATACTTGTAAGCAATTTTGCTGTATTTATTTTAGATGATATTGGTGTAGTGGATGGTAATGGAGTTCCTAATCAAGCTTGGGGTGGTTTAGGATATGAAGACGGGTTAACAGGTGGTGCTTGGGGTGGTAGTTGGACAGCAGATACTTCTAGTCCTTACTTTGCAGGTGTATCTTCAAGTACAGGTGGTTGTATTGGTACAAATTTTGAGACTTTAGCCGCTGGTACTCAAAAAAAGAATAGAGTTGCTCAATATAATATGGATTTTGGTCCATGGAAAGCCGCGACATTGAATGAAACAAGGTCAAATTTTGAAGCTGCTGTAGGTGGTAAAATTCTTTGGGGTAACTGTGGAGGTAACGAAGTTTGGGGTGTAGAATGGCCATCAAAAGGAACAACTGGTACTGTAGTTTGCGCGATAGGAGGAACTTGGGACTGGGAAGTAGGAGGTAAGCCTAATGGTAATAACATGAAGATAATTACTAAAAATATTTTAACCCATTTAGCAGATTTAGGTCTTGCAAACTAATAACATATTTAATGGCAGTGTATTCTAATACACTGCCATTGTTAAAATTATTTAATAGCAATATTTTTAAAAAAAGAAAAAATCACTCATGAAATATAAAGTTATAAAAGTGAGAACTTAACAATTCGTAATTAATAACTTTTGTTTGTTACGATAAATAAATATTAGAAAGCTATAGATAATAGTATTTCTAATGACATGATTGCGAGTTTTAATAATGTGTTTAATAAATAAATTTGTTTTAAGTAGTGTTTAAATTAAATTGAGGGTAGACTTTTGTTTATCCTCAATTTTTAAATTTTATAATTATGAATACAAAATACACTTTAAGTGCTGTATGTTTTGGGGAAGTTTTATGGGATATTTTCCCAAAACATAAAAAAATTGGAGGAGCTCCATTGAATGTGGCTTTACGCATGAATTCCCTTGGGGTAGAAACGGCAATGATAAGTCGTGTAGGTGAGGATGAAAACGGAGAAGATATTTTATCTTTTTTGAGCAGTCAAGAAATCACTACTGATTTAATTCAAGTAACTAAAGAATATAAAACGGGCGCAGTAAACGTAATGATAAACGAAAAGGGAAATGCTTCCTATGATATATTATATCCTTCTGCTTGGGATAAAATTTTAGAAACTGAAATAATGAATAAAGTGATTTCTGAAGCAGATGTTTTTGTGTTTGGAAGTTTGATATGCAGAGACGAAGTGTCTAGAATCACTTTATTAAATCTTTTGGACAAAGCTAAATATAAGGTTTTGGATGCGAATTTAAGAGCTCCATACTATACAACAGAGATATTAAATAATCTGATGCAAAAAGCTGATTTTATTAAGTTGAATGATGAAGAATTGCGCGAAATAAGTAGAGAATTGGGGTCCCCATATAATTCATTTGAACAAAATATTAAATTCATTGCTGAGAAAACAAATACAAAACAGGTTTGTGTAACTAAAGGAGAATTTGGTGCGGTTTTATATTATAATGATAAATTTTATTACAATAGTGGTTATTTTGTAAAAGTAGTAGATACAGTAGGTGCAGGAGATTCTTTTTTAGCTTCTCTTCTTATTCGACTACTTAGAGGGAAATCACCACAAAAGGCATTAAATTATGCCTGTGCGGTAGGAGCATTAGTAGCAGGTCAAGAAGGTGCTAATCCTATGATTAGTGAAAAGGATATTAAAAAATTTATGATGATTTAATATAATACTACTCATGAGCTAAATGAGAAAGTCCCAATTAAGGGACTTTTTGCTTTTATATAGTTGTCAATTTTTTCAAATCAGCGATAGTTGCAATAGGATCAGTAGCTTTAAAAACATAGCTTCCAGCTACAAGAACATCTGCTCCAGCTTCCACTAATTGTTTGGCGTTTTTATTGGTAACACCACCATCAACTTCAATGATAGTAGTTGCGCCTTTTTTAGTGATTAAAGCTTTTAGTTTTTCAATTTTAGCATACGTGTTTTCGATAAAAGATTGTCCTCCAAAACCTGGATTCACACTCATAATACAAACTAAATCAATGTCATTGATTACATCTTCCAGTAAGTCAATATTAGTGTGTGGATTGATAGCAACTCCAGCTTTCATTCCTTCCGCTTTGATAGCTTGTAGCGTTCTGTGAAGGTGCGTGCAAGCTTCATAGTGTACACTTAGAATATTAGCACCTAATTCAGCGAAAGTTTTAATGTAACGGTCTGGATCCACAATCATCAAGTGAACGTCAATTGTTTTTTTTGCATGGCGGTTGATGGCTTCCAGAACTGGCATTCCATAAGAAATGTTTGGTACAAAAACCCCATCCATGATGTCAATATGAAACCAATCGGCTTCACTGTTGTTGATCATTTCGATGTCGCGTTGCAGGTTTCCAAAATCGGCAGCAAGCACTGATGGTGCAATAAGTGTATTCTTCATTGTGTAGTTGTTATGTAGAGATGAACTGCAGTACATCTTTACAGTTTGTGTTGTTTGTGCAAAAGTAGTTTTTTTGCAGCAATTGGCGAAAGTTTTTTTTGTAGATACGACTAGCGAATTGTCCTTACATCGCGAAAGGGATAGAGGCGGTATCCTCGTAGCGTAGCGGAGAGATATAGACGAAAGCCCGACCCGAAGTTTTTACGGAGGGTTACGCCCAAATCATTATAAAAAGGGAATAGCTTCAAGGGAATCTGAAATGAATTTATATTAAAAAATAAAACTCCGGTAATCAGCCGGAGTTTCAATCATCAATCAAAAAACGAACAGTTAATCAGACCGTCGTTACTTATTAGTCGAAAGCTGAAAGTCAAAAATCATACTGTTGTTGGACGATATGATTTTTGACTTTGTAGCATTTGACTGTATTATCCTAAATACGTTTTTAGTATTTTACTTCTTGAAGTGTGTTTTAATCTACGGATTGCTTTTTCCTTGATTTGACGCACACGCTCACGAGTTAGGTCAAAAGTTTCTCCAATTTCCTCTAATGTCATTGGGTGTTGATCGCCAAGACCAAAGTACAAACGTACAACATCAGCCTCTCTTGGAGTCAACGTTTCTAATGAACGCTCGATTTCAGTACGTAATGACTCGTGGATTAATTCTCTGTCTGGATTTGGTGATTCACCTGAACGTAAAACGTCATAAAGGTTAGAATCTTCTCCTTCTACAAGAGGCGCATCCATTGATAAGTGACGACCAGAGTTTTTCATAGACTCTTTTACGTCATTAACTGTCATGTCAAGTTCTTTTGCAATTTCCTCAGCAGATGGTGGGCGCTCGTTAGATTGCTCTAATAAAGCGTACATTTTGTTGATTTTGTTGATAGAACCAATTTTGTTCAAAGGCAAGCGAACGATACGAGATTGTTCCGCCAATGCTTGTAAAATAGATTGACGAATCCACCAAACTGCATACGAGATGAATTTGAAACCACGTGTTTCATCAAAACGTTGTGCTGCTTTTATCAATCCTAAATTTCCTTCGTTAATCAAATCGGGAAGTGTTAACCCTTGATTTTGATATTGTTTTGCTACCGAAACCACGAAACGTAAATTGGCTTTTGTCAATTTCTCTAATGCTTTCTGGTCACCGGCTTTAATCTTTTGTGCTAATTCTACCTCTTCGTCAGCGGTAATAAGGTCAACTTTTCCAATTTCTTGTAAATACTTGTCTAATGAAGCAGTTTCACGATTGGTTACCTGCTTGGTGATTTTTAGTTGTCTCATGTTTTTTTGTCTCCTCAATTTTTAAGTGTACAAATGATTATACGTATGGAGTTACTAAAAAGTTACAATAGTTTCTAAAATAATTTAATTTAAAGCAAAAATTCCGTTTCAAATACATGAAACGGAATTTTTTATAAATAAACCTTTAGTAAACTAAGAATTGATTACTCTTTTTTCTCCTCACGTGGAGGTCTTGGCATTAAGGCTTTTCTAGATACTTTCTCTTTACGAGTTTTAGGATCTAAACCTAAATATTTAATCATGAATACATCACCCATGTTTACTACATCGGCAACATTTTCTGTTCTTTCCCAAGCCAATTCAGAAACGTGAAGTAATACTTCATTTCCTGGAGCGTCAAGGTACTCCACAACTGCACCAAAATCTAGCATTTTGATAACTTTTACTTCGTAAGCTTCTCCCATTTGTGGTTTGAAAGTGATTGACTTAATTTTAGCCAATACTGCTTCAATTCCAGCAGGGTCAGTTCCTAAGATTTCGATAACTCCTTGCTCATCTACTTCGTTGATTACGATAGTTGTTCCAGTAGCTTTTTGTAATTCTTGAATTACTTTTCCACCAGGTCCAATCAAAGCACCAATAAAGTTACCAGGAATTGTTCTTGTAATGATTTTTGGAGCATATGCTTTAACATCCGCTTTTGGCTCAGCTAAAGTTTCGATTAATTTTCCAAGAATATGTAAACGACCGTCACGAGCTTGTGCCAATGCTGCTTCCATAATCTCGTATTTCAAACCGTCTATTTTGATGTCCATTTGGCAAGCTGTAATTCCTACTGAAGTTCCAGTTACTTTAAAGTCCATATCTCCTAAGTGATCTTCATCACCAAGAATATCAGACAATACAGCAAAACGTTCTCCATCAGTAATTAATCCCATTGCAATTCCAGATACTGGACGAATCATTTGAATACCAGCATCCATTAATGATAATGTTCCAGCACAAACTGTAGCCATAGAAGACGAACCGTTAGATTCTAATACTTCAGAAACGACACGAATTGTATAAGGACAATCAGCAGGAATCATGTTCTTTAATGCTCTTTGAGCTAAGTTTCCGTGACCTACTTCTCTTCTTGAAGTTCCTCTTAATGGACGAGCTTCACCAGTTGAGAAAGGAGGGAAGTTATAATGTAAGTAGAATTTCTCTTCACCTTGTTCTGATGGTGAGTCAATTTGGTTTGCTTCTCTAGATGTTCCTAAAGTTGCCGTAGCCAAAGCTTGAGTTTCTCCACGTGTAAACAATGCTGATCCGTGTACAGATGGTAA
Organism: Flavobacterium labens; assembly: GCF_048286755.1. Taxonomy (NCBI): domain Bacteria; kingdom Pseudomonadati; phylum Bacteroidota; class Flavobacteriia; order Flavobacteriales; family Flavobacteriaceae; genus Flavobacterium; species Flavobacterium labens. Next base: position 319,530 of record NZ_JBLVPL010000001.1, on the reverse strand, counting down.
ATAATCTACTTCACACCAGATTGGTCTGATTTCTGTAGTTTTTCTTCCGTCTAAACGTGTTCCTAAATCTAGGGTTACGTTACGAACTGCTTCTTTGTTTGTTTTATAAAAATATTTAGAAACTAAATCGCCATTTTCTGCCAATTCTTCTTCTGTAAATAATGCTTTTACTTCTTCTTTTACTTCTGCAAATGAAGCAGTACGTTCTTGTTTTGAAGAACCTTTACTTGCAATAGCATAAATTTTATCGTAAGATGCTGCTTTTACTTTAGCATAAATAGCCTCATCTTCTTTTTCTCCTTCGTAAGTACGAACTTCTTTTTTTCCAAAAGCAGCTTGCAAACGTAGTTGAGCAGCAATTTGATTTTTAATGTGTTCGTGTGCAAATTTAATTGCTTCTAACATTTCTGCTTCTGAAATTTCTTTCATTTCACCTTCTACCATTGCGATAGAATCCATAGAAGCTCCAATCATCATATCTATATCAGATAATGCTAATTGTGCGCGACTTGGATTGATGATGAATTTACCATCAATTCTTCCAACTCTAGCTTCAGAAATTAAAGTTTCGAAAGGGATGTCAGATAAAGCTAATGCTGCTGAAGCTGCTAAACCTGCTAATGCATCTGGCATTACATCTTCATCATAAGACATTAATTGAATCATCACTTGAACTTCTGCGTGATAATCATCTGGGAAAAGTGGACGCAATACACGGTCTACTAAACGCATTGTTAACACTTCGTTATCGCTTGGACGCGCTTCTCTTTTGAAGAAACCACCAGGAAAACGCCCTGCTGCAGCAAATTTTTCACGATAATCTACCGTAAGTGGTAAAAAGTCGATACCTGGACTTGCTTTTCTTGAAGATACAACTGTTCCTAAAATAACAGTTTTACCTATTCTTACTACTACAGATCCATCCGCTTGTTTGGCTAAACGACCTGTCTCGATTGTGATGTTTCTGCCATCACCTAAATCGATACTTTCTACAAATAATTGTGGAATCATAAATTTAATTTATTAGTTAAACATGGGTTCTAGTTGTGTTGTAGTTGTTGTTTTGCGTAGTTAATGCCTAAAACCCAATGAAAAACCAAACTTTTTTTATTATTGTGTATAAAAACAAAAAGAGGCACTTTCGCACCTCTTTTATATTGATTATTTTCTGATATTCAATACTTTGATAATTTCACGGTATCTGTTGATTTCTGTTTTCTTCAAGTAATCCAACAAAGATCTTCTTTTACCTACAAGCAATACTAATGAACGCTCTGTGTTATAATCGTGACGATTTTTTTTCAAGTGCTCAGTTAAGTGGCTAATTCTGAAAGTGAATAAAGCAATCTGCGCTTCAGCTTTTCCTGTGTTTGTTTTTTCTCCGTGTTGAGCGAAGATTTCTTCTTTAATCTCTTTAGTTAAATACATTCCAATATTTGTTTAATGATTTTTATGTATGTCATATATCTATTATATAACGGGTGCAAAAGTAAAAAATAATTATGAATTATGAATTATGAATTGTGAATTATTTTAAATCAATATATAACTTCGCAATTTCCTGATTAACAAATTCCAAGAATTTTTCATCATCTTCAGTAAAAGGATCTAAGACATGGCTGTCAATATCAATTTGTCCTATATTTTCTCCATTAACAAAAAGTGGTACTACTATTTCTGATTTCACGGTAAAACTACATGCAATATAATTGTCTTGTGCTGCAACGTCGGGAACTACAAAGTTTTCATTAGAAACTGCCACTTGTCCGCAAATTCCTTTTCCAAAAGGGATTACAGTATGATCTGTTTCTGCTCCTACATAAGGTCCTAAGTGCAATGTTTTAGATTCATGATTTGCAAAATAAAATCCAACCCAATTGTAATAGGAAATGGAGTCGCTAAGCAATTGACAGACAGCTAAAAGTTTTTCGTCTCTTGACAAAGTTGTATTTAATGTGATTTCGGTTACTTTTGGTTGTAATTCTTGAAATGTCATATTTTTAATTTTTATTTATGCAAAAGTATTTAAAGCCAGTTTCAAAATTACATAAATTTGTTAAAAAATAGATTTTGAAAAAATATTTTATTCTCTACAAGCCTTTTTTGCTTTTTCTAGCAACCTTTTTTTTGACTTACATTGTGTTGACTTTTTTGTACCAGCGCTATCTTAATGGTTTTGAGGAAAATAAAATAGATGCTATTACACGAATGGTGAGTGAAAATACCGAGCAAGTGTTGCAAGTGTTCAATAACGAATCTTCAATTGAAGAAAGTGATGGGCATCCTTATATGAAGTTGTTTTACAATCAGAAATACGTTGCCAGAATTGTTGAAGGCTGTAATGCGATTAGTGTAATTGTCTTGTTCATTTCATTTGTGGTTGCTTTTTCAGGAAAGCTAAAAACAACACTGTTTTTTATCTTTGGCGGAAGCCTGCTTATTTATGTGTTGAATGTTTTGAGAATAGCGGCTTTAAGTGCGCTGATTTTTTATTTTCCAAAACAAGAACCGTTTTTACACGGAGTCCTTTTTCCTTTGTATATTTATGGTGTAGTTTTTATGTTGTGGTTAATTTGGGTTCGTAAATTTTCAAGATATGCTTCAAAAGATATTAAATAACAAATTGAGGTTCGTACAATTTCTTTTTTTAGTTGTATTATTAGTTCTTGTTCGCACTTTTGAAAATCAGTTGTTCTATGATCCCTTTCTTGATTTTTTTAAAAAAGATTTTACGAAGTTAAGATTGCCAAGTTTCAATTCAGCCCAATTATTTTTAGGACTATTGTTTCGTTATACATTGAATACAACTGTTTCACTGGGGATTGTTTATATCCTTTTCAAAGATCTAGCGATGGTTAAATTTGCCTTCGTCCTGTATTATTTTTTCTTCATGATTTTAATTGTTGCTTTTTTCTACATAGTCTACTTTGCGAATGAACAGAGTAATTGGGTTTTATTTTATGTTCGCAGGTTTTTGATTCAGCCTATTTTCGTCTTATTATTTGTTCCGGGATTTTATTATCAAAAACAAAATAAGTAGTCTTTTTTCTTTATCTTTATGTTGGTTTAAGTGTCTGTTTATTAAATCGATAAGACTATGAAAATTATCAAGCATTCTGGAGATATTGTCGAATTTAATTCTGATAAACTTAAAAGATCACTTTTAAAATCCGGAGCAAGCGCTATTGCGGTCGACAACATACTTCATGCAATAAAAAAACAAATGTATGAGGGGATTTCTACCAAGCAAATTTATAAAATGGCTTTTTCATTATTAAAAAAAACGGCTAATTCACATGCAGCGCGTTACAATTTAAGAGAAGCGATACGATTGTTAGGTCCTGCAGGTTTCTTTTTTGAAAAATATATAGCCCGTCTTTTTGCTACGGAAGAATATCAAACGGTAACAAATATGACTTTGCAGGGCAAATGTGTGATGCATGAAATTGATGTTTTAGTAAAGAAAAATGAGAATATTTCCATGATTGAATGTAAATACCATGTGGGTAGGGATGCCGCTTCTGATGTGAAAGTTCCTATGTATATTTTGTCTCGTTTTAATGATTTGAAGGAAAGGCAACATGTTATTTTTGAAAAAAAAGATGTTATTTCAAATTGTTGGATCGTCACAAACAATAGGTTTACAACTGATGCTGTCGATTTTGCAAAATGTTCAGGATTGAGTTTGTTAAGTTGGAATTACCCGGAAGACAATAATTTAAAAACTAAAAATGACACGCATTATCTTTATCCGGTAACTTGTTTAACTACATTGTCAATAGCAGAAAAAGATAAGTTATTGATATTAGATGTGATCTTGGTAAAAGAAATAATAAACCATGCGGATAGTTTGGAAAAAATAGGATTAAGCCCCAACCGTATAAAAAACGTATTGAAAGAGGCAACGGAATTATGCCGTTATATTTAAAATAATACTAGATCGTTTAATTTTAAATTCAAATCAAATGAAAGTTAAATTTATTGGTGGGGCAGGCACAGTAACTGGTTCTAAAACATTAATTGAAAGTAATGGGATTCGGATTTTGATAGATTGTGGGCTGTTCCAAGGAATTAAACCTTTACGGGAACTCAATTGGGAACCTTTGCCCATTTTGCCATCCACGATAGACTTTGTTTTGCTTACTCATGCTCATTTAGATCATTGTGGTTGGTTGCCAAGGTTGGTAAATCAGGGTTTTGAAGGTAAAATTTATTGCACTAGTCCCACAAAAGATATTACAAAACTCATTCTTCTGGATAGTGCTAAAATTCAAGAAGAAGAAGCTAAAAAGGCGAATGAAGGAAAATATTCGAAACATGAAATTGCGGAACCACTTTATACGGTAGAGCAAGCTGAAAAAGTTTTTCCATTTTTTAGAGTAATTAATGCCAATGAGCCTTTTCCTTTAGATGCCCAAATTGAAGCTGTTTATACTAATGCGGGACATATTTTAGGCGCTTGCAGCATTGCTTTAACACTTGAGAATAAGACCTTAGTTTTTTCGGGCGATATTGGTCGGGATGACGATGTGTTGATGTATCCGCCAACCAAACCCAAAAAAGCCGATTATGTTTTTCTCGAAAGTACCTATGGTGATCGACTGCATCCTCATACAGATACTAAATTAGAACTTGAAACTTATATCAACAATACGATTGAGAAAGGCGGAACGATTATTATTCCGAGTTTTGCCGTAGAGCGTGCCCAAACCATAATGTATTTGCTGTGGCAGCTAAGGAAAGAAGATAGAATTCCTAATATTCCTTATATTATTGATACTCCAATGGGAATTAATGCACTGAATATTTTTTCCAATAATAAGAAATGGCACAAGTTATCGCTTGAAGAATGTGCCGAAATGAGTAAAATGTTTTCATTAGTTTCTGATTATCAGGAAACAATTGAAGTAATTTTTGATGAGCATCCTAAAGTGGTGATTGCAGCAAGCGGAATGGTAACTGGAGGAAGAGTGTTGGGTTATCTCGAACATTATATTAGTCTTCCGGAAACTACCGTAATTATTGTAGGTTATCAGGCCGAAGGAACGCGTGGACGAAAATTATTAGAAGGTGCGAAAGAAATTAAAATTCATGGTCGCTATTATTCTGTAAAAGCAAATATTCTTGAAATACAAGGTTTGTCAGCGCATGGGGATCAAAAGGATTTGCTGAATTGGTTGTCCGAATTGGAAAATAAACCTACAAGAGTTTTTCTCGTGCATGGAGAAAATCAGCCGATGGATGAACTTCGGATAAAAATTTATGAAAAGTATGGTTTTGATTGTAAAGTTCCTTTAATGGGACAGGAATTTGAGTTATAAATTTTTCAGGAATTTGATTTTTTGATGTGATAAAATCACTAATTTTGGAAGGTGAAATTTAACAGACATATAAGTTTACTTCTTGCTTTTTTCGTATTGGTTTCCAATATGGGATTAGCATTTAATGTTCGTTATTGCGGTAATGATATTACTTCGGTTACTCTTAAAACGCCTGCTCAGGAACAAAATTTAGAAAAAGATTGTTGTGGAGTTGTTGAAAAAAAATCACATTGTTGCAAAGATAAAGAGGTTAAATTTCAAAAGAAAACGGATGATTTAATTCAAAAAATAGTCTCTTTTCATTCGGATTTTATATTTCTAACAAATGAATGGAATCCTTCGGTGTTTTCATTTGTTTCAAATTTTAAAAAAGACTCATTTACTTCGTATTACTGCGATGCAAATGCGCCTCCTTTTTTTAAATTATACCACCAGTATATTTTCTACGCGTAGTTTTCGATGTTTCTATAGAAGTTAAATCACATTTTTGTGGTTTTATATTTTTTTTAAACATTAAAAATCTATCATGAAAAAACAAATTTCAATACTTTTATTGTTCTTGTTTTGTAGTTTTAACTCGTTTTCGCAAGATACTTTGCAGGAGATTAAAGTGCAGAATGACCGTAAAAGTTTAAAAAAATCATATAGCCTGACGGCTAATACTACTACACTTACAAGCAAAGAATTACTCAAAGCTGCTTGTTGTAATCTGGCAGAAAGTTTCGAAACAAATCCTTCAATTGATGTCAATTTTTCGGATGCATTGACGGGAACGAAACAAATAAAAATGCTAGGATTGACGAGTCCTTATCTAATGATTACGGAGGAGAATATTCCTACGGTACGTGGGGCTTCTCAAGCATACGGATTGTCATTTACACCGGGAACTTGGGTAGAAAGCATTCAAATTACCAAAGGTGCAGGAAGTGTAGTCAATGGCTTCGAAAGTATTTCAGGGCAAATTAATACCGAATTAATAAAGCCAATCAGCGATATTCCATTTTTTCTGAATTTCTATGGTTCAACAGATTCCCGATTTGAATTAAATACCCATTTCAACAAGAAGATTTCTGATAAATGGAGCAGTAGTCTTTTTGTTCACGGAAATACCAGAGTTTCAAAAAACGATATGAATGACGATGGTTTTCTAGACAATCCATTGGCAAAACAAATCAATGTTTTAAATCGTTGGCAATATACCAATGCCGAAAAAGGATGGGTGAGTTTCATCAATTTCCGGTATATGAATGATCAAAAACAAACGGGAGAATTAAATTTTGATCCGGATAGGGATAAGGGAACAACTAATTATTGGGGTTCTGAAATCAATACAGAACGTTTTGATATTTCTACTAAATTAGGCTATGTTTTTCCTGACATACCGTATCAGAGTATTGGTTTTCAGAATGCTTTTAACAGTCACGATCAAAACTCTTATTTTGGGTTAAACCAATATAATATTAAACAAAAAAGTTATTACTCGAACCTGATTTTTAATTCGATTATCAATAATACGAAACATAAATTCTCAACGGGTTTCAACTTCACTTATGATAAATACGGTGAGTTTGTCAATGTGAATGATTTCAGCAGAATTGATAACTCGGTGGGTGCTTTTTTCGAATATACTTATGATAATACGGATAATTTTAGCGTAGTCCTTGGTGGTAGGATAGACAATCATAATCGTTTGGGGACTTTTGCTACGCCAAGATTGCATGTGCGATACAATCCTTGGGAGAAAGGAGTTCTTCGATTTTCGGCAGGAAGAGGGAAACGAAGCGCTAATGTTTTTGCCGAAAATCAACAGCTTTTGGCAAGTTCAAGAACCTTTGATTTTTTAGATACCAATGGAAAAATATACGGTTTGAATCCTGAAATTGCATGGAATTACGGAGTTAGTTTTATGCAGGGTTTTTTACTTTTTGGTAAAAGTGCTGATGTTGGTTTTGATTTCTACAGAACCGATTTTCAAAATCAAGCTGTTGTTGATGTATTACAAAGTCCGCAACAGGTTTTGTTTTATAACTTAAAAGGGAAGTCGTATGCGAATAGTTTGCAAGTAGAGTTTAATTATGAACTGAAAAAGCATTTTAATTTGAGAACAGCCTACAAATTCTATGACATTCAAACAGATTATTTATCAGGAGCTTATCAAAGACCATTACAGGCAAAACATCGTTTCTTTGGGAATTTAGGATATGAAACTCATATTCTAGATAAGGGAAAACAATGGAAGTTTGATTATACTTTCAATTGGCTCGGCAAACAACAATTACCTAATACTTCAACAAATCCAGAAGGAGATAGGCTACCTGAATTTTCGCCTTCATTTTCTGTAATGAATATCCAAGTTACCAGAACTTTTTCCTATACTTTTGAAATGTACCTTGGCGGGGAAAATATTGGAAATTATAAACAGGAAAATGTTATCCTGGGTAATGAAAACCCATTTGGACCAACTTTTGACGCATCAATAGTTTATGGTCCAGTTTTTGGACAAATGTATTATGCGGGTTTACGGTTTAAAATTAAATAATCTTAAAAAAAATAAAGGATGAAAAATATTATAGTAGTGTTGTTACTTACATTTGTTGGATTTACAGTTCAGGCTCAGGAGGTTAAAAATAAAAACGCTAAAGTTGAATTTCAGGTGAACGGGAATTGTGAAATGTGTAAAAAGAGAATTGAAAAAGCGGCATTGAGTGTTTCGGGAGTGAAATCTGCCGATTGGCATATGGATTGTGACACTTTATATTTGATAGTAAACGAGCAGAAAACTGATGTGACTACAATTCAAAAAGCGATTGCAAAAGCAGGTCACGATACTGATGAATTAAAGGCTTTAAAGGAAGATTATGACAAACTTCACACTTGTTGTCAATATGAGCGAAAATAATTTTTAAAAAAAACCAAAGTGAAAACTTTGGTTTTTTTAATGCCAGACTTTAATTTTTTTTTAAGTGAAGTTACGGTTGTAAACAAAAAAAACTGTTTAGCATTTAACTAAAATCATGATTGTTACAAGCAACATTTGATTGTAAACTAGGTAAAGTTAATTCGGCTAATTTAAATAGTTAATAAAACTTTAAAATAGTATCATAAATTGTGGTTAAGATATATTATCCGTACTTTCACGCACGAATAATTTTAGCATAAAACACCGTAGAATGAACGATTTTGATTGGAAGAATTTGATTGACCCGCTTTTTTATATTCATTTTGATGTTAATGGAATTAAATTGGGTATTTATATAGTTTTATTTATTGTTTTTGCAGAAACAGGTCTTTTTGCGGGTTTCTTTTTACCAGGTGACAGTTTGTTGTTTTTGGCAGGGATTTACAGCCGTGATTTAATAGAGAATATTGTATTTATTAATAACGATTTTATAAATGTTGTTCTTTTATCAACCCTTGTGGCATTATCAGGAATATTGGGAAATGTTGTAGGATATTGGTTTGGTTCAAAAAGTGGTTACTATTTGTACAACAAGGAAGATAGTTTTTGGTTTAAGAAAAAATACTTGGTTCAATCGAAAGACTTTTTTGAAAAATACGGTGGAAAGGCAATCATTTTTGCTCGTTTTCTTCCAATATTTAGAACCTTTGCGCCTATAGTAGCAGGAATTGTGTCCATGGATAAACAAAAATTCATGTTTTATAATATCTTAAGTTCATTTATCTGGTCGTTTACATTAATTTTTGCAGGACACTATTTATATGGATTCTTGCTTGATAATTATCAAATTGATTTAAAGGAACATATCGAGTTAATTGTTTTGATTTTAGTCGGAATTACGGTTTTACCCGTAATTTACAAGTTCAGTAAAAAATCGAAAATTCAAGAATAAACAAAAATTACAACCCATAAAAAAACCGTCTCGATAATATCGGGACGGTTTTTTATTTATTAAGGATTGATATTACATCATTCCTGGCATACCTCCACCCATTGGGTTTCCACCGCCATTATCTTCTTTAATATCAATCAAAGCACATTCAGTAGTCAATATCATTCCAGCAACCGAAGCTGCGTTTTCTAATGCTACACGTGTTACTTTTTTAGGATCAATAATACCTGCTTTAAGCATATCAACATATTCGTCTGTTTTTGCGTTGTAACCAAAATCACCTGTACCTTCGGCAACTTTAGCAACTACAACAGAACCTTCAAGACCTGCATTTTCAACAATAGTACGCAATGGAGATTCTACAGCACGAGATACAATTTGAATTCCTGTTGCTTCGTCAGCATTATCAGCTTTAATTGTACTAAGTGCATTTTTAGCTCTCAATAAAGCAACACCACCACCAGCAACAATTCCTTCTTCAACAGCAGCGCGAGTTGCGTGAAGTGCATCGTCAACTCTGTCTTTTTTCTCTTTCATTTCTACTTCAGAAGCAGCACCAACATAAAGTACAGCAACTCCACCAGCTAATTTAGCCAAACGTTCCTGCAACTTTTCTTTGTCATAATCAGAAGTGGTAGCTTCCATTTGACCTTTGATTTGGTTTACGCGATTTTTGATGATATCAGCTTCGCCAGCACCACTTACAATTGTAGTATTATCTTTATCGATAGTCACTTTCTTAGCAGTTCCTAACATTTCGATAGTTGTGTTTTCTAAAGTATATCCTCTTTCTTCAGAAATTACAGTTCCTCCAGTTAAGATAGCGATGTCTTCTAACATTGCTTTTCTTCTGTCACCAAAACCAGGTGCTTTTACAGCAGCAATTTTCAAAGCTCCACGTAATTTATTTACAACTAATGTAGATAATGCTTCACCATCAACATCTTCAGCAATAATCAATAATGGTTTTCCAGATTGAGCAACTGGCTCAAGAACTGGTAATAATTCTTTTAATGAAGAAACTTTTTTGTCATATAAAAGGATGTAAGGATTTTCCAATTCTACTTCCATTTTTTCTGAATTAGTCACAAAATACGGAGAAAGATATCCTCTGTCAAATTGCATTCCTTCTACAACATCAACATACGTATCAGTTCCTTTGGCTTCTTCAACAGTAATAACACCTTCTTTTCCAACTTTTGCGAAAGCAGTAGCGATTAACTCACCAATTACTTCGTCATTGTTAGCAGAAATCGAAGCAATTTGTTTAATTTTCTCAGAATCACTTCCTACTACTTTTGCTTGTTTTGCTAAGTCAGCCACGATAGCTTCAACAGCTTTGTCAATACCGCGTTTCAAATCCATTGGATTTGCACCCGCAGCAACGTTTTTCAAGCCTTCTTTTACTATAGCTTGTGCCAATACAGTTGCAGTTGTAGTTCCGTCTCCAGCTAAATCATTAGTTTTAGACGCTACTTCTTTTACCATTTGAGCACCCATGTTTTCCAATGGATCTTTTAATTCAATTTCTTTTGCAACGGTAACACCATCTTTAGTAACGTTTGGTCCACCAAAAGCTTTTCCAATAATTACATTACGACCTTTTGGTCCTAGCGTTACTTTTACTGCATTTGCCAATGCATCAACACCACGTTTTAATCCGTCACGTGCTTCAATATCAAATTTTATATCTTTTGCCATTATTTTTAGCTTTAGGCAGAAGGCTTTAGGCAATATGCCCAGCCAAACTGCAGTTGTTTTTTTTATTTTTTTGCTTAAAACTTATCGCTTAATGCCTTTTTTAAATTGTAGATTTTACTTTTTATAATATTAACCTCTTTTTCAAGATGTTCAAATAATTCGATGTCAATATATTTTAGATCTTTTGAAAGAATCAGTAAATATTCTGTTTCACAAGCCGAGCCTAAAGCAATATTAAGAAATTGATTAAACTCTTTGTCACTGTTTCTGCCACATCCTTCACTAATGTTTGTTGGAATTGATGAAGATGCTCTACGAATTTGACTAGTTAAACCATATAATTCTTCTTTAGAAAAAACAGAAGTGATTTTATAGATTTCTAATGTAAAAGCGTGACTTTGTTGCCAAACCTCATATTTTTTGAAGTCTCTCATTTGCGTAAAGCTTATTGCCTATAGCTTAAAGCTATATTATTGCTAAAATATCGTCTTCACGCATGATCAAATAATCTTTTCCTTCTAGTTTTAATTCAGTTCCAGCGTATTTACCGTAAAGAACAGAATCACCAATTTTCACAGTCATTGTGTGTTCTTTTGTTCCGTTTCCAACAGCAACAACAGTTCCTTTTTGGGGTTTTTCTTTAGCTGTATCTGGAATAAAAATCCCTGAAGCAGTTTTTGTTTCAGCTGCAACGGGTTCGATAAGAACTCTGTCTGAAAGTGGTTTAATGTTTAAAGCCATGATTTTATGTTTTTATAGTTTTATTTTTATTACTGTTATAGAGATTTCAGAAATTGTGCCATCCTAATGAAACTGACATAATTTCTTATAAAAAATGCCAGCTTTGACAGGCTGGCATTTAGAATATGTTGTAATAATTTATTTTGCTGGATTTGTTGCAGCTGGTGTGTTTTGGGCAGGAGCAACTGGCGTGTTTGTAGCTGGCGCTGCACTTCCTGTGTTTTCAATGATTTTAGAATCTGTATCACTTAATGTTCCTGTAAAGCTTAAGCTAGAAAGTAATATAAGTGCAATTAGTATAGTTGCTAATGTCCAAGTGCTTTTGTCTAAAAAATCAGTTGTTTTTTGTACTCCACCTAACATTTGAGAACCACCTATTGTAGATGATAATCCTCCACCTTTAGGGTTTTGAACCATGATAACTACGATTAATAGAAAACAAACTATAGTTATTAAAACTAAAAAAATTGAAAATGTGCTCATTGTTTAATTATTATTATGTTGTAAAATCTTAATATCCGATATGCGGTCTGCAAAGAAACTACTTTTTTCTGGATATTTCAAAATTAATATTTCATAAGCTTGAATCGCTTTTTGATATTTTTTTTGTTCCAAATAGACTCTGGCCAAAGTTTCCGTCATCAAGAAGGAATTGTCGGCTGCATTTAAGTCAAAAGTAACGGTGGAAGTAACTCCGTGTTTTACCGGAGAAATCTTTGGACTCGCTTCAATAAACTTATCTATTAATTCTAATTTTTTTCTTTTGTCTTCATCTATTATAGGAAGTGGCAAATTAATAGGGCTTTCTTTTTCTCTTTCGATAGGCTCAGTACGGGAAAGTTGAAGCCATTCTTGAAAGGAATGTTGTTCACTTTTAGAGAAATCTAAAGGCTTTCCAATTGCCAGTTTCTCTTCGGGGGTTTTTGAAGAATTATCATCAACATCAACTGCTGAAGCCTCTTTTATTGAAGTAAGTATGGATCTTTCTAAAGAATTTATTTCAGACTCCGTTTTTTCTTCAGTAACAATAATTTCACTGTCGACTACTTTTATGTCAAGAATTTCTAATGCTTTTTTATCGTAAAGTCCTTTTTGAATCGAAGTAAACGTGTCCGAAGTGATGAAATCAAATAAAATAGATCGGTCTGTTGAATGTGCTGCAGTAATTTTTAAAGCAGTATTGTATTTAAAACTGTTTTGATTGTAAAGCCCTTTTAATTGAATTGCTCTAGCACTTTGAAAATAAGGAAACTCGACGAGTACTTTTTCCAAAGCTTCCGTTTGCTTTTCATGGATAGCATCAGGTTTATTAATCAAATAAGTATAATCGGTTACGTTCATAAAGGTTATTCGTTTATTTGGTCATTCGTTTATTTGTTCTCCGATTAACCGAATCAACAAATAACCGAATCAATACTTCATTTACCATTTTGCAAGTGACTCATTAAAAATATCTTGTGTAATTCTTTCAAAAATTTCCTTTAAAGCGCTGTTTAAAGTTGCACCTGTTAATTGCTGTTCTGCAGGATAATCGTAGAAAAATGTGAATGGTTTTTCAAAATCATCTGACTCTTTATTTTTATTTGTAAACCGAACATTAACTCTAATTGTCAAACGGTTTTGAGCAGCTCGCTGATCCGCAGTTGCGGTCATTGGACTTATTCTGTAATCTACAATTTCTCCTTCGTAGGTCAAATCAGCGCCATTTTTGACCAAGTTCAAATTGGTTTGATTCTGAATTAAATCTTGAAGTTCTAATGTAAATGTTCTGTCAATACCAGGTTCAATCAATTCAGCGTTATTCTGAAAAAAACCAACCTGAAATGTTTTAGCGTCAATTTTGCCAGTTCCGGTAAAGTTATAAACCGAGCAACTATTGATGCTCAGGACTATTATTGAAAGAAGAATAAATTTGATATGTTTCATTTTTTATTTTAAAAATTACTTCGCCGGTTCGCTAAGGCTTAGGTCAAAGATATTCATTTTGAATTAAATCATTTTGTCTCTTAGTGTTTTTGTGGTAAAAACTACAAGTCAAATTGCTTAATTTTTCTATATAAAGTCCGTTCAGAAATGCCTAATTCGTCTGCGGTAGCTTTTCGTTTTCCTTTGTTTTTTTCTAATGATTTTTTAATCATTTCGATTTCTTTTTGTTCTAAACGCAAAGTTTCTTCTTCTTCGATTGTTTCTGCAAAAAGATAATTATCATCATGTTCATGGTATAAATCCTCATTGTTTTGAGACGTTATTAATGATGCTCTAGGTTCTTCTTCAAAATCTATTTCACTGTCATTTTCTTTTGAACCGTATATTTTTTTTATCAAATTTTGATTTGTCTCCTGCACTTTTGAACTTCCGTTTTGAATCAATTCTAATGTTAGTTTTTTCAAATCATTCAAATCACTTTTCATATCAAAAAGGACTTTGTACAAAATTTCTCTTTCAGTACTAAAATCACTTTCACTTTTCTTGTCCTTTATAACAGATGGTAAATTGTTTCCCAAAACCGGAAGATACGATTGCAAAGTTACTGCTGATATATCTCGATTCGTTTCTAAAACGGAGATTTGTTCGGCTACATTTCGCAATTGTCTAATGTTTCCGCTCCAGCGAAATTTCTGTAGTAACTGAACTGCATTCTCATCCAGTTTCAAAGGCGGCATTTTGTATTTATGGGCAAAATCAGCAACGAATTTTCTGAATAACAAATGAATGTCATCTTTTCGATCGCGCAAAGGAGGCAATGTAATATCCACCGTACTCAAACGATAATATAAATCCTCTCTGAATTTCCCTTTTTCGATAGCATCAAATAAATTGACATTCGTAGCGGCTACAATTCTCACGTCAGTTTTTTGAACCTGTGAAGAACCTACTTTTATAAATTCCCCATTTTCAAGAACACGCAACAAACGCACTTGAGTGGTAAGTGGTAATTCACCTACTTCATCTAAGAAAATAGTTCCGCCGTCAGCCACTTCAAAATAACCTTCACGCGTATTAGTTGCACCGGTAAAAGCACCTTTTTCATGTCCGAAAAGCTCACTGTCAATCGTTCCTTCTGGAATGGCTCCACAGTTTACAGCAATGTATTTTCCGTGTTTTCTATGCGAAAGTGAATGAATAATTCTAGGAATGTTTTCTTTTCCAACGCCACTTTCTCCTGCTACTAGTACAGTAATGTCAGTAGGAGCAACCTGTATGGCTTTTTCTATCGCACGATTAAGCTTCGGGTCATTCCCGATAATCTCAAATCGTTGTTTTATAGCTTGAACTGATTCCATTTTATTTTTGTTTAAAGTTTTCTTTGTTTCAGGTTTCAAGTTATCGAGAGAACTTTAAACCTGAAACCTGAAGCAAACTTTTTTAATTCATTTCACTCAAACCAACTGCTTTTCCTTTTAAGGTTCCGCTGGTACAGCTTTCAATTTTAACCAAAACAAAATCACCAACCTTGTAATTCTCTTTAGGAAAAACAACGGTAATACTTTGTGAATTTCTTCCAGAAAATTCTTCTGTTGATTTTTTGGAAACTTTTTCTACTAAAACTTCTACGGTTTGTCCAATGAATTCTTCACTGCGGAACCAAGCGTGTTTTTGCTGTAAATCGACAATTTCCTGCAATCTTCTGGCTTTAGTTTCTTCGGTAACGTCATCTTCCATTTTTCTTCCTGCCAAAGTTCCCGGACGTTCTGAATACGAGTACATATAACCAAAATTATATTTTACATATTCCATCAAGCTCATTGTGTCTTGATGATCTTGTTCGGTTTCTGTTGGAAAACCAGCAATCATATCCTGTGAAATAGAGCTATTTGGAATAATAGTTCTGATTTTGTCAATCAAAGTCATGTATTCTTCACGCGTGTGCAAACGGTTCATTTCTTTTAGGATTCTATTGCTTCCTGATTGAACCGGCAAGTGAATGTGTTTGCAAATGTTAGGATGTTTCGCAATCACATGCAAAACACTTTCGTGCATATCTTGTGGATTAGAGGTTGAAAATCGGATTCTCATTTTAGGAAAACCAATGGCTACCATTTCAAGTAATTGGTCGAAATCTACAGCTGTTGCTTTTTGCATTTCGGTAGCATTCTCAAAATCTTTTTTCAATCCGCCGCCATACCAAAGAAAACTATCCACGTTTTGTCCTAAAAGTGTAATTTCTTTAAACCCTTTGTCCCACAAATCTTGGATTTCGGCCATGATACTTTGTGGTTCACGGCTGCGTTCGCGTCCGCGGGTAAAAGGCACCACGCAAAACGTACACATATTATCACAACCACGAGTAATAGAAACCAAAGCTGTAATTCCGTTGCTCATCAATCGAACGGGAGAAATGTCACCATAGGTTTCGTCTTTTGACAAAATCACGTTAATAGCATCGCGCCCTTCTTCGACTTCTTGCAAAAGGTTTGGTAAATCTTTATAGGCATCAGGCCCCACAACAAGGTCTACAATTTTTTCTTCTTCTAAGAATTGACTTTTCAAACGCTCGGCCATACAGCCTAAAACGCCGACTTTCATTTTTGGATTAATGCGTTTCACCGCATTGTATTTTTCCAAACGTTTTCGAATGGTTTGCTCTGCCTTGTCCCGAATAGAACAAGTGTTCACCAAAACCAAATCGGCTTCTTCCAGCACTTGAGTTGTGTTGTATCCGTTTCCAGATAATATGGAAGCTACAATTTCACTGTCCGAAAAATTCATCGCACAACCGTAGCTTTCTATAAATAGTTTTTTTGTATTCTCAGGTTTATTCTCTAGAACAAGACTCTCGCCCTGCTTACTTTCTTCAATAATCTTTTCCATCATGTATTTTCAAAGGACAAAGATAACGCAATTCAAATAAATATGACAAGATGTCAGATTAAGAATTAACACTATTTTAAGGCATTTTTTCTGGGGAGCTATTTCCCGCTTTCCGCTACAATCCCGACCCTTCGGGACTCACAAAAAAATTCAAGTTTCCAAAGTTCTAAAAAGAGCTTCCGTTGGTCGCTTTTTTAGAACAGGAAACTTTTACTTTTTTGCTCCGGGCTTTACACTATAATCGGGGCTAAAAAACAGTCGAATATGGCAATAACTTACCTATTAATGATTGTGAAAAAATTCAAAAACAAAATCTAAAGCCTAATATTTAAAAAAATTAGATACTTTTGTCCCAGAAAAATAGAGCAATGGCAAAGAATTTAGTTATAGTTGAGTCCCCTGCAAAGGCAAAAACAATCGAGAAATTTCTAGGAAGTGATTTTCAAGTAGAATCCAGTTACGGGCATATTGCTGACTTACCTTCCAAAGAAATTGGTGTAGATGTAGAAAATGGTTTTAAACCCAAATACGAAGTTTCTGCCGATAAAAAAGCGTTGGTCACTAAATTAAAAGGATTAGCAAAAAAAGCCGAAATGGTGTGGTTAGCAAGTGATGAGGATCGCGAGGGTGAGGCTATTTCTTGGCATTTAGCCGAAGAATTAAAATTAGATAAAACCAAAACCAAGCGAATTGTTTTTCACGAAATTACTAAAACTGCGATTCTAAAAGCGATTGATAATCCTCGTGAAATCGATTATAATTTAGTAAATGCGCAACAAGCGCGACGTGTATTAGATCGATTGGTTGGGTATGAATTGTCGCCTGTACTTTGGAGAAAAATAAAAGGCGGACTTTCTGCCGGACGTGTGCAATCAGTCTCTGTTCGTTTGATTGTGGAACGTGAAAGAGAAATTCACAACTTTAATGCTGTTGCAACATATTCTGTTGTGGCGGAATTCACTAACGAAGCTGGAAAGTCATTTAAAGCTAAACTGCCTAAAAATTTCAATACTAAAAAAGAAGCTGAAGATTTTTTAAATAAAAATATAGGTTCTACATATAAGGTAGCTGATTTAGAAACCAAGCCTACCAAAAAATCACCAACTGGTCCATTTACAACTTCTACTTTGCAACAAGAAGCAGCGAGAAAATTGTATTTGCCTGTTGGAATTACCATGCAACTCGCACAACGTTTGTATGAAGCTGGACTTATCACTTATATGAGAACGGATAGTGTGAACTTATCCAAAGATGCGATGGAAGCTGCTCAGGCTGAAATTATCAAGTCCTATGGAAAAGAGTTTTCTAAACCGCGAACATTTGTTAATAAAAGTAAAGGCGCACAAGAAGCACACGAGGCGATTCGTCCTACGGATATGTCCCGTCATACGGTAGATATCGATAGAGACCAGGCGCGTTTGTATGATTTAATTTGGAAAAGAACATTGGCTTCACAAATGAGTGATGCACAATTAGAACGTACTAACGTGAAAATTGAAGCAAACAATCACGGTGAAATATTCACGGCATCAGGAGAAGTGTTGCTTTTTGAAGGTTTCCTTAAAGTATACTTAGAAGGTCATGATGACGATGAAGAAGAGCAGGAAGGAATGTTACCAGCGATGAAAG
Source organism: Flavobacterium labens (assembly GCF_048286755.1). NCBI lineage: Bacteria > Pseudomonadati > Bacteroidota > Flavobacteriia > Flavobacteriales > Flavobacteriaceae > Flavobacterium > Flavobacterium labens. Next base: position 301,475 of record NZ_JBLVPL010000001.1, on the reverse strand, counting down.
TCAACGAAAAATTACAAAATAATTACATTACTGCGACAGAGAGATATTCTCGTGCAGCTGCAAGATATACTGAAGCTTCCTTGGTGAAAAAATTAGAAGAATTGGGTATTGGTCGTCCTTCTACTTATGCGCCAACAATTTCTACGATCATCAATAGAAATTATATAGAGAAAGGAAATTTGGATGGACAAGAACGTAATTATACGCAATTGACTTTGCAATCCGGGAAAGTAGGAGAGAAGTTATTGAAAGAAAATACCGGTTCTGATAAAGGGAAATTAGTTCCTACCGATATAGGAACGATTGTTACGGATTTCTTGGTTAAGAATTTCGGAAATATTTTAGATTATAATTTCACTGCAAAAGTGGAACAGGATTTTGATGAAATTGCCGAAGGAAATATCGTTTGGACGAAAATGATGCAAGAATTCTATGATCAATTTCACCCAATCGTGAAAGATGTAGAAGCGAATGCGGATAGAGAAAGTGGGGAGAGAATTTTAGGAATAGATCCAAAAACAGGGAAACCAGTTTCGGTGCGTTTAGGGAAATTTGGACCAATGGCACAAATTGGAGCAGCAGATGATGAAGAGAAAAAGTTTGCTAGTTTAATGGCAGATCAAAATATTGGAAACATCACTTTAGAGGAAACTTTGAATTTGTTCTTATTGCCAAAAAATCTTGGAGAATATAAAGGAGAAGAAGTTGAGGTAAGTAACGGTCGTTATGGTCCTTATATTCGTCACGGTGCTGCTTTTGTTTCTTTGCCAAAAGGTGAAAATCCACTAGATGTAGATTTTGAAAGAGCACAGGAATTAATTGATGAAAAAGCACTAGCCGATGCTCCAATTGCTGTTTACAAAGGCGAAGGAGTACAAAAAGGAACGGGTCGTTTTGGTCCCTTTATCAAATGGGACGGCTTGTTTATAAATGTGAGTAAGAAATATAATTTTGATAATTTGTCTCAATCGGATATTGAAGCGTTGATTGAAGATAAATTGCAAAAGAATATTGATAAGGTTTTGCATAATTGGGAAGAAGAAGGAATTTTAGTTGAAAAAGCCCGCTGGGGTCGTTCAGTTATTACAAAAGGTAAAATCAAAATTGAATTAAGCAAAGATGTTGATGCTACAAAATTGACATTAGAAGAAGTTCAGGAAATGATTGCCAAGAAAACACCGGCTAAAAAAGTAGCTGCTAAAAAAGCACCTGCGAAGAAAGCAGTCGCAAAGAAACCAGCAGTTAAGAAACCCGTAGCAAAAAAGTAAAAAATGGAATTTGATTTTCTTAAACCCCTAGATGATGAAATCCTAGACTTTATAAATGGATTGACTTCTCAGCAACTTGGAAGTAAAATAGTTTTACACACTAATGAACAATTTCCGGATTTAAATAAGATTAAAATTGCTGTTATAGGCGTTTTAGAAAACCAAGGAGATAAAAAAGCGGTTTCTGATGTTGATTTAGTACCACTTAGAAAAGAGCTTTATGGGTTGTTTCCAGGAAATTGGGATGCTTCTATTGCTGATTTAGGAGACATTTTAGCAGGAAACTCTACTGAAGATACTTATTTTGCATTAAAAAAAGTAGTTGCAAGTCTAATTAAGAAAAAAATTACACCTATCGTTATTGGCGGTTCTCAAGATTTGACGTATGCGCTATACAGAGCTTACGATGATTTGGAACAAATGGTCAATTTAGTTTCCATTGATAACAAATTTGATTTTGGTAAGGACGAAGAGGAAGTTTCGGCTTCTTCTTATTTAACAAAAATAATTGTAGACGAACCAAATAATCTTTTCAATTATTGTAATATTGGGTATCAAACGTATTTTAATTCGCAGGAAGAAATAGATTTGATTGAAAAACTATTTTTCGACGCCTATAGATTAGGAGAAGTTTCTAATAATATATCTATTTCGGAGCCTGTTTTTAGAGATGCCGATTTAGTAAGTATTGATTTGAATTCGGTTAAATCATCTGATTCTGGAAATTTTATTTCGTTTGCACCAAATGGTTTTAATGGAAAAGAAATTTGTTCCTTGTCGCGATACGCAGGGATAAGTGATAAAGTTTCGTCATTTGGAATATTCAACCATAATAATTCGGCTCAAGAATCTGTCATCATAGCACAGATAATTTGGTATTTCATAGAAGGGTTTCATTATCGTTCTAATGAATATCCTTTTGGGAGTAAAGAAAATTATTTAAAATACATTGTCCCATTAGAAGAAGAGGAACTAGTTTTTTATAAAAGTGATAAAACGGATAGATGGTGGATAGAAATTCCATTTATTTCAAATGGTAATAATAAACTAAAAAGAAATACGTTATTACCATGTTCCTATGAAGAATACTTATTAGCATGTAACCAAGAATTACCTGAAAGATGGTGGAAAGCTCAACGTAAGAATATTTTATAATTTAATATTTGAGATTTACAATTCAATCCTTGAAAAGTGTTTAAAAATTAATATATTTTATAAGCTTAAATGTAGGAAAAGCATAAAAAAAATAATTTTAATGCATTTTATCGGTTATTTTTGCATTTTGTCGATAAAATATTTTTTTTGTATTTTATTTAACATTATTTTTGAGCTCGAATTAATTTCATAGCAAAAATATTGTTTTATTAATAAATAATAAATAGGTTTACACACTTAAAAAATAATGAATAGATAACCAATTTTATATGAAGAAGTTCATTGCATATACGTCAATTTTGGCCCTTTTAATCGGCTGTGGTAAATCAAGCGATAAAGGAGAATTAGTTGGTATTAATGGAGGAAAATGGCATCCTGAAAAGCCTTTCGGAATGGCTTTAATTCCTGGTGGTGCTTTTATTATGGGTAAATCAGATGGTGATTTAGCTAATGTGGAAGATGCACCTACTAAAACAGTTACTGTGCGTTCATTTTATATGGATGAAACGGAAATTACCAATAGTGAATACCGTCAATTTGTAGAATGGGTAAAGGATTCTACTATGAGAGTTAGATTAGCTATTCTTGCTGATGAAAGTGGTCAGACAGCTGGAGCTGGAGATCCTAAAGGTAAAGGTAAAAATGCTGGAAGTATTGGTGATTTTGCTTTTAATGATTCAGATCCTGAAAAAATGACGGCTTATGATAAATACATGTATGATAATTATTATAGTGTAGGTACTGCTGATGATCCGTATGCAGGAAGAAAATTGAACAAAAAGGTGAAACTAATCAAAGATACTAAGTTGTATCCTGATGCGTATTACGCGGAAGTAATGGACTCAATGTATTTGCCAATAGAGGCTTCATACAATGGATTAAGAACTATCGATGTAAATAAATTGAAATTTCGTTACTCTTGGATGGATATCCAGGCAGCTGCAAAAGCTAAAGTTGGAAATAGAAAAAATTTCATCAGAACAGAAGAAGTAAAAGTATATCCTGATACTACAGTTTGGATTAAGGATTACGCTTATTCTTATAACGAGCCTATGCACAATGATTATTTCTGGCATAAAGCTTATGGAGATTATCCAGTAGTAGGAGTTAAATGGACTCAGGCAAAAGCTTTTTGTGCTTGGAGAACTTTAAATAAAAACACTTACATAAAATCTAAAAAGAAAGGTCACGATTTAATTAATTCATTCAGATTACCAACAGAAGCAGAATGGGAATATTCAGCAAGAGGTGGTTTAGAATCAGCTACTTATCCTTGGGGTGGTCCTTATACTAAAAATGACAGAGGTTGTTTTCTTGCTAATTTTAAACCTAATAGGGGGGATTATGCAGCAGACGAGGCTTTATACACTGTAGAAGCAAAATCGTATGAGCCGAATGGTTATAATCTTTATAACATGGCCGGAAACGTTTCTGAATGGACGGATTCATCTTATGATCCAAATGCTTACGAATATGTTTCTTCAATGAACCCTAATGTTCAGGATTATAGAAATCAAAGAAAAGTAGTTCGAGGTGGATCATGGAAAGACGTTGCTTATTTCCTTCAAGTAAGTACTCGTGATCATGAATATGCAGATTCTGCGAGAAGTTATATTGGTTTTAGAACTGTTCAGGATTATATGGGGCTTCAAACCACTGGGAACGGGAAAAAGAAATAAATAAATAAAAGAAACCAAATCTATATCTATTAAATTAAAAAAAAACTATTATGGCATTACTAAGTAAAAAACACATGAATTTCGCATACGGTATGGGAGCTGCGGTTGTAATTATTGGAGCATTATTCAAAATTACACATATTGAATTTGGAGTCATAACTGGAAATTTAATGCTTACAATAGGTCTTGTTGTTGAAGCTGCAATCTTTGCTCTTTCTGCTTTTGAACCAGTTGATGATGAATTAGATTGGACATTAGTTTATCCAGAGCTCGCTAATGGTAAACCTGCTGGAGAAAGAAAACAAAAAGTAGAAGCTCCTGCTGATACTCAGGGATTATTGTCTCAAAAATTGGATGCGATGTTGAAAGACGCTAAAATTGATGGAGAATTGATGGCAAGTTTAGGAAATAGTATCAAAAATTTTGAATCAGCAGCTAAAGGAATTGCTCCGACTGTAGATTCTATTTCTGCAACTAAAAAATACAGTGAAGAACTATCTATGGCTGCGGCACAGATGGAATCATTGAATAGCTTATATAAAGTACAATTAGAAAGTGCTTCAAGAAATGCTGAAGCAAATAAAGAAATTGCTGAAAATGCAGGAAAATTGAAAGAACAAATGCAATCTATGACTGCAAATATTGCTTCATTGAACAATGTTTATGGTGGTATGCTTTCTGCAATGGGTAATAAAGGATAATTAGTTTCAAACGATATAAAAACAACAAACTAATTAGTAGAAAATATGGCAGGAGGAAAACTAACCCCTAGACAAAAGATGATTAACCTAATGTACTTGGTTTTCATCGCGATGTTAGCTTTAAATATGTCCAAAGAGGTGTTATCAGCTTTTGGGATTTTAAATAATAAAATAGTAGAGTCTAACTCTATAACTGATACCAGAAATGAAAGTTCATTTCAACAATTAGCTCAAAAAGCAGTGGATCAACCAGGGCAATTTGGAGATAAAAAAGCTAAAGTTGAAAAAATTAGAGCTTTGTCTAAAGAGTTTAACGACTACATAGAAAATATCAAAACTAAGGTTACTACCAAATTTGAAAGAGATGCCGAAGGAAATTTGCCATACGAGCAAATGGATAAAGGGGATTTAATTGACAGAATGTTTTTTACTGGAGATAGAGTTTCTAAACAAGGTAAAGAGTTTTTAGATAAAATCAATAATTTCTCTACTCAGATAAAAGCCATTGGTGGAAGTTCAATTGCTGAATCTGAAATGAAAAAGATTGAAGCAAGATTTGCTACAAAACCAGTTTATTCTGAAAAAGCAGGTGCTAAATTAGATTGGATTGATTACAACTATAAAGGATATCCACTTATTGCTACAATTACTAAATTGTCACAATTACAAGCTGATATCAAAACAACGGAAAGCGATGTAATGACAGGAATGTTTCAATCGGATTTAGTTGCTGCAGCCTCACTTACAGCTTACCAACCTATTGTAGTTCTTGATAAATCTGTTTTCTTTCAAGGGGAAGCGGTAACGGGAAAAATTATTTTAGGTAAATTTGATCCTTCATTAAAAGCAAAATCTGTTATTGTAAATGGATCTAGTGTACAAGCGCAAGCAGGTCAAGCTAAATTCTCTTTTGGAGCAGGTAATATTGGTGAACATGCTATTGGCGGTTCATTTAATTTTGACGAAAATGGGAAAGTGGTTAGCTTACCTATTAAAGATAAATATGTTGTTGTTGCAAGACCAAAGTCGGCTACGATTTCTGCTGATAAAATGAATGTAGTGTATAGAGGTGTTGTAAACCCAATGACTATTTCTTTTGCAGGTGTTTCAGCTGATAAAGTTTCAGCTAGTGCTCCTGGATTAAGTTCTGCGGGTGGTGGTAAATACAACATGAGTCCAGGTTCAGGTTCTGAAGTAGTTATTAATGTAACTGGTGCTCTTCCTGATGGTTCTAAAGTTTCGGATAAGAAAACCTTTAGAATAAAAGGTATTCCTGGTCCAACTGGAACTATTAGAGGAGAAATGGGTGTGGTAAAAGGACCTAAATCAAATTTACAAATTGCTACAATTGGAGCTAAATTAGTTGATTTCGACTTTGAAGTTGGTTTGAATGTAGTTGGATTTAATTTGAAAGTAACAGGCCAGCCTACTGTAGTTGTTACAGGAAATAAATTGAATGCACAGTGTAATGCAGTACTTTCAAAAGCAGTTAGAGGAGATCAAGTTACTATTTCTGAAATAAAAACAAAACTTGTAGGTGCTGGTAATTATTTATTGCCAAGAACTGCTCCAGTAATTTTTGAAATACAATAAATAATAAGTAAGTTTATATTTGACCTACTTCAATTCTTATTATGATACCATGATGAATGTAAGAAATTTTTTAATCGCTATAGTCTCTATTACGGGAAGTTTTGCTTCTTTTGGGCAGTCTAATTTGCTTAATGCAAAAACTCCTGACCAAATTGGACTTAAAACTGCGGCACAGCTCATTTCAGATAATGATAAGCCATTAGTTTATGGTTATGTACATGATAGAGATGTTTTAATGGGTAAGACTACATGGGAAATTATTGACTTAAGCGAAAAAATTAATTTTGCTTTGTACTTTCCTATTGATACTGCAAATATTGGATCTGATAGAAGATCCCTGTATGATGTGCTTACTAAAGCTTTGAAAAACGGTAAAATTACTGAGGTGTACACTGACAGTTATTTCAATACTAAAAAATCGATGCAAGATATTCAAACTTCATTGACTCGTATTGACACAACTGATGCAGGTAGAGAGCAAATAAATGCAGGAAATCAAATATCGGATGAGTATATTTTAAAACAAGACTTAGCGGCTCAAGATGTAACCCAATACAAAATTAAAGGATACTGGTATTTTGACAAACGTCAGAGTGAGTTGAAGTATCGTTTGTTGGGAATTTGTCCTGTAACTCCGGATGTTTATACCATGAACAGTGATGAAAAAGATTATATCGAATTGTTCTGGGTATTCTTCCCAGCAGCAAGGGATGTTTTGCATGAAGCAAAAGCTTTCAATGATAAAAATTCAGCGATGCCAGTTTCATTTGATCAAATATTAAACTCTAGGCGTTTTAATAGTGTTATTTACAAAGAAGAAAATGTATACGGCGATAGAACTATCGAAGAATACATGAAGGATAACGCTCAAAATCAATTATTAGAATCAGAAAGAGTAAAAGAAAAAATTCGTAATTTCGAACAAGATATGTGGAATTATTAATGCTGATTTTAAAATATAATAAAAAACTCTTACTGTAATGGTAAGAGTTTTTTTGTTTTAATGTGTTTACTTTGCACTTATTTTTAAGGTATTATTTCAAATGATTGATTATTTAATTGTAGGTTCTGGTTTAGCGGGTATTTCATTTGCAGAGGTTGCTTTGCGTAATGACAAATCTATTTTGGTTTTGGATAACAATTCTCAAAATTCATCCAAAATTGCTGGAGGTTTGTATAATCCGGTTATTTTAAAGCGTTTTAGTGAGGTTTGGCAAGCCCAAGAGCAATTAGCGATTATGAATGAATTTTATACTTTTTTAGAAGAAAAACTAAATTGTAAAGTTGATTTTAAAAGTCCAATTTTGAGAAAATTTTTTTCTGTCGAAGAACAGAATAATTGGTTTGCAGCTTCAGATAAGGTTGCGCTTGCTCCTTTTTTATCTACACAGTTGATTTCTAAAAAATATGTTGGGATTGATTCCCCTTGCGGATATGGTGAAGTTTTACAAACGGGTTATGTAGACACCGCTTTATTATTAAATAAATACAGAGAATATCTAAAAGAAAGCAATTTATTTCAAGAAGAAGCATTTGATTATGATGATTTACAAATTGAAAGTGATGGTATTCGTTATAAAGATATTCACGCCAAGCATATCATTTTTGCGGAAGGTTTTGGTATGCATGCCAATCCTTATTTTAATCAGTTGCCTTTAGACGGTACTAAAGGAGAGCTTTTCATTATTAAAGCACCTCAGTTGGATTTAGATGTAATTGTCAATACGAGTGTATTTATTTTGCCTTTAGGGGATGATTTATTCAAAGTTGGAGCAACATATAATTGGAAAGATAAAACGGATTTGCCTACTGAGGAAGGAAAAACGGAATTAGTAGAAAGGATAAAAGAAATTATTAGCTGTGATTTTGAAATTATAGAGCATTTTGCTGGTGTTCGACCTACAGTAAAAGACAGAAGACCATTAGTGGGAACACATCAAAATTATGAGTCAATACATATTCTAAATGGTCTGGGAACTAGAGGAGTTATGCTAGGACCAGCAATGGCAAAAGCATTATTTGAGAATATTGAACGCCAGGTGCCTTTAAATAAGGAGATTGACATTAACAGATTTCTACCTAAAGGAAAGAAATAGTGTTATTTTAGTTTGGTTTTTGGATCATAGGAAACAAACATATTGATGTATATGTTTCTGGACCAGCGCAAGACAAATGGAAATAAGACAATAAGTGACGCAATTATAGCAATAAAAGCCACTTTTAGGCTGGAGCCAAAGATTACAAATGAGATTATGAAGGCTGCAATTCCAACTGTAACATTCAATCCGTAACTGACATACATTGCGCCGTAAAAAAAAGAAGGTTCAATTTGATATCTTAAACCACAATGGCTGCAATTTTCATGCATTTTCAAGATTTTGTTGAAATGTAACGGATTTTTATCCAAATACATACTCTCATTCTGACATTTAGGACAAGTTCCTGTTAAAATGCTATATAATTTGGATCCTTTTTTTAACATTTGCAAAAAATTTAATTTTTCCTTTCTTAGAGTTACAAATTTACGCATTCGAAAAGGAATAAAATAACAATACATGCTTAATATACACAATTTATCCGTTTCGTTTGGTGGTACTTATTTATTTGAAGAAGTTACCTTTCGATTGGGTGCCGGAGACCGTGTGGGTCTTGTTGGGAAAAACGGAGCGGGGAAATCTACCATGCTTAAAATGTTAGCAAAAGATTTTGCTCCTGATTCAGGTGTTATTTCTCAGGAGAAAGATCTTCGTATGGGATTCTTGCGTCAAGATATCGATTTTGAACAAGGAAGAACAGTTCTGGAAGAAGCGTATGAAGCTTTTACTGAGATAAAAATTGTTGAGAAAAAGCTGGAAGAAATCAATCATTTGTTAGTTACAAGAACGGATTATGAAAGTGATGAATACAGTCAAATCATTGAAGACTTATCTGATTATACACACCGTTTTGAATTATTGGGCGGATATAATTATGTGGGTGATACAGAGAAAATTTTACTTGGTTTAGGTTTTAAAAGAGATGTTTTCGATAATCAAACCGAAACTTTTTCTGGTGGATGGAGAATGCGTATCGAATTAGCCAAATTATTATTACAAGCAAATGATGTTTTGTTACTGGATGAGCCTACGAATCACTTGGATATAGAAAGTATCATTTGGTTAGAAAGTTTTCTGCGTAATTATCCTGGCGTTGTGGTGATTGTTTCACACGATAAAATGTTTTTAGATAATGTCACCAATAGAACTATCGAAATTTCCCTTGGTAAAGCATATGATTTCAATAAACCGTATTCTCAATATTTAGAATTGCGTCATGAAATTCGTGAAAAGCAATTGGCTACTCAGAAAAACCAAGCCAAAAAAATTGAAGAAACAGAAAAATTAATCGAAAAATTCCGTGCTAAAGCTTCTAAAGCATCAATGGCACAATCATTAATAAAAAAATTAGATAAAGTAGAACGTATCGAAGTTGATGAAGATGACAATTCGGTGATGAATATTACTTTTCCAGTTTCAAAAGAGCCAGGAAGAGTAGTTATAGAAGCCGAAAATGTTACCAAAAGCTACGGGGACAAAACGATTTTGAAAGATATCAATTTGTTAGTGGAGCGTGGAAGCAAAATAGCATTCGTTGGACAAAACGGACAAGGAAAATCGACTTTCATTAAAGCTATTGTTGATGAATTCGAATATAAAGGAAATATCAAATTAGGGCATAATGTACAATTAGGGTATTTTGCGCAAAATCAAGCGGAATACTTAGATGGTGAAATCACCTTGTTACAAACCATGGAAGATGCCGCCGCTGATACAAACCGAATGAAAGTACGCGATATGTTGGGTTCTTTCTTGTTTCGTGGTGATGATGTGGAGAAAAAAGTAAAAGTGCTTTCTGGAGGCGAAAGAAACCGTCTGGCGTTGTGTAAATTGTTGTTGCAACCAATCAATGTTTTATTGATGGATGAGCCTACGAATCACTTGGATATCAAATCTAAGAATGTTTTGAAAGCGGCACTTCAAAAATTTGGCGGTACTTTATTGCTTGTTTCTCACGATAGGGATTTCTTGCAGGGAATGTCAAATTTAGTGTATGAATTCAAAGACCAAAAAATAAAAGAATATTTAGGTGACATCAACTATTTCTTGGAACAGCGCAATATGGAAAATATGCGTGAAGTTGAGAAAAAAGATGCGCAGAAAGCAGCTGCACCTAAAGAAAGTAATAAAGCTTCTTACGAAGATCAGAAAAAAGGAAAAGCGTTGCAGAATAAATTAAGCAAAGTGGAGAGTCAAATCAAGCAATTGGAAAAAGACATTCAGCAAGATGATAAAATGCTGGCCTCTAATTATGACAAACACATTGAAGATGCTAAGTTTTTTACGGCATACAACAAGAAAAAATCTGAATTAGACAAACTGTTGTTAGATTGGGAAGTTGTTCAGGAAGAAATAGATAATTTATAAAAACGAGAGTTCCATTTTTGGAACTCTTTTTTTATACAATAATTCCAATCATTTTTGAATGTGCTATGGCTTCGCTGCTGTTTTGAAAATAGCAAACAGAAACTTTCAGGGTTTCTAAATTTTTCAAAATAGCTGTTACTTTTTCTTTTTTAGAGTCACCGGTTTGCCTAATGTAAACTGCTTTTACGGTTACTGGGAAAATTTTACAAATGGCTTCATATAAAAATGCATCATGCTGTGAATCATCTCCAAGAAGTACATATTCTAAGTTTGGGTAAAATTCTAGAATGTGTTTTATTTTGTCAAACTTATGGTTGTGATTGCCTCTTCCGGTCAAGAAAAAATCAGTGAGACTTGTTTTAATATCTTTCAATAATAAAACAGCTTTTGGGAGCTGATGAATTTCAGTGAATTTTGTGATAAAACGATACAAATTCCATTCGCTGCTGGAAACATAGAAAAAAGCATTGAATTCTTCTTTATTTTCCCTTCCTGCTGTGCTTAAAGCTTGATAATGTGTCACAACGTCTTCGTATATTTTTCTCTTATTTACGTTTTTAAATAATAAAACATATAGTTTTTTCAAAGGATTCAACGTGTGCGAAACTAAAAAAGTGTCGTCAATATCAGATATGATTCCTAAATTTCCTTTGTGAGGTCGAATATAACTGTCTCTGGTTGTTATAGATTCATTTTTGTAAACAATACTTACTTCATAATCAATCCATCCATAATTAGTGTTTTGGTCTAATGGAACACAGAATTTAAAATAACCGTCGACTAATGTTTTGGTATGAATTTTGGCATTGTTGTGTTTCAAGTATACATCGGCGTTTGCCTGTGTTTTTATTTGAAACATTTTAATTACCGAAGTAGCATTTTTTAGATTCTTTTTTTGAAAATTATATTCTTGTACTGTTGTTGGTTTAAAAACATGCCCCATTACAATCAATTCCTGTTCATTAGCATAGCCGCGATATAATTTTAAAATTGGTTTCATTTATTGTAGTACTTTTGAGTGTTGTTGAAATTAATTATTTTTAATCAATAAAAGAAGAAAAAGTTTGAAAAATAACATTATGCTGGTTGTAAATCCAATTTCTGGAGATGTTGATAAATCAGAGTTGATTGATGCGACAACAATTTTTGCCGGTAACGAGAATTTAAATCTTGTGATTTATAATACTTCGGGCGTCTCTGATATTGAGAATATAAAAGTGCTCTATGAAACCTATAATCCGGAACGAATTATTGTAGCAGGTGGAGATGGAACAATAAAAATGGTTGCTGAAGCTATGGAAAACCATGACGTTATTATTGGAATTTTACCCGCTGGTTCTGCCAATGGTTTGGCTGTCGATTTAAATTTACCATCCTCAATTGAAGAAAACCTCGAAATTGCATTTCATAATGACTACATGGAAATAGACATGATTTCCATCAATGGAAAAAAAAGTATCCATTTAAGTGATTTGGGTGTAAATGCAGAAATGATCAAGAACTATGAAAATAGTAGTATTCGAGGAAAATGGGGATATGCGATACAAACGGTCACAACTTTGATTGATTTAGATGATCCTTTTACAGCAACAATAACAGGCGATTTTGAAACAATTGAATGTACAGCAAGAATGATTGTAATTGCGAATTCTCAAAAATACGGCACCGGAGTTTCTATTAATCCCAATGGTGTTATGGATGATGGAAAGTTTGAATTAGTTATTTTGAAAAATTTAGATTTGGTAGTACTTGGAAAAATCATTTCAGGGAATATGCCTATAGATTCAGACGATGTTGAGATAATTTCTACTGATAAAGCAATCGTTAGGACAAATACCCCAGTTAGTTTTCAAATTGATGGAGAATATTGTGGTACTGAAACAAAGCTTGATATTAAAATTTTACCCAAACAAATGAAAGTGGCTATTCCTAATTTAAATAGTGGAGTTATTTAAATGGGTTTCGTTCCTGCCAGTTAGTTTCTGGTTCCAGATATCTAAATATTTTTGGCATATAAGAATTGACTATTTGATTGCTATGCGCAATAAATCCATACATTTTTATAGGTTTTGCACCAACAGAACTTTTAATTTCCAATGCCGTTCTTGCAAACACAATTTCCTTAAAACCTTTATTGATGGAATATGCTATCATGTCATATAGCATGTTTAAATACAGCATTTTTTCGCGTTGAATGCTTTCGTCATACCCTAAGAAATACGTGTCCATTACAGGACCGTTTTTTATTAAAGTATTAAACCCAATTAATTTTTCATCAATAAAATAGCCATAAAAAAGGAATTTGTCTTTAAAGATTTCTTTAAAAACTCTAAAATGATTTTTAGGTAGAAAAAAAGTATTGAAAGGAGCATTTTTGGCCACATGAAGATACAAGTCATAAATAGTATCTTCCAGAGCTATGATCTCTTCCAGATGTAATTTTCTTTTCTCAATAACGGTTGCTTTTTTTCGGGCTCTTTTATATTGATCTCTGTATTTTTTTGAAAGTGAGTCAATGTAATCTTGCTCTGATTTCCAGTTTTCATTAATGTGAAAAACCATATTAGGTTGTGTCGAAAACTGATAATCATTTTTGAATTCCGGAATGCCAAAGTTCGTAATGTCTTCTTTGTGGAAATCTTTATAGGTGGTAATATGAATCTTTTTCCCTTTAGATTGGAACATTTTTTTCAATGCTGTTGTTGCTGATCTTAAGGTATGCAGTGCTTTCTTTTTATCAATAGATTCAGATAATGCAAAAGAATTTTGACCAGTCAGCATATTGTTTCCAATCACTAGAACATGAGAACCGAAATTTCTGAAAACTAAATTTCGAACAGTAGTTTTAATACATTTATCCCGATCTCCAAAAGATTCCAGTTGGTTTAAATCTAAAAATTGAGAAAGAGCAATGCCAACTAAAGTTTCATTTTCGAATAATCCAATATAATGACACACCATATTTTCTGGAGATGATTTTTCTAAAATCTCCAGGTATTTTTTGGATAAAAAAATGGTTGAAACAGCTAAGTCATCCCAGTTTGAAGGAAGTTGCGCTGTAGTACTATAAATTTTAAAAGAATAAGGTGTGCTCAAATTGAAGAGAAATTTTTTTCAAAATTAGTTAATAAAGTTAAAGTATTTCTCAATGTCTCGAAATTAACTAACTTTATATAAATTAAAAAAGTAGATTATGAAAACCTATTCAGCAGAGACAATTCAACCAGAGTTAAAAGCGCTCAAAGACTGGCAATTTGCTACTAACGGAATTGAGAAAAAGTTTATTTTTTCAGATTTTAGTCAAGCATTAGGTTTTATAGTACAAGTAGGAGTGATGGCCGAGAAAAGAAATCATCATCCGGAATTGTTCAATGTGTATAATAAAGTGACAATTAGGCTGACTACACATGACGCAAACGGTGTTACGGATAAGGATTTAGATTTAGCAAAAGCTATTGACGGAATCCAATGAAAAAAATAAATTTCGTCTTGTATTGAACCAAGACGAAATTTATTTTATTTTTTTTAAAATTATTTCCAAGCACAAATAATTCCACCCATTATCATAAAGCATACAATCCAAAAACCGCCAGTGACAAGAGTGTATTTGAAACTTCTTCTTTCGTATAGCGCATTAGTTCCTATAAGTGGTAATGCTAAAAACAGGCCGGTCATAAAGCCGTGTAATGCTCCGTGTTTGAATGATCTAAATGCTAATCCATAATCTGCCATGAAAGCTCCATAAGAAGGTTTTGCGATACTAGGATCTCCGCCAACCATTCCTAAAGCGCCAAATTGATGGATTGTTAACATCTGGAGTATAAGGCTTATAAAAAAAGCGTATAATAATGAAACTCCAAATGTCAGGAGCATATTTCCTCCTTTCATTTTTTCTTCCGTCAAGCCGGATTCTTTCATCCAAATTGTTCCAAAAACTTTTGGATTGTACCAAACAAATCCTACCACAAGTGTAGATAAAGCAGCGACAAAAAGTGCTAGAAAATTGATTTCCATATAATTGGGTTTAAAAATTAGTAATCAAATTTAATAAATTAATATTTAATTAAGAAAATCAAACATTATTGTAAGATATAACTCTATAAAAAGTAAAAAACAGTGTATTTTGTCGATTTTATTTGCATAATAGCTTCGTTGTGTATAGTTTTATATGTATTAAAGAACTAAAGCTAACGTTATGAGAAATATAACTACTCTATTTTTAACCCTTTTGTTTTCATTTTCAATGTTTGCAGATGTGTCTCAGTCAGAGAAAGATGCGTTGGTAAAACTGTATCAATCTACAAATGGAAATCAGTGGAAAGTAAAATGGGATTTAGCATCGCCAATTTCTACTTGGCATGGTGTTAAGTTACAAGACGATAAAGTAATTTCTATTAATTTAGATAATAATAATTTGGTTGGTGAAATTCCCGAAGAAATTTTAAATTTAGTAAGTTTACAAGAATTGGATTTGCATAAAAATCAAATATCAGGTACGATTCCTTCTTCAATAGGGAAATTAAAAAAAATGAAAGTATTGAATCTTTCTTTCAATAGAATATCAGGAACAATTCCTTCTTCTATTTGTGAAATGAGTAATTTGAAAGATTTAGAATTGTATATGAACGCAATTTCAGGAGAATTACCAATGCAAATTGGAGCTTTAAACCAATTAGAAACACTTTCTTTATTCAATAATGAAATAGTAGGGCAAATTCCTAATTCATTATATGACATAAAAACGTTAAAAACATTGCTTTTAAACAGTAATAAACTTTCGGGAACATTAAGTAATGAAGTGGTAAACATGACATCACTTGAAAATCTTAGTTTATTTGATAATAAAATGAATGGTCAAGTACCTTTAGAACTTGAAAAATTAGATAAATTGAAAGAAATGAATATTTCTTACAATATGTTTAATGGTATAATATCTAGAAATTTAGCGGTTTTAGATACATTGAACATGACAATGATAAATGATAAAGGAGTAGCGTTTTTATTAGAAGTGAATACTGGTAAAAATACTGCGATTGCCTCTGAGGATTAATTTAGAAATAGAAAAGAGTTTGCACTACTCTTCGATATTACATATTTAGTTGTTTTAATAAACTTAGTTTGTCAATACCTGCGAAGCTTTCTTCGCAGGTTTTTTGTTTAAATTACTTTAGAGTTTAGAATTTAAAAAAAATATCTTTTAAGAGTGATTTGATGCTCTTGCAAGTATAACTGAAGTGTTTTTTTATTACTTAAGTTTGAATTCTTTTAAGTATATAAAATGCTAAAAACAAATTCATAAAATACTTAATATTTTTAAAACAAAAACCTCCAGATTTCTCTGAAGCTTTCTAGTAGCGAGTAATCTTGAAAAGTCTAACGAATTTATTGTTGATCTTTATAAAATTGTTTGTGTTAATGATGATATTTAAAATAAGTAAATTTTTAAATTGAAAATCCTTGATTTTAAATTATTGTAAGTTGAATATCTTGTTCTTCAAAATTTTCTATAATGACCTTGTCGATAATTTATTTGAAGACATGAAGTTATTGATTTTAATTAGCATTAGATCAAATTCTATTATGGTCACAAAATGAATAAAAAGCCTGCAAAGTATTAATTTTGCAGGCTTTTTTTGGTTCGACAAAATCGTCGATAGTTTTAATTAATAGCCCCTTGTTTTTTACCGAGTTTATTGTTCAAATCATTTAAAGCATTTTAAATTATAGGGTAAATTTTTGACAGCAGGACTTTAAAAAAAAATTGATTTGTAATTGTTTTAAACTGTTTGTCAATCTTAAAATTTTTGTAATAAATTATTTTTTACTTCTCGATACAAAAGTTAATTCATAAAAAAAATTGTCTTTTAATATCGTAAATGTGAAAAAAAATAATCTAAGACTTTGGCCAATTTTTTAGCTAAGTTGATTACGTTTAAAAAAAAACTTCGAAAAAAAATATTTAAAAATAGTGTTGTTTTTTCTTTCTTTTTTATGGTCATTTAGTTTAACAGCTCAATATAATGCTGAAGATTTGATACCTTTTATTGAAGATACTTTTGGGAATCTGACAGCGCAAGGAACTGTATCTGGCGGGTTAGCATGCCTCTTTTGATCGGCTTCGAACTGCCGAGATTGATAGCTGCAGATTAGACTAATTTTGCTATTGCATCAATTCCTTTAGGAGTAACAGCCCCACAGTTTTATAAATGGCGAAAAGGTTTCGAGGAGTTTGGAGAAGGAAGTTTTCTTGGAAAAAGAAATTTAAAACTAACTCCTGAGCAAGAAAAGATTCGTGAACTTAGGTAAAGCATCAGCGATACCCAATTGGAGCGTAATATCTTAAAAAAAGCAAGCAATATTTTCCCCAAGAACGGTCCATGATTTATAGTTTCATTAGAAACAACGAACAACTACTTCCGATTAAAAAAACTTGCAAAGTTCTAGAAGTAAGCAGTGGAAGTTATTACCGATAAAAAAAATTACCGCTTCGTTGCAACAAAAAATTGCCATAAAAGAACAAAACATCTTGTCTACTTCATTATTCCTCTAAAGTTTCGTTGGTCTACACTATTAAACCGCTTAACTAAGTTTGATAATCACTTATCGAAAATATCACTTGTTAGCCTGAGTTCAAATGTATCTTCGTAAGGAAATCAGAATGTAAATTTATACAACTCAAAACAAAATAAAAAGGAATTAATTTAAAACTAGAGCCTTTTCTGAAATTTAATCTAAGAGAAATTTTTACAAGATATAATCAAATAATTTCTTCAGAATAATAGCAATAAAAGATCTTCTTATAAGCTAGATGGTAATTTTTTAATTAATAATAAAATTAAAAAAATTAAGAAAAAAATATTTTTTTACAATCGCGTTTAAAAAAACATTGATTTACAATTGTTTATCAATCTTGAAATTTTATTAAATATTATTTTATTACTCGATACAAAAGTTAATCCACAAAAAATTGTCTTTTAATACCAAAAATATGAAAAATAATTACTCCAAGACTTTGGCTAATTTTTCAGCTAAATCTATTGTGTTAAAAAAACAACTCCAAAAAAAATATTTAATAATAGTGTTGTTTTTTCTTTCTTTTTTATGTTCATTTAGTGCAATAGCTCAATGTAACACTGACAATCCAATACCTTTTATTGAAGGCACTTTTGGGAATCTAACAGCGCAAGGAACTGTATCTGGCGGGTTGGGATGTCTCCTTTGCTCGGCTACGAACACCCCGAGATTGATAGATGCGGATTTGACTAATTTTGCTACTGCCTCAATTCCTTTAGGAGTGGCAGGATCTGTTAATTTTAAAGTTACCGATGGCGATACGGATTATGCTGCAGGAACTTTTGTAGGATACAGAATAGCGCCTTCTGGAGGTCTTTTGTCATTAGAATTATTGAATACTATTTCAATTAAAACCTACCTAAATGGTAGTGGTACTGCACAAGAAACATTTACGGGAAATTCTTTACTAAGTCAAAGTTTAGTTTCTAGTCCTGGAAATTATGTTGTAGGTTTTAATTCAACTGTTCCCTTTGATGCGATTGAGATTAGTATAGGCAGTTTGGTAGGTTTATTAAATGTTGTCAATGTATATTATCCGGTAATTCGAAATTACTGCGCAGGTCCTGCATTAGAATGTAACGTTTCTACGGCAATGAACTTGCCAATATTTCCAGTGTCTATTGAAAATATTCATACTGGATTATCTGGTGTAAGTGTGGGAAGCATTTCAAATGCTGAAAATGTTACTAGCTCAAACACCACAGATTTTGCCACTATTAATCTGACAGTTGGTTTGTTAGCTTCTGGAAGTATTGCCGTTAAAGATCAGCTTACGGATTATCCATCTGGGACTTATGCGGGTTTTGAAATAGAGAATTCTAATTTAGTAAGTGTATCCGCTCTTGGTAATTTACAAATACGGACTTATTTGAATGGAATACTTAGTCAGGATTTTTCCGGTAATAATTTATTGGTAAATGGAGTTCTATTGAGTGCAACAGGTCGTTATAAAGTAGGTTTTGTATCTAGTTCTTCCTTTGATGAAGTTCGAATAACAGTTAACCAGACCGTTGGTATCAATCTTGGTTCTACTAAAGTGTTCAATGCGGTATTCGAGAAATTTTGTGCAGGGCCGAGTTTGCCTTGTAATACGCAAACGGCGATTACTGCTCCTGCCTATCCTGTTTTTGTAAATGGAGCTAAGACGGGAATTGATGGAGTAGTTTGTGCTCTTTGTAGTGTTACTGGTCAGGATAATTTAATTGATGTAAATACTACAAATTATGCCGAAATTAATTTGACGACAAGTGTTGGTACTACAGGAAGCATTTCCATAAAAAATCAAATAACAGATTATCCGGCAGGAACATTTGCAGGTTATGATATTGAAAATCCATCTTTATTAAATGTAAATGTTTTTGATGCCATCAGTATAACAACCTATTTAAATGGTATACAGCAAGAAACTAAATCGGGTAATGCAGCCTTGATTTCTGTAGGAACAAATTTATTAGTAGGGACCGGCAGGCAGACTATTGGGTTTGTATCCACATTAGCTTTTGATGAGGTTAGAATTACTTTAACTAATCTTGTGTCGGTAAGTTTAGGCATAACCAGGGTTTATGCAGCAGTTTTTCAAAAATATTGCGCGGCAACAGTAGCGTGTAACCAGTCTTATGCATGGACAAATCCTGATTTTCCTGTAGTCGTTGATGGTGATAATACAGGAATTGATGGTGTAGCTTGTGTGGCTTGTTCTGTCAACAATACTAATAATGTACTGACTTCCGATACTACAGATTTTGCTAAAATTGATGTTATAGCTGGTGTTATTGGATCGGGTTCAATTGCAGTGGTAGATCAGTTATTTACTTATCCGGCTGGTACTTTCGCTGGATTTGTTATAAAAGATTTGAACACTTTGATACAATTAAATTTATTTCAATCCTTAGCGGTCTCTACCTATAATAATGGAGTCCTTCAAGAATCAAAATCTGGAGGGCTGTTGATTGATTTGACGCTATTAAGTTCTCCTATTTTAGGGTCTGGCCCTGGGTATTATAATGTAGGGTTTAATGTAAGTTTACCTTTCGACGAGATTAAGTTCTCTGTGGCTTCTCTTGCTGGTGTTATTAATTCTATTGAAGTATATGGAGCTTTTGTTGACACAAAAGATAGTAATGGCGGCTCCTTACTTTGCGTTAGTGATCTAACAGTAACGAAAATGGTAAACAATAGAACCCCAAATGTAGGTTCAAATGTTACCTTCACGATCACAGCGAGCAACAATGGACCGAGTGACGCAACAGGCGTTTCGGTATCGGATGTATTGCCATCAGGCTATACTTTTGTAAGCGCGAGCCCATCGACAGGAACATGGACAGCACCTACTTGGACTATTGGAACTCTAGCCAATGGTGGCACAGTGACTTTGGATATTGTAGCTACGGTAAATGCAACGGGAGTGTATGCCAATACGGCAACAATCTCAGGAGCAGAAACCGATCCAAGCTCAGGCAACAACAGTTCCACAATTACCCCGGTACCAGTAGCTCAAACGGATGTAACAGTAACGACAACGGTAAATAATAGCACCCCAAATGTAGGTTCAAATGTTACCTTCACGATCACAGCGAGCAACAATGGACCGAGTGACGCAACAGGCGTTTCAGTATCAGATGTATTGCCTTCAGGCTATACTTTTGTAAGTGCGAGCCCATCGACAGGAACATGGACAGCACCTACATGGACTATCGGAACTCTAGCCAACGGTGGCACAGTCACTTTGGATATAGTAGCTACGGTAAATGCAACGGGAGTGTATGCCAATACGGCAACAATCTCAGGGGCAGAAACTGATCCAAGCTCAGGCAACAACAGTTCCACAATTACCCCGGTACCAGTAGCCCAAACGGATCTAGCAGTAACGACAACGGTAAACAACAGCACCCCAAATGTAGGTTCAAATGTTACCTTCACGATCACAGCGAGCAACAATGGACCGAGTGACGCAACAGGCGTTTCAGTATCAAATGTGTTGCCTTCAGGCTATACTTTTGTAAGTGCGAGCCCATCGACAGGAACATGGACAGCACCTACTTGGACTATTGGAACTCTAGCCAATGGTAGCACAGTTACTTTGGATATAGTAGCTACAGTAAATGCAACGGGAGTGTATGCCAATACGGCAACAATCTCAGGGGCAGAAACCGATCCAAGCTCAGGCAACAACAGTTCCACAATTACCCCGGTACCAGTAGCCCAAACGGATCTAGCAGTAACGACAACGGTAAACAACAGCACCCCAAATGTAGGTTCAAATGTTACCTTCACGATCACAGCGAGCAACAATGGACCGAGTGACGCAACAGGCGTTTCGGTATCAAATGTATTGCCTTCAGGCTATACTTTTGTAAGCGCGAGCCCATCTACAGGAACATGGACAGCACCTACTTGGACTATTGGAACTCTAGCCAATGGTAGCACAGTTACTTTGGATATAGTAGCTACGGTAAATGCAACGGGAGTGTATGCCAATACGGCAACAATCTCAGGAGCAGAAACTGATCCAAGCTCAGGCAACAACAGTTCCACAATTACCCCGGTACCAGTAGCCCAAACGGATGTAACAGTAACGACAACGGTAAATAATAGCACCCCAAATGTAGGTTCAAATGTTACCTTCACGATCACAGCGAGCAACAATGGACCGAGTGACGCAACAGGCGTTTCAGTATCAAATGTATTGCCTTCAGGCTATACTTTTGTAAGTGCGAGCCCATCGACAGGAACATGGACAGCACCTACATGGACTATCGGAACTCTAGCCAACGGTGGCACAGTCACTTTGGATATAGTAGCTACGGTAAATGCAACGGGAGTGTATGCCAATACGGCAACAATCTCAGGGGCAGAAACCGATCCAAGCTCAGGCAACAACAGTTCCACAATTACCCCGGTACCAGTAGCTCAAACGGATCTAACAGTAACGACAACGGTAAACAACAGCACCCCAAATGTAGGTTCAAATGTTATCTTCACGATCACAGTGAGCAACAATGGACCGAGTGATGCGACAGGCGTTTCGGTATCGGATGTATTGCCATCAGGCTATACTTTTGTAAGCGCGAGCCCATCGACAGGAACATGGACAGCACCTACATGGACTATCGGAACTCTAGCCAATGGTGGCACAGTTACTTTGGATATAGTAGCTACGGTAAATGCAACGGGAGTGTATGCCAACACGGCAACAATCTTAGGGGCAGAAACCGATCCAATCCCAGGCAACAACAGTTCCACAATTACCCCGGTACCAGTAGCCCAAACGGATCTAGCAGTAACGACAACGGTAAACAACAGCACCCCAAATGTAGGTTCAAATGTTACGTTCACAATCACAGTGAGCAACAATGGACCGAGTGATGCGACAGGTGTTTCGGTATCAAATGTATTGCCTTCAGGCTATACTTTTGTAAGTGCGAGCCCATCGACAGGAACATGGACAGCACCTACATGGACTATCGGAACTCTAGCCAACGGTGGCACAGTCACTTTGGATATAGTAGCTACGGTAAATGCAACGGGAGTGTATGCCAATACGGCAACAATCTCAGGAGGACAAACCGATTCAATCTCAGGCAACAATAATGCAACGATTACCCCGGTAGCCATACAGTTAGTTCAAACGGATCTAACAGTAACGAAAATGGTAAACAACAGCATACCTACTGTAGGTTCAAATGTTACCTTCACGATCACAGCGAGCAACAATGGACCGAGTGATGCAACAGGCGTTTCGGTATCGGAAGTGTTGCCTTCAGGCTATACTTTTGTAAGTGCGAGCCCATCGACAGGAACTTGGACAGCACCTACTTGGACAATTGGAACTCTAGCCAATGGTGGCACAGCTACTTTAAATATTGTGGCTACGGTAAATGCAACGGG
Source organism: Flavobacterium labens (assembly GCF_048286755.1). Classification (NCBI taxonomy): domain Bacteria; kingdom Pseudomonadati; phylum Bacteroidota; class Flavobacteriia; order Flavobacteriales; family Flavobacteriaceae; genus Flavobacterium; species Flavobacterium labens. The sequence continues at coordinate 278,655 of NZ_JBLVPL010000001.1, read as the reverse complement.
AGAGTATGCCAATACGGCAACGATCTCGGGGGGACAAACTGATCCAACCCCAAGAAACAACAGTTCAACGATTACCCCAACACCTTTGCAACAAAACCCAGCTATAGCACTTATAAAAACAGCGGTGTTTGAGGATGATAATAACGATGGTTTTGCACAAGTTGGAGAGAATGTGAATTATGCTTTCACAGTGATGAACATGGGGAATGTAACGCTTCGAAATGTAAGAATAACGGATCTTTTACCTGGAATTGTAATAACAGGCGGCCCAATAAGTTTGTCAGTAGGGGAATCTAATAGTACCGCTTTTGTTGGGGTTTATAGATTAACACAACAAGATATTACTGCGGGTTCTGTAGCTAACCAAGCAACGGCATATGGAACTAGTCCTTTGGGAGTAATTGTTACAGATATATCGGATAATGATAGTTCGTTAGAATCTGATCCCACAGTAATTGCTGTTACTGGTTGTGTTCTGAAAGTATTTAATGCTGTATCGCCAAATGGTGATGGCTTAAATGATGTTTTTTACATTGGAGGTATAGAATGTTATCCTAATAACACAGTTGTAATATATAATCGATGGGGGGTTAAAGTATTTGATGCGCAAGGTTATGATAATATTAATAGAGTGTTTAGAGGGATATCTGAAGGGAGGGACACGATCAGTCAACCTGAAGGATTACCAGCCGGTACGTATTTTTATAGTATTAGATATACTGATTTAAATGGTAATGGAATTGATAAGTCAGGTTATCTACATATAGCTAAAGATTAATTTAAAAACTTCCGAAGAATCATTTCCTTTTTTTCTGAATAAATAAAATATATATTATGAAAACAAAGATTGTAATAATCATTTTACTGTTCGTAACTATGTCGGGTTTTGCACAACAAGATGCCCAATATACAAATTATATATATAATACAACGAACATCAATCCTGCTTATGCGGGAAGTCGCGGAGTAATTAGTGTTTTTGGATTGCATAGAACACAATGGGTAGGTTTAGATGGTGCCCCGGTTACTAATGCATTTTCTATTCATACTCCAATAGAAAACTCAGATTTAGGGGTGGGACTTTCTTTTGTAAATGACAGAATTGGGGTTTCCGATGAAAATACTATTTCTGCGGACATATCCTATACTATTCAAACCACATATAATTATAATTTATCATTTGGAATAAAAGGAACTGCTAATTTATTAAATGTAGATTATACAAAATTAGATCGCTATGATATGAATGACCCTCAATTTCAGAATAATATCGATAATAAATTTAGCCCAAATATAGGCGCAGGAGTTTATTTTTATTCTGATAAACTTTATTTAGGATTTTCAGTTCCTAATTTTTTAGAGACTAAATATTTTAACGATAATCAATCATCCACTGTAAAAGAGCAAATGCATTATTATTTGATAGGAGGTTATGTTTTTGATCTAAGTAGAGATATAAAATTTAAACCGACATTTTTATCTAAGATTGTCGCAGGCGCACCGTTACAATTAGATGTTTCAGCAAATGTTTTATTCAATGAAAAATTTTCGGCAGGGTTAGCATGGAGATGGGGTGCTGCGATGAGTGCCATGGTAGGATTACAGTTGACTGATGGGTTATTTATTGGTTATGGTTATGATTTAGAAACAACCAAATTAGAAAATTATAATTCAGGTTCTCATGAAATATTTTTGCGATTTGAGTTGATCAAAAATAAAAGAATGGTAGTTTCACCAAGATTTTTCTAAATAGCATCACATGAAAAATAAAATTAGCGTATTACTCGTATTAAGCATCATTTCGATACAAATGTACTCACAGGGCTTAATTTCAAAAGCTGATAAAGAGTATGATGGTTATGCTTATATAGATGCAATAAAAACGTATGAACGTATTTTAGAAAAAGGTTATAAATCAGACGATTTATTGCAGAAACTAGCCAATTCCTATTATTTTAATGGGGATTTAGAAAAATCTGCTAAATGGTATGGTGAGTTATTTGTCCTCAATAATGAAATCGCTCCTGAGTATTATTATCGATATGCTCAATCTTTAAAAGCAATTAAAGAGTACGATAAAGCAGATGTTATGATTGTAAAATTTAATCAAAAGAATGGAAATGATCTTAGAGCAAAATTAGCAGCTGAGCAAAAAGACTATTTGGCCGTAATCAAGAGAAATTCAGGAAGATATACTGTAGAAAATGCAGGTGTAAATTCTAAATATTCTGATTATGGAACTTCCTTTTATGGCAATAAAATAGTTTTTACCTCCGCTAGAGACACCGTAGGGTTTGGAACAAAGATCGATTCTTGGACAGGAGAAGGATTTACAAACCTGTATGAAGCTAATAAAGAATCAAATGGAAAACTTTCTTCAGTAGAACATTTATCTAAAAAACTCAATTCCAAATTCCATGAGGCCACACCCGTTTTTACCAAAGACGGTAAAACGGTTTACTTTACAAGAAATAATTTTCTAAATGGAAAAAAAATCAAAGATAAAAATAAGACAATCTTATTAAAAATTTACAAAGCGACATTAGATGGTAATCAATGGACAAATATAACTGAACTGCCGTTTAATAGTGATAATTTTAGCGTTGCTCATCCAGCTTTAAGTCCAGATGAAAAACAGCTCTATTTTGCTACTGATATGCCAGGAACGTATGGGCAATCTGATATTTATAAAGTGACTATTAATGACGATGGAAGTTTTGGAATACCACAAAATTTGGGAAATAAAATTAATACAGAAGGACGAGAAACTTTTCCTTTTATTACGTCAGAGAATGAACTTTATTTTGCCTCAGATGGACATCCAGGTTTAGGAGGATTAGATGTGTTTGTATCTAAACCAAAACAAAATGGTAATTATGAAGAGGTATTAAATGTTGGGGAGCCATTAAACAGTTCTAAAGACGATTTAGCATTACTGATTGATACTAAAACTCAAAGAGGTTATGTAACTTCAAATAGAGACGGAGGTCAAGGGGATGATGATATCTATACGTTCAAAGAAATAAATAAAATCGAATATGCCTGTGAGCAATTTTTGACGGGTATGGTTACAGATATAGATACAGGAATTTCCCTTATTGGAGCTAAAGTTAGCTTGTCAGATAGTAATTATAAACTATTAAAAGTGATTTTAACAGATAACGATGGAAAGTTTGATTTTGATCAAGTGGAATGTAATTCGAAATATTATATCAAAGTGGAAAAATCAGAATATAATACTACAGAATTCCCAGTAATTATTTCTAAAAAAACAGGAATAACTTTTGTGCCACTAATGTTAGAAAAAACGATTAAAAAAGTCACCATCGGGGATGATTTAGCAAAAGTATTTGACATTAACGTAATCTATTTTGATTTAAACAAATCTAATATCCGACCAGATGCAATTATAGACTTGTCAAAAATTCTTGATGTAATGGAACAAAATCCAAAAATAAAAATTGATATTCGCTCCCATACCGATAGCAGACAATCTCAAGCTTATAACGAAGAATTATCAAACAATAGAGCTAAAGCTACTTTGGAATGGTTAGTCGAAAAAGGAATTGATAGGTCCCGTTTGACAGCCAAAGGATACGGAGAAACACAGTTAAAAAATAGATGTGCTGATGGTGTAGAGTGTAATGAAGTGAATCATCAAGCTAACAGGAGAAGTGAATTTATAATAGCGAAGTGAGACCAACTACTTCAGTAACAGAATGACCATAATAAATTCACAGATTCAATTAGAAATATTTATTTGATATTCCTGATTTTGTCCATTATGGTAGAGAATAGGGAATATCTAACCAAAAAAGTAAACGGTATTTTTGACTTAATCTCAGTGTTTGTAGGGGTTGAGGAAGGTAGTAAAAATGAAAAAACCCATCAAAATTTTGATGGGTTTTTCTAGTAGCGGGAACAGGACTCGAACCTGTGACCTTCGGGTTATGAGCCCGACGAGCTGCCTACTGCTCTATCCCGCGATGTGCGTTTTGTAATCTCAATAAGGCTACTTAGTAGCGGGAACAGGACTCGAACCTGTGACCTTCGGGTTATGAGCCCGACGAGCTGCCTACTGCTCTATCCCGCGTTGTTTCGGGTGCAAATGTACAACGAATTTCCGTATTTCCAATAAAAATTTTTAAAAATATTTTATTTCGTCTATTGACTTGATATGTCTACCTTTGCACAATAAATTATAATAGAAATGTCACATAAAGCAGGTTTTGTAAACATCATAGGAAATCCAAATGTTGGGAAATCAACACTAATGAACGCCTTTGTTGGAGAAAGATTATCAATTATTACTTCAAAGGCACAAACAACTCGTCATAGAATTCTAGGAATTGTAAACGGGGAAGATTTTCAATTAATCTTATCGGATACGCCGGGAATCATTAAGCCAGCTTATGAAATGCAGGCGTCCATGATGAACTTCGTTAAGTCCGCTTTTGAAGATGCTGATATCCTGATTTATATGGTGGAAATTGGAGAACAAGAATTGAAAGATGAAGCTTTTTTTAATAAAATCATTCACGCTACAATACCTGTTCTGTTATTATTGAACAAAATAGATAATTCTAACCAAGAACAACTTGAGGAGCAGGTAGCTTTCTGGACTGCGAAAGTTCCTAATGCCGAAATTTTTCCAATATCAGCATTGCAGAATTTTAATGTTCCAGAGGTTTTTGGAAGAATAATAGAATTGTTACCGGAATCTCCTGCGTATTACCCAAAAGATCAATTGACAGATAAACCGGAGCGTTTCTTTGTAAATGAAACCATCCGCGAGAAAATATTGTTGAATTACAGCAAAGAAATCCCATACGCAGTAGAAATCGTAACCGAAGAGTTTTTTGAAGATGAAAACATCATTAGAATCCGTTCTTTGATTATGGTGGAACGCGATACCCAAAAAGGAATTATCATCGGGCATAAAGGTGCCGCTTTAAAGAAAGTAGGAATGGATGCTCGTGCTGATTTAGAGAAATTCTTTGGCAAGCAAATTCATATTGAGTTGTACGTAAAAGTGAATAAAAACTGGAGAAGCAACGCGAATATGTTGAAGCGTTTTGGTTATAACCAGTAATTTTTTCTGGTCCTTTTTTTGAAAAATCAATATTGGAATTCAACTTTCGATATTGATTTTTTTTTAGCCCAGATAGCAGCGGCATCCTTTTGTGCAGTCACGAAACATCGGGACTGCACAAAAGATATAGCGGAGAGCTGGAATTGCTCCTAAGAAAAACTAAGATTCTATAATTTCCAAGAATATGTTTTCCAGATCATTCATTTGGTCGTGACCGTTACTTCTGATTTGTTTGGCTACAACATAGAGTAGAAACCAGGCAAAAATCATTAATCCCATCACGACTAAATCGAAGGTAATGGAATTTTTAAGAATGTAATCAGTGTAAGTAATTCCGGAAAAAATCAGAAATATTCCCGCTATAATAAAATGGAAGAACATAAAAAGTGTCCATAAGGTTGGGTCAGGGCCAAATAATGCTCGGATATGAGTTTCGTTTTGGTCTTTTGATTCCATTTCTATATGCAAATGAGGTGACCAATACGCTTTTTTTTGACCTTTTATGTTCAGCCAAATGTGATAGCCCCGTATTTTTACAAAGTAATCTTTGGACTTAATTTGAGCGTAATCAGCAAATTTAACACGCAAAGCATCTATGTTTTGCGGAACATCTTTGTAAAATCGTAATCGAAGTCTGAGCTCTTTATTAGCGTCCATAACAGCAAACTTGTAAGTGTTAAAAGGATAAGGGTTTGCTAATATATCAAAAAAATAGATATTCATGGTTTTAAATACTACCTTTGCAAAATATTTGAATTTATATTATGAATAACATTGTTGCGATAGTAGGAAGACCTAATGTAGGGAAATCAACCCTTTTTAATAGGCTGATACAAAGAAGAGAAGCTATTGTAGATTCAGTATCTGGGGTGACCCGCGATAGAAACTATGGTAAAAGCGAGTGGAACGGAAAAGAGTTTTCTGTAATTGATACCGGCGGATATGTGCGCGGTTCTGATGATGTTTTTGAAGGAGAAATCCGTAAACAAGTCGAACTTGCTATTGATGAGGCTGATGTTATCATTTTTGTGGTTGATGTGGAAGAAGGGATTACTCCTATGGACGATGTTGTTGCGCGTTTATTGCGTAAAGTGACTAAGCCAGTTCTTTTAGCGGTAAACAAGGTAGATAATGCCATGCGTGAGAAAGATGCTCTTGAGTTTTATAACTTGGGTTTAGGGGAATATTATACATTTGCAAGTATTTCAGGGAGTGGAACCGGAGATTTATTGGATGCAGTAATTGATGCTTTTCCTGTGAAACCAGAACCAATTCAAGAAGAAGTAGTTTTGCCTCGTTTTGCAGTGGTAGGACGTCCTAATGCAGGTAAATCAAGTTTTATCAATGCATTAATTGGTAAAGAACGTTTTATGGTAACGGATATCGCTGGTACAACGCGTGATGCAATTGATACGAAGTTTGACCGTTTTGGTTTTGAATTTAATTTAGTTGATACTGCGGGAATCCGTCGTAAAGCTAAGGTAAAAGAGGATTTAGAATTTTATTCTGTAATGCGTTCCGTTCGTGCGATTGAACATGCAGATATTTGTATCTTGATTATTGATGCCACTCGTGGTTTTGAAGGTCAGGATCAAAGTATATTTTGGTTAGCGGAAAAGAATAGAAAAGGAGTTGTAATTCTTGTAAACAAATGGGATCTAGTTGAAAAAGAAACCATGTCTACCAGAGATTATGAGGAGAAAATTAAAAAAGAATTAATGCCGTTTACCGATGTGCCTATTCTTTTTGTTTCAGCATTAACAAAACAGCGTTTGTTAAAAGCATTGGAAGCGACTGTAAAAGTGTATGAGAATAGACAACAACGTATTGCGACTTCAAAATTCAACGAATTTATGTTGAAAGTGATTGAAGCATATCCGCCACCAGCAACAAAAGGGAAGTATGTAAAAATTAAATATTGCATGCAGTTGCCAACGCAGACACCACAATTTGTGTTTTTTGCCAATATGCCACAATATGTAAAAGAACCGTACAAACGTTATCTGGAAAATAAAATTAGAGAAAAATGGGACTTTTCAGGGGTACCAATTGATATCTATATCAGGGAGAAATAATCTTTATTTCGATAATCACACTAGAAAGTTTATTGAGTTTGTAAAAGCTCGATAAACTTTTTTTATTTTTATAAAAAAAATGAATGCAATAAATGGCAAAATTGTTTGGATTACCGGAGCTTCAAGTGGGATAGGAGAAGCTTTGGCTTATGAATTGGCAACTAGAAATTGTAAACTCATTCTTTCGGCACGGAACATAAAAGCTTTAGAAGATGTGAAATCTAAATGTTCAACAGCGGAAGTTGTGATTTTGCCTTTTGATCTGTCGGATTTTGACAATGCTAAAAATCAGGTAGAAAATGCCATTGCTGCCTTTGGAAAAATTGATATTTTAGTAAATAACGGAGGTGTTAGCCAACGCTCACTGATTGCTGACACCGATTTTGAAGTAGATAAAAAACTAATTGAAGTAGATTATCTTGGTACAGTTGCGCTGTCAAAAGCTTTGCTGCCTCATTTCATCAAAAATAAGAAAGGGCATTTTGTTACCATAACCAGTTTGATGGGGAAGTTTGGTTCTCCATATCGTTCCGGTTATTGTGGCGCAAAACATGCCTTACATGGTTTTTTTGACGTACTAAGAATGGAACATCAAAAAGACAATATTAATGTCACCTTAATTTGTCCCGGTTTTATCCAAACGAATGTGGCAAAAAATGCACTTACTGCTGATGGATCAAAACAAAATACTGACGATGAAGCCACTTTAAATGGTATGCCGGTGGCTATTTTTGTTAAAAAATTAATCAAAGCTGTTGAATCAAATACCTTTGAAGTTTACATTGGAGGAAAAGAAGTTTTAGGCGTTTATTTAAAACGTTTTTTTCCTAATCTGTTGCATCGTTTTGTTCTGCAAAGTAAAGTTAGATAATCTGAATTTCAATAGTTCAAATTGATATTTATAGTGTTGTGAAATACGAAGAAATCCCGAGCAGTCGGGATTTCTTTATTAAAAACGGATTTGCGCGATTAGCTTTCTTCTTCTTTTTCCAAAGTTTCCATTGGATGGTCGCCGTACCAATCTTTAAATGTTTTTGTAGTTTGATAATCATCAGTTATCACGGTGAATACCATAAAAAGGATCAACGGTATACCAACGCAATATAGGGTCATTATTACCGGTAAAGCAACATTAGTTTGACATAAACCGGCAAAAACAAAAACATAAATGGTAGTGAACCACACGAGTTTAATTGCAAAATTTTTCATGGCTATATCTTTTAAATAAAGTTACGGCACGAATTTTAAAAAATTAGTTAATATATTGATAATCAAAGTTTAAAATATTTATAATTATTTATCGGTAGCAAATTATAAATGCTGTTTATACTTTTTTTAAGATTTTTATTTTATGAAAAATGCTGAACCGGATAATGTCTCTGCTGAAATAATCGATTCCATTATTTCTTCTTTGAAAACTGTTTAGGTATCCGAGTTCAAATGCTAAATTGCTATTGAGTCCATAATGTATGGCAGCATAAATTCTATTTTGATCAAAAGTGTTTTTAATTATTTTTTTTCCAAAATTGAACATTATCTCATCAGACAGTACGGCTTTTAATAACTGTTTTTCTTTTTTCCAAAAAATGTAATCGGCTTGAAGTCTGTATCTGAATCTCCAAAAAAATGTAGTGCCAGGAAGCAACTCATCTTTATTAGCATTGTGAATAAATCGCTCTTCTACTTGAAAACGTTGTGTCAGGGTTACTTTATTTACATTTGATTTCCATGTAAGATCCTGCTGTCCTCTATATTCAGGGGTATTGTAATCAGCATTAATTTCAGGGACTTGTGTATCAACAGAAAAATAAGCAAAGCCAGCACCTATCTCTAAATGATCATTGATTTTATAGCGACCTTGAATTCGGACGACATATAAGTTTTCTTGCACTGGTTTTAGAAAAAGTCGGTTGTCAAATTCAGAATGCAAAGACCATTTTTCGCTTAGCAGTAATTGATTGTAATAACGAGTCCAAAGAATACTTTGATGATCTATATTTTTTTCCTCCGTTTGCGCTTGGCAAAGAACAGACAGGAGTAAGAATAAAATGACTCTAAATTTTTTCACGGAGCTTTATTTCAATTTTGGCAAATTTACATAAAGTCCATAAATCCTATAGGTATTGTTTTGTGTTTTAAAAAAATATTTTAATTTATCAACTTAATAGTATTTTAGAAAAAAGAAAACAGCACTCTTAAACTTGATTTTTAAGAGTGCTGTTTCAAATTTTAATTTTTTGAAAGTTTTTTAAAGTGAATATTTCAATGTAACTCCATACGTTCTTTGATCGCCTAATACGCCTGCATAATGTCCTGCATTTCCTCCAGCTGGCAGTAATTGCTCGAAGTAATCTTTGTTCAATAGGTTACGACCCCAAAAGTTTATAGATAATCCTTCGGTTGCTCTAAATCCAAAACGACCATTAAAGATAGCGTAACCTTGTACCACCAAGTATTTTGAAGCTGATGGGCTAGATGAAAATTCAGAACGCGCATAAGAGTCAATTGCTACAAAGAATTTACCTAGGTTGCTAAAAAACTTAGCAGATTTGGTATATTCTCCGCCTAAACTTCCAGCCCATTTTGATACACCCGGTAAAGTACTTCCAGACACATCTTTGAAAGATACAGAAGCTCCCGTTTCTTCAAGTGGTAGTGGAGCATTGGTGAATTTAATATATTTTCCATCCGTATAACTCAACGCACCGTTGAAAGCAAAATGCTCATTGATTACAAAACTAGCATCTACTTCGGCACCTCGCACACGTACTTTGTCCGCATTGGCTAGGTAACCACGATTAACTCCTAATTCAGCTGCTTGTACATTGGTTTGGAAATCTTTGATATCTGTATTGTACAACGTCAGGTTTAAAATAGCTCTTTTAAACGGAGAGGTTTTTATCCCAATTTCATAATGATTTACGTCTTCAGGTCTAATGACAGCAAGATCAGCCAATGTTTGTCCTGTAGCAGGAGTAGGCAAACCAGCCACATTTACACCTACTGGTTTGTAACTTTTAGCATAAGTAGCGTAGCCATTAATTTTATCAGTTGCTTTGTAATTCACCGTTATATTTCCTGAAAAGTCAAACTTATCTTTGTTAGCAGAGAAAGTTTGGTTCGTGTACACCGCTCTTTTTATTGCCAATAATTGTGGATCGTTGGTTTGTAAACCTCCGTATGTTTGACGGTCGTAATTCGATTCTTTTTTATCATAATTGTAGCGTAAGCCCGGTAGAATGTGTAATCTATCGGTAACTTGCCAATCTAATTGACCAAATAATGCCGCACTTATAGCATGAATATCAGCAATGGTGCGTATTCCATAGCCTTCAAGCAATCCTGGTTCAGCCCATCTAGCAAGCGGTACAGGAGTTGAAACCCCGTTATTGTTATAGTTTACTGGCGATTGAGAAAACCGCCACTGTGCATTTCCAGATTCTTCTGTTCCTCTAATCTTAACCGTTTGATCGATAAAAAAGGCACCAACCACTCCGCTTAATTTAGAAGATACTTGTCCTGCATAGCGAATTTCTTGTGTCAACTGCGTATGTCTGGCTGGATTTTGTGATTTAGCCAAAACTTGAAGTCCTGTGAAATCTCTATCATTTGAAGGATCCCAGTTCCAAAAACGCCATGCCGTAGTTGAAGTCAAGGTACGTTTACCAATTTTAGTATCTATGTTAAGTGAGGCACCGCCTAAATCTTGTCCCGAGCGCCATGGTGTATCGTGATCAATTTTACGGTCAAAAGCATTTCTGCTAGGGAGTTGATAATTTAAATCGGCAATGATGGCGTCAAATTGGCGGTAAGCAGCCCTTTTTGTTGGTGCTACACCAGCAATAACTTGTGCATATCCATCAGGACGCTGTGTGGTGATATCAGCTGCGAATAAAATGTTCGTATTTTCAGTAGCATTGTACAATAATTGTCCTCTAATTCCTTGATTGTTTAAGGTATTTGTGGCTCTTCCAGTCACTACATTATCAATTAATCCGTCTCTTTGTGTTCCTGAGAAAGAGATTCGACCAGCCAGTTTTTTGCTCAATCCACCTGTAATGGATGTTTTAGCTTGAAGGAAACCGTAATTTCCGTAGCTTACTTCAAAATCAGCACCAGAGGTAAAACTAGGTTTTCTGGTGGTAATGTTAAAAGCGCCTGAGGTTGTATTTTTACCAAAAAGAGATCCTTGTGGTCCACGCAATACTTCGATTCGATCAATATCGACAAAGTCTAAAGTGGTGGCTGCTGGACGCGAATAATACACACCATCAACATAAAAACCAACTCCAGGATCAATACCATCATTAGTTAGTCCATAAGGCGAACCAAGTCCTCTAATGTTGATACCTGTATTTCTAGGGTTTGAGGAATACAATTGTACAGAAGGGATCAATTCTTTCACTCGATTCACGTTGAAAGCCCCTGCTTGTTCCGCTTGTTTTCCAGTTACTACAGATACGGCAATTGGGATGTCCTGCGCTTTTTCTATTCTTCTGCGAGAGGTAACGACCACTTCAGAGAGTACTTTTTCTTCTCCGTATGAGATGATAATTTCCAGTGGTTTTATGTTGGTAGGTAATTCGGTAATTTTAATTTCTTTGGTATTGTAGCCAGCATATTGCACAATAAGCGTGAAGGGAAGTGACTTTGCTTCGATATTAAAGGATCCATCAGTTAGCGTTGTAGTAGTGTTTGTGGTGCCTTTTAGTACGATATTGACACCTGCAATTGGGGTATCTTGTTCGTCTTTTACTTTTCCCTCAAGAACAACTTGAGCAAAAGATGTTGAGAATGTTAAAACGAATACTATTGTAATTATATTTTTTATAGAATTTTTCATTTATATTAAGTATATGTAATTAGTAGAATTTTAATTAAATTTTTTTACTAGCACATACACATTATTTGAGAACTCTTTTTTTCAATTATAATTAGTTGATTTTTTCGGGATTGCCTATTCAAAAAAGCAAGCTTACTTCGGTAAGTTTTCATACGTTTAAATTTGGATTGTTAATGATATATTAAATTTGATGCAAATATATAATTAATTCTATAAAATTAGTAGAGTTTAAAATATATTTTTTTATTTTTTTACCAATGAAGCAATAGTAATGCCTTGCATAGCCTTTAAAGTTTCCTCTCTAATAGTAATCAATCCATGTCGTAGTAGGCATTCCGATTCATCGATGCAATCAGAACAGCGTTCGTAAAAATTCAATGATGCACAAGGAAGTAATGCAATTGCACCATCAAAAAGTCGGTGAATATCGGCTAAAGTAATGTCGTTTTTAGATTTTAAAAGATAATAACCGCCAAATTTACCTTGTTTACTTCCTACGAAATGTCCACGTTTTAAATCCAACAGAATCTGTTCCAAAAATTTTTTTGGAATAGAGGCCGCGTCCGCAATTTCGATAGTTCGAGAAATATGGGTTTCTTCTTGTTGCGCTAAATATAAGAGGGCTTTTAGTGCGTATTTGGCTTTATGTGAAAGCATTTACTGTATTGATTTATGTTTTTTGAATAGATTAGGCATAACAGATATTTAAAAGGGCTTTTGCTTTTTTGAATATTGGTTCTTTTTAGAAAGATGGAAACTTTAGATTACCAGTCTCCACCAGATCCACCGCCAGAGAAACCTCCGCCACCAAATCCACCACCGAAACCTCCTCCGCCAAATCCACCACCAGATGAACCTCCGCCGAAACCACCTCCGCCACTGTTTCTTCCAAGGCTGCTTAGAATAATGACGTCTAATAAACTAGGTCCTATTCCGCCACCTCTGTTACCAGAATTGCCACCGCCTTTGTTTCGAGATATAAGTACTAATATTATGATGACAATAACTATTAAGGGTAAAATAGGGAATCCTTTATCTTTAGTTGTTTTAACTCGTTCACCTTTATATTTTCCTTTAAAAACATCAAATAAAGCATCCGTTCCTTTATCAAGTCCTTTATAATAACTTCCTGCTTTAAATTCAGGAATAATGATGTTTCGTGTAATTTCTCCACCTATACCGGCAGTCAATCGATCTTCAAGACCATATCCTGGTGAAATCCATATTTTTCTTTCGGCTTTTGCCAATAAAATAAGTACTCCATTATCATTTTTTGCTGTTCCTCCAATTCCCCATGCATGTCCCCATTTTGGAGTAAGGATGCCAATGTCTTCACCTTTAAGGGTTTCTATGGTAATAATCACAATTTGAGTAGTGGTAGAATCAGAATATTTAATCAGCTTTTCTTCTAATTGTGCTTTTTCTGTTGTGCTTAAAACATTCGCATAATCATAAACAGAAGTCTGTAAAGTTGGTTTTTCAGGAATAGTAAATTGCGCAAAGCCAATTTGTGTGAATAACAAACAAACAAACAGCTTTAGGAAAATTGTAGTATTCTTTTTTTGTAATAGCATTATCCTCTAGATATTTCGTTTGATAATTCATTTGTGTCGCCTTCCAGCCAAGGGAAATATTTCTGCAATTGCTCTCCAGCTCTGGTAATTCCATCGATAAGACCTTGCTTGAAATCTCCTTTTTTGAACTCTGCTACCATAACGTCTCGGGTACAATTCCAAAAATCATCTTGTACGACATCATTAATGCCTTTGTCACCACAAATCACAAAATTTCTGTCTTCTACCGCTAAGTAAATCAAAACACCATTTTGAAGTTCGGTTTCATCCATTTTTAGTTCATGAAAAACTTCCATGGCGCGATCATACGCATCCATGGAAGTTGTTTTTTCTATATGAACTCTAATCTCGCCAGAAGTATTTTTTTCAGCCATACGAATAGCTTCAACAATTTCTTGTTCTTCTTCTTTGGTTAAAAAATCTTCTACTTTTGACATTGAAATAGTTTTGATTTAAGATTAACGATTATTGATTTCAGAATTTTCAAATCCGTAATCAAAAACCGTTAATTTTTATAGGTTGTTTCTTCAATTTTAATTTATTTGGACTTCTAAAAATCTAAGAAGTCTAATAATCTACCTTTAGAATTTTACTTCAACTGGTTTATCTGCACCTTCAACTGCATTGAAATATGCTTTTTCTTTGAATCCGAATAATCCAGCAAATAAGCTGTTTGGAAACGTTTTGATGTGAGAGTTATATGGTTTTACTGCTTCGTTGAAACGCGTTCTCGCCGTTAGAATTTGATTTTCTGTACTGGCCAATTCGTCCTGTAATTTCAAGAAGTTCTGGTTTGCTTTTAATTCTGGATACGCTTCAACCGATACTAATAAACGAGACAATGAACTGCTCACGCCACTTTGTGCTTTGTTGAATTCAGCTAATTGTTCCGGAGTAATATTTGCTGGATCAATTTTTACAGATGTAGCTTTAGAACGCGCTTCGATAACTGCTGTCAACGTGCTTTTTTCAAAATCAGCGGCACCTTTTACCGTATTTACTAAATTCCCAATAAGGTCATTTCTTCTTTGATACGCTGTTTGAACATCACCCCAAGATTGTTCTACATTTTGGTTTAACGTTACTGCAGTATTATTAATTCCTTTAACCCAGCTGTAAATTACAAAAATTACAACCGCTCCGATAATCCAAGGCAAAAATCTTCTCATGTTTACTTAATTTAATGTTTATTATTTAATTGTTTAAAGTTTTAATTAGGAAGTAGTCGTGCTGACTACAATTCATTTTTAATATTTGTTAATTGTGTGCGTATCGTTTCTAATTTTCGAATAATTTCAAACTTATCCAAGGTTTTCTTTTGTCCTTCTTTTAAATGCGTTTTGGCACCTTCCAGCGTAAAACCTCTTTCTTTTACCAAGTGATAGATCAATTGCAAATTTGTGATATCTTCAGGCGTAAACATTCGGTTGCCCTTTGCATTTTTCTTAGGTTTTAAAATATCAAACTCACTATCCCAAAAACGAATCAGCGATGCATTCACGTCAAATGCCTTGGCTACTTCGCCAATGCTGTAATATCTTTTGTCTTTAGATAATTCAATATGCATATCTGTTTTTTATTTTTTGTCCAGTTGAATTGTCACTGAATACTATTTTTTATCTTATATCTGAACACTGTGAATCGAACACTGCACACTACTTTTGTATTAGTCTAATGATTGATTCTCTTGGTTCGCCAGTTGCGCGATTACAACATATTCTACTGCCGAAATATTTCCGTAATAAAAATTAAGCGGATTCACCACTTTTTTATCTTTTAGGACTTCATAATGCAAATGTGGTGCTTCGGATCTTCCTGTGCTTCCCACATATCCTATAACGTCACCTCGTTTTACGCGTTGTCCAGCTCTCGCTTTATATTTGCTCAAATGTGCGTATAAAGTTTCGTATCCAAATCCATGCCGAATAACAATATGATTTCCATATCCTGAGGCGGTATTGTCTGCTTTTGCTACAACTCCATCGCCAGTGGCATAAATAGGAGTTCCTGTTTTTGCCGTAAAATCCATGCCTTCATGCATTTTCCTTGCTTTTGTAAAAGGATCCGTTCGGTATCCAAAACCAGATGCCATTTGCTTTAAATTTTCATTTTGCACTGGCTGAATGGCAGGAATGGCTGACAAAAAATCACTTTTGGCTTCTGCCAATTTCAAAATCACATCCAATGATTTGGACTGAACCGCTAATTCCTTGCTAAGGACATCAATCCTTTTTGTGGTATTGATTACCAACTGGGAATTGTTATAACCTTCTAATGTTTTATACCTATTGATTCCCGGTAATCCTGCTTTCCGAATGGAATCAGGAATAGCCGATTTGTTAAAATACACGCGATACAAATTATTATCTCGATCTTCAATAGCTTCAATAACGCCATTTACCTGATCCATTTTTTTGTTCAGCAGCGCATAATTCAATCTCAAATTTTCAATTTCACGTGCTTGCAAACGGTCTTTTGGTGTTTCAAAATAAGGAGTGTTCAATAAAAGAATAAAACTTAAAAAACCAAACAATGCCGATGCCAATAAAAACAGAATAATAACACCAAGTTTTCTTCTTTTTCGTATTTTTATTTTTCTATAGGTTAGATTTTCGGAATCGTAATAATATTTTACTTTCGACATATTTTAAAATACCCTATTTTTGCACACTGTAAAAGGTTAGACGAACAAATTTAATAAATGTTTCATTTGTTACACCCTTTTTTCAAGAATAAATAAAATAATGTGCCTATTCCAGCTATTCGTTACAAGTTCTCGTTTATAAATCTTTTTTTCTTATGAGCTAGCAGGAGCTTATCCCGAGACTTCGGGAGTCGCTCTGCCATCTCAAGAAAAAATAAATCTATAAATCTCGAAGCTTTTCACTGCTATCTGGGGCAAAAAAAATGTTAATTTGTTAATTTGGTTATTCGTTTATGCGATGCAGCCGATTAACCAAATTAACAAATAACCGAACAAACAATAAAAATGAAATCACAAGACGTACGTAAACAATTTCTGGATTTTTTTGCATCAAATGGGCACTTAATCGTTCCATCGGCACCCATAGTTCTTAAGGACGATCCAACACTGATGTTCAACAACTCAGGAATGGCGCAGTTCAAAGAATATTTTCTGGGGAACGGAACTCCAAAAAGCACCAGAATTGCCGATACGCAAAAATGTCTTCGTGTTTCAGGAAAACACAATGATCTGGAAGATGTAGGTTTTGACACCTATCATCACACCATGTTTGAAATGTTGGGGAATTGGTCTTTTGGAGATTATTTCAAAAAAGAAGCCATCAACTGGGCTTGGCAACTTTTGACAGAAGTTTATAAAATTCCAAAAGAAAATTTATACGTTTCCGTTTTCGAAGGAAATCCGGATGAAAATGTACCGTTCGATCAGGAAGCTTGGGATATATGGAAGGAATTAATTGACGAGGACCGAATCATTCTTGGAAACAAGAAAGACAATTTCTGGGAAATGGGTGACCAAGGACCATGTGGACCGTGTTCAGAAATTCACGTTGACATTCGTTCTGCAGAAGAAAAAGCTTTAGTTTCAGGAAAAAGTTTGGTAAACAATGACCATCCGCAAGTTGTGGAAATTTGGAACAATGTATTTATGGAATTCAACCGTAAAGCAGATGGTTCTCTGGAAAAATTGCCTGCAAAACACGTTGATACCGGAATGGGATTTGAGCGTTTGTGTATGGCATTACAAGGAAAAACTTCCAATTATGACACCGATGTTTTTACACCACTTATTGAAAAAGTTGAACAAATTACAGGATTAAAATACACTTCAAACGAAGTTTTAAATATTACCGAAGAACAGAATAAAACTAATATTGCTATTCGTGTAGTGGTCGATCACGTTCGTGCGGTAGCTTTTGCTATTGCTGACGGACAATTGCCATCAAACACTGGCGCTGGTTATGTAATTCGTAGAATTTTGCGTCGTGCAATTCGTTACGGATTTACGTTTCTGAATACTAAAGAACCTTTCATCAATCAATTGGTTGGTGTTTTAGCGAATCAAATGGGGGAATTTTTCCCGGAAATCAAAGCACAACAACAATTGGTTACCAATGTGATTCGTGAAGAAGAAGCTTCTTTCTTGAGAACTTTAGACCAAGGATTACAATTATTAGAAAATGTAGTTGCCGAAACTAAAGGATCAACTGTTTCTGGAACAAAAGCATTTGAATTATACGATACTTTTGGGTTTCCAATTGACTTAACCGCATTGATTCTTAGAGAAAAAGGTTTCGAACTGGACGAAGCTGGTTTTAACGCTGCGATGCAAGAACAAAAAAATCGTTCCCGTGCTGCATCAGAAGTTTCTACCGAAGACTGGTCAGTGTTGATTCCCGGAAATGTAGAAACATTTGTAGGCTACGATCAATCAGAAAGTGACGTAAAAATCACTCGTATCCGTAAAGTGGATAGTAAAAAAGATGGGATTTTATACCAAATCGTTTTAGATAACACACCATTTTATCCAGAAGGTGGTGGTCAAGTAGGTGATAAAGGAATGTTGGTTTCTGCAAATGAAACGATAGAAATCATCGATACTAAAAAAGAAAACAACCTGATTTTGCATTTTGCAAAACAATTACCGGAAAATGTAAATGCTGGTTTTGTTGCTAAAGTAAATCAGGATTTGAGAAGCTTATCTTCCAGAAATCACTCGGCTACGCACTTGATGCACCAAGCCTTGAGAATTATTTTGGGAACTCACGTAGAACAAAAAGGTTCTTTAGTAAATCCAAACTATTTGCGTTTTGACTTTTCGCATTTTGCTAAAATGACAGAAACCGAATTGCAACAAGTAGAAGATTTTGTAAATGCAAGAATCCAGGAGCAATTACCACTTATCGAAAGAAGAAACATTCCTTTTGCGCAAGCAGTTCAAGAAGGAGCGATGGCACTTTTTGGAGAGAAATATGGCGATGAGGTTCGTGCGATTAAATTTGGCGAAAGCATGGAATTATGCGGTGGAATCCACGTGAAAAACACAGCTGAAATCTGGCATTTCAAAATCGTTTCAGAAGGAGCGGTTGCTGCGGGAATTCGTCGTATTGAAGCGATTACAAGTGATGCGGTAAAAGCACATTTTGCTTCGTATGAAAACACATTAAATGAAGTAAAAACAGCATTGAAAAATCCTCAGGATATTTTGAAAGCCGTTCATTCGATGCAAGAAGAAAATGCCAAATTAGCGAAACAAATAGAAGCTTTGGTAAAAGATAAAGTCAAAAATTTGAAAGCGAGTTTAATTGCTGAAATACAGGAAATAAACGGTGTTCAGTTTTTGGCAAAACAAGTGGATTTAAATCCGGAAGGAGCAAAAGATTTAGCGTATGAATTAGGGAACTTAGGGAATAATTTATTTTTAGTTTTGGCTACAGCCGACGAAGAAAAACCAATGCTAACTTGTTATGTTTCTAAAGAATTAGTCGCAGAGAAAAACCTAAATGCTGGACAAGTGGTTCGTGAATTGGGTAAATTTATACAAGGCGGCGGCGGTGGGCAACCATTTTTTGCTACAGCAGGAGGGAAGAATGTCGCAGGAATTCAACAAGCTTTGGAGAAAGCAGTTGAGTTTGTAAAGTAGAACAAATTTATTTTTTTATAATAGAAACCCTTTTAGGACTTACGTTCTAAAAGGGTTTGTTTTTTTGTCAAACACAGTATTTATAGCGGCTGCACATAGTGTTATCGGGAGGTTTAAAAATAGTAGTTCAACCGAAATATAGGGATTGTAACGATGAATATTGTGGCTTTTGTTTTGTTTTTCTAGGTTTGACCAATGTAGTACCCCAAGGTTTGAGGAAGGCGAATTGATTTATTTATTATAATGAAACAGACAAAAAAAATATTTTTCGTATTATCAATTTTTATTTTAACACTTTATTCGTGTTCAAATGATACTGACGATAGTATAAAATTGCTAAAGAAAGTTGTTGAGACTTCAGCGCAAGGTACTGAAGCAACAACGTTATTTACTTATAATGGAACTGAAATAGTTCGTGTTGAAGGAACTCAGAAACGTACTGTTTTTACCTATGCGGATGGTTTGATTACAAAAGTTGTAACGTTAAATAAAACAAATCAACAAAGTGAGACCATTGAATACAGTTACCTTCTGGGTAAATTAGTTGAAGTTGAATCTTTAGGGAATTACAGAATAAGTTATATTCATAATTCAGATAAAACCGTTTCTTATCAAAAATTCACGATTGGTTCAGGAAATCAGGAGGTAAAAGAATTTCACGGGACATTGTATTTTGAAAATGAAAATTTGATTAAAGAGGAAAGGATATTAGACAATACGGTTGCAGGAGTTGCTTCAAATTACAGCATAAGTTTTGACTATGATTCGAATAATAATCCTTTGTATAATGTATTAGGATATAAAAAATTATTAAATCATATGGAGACCATTTCATCAAATAACAGTTTGATAAATACAGTAATTACAACTACTACTAATGGGAATCAAGTATTATCGTCTGCTAATTTTTATAAAAGCTCTTTTAAATATGATTCGGATAATTATCCAACGGAACAGGTTTCGGAAACCGCACTTTTGGCTAATGGAAATAGAGGGTATCTGAAAACAGAATACTTCTATTAATAAAAATATTTATTTTAAAGTAACCCTTTCAGCGTATAAAACTCTGAAAGGGTTTTTTTATACCAATGAAAATAGAACTAAACCTTATTTAATTCGCTAAAATTATTCAAATTTGTAGTAAATAAAATAGCAATGCAATTCAGAACCCAAATCCCCATTTCTAAAAGTAATTATCGAATAGATTATAATTCAAAAATTATGTCTTTAGGTTCTTGTTTTGCGGTTAATATGGCGGAAAAACTGGACTATTTTAAGTTTCAAAATAGCTGTAATCCATTTGGAATTTTATTCCATCCGTTGGCGATTGAAAAACTAATAGATTTTGCTGTTTCCGAAAAGCAATTTACAGAAAACGACATTTTTTTTCACAATGAACGCTGGCATTGTTTTGATGTACATTCTGATTTGAGTAATTCAAATAAAGAGGAATTAGTCGCAACATTAAACACCATAATCAAATCAATAAATCAACAAATAACTGAATCAACTCATTTTATCATCACGTATGGAACCTCGTGGGTATATCGAAATATAGAAAGTGATGCCATTGTGGCGAATTGCCATAAAGTGCCACAAAAGCAGTTTAAGAAAGAATTACTTTCTGTTGAAGAAATAAAAAAAAGTATTACAAATACAGTAAAATTAATTCATTCTGTAAATCCAGATTGCAATATTATTTTCACAGTTTCGCCGGTGCGTCATATCAAAGACGGTTTTATCGAAAACCAATGGAGCAAAGCCAATATAATTAGTGCGCTTCATTGGACTATTGACTTTCAACTTTCGACTATAAATTACTTTCCTTCTTACGAAATCATGATGGATGAACTTCGGGATTACCGTTTTTATGCCGAAGATATGTTGCATCCCAACCAAGTGGCAATCGATTATATTTGGAAGCGATTCCAAGAAACTACAATTTCTGAAACTGCTTTAGCGGTGATGGAAGAAGTGGAGGGAATTCAAAAAAGTCTTTCACACAAACCTTTTAACCCAAATTCTGAAAGTCATTTAAAGTTTCAGTCCAAAGTCAGAGAAAAAATCACTAAATTGGAAAATCAATATTCATTTATGAAATTTTAATTATGCTTAGAAGAATACTTATTGGAATAGCAGTTATCGGTGGAATATTTTTGTTGTTTAAATATTGCGATTTTAAGAAAAAAGATGATGAAGATATCACATACAACACAAATCTTATTCAGCAACAAATTCTGAACGTAGGGAAATTGGTAGTTACAGAAGGTCATTTTTCTGAAGTGATCACCTATAAAAATCAACAAAAATACTTGTTGGATATGCTTTCTTTCGAGAAAAAAGCTTTGGTGGTTGTCAATGCCGATGTGACTGTTGCGTATGATTTGCACAAAATGAAATACGATATCGATGAAAAAAACAAGACCATAACGATTGTAAGTATTCCAAAAGAAGAAATAAAAATCAGTCCTGACATTCAATTTTATGATGTCGAGCAAAGCAAATTGAATCCGTTTACGGGAGATGATTACAATAAAATCAACAAATCGGTAAAAGCAAATCTGGCTAAGAAAATAGAAAAATCCTCCTTAAAAACGAATGCTCAAAATCGATTGATCAGCGAGTTGTCTAAACTATTAATCACAACGAGTCAGTTGGGTTGGACTTTAAAATACGAAGGAAAAGTTATCGAAAGCGAAAAAGATTTTGGTAAGCAAATAAAATTATAATTAAAAAATGAACCGCAAATTCGCAAATTATTAGAGTTGTCTAAAATTTGTGAATTTGCGGTTCCTTTTTTTAAGCTTTCTCTTTATCAAAAATCAAGTCTAAACCACCTGCAATCAAATGCGCTACTTCGGGTTTTTTTTGTTTTAATTGATCCAGATAAACCATTATTTCCTGTAGTAATTGAGGTTCGTTTCGGTTTTTCAAAAGCTCAGTAATCTCAACTGCTAACAACCAATCGTTTGGATGTTCGGTAACTAATTTTTCATAAATTGGAGCCAGAGAAGTTTGCATATCCTTAGTTTCTCTTATGTTCCGAATCGTTTGGTATAAAACCTCTAAATCATCACGTTCCGCAGTATGTTTTGCTTTGATGGTTTTGCTGGACGGAAGATGCGAAATCAAGTCAAAACTATTCACATCAGCAGGACCAGAAAAAGCCGAAATTACTTTTTTACCAACAGCCATATCATAAATTCCCCATTCTGGTTGAAACAAAATAGTTTCTCCGTGCGTTACAGTACAATTTTTAAAGCGAATCAGAATAATTTCTCCCTGTAAGTTTCTGGAACCAGTTATAATTTCACCTTCCACAGTAATGCCGCCTTCAAATTCTAGTTTGACGGTTTTAGATTCCAGAATATCATAGGCATTCAGGTCTTTTGGACTCATGTCTTCAATTGCCAGATTGATTCCTTCCAGTTTTCCTATTGGACTTCCAAAACCCTCAGGATGTGTCAAAGTTCCATGGCCTACTAATTCTTTTTCTCTGTATGCCAAAGCCGTTTTTCCGGTAGTTTGTATGTAAATTGGTTTCCCTTCATGTTCTATTACGGAACTGAAAACACCCGAAATTTGTAAACCAGTACTCAATTCGATTGTTCCCAGAGCATTCGAATCAATTAATTTTTCTATTCCGGATAAACCACCTGTTCTAAGCGCCATTTTATTCGCAAACTCTTCTAAAACCAAGCTTAAGTAAGCAAAATCTGGAGTTACATAAAGTTGTGGTTGCAGTTTTGTAATATCAAAACTCTGGTTGGCAGCCGATATATCATAAGGGATTTTTTTAACCTCATTGGTCATGCAATGTGCACTTTCGCCAATTGATGACAACAAACCGGCGCCATATATTTTTGGATTTTCCACCGTGCCAATCAATCCGTACTCGACAGTCCACCAATGCAGGTTTCTGATTTGCGCCATTTCGGATAATTCACCCATGTTATTTTGCAAATCTTCAACAGCTTTTTCAGCAGCGTCAATAGTGGCTTGGGGAGTATCCTCGGCTTCTTTCACTATCGAAAGCAAACGGATGGCTTCGTACATTTGATAATCCTTATCCGAAGAAATCGCTTTACAGCCTATTTCGCCAAAACGACGCAAATATTCTGCGTATTCCGGATTGGCAATAATGGGAGCGTGACCGGCACCTTCATGAATAATGTCCGGTGCGGGTGTATATTCTATATGTTCGAGTTGACGAATGTCAGAAGCAATTACAAGCACATTATAGGCCTGAAATTCCATAAAAGCATTGGGCGGAATAAACCCGTCCACGGCAACGGCAGCCCAGCCTATTTCGGTCAGAATACGGTTCATGCCGTACATACTCGGGATATTGTCAATCTCGATTCCTGTTTTTTTCAACCCTTGAAGGTAGGAACTATGTGCTACTTTTGATAAATAATCTACATTTTTGCGCATCACATAACGCCAAACCGCTTGATTTATGGGCGTGTAATCGCTATAATCCTGAGGCTTAATGAATTGTTTTAAGTGCTTTGGCAATCGGTCTAATAACGGATTGCTTTCTATAGTTGAGTTCATATCGAAAACGTTGTAGTTCTACTGCAAAAGTACGAATTTCAGGAGCTATTTCCCGCTTTTCATTGCAAGTTTTTGCAAACCCGTTTGTTTTTCTAACGTTCCCGCAGGAGCTTCCTTTGGTCGCTCTGCAGCAACATGAAAAACCAAAACGGCTTTCGCAAAAAACTTTTCATTGCAATCGGGGCTAGGGGAGTTGGGTATTGAAAGATATTTTTTGGATTTACTACTTCACCAACTCAAATACCAATATCTGCGTTTTTTGTTTATCTGAAAAATTATTATCCGAAACAAAAATGATGGATGGATTGCCATTTGCTAATTTTGGTCCAAAAGTAAGTCCTTCAATATTATCAATAAAAAATCCCAAATCATCCATGTTAAGGACCAGTTTTTTAGAAGCCAATTCTAATTTTTGGTTTTGTAAGGAAGCGTAATTTTTCACATTAGTTGCCTTTTTCAAATCACACAAAAACACTTTTACGGTGCAGGCTTGTGTCCCAGTAGAATAGGAGCGTTCCACTACCAATAACTGATTTTTACTATAATACTGAATTGCCGAAACGCCATTTACTGCAAAAGCACCTTTCGGATTGGGCGCAAGCGCAATAGGTTCTAGTTGATAACCGTACTGAGCGGTGTTCTTTTTTGTTTTGGCATCAAATTGATACAATCTGATCAAACCTCCTTTGCTGGTATTGGCTTGGTCGCCATCTTCAAAAAGCGGTTCTTCAATATTGGTATAGATGGTTTTGTATTTTGTGTCAAAAGTAATTCCTTCTAATGTGCCATTGTTTCTGGGACCTTTTTCTTGTTGCTGCATTTTTAAATTTTCTGGCAATGTGATATTGCCTAGAAAATTACCTTTTAAATCCATGAAGTTCAGGGAAGGATTTTGTAAGACCTCTTTGTCTGCAGTGACCACTCGCGCGCCCTCACTGCTCCAAATTAAAGAATTCGTTTTTTGATTGAATCGGATATCTTCGGGATCTGCGGAAGTAGTTGGCATGGTGCTCCAATTTCCATACGCTTTTCCAGTTTCGTTTTTCAAAGTGCTGACACTTTGGAAATCGATACCTTCTACTTTATTTTCGAACAAACGAATTTTTGCCTTATAAAATCTTGAATCGTTGAACATCGATCTATCATCACATATCAGGTAATACAAATCGTTTTTTGCATCATAATCGATTCCGGACAATCCGCCCACTTTTGTATTCTGAAACGTTTCTTCAAATGGAATTTCAATCGAGCTGACTAGTTTTAAACTGGGAGTTGTTTTGCTATCAACGCTTTGTTTTAAATTAGAACAAGAAAATAGAAAAGTTGGAAAAACGGCAAGAAATATTAATTTACGCATAAAGGAATGTGTTGCTGTTTGCAAAAAGGAACTGATTTTGGATTAAAAAACCACTTTAAAAACTACTAATTATTCGTTTGGTTTTTTTCAAGATTACGGAAATAGTCAATTTTGTAATTAAACATTTCAGCCATATTTTTAGCACGTAGTTTAGCTTCTTCGGCCAATGGACCTGCAAATAAACTATCAGTAGTTTCAGTGAAAATTTCCATCCAGCGGTCAAAATGTTCTTTGGCAACCGGTAATTGTTTGTGTGGTGGAAATGGACTTCCGGAATAGGAATGCACTTCAAGTAAAATAGTTTGCCAAAAGCGGTACATTTTTTCCAGATGTTCGGGCCATCGATTTCCTATTTTCTCATTGAAAATGGGTCCAATAAATTCGTCTTTTTGAACTTTAGAATAAAAAGTATCAACCAGTAATTTGATATCGTCGAATGTAGTAATGTCGGTTTGTGGTGTCATGATTGGGTATAAAAAAAGCCTACGCAAAGGTAGACTTTTATGTTTGAATCTTATCGGAAACTATTTTGCTTTTGGTGGAAATTGCTCTAAAATTTTAGCTACAAATTCGTTGATTTGTTTTTCTTTTTCACTGCGGTTTTCACTTAGGTAACCAACACCTTCACCTTGCCAAACCAATTCTTTTTTCTTGGCATCAATTAAATCAATATACAATGTACCTTCAGTTGAAGAGGAAACATAAGTGCTGCGGCCTCCCCATAAATAAGGATTCCATCCCCAACCCCAACCATAACCCCATCCGGCGTTATACTGGTTTACGTCAATTTTTTCTCTTTCTTTAGTAAGTATATTAATCAGCAAATCTGGATTTTCACTTTTAGTCATGCCTTTTAAGCTCAATTCTCGGTCTATTGCATTTAGTATTCTTTTTTTGTCCAATTCTGAAATCTCAACTTTATCGATACCTTTTTTATGGAAAGCATACGTTTTGTATTGACTAAAATCCACATTATTATCATAATCGGAATATACTTTTACGGAACTGCAAGAGGCAGCTAAGAAAAGTAAAAGTACTGGGAGGAGTTTAATTGCTTTCATGGCTTGATTATTAGATTACTAAATGATATTAAAGATACGTTCAACTTTTTAAAAATCCAACAAATTGTTGGCTACTATATTAGGGATGGTCACTTTTAATAAAGGTTGCGTCTCCATCGCTCTTTTTATTGCAAATAGTGCTCCGTCGTTTCGTGCCCAGCTTCTTCTGGAAATTCCGTTATTGACATCCCAGAAAAGCATTGATTCTAAACGTCTTGAAGCTTCTTTTGAACCATCAAGAACCATACCAAAACCACCGTTAATTACCTCGCCCCAACCTACGCCTCCGCCATTATGAATGGATACCCATGTGGCACCGCGAAAGCTGTCTCCAATGACGTTTTGTATTGCCATATCAGCCGTAAAACGGGAGCCGTCATAAATATTAGAAGTTTCTCTGTACGGCGAATCAGTGCCAGAAACATCATGGTGATCGCGACCTAAAACTACAGTTCCTATTTCGCCTTTGGCAATAGCCTGATTAAATGCTTCGGCAATTTTTACTCTTCCTTCAGCATCAGCATAAAGGATTCGGGCTTGGGAACCTACAACCAGTTTATTTTCCTGAGCGCCTTTTATCCAATGGATATTATCCTGCATTTGTTGCTGAATTTCCTCGGGAGCAGTTTTTGCCATTTCTTCAAGAACTTGGCAAGCAATTACATCTGTTTTGGCTAAATCTTCCGGTTTTCCTGAAGCACAAACCCAACGGAAAGGACCAAAACCATAATCAAAACACATGGGGCCCATAATATCCTGTACATAACTAGGATACCTGAAATCGATATGATTTTCCGCCATTACATCAGCACCGGCACGGGAAGCTTCTAATAAAAAAGCATTTCCATAATCAAAGAAATACGTTCCTTTGGCGGTATGTTTATTGATAGCAGTCGTATGACGTCGTAATGTTTCTTGAACTTTTATTTTAAACAAATCAGGATTATTAGCCATCATTTCATTCGCTTCTTCAAAGGAAATATTGGCAGGATAATAACCGCCAGCCCAAGGATTGTGTAACGAAGTCTGATCAGAACCTAAATCGATATGAATATTTTCTTCGTGAAATTTTTCCCAAATATCAACCACATTTCCAAGATATCCGATGGAAACAATTTCATTATTAGCTTGTGCCAATAGGACTCTTTGTACTAATTCATCTACATTTTCAATGACTTCATTGATCCATCCCTGACTATGACGAATATGTGTTATTTTTGGGTTAACCTCTGCGCATACGGTAATACAACCGGCAATATTTCCGGCTTTAGGTTGAGCGCCAGACATTCCGCCCAAACCGGATGTGACAAATAACCCCCCTTTTGGGTTGCGTTTTATTTTGCGAAAACCGTTCAAAACCGTTATAGTTGTCCCGTGTACAATTCCCTGTGGACCAATATACATGTAGCTTCCTGCGGTCATTTGTCCGTATTGAGAAACGCCTAGCGCATTCATTTTTTCCCAATCGTCCGGTTTAGAATAATTAGGGATTACCATTCCGTTAGTCACTACAACTCGTGGAGCTTCTTTGTGCGAAGGAAATAATCCCATTGGATGGCCAGAATACATTGTCAAGGTTTGCTCATCTGTCATTTCTGACAAGTACTGCATCGTCAATAAATACTGTGCCCAGTTTTGGAAAACGGCTCCATTCCCACCATAGGTAATTAACTCATGGGGATGTTGTGCCACGGCATAATCTAAGTTATTTTGAATCATCAGCATAATCGCTTTTGCCTGTTCGCATTTTCCTGGGTATTCAGCAATTGGTCGCGCATACATTTTATAATCCGGACGCAAACGGTACATATAGATACGACCATAGGTTTCCAGTTCTTCCGAGAATTCTTTGATTAATTCAGCGTGATGTTGCGGTTCAAAATAACGTAAGGCATTGCGCAGAGCCAGTTTTTTTTCCTCATCCGAAAGGATTTCTTTACGTTTTGGTGCGTGATTGATATCTGTTTCGTAGTGTTTTTGTTTTGGTAAAACCGAAGGAATTCCTTGTTGTATTTGTTCTTTAAAAGTCATTTTTAGATTTTGTTTCGTTAATTTTTTGTGTTTATTCGTTAAAGAAGCATTGGCTTCTTGTAAAAAAGATGAAACAACTAAGGATAACGAATATCCGACCTGTGGTAGGATTTGTGAATTTTGATTCTATATTTCTGTGAACAAATATCCATTTTTATGTTTTTTAAAACTGATGCAATATTACTGCTTGTTATTTAGATTCTAAAAAGCGATTACTTTTTATTGGTTCCTGTTTTTTTATCAAAACCGTATGGACAATGGCGACAGCCACTTTTACAGCAATAGCCACGTTTTAAATGGTGTTTTTCAGTAAAACATTTATAGCCTTCGGATGTGTAATAGAAATCTTCCCCTTCTATTAATTTATTTTCATTACTTTGGTCAATCATATTTTGGGATTATTCTATGGTATAAATCATTTGGAATACTAATTCATTAAAATCAACTCAAACGATTGAGATTTTCATTAAATAGAACGATTTTATTATTACAAATTTATAAATTTTATAGCGAATGTTTCTGATTGTTGTTAAATATTTAATTCCTAAAGGATATCGTGGATTGGCTGTATTTCCTTTTGTTTTTGTTAAATATGAAATGGATAAAAGAAATAGAGTTTTTGTCAATCATGAAAAAATCCATCTTCGTCAGCAGGCAGAATTATTAATACTTCCCTTTTTTATTTGGTATCTCTTAGAGTATTGTGTTCGATTGGTTCAGTATAAAAATGCAAATCTGGCTTATAGAAACATTAGTTTCGAAAGAGAGGCTTATGCAAATGAATCAAATTTAGTGTACTTAAAAAATAGAGTCTTTTTTCGATTCTTAAGATATTTAGACTTAAAAAAGTAATAGTATTTAGAGAGTCAATTTGTTAAATTTGATTGTATTTCATTACCATCTGTTTGTGGAGTTAAAACAATTCTACAGTATTAACTTACAGTGTTTTAAATGTTTTTTCAATTTAAAATTCTTAAATGGTTAATTACTATTGTTTGATTTTTAAATTGTAAGAAATTATATATTTAAAATTAGAAAAAATGTATTTAATCGATTATTTGTACTTTTTATCGGTATTTATGTTGATTCCTATTCTGTTTTTTTTGTAACTTTATATAAAAATAACTCAAAACAGCTTTTATTCCCTGAAATCCTTGATTTAGGAATGTGTTTTTAGACCTTTTTAAGGCTAATGATTATTTCATTTTTTAAAATTAAAGGGACATTATTTCAGGTATAATGTCTTTATAAAAATATAATTTATTTAATACTAATTAATTTAAAATGCTGGCTTATGGACTCAAAATTACTTAACCGAACACTATTGATTGTTACTGGATTATTTTTGCAGAACAATGTAAATGCCCAGATGTATGTAAGTCCTAATAGTTATGTTTTTGCAAATAACCAAGTGGTTTTTGTGAAAGAACAACTGGAGTTAAATGCTGCCAGCAGTAATTTCTATTTAAGGACAGATGCTCAGTTGGTTCAAGGCTCAGAGTTACAGCGAACGGATTCACAAAGCAAAAATAAAGGTCTTGGAAGCTTGTCCGTTTTTCAGGAAGGAACAACAAACAATTATCAATTTGATTATTGGTGTTCTCCAGTCGGGGGCAGTAATGCAATTGCAGGAAATTCTGCTTTTGGAATTACGCAGCTAAAAGATATTTTAGATGTAACTAATAGTGCTAATTCAACACCTTTGGCAATGAATAATTATAATGGTACTGCTAGCCCATTTGCAATTGCACCTTACTGGATTTTTAAGTTAACTGCTTCATCCAACTATTCAGATTGGATTCAGGTAGGAACAACTTCGAATATTAATGCAGGAGAAGGATTTACTATGAAAGGGAGTTCAGGGATTAATTCAACAACAGTAAATGGAGTTCAGAACAATCCTGGAGGTATACAGCGCTACGATTTTAGAGGAAAACCTAATGATGGGACTATTTCCATTCCAGTTGCATTTGAACAATTTACATTGACAGGAAATCCATATCCATCGGCAATAGATTTGTCTGCTTTTTTAATTGAACAAACACATTGTACCGGAATTGCTTATTTCTGGGAGCAGGATAAAACAGTTGATTCCCATTTTATTGCGGATTATAAAGGCGGATATGGAACTTTTTCCCCTATCTCCAGAGGAGGATCAGGTATATACGTGCCAGCTACTTTTTATTCCTATGATGGCTCTGGGAATGAAGCATCGGCTTCTGGTGCAGGAGGAAATTATGAAAGACGTTTTTCTCCTATTGGACAAGGCTTTATGATTGATGGTTTAGTTAACGGAACTGTGGAGATGAAAAATAGCTACAGGGTTTTTGTTAAAGAAGGCGCATTAAATTATTCTCAATTTGAGAAAACAGCTGTTGCAACTAAACCAAAAACTACAACTGAGTATTTGTCGAGAATTCCATCTGTTTCAGGTTTCGATTATACAAAAGTTAGCCTCGCACCAACACCTCAAATTCAATTTAATACTTTATTAAATAATGAAGGAGTTCGTCAAATTGTTCTAGCATTTGTTCCTGAAGCTACTGATGGGGTAGATCGTGCTATGGATGCAATATCTTCAAGTGATGATAGTCCGGCAGATGTTTACTTTGTGATAGATGACGAAGAATATCTGATTAACGCAGTGAGTTTTGATATGGATAAAAAAATCCCAATTGGTTTTAAAAATACAAATCAAGCTAATTTTAAGATTACAGTGAAAGGAATGTTGAATTTTACAAGTGCAAACGCGGTTTATTTGCACGATAAAAAAACTGATTTATATCATGACATCAAAAATGATTTCTATGATTTAACATTGCCGGCAGGAGTTAATAATACACAGTTTGAAATTACTTTTAAAAAAAATACTACTTTAGGAGTTGATGAAACAGTACGTCAAAGTTTTGTAGTTTATCAAAATAATTCTACTAAAAACCTAACTATCAGTAATCCATTATTACTAGATCTTGAAACTTGCAATTTGTATGATGTAGCCGGAAAATTAATTTTTAACAAAAAAGATTTGGGTGCGAATTCGTCTCATACCTTTTCTACCTCGGGACTTAGTGATGGAATTTATATTGTTAAAATAGCAACTAAAGATAAAATTGAAGTTGGTCAGAAAATAATCATCAGACGATAATAGTCAATATTATTGAAACGAAATGCAATCTCTAGAGGTTGCATTTTTGTTATATATAATTTTACCTTTGTGCCAAAATCACTCAGTTTGAATCAACACCTAATAGCTCCGTTTCTAAATTCTATTTCAGTAGCCATCAAACGAGAGGATTTGATCCACCCTTTTGTTTCAGGAAATAAATTCAGAAAGCTAAAATACAATTTGCTGCAAGCGAAAACAGAGCATTTCGAAACGTTGCTTACTTTTGGAGGCGCTTTTTCAAATCATATCGCAGCAGTGGCTTTTGCAGGAAAAGAAAAAGGCTTTAAAACTATCGGAATTATTCGTGGGGATGAATTAGAGAGTAAAATCGCTGATAATCCCACGTTGTCTTTCGCTCAAAATTGCGGCATGCAATTGAAATTTATTTCAAGAGAAGAATACCGTTTGAAAAGTGAGAGTTCATTTTTAGCGAATTTAAAACAGCAATTTGGCGATTTTTATCTAATTCCAGAAGGCGGGACAAATGCTTTAGCCATCAAGGGGTGTCAAGAAATTCTAACTCCAGAAGATGCTGAATTTGATTATATTTGCTGCTCCATAGGAACCGGTGGTACGATTTCGGGAATCATTAACAGTGCTTTACCGCACCAAAAAGTTTTAGGATTTCCGGCTTTAAAAGGTGATTTTTTGAAAGAGGAAATTTGTAATTTTGTCCAAAATGAAAATTGGGAGCTAATAACGGACTACCATTTTGGTGGGTACGGGAAAGTAAATGAAGCCTTAATTGGTTTCATCAACCAGTTTCACACCGAAAATCAGATTCCCTTAGATCCCATTTATACGGGAAAGATGGTTTTTGGCGTTATAGATTTAATTCAAAAAAACTATTTTCCAGCCGGATCAAAAATTTTACTAATTCATACGGGTGGAATTCAAGGAATTCAGGGAATGAATATGAAATTAAGAAACAAACAATTACCAACAATAGATATCAATGTTTAAAAAAATCCTACTGCTTCTTACTATAATTACTTTGATAGGTTGCAATGCCGCAAAACCTGTTATTGTAACTAAGAAAGCTCCTTTGAAACCAAAATCAGAGGTAGTACGCACGATTAAAAAACCAGCTGCATCAAACACTAATACTACAAGGCCAACTGTTGCTAAACCAGTAAAAAAGGAACAAAGTAATCGAGAAACAGAAGTTATCGTTTCAACTTCAAAAACTGTGGTTACTAATGATGTAATCGTATCTTATATTTCTAAATTTAAAGAAATTGCGATGGGAAACATGAAGAATTATGGGATTCCCGCAAGTATTATTTTGGCTCAGGGAATTTTAGAATCGGGTGCTGGAAGAGGCGATTTAGCAATAAGTGCCAATAACCATTTTGGAATAAAATGTCATGTAGGATGGACAGGAGAAAGCGTTAAGCATGACGATGATTCTGATCAGGAATGCTTTAGGAAATATGACAACCCTTCGGAATCATTCAAAGATCATGCGTTATTTTTGACTGGAAGAAGCAGGTATGCCAAGCTATTTGAATTCTCAAAAGGCGATTATAAAGCTTGGGCAAAAGGACTAAGAGCTGCGGGTTATGCCACAGATCCTAAGTATCCGGACAAGTTGATTTCTTATATTGAGCGCTATAATTTGCATCAATATGACAATCAGGTTTTAGATATCAATTATGTATCTAACGAAAATCAGATGGTTGAGGAATTAACTATAGAGTCCAGAAATACAATCAATCATGACTTACTTTCATATGTTGTTCAAAAAGGAGATACATTATATTCCATCTCAAAAAAATTCGATTTAAAGGTCGATGATTTAAAACAGAAAAATAATCTTTCTGACAATACACTTTCTATTGGACAGAGATTGATGGTGAAATAATTGAAAAAATAACTATAATTCATAATTTATAAATGTTGTATAAAAGAAGCAGTCAGCTTTTTGCTGAAGCAGAAAAAGTAATTCCAGGAGGTGTAAACTCACCAGTAAGAGCATTTAAAGCAGTAGGTGGAACTCCAATTTTTGTCAAAAGTGCCAAAGGCGCTTATTTGTATGATGAAGATGGAAACCGTTTAATTGACTATATCAATTCTTGGGGGCCAATGATTTTAGGACACGCTTACGAACCGGTAGTACAAGCCGTGATTGAAAAAGCGAAGTTAGGAACGTCGTTTGGAATGCCAACGGAATTAGAAACACAAATTGCAGCTTTAGCCGTTGCGATGGTTCCAAATATCGATAAAATTAGATTTGTAAATTCCGGCACCGAGGCGTGTATGAGCGCTGTAAGACTGGCTCGCGGATTTACCAAAAGAGATAAAATAATAAAATTTGCAGGTTGTTATCACGGTCATTCCGATTCGTTTTTAATCCAAGCGGGAAGTGGAGCTATTACTTTTGGTTCACCAAACAGCCCAGGAGTTACGGCAGGAACAGCCAAAGACACTTTGCTGGCAAAATACAATGACTTAGAAAATGTAGCTACTTTAATAGAAGCTAATAAAAATGAAATTGCTGCCATAATTGTGGAACCTGTTGCGGGGAATATGGGTTGTATTCCGCCTAATAAAGGCTTTCTAGAAGGCTTACGCCAATTGTGTACCGATAATGGAATTCTGTTGATTTTTGATGAGGTAATGACAGGTTTCAGGCTTGCTGCTGGTGGTGTTCAGGAATTACTTAACATAACGGCTGATATTGTTTGTTTTGGAAAAGTAATTGGTGGTGGATTACCTGTTGGTGCTTTTGCCGCTCGCGAAGAAATTATGAATTATCTGGCTCCGTTAGGTCCCGTTTATCAGGCAGGAACATTGTCAGGAAATCCATTGGCAATGGCCGCAGGATTAGCTATGTTACAAGCTTTAGATGCGGATCGTACTATTTTTCAAAGATTAGAAGAGAAAACAGCATATTTGGCAGCAGGAATTGATAAAGTATTGAAAGCGAATAATGTTACATTTACAATCAATACTATTGGATCAATGATTTCGGTTCATTTTGATGCAACTCCGGTTGTTGATTTTAAAACCGCTGCAAATGGCGATAACGAGACGTTCAAAAAATTCTTCCACGGATTATTGCAGGAAGGAATATATATTGCGCCTTCCGCTTATGAAACGTGGTTTATTACCGATGCGTTAACGTATGAGGATTTAGATTTTACCATCCGAGCGATAGATAAAGTTTCGAAAACATTTTAAATTAAAAAAGCCCCTAATTTGGGGCTTTTTTTATGAACTAAGATGAAATAGTTTAAGTAAATGGATTATTTTTTTTCACCCATTTTTGCTGGTTTTCTATTCTGATGGTATGCCATTCTTTTTTTCATTCCGTTGTGCCTTTTTCCTTTCATGTCATCCCATTTTTTATATTGGTCTGCTGAAAGAATTTTTTTCATTTTCTCTTTCATCACAATTTGCTCGTCTAACATTTGGCTTTTTTTAGCAAAACGTTCGTCAGCGGTAAGTTGTTTTTTAGCCGAATCTTTGTTTGCTTTTCTCTCTGCCATTCTAGCTTCTCTTTTGGTACTTTTTTCCGCAATGACTTTACTCATTTCTTTTTGTTGAGAAGCATTCAAATCTAATTCTAGGGTCATCTTTTTCAATTGCAATTGGTTTCTTTGCTCAGGAGTCATTTGCTCCATTTGAGCTCTCTCTGGTCTTGCTTTTCTTTCTTGTGCAAAGCTTGTCATTCCGACAACTAATAATGCAGCGATAAATAGTTTTTTCATTTGTATTGTTTTAAGTTTTATAGCTATAAGATAGGAATAGGTCTAAAAAGTTTAATCGTTAACAAAAGTTTATCGTTTTGGTTTTAGGATTAAATGTAAAGTTGAAGTTATTTTTTTTCTATGAAAAGGCACAAAATAAATACTGTTTATAGCTTTGAAAGCATGATATTTATCAGTTTTTATACGGTTTTGTTTCTCGATTTTTGTGGTTTATTTATTTAAATCATTTTAACATGACAACACGTAAACCACTACATACTTTTCATATCCCGGTTATGGGACTTGCTTATACGATTGATAGTCCGATACGAGTGGCAAAGTATGGAATTTCGTCCGTGATTTCAATTATGGATGATGAACTTATCGAAAAAATGAATGCTTTTTACAGCAAGAAATTCGATTTTCCGTATCAGGAAATTACCCAAAAAATACATGATTACCGTGCAGAACGCATTACTTCTTATCTGAATTTGGTAGACAAAATCGTGAAGGAAAAATTCGAAAATTTCAAAACGGAATTATCCGAAAGCAAATCAGCTTTGGAAAATTACATCGCAATGCTGCCCAACAAATCAGAAATTAAAGCAGGCTTGCAAAACTTGATGGAAGACGGTTTTGCTTTCAAAGAAAATATCAAGAATTATCTGGAGAAAAATCTTTATCCGGGTGATATCGATGTTAATATTATGACCAAATTAGATAAGGATAATTTCATTAAAGAGGAACAATTGCCCATTATTTTTAATGACGCGCATGCCGCGCTTCGGGGGTTTGTAAACAGTACATTAGAATCTTCGGTCGTTTTATCGGCAGGGATGAATCCAAGATTATACAGCTATTTCGAAAGTTTTTCGGCTTTCTTTCCAGATGCGAATAATGCATTGAAAAAGAAAATCACCCTCAAAGTAAGCGACTTTCGTTCGGCGATGATTCAAGGGAATTTTTTGGCTAAAAAAGGACTTTGGGTTTCTGAATATCGAATCGAATCCGGACTGAATTGTGGCGGACATGCTTTTGCAACCGAAGGCTATTTGTTGGGACCGATTTTAGAAGAATTCAAACAGAAAAAAGAGCAATTAATTCAATCCGCTCATGATTTGATGGTGAAAGCATTGGGACAAAAAGAAATGCATGTTCCAGAACAGCCTTTGGATTTAAAAATCACGGTTCAAGGCGGCGTAGGAACTGCTGAAGAACACGATTTTCTTTTGGACCATTATGAAGTGGATTCTGTGGGTTGGGGTTCGCCGTTTTTATTGGTTCCTGAAGCTACATCGGTTGATAAACACACCAGAGATTTATTGGCTGGAGCCAAAGAAAATGATTTATATTTAAGTCATATTTCGCCGTTAGGAATTCCTTTCAATACGTTGCGAGGAACGACGAATGAAAAGTTGAAATTGAAACGAATTGAGGAAAGCAAAGCGGGAAGTTCATGTCCAAAACGATTTTTGGCGCTAAGCAAAGAATACGATGCCAAAGGAATTTGTACGTCTTCCAAGAAATACCAAGATTTAAAACTGGAAGAATTACTTCTCGAAAAAGATATTTTAACTGCGGAAGTTTTCGAAAAAAAGAAAAACAGCATTACGGAGAAAGCTTGTCTTTGTGTGGGTTTAGCCAATGCTTCGTATCTTGAAAATGACATTAAAATTAAAGGTCAAGCGCAGGGTGTAATTATTTGTCCAGGACCTAATATGGCTTATTTTGATAAAGAAGTTTCGCTGTCTAAAATGGTACAGCATATTTACGGAAACGCTTCTGTTTTGACGGTTACTGATCGACCAAATCTGTTTGTCAAAGAATTAAAAATGTATTTGGATTATCTGAAAAATGAAATCACAGCGGTTACCGAAGAAATAACTTTGGGACAAATTAAAAAATGGAATTCGTTTAAAAATAATTTACTACTAGGGATTGGATATTATGAAGATTTATTCGCAAAAACTCCTTTTTTAGAAAGCACTAAAAATGAGATTTTCAGTCAATTTGATTGCTACAAAACGGAATTAAACGAGATTGAAATCCCTGAATTAAAATTGGCGTAAAGCCTCCAAATATTTGTTTTTAAATAGAATGATTTTTACAGGATTATTCTATTTAAAAACATTTTTTTTTACTGTATGATGTTGTAAATTTGCACCGTGAAAAAAATCATATTTATAATTGTATTGATCATGCTTATAAAGCCCGTTCTTCCGGTTTTAGAGTATGTCGTGAATTATGAATACATTTCAAAAGTGCTTTGCATCAATAGGGATAAACCTAAAATGCAATGTAACGGAAAATGTCATTTGATGAAAGAATTGGCCAAAGCTTCTGATGCAGAAAAGCCTCTTTCTTCCGATAAAAAAGGAAATGCTCCTATACTGGATGTGATCATTTTTGAGGAAATCAAATCTTTCGAAATGGCAACAGTTTTTTTTGGCACCAAAGAAAAAATAAACCCATACTATTCTAATTTATATACTCACTTGAATAGTGCTTCTGTTTTTCACCCACCCACTTTTATTTCTTAAATTTTTATGCACGTAATGTGCTTTTTTAATCCGTTTTTTTACAACGGATGGCATTCTGTTTGCTTTTTTTGGAAATAATACTCCAAAAATGGCATGCGAAACTGTACTTATATTCAAAATAAAAATCTTAAGAAATGAAATTTCAATTAAAAAATATACTAGCTGTAATGGCTATCTCAGTTACCTTGTTTTCTTGTTCTAATGCCGATGATAATGAAGTGATTACCGGAAACGGAAACCTTAAATTAGAGTTTGACAACGTGTATAAATCGGCTAATTTTGCTTTCAATACGAACTATACCAATTCGAATGCTGAGGTTGTAGCGGTTTCAAAAGTGAAGTACATTGTGAGTAATATTGTCTTGACAAAAGAGGATGGAACTACCTTTACTTACCTAAAAAGTCAAAGCTATTTTATTGTAGATGAAGCTACGCCTGCAACATTAATAATTAATCTTTCAAACATTCCTGCCGGAAATTACACTAAAGTAAAATACGGAATTGGAGTCGATAAAACGCAGTGGGAAGCAGGAGCAACGGGTCAAGGAGATTTCTTGGCAACAGCCCAAACTGCCGGAATGATGTGGTCTTGGAGTGCAGGTTATAAGTTTGTGGCTTTCGAAGGTACTTTTACAGCTCCTACAGTTACAACTTCAAAAGAATTTAAAGTGCATACCGGACAAACTGGAACCGATTATAATTATGCTGAAGTTACTTTGAGTTTTCCTGAAAATGCTTTGGTACGAACTACAATTACGCCACAAGTACACATCATGACTGACTTGTCTCAAGTTATAGATGGAACTAATAAAATCAATCTTACGGAAGCGGCAACCGTTATGGGTGGCGCTAAACTGGCTTTGGTTACTACTAATGTTTCTTCAATGTTCAAAATAGATCACGTTCACAACGATTAATTTTTAATCTGGAAGCGGTTGGAAATTAAATCTCCGACCGCTTTTTTAAAAAAATATAAAATGAAAGCAAAATATATCATATTGCTCATTTTTCCGTTGTTGTGGTCTTGTTCTGCTGATGAAAGCGAAGACTATCAGGACGTTCCTCTGAACTTTCAGGTTCCAGCAAATTTCCCGCCTTTGGCATACAATCTAGCGAATAATCCACCCACCGAAAAA
This sequence comes from Flavobacterium labens, assembly GCF_048286755.1. Taxonomy (NCBI): domain Bacteria; kingdom Pseudomonadati; phylum Bacteroidota; class Flavobacteriia; order Flavobacteriales; family Flavobacteriaceae; genus Flavobacterium; species Flavobacterium labens. The sequence continues at coordinate 239,905 of NZ_JBLVPL010000001.1, read as the reverse complement.
GGATTTGAACTGGGTAAAAAGCTTTTCTACGACGGCCGATTGGCTTCGGATGGGATTGTTTCCTGCGGATTTTGTCACATTCAGGAAGATGCATTTACGCATCACGGACATACCTTGAGTCACGGAGTAGATGACGCTATTGGAACCCGAAACACGCCGCCAATCCAGAATTTGGCCTATCAAACCACTTTTATGTATGATGGAGCAACATCACATTTGGATTTACAGCCTATCATTCCGTTCACAAGTCCTATAGAAATGAATGGCGATTTTGCGAAAGCGATTGCTATGATGAAAGGTGATTCCGAGTACCAAAAGCTATTCAAAGTTGCTTTTACGGATGGACAAATCAATTCAGAAAATATGCTCAAAGCCTTGGGGCAATTTATGGTTATGGTGACGTCCTCGAATTCCCGTTTCGATAAGTACCGCCGCAATGAATCTGGCGGAACGCTCACGCAAGACGAGAAGGACGGTTATGTCATTTTTAACCAAAAATGTTCCAGTTGTCACGCCACGGATTTGTTTACGGACAATTCTTTTAGAAACAACGGTTTGTCAATTGATCCAGCGTACAATGATATCGGTCGTTTTCGCGTGACGGAGTTGTCTCAGGATAAGTACAAATTCAAAGTACCAAGTCTAAGAAACATAGAAAAAACAGCGCCTTACATGCACGATGGACGCTTATTCACATTAGAAGCCGTCATGGATCATTACAATTCCGGTGTAGTCAATTCAGCTACTTTAGACCCCATTTTGAATAAAAACGGGTCACTCGGAATCCCTTTGACAGAGACAGAAAAATTAAAAATTATTGCTTTTCTAAAAACATTGACAGACACGCAATACCTAACGGACAAACGCTTTTCTGAATATTAATTTCAGAAGCTATTTCCTGCTGTACTCTGCAAGTCCTCGCTATAAAAGCCGTTTTTCTAAGTCCTGAAAAGAGCTTTCTCCGGTCGCTTTTTCAGGACAAGAAAAACAAGCTTTTACCGCTCCGGGCTTTCCGTTTCCATCAGGGCTAAAAACAACAAACATGAAAAAATACACATTGCTTTTAGTACTTCTTTTTCAATTGGCAAACGCCGCCGAAAAAGACAGTTTAAATACCGTAAATCCATTTACAAAATACCATTCCTTCCTTGAAGAAGAGGATTTCTGCGATGCCTGCGGTTGCTCCGCCAGTGGCGGAAGCATGGGGTTCGCCTCGATGTTGAACTCTAATTTCGTTGGGATTCGGTATTTCAATCAACAATACAAATCCATGGATGGCTTGTACAGCAATTCGTCTTGGTACAAAGAAAATTTCAACACCGTTCAGGTTTGGGGCCGAATCCCGGTTAGCGAAAAGGTTCAGGTTTCAGCATTATTGCCGTATCATTTTCATGAAAGAGAAACCGCAACTGGCAACAAAAGCATCAATGGGATAGGTGATATTACTGTTTTGGCAATGTATCGTTTGTATCAAACCCATAAAGACAGCACTTTCTTAGTACATACATTACAATTGGGAGGTGGAATCAAAGCGCCGACAGGAAAGTTTAATGAGGCAAATTCCGGTAGTATAAATCCAAGTTTTCAGGTAGGAACAGGAAGTTGGGATTATCTTTTGGCTACCGAATATGTCGTAAAAAGAAAGCAATTTGCTTTAAACTCGATGCTGAATTATGTTATAAAAACGGAAAATCAAAAGAGTTACCGTTATGGAAATCAACTCAATTACGCTGGGACTTTTTTCTATTTGTACGAGAAAAATAGTTTTTCTATTGTTCCGCAACTTGGTTTTGCCGGTGAAGTTTATGAAAGTAATTACCAGTACAATCAAAAATTAAGAAATACAAACGGTGATATTCTTTTTGGGAAAGTAGGTTTTGAGGTTGGGAAGGATAGACTTTCTTTTGGAGCTAATGCCATGCTGCCCATTAATCAAAATCTTACCGGCGGCAATGTTGAATCAAATTACAGATGGAGTGTAAACTTCAATTACAGTTTGTAAAAAAAAGGTTGTTGAAGTTTTTTAGTTAACCTTTTATGTTCTCAAGATGACCTGAGTCTGCTTGTACCGTTCAAGTCGAAGGAGGTTTTTACTATTGTTATACGTTTCAATTTAGTTGTTGTTTAATTTTTTTTAAAATTTTAAAACCATAACGAACTACTCGTCGTATATGATAGGATAACTAAATAAACAAACGATGAAAAATAAACAAAAAAATTTAGGTTTTGCGTCCATTATTGGGCTAGCACTTTTATCTTTTACTGCAATTTCATGCAATGATGATGAGAACAATGAAATGATGATGCCTGTTGCGGCACCTGACGTTAATTTTACTGCATTAGCCAGTAATAATACCATTCTTACTTTCAACGCACGAAATTTAGGAACTCCATCTTCAACTACCCCAATTGTTGGTTTACCTACATCAGAGAGTATTGTAAGTATAGACTACAGACCTGCAACGGGACAATTATATGCATTAGGTTCCTCAAGCCGTCTCTACTTTATCAATGAGAAAAGCGGAGTAGCAACGGCACTAGGCGTAGGTTCTTTCTCGCCTGTAGTTACGGGAGGTGATGCCTCGATAGATTTTAATCCTACAGTTGATAGAATTCGTTTGGTAACTAATTCTGGTCAAAATTTAAGATTGCACCCAGAATTAGGAACTGTTGTAGCAACTGATGGTGTTATTAATGGTGGGACAAATGCTAAAATTGGTGCTGTAGCGTATACCAATAGTATGGCTGGAGCTACAACAACGATGTTGTATGATGTTGATTTTGAACAAGATAAACTATATATGCAAACGCCGCCTAACGATGGAGTACTTCAACTTGTTGGTGACTTAGGAGTTAACTTTCAAGGTGTAGGAGACATGGATATTTTAGCAGATAATTTAACTGCTCTTGCTGTAACAAACAATGCAAATGTATCCACATTATATACAATCGATTTAACTACAGGAAAAGCAGTTGATGTTGGTAAATTCACCGCTCCAGTAATAAGTATTGCACTTAAGACTAATCCAATTGCATATGCTACAACTGCAGGAAATATGTTGGTTCGTTTTAATCCTACAAACGGAAGTAATAATTCTGTGGCATTAACTGGTTTAGCTGCAAATGAAAGTATTGTCGGCTTAGATTTTAGACCTGCAAACGGAGGTTTATATGCTGTTTCAAATCAAAGCAGATTGTTTTCTGTGAATACCGCTAGCGGAGCATTAACAGCAATTGGGTCTCCCTTGTTAACGGCATTATCAGGTACTTCTTTTGGTTTTGATTTTAATCCTACAGTAGACAGAATAAGATTAGTAAGTAATACAGGTCAAAACTTACGTTTACACCCAGATTTAGGAACAGTAGTTGCGGTTGATGGCAATTTAAATCCTGGAACACCATTTGTAACGGGTGCTGCTTATACTAATAATATTGCTGGAGCAACTACAACCGTTTTGTTTGTAATTGACTCACAAACGGATATGTTATACCGTCAAGACCCGCCAAATAACGGAACATTAGTTGCTATTGGAGGTTTAGGGGTAAATGTTGATGCTGACAGCGGATTTGATATCGGTGGGAACAGTGCTGCTGCTTTTGCTTTATTGAAAGTAAACAATGTTACTTCTGTATACAGTATTAATATGACAACTGGTGCTGCAACTAAAGTTTCCGATATAAATATTCAAGCTACAGCTATGGCAGTTGGTTTAGGATTCTAAAACTAAAATATTCTTAATAAAAAAAGTCGGCTCTTTGATTAGAGCCGACTTTTTTTATTGAACCGAAACAACATCAATATTATTGTAGAGATAAAAAAAGGAGCTTCAATTGAAGCTCCTTTTTTATAAATATATTTCCCGAATAAATTACTCTTTCAATCGACACGCTTTAGTATCACCATCAACTACTACTTCAGTCAATCCCAAAGAAGATAAGTTTTTCATGGCTTTGTCCCATTTTTTACCGCTCAATCCAGAATTAATTTTAAGTAGGCCAAATTCCATTTGGTTGTTATTGGTTTGCAATAACACAACAATCAATTTCTCATCTTCTTCCAATTCAATTTTAACCTGTTTTTTCTCAGGACGCATTTGAGGGAACAATAATACTTCTTGAATAGAGGCATTATTTGTCAAATACATAATCAATCGATCCATTCCAATTCCCATTCCAGATGTTGGAGGCATTCCGTATTCTAAAGCTCTCAAGAAATCTTCATCGATAATTCCAGTCGCTTCATCATCCCCTTTTTCAGATAACCTCATTTGGTCTTCAAAACGTTCTCTTTGGTCAATTGGGTCATTCAATTCAGAGTATGCATTCGCTACTTCTTTTCCGCAAACCATTAGTTCAAAACGTTCTGTCAATTCTGGATTGTCGCGGTGTTGTTTACACAATGGTGACATTTCTTTTGGATAATCCGTGATGTAAGTAGGCTGAATGTAATTTCCTTCACATTTAGCGCCAAAAATCTCATCAATCAGTTTTCCTTTACCCATGGTTGTATCCACGTCAATTCCCATTCCTCTAGCGGCGTCAAATAACTCTGTTTCACTTTTTCCTGAAATATCAAATCCAGTAAAATGTTTAATAGAATCAGTCATCGTAACTCTAGCATAAGGCGCTTTGAAATTAATGGTGTGTTCTCCAAAAGTCACTTCTGAAGTTCCATTTACGGCAATTGCACAATGCTCCAAAAGGTCTTCGGCAAATTTCATCATCCAGTTGTAGTCTTTGTAGGCTACATATATTTCCATAGCAGTAAATTCAGGGTTGTGTGTTCGGTCCATCCCTTCATTACGAAAGTTTTTTGAAAACTCATACACTCCTTCAAAACCACCAACAATCAATCTTTTTAAGTACAACTCATTCGCAATACGCATGTACAGTTGCATGTCAAGCGAGTTGTGGTGTGTGATAAAAGGACGCGCAGCAGCACCACCTGGAATTGGTTGTAAAACAGGCGTTTCTACCTCTAAATATCCTTTGTTATTAAAGAACGAACGCATCGCATTGAATAATTTTGTTCTTTTGATAAACGTTTCTTTTACGTGATCGTTCACTGTTAAATCCACGTAACGACGACGGTATCTTTGTTCCGGATCAGCAAAAGCATCGTGCGTTTTTCCATCTGCATCCGTTTTTACTACAGGAAGTGGTTTTAAGGCTTTTGCCAAAACCGTCAATCCATAAACATGAACCGATATTTCGCCCACTTGTGTTTTGAAAACCGTTCCACGAACCCCAATAAAATCACCAATGTCCAATAGTTTTTTGAAAACTACATTGTACATTGTTTTTTCTTCATCAGTTGAAATATCATCTCTCGAAACATACACTTGAATACGTCCTTCAGCATCTTTCAATTCCGCAAATGACGCCTTTCCCATGATACGCTTACCCATCAAACGACCTGCTAAAACAACCTCTTTTCCTTCGTACTTCTCGAAATCAGCTAAGATTTCGCTAGAATATGCGGTTGTGGTAAATTCGGCTGCAGGATAAGGTTCGATACCTAAATTGCGTAATTCTGTAAGTGCTTCTCTACGTAGAGTTTCTTGTTCGGATAATGCCATTATATTCTGATTTTAAGAGCTCAAAGATACTATATAAGTTCTAAAGTTGCAAAGACAGTAATACATAAAGGATTTTAGTTTTTTGAAGCACAATATTTCGTTTTTCCAAGACGATTTGTCCCGCTATTCGCTCTATCTTTTTTTCTTGTTTGAAAAAAAAATAAGAAAAAAAGGATGTCTCCCGAAGCTTCGGGACTATCGGGGCTATTCTACTACTTTTTCTTTTTTTAAAACAGCATGAAAAATAGTACAAATAATTTATATTTGGAAGCCAATAAATACTCTAAATTACCAAATGAAAAAATGCGCCCTTCTACTTATAGTACTATTTTTAACAAGTTGCCAAGTCACTGAAACCATTCATTTAAACCAAGACGGAACCGGAAAAATTGAAATCAATGAGTTGCGAGACGAGCATAGTTTTATGCAATTGATGGGTGAAAACTACTCCAAAGAAGAAGTTTTTAGAGATACAACATATGTTTTTCAGGATTTGATAACGAAACATTCCGAGACGTTTTCCAGATTGCCAGCATTTGAAAAAGCCATTTTTCAAAAATTTTCTAAGGTAAAAGTACATATCAAGAAAAGTTCATTCGAGAAAGAATTTCGCACAACAATCAGTCAAAATTTTACTAAAATAATCGAAGTTGCGGATTTATACAAGACCGAAGAATATGCAGATGATATCGAAAATAATTATGCATTGGTTGCCGAAGAACATTATTATAGTGTGAACTATGCTTTTGACGGAAGTGTTTTCAAAAGAATAGTGAAAATTACTGATCCAATAGAATTAAAGAAACAACAGGATAAGATTGAAGGATACAGAACCCAAGTTTCTAAATTCAAAATCACACAGCCTTACATATTAAAGTATCATTTCCCAAAGAAAATAAAGTCCGTTTCAAATCCGAATGCGAAAATTAGTGAAGATAAAAAATCATTGGAATTACAATTTCTGATAGCGGATTGTTTGGTAAATCCTGAAAGTACTAATCTGGAGGTGGTTTTGGAAACAGATGAGGTCAATTAAAACTACATTACGCAGCTATGGGATATATCTCTCAATTAAATCCAATCATAGTGAGGCACGAAGATGTAGTAAAATATAAAAGTAATAATTATGTAAGTATCATTATTAATTCTATAAAAACGATGGCGAATATATAATCTATTTTTGATAAAAAGCATATTTTCAAACCGTTATGCTTCAAAATCTGATTAATAGAAAATAATTTAAATAATGATATTATGAAAGCACTTGTTTATTTCGGTCCGCGCGATGTGAGGGTCGTAGAAATGCCGGATGCCAAAATTGAGCAGCCGACGGATGTACTGGTAAAAATAACGACTACAAATATTTGCGGATCCGACCTTCACATGTATGAAGGAAGAACCGATATGGAAGCCGGAAAGATTTTAGGTCATGAAAATATGGGTAGGGTAGTTGAAGTGGGCAAAGCCGTAACGCAAATTAAAGTGGGAGATATGGTTTGTCTTCCTTTTAACATTGGTTGTGGTCACTGTCAAAATTGCGAAAGCGGCTTGACTGGTTTTTGTCTTACAATGAATCCGGGAACTGCGGGTGCTGCCTATGGTTTTGCGGGAATGGGTCCTTACAGCGGCGGCCAGGCTGAATACCTTCGGGTGCCTCATGGGGATTTTAACTGCCTTAAATTACCAGAGGATGCGATAGAGAAGGAAAATGATTATGTGATGTTATCGGATATTTTCCCAACAGGATATCATGCAACGGAATTGGCAGGTGTAAAACCTGGTGACTCCGTGGTGATTTATGGTGCAGGCCCCGTTGGACTAATGGCAGCACATTCGGCAATTATTAAAGGCGCCAGTAAGATTATGGTGGTAGACAATCATCCTGACCGTTTGAAACTTGCAGAAGAATTGGGTGCTATTGCAATTGATTTTTCAAAAGGGTCAGCAGTGGAGCAAGTACTGGAACTCACCAACGGTGTGGGTGCCGACAGAGGTTGCGAATGTGTAGGGTACCAGTGTTGTGATAAACATGGTAAGGAACATTCCAATGCAACCATGAACGAACTAGTACAGGCCGTAAAAGCAACCGGTTCTATTGGGGTTGTAGGTGTTTTTGTTCCTAAAGATCCAAAATCAAAAGAAGAGTTGCAAAAAATAGGCCACATGGATTTTGATTTTGGTCAATTCTGGATGAAAGGACAGCGAATAGCAACAGGTCAGGCAAATGTAAAAGCGTATAACCGTCAGCTTTCTACCTTGATTTCTGCTGGTAAAGCAAGGCCATCATTAATTGTCTCGCATGAACTTTCATTAGACGAAGCTCCGAATGCATACAAACATTTTGATGCTCGCGATAAAGGATGGACAAAAGTGCTACTGAAACCAGAGATGATAAAAGCTAAAAAATAAATATATAATGAGTTGAAGATTTTGCACATCATAACTACTAATTTATGTTTTTATTTTGTGCCTCGTTGGTCAGCAATTAAATGGATAATAATAATTCAAAAAGGGTGGATTGTTATTATCCATTTTTTTCTTCTCGCTAAATATGATTTTGGGTATAATTTTCATAATTACAAAATTCCTAATTCATTATTCAACATTCGTATTTCAAACCTTTGTACCTTTGTACCTCAAAACCTTTTCGCCTTATTAAAAAATGAACAAAACCATCCAACTTCAAGATTTAGGAACTAAAGATTACAAAGAAACCTGGGAATATCAGGAGGAATTGTTCAAAGGAATCGTTGACTTGAAAATTCGAAATCGCAGAGAAGAACTCGATCTGGAGACTCCTAATTATTTTCTTTTCGTAGAACATCCACATGTTTACACTTTGGGGAAAAGTGGTGATGTAAGTAATTTACTTTTATCTGAAAAGCAATTGGAAACCAAAGGAGCCACTTTTTACAAAATCAATCGTGGTGGTGATATTACGTATCACGGACCAGGGCAAATTGTAGGGTATCCGATTATAGACTTAGAAAATTTCTTTACTGATATTCATAAATACCTTCGTTTTCTGGAAGAAGCCATTATTCTAACCCTTCAAGAATATGGAATCGTTTGCGGCAGAAGTGAAGGCGAAACAGGAGTTTGGTTAGGAGCAGGAACTCCATTTGCCAGAAAAATTTGTGCGATGGGCGTTCGCGCTTCCCGTTGGGTAACCATGCATGGATTTGCTTTAAACGTAAATGCTGATTTGGGTTATTTTGACAATATCATTCCGTGTGGGATTCGTGGCAAAGCTGTAACGTCATTAAATGTAGAGCTTGGAGTAGCAAAAGTTAATGAAGAAGAAGTCAAAGAAAAAATCCTAAAACATTTCGTTATTCTTTTTGACGCGACTTTTGAGAAATCTTAATACTTAAATCAAAAAATCTTTACAAGATTCTGTAAGGTGAACTGCCGAAGCAATAAGCAATCAAAAATCAAAAGAATACTGTTCCGGCAATAACCGAAAACTCATTCGGTGGTATTTTGTAACCCCATAGATTCGAATTGCTTCTCGATGTTCTTTGGTTGGATATCCTTTGTTTTGTTTCCAATTGTACATTGGGAATTCCTCATGAATCCGGTTCATATATTCATCTCGATAGGTTTTTGCTAGTATGGAAGCGGCAGCAATACTCATATATTTTGAATCTCCTTTTACAATACTGGCGTTCGGAATCGAATTTAGGATTTCAATTTCAGCATCGGTAAAAATCTTTCCTCCGCGATTTTTAATGCCGCCTTTAGGAATTAAAGGACTATTTCCGTCTACAATAATTGATTTAGGTCTTGGATCTAGTTTTAAAATACTTTCCTGCATTGCTTTTATGGATGCGTTCAAAATATTTATTTCGTCAATAATTGAAGGTTCCAGATGCGTTACTGCAAATGAAATGGATTGTTGTTCTATAATCGGTCTTAATTTTTCCCTAGCTTTTTCAGATAGTTGCTTGCTATCATTCAGTAACTCATTTTGAAAATTTTCTGGTAGTAGTACAGCGGCGGCAGTAACAGGTCCTGCCAGGCAACCACGACCAGCTTCATCCGTTCCTGTTTCTAAAAATTGTGTTAAAAAGAATGGGCTTAACATTAATTTAATTTTGGCAAAAATATAACTTTATGAAACATTATGTAGGAATTTACAAAATATAATGAGTTTATCTATTGTTTTAAGTATAAACTTTAACAAATGTTAACTTCTTTAGTGGTAAAATAAATTTGTTTCTTTAAGAAATTATTATGATTTTTGTAAAATAACTAATTCAATAAATTAATATGAGATCAAAGTACAAATGGATTATCACGCTATTCTTAGCGTTATCAATGCAGTTATCGTTTGCTCAAGAGAAAACGGTATCTGGTGTAGTATCTGATTCATCAGGCCCTTTGCCTGGCGTAAATGTTTTGGTGAGAGGTTCCAAAACAGGAGTTCAGACTGATTTTGATGGAAAGTATTCCATCAAAGCAAAAACAGGAGATGTATTAGTATTTTCTTTTGTGGGAATGACCGATGCTACCAAAACGGTTGGGGCATCAAATACAGTAAATGTATCACTGCAAGATGGAGTAAGTTTGAATGAAGTTATTGTTCAGACTAATCTAGGGTATTATTCAAAAGATTCTAGAAAAGTGTCTTCCTCTGTTTCGACAGTTTCTGCAGATGAAATAGCTAAGCAGTCTCCTGCGCTAACTATTCAAAATGCATTACAAGGACAAGCAGCTGGGGTGCAGGTTACTGCTCAAAATGGAAAGCCTGGAGCTGCGGCTTACGTTACTGTTCGTGGTGCTGTTAGTATTACAGGAGGTACGGCTGAAGCTATTTATGTGGTTGATGGTGCATTTGTGAGCGGAACAGAAGCTTCTGCTTTGAGTTCAAATGATATCGAATCTGTTTCTATATTAAAAGATGGAGCGTCTGCTGCAATTTATGGAGTACGTGGTGGAAATGGAGTTGTAGTTATTACTACTAAAAAAGGTAAAAATGCAAAAGGTAAATTTCAGTTCAACAATTCCCTTGGATTTACACAAAAAATTGCTGATCCATTTGACATGATGAATGCAGATGAAAAAATCCGATATGAAGGTTTAATAGGTCAGGGAGGTTCTATAGGTAAAACTCCAGCTGAGTTGGCGTTATTGCGTTCTTATAACCACAACTGGCAAGATGACTTGCTAAGAAAAGGATTTGTACAAAATAATAATTTTTCTTACTCAGGTGGTAATGATCAATTTACTAATTTTATGTCTGTAGGTTATACTGAGGACAGTGGAATTATTGACAAACTTAAAGGGTTCAATAGAATTACGGCTAGATATAATAGTGAGTATAAGGCTAATGACAGAGTGAAATTTGGTTTCAATGTTGGTGGGTCATATGAGAAATTTAATGATTCAAGAGATCGTAACAATGCGCAAAGTCCAATTAGAGCAATGTATGATTATAATCCTTACGAGACATTTTACGCTAGAGATGCTAGCGGTAATGTGATTAAGGATGTTTTAGGGAATCCGGTTTTTAATACAAATTTAGCCGCAGGTTTTCCTATTCAAGAGGCTATTGTTAATAACACAGAACAACGTCGTTTTTTCAGATTATACGGTCGTCCTTATGTAGAGTTAGGAATAGTTAAAGATTTGACATTCAAAACTCAAATGAATATGAACTACGAAAGATATCAAAGAGAGTCTTTCACAAAACCATTTTCATTTTTGGATTTAATTGTTGGAGATCCTGCTGCTAGAGGTAATAAAGTTGATAACGGTTGGGATTCGTTAGAGTATCAGTTGACTAACAGTTTGAATTATAAATATAGTATCAATGGTAAGCATAACTTTGAATCTACTGTTTTGTATGAGTACTTCAAATCTAACTTTAGATCATATACAATGACTAGAAAAGGATATGTAAATGGTGATTTGCCTACGGCAGGGACAGCAGTTGTTGGAGTACCTGCAACTGGAAGGACTGAAAATGCGACTGTTTCTATCTTTGGTAACATCGATTACGATTTTGATGGTAAATATTTAGTATCGTTATATGGAAGACGCGATGGTTCCTCTGTGTTAGGTACTGAAAATAAATACTCATTTGCTAAGGGAATCTCTTTAGGATGGAATGTTACGAGTGAATCTTTCATGAGTGATGTAAAATGGTTGAATAATTTGAAGTTGAGAGCATCTTATGGTGAACTAAATTCAACTAACGGTATTGGTAGTTATTCTGCTCAAAGTCTTTTTAGTACTTCACAATATGGTGGAGGTATCGGAACTATATTAACAGGAAGTACTGTTGGAAATAATAACTTAAAGTTTGAAAAAGCGGAGAAATACGAAATTGGTATTGAATCTGCATTATTAAATAATTGGTTGACCTTCTCAGGTTCGGTATTTCAAGATAAAAGAAATGATTTTATCTATAGTGATAATACTACTGTTGGTACGTCCTTTTCAGCACTTATTAATGCGGGTGACTGGACATCTAAGGGAGCTGAAGTTGAGCTTAAGGCTTTTGCAATCAAAAATGCAAACACAACTTTGTCTTTTTATGTTAATGCTGCCACTTTTGATAGAGAAATTAACGAGTTAAACCGTCCTGGTGATCCAAATAATCAGCTTTCAAGAGGGTTAACATGGAATAAAGTGGGTCGTTCTCCTGATGATTTCTTCCTTGTACCTTACGCAGGAGTTAATCCTACTAACGGTCGTGCTATGTACACTAAATTAGATGGTACAGTTACTGATGTTTACAGTGCTGGAGACAGAGTTTTTACTGGTAAAACTCCTTATGCTAAATATGAAGGTGGTTTTGGTATGCAATTTGCTTATAAAGGATTTGATATCTCTACTGATTTTGTATTCAAAGAAGGTAACTATACATACAATTACATGTGGCAGAATATGGTTGCTGATGGTGCAGCTCCAACAAGAAATCAAGCTGTAGCAGCTTTTGATTTTTGGACTGCAACTAACACAACCGCATCTTTACCTGCACCAAGACAATTGTCAGGTATTAACTCTAACCTTGAATCTGATCGTTTCTTAGAAGATGCAAGTTATATTAGATTTAGAAATCTTAATATTGGGTATAAGTTTACTAAAAAAGCTTTTACTAATTTACCAGTAGAGGATATTAGAATTTACACTCAAATGCAAAACTTGTTTACATGGAGTAAATTCAATGGTGATCCAGAGGTAGGAATAGGTAGTGCTGAGAGTCAAACAGGGTTATTAGTTCCTGGACAATTTGCATTGTATTCTTATCCTAGTGTTCAAACATTCCTTTTTGGAATATCAATTAATTTATAATTAAAAAAATTATGAAAAAAATAATATATCTTGTAGCTTTATCTTTCGCATTAAATTCTTGCGACGATGAAGATATCACATTCGCTCCATACAATGCCATTAGTGAGACTATTGTTTTGCGTAATGCGGCTGATTTTGAGAATATGCTAACTGGAGCATACTCTTATATGATAAAAAATGGTGGTGACGGTGGTTACGGTTCGGAGTTTGTAATAGACTCTGAGGTAATGACTGATAATCTAATACTTAAAGTTGAAGGACGACAGTCTAATGCTGGTGGTTTTAGATTGCAATCAGTGCCTAATAGCTCTCATTTTAATTATTATATTAGTGCCTATAGAGCTGCAGAAGCAGCAACTAGAGTTATCGACAATATTAATGTTATACCTCAGGATGCGGTTAGAGATAATATCGAAGGGCAAGCTCGTTTCATTAGAGCGTTAAACAACTTTGACTTAGTTAGAATTTATTCTAAAATTCCTACTCAGTCTGCTGATGCAAATGCTTCTTTAGGGATGTATTATCTAGATGCTGTAGATCCTTTTTCTAAACCATCAAGACCAACTGTTGAAGATACCTATAAAAAAGTAGTTGATGATTTACTGATAGCTGCTAGTAAAATTGGTACAACTAATACAAATGCATCGGGTAAAGCTTCAAAAGCTGCGGTTTATGCTTTGTTATCTCGTGTGTATCTTTATTTAGGAGATTTCCCAAAGGTTATTCAATATGGAAACCTTGCTATTGCAGGTAATACTGTTTGCCCTAGAGCAAGTTTCGTTAATCTTTGGAAAGATGCAAATGCTTCGGGTGTTTTATTTAAACTTAGAATAGATCAAGTTGATGGTGTTACTCCAGGAGTTGTTTACAATCAGACTGTAGCAACTGGTATTCGTTCAGAGTATGTTGTGCCTAAAAGCTTTTCAGATTTGTTTCAAACCACAGATATTAGAAAAGCTGCTTACATTCAGACAAGTGCATATAACACCGTACCTTACAATCACGTTATCAAATACTTAAGTCGTTTAACTGGTAACCCAGCTATTGTTGATATCAAAGTATTGCGTATTGAAGAAGTATATTTAAACATGGCTGAGGCTCAGTATCGAATCAACGGTGGAGGTTTAGCGTTTCTTGATGCGGTAAGATCTCAAAGATATTCTCCTTTTGTTTCAGGTAATGAAACTGGGGCAGCGTTACTAAATGCTATTTTACTTGAACGTAGATTAGAACTTGCTTTTGAAATGGATCGTTTCTTTACATTAAAAAGATTAGGTTTGTCAATGGTAAGAAATGCTGTTGAAGGTGACTTCGCTAGTGGTCTTGGTACCAAAGTTGAAGCTACAGCTTTGACAATTCCTGCTGGCGATTTTAAATGGCAACTTCCTGTTCCACAATCTCAAATAGATTTGAATAGTAATTTAAAGCAAAATCCAGGTTATTAATTAATAGCTTTAATATTTTAAAAACCTCCCTTTTTAACCATTTGGGAGGTTTTTGTTTTTAAAATGTTTTGTATATTTGGTAGATTACTAAATTTAATTCTTATTTTTTGTAAATGAAAAAAATTTTATTTTTTATACTGATTTTTCAATTTTCTACTGCACAGAACTTGGAACAACGAAAGAAGATTATACGGTCCTATGACAATGAAAAAATCAATAGTTTTGTTGATAAATTAGTAGAAGCGCAAAAGGAGCAAAAATTGAAAGTTAAAAATTATAAGCTTCAATACAGGTTGTTAGATTCGGAAACAAATTCACTCCAGCGTATATATGATGGATTGCCTTTTTTTTATACTATTGAAAATGATGAGTCCGTGGCTACAATTCGTGCAAATTCGTTGCAGCCAAACGGGATTCTAGGCCTTAGTTTGACCGGTAATGGAATAACTGCGGGGGTTTGGGATGGAGGAAAAGTCCGGGAAACACATCAGGAATTGTCTGGGTCAAAGGTTACGTTTGGTGATGGAGCAATATCTCCTAGTGCTCATTCCACACATGTAACGGGTACGATAGTTGGATTAGGTATTGTACCAAGAGCTAGAGGGTTCGCATATCAAGCGAAAGCCAAAACGTTTTTTTGGGATAGTGATGTTGAGGAAATGACGAATTTTGCCAGTGAAGGTTATTTAGTGTCAAACCATTCCTACGGGTATGGGATTTCAAATTCTTTTGCAAATGCCCGATTTGGCTACTATGACCAGACTTCTGCTGATTTTGATAAAATTTCAGAGGTGTTTCCTTATTATCAAATAGTTGTTGCTGCAGGTAATTCAAGAAACAGTACCCATTCACAAATAAATGCTAAGGGTGGTTTTGATATGCTTACTGGTAGTACTGTATCTAAAAATACGATTGTCGTTGCGGCTGTTAATTCTGTTCCAAATTATACTGGTCCTGCGAGTGTTACAATGAGTTCGTTTAGTAATTATGGTCCCACTGACGATGGAAGAATTAAGCCAGACATAAGCGCTAAAGGCGTTGGGGTATACTCATGTAATGGACCAAATGACAATACGTATGAGACGCTAAGTGGCACGTCAATGGCAGCTCCAGCAATCACAGGTTTAATTGTTTTACTTCAACAGCATTATAATAATTTGAATACTGCATTTATGAAAGCTGCAACAGCTCGTGGTTTACTTTGCCATACTGCAGATGAAGCGGGTTTTTCAATAGGTCCTGATTATGAGTACGGTTGGGGTTTAGCAAATGGGGAAGAAGCCGCTAAAGTTATTAGTTCAAACGGAAAGACCTCGTTGGTTTTAGAAACTACTTTAACAGATCAAGTGGTTTTTAAGAAGCAGGTTTCTATTTCTTCACCAAGAGCATTAAATGTTTCAATAGCTTGGACTGATCCAGTTAAGAATGGCGCCGTTGTTACTCCTATTGTTGAAGATAATAGGAATACTAATCTGGTAAACAATCTAGATCTTAAGATTATTGATGAAGCAGGTACTGTTTACTATCCTTGGAAATTATATCCTACTGCGTTAAATAGTCCGGCGACTCAAAATTCTGATAATAATGTTGATAATATTGAAAAAGTATCAATTGCAAACGCAGCTGCTGGTAAGTATACTATTCAGGTCACAAATAAAGGGAGTTTATTGGCAGGTGTTCAGGATTTTACATTAATCGCTAGTGGTTTAGATGATTTGACCTTAGCGACTGTAGATTATGACAAAAATAATTTGGTTAGAGTTTATCCTAATCCAGTACAAGAAAATTTATTTTTTGATTTACCAGAGTCTTTTTCTCCATCTGAAGTTATAATATACGATATTTCAGGAAAATTAATTAGAAGCTTTAGATACGAAGGAAAGAATAATGTAAAGGTGGGAGAACTAAAATCAGGAGTCTACATCGTCAAGTTTGTTAGTCAAGATAAAAGCCTTAACTTCAAGTTTATTAAGAAATAGAAATTCTGGATTAATTTCAGACTTTAAAAAACATCCACGTACGCTGGATGTTTTTTTATTTATAGCTATTTATAATATACCTTTGCCAATCTAAAATGATATCATTGCCTAATTATATTCCTTTCAAATGAGAATAATATTTTATCTGTGTTTTTTGGTGTTTCCAGCTGTCGTCTTTTCTCAAGAAAAAAGAGAACAGACAATTATTTATGATAGTAAATACAATAGCTCAGATTCTGTTAAAAAGCAGATTCAAAAAACAGCAACCATCGATCTCTATAAGGTAATCACTATAGAAAATGATACAACTTATATTGATACTTCTCTTACCATTCAAAAAGAATATAGCCACAACTATTTGCGAAAAGACATTTTCGGTCTCTTGCCGTTCTCAAATGACGGACAAACGGACAATACCCTGCAGTATAGTTTAACTGATTTTTCACCATATCCTGAGTTTGGTTTTAAAGCAAAACATTTTAATTTTTTAGAAGCGAATCAAATAAGATATTATTCCGTTGCGACACCCGTTACCGAATTATATTTTAAAACTACTGTCAGAAAAGGGCAGTCTGTTGATGCTTTTATTACATTAAATACTTCTGAAAATCTTAATTTTTCTATTGCATATAAAGGTTTGCGTTCAGAAGGGGAATATATTAATCAGTTGTCAAGTACAGGTAATTTTAGGTTTACCACAAGTTTTAATACCAAAAATAAGCGCTATTTTGCTAAAGTGCATTATACTTTTCAAGACATTCTGAATGAGGAAAATGGGGGAATAACAACAATAGATGATTTCGAAAGTGAAGATCCAAACTATAATAATCGCCAACGATTTGAAGTTTACTTTTCAGATGCTAAGTCTTTTCTTAAAGGAAAAAGAATATTTCTAGATCATAATTTCAGGATAAATTCAGAAAAAGGGAATAATAACTTGTATTTAACCCATCAGTTCAATTATGAAAATAAATTTTTCGAATACAATCAGGCCACTGTTCCATCAACAGTAGCAGGGACAATTGTATATAGATTTGGGGAGTCTTTTAAAACCAGCGGGATAAACGATCAAACCCGTTACAATAAAATGTACAATAGAGTAGGGTTAGTTTATGAGAACACCACTTTAGGTAAATTCCAGTTTTTTGCTGATGATTTTAGATCGAATTATTATTACGATCAGATTTTGATTTTTGATAATCAAAATGTGATACCAAGTTCATTTAGTCAAGAAATTAATAGTGTTGGTGGTCAATATGAGTACCAAAAAAACAAATGGAATGGTAAGTTTTTATACTCAAGATCTTTAACGGCGCAGTCTTTGTCAAATCTTGATGCTAAATTAGAATATGATTTTAATGATGAAACACAATTCTCATTTCAGTATCAGAATATAAATAAATTACCAAACAGTAATTACAATCTATATCAAAGTAGTTACGTTCAGTACAATTGGTCAAATGATTTTAAGAACGAAAAAATAAATTCAATTAGCGCAAATGCAAATTCTCCTTGGGTAGATGCAGAAGTACAGTTTTCAGTTTTAAAAGATCATTTGTATTTTAATGATGTGTCAAGTTCTGAACAAGCATTAGCAAAAACACAAATAGTGGCTCCATCTCAATATGACGGGACTATAAATTATTTGTCTGTAAAAGTAAGTAGAGAATTGATATTTGGAAATTTTGCTCTAGATAATACCATTTTATATCAAAAAGTAGATCAACAAGATGCGATTTTAAATGTTCCAGAAATTGTAACAAGAAACACATTTTATTATTCGAATTATTTGTTTAAAAAAGCCTTATTTTTGCAAACAGGCATCTCGCTCAATTACTTTTCGAGCTATTATGCCAATGATTATAATCCTGTGATAGGAGAGTTTTTTGCCCAAAATGATAAGCAAATTGGAAATCATCCAAACTTTGATTTTTTTATAAACGCAAAAATTCAAAGAACGCGTATTTATTTCAAAGCGGAGCATTTTAATTCCTCGCTTACGGGTAATAATTTTTATTCTTCACCAAATAATCCATCGCGTGATTTCACGATTCGATTCGGATTAATTTGGAACTTCTTTAATTAATTTCAGACGGTTGTATAGCCTTTAAGTGCTCTTTTCTTGGGCGTTTCCCGTGCTGTCTGCTATAGCCACTTGCTTAAAGGAAGCAAGTAAAGGATGCCGCTACCATCACTAACGCAAAATTCCGTAAACCAGGATATTTTTATAACAAAATACTATCTTTGCAGCAGTATTTACAACAAATGACAATCTTAAATCCACAATAAAATGCGCTACGCAGAAAATATATTAGGCACAATAGGCAATACACCATTAGTAAAACTGAATAAAGTGACTGCAGAAGTAGAAGCTTTGGTACTTGCTAAGGTGGAAACGTTCAACCCAGGAAATTCCGTAAAGGATAGAATGGCAGTAAAAATGATTGAAGATGCCGAAGCTGACGGAAGATTAAAACCAGGCGGAACTATTATTGAAGGAACTTCCGGGAATACAGGAATGGGATTGGCATTAGTAGCCATCATAAAAGGATACAAACTGATTTGTGTGATTTCAGATAAACAGTCGAAGGAAAAGATGGATATTCTTCGTGCAGTAGGAGCTAAAGTTGTGGTTTGTCCTACTGATGTTGAGCCAACTGATCCGCGTTCCTACTATTCGGTTTCCAAAAGATTAGCCAAAGAAACGCCTAATTCTTGGTATGTGAATCAATACGATAACCCTTCAAATGCTATTGCGCATTACGAACAAACGGGACCGGAAATTTGGGAGCAAACAGGAGGTAAAATCACTCATTTTGTTGTAGGAGTAGGTACTGGGGGAACAATTTCTGGTGTAGCTAAATATTTAAAAGAGAAAAATCCAAACATTAAAATTTGGGGAATAGATACCTATGGTTCTGTATTTAAAAAGTATCATGAAACTGGAATTTTTGATGAAAATGAAATCTATTCGTATATCACAGAAGGGATTGGAGAGGATATTCTTCCAAAAAATGTTGATTTTTCTTTGATTGACGGATTTACAAAAGTAACGGATAAAGATGCAGCGGTTTATACCCGTAAAATTGCACTTGAAGAAGGAATATTTGTAGGGAATTCAGCTGGAGCTGCGATAAAAGGATTATTGCAACTCAAAGAACATTTCAAACCTGAAGATGTCGTGGTTGTTTTATTCCATGATTCAGGAAGCCGTTACGTAGGTAAAATGTTCAATGATGATTGGATGCGTGAACGTGGTTTTTTAGACGAAGAAATTACAAAAGCTGAGGATGTTATTAAAGATCATATCGATAAACCATTAATTGTAGTTCGCACAGAAGAATTAGTTTCGCATGCTATAGAAAGAATGCGTAAATACAAGATATCTCAAATTCCGGTTATTGACGTTACAGGATTTGTAGGTTCTGTTGATGAAAGTGATTTGTTTCAAAGCTATGTTGCCGATAAAAATGTTGCTGACAAACCTATAAAAGAAGTTATGGGAAAACCATTTCCGATAGTAAAATTTGGTACTCCAATAGAAGAAGTTTCTCGATTATTTACAAAAGAGAATGAAGCCGTTTTGATCGAATTAGAAAATGGAAATCACCATATTATTACCAAATATGATATTATTGGATCGATAAAATAAAATTTTATAATTCAAAAATATTAAAGTTTTTAAAGCCATGAATTTGACGAGTTTATTTCGTTAAATTTGTGGTTTTTTAGATTTATAAGAAACATATAATATGACCTTCACTGCCATAGATTTTGAAACTGCTACCGCATTCCATCCTTGTTCCGTAGGTATTGTTACCGTAGAAAACGGGATAATTGTTGATGAGTTTGTTAGTTTAATTAAGCCACCAAACAATCTATATTCGCCTTTTACAATTCAAGTTCATGGGATATATCCGCGAGATACGGTGAATGCAAAATCATTTGCACAGGTATATCCTGAAATACAAAAACGCCTTAAAAATAGAGTAGTTGTAGCCCATAATGAGAGTTTCGACAGAAATGTTCTTGCGAAATCAATGGCGCTTTATGGTTTGGATTATGCTGATTTGAATATTGCATCCCGTTGGGAATGTACCGTGAAAATTTATAAAGCCAAAGGGTTAAAGCCAACTAAATTAAGTGATTGTTGCCGAGAAATGGATATCGCATTAAATCATCACGAAGCATTATCTGATGCTCGGGCTTGTGCCAAATTATATATATTGAAATAAAATTCTTTCATTTTAGTTTTTTTTCCTTATTTTAGAAGTCTCTTATCTCCAAGTATATACTCTATTATCTAAAAAAAAAATGAAAGAAGATTTTCTCCATTACCTCTGGAAGTTTAAGAAGTTTGATGTTCTGAATTTAAAGACTGTCAACAACGAGGAAATCACAATTGTCAATGTAGGTCAGTATCTTGAATTAGCAGGGCCAGACTTTTTTAATGCTCAGATAGTTATTGGTACTCAAAAATGGGCGGGTAACGTTGAAATTCATCTTAAATCTTCGGATTGGTATGTGCATCATCACGAAAAAGATGTGGGTTATGAAAATGTAATTTTGCATGTGGTTTGGGAACATGACGTGGCCGTTTTTAGAAGTGATAATTCTGAAATTTCAGTTTTAGAATTAAAAAAATACGTAGAAAAAGCGACTGTTGAAAACTATCAGTCTTTAATGGCCCCGAAATCATGGATTTTTTGTAAAAAACAACTAAAAGATGTTGATGCGTTTGCATTGAAAAACTGGCAAGAACGTTTGTTTTTTGAACGTTTGGAAAGAAAATCTCAACCTATATTTGATTTATTGGAGCAAACCAATCAAGATTGGGAAGGAGTTTTATTCTGTTTATTAGCTAAGAATTTTGGATTAAACACAAACGGAGAAATTTTCTATAAAATGGCGCAGTCTCTTCCTTTTTCAATAATTAGAAAGGAAAGTTTTGAAGTCGAAAACTTAGAAGCTTTGATTTTTGGTGCTGCTGGGTTATTGGATTCTGAAAAAGAAGATAACTATTTCAAGGACTTAAAATTCAAATATTTCCACTTGTTGCATAAGTATCAAATGGAAAAGGTTTGTTTAGGACCAGTACAGTTTTTTAAGCATCGACCGGATAATTTCCCAACGATACGACTCTCTCAGTTAGCCAATTTATACCATAGTAAGCAGAATTTATTTTCTAAAATAAGTAGCCTAAATTCATTGAAAAGTACTTACGAATTGTTTCAAATTACTGCTTCGGAATATTGGCAAAGCCATTATCAGTTTGATAAAGAAAGCCCGATAAAAAAGAAAACTCTTTCTAAATCTTTTATTGATTTAATTGTGATAAATACTATAATTCCGATTCAATTTGCTTTTGCAAAAAGTCAAGGAAAAGAAATTTCGGAGGACTTAATTAGATTTTTAAATGAAGTTGCGGCAGAGAAAAATGCCATTATAGAAAAATTTACTTCTTTTGGAATACTATCAAAAACTGCTTTTGAAACACAATCTTTGTTGCAAATAAAGAATGAGTATTGTAATAAAAGTAAGTGTTTAGAATGTGCTATAGGTATGGAATTAATGAAAAAAAGTTGATATGTTGATTCGTTTATTCATTTATACGAAAAATTCGTAATTTTGCTAATAATTCATAACTCATAAAATGTCAGTAGTAATAAAACTAAAGTTCTTTTTTGAAAAACATGGTTTTCATGTTTCTTCTCGTTTAGCTGATACTTTGGGAATGCGTGCTAGTAGTGTGCGATTGTTTTTTATCTATTTGTCTTTTGTCACAGTAGGTTTATGGTTTGCGGTTTATCTCACATTGGCCTTTTGGATTCGATTGAAGGATTTAATTCGCGCCAAACGAACCTCGGTTTTTGATTTGTAAATAGCTATAAATGAAAAAGGGATTATAAAGTATTTAAATACTTTATAATCCCTTTTTTTATTTATGACAAAATTTTATTTGTCTGGATTGTTTAATTTACTGTTTTTCTTTCCGTAAACAAAGTAAATAACAACACCTAATGCCATCCAAATAACAAGTCTCGCCCAGCTTTCATTTGGTAATGAATACATCAAGGCTAAACAGATTAGGATTCCTGCAATTGGTACAAAAGGTACTAAAGGCGTGCGGAAAGATCTTGGAGCATCTGGCATTTTTTTACGCATTACTAAAACTCCGATACATACTAAAACGAAGGCTAATAAAGTTCCAATACTTACCATATGACCTAAATCACTTACTGGTACAAAACCTGCAAAAAGGCTTACGAATACCATAAAGAAAAGATTTGTTTTCCATGGTGTTCTAAATTTTGCGTGAATATCACTAAAGAAAGAAGGTAATAAACCATCTTTACTCATCGTATAGAAAACACGACTTTGTCCCATTAACATCACAAGCATTACCGAAGTATAACCTGCTAAAATAGCTACAATTAAACCAGTTTGTAAAAACGTATATCCAGTTCTTGCAAATGCAGTTGCTGCTGGTTTAGCATCTCCTGCAAATTCATTATACGGAACAAGTCCAGTCATTACATGTGCAAATAATACATATAAAATAGTACAAATGATAAGTGATCCTAAGATACCAATTGGCATCCCTTTTTGTGGGTTTTTTGCTTCTTGTGCTGCTGTAGAAACTGCGTCAAAACCAATGAAAGCAAAAAATACAGTTCCAGCTCCTGCGGCAATTCCTGACCATCCAAATTCTCCAAAAACACCTGTGTTTTCAGGAATGTATGGCGTGTAATTTGCGGTGTCAATAAAGCTCCATCCTAAAACAATAAACATAATAACTACTATTACTTTTACTATAACTAGGAAGTTATTTATAGATGCAGATTCTTTAGTTCCTCTGATCAATAACAAGGATAACATTGAAACGATAAAAATAGCAGGAAGATTAATGATTCCTCCTTCTATAATTGTTCCGTCACTTAATTTTAATGTTTCCCAGGGAGAACATATCAAATCATGTGGAAGATGTATTCCGTATTTGTTTAATAATTCGAGTAAATATCGCGACCAACTTACCCCTACTGTAGCGGCTCCTAATGCGTATTCAAGAACTAAATCCCAACCGATAATCCAAGCCATAAATTCTCCCATAGTTGCATAAGAGTATGTATAAGCACTACCTGCAACGGGTATCATTGATGCAAACTCAGCATAGCAAAGTCCTGCAAAAGCACATCCTACGGCGGCTAGAATAAATGAAAGTGTAACTGCTGGACCGGCATGCTCAGCGGCAGCAATACCTGTTAATGAGAATAATCCTGCTCCAATAATTGCTCCAACTCCAAGTGCTACTAATGAACGTGAAGACAAAGTCCTTTTTAATCCTTTTTCGGATTCTGATGCTTCATTTAGCAGTACCGAAAGTGGTTTAGTTTTCCAAATTGACATGGGTTATATGGTTTTGTTTGTTATTAAGCTCCAAATGTATAGTTTTTTATAAAAAATAAAAACAATAATTTAATTTTAAGTTATAAAAAAGTAATTTAATTGTCTTTATTTGGGGTTTAGTATGAGAAAAAACTTTTTTTGAATGTTGCTGTACTGATTGTCACTCTGTTTTTGAAATAAGTTTTACTTCTTTTAAATATTTTTTCTTAGAAAGTGATAGATCTTGATTTAATTTATAAATTTAGGAATCTTAATTTACTCTATTAATCCTCATATTATAAATGAATTTTAAAACTGTGCGAACTTTCTTCAATTATACTCGAGAGCAACGCACGGGTATTTTCGCATTGTTTGCAATCATAATTCTTTTGCAAATGATTTATTTTTTTGCAGACTTTAGTTTTGAAACAAAAGAATATCCTGATAAGCAAAAATGGCTTTCTCTTCAGTCTAAAGTTGATTCTATGAAAGTAGATAATAACAGGAAGTTGCCTAAAATGTATCTTTTTAATCCTAATTTCATAACTGATTATAAAGGATACAAGTTAGGAATGTCAGTGAAAGAAATTGACCGCTTGTTGGGTTTTAGAAAACAAAATAAATATGTTAATTCGCCTAAGGAATTTCAAAACGTAACTAAAATTTCGGACTCATTGTTAAATGTGATAGCTCCTTTTTTTAAATTTCCTGATTGGGTAAATAATAAGAAAGAATTTAAAGAATTTAAAAAATATCCAAATCAGGCTTTCGCCAAAAAAGAAAAAATCGTTTTAATCGATATTAATCAGGCATCTAAGGAGGATTTGATAAAAATTTACGGAATAGGTGAGGCGATTTCTTTACGAATTTTAAAACAAAAAGAAAGTTTAGGAGGATTTGTTTCCATGGAACAAATGAAAGATGTTTGGGGATTATCGCCTGAAGTGATTGAGAATCTAAACACTCATTTTAAAGTTTCAGTACTTCCAAATTTTAAGAAAATAGATATTAATAATGCTTCTTTAAAAGAGCTTTCCCAGTTTTATTATTTCAGATACGCTTTAGCAAAAGAAATTGTTACTTATAGAAGCATGAGAGGGAATATTAATAATATTGAGGATTTAACAAAAATTAAGGGATTTCCTGTTGATAAAGCAAAAATAATTGGCTTATATTTGGACTTTAATTAAAAGAATCAAATTTTAAGCTCGTGAAAATTGTGTTTTAAGACATTTTAAAATTGATGTAGCACTTTTATTTACTAATTATTTTAACCGTTAAAAAAAGAAATCTGAGACATTACTGCATTATTATGTTTCAATTAATACTATTTGTTAAAAAAAATATATAATATATGAATTCAATTTATTTCACTGAAGAACACCAAGCGTTTAGAGAAAGTTTAAAAGATTTTTTGCAAAAAGAAGTTGTTCCTCATATTGAGAAATGGGAAAAAACAGGTACAATAGAACGTTTTATTTGGGAAAAATTCGGAGAAATGGGATATTTTGGTATTGCCTATCCAGAAGCTTATGGCGGACTTGATTTAGATTTGTTTTACACGGTTATTTTTCTTGAGGAATTACAAAAAATAAAATCATCTGGTTTTGCCGCAGCCATGTGGGCTCATGGGTATTTAGCTATGACACACTTAAATGCCGAAGGTGACGAAAGAATAAAACAAGACTACTTAGTGCCAAGTATTGCTGGAAAGAAAATAGGTGCTTTATGTATCTCGGAGCCTTTTGGCGGAAGTGACGTAGCAGGAATGCGCACAAATGCCGTAAAAAAAGGAGACAAGTATATTATAAATGGTTCTAAAACGTTTATAACTAATGGTGTTTATGCTGATTATTACATTGTAGCTGCAAAAACAAACCCAGAACTGGGTAACAAGGGAATTAGCATCTTTTTAATGGATACGGGTTTGAAAGGGATATCAGCTTCAAAACTTGATAAACTAGGTTGGAGAGCATCGGATACAGCAGAGATTGCCTTTGATAATGTAGAAATCCCTGCTGGAAATTTAATGGGTGAAGAAGGAAAAGGATTTCCTTATATTATGCAGCATTTTGCTTTAGAGCGTTTAATTATGGCTATTAATGCTCATGCTAGAGCTGAATATGCTATTGATTACACTATTGATTATATGTCACAACGTGAGGCTTTTGGTAAAAAAATCAGTAAGTTTCAAGCATTAAGACACACGCTTGTGGAACATGCAACGGATGTTGAGCATTGTAAAATTTTCAATTATGCTGCGGTAGCCCGTCTTGATAAAGGGGAATATGTAGTTAAAGAAGCAACAATGGCAAAATTGAAATCTACAAAAGTAGCCGATGAGACCATTTACAGTTGTTTACAAATGCTAGGAGGCTACGGTTACATGGAAGAGTATCCGTTAGCACGCTTGTTTAGAGATAGTCGTTTAGGGCCTATCGGTGGAGGTACATCAGAAATCTTAAAAGAAATTTTAGGAAAAATGATTATTGACAATCAAAATTATGAGCCCGCTGTAAAATAGTTTGGTTTCCTCGTGTGTAAGGCACGAGTTATAAGCATTAGTAAGAGTCTTGTTTTTCAAGGCTCTTTTTTTTTGTGTGAAGGATAGAAGTGGAAATCCTTTATGGATGCGAAGCAGCAAATAAAGATTGTAGCGCATAGCCTGACGGCAAAAAGATAGTATTTCAATAGATAAAAAATACTTGCTTGCCGGCACACCCAAAATAAATAACAATAAATAGCGATAAAGTAAAAATAATGTCTACTTTTGCAGCCTAAAGAAAGGGGGTGTCTATATTATGTTAATTATACCAATTAAAGACGGAGAAAATATCGATAGAGCGTTAAAACGTTACAAAAGAAAATTTGATAAAACAGGAACTGTTCGTCAATTAAGAGCGCGTACTGCTTTTATTAAACCTTCAGTAACGAATAGAATCAAAATTCAAAAAGCGGCTTATATCCAAAATATGAGAGATAACTTAGAGAGTTAGTCAATATCTATTAAAATAAAATACCGTTAGTCATTAAAAGTTTTATAACTTTGATGCTAACGGTTTTTTTATGGCTACTAATAAAGACGCATTTCGGGATTATCTACAGTTGGAGAAAAAATATTCTTCACATACCGTTACAGCGTATTGTAATGACATTACTTCTTTCGAATCATTCAATACGATACATTTTGACCAAGAGAACGTAGAGCAAGTTAATTATAGCCAAATTAGAAGTTGGATTGTGTCTCTTGTTGATAATGATACATCAAATACTTCAGTTAATAGAAAAATTGCATCCTTAAAAGCATTTTATAAATTTCTATTAAAAACTAAGCAGATAGAAGTGAGTCCGTTGTTGAAACACAAGGCATTAAAGGCTACGAAGTTGTTGCAGATTCCTTTTTCTGAAAAGGAGGTTGTTGATGCTTTGGGTGTGATGCAAAATACTGCTAGTTTTGAAGGGATTAGAAATAAACTTATTGTTGATTTATTTTACACTACAGGGATGCGTAGAGCGGAGTTGATAGGTTTGAAAATTTCAAACATTTATTTGTCTGGTAGTACAATAAAAGTGTTGGGTAAGCGAAATAAGGAGCGAATTCTTCCTGTTTTGCCAATAATAAAAGATCAGTTTGCTTCGTACTTGGAAGAGCGAGGTGGTTTGTTATCTATTGTGGATTGTGATTATTTATTTCTCACAAAAAAAGGGTTAAAATTAAATGATTCCTTTGTGTATCGATTAATAAATTCTTACTTTAGTACTGTCTCTGAAAAAGTAAAAAAGAGCCCCCATATATTGAGACATACTTTTGCAACGCATTTGTTAAATAATGGAGCGGATTTAAATTCAGTCAAGGAATTATTAGGTCATTCTAGTCTGGCATCGACGCAGATATACACACACAGTAGTTTATCAGAACTGAAAAGTGTATATAAAGAAGCGCATCCACGAGGACGGAAGTAATTTTGAGAAATGTTTAACTATTAAAAAAAAATGATTATGAAGGTAAGTGTTCATGCAGTTAACTTTGCTGTTGACAAAAAGCTAGTAGATTTTGTTCAAGAAAGAATGGACAAGTTGGAAAAGTATTATGACAAAGTAGTATCAGCAGATGTTTTTTTAAAGGTTGAAAAAACAAGTGATAAAGAAAATAAAATTGCCGAGGTAAAAATCAATGTTCCTGGAGATGATTTTTTGGTAAAAAAGCAATGTAAAACTTTTGAAGAGGCAGTTGAGCTTTCGGCGGAATCCTTAGAGAGAATGTTGGTAAAAAGGAAAGAAAAAATAAGTTCGCACATTTAATATGAATTTTTTTTAAAAAATGTTTTGATTGAGAGATAAAATCTCTACATTTGCAGTCCGTTAGAAATAGCGGACTTTTTTTATTGATTCGCCAGCGTAGCTCAGTTGGCTAGAGCAGCTGATTTGTAATCAGCAGGTCGTGGGTTCGAGTCCCTCCGCCGGCTCAAGACTGTAAAGGTTTGACGATAAAAAAAGTAGGGGAGATACTCAAGCGGCCAACGAGGGCAGACTGTAAATCTGCTGTGTGAACTTCGCAGGTTCGAATCCTGCTCTCCCCACAAGAATTAATTGTTGGATTGCAAATTTTTAGATTGAAAGTCTAAAGTTAGGAGTCTAAGCTCTTTAATCAAGGGTTCTGCCGACTTAGCTCAGAGGTAGAGTGCTTCCTTGGTAAGGAAGAGGTCACGGGTTCAATTCCCGTAGTTGGCTCAAGTAAGAAGGAAATTGAAATAAATATATAAACTAGATTAAAAATTAAGTAAAATGGCAAAAGAAACCTTTAACCGTTCGAAACCACACTTAAATATTGGTACGATCGGACACGTAGATCACGGTAAAACTACTTTAACAGCAGCAATCACAAAAGTGTTATCTGATGCTGGTTACTGTCAAGCAAAATCATTTGATCAAATTGATAATGCTCCTGAAGAAAAAGAAAGAGGTATTACAATTAATACATCACACGTTGAGTACGAAACTGCTAACCGTCACTACGCACACGTTGACTGTCCTGGTCACGCGGATTACGTAAAAAACATGGTTACTGGTGCTGCTCAAATGGACGGTGCTATCCTTGTTGTAGCTGCAACTGATGGACCAATGCCACAAACACGTGAGCACATCCTTTTAGGTCGCCAAGTTGGTATTCCTAGAATGGTAGTATTCATGAACAAAGTGGATATGGTTGATGATGCTGAGTTGTTGGAACTTGTTGAAATGGAAATTAGAGACTTATTGTCTTTCTACGAATATGATGGAGATAATTGTCCAGTTGTTCAAGGGTCTGCTCTTGGAGGATTGAATAATGATCCAGCTTGGGTACCAAAAATCATTGAATTGATGGAAGCTGTTGATAGCTGGATTGAAGAGCCAGTTCGTGATACAGAAAAACCATTCTTGATGCCAGTTGAGGATGTATTCACAATTACTGGTCGTGGAACTGTTGCTACAGGTCGTATCGAAACTGGTATTGCTAATACAGGAGATGCTGTTGAAATCATTGGTATGGGAGCTGAAAAATTAACTTCTACTATTACAGGAGTTGAGATGTTCCGTAAAATCCTTGATAGAGGTGAAGCAGGAGATAACGTGGGTTTATTGTTGCGTGGTGTTGATAAAGAGTCTATCAAAAGAGGAATGGTTATCATTAAGCCGGGATCAGTTAAACCACACGCTACTTTTAAAGCAGAGGTTTATATCTTGAAAAAAGAAGAAGGTGGACGTCATACTCCATTCCATAATAACTACCGTCCACAGTTCTACGTACGTACAACTGACGTAACAGGAGTTATTACTTTACCAGAAGGTGTAGAGATGGTAATGCCAGGAGACAACTTAACTATTAATGTTGCTTTGTTAAGCCCAATCGCAATGAGCGTTGGTTTACGTTTCGCTATCCGTGAAGGTGGTAGAACAGTAGGTGCTGGTCAAGTAACTGAAATAGTAGGATAATCTACTAAAAATAAATTCAAAAAGTAGTGTCGTTTAACGATGACACTACTTTTTATTCTACGGGCGTAGTTCAAGGGTAGAATAGCGGTCTCCAAAACCGTTGATGGGGGTTCGAATCCCTCCGCCCGTGCAAAAAAATAAATCATAATGACAAAAGTTGTTAATTACATATCAGAAGCATTTGAGGAATTAAAGTCAAATGTTACTTGGCCAGCTTGGGCTGAGGTGCAACGTCTAACGATTGTTGTTGCTGTTTTTTCAGTATTATTCGCTTTGGCAACTTGGGGAGTAGATGAAATTTTCGCAAAAGCTTTGGCTGGATTTTTTAACTGGATAAAAGCATAATTTTTTTGTTATGGCAGATAATAATATTAAGAAGTGGTATGTTGTTAGAGCAGTAAGCGGGCAAGAAAATAAAGTGAAAGCTTATATTGAAACCGAAATTGCGCGACTAGGAATGGGAGATTATGTTTCGCAAGTTTTAGTGCCTACTGAAAAAGTGGTTACTGTAAAAGAGGGGAAAAAAATAATCAAAGACAAAGTTTATTTTCCTGGTTATGTTATGATTGAAGCAAATCTTATTGGAGAGATACCTCATATTATTAAGTCTATAACAAGTGTTATTGGTTTTCTAGGTGAAATCAAAGGTGGAGAGCCTGTGCCATTGAGAATTTCTGAAGTAAACAGAATGTTAGGTAAAGTGGATGAGTTAGCTGTGAATACAGATACACGTTCTATTCCGTTTAACATTGGTGAGACTATTAAGGTTGTTGATGGACCTTTTAATGGTTTTAACGGAACTGTTGAAAAAATTAATGAAGAAAAGCGTAAACTGGAAGTAATGGTTAAAATTTTCGGAAGAAAAACACCATTAGAATTGAGTTTTATGCAAGTTGAAAAAGTATAATTTTTTGTTACATCTATAATATCCATTACAGTCGCTTCCAATGATTGTAGTGTTAAATTTTTTAAAAAATGGCTAAAGAAATTAGTAAGGTAGTTAAACTACAAGTTAAGGGAGGTGCTGCGAACCCGTCGCCACCGGTTGGACCTGCTTTAGGAGCTGCTGGGGTAAACATCATGGAATTCTGTAAGCAATTTAATGCTAGAACTCAAGATAAACCTGGCAAAATATGCCCAGTACAAATTACTGTGTATAAAGACAAATCATTTGATTTTGTTGTAAAAACTCCTCCAGCGGCAGTCCAGTTATTGGAAGCTGCAAAGCTAAAGTCAGGATCTGGTGAACCAAATCGTAAAAAAGTAGCTAGCGTTACTTGGGATGTTATCAAAGCAATTGCTGAAGATAAAATGGTAGATTTAAATGCATTCACAATCGAATCTGCTATGAGCATGATTGCTGGAACAGCTAGATCTATGGGTATAACTGTATCAGGAGATTCTCCTTTTTAATTAAGAGAAAGACATGGCAAAATTGACAAAAAAGCAAAAAGAGGCTGCTTCAAAAATTGAAAAGAACAAATTATACTCTTTAAAAGATGCAGCTGCATTGATAAAAGTAATTGCTTCTGCAAAATTTGATGAGTCTGTTGATATCGCAGTTCGTTTGGGTGTAGATCCAAGAAAAGCGAATCAAATGGTTAGAGGTGTGGTAACATTACCTCATGGAACTGGTAAGGATGTTAAAGTATTAGCATTAGTTACTCCAGATAAAGAAGCGGAAGCTTTAGCAGCTGGTGCAGACTATGTAGGTCTTGACGATTACCTTCAAAAAATTAAAGACGGTTGGACAGATGTTGATGTTATTATCACTATGCCTGCTGTTATGGGTAAATTAGGTCCATTAGGTCGTATTTTAGGACCTAGAGGTTTAATGCCAAACCCTAAGACAGGTACTGTAACTATGGATGTTGCAAAAGCTGTTCAAGAAGTTAAAGCTGGTAAAATCGATTTCAAAGTTGATAAAACTGGTATCGTACATGCAGGAATTGGTAAAGTTTCTTTTGGAGCTGAGCAAATTTATGACAATGCACACGAAATTATTCAAACATTAATCAAACTTAAACCAACTGCTGCTAAAGGTACCTACATTAAAGGTATTCACCTTACAAGCACTATGAGTCCTGCAATTGCATTGGATCCAAAAGCAGTATAATTGGTAGTTAATAATTTTTAGTATGACTAGAGAAGAAAAATCAATCGCGATTGAAGATTTAACTGCACAGTTAGCTGGTACAAATATCATTTATATATCTGATATTTCAGGACTTAATGCAGAGACTACTTCAAGCTTGAGAAGAGCTTGTTTTAAAGCAGGTATTAAATTAGAGGTTGTAAAAAACACTTTGCTTGCAAAAGCAATGGAAGCTTCTGATAATGATTATGGTGATTTACCATCTGTATTGACAGGTAATAGCGCTATATTTATTTCAGATGTTGCAAATGCACCTGGAAAAATAATTAAAGATTTCAGAAAAAAATCAGCTAAACCTGTATTAAAAGGAGCTTATATTAACTCTGAAATTTATATTGGAGACGATCAATTAGATGCATTAGCAACTATTAAATCTAAAGAAGAGCTTATCGGCGAAATCATTGGATTGCTTCAATCACCAGCTCAAAGAGTTATTTCTGCTCTTCAAAACCAATTCGCAAAAAGCGAAGAGGCTACAGAAGAAGTAGAAGCATAATAAAACAGACTTTATAGTATAAGTTTTATTTTAAAAAGCGCACAATAAATAAATTATATTTTTACAAATCATTTTAAAACGATAGAAAAAATGGCAGATTTGAAACAATTCGCAGAACAATTAGTTAACCTAACGGTAAAAGAAGTTAACGAATTAGCAACAATATTAAAAGATGAGTACGGAATCGAACCAGCTGCTGCAGCTGTAGTAGTTTCAGGTGGTGGTGAAGCTGCTGCTGAAGAAGTTCAAACTGAATTTACAGTTGTATTGAAAGAAGCTGGTGCTTCTAAATTAGCAGTTGTAAAATTAGTTAAAGAACTTACAGGTTTAGGTTTGAAAGAAGCTAAAGACGTAGTAGATAGCGCTCCAAGTAATGTTAAAGAAGGTGTAACTAAAGAAGAAGCTGAAGGGCTTAAAAAATCTTTAGAAGAAGCTGGAGCTGTTGTTGAGCTTAAATAGTTAAACTCAGTTTAAAGAATTAGGTTTAGGTCTTGGGTTTAGTCACCCAATGACCTAAACCATTTTTCGTATAACAAAAGTCTAGCTTGTATTCTTACAATTTATACTTTTAAATACAATTATTTTACCCATTACGAGAAAATAAATCAATAGATAATAAGAAAGTAGTTATCTTAAATTGATTTTTTAAAGATGTAATGGTTGTAAAATTTAAATGTAAATAAATTTTTATTTACACCAAAAATTACTTTTTTAATCAAAATTTTGTCCATTGATGCTAACAAATCAGACTGAAAGATTGAATTTTGCCTCCACAAAAAATATTCCTGACTATCCAGATTTTCTAGATGTTCAGGTTAAATCGTTTAAAGATTTTTTTCAATTAGAAACTAAATCTGACGAAAGAGGTGACGAAGGGCTTTACAACACCTTCATGGAAAATTTCCCAATTACTGATACAAGAAATAACTTTGTATTAGAATTCCTTGATTATTTTGTAGATCCACCACGTTATACTATTCAAGAATGTATAGAAAGAGGTCTTACTTATAGTGTGCCTTTAAAAGCAAGGTTAAAACTATATTGTACAGATCCAGAACATGAAGATTTTGAAACTATTGTTCAAGATGTTTATCTTGGTACAATTCCTTACATGACACCGAGTGGTACCTTTGTTATTAATGGTGCTGAGCGTGTAGTTGTTTCTCAATTACACAGATCTCCGGGTGTTTTCTTTGGTCAATCATTCCATGCAAATGGAACAAAATTGTATTCTGCCAGAGTAATTCCTTTTAAAGGTTCTTGGATAGAATTTTCTACAGATATTAATAGTGTAATGTACGCTTATATCGACAGAAAGAAAAAATTACCAGTTACCACTCTTTTTAGAGCAATTGGTTTTGAAAGAGATAAAGATATTCTAGAAATTTTTGATCTTGCCGAAGAAATTAAGGTTTCTAAAACAGGTCTAAAAAAATATATCGGTAGAAAATTAGCTGCTCGTGTATTGAATACATGGCATGAAGATTTCGTTGATGAAGACACTGGTGAAGTTGTTTCTATCGAACGTAACGAAATAATCCTTGATAGAGATACAATTATCGACAAAGATAATGTAGAAGAAATCATCGATTCTAACGTTAAATCTATTTTGTTACATAAAGAAGATGCTAATCAAGGTGATTATGCCATCATTCATAATACGTTGCAAAAAGATCCAACAAACTCTGAAAAAGAGGCTGTTGAACATATCTACAGACAATTACGTAACGCTGAACCGCCTGATGAAGAAACGGCTCGTGGTATTATCGATAAATTGTTCTTCTCTGACCAACGTTACAACTTAGGTGAAGTAGGTCGTTATAGAATAAATAAAAAATTAGGTTTAGATACTCCAATGGAAAAGCAAGTCTTGACCAAAGAAGATATCATAACTATTGTGAAATATTTGATTGAATTGATCAACTCTAAAGCAGAGATTGATGATATTGATCACTTATCAAACCGTCGTGTAAGAACAGTTGGAGAACAATTGTCTCAACAATTCGGTGTAGGTTTAGCGCGTATGGCTAGAACTATTCGTGAGAGAATGAACGTTAGAGATAACGAGGTGTTTACACCAATAGATTTGATTAATGCAAAAACATTATCATCTGTTATCAACTCTTTCTTTGGAACGAACCAGTTGTCTCAGTTTATGGATCAAACGAATCCACTTGCCGAGATTACGCATAAGAGAAGATTATCTGCACTAGGACCAGGTGGACTTTCGAGAGAAAGAGCAGGTTTTGAGGTACGTGACGTTCACTATACGCATTACGGACGTTTATGTCCAATTGAAACTCCTGAGGGACCAAACATTGGTTTGATTTCATCTCTTGGTGTGTATGCTAAAGTAAACGGAATGGGTTTCATTGAAACACCTTACCGTAAAGTAACAAACGGAACTGTAGATTTAGTGTCTACTCCAGTTTACTTAAGCGCAGAAGAAGAAGAAGGAATGATGATTGCTCAGGCAAACATTCAGATGGATGCTACAGGAAAAATTACTGCCGAAGACGTAATTGCACGTCAAGAAGGTGATTTCCCAGTAATTGAACCAACAAAAGTTGATTATACTGATGTTGCTCCAAATCAAATTGCTTCTATCTCCGCTTCTTTGATTCCTTTCTTGGAACATGATGATGCGAATAGAGCCTTGATGGGATCTAACATGATGCGTCAGGCCGTACCATTAATTCGTCCTGAAGCTCCTATTGTTGGAACTGGTTTAGAGCGTCAAGTAGCTTCTGATTCTAGAGTATTGATTAATGCTGAAGGAGACGGAGTTATAGAATATGTAGATGCAAATATCATCACTATCAAATACGATCGTTCTGAAGAAGAAAGAATGGTGAGTTTTGAGCCAGATGAAAAAACATACAATCTAATTAAATTTAGAAAAACCAATCAAGGTACAAGTATCAACCTAAAACCTATCGTAAGAAAAGGGGATAGAGTGGTTCCTGGACAAGTATTATCTGAAGGATATGCGACTCAAAATGGTGAATTAGCTTTAGGTCGTAACCTAAAAGTTGCATTTATGCCATGGAAAGGATACAACTTCGAGGATGCGATTGTAATTTCTGAAAAAGTAGTTCGTGACGATATTTTTACCTCTATTCACGTGGATGATTATTCATTAGAAGTTAGAGATACTAAATTAGGTAACGAAGAATTAACGAACGATATACCGAACGTTTCTGAAGAAGCTACAAAAGATTTAGATGAAAATGGTATGATCAGAATTGGAGCCGAGGTTAAACCTGGTGACATTCTTATCGGAAAAATTACTCCAAAAGGAGAATCAGATCCTACTCCGGAAGAGAAATTGCTTCGTGCAATCTTCGGGGACAAAGCAGGTGATGTAAAAGATGCTTCATTAAAAGCTTCTCCTTCTTTACATGGTGTTGTTTTAGACAAAAAATTGTTCGCAAGAGCAGTAAAAGATAAACGTAAACGTACACAAGACAAGGATGCTTTAGGAGCACTTGAAATGGAGTTTGAAGTTAAATTTGTTGAATTAAAAGACAAATTAGTAGAAAAACTTTTCTTGATCGTAAACGGAAAAACATCTCAAGGTGTAATGAATGATTTGGGTGAAGAAGTTTTACCAAAAGGTAAAAAATACACTCAAAAAATGCTTTATGCTGTTGAAGATTTTGCTCACTTAAGTAAAGGTCAATGGGTTGCTGATGATGCAACTAATAAAATGGTGAATGATTTAATTCATAACTATAAAATTAAATTGAATGATTTACAAGGTGCATTACGTAGAGAGAAATTCACTATTACTGTTGGAGATGAATTGCCAGCAGGAATCTTGAAATTAGCTAAAGTATATATTGCCAAAAAACGTAAACTGAAAGTTGGGGATAAAATGGCAGGACGTCACGGTAACAAAGGTATTGTTGCTCGTATCGTTCGTCATGAAGATATGCCTTTCCTTGAAGACGGAACACCAGTTGATATAGTGTTGAACCCATTAGGTGTACCTTCACGTATGAACATTGGTCAAATTTATGAAACGGTACTTGGTTGGGCTGGAATGAACTTGGGTAGAAAATTTGCTACACCAATTTTTGACGGAGCAACTTTGGATCAAATTAATGAATTGACTGACGAAGCTGGAATACCACGTTT
The DNA here is from genome assembly GCF_048286755.1 of Flavobacterium labens. NCBI lineage: Bacteria > Pseudomonadati > Bacteroidota > Flavobacteriia > Flavobacteriales > Flavobacteriaceae > Flavobacterium > Flavobacterium labens. The sequence continues at coordinate 203,450 of NZ_JBLVPL010000001.1, read as the reverse complement.
TGGACATACACATTTATATGATGGTGGTACAGGAGAACGTTTCCATCAAGCGGCAACAGTAGGAGTTATCTATATGTTGAAACTTGGACATATGGTTGACGATAAAATGCACGCACGTTCTATAGGTCCATACTCGTTGATTACACAACAACCACTTGGAGGTAAAGCTCAATTTGGAGGTCAGCGTTTTGGAGAGATGGAGGTTTGGGCACTTGAAGCTTATGGAGCATCAAGTACACTTAGAGAAATCTTGACTGTGAAGTCTGATGATGTTATTGGTAGAGCAAAAACTTACGAAGCTATCGTAAAAGGTGAATCTATGCCAGAACCAGGGTTACCTGAATCATTCAATGTATTGATGCATGAATTGAAAGGTCTTGGACTAGACATTCGTTTAGAAGAATAAATAAAATTTAGTAATCAGTCCCGATTTTTCGGGGCTGATTACTCATTTATATAAGTTTTTAGGATTTAGACCCGTAACCCGTTCCGATTTTTTATAAAATCTCAGAAGATTTTATAACTAGCACTTCAAAAATTTGTTGAAGTTTAGAGAAGTAATCCGAGGTAATATGTCGAGAAGTAGTATGGCTACGTCTCCATAAAATCAATTTTTTAATTGCAAATAAATCAATAGTAAAAACTATGATGAATAATAGAAATAATAACAATAAAGATAAAAACCCTGTAAAAAGGTTTAATAAAATCTCAATCGGACTTGCTTCTCCTGAATCTATCTTGAAAGAATCAAGAGGTGAAGTGTTGAAACCTGAAACTATCAACTACAGAACGCACAAACCAGAGCGTGATGGTCTTTTCTGCGAACGTATTTTCGGACCAGTAAAAGATTTTGAATGTGCTTGTGGAAAATATAAAAGAATACGTTACAAAGGAATCATCTGTGACCGTTGTGGTGTTGAAGTTACAGAGAAAAAAGTACGTAGAGACAGAGTAGGTCACATCAATCTTGTTGTGCCAATTGCTCATATCTGGTATTTCCGTTCTCTTCCAAACAAAATTGGTTATATCCTTGGTCTTCCATCTAAGAAATTAGATATGATTATCTACTACGAAAGATACGTAGTTATCCAAGCTGGTATTGCTAAAAATGCAGAAGGTGAATCTTTGCAAAGACTAGACTTTTTGACAGAAGAAGAATATTTAAATATTTTAGATACACTTCCTGCTGACAATCAGTATCTTGATGATTTTGATCCAAATAAATTTGTTGCCAAAATGGGAGCAGAGTGTATTATGGATTTATTAGCAAGAATTGATCTTGATGCATTGTCTTACCAATTAAGACATAACGCTAACAATGAAACGTCTAAACAACGTAAAACTGAAGCGTTAAAAAGATTACAAGTTGTTGAATCTTTCCGTGAGTCTAACTTGAACCGTGAGAATCGTCCAGAATGGATGATTATGAAAGTGGTACCAGTTATTCCACCAGAATTACGTCCGCTTGTGCCACTTGATGGAGGTCGTTTTGCAACTTCAGATTTAAATGATTTATACCGTCGTGTAATTATACGTAACAACCGTTTGAAAAGATTAATGGAGATTAAAGCTCCAGAAGTTATCTTAAGAAACGAAAAACGTATGTTGCAGGAATCTGTAGATTCACTTTTCGATAATACGCGTAAAGCATCTGCAGTAAAAACAGAATCAAACAGACCATTAAAATCATTATCTGATTCATTGAAAGGTAAGCAAGGACGTTTCCGTCAAAACTTACTTGGAAAACGTGTGGATTATTCTGCTCGTTCGGTAATTGTTGTTGGACCTGAATTAAAATTATCTGAATGTGGTATCCCAAAAGATATGGCAGCAGAGTTATACAAACCTTTCGTTATCCGTAAATTGATAGAAAGAGGAATTGTAAAAACTGTAAAATCAGCTAAGAAAATAATAGATAAGAAAGAGCCTGTAGTTTGGGATATCCTTGAAAATGTAATTAAAGGTCACCCAATATTACTGAATCGTGCTCCTACTTTGCACAGATTAGGTATTCAAGCATTCCAACCAAAATTAATTGAAGGAAAAGCAATCCAATTGCACCCTTTAGTTTGTACTGCATTTAATGCGGATTTTGATGGGGATCAAATGGCAGTTCACTTACCATTAGGACCAGAAGCTATTTTGGAAGCACAACTATTAATGTTGGGTTCTCACAATATTCTGAATCCTGCAAATGGAGCTCCTATCACGGTACCTTCTCAGGATATGGTTTTGGGTCTATACTATATGACCAAAGAACGTTTATCAACTCCAGAGCTTAAAATTTTAGGAGAAGGAATCACTTTTTATTCTGCTGAAGAAGTAAATATTGCTTTGAATGAAGGTAGATTAGAATTGAATGCTTCTGTAAAAATTAGAGCAAAAGATTTTAATGAAGCAGGTGAGTTAGTTTACCAAATCATCAAAACTACTGCGGGTCGTGTATTATTTAATGAAGTAGTACCAGAAGCAGCTGGATATATCAATGATGTATTGACTAAGAAAAACCTTAGAGATATTATCGGACACGTTTTAAGTTCAACTGATGTACCTACAACAGCGGCTTTCTTGGATAACATGAAAGACATGGGGTACAAATTTGCCTTCAAAGGTGGTTTGTCATTCTCTCTTGGAGATATTAGAATTCCAGATCAGAAACCTAAATTAATTGCTGACGCAAGAGAGCAAGTAGGAGGTATTTCTGCAAATTATAACATGGGTCTTATTACCAATAACGAGCGTTACAACCAAGTTATTGATGTATGGACTTCAGCAAATGCTCAATTGACAGAGTTAGCAATGAAAAACATTAGAGAAGACCAACAAGGTTTCAACTCAGTGTATATGATGCTTGATTCTGGAGCAAGGGGTTCCAAAGAACAAATTCGTCAGTTAACTGGTATGCGTGGTTTGATGGCTAAGCCAAAAAAATCAACTGCTGGTGGTGGTGAAATTATTGAAAACCCGATTCTTTCTAACTTTAAAGAAGGTCTTTCTATCCTTGAGTACTTTATTTCTACTCACGGTGCGCGTAAAGGTCTTGCGGATACGGCATTGAAAACTGCCGATGCAGGATATTTAACAAGAAGATTGCATGATGTATCTCAAGATGTTATTGTTAACATCGAAGATTGTGGTACATTAAGAGGTGTTGAAGTTTCAGCATTGAAGAAAAATGAGGAAATTGTTGAATCATTAGGAGAAAGAATTTTAGGACGTGTTGTTTTACAAGACGTAATTAATCCTTTGAATAATGAAGTTTTAATTCAATCTGGACAACAAATTACTGAAGTTATAATGAAAGCAATTGATGCTTCTCCAATCGAGAAAGTAGAAGTGCGTTCTCCATTAACTTGTGAAGCGTTGAAAGGTATTTGTGCAAAATGTTACGGTAGAAATTTAGCTACTGGTAAAATGACACAAAGAGGAGAAGCAGTTGGTGTTATTGCAGCACAATCTATTGGAGAACCTGGTACACAGTTAACATTACGTACATTCCACGTTGGTGGGGTTGCGGGTGGTATTTCTGAAGAATCAAGTATCATTACGAAATTTAATGGTAAACTTGAAATCGAAGATTTAAAAACTGTTAAAGGTGAAGATAGCGAAGGTAATGCAGTTGATATTGTTGTATCTCGTTCTACTGAATTGAAATTAATTGATGAAAGAACAGGTATCTTATTAAGTACAAATAATATTCCTTACGGTTCAAGTATTTTCGTTAAAGACGGTCAATCTGTTGCTAAAGGAGATGTAATCTGTAAATGGGATCCATATAATGGAGTTATCGTTTCTGAGTTTACCGGTAAAATTGCTTACGAAGATTTAGAGCAAGGTCAATCATTCATGGTTGAAATTGATGAGCAAACTGGTTTCCAAGAAAAAGTAATTTCTGAATCTAGAGCAAAAAAATTAATTCCTACTTTATTGGTTTACGGTAAAGAAGGGGAACTAATTCGTTCTTATAACTTACCAGTTGGAGCCCACTTGATGGTTGAAAACGGAGAGAAAATTAAAGCAGGTAAAGTTTTGGTAAAAATTCCACGTCGTTCTTCTAAATCAGGAGATATTACAGGAGGTTTACCTAGAATTACAGAGTTGTTAGAAGCTCGTAATCCTTCAAACCCAGCTGTTGTTTCTGAAATCGATGGTGTTGTTTCTTTTGGAAAAATCAAAAGAGGTAACCGTGAGATTGTTATCGAATCTAAATTTGGTGATGTTAGAAAATACTTGGTTAAATTATCAAGCCAAATTCTAGTTCAAGAAAATGACTTCGTAAGAGCAGGAGTACCTTTATCTGATGGTGCAATTACTCCGGATGATATTTTAAGAATCCAAGGGCCAGCAGCTGTTCAACAGTATTTGGTAAATGAAATTCAAGAAGTATACCGTTTACAAGGGGTAAAAATCAACGACAAACACTTTGAAGTAGTAATACGTCAAATGATGCGTAAAGTAAGGGTTCAGGATCCAGGTGATACTTTATTCTTAGAAGATCAATTAATTCACACTAAAGATTTTATCGTTCAAAATGATAAATTATACGGTATGAAAGTAGTTGAAGATGCTGGAGATTCTAGTGCTTTAAAAGAAGGACAAATTATTACGCCTCGTGAGTTGCGTGATGAAAACTCTTTATTGAAACGTACAGATAAAAATCTTGTTGTAGCTCGTGATGTTGTTACTGCAACAGCAACACCAGTTTTACAAGGTATTACAAGAGCATCGCTTCAAACTAAATCGTTTATTTCTGCTGCATCTTTCCAAGAAACTACTAAAGTATTGAACGAAGCTGCTGTTGCAGGTAAAATCGATTACTTAGAAGGACTGAAAGAGAATGTAATTGTAGGACATAGAATCCCTGCCGGAACAGGTATGAGAGAATATGACAATACAATTGTAGGTTCAAAAGAAGATTATAACGATATGATGGCTAACAAAGAAGAATATATTTACTAAAATATGAGTAATTCTAATCAACAACAAGAGCAAATTAATATTGAGCTAGATGAAAAAATTGCAGAAGGAATTTATTCCAACTTGGCAATAATAAATCACTCTTCATCAGAGTTTGTTTTAGATTTTGTAAGTATCATGCCTGGTATTCCTAAAGCTAAGGTGAAATCAAGAATTGTCTTGACACCACAACATGCTAAAAGATTGTTGAAAGCAATAGGAGAAAATATTCATCGTTTTGAAGTCGCTCATGGCGAAATAAAAGACAGTGAACAAGCACCAATACCGCTTAATTTTGGTCCAGCAGGACAAGCATAATGTTTTAAAGGCTCCAGAAATGGAGCTTTTTTTTGTTTATAGATTAATTCTTTCTTTTATAACGTAACTATTAGCTTTGTATTTTTTGATTTAAGATGCATAATAGTACCACTTCAATATTTCTCTATTATTCGTTCCTGAAATTTTGAATTTCTAAAAAAAAATCAACAATACTTTTTATTTGATAAATTGACATTAAGAAACCTTTAAATTCAGGGACTTAATAACAAGTTTGTGTTTTAAACGATTATTAAGGTGCTTCATCGAAAATATTTTTTGCTCGTATATAAATGATATACTTTCGTTCTCGAGATGGGGAAGTAAATCCTATCCATCATAAAAAAAACGAATTGTTATGAAATATTTTTCTTTAAAAGCTAACACTAAAGGGATTCCAAATCTCTTGATAATGTTTGTTTTTATATTAATGTCAAACGTATCTGTATTTGGTCAATCTGCTCAAAAGCTAGTTGATGTTAGTACTATCGAAGTTAACAGTAATGCAAAAAAAGAAAATGTTTCAGCAGCTTCTTCTTCAAATAGTATGAATTTTGTATTATGGTTTATGGGTACTAAACAAGGTCCAAACGGTACAATATCTTCAGAAAGTTCAAGTGCAAAAATACAGGTTATAACATCTGGTTCTGCTCCAAACCGTTTGTTAATAAAAGCTTTTTTAAAGAAAGCAGTAGATACTGACAGTATGATGTCTTAAGTGGAGGTTTATTTTAAAAGGTATATAAAAAAAACGCTAATTTTTTAATTAGCGTTTTTTTTGTAATTATATTGAAAGATATTTTTTTATTCAAATTCTGAAGTAAAGTATAATTTCACATTTGGATACTTATTCTGTGTCATCTGGATTGTAAAGTCAGAATCGGCGAGAAATACTAATTGTCCGTACTTATCATGAGCTAAGAATTTTTGTTTTATTCTTCTAAATTCTTTAAACTCATCACTTTTTGGGTCGTTAGGTTTTACCCAACAAGCTTTGTGTACCGGAAAGTTTTCATAGGTACATTTTGCACCGTATTCATGCTCTAAACGGTACTGAATTACCTCGTATTGAAGTGCACCAACCGTTCCAATGATTTTTCTGTTGTTCATTTCCAAAGTAAATAACTGCGCAACACCTTCATCCATTAACTGATCAATTCCTTTGTCCAATTGTTTGGCCTTCATTGGGTCAGCATTGTTGATGTATCGGAAATGTTCCGGAGAGAAACTTGGAATTCCTTTGAAACTCATGATTTCCCCTTCGGTCAACGTATCACCAATTTTGAAATTTCCGGTATCATGTAATCCAACAATATCACCAGGATACGATATGTCTACAATTTCTTTCTTTTCAGCAAAAAAAGCATTTGGACTTGAAAATTTTAAGTTCTTTTTTTGACGAACATGATAATATGGTTTGTTTCTTTCGAAAGTTCCAGAAACAATTTTTATAAAGGCCAGACGGTCTCTGTGTTTTGGATCCATATTGGCGTGGATTTTAAAAACAAATCCAGTCATTTTTTCTTCTTTAGGATCTACTAATCGTGTTTCAGAATCTTTTGCTCTTGGTGATGGAGCAATTTGAACGAAGCAGTCCAATAATTCTCTTACTCCAAAATTATTCAATGCCGAACCAAAAAATACTGGTTGTAATTTTCCGTCTAAATAATCCTGACGATCAAATTTAGGATATACTTCATCTATTAACTCTAACTCTTCTCGTAATTTGTCAGCGGGTTTTTGACCGATAATTTTCTCTAATTCTGGATTTTGAACATCGGAGAAAGCAATAGTTTCTTCAATGTTTTTACGACTGTCACCACTAAATAAGTTGATGTTTTGTTCCCATAGATTGTAGATTCCCTGAAAATCATAACCCATTCCTATTGGAAAACTTAATGGAGTAACTGTTAATCCCAGTTTTTGTTCCACTTCATCCATCAAGTCAAAAGCGTCTTTTCCTTCTCGGTCTAATTTGTTGATGAATACAATAATTGGAATTTTTCGCATTCTACAAACAGCTACTAATTTCTCCGTTTGTTCCTCAACACCTTTGGCAACATCAATTACAACAATAACACTGTCAACAGCAGTTAAAGTTCTAAAAGTGTCCTCGGCAAAATCCTTGTGTCCTGGAGTATCGAGTATGTTTATCTTTTTATCTTTATAATTGAATGCTAAAACTGAGGTAGAAACCGAAATTCCTCTCTGGCGTTCAATTTCCATAAAGTCACTGGTAGCACCTTTTTTAATCTTATTATTCTTTACGGCACCTGCTTCTTGAATCGCACCACCAAAAAGGAGGAGTTTCTCAGTAAGTGTTGTTTTTCCGGCATCAGGATGTGAGATAATCCCGAAAGTTCTTCTGCGTTGTATTTCTTCTAAAAAGCCCATATTTGTATAAATAGTTTGCAAAAGTACTATTTATAAATGCCAATTAAAAAAATTGTATACTCTAAATGGAGTAGGTAGGTTTTGAAGTTGCAATTCAGGCGATTTTAATTCAATATTAGAATTGCGAAGATTCAATTACTGATAAAAAAAGCTGCCTTTTCAGACAGCCTTTATGATATTTCGGTATTACATGTTGATTGACCAAACAGAATATCCATTTGGAGGACATTGAATTTTCACCCATTTATCACCCTGGGTTGTAGGGAACCAATTTGAATTTCCGCTAAAATCTTTGATTTGTGCATTAGCCCAATTCGTTTGAATCCATCTTTCTTGCCAAGTTGATGAGTTATTGATGTAAACCACTAAACCTGGATTTCCATTATAACCATTTCTTCTAGCGATATATTCATCAGTATCGGTGTATAAAATAGAAGTAGTTCCTGTAGCTTTGTTGTTGTGAATCCAAATAAGATTATCCATTTTCCCTTTATTCAACCATTCCTCATAATCCCTGTAAAAAATAGTTGGATATCCTTCGTGCGTTAAGATATAAGCGTATGCTAACTCTTTTTTCCAAATTTCATCAGTGTCATGATTGGAAACGAAAGTAACCGCTTTATAAGGATTTCTTTTCCACATCATGTCATCATTCAAAAGATTTAAATTGTTTCCATCAAATGCATCGTTCATTTTATAATAACAGGCAAAATCAAAAACAGAACTATTGGCATTATTCGCCCAATCATTCAGTATGTTTACGTTAGAATCCCATAACTCACCAACGGAAAATCCACCTACGTTTGCATTCCAATCTTTTATGACCCACGGAGCAAAACCTTTAACGTAATCAAATCTCCATCCGTCAAATTTCATCGTATTTTTATAATATTTACCGACTCCATCTGCTCTTTTCCAAAGCCAGTCTTGTACATTTGGTACCACATGGGCTAAGTCAGGAAAACCACCAAAAGCACCTTCATCATTATTTCCGTAGGCATTTTTATAAAAATCAGCACTAGTTCTTGGGAATTTACCAGAAGCAACACCAGTAAAGTTAGTATAAGTTTGTGTTCCTGTAAAAGGATTACTTTCTAATTGCCCACCGCTATGGTGATTTAATACCATATCAGCATATACTTGCATGTTTTCGGCGTGCACTTTTGTTATCAGACTTTCTAGTTCTGTTCGGGAACCAAATCGTGTTTCTACAGTACCATTTTGATTGTAATTTCCAAAATCAAAATAATCTGTTGGATCATATCCCATTGAAAAAGCACCATTTTGTGCTTTTGAAACTGGAGGAAGCCAGATGGAACCGATACCTGCATTAGACCATGCGGTTATTTTCGCATTTACAGTATTCCACCACGTTCCACCAGCAGGAACATCCCAATAGAAAGCTTGCATCATAACACCGCCGCCAGGATTTGCAACATATCTTCCAGTTGTTGCGTTTGTGGATTTTCCAGTACTGAAAGGTTGTCCGTCGTGATGTGTAACATTGATTACTTTGAATTGTGAAGCTGCGGCAGCGGAATCAGTAGCCATATCGTCATTCGAATTGCACGAATACAGACCAACTAATAAAGCTGATAATAGATACGTTTTAAAATTTAGTTGTTTCATAAAAAGAATAAATTAGGTTAAGTAATAGATTTTGGAGTAACAAATGAAAAATAGAAAGGAATATGAATTTTAGAGATTTAATTTTTATTTACTGTTTTTTTTTAAGGGTTTGGAATTAAAACTCATTTATTAAAATCAAAAAAATAAATCAAATAATTGTTTTAAATTTATTTTTATGTTTAATTTTTTAATAATAAATCACTTTTTTAGCTAATTTATACAAATTCTTACGCGGTAAACATGAGAATTTTTTTAATTCATCACGAAAACGTTGTAGTGTTTACAACTTTTTGAATAGAGAGTTAAAATGAGAAATTTAAATCCTGATTTTTTAATGTTTTGTAGCTAAAGCTCAATTTAGTACAAGTGAAACATTAGAACAGAAAACATATTTTACAAAAAAAAGGGATGTTTCAAAAATGGAAATAAAATGATACTGTAACAATTTAATAATGTACAATGAAGGTTTTATTTTTTTACTTCTAACGTTCAGTTTCTATATGATTTAGGAACTGAACACAGCAATGAATAAATGCGTTTATAATTTTTTGTTAATAGTAGGTAGGAAACTTGTATTATGTAATTGAATTGTTATTTTTGTTCGTTTTAAATTTGAAGAATGGTAAGAAATTGTATTATAAATTCAATTCGCTTCTTGATTCTTAAAGTGTATATTTGCCAAAATTATTCTGGCCTTTATAAAATAGGTTTAAAGACAGTAGAATAAAGGATGTTTTACAATAAATACAAATTATAATAATGCCAATAAATAAAATACAAATGAGATCCATCAATAATAGAATTGCACTTACTTTTTTTGTTTTGCTTTTTTCCAGTGTTGTAGCAAGTGCTCAAGAAATTATTAAGGATAGTGTCATTACTCCGGTTAAAAAAATCCAATCTACCGGGAAACAAAAGATTGACGGTGTAATTGCCACAGTAGGAGATTATATCATACTTGATTCAGATATAGACAAGTCGTATCTTGAGATTTCGACTCAAGGTGGATCAGTAAAAGACATTACAAGATGTCAAATGCTTGGAAAATTATTAGAAGATAAATTATATGCTCATCAAGCTATTCAAGATAGTATTGTAGTTACAGATGCCGAAGTTAAAGGTATGATGGAAGACCGTTTGAACTATATGGTAGAGCAAATTGGATCCTTGGAAAAAGTGGTGAAGTACTATAAAAAAGATTCTGAGGAAGAATTTAGAACTTATTTTTCTGATATTTTGAAAGAAGGTAAGTTAAGTTCAGAAATGCAAAAGAAAATTGTTGATGCTGTAGAAATTACTCCTGAAGAAGTTCGTAATTATTTCAAAACAATACCTACTACAGATCTTCCGTTTTTTGGTGTAGAATTAGAAGTAGCACAAATTGTGGTTACTCCTAAAGTTTCAGATGCTGATAAACAAAAAGTAATTGATAAATTGAATGGTTTTAAAAAGGAAATAGAAGAAGGTTCCAGTTTTTCTACTAAAGCGGTTTTGTATTCTCAAGATCCAGGTTCAAGATCTAACGGAGGTTTTTATAAAATGAATCGTAGAACTCCATTTGTAAAAGAGTTTAAAGATGTTGCTTTTAGTCTTGCTGAAGGAGAGATTTCTGCTCCATTTCAAACAGATTTTGGGTATCATATTATTTATGTAGAAAAAATCAAAGGGCAAGAAATAGAATTGCGCCATATATTATTGACTCCAACAGTAACTGAAGAGGCTTTGAATGAAGCGAAAGAAAAAATTACTTTGATTAAAAAAAGAATCGAAGATAAAGAAATCACTTTTGCAGATGCAGCCAGAACATTATCTGATGAGAAAGAAACTAGAGCTAACGGTGGTGCTTTAATAAATCCAAAAACTCAAGATACTCGTTTTGAGTTGACAAAAATGGATCCTACTTTTTACAGTCAAGTTTCTAATTTAAAAGAGGGTGAAGTTTCTGCTCCATTATTAGAACAAGGTGAGGAAGGAAAGAAAACATTCAAGTTAATCACTGTTACAAATAGAATAGATGAGCATGCAGCAGATTATGCTAAAGATTACATCAAGATAAAAGAGTTGGCTTTAAAAAGCAAACAAATTACTACTATTGGAAAATGGTTTGATGAAAAGATTAAAGAAACATACATCAAAATCATTGGAGAATATAGAGATTGTGATTTTACAAACAATTGGCTTAAGAAATAGTCTCCTTCATTCATTTATTTGATTAGAATTAAGAATAAAAATTTTTCGATAAATAAATAAAAAGAGTTAGTTTTATGATTTCATAACGCTAACTCTTTTTAATTTTAAATACTTAATACATGTCAGACGTAGCAGCAATACATAACTTGGTTCAAAAAAGGAATGAGCTAAAAGCGGAGATAGCAAAAATCATTGTAGGTCAAAATGATGTAGTAGATCAAATTTTGCTTTGTATATTTTCTGGGGGGCATGCATTATTAGTTGGAGTTCCAGGATTAGCCAAAACATTGATGGTAAATACGCTTGCGCAAGCATTGGGACTTGATTTCAAAAGAATTCAGTTTACTCCGGATTTGATGCCGTCAGATATACTTGGAAGTGAAATACTAGATGAAAACCGTCATTTCAAATTTATAAAAGGGCCTATTTTTTCGAATATTATTCTGGCTGACGAAATCAACAGAACGCCCCCAAAAACACAGGCTGCTTTGCTGGAAGCCATGCAGGAACGTTCCGTTACTATCGCTGGTGAAAACTATAAACTAGACCTGCCTTATTTTGTTTTGGCTACTCAAAACCCTATTGAGCAGGAAGGGACTTATCCTTTGCCGGAAGCGCAGTTGGATCGTTTCATGTTTGCTATAAAACTAGAGTATCCTTCTTTTTTAGAAGAAGTTCAAGTGGTGAAACAAACTACTTCTGATATAAAAAACACTATAAATCCATTGTTTACTGCTCAGGAAATAATTGATTTTCAGCAGTTAATACGTAGAATACCTGTCGCGGATAATGTGATTGAATATGCAGTGACGTTAGTTAGTAAAACTAGGCCCGATAATCCGATGTCTAATGAGTTTGTGAAAAATTATTTAGATTGGGGTGCTGGACCAAGAGCTTCTCAAAATTTGATTTTAGCGGCCAAAGCCAATGCTGCTTTTAATGGGAAATTTTCTCCGGATATCGAAGATGTAAAAGCGGTGGCTACCGGAATTTTACGTCATCGAATTATCAAAAATTATAAAGCCGATGCCGAAGGAATTACCGAAGAGGCTATTATTCAGAAGTTGATGTAATAATTTTTAATATTGAGAAAAAAGCCAAGCAAATTCTAAAATTTGTTTGGCTTTTTTTGTTTTTACTTAATATGTTAATTTGACCAAAAGAGCCTTTAAAAACACAACTACAACGTTGTAAATGGTAATTTAGAAAGGTTCTTAGCTGAAAGTAGTGTAAAATCTCACTCTCTAAGCATCATTAGATTTCAACTTTCTCAAAGAAAAGATTTAAAATTATTAATAATTCATTATTTTAATTTAAAATTGAATTTTTGACAATAAAGACTAGTAAAACTCTTTATTTTATAATAATAATTTTTGAAAAAGCTACATCTATTATATTTTTTTTAATTCTCGGCTTTAATTCCTAAATTTGCGTACAAAAAATAAAAATACCAAGAAAAGACTTCTATTATGAACACTTATAAGGATTATATTCAAGAGATTGAAGAGCGAAAAGGCCAAGGGCTTAACCCTAAACCAATTGATGGCGCTGAATTATTAAGCGAAATCATTGCGCAAATTAAAGATTTAAATAACGAATACAGAGCAGATTCTCTTAACTTCTTTATTTATAATGTTGTGCCTGGAACTACTCCTGCGGCTAATGTAAAAGCTAATTTTTTAAAAGAAATCGTTCTAGGTCAATCAGCGGTTGCTGAAATCACGCCTGCTTTTGCTTTAGAATTATTATCACACATGAAAGGTGGGACTTCTATCAAGGTTTTACTTGATTTAGCTTTAGGAAATGATGTTGCTATTGCTAAACAAGCTGCTGAAGTATTGAAAACACAAGTTTATCTTTATGAAGCAGATACAGATCGTTTAGCTGAAGCTTTCAAAAACGGTAATGAAATTGCTGCAGCTATATTGGAGAGCTATGCTAAGGCTGAGTTCTTTACTAAATTACCTGAAATAGCAGAAGAAATTAAGGTAGTTACTTTTATAGCTGGTGAAGGAGATATTTCAACTGATTTACTTTCTCCAGGAAATCAAGCGCACTCAAGATCAGATCGTGAACTTCATGGTAAATGTTTAATTTCTCCTGAGGCACAAGCTGAAATCAAAGCATTGGCAACAGCGAATCCTGATAAAAGCGTAATGTTAATCGCTGAAAAAGGTACTATGGGTGTAGGATCTTCAAGAATGTCAGGTGTAAACAACGTGGCGCTTTGGAGTGGAAAACAAGCAAGTCCATATGTTCCATTTATTAATATTGCTCCAATCGTTGCAGGAACAAACGGAATTTCTCCAATTTTCCTAACAACTGTAGATGTTACTGGTGGTATTGGTCTTGACCTTAAAAACTGGGTAAAAAAACTAGATGAAAATGGAAACGTTCTTCGTAATGAAAGCGGTGATCCTATTCTTGAGGAAGTTTATTCTGTAGCTACAGGTACTGTTCTTACCATCAACACAAAAACAAAGAAACTTTATAGTGGAGATAAAGAATTGATAGATATTTCTAAAGCATTCACACCTCAGAAAATTGAATTTATAAAAGCTGGTGGGTCTTATGCCATTGTATTTGGAAAAAAATTGCAAACATTTGCATCAAAGACTCTAGGTATTGATATTGTACCTGTATACGCTCCGTCAAAAGAGGTTTCTGTTGAAGGACAAGGTCTTACAGCTGTAGAAAAAATATTTAATAAAAACGCAGTTGGTTCAACTCCAGGTAAAGTTTTACACGCTGGTTCAGATGTTCGTGTTACCGTAAATATTGTTGGTTCGCAAGATACAACTGGTTTGATGACTTCTCAGGAATTAGAGTCTATGGCTGCTACTGTGATTTCTCCAATTGTTGACGGTGCTTACCAATCAGGTTGTCATACTGCTTCAGTTTGGGATAATAAATCTAAGGCAAATATTCCTAGATTGATGAAATTCATGAACGACTTCGGTTTGATCACAGCTCGTGACCCGAAAGGCGTTTATCATTCCATGACTGATGTAATTCACAAAGTACTTAATGATATTACTGTAAACGAGTGGGCTATCATCATTGGTGGTGACTCTCATACAAGAATGTCTAAAGGAGTTGCTTTTGGTGCTGACTCAGGAACAGTTGCTCTTGCATTGGCTACTGGTGAAGCTTCAATGCCAATTCCTGAATCTGTGAAAGTAACTTTCAAAGGAGAAATGAAAGGGTATATGGATTTTCGAGATGTAGTTCATGCTACACAATCTCAGATGCTTAAAACATTTGGTGGAGAGAATGTATTCCAAGGAAGAATTATTGAGGTTCACTTAGGAACTCTTAACGCAGATCAAGCCTTTACTTTTACGGACTGGACTGCAGAAATGAAGGCAAAAGCTTCTATCTGTATTTCTGAAGATTATACCTTGATTGAATCATTAGAGATGGCAAAAGGTAGAATTCAGATCATGATTGATAAGGGAATGGATAATAAAAATCAAGTTCTTAAAGGATTGATTGCTATTGCTGATAAGAGAATTGCTGAGATTATATCAGGTGAAAAACCAGCACTAAGACCAGATGCAAACGCTAAATATTACGCTGAAGTTGTTGTGGATTTAGATGTAATTGCTGAACCAATGATTGCTGATCCAGATGTAAATAATGCTGATGTTTCTAAACGATATACGCACGATACCATTAGACCTCTTTCTTTCTATGGAGGAGTTAAAAAAGTAGATCTTGGATTTATTGGTTCTTGTATGGTTCATAAGGGAGATATGAAAATCCTTGCTCATATGCTTAAGAACATTGATGAACAAGAAGGTAAAGTAGAGTTCAAAGCGCCACTAGTTGTAGCTCCTCCTACTTATAATATTGTTGATGAATTAAAAGCAGAAGGGGACTGGGAAATTTTACAAAAATATTCTGGTTTCGAATTTGACGATAATGTCCCTAAAGCTGCAGCACGTACTTCATACGAAAATATGTTATATCTAGAGCGTCCAGGTTGTA
This sequence comes from Flavobacterium labens, assembly GCF_048286755.1. Lineage (NCBI taxonomy): Bacteria > Pseudomonadati > Bacteroidota > Flavobacteriia > Flavobacteriales > Flavobacteriaceae > Flavobacterium > Flavobacterium labens. The sequence goes on along the minus strand of NZ_JBLVPL010000001.1, from coordinate 187,976 downwards.
ATCTTTGTATGGGTAACCAAGAAAAAGCGGCTAAAGGAGATACTGTTATGGCAACATCTACTCGTCTTTTCCAAGGAAGAGTCGTAGAAGATACTGAAGGTAAAAAGGGAGAGTCATTACTTTCTTCTACACCTGTTGTGGTTTTATCTACAATACTTGGTAGAACTCCAACAATAGAAGAGTATATTGCAGCGGTAGATGGTATTAACCTAACTAAGTTTGCACCTTCTCATAAGTTATTAGTTAAATAATTCACATAATTAGTTAATTATAGTTTAAAAGCCTGAGTCTAATGACTCAGGCTTTTTTTTGTACTCTATTTTTTTGTATCTTGTATGTTTAAAATAGAATAGTAACAATTATATATAAATCTTATGGCTTTTGATATTGAAATGATTCAAAAAGTGTACGCAAATATGACATCCCGTGTGGACAAAGCACGTGAGATAGTTGGTCGTCCACTTACTTTAACAGAGAAAATTTTGTACAATCACCTTTGGGATGGAATGCCATCAACTGCTTTTGGAAGAGGTGTTGATTATGTAGATTTTGCCCCGGATAGAGTTGCTTGTCAAGATGCAACGGCTCAAATGGCATTGTTGCAATTCATGCACGCCGGCAAAAAGAAAGTGGCAGTTCCTACAACCGTACATTGTGATCACTTGATTCAAGCTAAAGTTGATGCTGTAACTGATTTGGCCAGAGCAAAAACACAAAGTAATGAAGTGTTTGAATTTCTTTCTTCAGTATCTAATAAATACGGAATTGGTTTCTGGAAACCAGGAGCAGGGATTATACACCAAGTAGTTCTTGAGAACTATGCATTCCCAGGAGGAATGATGATTGGTACTGATTCTCACACTGTAAATGCAGGTGGTTTAGGAATGGTAGCCATTGGTGTTGGTGGTGCTGATGCGGTCGATGTTATGTCAGGAATGGCTTGGGAATTAAAATTTCCTAAATTAATTGGAGTAAAATTAACTGGAAAACTATCAGGTTGGACAGCTCCAAAAGATGTTATACTTAAAGTAGCCGGAATTCTTACTGTAAAAGGTGGAACAGGTGCTATTGTTGAATATTTTGGTGAAGGTGCGACTTCTATGTCTTGTACTGGAAAAGGAACTATCTGTAATATGGGCGCCGAAATTGGTGCTACTACTTCTACATTTGGTTATGATGCTTCAATGGGGCGTTATTTACGTTCTACAAATAGAGCTGATGTTGCTGATGCAGCGGATAAAATTGCTCTTTACTTAACAGGTGATGCTGAAGTATATGCTAATCCAGAATTGTATTTTGACCAAGTAATCGAAATCAACTTAGACGAATTAGAGCCACATTTAAACGGACCTTACACTCCGGATTTAGCAACTCCAATTTCTAAAATGAAAGAGGAAGCAATCAAAAATAACTGGCCTTTGAAAATTGAAGTTGGTTTGATAGGTTCTTGTACGAACTCTTCTTACGAAGATATTGCTCGTGCAGCTTCTTTGGCGAAACAAGTTACCGACAAAAATTTAAAAATAAAATCTCAATTTACCATTACTCCAGGTTCTGAAGTAGTGCGTTATACCATAGAACGTGACGGATTTATCGATATTTTCGATAAAATGGGAGCAACTGTTTTTGCAAATGCTTGCGGACCATGTATCGGAATGTGGGACAGAGAAGGTGCTGAAAAAGAAGAACGCAACACAATCGTTCACTCTTTCAACCGTAACTTCTCTAAACGTGCCGATGGAAATCCAAACACTTTAGCATTCGTAGGTTCACCTGAATTGGTAACGGCTCTAGCTATTGCTGGAGATTTAGGTTTCAATCCGTTGACTGATACTTTGATCAATGAAAATGGTGAAGAAGTAAAATTAGACGCTCCAACAGGAAATGAATTACCTCCAAAAGGTTTTGATGCAGAAGATCCAGGTTTTCAAGCACCAGCCGAAGACGGTTCAGGTGTTCAGGTTTCGGTAAGCGAAACTTCAGAAAGACTGCAATTATTGGCTCCGTTCTTACCTTGGGATGGTAAAAACATCACAGGAGCTAAATTATTGATCAAAGCTTTCGGAAAATGTACAACAGATCACATTTCTATGGCTGGACCATGGTTGCGTTTCCGTGGACATTTAGATAATATTTCTAATAATATGTTGATTGGTGCTATCAATGCATTCAACCAAAAACCAAATACAGTGAAAAATCAGTTGACTGGTACTTACGATGCAGTTCCTGCTGTAGCGCGTGCTTACAAAGCAGCAGGTGTTCCTTCAATTGTCGTTGGGGATCACAATTACGGGGAAGGATCTTCTCGTGAGCATGCCGCAATGGAACCTCGTTTCTTAGGTGTGAAAGCCGTATTGGTAAAATCATTTGCGCGTATCCACGAAACAAACCTTAAAAAACAAGGTCTTTTAGGATTGACATTTGCAAACGAAGCGGATTATGATAAAATTCAGGAAGATGATACCATCAACTTCACAGATTTAGTTGATTTTGCTCCTGGAAAACCATTAACTTTAGAATTCGTTCATGCTGATGGAACCAAAGATATTATCTTGGCAAATCACACCTATAATGAAGGACAAATTGGCTGGTTCGTTGCTGGTTCAGCATTAAATTTGATTGCCGCTGCTGGAAAAGCTTAAGTATTTCAATGGTGTATTTCTAAAACTCTCAAGGAAACTTGGGAGTTTTTTTGTTTCAATTACAATTTATTTCTGGAGCTATTTCCTGCTGACCGCTTCAAGCTTTTTCGCACAATTACTTTTTTCCAAGATAAAAAAGGAGCTTCTTTTAGTCGCTCTTTTTTCTCAGGAAAAATTTGCAATTCCGCTTCAAAAGGCTTTCCACTCCCATCAGGGCTACAAATCAAAAACCAGGATTTCAATTCCTGTTTATTGATTTGGAACGAAATTTTTTTTAAAAAAGAAAAGAGCTTTAAGCCGAAAATAGTGGCAAAATTCAAAAAACAAGGTTAAATTTTATTTTTTGAACGTTAAAATTAAAAAAAAGGTCGTGTTTTTTGATTAAATCTCTTATATTAGCTTTTTGGAAAAATTAAATTTTCAAAGAAGTTTTTTTGATTGTTTTTTAAATCAACCTTCTTTAGAATTTTTATTTTCAGCGCAACAATACATTAGGATTGTACGGCGTTACTATTTCAGCTGCTTTTGCAATTGAAATAAAAATCAACTAGAATTTAAAACGAACACATTCTGACCCTCTTTTGATAAAAGAGATAAGGATTATTTTTACAATTTTTTAAATAAATAAAGTAAAAAAGCAAACCATAGCGAGATTTAATAATTATATCCCGAAATCGCTGTGTAGAATAAAAATGGGGTAAGTAATTTGAAATAAATGAATATGAGTTTAAGATTAATTGTAACATTGTTTTTATTGAATAGTATCGTTCTTTTTTCTCAGGAAAATACCACGAAGCACACCATCGTAAAAGGAGAAACAATTTCTAGTATTGCGGAGAAATACGATGTTAAACAAAGCGCTATTTTTAAATTAAATCCAAACGCAAAAAACCTCTTAAAACTCAATTCCATTTTATTAATTCCTGTAGCAGCCACAAAAAAGACAAATGCTAAATCCAAGGTTGCAGCAAACTACTCCGCAAAAGAACATGAAGTTCTTGCCAAAGAAACGCTTTACGGAATTGCAAAAGAATACGGAATCTCTCTAAAAGAATTAAATGAACTCAATCCAACATTAGAATCTACAGGATTGAAAATAGGTCAAAAAATTATAATTCCAGCAAACACATCTTCAACGGAAGTAGCTGTTGCGCCTCAAGTCAAAAAGGTTTCTCAAAAACCGGAATTAGTAGTTACTCCTCAAGTAATCGAAACTAAAAAATCCACTACGGAACAAACCACGATAGAAGTCCTGCCAAAAGAATCAAAATATTCTATCGCTAGAAAATACGGAATTACAGTTAAAGAATTAGATAAAGCCAATCCAACTATAGGTACCAAAGCGCTTAGAGTAGGTCAAAAAATAACAATTCCAGGAAATGGAATACCTGTAACAGATGTTGCAGTTGTTCCACAACAAAACAAAGAATTGCCAACTCCGGAAGTTACAGTTAGTACTGAATTGGCTAAAGTTGTACCCAAAATAGAAGAAGCTGTTGTTTCTCAGCCGAAAATAGATTTGCCTAAATCAGAAGTAACAGCTGTTTCTCAACCAAGTGAAATAGTAAGCGCAACTTTAGATAATATTGTTCGTGAGGTGTTGCCAAAAGAAACCAAATATGGTATTGCTAAACAATACGGGATTACGGTTCAGGAATTAGAAAAACAAAATCCATCAGTTAAAAACGGACTTCGTGTAGGTGATAAATTGAACATCAGCGCTAATAACGCACCACTTGAAAATAATGTTATTGTTAGTGCTGATAGCGACATGACGACTACGATTCAAAGCACTAAAATTGATTTTAACAACACATTAAAACCTACTTTTAATCATGATTTTTTAGATCAATTGATAGAACGTGCTTCGGAAAATATAGGAACCAGATACCGTACTGGAGGAACTTCAAAATCAGGATTTGACTGTTCTGGTTTAATGTGTACAACTTTTGGAGCATTCGATATTAAGTTACCAAGGACATCACATGAGCAATCCAACATTGGAACTAAAATTAACACCGAAGAAGCTCAAAAAGGGGACTTGATTTTCTTTAAAACAAACGGTAGAAGCCAAATTAATCATGTAGGTATGGTGGTAGAAGTTTGTGAGGGAGAAATAAAATTCATTCACTCTTCAGTGAGTAATGGAGTTATTATTTCTTCAACTAAAGAAAAATACTATGAGAAAAATTTCTCCCAAATAAATAGAGTGCTACAATAATTTCTCCGAAAAAATAAAAATATTTATATATAAAACGTTCCAAGATTGGAACGTTTTTTTATGTCTTTTAGATTTTTATTTCTCCTTCATTACCACTTACATAATTAGTTCCTGTAACAACTGATGCCGCCATTTTCAGAAAATTAACCATTTGATTTCCTTTAGTATCCCAGAAGTATGCACTGCTTGGTTTTACTTTAATAAGCGAAATGTTAGGGTCATTTTTACCTTCTTTAAACCATATATTTACAACGGGAGACCATAGCTCTTCAATTTTTTCTTGATCAGTAACTATTGATCCTTCACCATTTACAACCATGTAACTTCCTTTTCCGGGATGTGCAAAAAATAATTGAACACTGGAATCTTGCTCAATTTCTTTGTTTTTTTCACTGCCTTTTTCGCTAAAGAACCAAATGTTTCCTTTCTCGCATACTTTTACAGCTCCCATAGGTCTTGTGGTTGCTCCATCATTCGTTTTGAGATTGGTACAAAAAAGACAAGTGTTGATTTCTTCAACTAGGCTTTTAAGTTTATCTATTCCTTCAACTGTATGTTCATTTGCTTGATCACTCATAATCCTACGTTTTATTTCGATTGTTAGACTCTGTAAATTCTTTTACAAAGTTGGCAAACAAAACAGTAAAAAGGATTACACAATTCAGAGTAAAAGTTTCAACTTTCACATATTGATGTCATAAGTAGCTGTTAATTCAACAAATACAACTTCCGTAGGATATAAATTAAAAGGGAAGTAGCTGAACTTGGTTATTTTTCAACACTGTTAATTTCAATCCAATAGCCATCTGGATCCTGGATGTATATTTGTTTGATTCCGTCAGCTCTAACGGTTATCGTATCAAGTTTCCCCGGCCAGTCGGAATAGGTAATGTTGAGGTTTTGCAGCTTAGTGATTAAAGCATCAAAATTAGTGACTTTAAACGCAAGATGTACTGCTTTGTTTATGGTAACAGGTCCTTTAATAGTGGAAACTAAATGTAATTCTTTGCCATCACCCAATGAAACCCAACGAATGCCTTCCTTTCTTGTAAGATTTGTGATTTCAGAAAGTTTCAAAACGTTAGTATAGAAATCAACGGAACGATCCAAGTCTTTTACAGAAAGTGCCATGTGATCCAATTTCAAAGCAAAAGAGTTAGTATTCTGGGCGCAAAGTGTTCCAGTGAAAACAAAAACAATCAGGAATGCGGTTGTTTTTTTCATGGTTAATTTGATTTATATTTTACTAAAATAGTATTTGTTGTTTTGTCGTTAAAATTAATTTTTACCAAGAATATCATTTATCACTTTGATTGATTCCGCTGTTGTACTGGTATTGGTGTTTATGGCTACACTATTATTGTTGTATGGCCTATACATGTTTATATTTGGACGAGAAAATAAGCCCACTGTAGGTGTTAGTGAAGCACTGGCCAAATGCATAATCCCACTGTCGGCACCAATGAAAATTTCAGTATTGGCAATTACAGAACCAATTTCTCTAATGTCTTTACTATAAAATGTAGGTGCTTTAAATCCTATTTGTGAAATATTTTCTACCGGTAAAACCTCTAAAATATTATAATCTTCATATTTTGTTTTTAATTGCTCATAAAATTCTTCCCACCATGTTTCTGAGTAGCATTTGTCGTCCGTTGCATAAGTGAAAATAGCAATAATTTTTTTGTCATTAGGAACTATTTTGTCTACTATTTTTTTGCCTTCAGCTAATTCAGCGGGACTCAATTTAAGATCTAAAGGCGGAACTGAACTGTCATTTTCCTGAAAGCCTAATTTGGTCAAAAAACTTCTAAATTCGTACACGGGATATTTTGCAATATGCTCATAGTCTGTGTGTTTTAATTGCATTTCCTCATCCAGTTCTCCGAAAAATTTGTATTTGGCATCTGCAAATTGTGCCGATAATCGTCCCGAAGAGGAGTTTTTATCCACGTTGATGACAATGTCATATTTTTGCTTTTTAATTTTCACCCAAACCTTGAAATAGTCGACCAAATTTTTGAAAGGTTTTTTTGGAAGTTCAATGATGTAATTGATGTTGTTATAATTTTCAAATACAATTGGTGCCAAACCTCCTTTTACAAACAAATCAATTTTGCAGTCTGGAAAAGTAGCGATTACATCCTGTACCAGTGGTGTTATGAGTAACAGATTCCCAAGTCTGTGATTGGGTCTGGAAATTAAGACTCTTTTGATTTCAATTTTTTGAGTCAAATCTATATCTTGATTCTTCTGGGAACTGCCGATATTTTTAGTAAGGCTTCGTGTTAAAATCCTTCGGAATACATTTACTTTTTTTAAGATACTCATGCTTTTAAAATATTATATAGTATTGAAATCATTTTTAAATATAAAATTGAAAAGGTCTGTTTTTATTCTTTTTTATAGAACATAAAATTAATAACACCACCCAAAACGGATTACCTAACGGGCAAATATACAATATAGAAGCTAATAATATTTGTAGCTCCTTATAATATACTTTATTCTTAAGGATTGGATATGCAAATAAAAACGGCACATAAAGTTATGCTGCATTTTTGCAATTAATTTGATTGTTATGTTCTTCAATGGTTGGATATTTCAATGCAGAATGGCCTCTTTTTTTATTGACGCAAATTGTAAGATATTCAAAAAATTCCAATTTATAATTTCTTTTAGTTGCCTCCGATTGCTTCTAATTTAAGTGTAACATAAAATAGAATTAATGTAAATTACGTTTTGGAATCATAAAAAAGCGCAGCAATGCAGAAAGGTCCTAAAATATTTTGCAATCTTTGAACTCTAAAAAAATTAAAGCATTATGAGCAAGACAAAACTAACAATCAATCGCAATGGTTCTATAAAAATAGAAGGCGATTTTGAAATAACAGACTGTGAAGGAAAAACATACGGATTAGAAGGAAGAACGGCTCTAGGGCTTTGCCGTTGCGGATTGTCAGCAAACAAACCTTTTTGTGATGGTTCCCACCGCAACGGTTTTGAGCATGAATCAGCTGCATTTGACTTGCCACCAGTGAAAACGAAGTAATATCGTTTTCTGATTCGATTAAATAAAAAAAGCTACATTCCTAAAGATGTAGCTTTTTTGTTTATTATTTGAACCAATTAAACTCTATCGTTTATTCGGTAGAAGTATTGCTATTCAAATATCACTTATTTTTTAGACTGCTGATAATTGCCATCACATCTTGATCGCCTAATCCTTCTTGTTCTGCTGCAGCATAACTATCATACAAAGGATGAATGAGTGGAGAATCGAGTCCGGCTTCTTTGGCCAGTCTTAAATCTTTGACTAAATGTTTCAAAGCAAATGCTGCCGGATAAGAATCGTTCAGAATGGAAGGTGTTTTGATATTCGTGATTCCGTTACCGCAAGCGCCTTGATTGATGATGTTGAGCATGTCTTCTTTGCTTACGCCGTTTTTCTCGGCAAATAAAACTGTTTCGGCTATTCCTTGAAGATTTAATCCTAATAGGTAATTGATGGCTAATTTAGCCGAACTTGCCACACCAGGTTCGCCTACGTGAATGGCAATTTTACCCAAAATATCAAATATGGGTTTTGCTAATTCGTAGTCTTCATTTGAAGCACCCACGAGAATAACTAAAGTTCCGTCTTGTGCCGGTTTTACACTTCCGGAAACGGGAGCGTCTATGAAATGTACGTTATGTTGGTTGCAAATAGTATTTAAATAACGCGAGGTTTCCGGAGCGACCGTGCTCATGTTGATGATGGTTTTGCCAGAATTGCTTTTAGACAATAAACCCGTTGGTCCCTCAAAAACTTCTTTGACAGCCGCGTCGTTAGATAACATCGTCAAAACTACGTCACAGGTTTGCATTAGTTCTTGTAAACTGCTTGCTGATTTTGCTCCTGCAGCCAGTAATGGCGCTTCTTTATCTTTGGTGCGATTGAAAACAGTTACTTCAAATCCCGCTTTGAGTAGGTTCATAACCATTGGATTTCCCATGTTGCCAAGACCTGTCCATCCTAATTTTAATGTATTCATAGTTTTTGTGTTATTTATATTATCTGCTCATTGTGGGCACAGTTTGTAAAACTACGCTAACGATTGTGGCATATCAGCGCGGTCGGGTTTTGACTTATTTAGTAGTTAATGAATGTAATTTATTTAGTTTTGTTTATGTTTGAAATTACTCCAGCAATTATTAATGCAAATCCAATAAATACTAACGATAATCCAGTCCATGATAAAAAACGATTATTATAAAGTTTATATAACATAATTGCAATTCCAAAGCATTGTAAAACAAGTCCAAATATTGTTAAGGTATATTTTTTCAAAAATTAAATTTTTTAAGGTTTCTTTTTTTTTTACTCTATCTACCAACGTTCCCGCGCTACAGGCAGTTTGGGACTAAATTATGTCCGTTTTTCGGATTTGCTAAATCTCCCAAATACAAACCAATTTTCCGATTAAGCCAAATGCCCAAATCGCTTGTAGTGGCTGTTATGCGATGTATTTATTCTAGATTCATTTTTAATTGGATTGGATTTTCCTTTCGCTGTTTTTTATATTTTTTTCCTTGGTTTGTCTCATATGTGTTGTTGGATGTAATTACTTCGATGACTGTAATTACTTTACTAAGAGTTATGTAAATCTTGCCAGTATCATCAATTCTTCTACTTTGTTGTAAAACACATTTTATCGCTGTAGCAGTGTTAAAATCGACTTCAAAGTTCAAAACGGAATCTTTAAAATATTGATCTTTCATTTGAAAACCAATAATTTCATTGTTATAGTAACCTTTCCAATGGAAATTTCCAGACTTTAAAACAGGAGAAATTATATCGATTGTTGCTTCTTCATCAATTAATGGTGGGAATTCTGCAGTATTTATTATAAATGATGAAAATTGATTTCTTTCAACAATTTTTTCTGGAATTGTAGTATTATCATTTGAATCTATTCCAGTAAATGAAACGCTCGTGATTTCTTTTTCAGAAAGTAGTTTCCTGTAAAAATTTGATTTGTGCCAATTGATTTTGAAATCATTTTCGAAATATTCTACAAGTAAAATTACGGTATCACTATCTACTTTGTTTGTATCTGATTTTTCTCGCAATTGTTTAAGTTGCTCTTTTTTGATTTCATTATCTAATTCAATATTTTCAATTTGCTTTTCCGTTAATTTTTTATTCTCAACTGGAACTCGCGAATATATTAGTGCGAGAATTGCAATTAGTAAAGAAAGTTGTCCAGAATGTTTACCAAGAAACTTCCATATTTCTTTAAAACCACCTTCTTGAGGTATTTCGGAAATAATTGTTGCATCAATTTCTAAATCTGAACACAATATTTTAATTACGCTTAATAATTCGTGTTCACATTCATTTAATATAAATGCGTCGATGATATGTAATTCATCATTACGATAAAAATGTAATTTTAAAATGTTTGTAATTTCTTCCATATATTCTGTGGTTCTCTAATATATCGCATAACTAGTATATAGGCGAAAATAACTTTCGTATATGCACCCAAATATGGGTAGGTTGGCGAAGGTTTGTTTCGCTTTATATTTTCTCAAATATATTAAAATTTTCTTACAAATTTTCTTGAAAAGAATAAACGTTATTTTATTGCGGTTTGCGTGAGGAAGGGAAGTGGCATCCTTTATTTTCTTTCTTTAAGAAAATAAAGATACAGCGTACCGCCCGACTCAAAGTAGCGAGGAGGAACGACAAAGCTACTGCAGGGTCACGCCCAAAGGAACAATCTCACTCTTCATCACTCACCACTCACTTTTCACGTACTTTTTATGAAATTTCTAAAAAAAGTATATCTTTAGCCAACTAAAACCAAAACTCCAAAACCAAAAAATATGGAAGACCAAAAACCAGACGATTTTAAAAGAGAATTAGGATTACTTGACGGAACCATGCTTGTGGTGGGTTCTATGATAGGTTCCGGGATATTTATTGTAAGCTCGGATATGGTGCGCCAGTTGGGATCTGCCGGTTGGTTGATTGCTATGTGGGTGCTTACGGGCGCTATTACCGTGATTGCCGCCGTGAGTTATGGCGAGTTGAGCGCGATGTTTCCTAAAGCGGGTGGTCAATATGTGTACATTAAGGAAGCTTACGGGAAACTGGTGGGTTTCTTGTACGGTTGGAGCTTTTTTGCCGTGATTCAAACCGGTACCATTGCTGCTGTGGGTGTGGCTTTTGCCAAATTTGCCGCCTACTTGTACGCACCTTTAAGTGATAAGAATATTTTATACGAGATTGGGGATTTCAAACTCAATGCGGCGCAGATTGTTTCTATTTTCACCATTATTTTGTTGAGTTATGTGAACAGTCGCGGGGTGAAAAACTCGAAGATTTTACAAACGGTGCTTACGGTGGTCAAAGTGCTCTCGCTAGCGGGTTTGATTGTTTTTGGTTTTATTGCTGCGGATGGAGCAGTTTGGGATGCGAATTGGGCCAACGCTTGGTCAGCTCAAAGCCTGAATGTAGATACTGGCGAGTGGTTGCCTATTGGTGGTTTGGCATTAATTAGTGGTATTTCGGCGGCCTTTGTGGGTTCGCAATTTTCGAGCGTGGCTTGGGAAGGGGTGACCTTTATTGCGGGTGAAATTAAAAACCCAAAACGCAATGTGGGCTTGAGTTTGTTTTTAGGAACTTTGATTGTAAGTGTAATTTATATTTTAGCCAATGTGATGTACTTGGCAGTAGTGCCTTTGTTTAATATTGCTACTGCCGAATCTGATCGTGTGGCGGTGGTGGCTTCGCAAACTATTTTTGGATCGGTGGGAACTTTGATTATTGCCGTGATGATTATGATTTCGACTTTTGCGTGTAACAATGGTTTGATTATGGCTGGTGCTAGGGTTTATTATACGATGGCTCAGGATGGTTTGTTTTTTAAGAAAGCGGCCCAACTGAATAAAGCTAGTGTTCCTGCATGGTCTATTTGGGCACAATGTCTTTGGGCTTCTGCTTTGTGTTTGACCGGTAAATACGGTGATTTACTTGATTTTGTAGTGATTATTGTTTTGATATTTTACATCTTAACCATTTATGGGATTTTTATTTTACGTAAAAAAATGCCAAATGCAGAGCGTCCGTACAAGGCTTTTGGTTATCCGGTACTGCCAGCGCTGTACATTTTAATTACGGTGGCAATTTGCATGGCGTTATTGTATACAAAACCAACTACATGTGGATGGGGCGTTTTGATCATGCTAATAGGTATTCCAGTATATTATTTGACGAAAGCTAAGGAGTAGTTTTTTTTAGTTGTGAGTAGTGAATAGTGAGTAGTGAGTAGTGAATGGTGAGATGTGAGTTGAAAATTTTTGGATATTAAATCGAATTTTCAAATAAGACTTTTTTGGAAATCAGTGAAAATCCGCTTAATCCGTGTCATCAGTGTTCCATTCAGTACAAAAACGGCAAATTAACACATAAAAAAATCCGTCTCGTTTTGATAACGCGACGGATTTTCTATTTAATTCAGGCTGGGTTGCTGTTTTCTTCAATCTCAATCTAAAAACTAAAAAACTAAAAATTACAATCTGCAACCATCAACCTGTAATCTATAGGCTAGTAATACGTAAAACGTCTTACTTTGGCAATGTATTTTGCTAATCGGATTACTTGGTGGCTGTATCCGTATTCGTTATCGTACCAAATGTATAGCACGATGTTTTTTCCATCGGCAGAAACGATTGTGGCATTACTGTCATAAATAGCAGGAGCTGATGTTCCCACGATATCCGAAGAAACCAATTCGTTATTCAAAGAATATTTGATTTGCTCCACCAATTCGCCTTCCAAAGCGTATTTTTTCATGATGGCATTGATGTCTTTAACGGATGTTTTTTTAGAAACTTCCAAATTCAAGACTACCAATGAACCGTTAGGAACTGGCACCCGAATCGCATTTGAGGTTAATTTTCCTTCCAATGACGGCAATGCTTTTGCAACAGCACTTCCAGCACCCGTTTCTGTAATCACCATATTTAAGGCTGCAGCTCTTCCACGACGGTATTTTTTGTGCATATTATCCACAAGATTCTGGTCGTTTGTATACGCATGGATGGTCTCCAGATGTCCTTTGACAACTCCTAAAGTATCTTCAACAGCTTTTAATATTGGCGTAATCGCATTTGTAGTACAAGATGCCGCTGAAAAAATATTGATTTCATCCGGATTGTATTCGTTATGGTTTACACCGTGAACGATATTAGGAACTCCTTTTCCGGGAGCGGTAAGTAGTACTTTATCCACACCTTTGGAAACCAAATGGCGGCTTAATGCTTCGTGCGTGGTAAAAGCGCCTGTGTTGTCAATTACCAATGCATTATCGATTCCAAAAAGCGTATAATCAATCTCTTCAGGTCCGTTTGCAGTAATAACGTGAACGGTTGTCCCGTTGATAATCAAAGCATTGTTTTCTGTATCAGCAGTTACCGAGCCTTGAAAATCACCGTGAATAGAATCGTATCGCAATAAAGAAGCTCTTTTTTCTAGAGAAGTAGCATCATTTTTATCGCGTGTCACGATAGCGCGCAATCGCATTTGACTTCCTTTTCCGGTTTTAGACATTAATTCTCTGGCTAATAATCGACCAATTCGACCAAAACCATACAATACGACATCTTTCGGCTGAATGTCCTCAGAGTTCTTGGCGTTTTTAAGTTTGTCAATGACAAAATATTTGGCGTCTGGATATTTATCTTCTTCTAAACCATATTCGTACGTAAGTTTTCCAATGTCCAATTTTGCAGGTGGTAGATTCAATTCTAAAATAGCCTTTGCAATTTTAACCGAATCAAATACTGAAATGGGTTTGCCTACAAATTCAGCGGCATATTCATGCAGGTTGATAATGTCACTGACATTTCTATCAATTAATTGATTTCGAAATAAAACCATTTCTATGGATTTATCATACCATAAATCGCTGATAATTTTAATCAGTTTTACTCCTGCACGTCGCCTGTCGGCTTGAAAAGTAACTTCTTTTTCGTATAAAGTTGTGGTTGCCATGTTGAAAATTTAATGAAAATAAGTGATTGTATTTTTTAAAATTTGCGCAAAAGTACCCATTTCAATCGATTTCGTAACGTATTTTATGAATTATTTATAAAATAAAAAAGCCACCTTGTTTTTTCAAGATGGCTTTGGTTTTTTAAAGCGGGGATGCGTTAGAGAATCACACGCATAATTTCTCCGTTTTTATTAATCATTTCGATACGTACCGTTTGGCTTTCCTCTTTTTTACTTAAAAGTTTAGAAACGGTTTCCACATCAGTAGCTTTTACATTATCAATACTCAAGATAATATTTCCTATTAACTCGTCTTCGTATTGTTTCAAGTTTTGGCTGCTTATGGATTTGATTCGTACACCGTAATCAATTTTAAACTTCTTTTTGTCAGCAGCTTCAATGTTCTCTAATTCGATGCCTTTAAATTCAGCATTGAAAAATTCATTTTTGCTTAAAACTACTGGAACCACTCTCGTTTCTCCGTCTCTGATGTACGTAACCTGCACTTTGTCATTTGGTCTTTTAGTATTGATGTATCCGGAAAGATCCGCAAAGGTAGCCACATTTTGTTCGTCTAATTTGATGATGACATCGCCTTTTTCAAGTCCTGATTTTTCGGCACCGGAATTTTTAGTTACTTTATTAATATAAAATCCTTGAGTTTGTGTTATGCCTAACTCTTTAGAACTAATGCTGTTCAATTCGCCTCCTTCAACGCCAAGAATTCCACGTTGTACATTTCCAAATTCCATTAAATCTTCAATGATTTTTCGGGCAATATTCGAAGGAACCGCAAACGAATAACCTACATAAGAACCCGTCATGGAGGAAATCATCGTGTTGATTCCTATCAATTCACCACGTGTGTTGACTAACGCTCCACCACTGTTTCCTGGGTTTACGGCAGCATCTGTTTGTATGAAAGACTGGATTCCGCTGGTGTCTAAATCTCTGGCTTTTGCCGAAACAATTCCGGCAGTTACCGTAGACGTTAAATTATATGGATTTCCGACTGCTAAAACCCATTCACCAATTTTAACCGAATCAGAATTGGCAAAAACAGTATACGGTAATTTCTCGTTTGCGTCAATTTTCAATAAAGCAATGTCCATTTTAGAATCGGTTCCAATGAGTTTTGCCACATATGATTTTTTGTTATTTAAGGTAATTTCAATTTCTGATGCGCCTTTAATAACGTGATTGTTGGTTACGATATAACCGTCTTCAGAAATGATTACACCGGAACCTGTTCCTACTTGTTCCTGGGATTGTCCGCCTTTATACCCATAAAAATATTCTAAAATGGGATTTGTAATCGTTCTGCGGGAGACGTTTTTAACGTGTACAACCGTATGGATGGTTTTTTCTGCTGCTTCAGTAAAATCAAGTACATCCGATGATAATCCTACTTTCTTTCCGTAGGAATCGGATGCCGTTGTGACTCCTGAATTTTTATCATTAGAAAAATATCCATTGGTGTCAAATAATAATTTGTATGAACCTAGTGTTACTACTCCGCTCAACAGGGAAACCATAAATAGTGTTGAAAATTTTTTCATAATTAAATTCGTTTATTAAGATATTTACCCGTAAAAATAAAACTAAAATTGATTCGGAAAATGTAGTTTAACGCTCTTTAACAATGATTAACATTTCATTAATAGTTCGTACTTTTGTTGGACTCAATACAAATTAAAATGCAACTAGAATTTTATAAATACCAAGGAACAGGAAATGATTTTGTGATGATTGATAATCGTTCGGAGTTTTTTCCAAAAGAGAATACACAACTGATTGAGCGTTTATGCGACAGACGCTTTGGAATAGGAGGCGATGGGCTGATTTTATTGGAAAATGATCCTGAAACTAATTTCAAAATGGTCTATTACAACTCAGATGGAAACCAAAGTTCTATGTGTGGCAATGGTGGAAGATGTTTAGTGGCTTTCGCCAAAAAGCTGAATGTAATCGAGAACGAAACTACTTTCATAGCAACAGATGGTTTGCACCACGCGACAATTGGCGATGACGGATTGGTTTCACTTCAAATGATTGATGTTGAAGAGATAAAAATAAGTCCAGATCATGTCTTTCTAAATACAGGTTCGCCACATCATGTACAATTGGTTGATGATTTAGAAAATTACAATATAAAGGAAAACGGAGCGGCCATTCGTTACGGAGATTTATATGGGAAAGCAGGAAGCAACATCAACTTTGTAAAACAAATTGATGACACCACTTTTTCGCTACGAACGTATGAAAGAGGCGTTGAAGATGAAACGCTTTCTTGCGGAACAGGCGCTACAGCAGTTGCAATTGCGATGAATGTGTTGGGAAAAACAGATGCTTCTTCCATTGATTTGAATGTAGAAGGCGGAAAATTAGTCGTTTCTTTTGACAAAAAAGATGGGCAGTTTACCCATGTTTTTCTTAAAGGACCAGCGGAATTTGTATTTAAAGGAACAATCGAGATTTAAATAAAATTCTAATTCAAAGATGAAAACATTAAAAGGCGACAACATCTATATTCGTGCATTAGAACCCAATGATTTGGAGTTTGTGTATGCGATAGAAAATGACCAGAGTATTTGGGAAGTCAGTAATACACATACTCCTTACAGCCGATTTTTAGTCAAACAATATTTAGAAAATGCCCATCAGGATATTTATGAGGCCAAGCAATTGCGATTGGCTATTTGTCAGGATCAGGATTTTCCCGCTTTGGGTTTAATCGATTTATTTGATTTTGATCCAAAGAATAACAGGGCAGGAGTAGGTATTGTTATCCAAGACAACGAAAACCGAAAACAGAATATTGGTTCGGAAGCTTTGGGGTTATTAATTGAATATGCCTTTTGCAATCTTAACTTACACCAATTATATGCAAATATAGGAACCGAAAATGTAGCTAGTAAAGCACTTTTTACTAAATTTGGATTCGAAATTATAGGCGTGAAGAAAGATTGGACCTTTGTGAACGGCGTCTATAAAGACGAAGCTATTTTTCAATTAATCAATACTAAATTTTAAATTTTTTAGTTTTGAATCAGTACCGTTTCAAAATCAAATGAATAGGAAGAATGACACTGTTGTGATTCCATAAAAAAAAATAATACCACATATGAATATTAAAAAAATTATCACCATTGCTTCTGTTGTTTTAATATCAATATTAATGATTTATGGATTAATATTATTAAAACAGATTTTTTCTGCCAACACAAAATTTACCGATAAAGAAGTCTATGTATATGTTCCAACGGATTCTAAATACGAAGATGTAAAGAAAATAATTGCACCGTATGTTGAGGATATGGAGCGTTTTGAAATGGTGGCTAATAAGAGAGGCTATTCTGAAAATGTAATTCCGGGTCGTTTTCTTTTCACAAAAGGAATGAACAGTTATGAATTAGTAAAAACCTTAAGACTTAATTCGCCTGTGAAATTGGCATTCAATAATCAGGAACGAGTGGAGAATTTAGCCGGACGTGTAGGTTCACAAATAGAAGCCGACAGTTTATCATTACTAAATTCGTTTAAGGATTCTATTTTCTTGAAAGAAAACGGGTTCAATGAAGAGAACGTTTTGGTACTATTTATTCCTAATACCTATGAAATTTATTGGAATACTACGGCTGAAAAGTTCCGCGATAAAATGATTAAAGAATACCGTAATTTCTGGAATAAAGAAAGAGTTGCCAAAGCGCAAAAACAAGGATTAACACCTATTGAAGCTACTATTCTGGCTTCAATTGTACACAAAGAATCCGTTAAAAAAGACGAGAGACCAAGAATTGCCGGGGTGTACTTGAATCGTTTAAGAGCTGCAATGCCTTTGCAAGCTGATCCAACCGTTATTTTTGCGATAAAAAAGAAATCAAATGATTTTGACCAAGTCATCAAAAGAGTTTTTTACAATGATTTGACGATGAGTCATCCCTACAATACGTATATGAATGTAGGGCTTCCTCCAGGACCTATCGCTATGCCTGATATTACAGCATTAGAAGCTGTTTTAGATCCTGAGAAAAATAATTTCATTTATTTCTGTGCCAGTGTAGAGCGTTTTGGATACCATGAGTTTGCCGCTACATTAGAAGAACACAATAAAAATGCCAAAAAATATTCCGATTGGATCAACAGCCAAGGCGTAAAAAGATAGTTTTGGGGCGGAATAAAAAAGCTATTTTTTTATTGCTGTTTTGGATGATTTTCCAAAGTGGTTTTTCACAAAACACATCGGATAGTTTCTTTAAACCGTCCGATTCTCTAGACATTAAAAGGCAAAATGCAGTTGTTATTTCCGAAGCACTTTTGGCTACGGGAACTTTAATAGCTTTGAATCAAGCTTGGTATGCTGAGTATCCCAAATCTGATTTTCATTTTATAAACGACAATTCAGAGTGGCTCCAAATGGATAAAGCAGGGCATGTGTTTTCATCATATCATTTGGGACGATTTGGTGCCGAAATGCTAGAATGGAGCGGTAGCAATAAAAAGAATCAAATACTATATGGAGCGGGTTTAGGCTTTGCATTTCTTACAGCTGTTGAGGTTTTAGATGGCTATTCCTCTGAATGGGGCGCTTCGCTGGGTGATGTTGTTGCAAATGCTTCTGGGACGGCTTTATATGTTTCACAAGAATTAATCTGGAAGGAACAACGTATTACGCCTAAATTCTCTTTTCATACTACAAAATATGCCAATTACAGACCTGAGGTTTTAGGAAGTTCATTAACAGAGCAAATTCTAAAAGATTACAATGGGCAAACCTATTGGCTTTCGGTCAATTTACATTCTTTTGCTAAAGGCTCAAAAATACCAAAATGGCTCAACTTAGCCTTGGGTTATGGGGCTGATGGTATGATAACCGGAAATAAAGAAGATAATCCCCCCATTTTAACTTCAAATCCACAAAGATTTAGACAATTTTATCTGAGTTTAGATGTAGATTTGACAAAAATTAAGACAAAATCCCACTTTTTGAAGACCGTTTTCTCCGTTTTTAATACGGTTAAAATTCCTGCACCGACAATCGAATTTGTGCACTTTAACGATATAAAATACCACTTCATCTATTTTTAGAAAAGTTTAACTGCTTGATTATCAGTATAATTATTTTTGTTGTATCTTTGCGCATAGAAATTTCTTAACGGGACAGCGTTTTGAAGAAAAACAATTTATGATAAAGAAGTGGTATTTTTACACTAGTCTGACTGTGATTACAGTTTTTTTAAGCTCAGGTTTTAAACCGTTTAACTTAGAAACCAGCCCTTGGTTTCTTATCAATGAAGAAGAAGGAACACACTACTTATTTCCTTCTGAAAAGCAAGAAGATTACATCAATTCGAACATCCCTTTTACTGGAAATTTTTTCGTTGGCTTTAAGGAAGCAATCGGATACAGAGAATCTGAAAGTAAATATAAAAAAATCAATTCTTTAGGATATTTAGGTAAATACCAATTTGGTATTGAAACTTTAAAGTCCGTTGGAGTTCGGAACAGTTCTGCTTTTTTGAACAGTCCGGAATTACAGGAAAAAGCATTTATAGCACTCTTAGCTAAAAATAAATGGGAACTGAAAAAAGAGATTGAAAAATACGAAGGAACAATACTCAACGGAATACATGTTACTGAATCTGGAATTTTAGCTGCGGCTCATCTTGGCGGTGCCGGATCAGTAAAAAAATATTTTAAAAATAAGGGTAAACGTTATTTTAGAGATGCTTACGGAACTTCCATAAGAACGTATATGAAACTATTTGGCGGTTATGATACTTCGTTTATAGTTGCAGATAGCAATGCAAACGTAAAAAATATACAGATCTAAAATAATAGTTTAAACAAAATATAAAAGGCTGTCAAAATTTTTAGTGACAGCCTTTTTTTTGATTCTAAATCAATTATTTCGCTTTAATAATTTCTCCATTCGGACGGACTACTAATTTCACGGTTTCCTTATCTTTTTTGATTTTAATGTTATATTGTTTTTTTATGACATCTCCTTCTGACTGTGAATAAAGGAAACTATCATTTACAATGGACCAACCTGGATATGCTCGGTAAATAGAATAGATAACCTCACCGGGAAGTTTTACATTTTTGAATTCTTCCACAACGCGTATTAATTTACCGTTTTCATTATAAGTAGCGGTCAATGAGCCATTTTTTACTTCCATTACTACAAGGTATTCCTCAAATCCTTCAGCATCTTTACCTAAATCAAAGGCAATGAATTTTTCTTCTACAGTTCGTACTCTTTGGTCTGGATTGTTGTCAGGTATATAAACAGAAAAATCTGACCCCACTCTTTTGATAACTACGCCTGGTAATTCTTCGATTTTAATTTTACCTTTAGTAGTTTCTTGTGAATATGATGCTATAGTAACGCTTAAAAAAAGTATAATAATTAGTGCTTTCATGATATTTAATTTTTAAATTAATTAATGATTTTTCGTAATTGTAATAAACTAATATATTCTAAGGCTTACTGTTTTACTCCCCCTTCTTTAGTTATTTAATTATCTATATATCAGTAATTTACAATTTTAAAATTTTAACAAAAATGAATATGCTTATGTAAATTTAGCTTTTTAATTTAGTTTCTTGCGTTAATTTATACTATAACTTATGTTAATAAAATCAGTGAAATCATTCTTTTTTTAATAGGAATAGTATGTTCATCCTTTTTAATAAAAAACAAAAAAAGTACCAATTTTTTGATTGGTACTTTATATAGAATTGAAAATTATATTGTTCTTTTTTATTCGAAACTGTTCATTAAAATTTCTAATATTTTAATGGCGGCTTCACTGATTTTTGTTCCGGGGCCAAATACGGCAACCGCACCGGCATCAAATAAAAACTGGTAATCTTGTGCAGGAATTACTCCGCCAACTACCACCATTATATCTTCTCGACCGTACTTTTTAAGTTCTTCGATTACTTGCGGTACAAGAGTTTTGTGCCCTGCGGCAAGAGAGGAAACTCCTAAAATATGTACATCGTTTTCTACTGCTTGTTTCGCAGCTTCAGCCGGTGTTTGAAAAAGTGGACCAATGTCTACATCAAAACCTACATCAGCATAACCTGTAGCTACCACTTTGGCACCTCTATCGTGTCCGTCTTGTCCCATTTTGGCAATCATGATTCGTGGGCGACGTCCCTCTTGTTTGGCAAATTCATCTGCTAGTTGTTTTGCTTTTTCAAAACTTTTATCGTCTTTTATTTCTTTACTATACACGCCGCTAAAAGATTTAATTTGTGCTTTGTATCTTCCAAAAACCGCTTCCAGGGCATCACTGATTTCTCCTAATGTAGTTCGGTTTCGAGCAGCTTCAACGGCAATTTCAAGTAAATTACCTTCTCCTGTTTGCGCACAAAGGGTTAGTTTTTTTAGTGAATTTTGTACTTTTTCTGTATCTCTGGTCGCTTTAATTCGGTCTAATTGTTCCAATTGTTGCTTGCGAACCATTTGATTATCCACATCCAAAATCTGTAAAGGGTCTTCTTTTTCTAATCGGTATTGATTCACACCCACAATAATATCCTGACCGCTGTCTATTCTGGCTTGTTTTCTGGCTGCCGCTTCCTCGATTCTAAGTTTCGGAATACCAGACTCAATGGCTTTAGTCATTCCGCCTAGTTCTTCCACTTCTTCAATAAGTTTCCAAGCATTTTCGGCAATTTCATTCGTCAAGCTTTCTACATAATAACTGCCGGCCCAAGGATCGACGGTTTTGGTAATTTTAGTTTCTTCTTGTAAATAGAGTTGCGTGTTTCGGGCTATTCTTGCCGAGAAATCCGTTGGTAAAGCGATAGCTTCATCTAAAGCATTGGTATGTAAAGATTGTGTTCCTCCAAAAGCGGCTGCCGCTGCTTCAATACAGGTTCGTGCTACATTATTAAAAGGATCTTGCTCCGTTAAACTCCAACCCGAAGTTTGGCAATGGGTTCTCAACGCTAATGATTTATCGTCTTTTGGTTCGAATTGTTTGACCAATTTTGCCCATATCATTCTTCCGGCACGCATTTTGGCAATTTCCATAAAATGGTTCATTCCAATCGCCCAGAAAAAGGATAATCTTGGAGCAAACTCATCAATTTTCATTCCGGTAGCTAATCCTGTTCTAATGTATTCCAATCCATCAGCCAGCGTGTAAGCTAATTCAATATCAGCAGTGGCTCCTGCTTCTTGCATGTGGTATCCGGAAATTGAAATCGAGTTGAATTTTGGCATTTTTTTGCTGGTAAATTCAAAAATATCAGCAATGATTTTCATCGAAGGTGTTGGCGGATAAATATATGTATTACGCACCATGAACTCTTTTAGAATGTCATTTTGGATAGTTCCTGAAAGTAACTCGGGTTTTACACCTTGTTCTTCGGCGGCAACAATATAAAAAGCCATAATAGGTAAAACGGCGCCATTCATCGTCATGGAAACAGACATTTCATCTAGTGGAATTTGGTCGAATAATACTTTCATATCTTCCACGGAATCAATCGCGACTCCTGCTTTTCCGACATCGCCTACCACTCGTTCATGATCCGAATCGTAGCCGCGATGCGTAGGTAAATCAAAAGCGATTGAAAGTCCTTTTTGACCCGCAGCCAAGTTTCGTCTATAAAAGGCATTGCTTTCTTCGGCAGTCGAAAATCCTGCATATTGGCGCACAGTCCATGGACGGCGAACGTACATCGTAGCGTAAGGTCCGCGTAAATTTGGTGCAAAACCAGCCACAAAATCAAGATGCTTGATGTTCTCAATATCCTGTTCCGAATAGGTTGGTTTTAGTTCGATTCCTTCTGCGGTTAGAAATGCATCAGACAAAGAATTTTCATTCTCCACTTTCAACTGTGTGCTTTCTAATTTTATATGTTGTAAATCTTTTCTTTTCATTTGTTTAGTACCAAATTACACGAATGCTGATGAATTTTTAATTTTAATTAGCCGAAATTTCTGAATGTTATTCAAGATTCAATCGCTCTTGTTCTATTTTTTCTGCCAGACGTTTTTCGATTATTGGTGTAATCAAGGTTTTTCTTGGTTTGACTTTTACAAAAGGAAACAATTCTAAATCATGTTTCATTTTATCCTGTTTATTAGGATGCTTGTTTGTGCCTAATAGAATTTCTTTCCCAGAATCAAATAGTTCCTGAGCTGTATCAGCACTTTCCTGAATTTTCCTTTTGATGATTCCATTGTTAAGTTGTTTCAAGAAACCACCATTTGCCTCAATATCTTTGAATAAAGCCAATGCTTTTTCAGCTAATTGATTGGTAAGATTTTCTATATAATAACTGCCATCAGCCGGATTATTAACTTTGTCAAAATAACTTTCATTTTTGAGAATCAACAATTGATTTCGCGCAATTCGGTCACCAAATTCATTGTCTTTGTGGTACAAGGCATCATAAGGCAAATTAGCAATAGCATCCGCTCCGCCAATAATTGCGCTCATACATTCAGTTGTGGTACGCAACATGTTTACATTATAATCGTATAATGTTTTGTTTCGTTTTGTAGGAGAAACGATAATGTTGCAATCTAAATTGTGGTTGTATTCCTTGGCAATCAGATTAAAAACTAATCGCAACGCACGCAGTTTTGCAATTTCAAAAAAGTAATTTGTCCCAACGGCTACTTCAAAAACTATTGGTTGGTTTATAACTTCAATTCTATTAAAATATTCATTGGCTTGTCCTAAACTATAAGCAATTTGCTGAACCATGTTGGCACCGGCATTCTGATACAAAGCGGTATTGATACTAATTAACGATACTGATGTCGCTGCTGCCGAAAGTAAATTTAGGGTGTCAAAGTTGCTTTTTTCTTTGGTTGTAAACCAGTTCCCGTCTTTGGCTAATTGCCCAATTGGATCCAAATTGCAAAAAATAATGATATTATTTTTCTTTGCAAAAGCATCTATTTTTTTAACGAAATCGATTGAAATAAATCCTAGATTAAAATAAACGGTAACTTTTTCTAATGGTAATTGCTCCAATAGATTAGTAATATCAATTGATTCGTTTTCTATTGTAAACCGAAGGCTATCTGCACCACGACTCAAGGAATCTAATGCTCTTTCGATTGATTTTTCAATATCGTAAACAAATATATTTTGGCAAATTCTAAAATTAGTTGCTTTTGTAGAAACAGGAAAAGCTTTAGTAAATTCATCTTTGTGATAAAAAGGTTTTACCTGAATATCTTCCGGAGAATTCCAAACTAAGGTTTCATTATAATCCGCTCCTTTGAGTTCAAATTGGATTTTTTGTTTCCATTGTTTGGAGGAAATGGGATTGAAATCATCGAAAAGGTTTGTAGCCATTTTGTTTGTTATTTTCCTCACCCCAGCCCTCTTCAAAGGAGAGGGAGCCGAAACTTGGTGTTATGTTTTTAATAATTACTATAAATTTTACGCTCCCTTCCCTTTGGGAAGGGTTGGGATGGGATTTTATTTTTTTTCAATCGTGTCGCCTTCGAATTCAATGATATAAATATCTTCACTATCTTTTTTCATATAGTATTTCTCTCTGGCGTATTTTTCTATCTGTTCTGAATTTTTTAATTGTTTTATATTCTCTTGGTCTTTTTTTATTTCTTCCTTGTAATAATTGGCATTGTCTTCCAATTCGTTGATTTGTTTGTCTAAAACACGATGTCCGAAATAGGAATAGTTGTCCAAGAAAATCATCCAAGTAGCAAAAAACAACAAGACCCAGACATATTTGTTACTTAAAAATTTAAACCAAGGTTTGTCTTTATACGGATTTGTCATTTTTTATTTTTTTTTAGCCCCGATTAAAGTGAAAATCCTTTTAGTAGGTGATGATGACGAAGGAAGATTCACCTACTAAAAGATTGCAATCTCGTCTTCAGGACGAGACGGGAAATAGCTCCTAATAATTATTACTCTAAAATTACAACTAAATTATAGAATTTTTTGATTTATTACAGCACGAACGACATCAATGGCTACCGTATTGTATTTGTCGTTTGGTATAATAATGTCTGCAAATGCTTTGGTTGGTTCTATAAACTGTTCGTGCATTGGTTTCAATGTTGTTTGATATCTGTTGATTACTTCATGCATATCTCGGCCACGTTCAGCAATATCACGTCTCATACGACGGATTAATCGTTCGTCAGAATCCGCATGAACATATATTTTTACATCAAATAATTCTCTTAATTCTGGGTTTGCAAGGATTAAAATCCCTTCCACAATCATCACTTTTCGGGGATGTGTGAAAACGGTATCGTCCGTTCTATTGTGCGTTACAAACGAATAAACGGGTTGATTAATATTGTTTCCTTCTTTTAATTCTTTAAGGTGAGTTACCAATAATTCGAAATCAATGGCACGCGGATGATCAAAATTAATTAATGCTCTTTCATCAAATGACAGTCCGTGATTTTCTTTGTAATACGAGTCTTGCGAAATAATTCCTACTTCGGTTTCTGGTAATTCATTCATGATTTGATGTACAACGGTTGTTTTTCCGCTTCCTGTACCACCTGCAATTCCTATAATGAGCATAATTTTTTTGTTATGTATTTTATCGGGACAAAAATAGGAATTTAATTGGGAGTGAATTTTATTTTTTGAGGAAATCTTGCTAATTTAATATATTTATTGGGAGTTATTAATTGACATTTTTTTCTATCTTTAGTTTCTAAAACAGACTATTTTGTATTCACAAATCAATAAAAACATAAGTCGCTATGTCACTTTTGAACCAAAAGAATTAGAAATTTTTAATTCTTTATTGGAATATAAAACGGTTCCCAAGAAAACGATTTTACTTCATGAAGGCGAAATGTGCAATTTTGAAGCTTTTGTAATCAAAGGTTGTGTCCGGAAATATTATATTGATGCCAATGGTTTTGAAGTTATTTTGCAATTTGCCATCGAAAATGCCTGGGTAAGTGATATTTCTTTTAGTATTTATGAAGAAAGACCAAGTAGGGTATATATTGAAACATTGGAAGATTGTGAGTTTTTTATGTTTAGCCCTGACACTAAAGAAGAACTATTCGTTAGAGCACCAAAATTTGAACGCGCTTTCCGTATCCTAATGCAAAGGAGTCTTGCGGTTACTCAAAACCGTTTATTTAATACTATTTCCAAAACTGCCACCGAGAAATATTTAGAGTTTCTCGACCATTACCCCACACTTTCTCAGCGCGTAGCACAGCATTATATTGCTTCTTATTTGGGTATTTCTGCTGAGTTTCTGAGTAAGATTAGAACTAAAATCGCCAAACACTAAATTCTCGTTATTTTTCATTTCTTGTCCTAGTTCAATGTATGCTTTTTTTTTTTGACGCAACTTTGTACCACAATATTAAAGAACAAGACAATGGAAAACACAGATAAAATAATGGACGATGTAATTACGAATTCAGTTTTGCATAAAGCTGATACTCGCGGTCATGCTAATCATGGTTGGTTAGAATCCTATCACACTTTCAGTTTTGCAAATTACCACAATCCAGAACGTATGAGTTTTGGTGTGTTGCGCGTTCTGAATGATGACAGAGTCAATCAAGGAATGGGTTTTGGGAAACATCCGCATGATAATATGGAAATTATTTCTATTCCGCTTGAAGGTGATTTAGAGCACCAAGACAGTATGGGAAATACTACCGTAATCAAGGAAGGTGATATTCAAGCGATGAGTGCCGGTACCGGAATTTTTCATAGCGAGTACAATAAAAACAAAGACCAGTTGGTTAAATTTTTACAGATATGGATTTATCCGAATCAAAAAAATGTAACGCCTCGTTATGATCAAATTACATTAGATTTAAATGATCGTCACAATAAATTGCAGCAAATTTTATCACCAAATCCAGAAGATGAAGGTGTTTGGATTCATCAAGATGCTTGGTTTCATATTGGGAAATTTGACAACAATTTTTCTACTTCGTATGAATTGAAAAAACCTGGAAATGGAATTTATGCTTTTGTTTTAAAAGGGGATTTCACGATAGGAAACATCGCTTTAAATGAACGTGATGGATTAGGAATTTGGGATACCAATGCAATTAAAATTACCGCTAATTCATCCAATGCCGAAATCTTATTGATGGAAGTGCCAATGAAATTGTAATTATATAAACGAGTAAAAGAAATAACTAATAAAAAATAAAAATACTATGTCAACAACAAAATGGGTAATTGACCCAACACACTCAGAAATTGGTTTTAAAGTGAAACACATGATGTTCACTAATGTTTCAGGTAAATTTTCAAAATTTGATGCAACGATTGAAGCAGAAGACAACGATTTTGAAAACGCAAAAATTGAATTCACTGGAGCAATTGATTCTGTAACAACAGGGAATGCAGATAGAGATACTCATTTATTGAGTCCAGACTTTTTTGATGCTGCTCAGTTTCCAGAAATTAAATTTAGCGCAACTTCTTTTACCAAAATTAATGAAGGAGAATATGAATTGGTTGGTGATTTAACATTACACGGTGTTACAAAATCAGTGAAATTAGCTGCAGAATATGGAGGATTAATGAAAGATCCATGGGGAAATACTAAAATGGCTCTTGCATTAGAAGGAAAAATCAACAGAAAAGATTGGGGTTTAAACTGGAATTCGGCTCTTGAAACTGGTGGTGTTTTAGTAAGCGAAGAAGTTCGTTTGAATATCGAATTGCAATTTTTGCAACAATAATTGTATAGTAAATAAACACAAATCGCAAAGAATTATTTTCTTTGGGGTTTGTGTTTTTTAAAAATAGAATGATGGAAACCATAAACATTTTATACATAGGAAGACATCTGGAAATTTTGGCAACTGTAGTCCGATTAATAAATGCAAACGAGAATTGGAATGGAGTAGGCGTTATGAATGATGAGGAAGCGAAGGAAATTTTTCTAAAAAAAGATTTTTCACTTGTATTGTTAGGTTCCGGAATTCAGGAACAAAGCGAAACTGAATTGTGCACTTTTTTCAACAAACAGAATCCAAATATAGTTATTGTTCAGCATTATGGAGGCGGAAGTGGTTTGCTGAAAGGTGAAATTTTACTTGCCCTAAAGAATAATGAAAATTAGCAGAAACAAAAAAGAGAGCCATGTGACTCTCTTTTTTTATTTTATAAAAAACTATTATTTGTTTTTCTTTGCTTTAATCATCATTTCCAATTGATCCCAAAGTTCTTCGGGAATTGCTTCAAGTAAATTGAACTGTCCGGCACCTTTCAACCATTCACCACCATCAATTGTTATAACATCTCCGTTGATGTATGCAGAAAAGTCAGAAACTAAATAAGCCGCTAGATTGGCTAATTCCTGATGATCTCCCACACGTTTTAACGGTACTTTTTTAGCCATATCAAATTTTTCGGCTAGATCTCCTGGTAATAATCGGTCCCAAGCGCCCTTAGTTGGGAATGGTCCCGGGGCAATTGCATTAGAACGAATTCCATATTTTGCCCATTCTACCGCAAGACTTCGTGTCATGGCCAAAACTCCAGCTTTTGCAGTAGCACTAGGCACCACGTAAGCAGAACCTGTCCAAGCGTAAGTCGTAACAATATTCAAAATGGTAGATGATTTTTGTTTGGTGTCAATCCAATGTTTCCCAAAAGCAAGTGTACAGTTTTTTGATCCTTTTAAAACGATATCAATTACAGTATCAAAGGCATTAGCAGATAATCTTTCAGTAGGAGAAATGAAATTTCCAGCAGCATTATTCAGTAAAACATCTACTTTACCAAAAGCTTTCAAAACTTCTTGTAGCATATTTTCCACTTCTTCATAATGACGCACATCACATTGAATAGGTAGGCATGTTCCACCCGTTTCCGTTTCCAGTTCTGCAGCAGTATTTTTTAGTTTTTCTAAATCTCTGGAAGTAATGGCAACTTGCGCTCCCAATTCCAAGAAATATTTAGTCATTGCTTTTCCTAAACCGCTTCCGCCTCCGGTTACGACAATCACTTTGCCTTTTAGGGCGTCGTCGCGTAACATTTTATCTGTATAACTCATATTTTTGATATTTTTTTATTGTAAATATAATAAATTAAATAGTATGCATGCATAATAAAAAATAAATTTCAATACTGATTTTAGATGGCGCACAATCTTTTAGCGACTTCTTCCAGCGTAGCATTGTCTTTGGCAAAGCAAAACCGAATTAATTTCAGGTCTTTTCCATCGGCATAAAAAGTTGAAATAGGAATTGCAGCCACTCCATGTTCCATGATAAGTCGTTTGCAAAAATCAACATCACTTTCATTTGATATAGCTTCATACGAAGCCACTTGAAAATAAGTTCCTTCGCACGGCATAAGTCTGAATCGGCTGTCTTTTAATAATTGTCTGAAATAATCCCGTTTGTCCTGATATAATTTACCGATTTCGGCTATAGAAACGATGTCTAAATACTCACTAATGGCAACCTGACAAATACTATTTACACTAAAAACTAAAAATTGATGCACTTTTTTGATTTCTTTCATCAGGTATTCAGGAGCTACTAAATAGCCCACTTTCCATCCCGTAACATGGAATGATTTTCCGAAAGAGGAAACCATCACAGAACGGTTTAATAGTTTCTCTCGTGTATGAGCTGAAATATGTTTCTCCTGGAAAGTAATGTATTCATAAACTTCATCAGAAAGAAGTATAATATCAGGATATTTTTCGAGCAGAATTTCCAAGGCTTCAAAATCAGATTCCGATAAAATTTTCCCCGTTGGATTATGCGGATTATTGATGATTATCATTTTGGTTTTTGAAGTACATGCCTTTTCGATAATTTCCCAATTTGGAGTATAATCATCATTAAGTGCTACCCGAACTGGATTTGCGTTGCACAATAATACGGGCGCTTCATAGCAATCATAACTTGGATCTAAGATAATTACATCATCATTATTTTTGACTAAAGCTGTTATGGTGGTAAAAATGACTTGAGTAGCTCCGGCGGTAACTAGCAATTGCGTTTCAGGCTGAATAGTTCTTAAGTAGGAGTTTTTGACTAGTGTCGCTATTTTTGATAATAAGGGTACATAGCCAGACATAGGCGTGTATTGATGCACATTTTCTTTCGCCAGTTTAGCGACAATATCAGTTAATCGTTCGTCAACAGGAAAGTTTGGAAAACCTTGAGAAAGATTGATGGCATTATATTCAGCTGCCATTTTTGACATAACCGTAAAAATACTCGTGCTGATATTTGGTAGTTTACTCATAAAAAAATAACATTGATTACTTTATAAAAGTAGTAGTTTAATCCTAATTTTAATTTTTTACGAGCTGATAATTATCAAAAATTTAAGTTATAACTTTTCTTATTTATTTGCTAAACGTATTCTAAAAAAAAACTACCAATTGGTAGCTTTTTCTTTATGGTTATTAGTGATTTAATTTGCATTAACAATCTCGCCATCTGGTTTGACAATTAATTTACGAACTTCATTGCCTTTTTTTATTTTAAGATTGTACTCTTTTTTAATAATATCCCCTTCTTTTTGAGAATATAAATACTTGTCATTTATAATCTGCCAACCTGGATATGTTTTGTAAATGGAGTAAATTATACTATTGGGAAGTTTTATATTTTTATAATTCTCAATAACGCTAGTCAATTTACCTTTTTCATTATATGTTGCAGTCAATATACCTTTATCGGTTTCCATGATCACTAAATAATTTTCAAATCCTTCATAATCTCTCCCTAAATCATAGGCTATGAATTTGTCTTCAAGTGCTCTTATATTTTTATCTAGGTTTCTATCAGGTAGGTATATGGAGAAATCTTTACCGGCACTTTTAATTACAACTCCTGGTAAATTTTCCATTTTAATATTTCCTTGCCCTGAATTAACTTCTTTATCTTGGGAATAAGATAGTGTGCTTATACCTAAAAAAAATAAAACAATTATATATGATTTCATGATACTTTGTTTTTGAATTAATAGTCTAATAAATAATACATTAATGATAAAAATAATTAATAAGGCTTAATTGATTTCTTCCCCTTTTTGTTATTTGTGATTTATTTAAATCATTGTAATTCATAACATTAGTAGTTTTATTTTTTGAAGTTTGAATAAAAAAGTACTTTGGGCATTAGTAAAATTACTTTTTTTTTACAGGTAGACAGGTTAATTTTTTTGTAAATAATGTTAATATAAATAAGGATTTTATGGGTTTTTTTAGCAGGAAAATCCATTTGCAATAACGAAGAAACAAAGACATATTTGCTGTATCGAAATAATAAAGAACCTTTTAGTAAGTATTTTTTTTAGGTTATTTAATAGACATAGGGAAGTGTTTCAAAAAGTTTAATTTTGAAATGAAATTGCAATACTATAAAAGAAGTATTTTGGTATTGTTTGGAAAGTGATTGACCTCTAATTGAGATTTAAGAATCCAATTATAAGTTCCAAAAAAGAAACATTATATTTTATGAATGATGAAAATAGTTGGGCGGTTGTGTAAATCCACTTTTGCTTTTTTCCAATCAGAAGCTCGCATGGTTTTGATATATTCTGTTGGTAAAGTAATATCTGTTGCAATACAAAGATGAGTGGCGGGATTTATAGCCTGTAAGATATCCTCCAGCATTTTATTATTTCGATACGGAGTTTCTATGAAAATTTGAGATTGGTTTTTATCCTGAGATAATTTTTCTAAATTCTTCAGAGCTGTCTTTTTTTCTCCTTTTTCAATAGGCAAGTAGCCATTAAACGTAAAACTTTGGCCATTCATTCCGGAAGCCATCATCGCCAAAAGAATAGAAGAAGGTCCAACTAAGGGTATAACTTGGATTCCTTTTTCATGTGCTAATTTTACAATAACTGCACCGGGATCAGCTACACCGGGGCAACCAGCTTCGCTCATTAATCCCATATTTTTTCCTTCTAATAAAGGTTTAATGAAATCTAAATGTTCTTTGGTTTCGGTATGTTTGTTTAACACAAAAAGTTTTAGCTCGGATTGTTTCTTTTCAGGATTTACGCCTTTAATTGATTTTCGGGCAGTTTTTTCATTTTCAACAATATAATAATCAATGAAATCAATACTTCTTTTTACGGTTTGAGGCAACACATCCATTGGATCGCAATCGCCCATTGTAGTAGGGATTAAGTACAGTTTTCCTAATAAAGTAGTTGTTTGCATTGCTGTAGTTTTACGTTTCTAAAGTAAATTTTTTATTGATTTTTTGTATAATTTTTAAATCTAAAAATTATTGATGCTTGTCTATTAATTTTTTTGCAATTATATCGCAAACTTCATCAAGCATATTATAAACTATGTCAAATCCATTGGGTAAACCAAAATAAGGATCCGGAACATCTACTTTTTCGTTTGGAAATAATTCATCTAAAATGAGTTGTACTTTTAGTTTTTGTTCTTGATTTTCGGCAAGCTCAATGACGTCGTTATAATTAGAATTATCCATTACATAAATATAATCAAATGAATCGAAATCAGATTTGCTGAATTGTCTTCCTTTTTGATCTGAAATATTTATTTTATTTTTTTTTGCTACGGCAACGGAACGATCGTCCGGTTTATGGCCAACGTGCCAAGAACCAGTTCCTGCTGAATCAACTTTGAATTTATTTTTTGGGAGCTTGGAGGCTAATATGCCTTCGGCTAAGGGTGATCGACAAATATTGCCTAAACAGACCATTAAAATTTTCACGGACATGATTCGTTTACAGCGTTAATTTTTTATTGATATCTTCAACAAATTTCTTGAATTGTTTGTCGGTAGCAACTAAATTATCAACGGTTTTACAGGCGTGTAATACGGTAGCATGATCCCTGTCCCCAATTTGAGAACCAATATTTGCTAAAGATGCTTTTGTGAATTTTTTTGCAAAAAACATTGCCAATTGTCTGGCTTGAACAACGTGCCTTTTTCTGGTTTTTGATTGTAACGTTTCTAAATCCAATTGGAAATAATCCGAAACAATTTTTTGAATGTAATCGATAGAAATTTCTCGTTTTACATTTTTAACAAATTTTTCGACAACACTTTTAGCAAGCTCCAGCGTAACTTCTTTTTTATTAAATGAAGATTGTGCAATCAAGGAAATAATGGCTCCTTCCAGTTCTCTTACATTCGATTTGATATTACGGGCAACATATTCTATTATTTCTTCAGGGATTTCTACACCATCTCTGTACAATATATTTTTTAGGATAGAAATTCTGGTTTCATA
Source organism: Flavobacterium labens (assembly GCF_048286755.1). Classification (NCBI taxonomy): domain Bacteria; kingdom Pseudomonadati; phylum Bacteroidota; class Flavobacteriia; order Flavobacteriales; family Flavobacteriaceae; genus Flavobacterium; species Flavobacterium labens. Next base: position 154,856 of record NZ_JBLVPL010000001.1, on the reverse strand, counting down.
ATCCGGTTGGTGCAATTCAGCAGACAATCCCCATTTGAAACGAGATAACAATCGTTGTTCAATATCTTGCATGTCAACTGGCGCCTTGTCTGATGTCAAGATTACCTGTTTACCATTTTGGTGCAAATAATTGAAGATATGGAAAAATACATCTTGCGTTCCAGACTTTCCAGAAAGGAACTGAACGTCATCAATAATTAAAACATCAATTAATTGATAAAAGTGGATGAAATCATTTCGGTTGTTTTTCTTAACCGAGTCAATATATTGTTGTGTGAAAATCTCAGCTGAAATGTATAAAACTGTTTTTTCTGGGTACTTGTCTTTTATTTCTACACCAATAGCGTGAGCTAGGTGGGTTTTTCCTAGTCCAACTCCTCCAAAAATCAACAACGGATTAAATGAAGTTCCTCCAGGTTTATTGGCAACAGCCATACCTGCAGAACGCGCTAGTCTATTAGAATCTCCTTCTAGAAAATTATCAAAACTGTAATTAGCATTCAGTTGAGATTCAATTTTTAAATTTCGGATTCCTGGGATTACAAATGGATTTTTTAATTCAGGGTTTAAGTTTTTGAATGGAGCATCAACTTCTTGTGGCTTCATAGGAACTCTGTTGGCACTTGGCAATTGCTCCGTAAACGGTTGTTTATTGCCATAAGTGTTTTCCATTCTGATTTTATAAAGTAACTTAGCGTTTTTTCCAAGTTCTTTAGTAAGTGCAACTTTTAACAATTTCACATAGTGTTCTTCCAGCCATTCGTAGAAAAATTTACTTGGAACTTGAATATATAATGCGTTATCGGTAAGTTCAACTGATTTGATTGGTTCGAACCAAGTTTTGTAAGCTTGATCCTGAATGTTGTCTTTTATAAAAGACAAACAGTTTTCCCATACTGATTGAGCAGTTTTGTTCATATATTCTGTTAAATTATTTTTAATTGGTAATTGTTATCTTACAAAAAAAAAGATGTTTTCTTATTATTTATCGGGGTAACAAATATGTGAACAAATTTCTGTAAAAAAAAATATATTGGACAATAATTTTCCAAATTATTGTCGTAAGGAGCGTTTTGAATTTAAAATTTTTAATACATAATTAATGAAAGATCATCAAATACAAGTTAGGGTGCGTTACTCTGAAACGGATCAAATGGGCGTTGTTTATCACGGAAATTATATCCCTTATTTTGAGATAGGAAGAGTGGAATGGCTTAGAAACAAAGGGGTTTCGTATAAAAGTATGGAAGAAAGTGGAATTGCACTTCCGATAGTTTCCATGAATATAAATTATAAAAAATCAGCTCGCTATGATGAGTTGCTTACCGTTCACACTGTTTTCAAAAGTCAGAGTTCTGTGAAGATAGAATTTGATTGCGCTATTTATAATGAGTCTGATGAGTTATTAACAACTGCCCAATTTATCCTTGTTTTTGTGTCCTTAAAAACAGGTCGTCCTACCGCTCCGCCAGATTATATTTTAGAACTCTTAAAAACAATAGAATAAATTATAAAATAAGCAATTTTGAGTAGAAATTAGATTCGTTTTATATCGATTTCAAACATTGAATTAAAAATGTCGAATACCATTTCGGCATTTTTTTTTCGGGTTTTTATTTCAATTTTGCCTATCGGAAGTCCTGAATCTTCATTTATTTCCATTTCTTGACTTACAATTTCAAGTTTTTTTTCCTTAATTACCCGCATCACTTTATTCATATTTTGATAATCAAATGTGATTGAAAAATGAATATCTATCGTTTTTTCGACAATTTCACAGGTTTCCAGAACCATTTGTGCGGTCGTTTTATAAGCAGAAATTAATCCTCCAACACCTAATTTCACGCCGCCAAATATTCGGACGACAACAATAAGTATATTGGTTACAGAAAAAGACTGAATTTGTCCATAAATAGGCATTCCTGCACTATTACTTGGTTCGCCATCATCATTAGCTCTATACGTTACAGAATCTGCACCTATTTGATACGCATAACAAAAATGTCCTGCATTAGGGTGGAGTTTTCGTAAGGTTTCGATTATTGGTTTTACTGCTTCTTCCGATTGAATTGGAAAGGCGTAACCAAAAAATTTACTGTTTTTTTCTTTGAATAATAATTCTTCAGAGGTAAATTCAATGGTATTATAGGTGTCTTTAAATTCCAAAAGCTACTTTTCTAAATTATTTTTTTGTCAAATAAATGGACAACATCTTCTTTTCCTACTTGTAAATTCCAAACTTGGAATCCTAACGCAAGTGCTGCATCAGTATTTTCTTTTTTGTCATCAATAAACAAAGTGCGTTTTGGTGTTAATTCATGTTTTTTTACCAAGTAATTGAAAATTTCTGCGTCAGGTTTTCGCATGCCTAATTCAAAAGAAAAATAAACCCTTTCAAAACATTCATAAAATTCTCTGTAAAAGGTCATTCCGGCTGTATGCTGAAATTTATCGATGTGAATTGCATCTGTATTACTTAGTAGGAATAAGCGGTATTTTTGCGAAAGCATTTGTAAAAATTCAAGTCTGTACAATGGGAAATCCAATAAAATGGTATTCCAAGCGCTTCTAACCTCGTCTATCGAAGCATTAGGCATGTGTTTCTGGAATCCTTCAATAAATTGAATTTCAGAAATTTTTCCTTTTTCAAATGATATATTGAGTTCATTTAAATCCTCAGTCCATTCTTTTAAACCTAATTTAGTAAACTCGACAATAGGGGCTTCTTTGTCTAAGTTGATAAAAATATCTCCAAAATCAAAAATTATAGTATTAATCATAGTTTCTAGATAGTATTAATTGATCATTACCAATAGATTGTTTTTTGAACTGGTTTTTAGCAAGATTTGGAGCTTTTGTTCCGTCCTTAAATTCGACACTTCCAATAAATATTCTAGCTTCGTCCCAAAGATTGGCATCAATAAATGTTTGTAAAGTTTGTCGTCCGCCTTCTATAATAATGGATTGAATTTGATGCTGATATAGTGATTGTATTATTTGGGTTGCTATATTTTGTTCAAAATCAATATACTCAAAGATACAGTTTTCTTTCTCAATTGGTCGTTTCGATTTAGAAAATAGGATTGTTTTAACTTGATTGTCAAATATATAATTGTCTTTTGGAATGCGATTGTTTTGGTCTAAAACTATTCTAATCGGGTTGTTTCCAGACCAGTCCCGTGCATTTAATTTTGGATTGTCATCAATGGCAGTTTGAGTTCCCACCAAAATAGCTTGTTCTTCCGTTCTCCACTTGTGTACTAATTGTCTTGAATATGGATTGGTAATCCAGACCGGTTTTTTTTCTGATTTTTCTTTTGGCGCGATAAAACCATCTTGGCTTTCGGCCCATTTCAAAATAATATAAGGTCTTTTCTTTTCGTGAAATGTAAAAAACCTTTTATTAAGTTCATTGCATTCTTCTTCAAGAATTCCTACGGTAACATGTATTCCGGCTTCCATTAGTTTTTTGATTCCGTTTCCTGCCACTTTTACATTGGGGTCAACAGTTCCGATAACTACATTTGGAATTTTATTTTTGATAATCAAATCACAACAAGGTGGCGTTTTGCCAAAATGACTACACGGCTCTAAACTCACATAAATAGTCGCTTTTTTCAACAACGATTTGTCTTTTACAGAATTCACAGCGTTTACTTCAGCATGCGGTTCTCCAGCTTTTTTATGCCAGCCTTCGCCAATGATTTTGTCGTCATAAACAATAACACTGCCTACCAAAGGATTTGGGTATGTTGTTCCCAAACCATTTTTGGCTAATTCAATGCAACGTCGGATGTATTTTTCATGTATTTTCACAACACAAAAGTAGTTATTTTTGAGTTTAGTCCCAATCCCGAGGTTTCGGGACGAGATTAGTTTTGAAACTTTCTAAAATAACACTAAACAATTTCTATTTTTGCAGGTAAAATTAGTTTTTGAAGAAAATGGAAAATTACAGCATTAGAAAAATAAAAAAAGAGGACAATCAAGCAGTTGCAGCATTGATAAGAGCGGTTTTTGACGAATTAAACATTCCAAAAGTAGGAACTGCTTATGAAGATCCGTATTTGGATTTAATGTTTGAGGAATATAATAAGCCAAAATCGGTTTATTATGTTGTAGAAAAGGATGGAAAAATCATAGGTTCTGCCGGTGTTGCACCACTTGAAAATGAAGCGGAAACTATCTGTGAACTTCAAAAAATGTATTTTCTCCCAGAAACCCGAGGACTTGGAATTGGAAGTCAAATGATGGCTCAATGTTTACAAAGTGCCAAAGATTTTGGTTTTGAAAAATGCTATTTGGAAACAATGCCTTTTATGCTTGATGCTCAAAAACTCTATAAGAAAGTAGGTTTTGAATACATTTGTTCTCCTATGGGAAGTACAGGTCATACCAGTTGTCCTATTTGGATGCTTAAAACATTATAAATTTTAAATGAAAAAGAGCTCTTTTAAAATTAAAGAATACAGAACCCAATTTATTCAAGAACTGACTCCAATTTATGATGCTGGAGAAGCAGAGAGTTTTTTCTATTTAATATTAGAAGAAAAACATCAATTGAAAAGAATAGACTTGGCGTTGCATCCTGATTTAGTTTTTTCGGAGGAAGAAATCGTAGTTTGGAACTCGATTTTAGAACAATTGAAACTGGAAATTCCAGTACAATATCTTTTAGGGAAAACGAGTTTTTATGGATTGGATTTTGAAGTCAATGAGAACGTTTTAATTCCAAGACCTGAAACCGAAGAATTAGTTGAATGGATTTTAGAAAGTCAAAAGTCGAATCCTGAAACTTCGGGAGAAAGCTTAAAAGATTTGAAAATTTTGGATATTGGAACTGGAAGTGGTTGTATAGCCATTTCATTAGCAAAAAATCTTCCAAATGCCACAGTTTTTGCAATAGATGTTTCTGAAAAGGCTTTGGCTACAGCCAAAACAAATGCAGAAAATAATTCCGTCAACGTTACTTTTATCAATCAAAATATTCTTGAAACGCAAGATTTAGAGCAACAATTTGATATTATTGTTTCTAATCCGCCTTATGTTCGAAATTTAGAAAAGGAAGAAATTAAGAAAAATGTATTGGACAATGAACCGCATTTGGCACTTTTTGTAGCAGATGATGACGCGTTGATTTTTTATAAAAAAATAGCCGAATTGGCTCAGAAAAACCTCTCTGAAAATGGGCAATTGTATTTTGAAATTAATCAATATCTAGGCAAAGAAATGGTTGATTTTCTCGAAAAAATGAATTTCAAAAACATCGAATTACGAAAAGATATTTACGGCAATGACAGGATGCTTAGTTGTCATTGCGAGGAACGAAGCAATCGCATCTAACTTTGGTTATTATTTATGCAAAAGTTCTCGTTTTACGGGGTTTGCGTGAGGGGTAGGAGCGAGTTACCTTGTAACGCGGATGACCCGACGGCATTAAAAAAAGGGGCAACTAGCACGTATGATTAGTTAGCCCTTTTTTTTAATGTGGTCACGCCCAAATTGTTTTGAAAAATATTAAATGTGATCTTTGTTCCTCGCAATGAAGTTGATTACTGCAACTATTCGTATCGCAATGCTTCAATTGGGTCTAGCATAGCCGCTTTTATTGCAGGATATAAACCAGAAGCGATAGCAACCATAAAACTGGTTATAAATGCCGCCATGATTGCGCTCCACGGAATTACAAATGCAAAACTCATAGCAGTAGCAATACCAAAACCAATTAAGATTCCGAAAATTATCCCTACCAATCCGCCTAATTGGCCGATAAGCAAAGTTTCTATAAAAAATTGAAAAGCAATTGTTGTTTTTTTTGCTCCTAAGGCTTTTCGAACGCCTATTTCCCGCGTGCGTTCGGTTACTGAAACAATCATAATATTCATCAAAGCAATCGAAGATCCAAGAACGGTAATAATACCAATAAGCCAAGAAGCAAGTCCCAGATATTGTGTGATTCCAAGGATTCTGTTGATTAAGTCATCACTGCGAACGAGTCCAAAATTATTATCTTCAACGGGACTTAATTTACGAACCCTGCGCATGATGCTGTTAGCATTGTCAATTGCTTGGTCTAGCAATTCTTTTTTACTAACCATAACACTTACCGTATAATTGATGTTAGGCGCCGTGAATAAGGAACGTGCTAATTGTATTGGGATTAAAACCCGCAAATCCTGACTGTTACCAAAAGTTGATCCTTTCTCTTTTAATACTCCAATAACCCTAAACTTAGCGCCTCTGATTGAAATTATTTTATCAATGGGATTCACGTCTTTTAACAATCCTTTTTCAAAATCAGAACCTACAATACACACATACGCATTGTTGTCAATATCAAATCCTGTAAAATTTCGTCCAGCACTGGTTTCCAGTCCGGAATTACTCATGAAAAATTCATCGACACCTACAATTGAATTTTCAGGATCCGTTTTTGAAGATTCAAATTTTACTTCAGCGCCAGAAGTAGCGGTAAACGAAAGTGAAGTTTCAGTAAAAGGATAGTTGTATTTATTCTTAAAAGCCACCGCTTCAGGATACGAAATAATAGGATTAATTATTTCACGTTCGTCTCTTCCCTGTCTTCTCACAGTGTTTTCATACTGTTTTAAGTTGAAGGTATTGGCTCCCATTGATGCAAAATCAGAGGAAATAGTATTTTCTAAAGCAGAAACAACAGTAAGGATACTAACTAAAGCTGTGATTCCAATAGCGATAATCAACACAGTTAGAACGGTTCTCAACAATTGTGTTCTGATGGAACCGAATGCAATTCGAATATTTTCTTTGAATAATTTTAACATCATAGCAGTTTGACACGAAAATACAATTTTTGTTACAAATTTCCTTTTCAAAAATCCTAATTTATTTTTTAGGAGCTATTTAATTCGTCAGTTCGCTTCGCTCGTGTCCAGCTTTTCGCTACAACCTGTCAGTGAAAATAATTTGTTTTTAATTGCCTAAAAGGAGCTTCCTTTGGTCGCTCTTTCAGGCAAGAAAACAATATTATTTTTCACTTCCCTATTTTCGCTGCAAACGAAGTTCACTGAACTCCTATGAAAAATAGAAATTAAGTGAAGTAATCTGGGCTAAACATCTGGTAATAAAATGATGAAATTTGTAAACAGATTTATTTTAAAAATAAGATATTTGCAAAGAATTAGAATTTGGAGTTTTTCAAAAATTCCCAAATCTGAAAATCTAAAATCCAATAATCAAAAAATGGCATCAAAACCGAGCATTCCTAAAGGAACCAGAGATTTTTCACCAACTGAGGTGGCAAAACGAAACTATATCATTCAGATTATAAAAAGTAATTTCGAGAAATTTGGTTTTCAACCTATAGAAACTCCTTCGTTCGAAAATTCCGAAACCTTAATGGGTAAATACGGAGAAGAAGGCGATCGTTTGATTTTTAAAATATTGAATTCAGGAGACTATTTGGCCAAAGCCAATGCGACACATTTAGAAAATAAAGACAGTACGAAATTAACGTCAAGTATTTCTGAGAAAGCCTTGCGTTATGACTTAACCGTTCCGTTTGCACGTTATGTGGTACAACATCAAAACGATATAGAATTTCCATTTAAAAGATACCAAATTCAACCTGTTTGGAGAGCAGATCGTCCGCAAAAAGGACGTTTCAGAGAGTTTTTTCAGTGTGATGCGGATGTGGTAGGTTCTAAATCATTGTGGCAAGAAGTAGAATTGGTGCAATTGTATGATACTGTTTTTTCTGCTCTAGGTTTAGAAGGTGTAATCATCAAAATCAATAACAGGAAAATATTATCCGGAATTGCGGAAGTAATTGGTGCTTCGGATAAATTGATTGATTTTACGGTTGCGTTAGACAAACTCGATAAAATAGGTGAGGACGGCGTGAAAAAGGAAATGATGGAGAAAGGAATTTCAGAAGAAGCGATTCTGAAAGTACAGCCGCTATTTAATTTTACAGGAACTATTTCAGAGAAAATAAACCAACTTTCTGTTTTGCTTGCGGAGTCCAGTGAAGGAATGAAAGGAGTTGAAGAGCTGCGTTTTATTTGTGAAAACGTTTCGGAACTAGGATTGTCAACAGCAATTTTAGACTTAGATGTAACCTTGGCAAGAGGACTGAATTATTACACAGGTGCTATTTTTGAAGTGGCTCCGCCAAAATCTGTAGCAATGGGATCCATTGGCGGCGGTGGAAGGTACGATGATTTGACTGGAATTTTCGGATTGAAAAATATGAGTGGCGTGGGGATTTCTTTTGGATTGGATCGAATCTATTTGGTTGTCGAAGAATTGAATTTATTTCCTGAAACCGTAACGGCAACTTCTAAAGCGTTGTTTATAAATTATGGTGATACAGAAGCTTTTTATGCAATGAAAGCGATAAAAGAATTAAGGAATTCAGGTGTGAAGGTAGAATTGTATCCGGATAATGCGAAAGTAGCAAAGCAGTTTCAACATGCAGATAAAAGAGGGATTCCTTTTGCAGTAATCGCAGGAGAACAAGAAATGGCTACCAATTCTTTTTCTCTTAAAAATTTAGTGAGTGGAGAGCAGACTTCAGTGGATTTTGAAGGCTTGAAAAACGCATTATTGTAGTTTTATTTTAAAAGTATAAAAAAAGCTTCGTCTACTAAACGAAGCTTTTTTTAATATAAAATAATGGTGAATTAATAATTTGTAGGGATTCTTTAGTTTTTCATTTACAGAAAAATAACTGTAAATAATTGAAACAAATTTATATAAACTATATCGAGATAGTCTTAAAATTATATTAAAATTTTGAGTGTGTAAAAATTGTTTTGAAGAGTATAAAATTTAAAAAGAATTATAAATTCGATAAAAAGATGACAATTTGACATTTTAAAAGAATTGGCAGTACTTTTGCACTCCAAAGAAAAGAATAAAAATGAAGTTTAAGAATATTTTTAAAAATACAAGTAATATGACTACTGAAAATACAGAAATTGATCAAGAAATAGATGATGTGACATTAGAAAACAATGCAAATGGAGAGCAAATCATTATTGAGGAATTAAGTCTGGAAGAGCAATTGACTCAAGACTTAGCCAAAGAGAAAGACAAGTATTTACGATTATTTGCAGAATTTGAAAATTACAAACGTAGAACTACTAAAGAGCGTATAGAGTTGTTTAAAACTGCTAATCAAGAAGTTTTGCTTGCAATGCTTCCTGTATTAGATGATTTTGACAGAGCTTTGGTTGAAATTAGCAAATCGGAAGACGAATTGTTAACAAAAGGAGTGGAGCTTATTCATGAAAAACTAAAAAGCACTTTAGTTTCTAAAGGATTAGAGCAAGTTGAGGTTAAGGCTGGAGACGCTTTTGATGCTGATTTTGCTGAAGCAATTACTCAGATTCCAGCGCCAAAGATGAAGGGAAAAATTGTTGATGTTCTTGAAAAAGGATACAAATTAGGAGACAAGATCATTCGTTTTCCAAAAGTTGTAATAGGGCAGTAGTAGATTCGCGATTAATCGCGTATTTATATCACGCATGGATGCGCATCGCAGTGCGTTTCAACATAAGAAAAAATAAAAATGAAAAAAGATTTTTACGAAATATTAGGCATTTCAAAAAGTGCTGATGCTGCTGAAATTAAAAAAGCATATAGAAAAAACGCTTTACAGTACCATCCTGACAAAAATCCTGGAGACAAATCGGCAGAAGATAAGTTTAAATTAGCTGCTGAAGCTTACGAAGTATTAAGCGATCCTCAGAAAAAAGCAAAATACGATCAATATGGGCATCAAGCTTTTGATGGTTCAGGCGGTTTTGGTGGAGGCGGTCATGGCGGAATGAATATGGATGACATATTCAGTCAGTTTGGTGATATTTTCGGAGGCGGTTTTGGTGGTTTCGGAGGCGGAGGCGGTGGAGGCGTTCGTCGTGCTAAAGGAAGCAACCTTCGCATCAAAGTAAAATTGACATTGGAAGAAATTGCCAATGGCGTTGAGAAAAAAGTAAAAGTAAAACGTAAAGTTCAAGCACCTGGAGTGACCTACAAAACATGTTCTACCTGTAATGGTCAAGGACAAGTGATGCGCGTTACGAATACCATTTTGGGCAGAATGCAATCAGCTTCTACGTGTCCAACCTGTAGTGGTTCAGGTCAAATTTTAGATAAAAAACCATCAGAAGCAGATTCACAAGGAATGATTCTTGAGGATGAAACGGTTTCAATAAAAATACCTGCGGGTGTTGTAGACGGAATGCAATTGAAAGTTTCTAATAAAGGAAACGATGCTCCGGGAAACAGTATTCCAGGAGATTTGATTGTTGCAATTGAAGAATTGGAGCATGAGTTCTTGAAACGTGAAGGAGAGAATTTACATTACGATTTATACATCAGTTTTGCTGAAGCGGTTCTTGGAATTTCCAAAGATATTGAAGCTATAAACGGAAAAGTGAGAATCAAACTGGAAGAAGGAATTCAATCCGGTAAAATTCTAAGATTAAAAGGAAAAGGAATTCCAAGTATCAATGGCTACGGAAACGGAGATTTATTGGTTCATGTAAATGTTTGGACTCCAAAAACACTGAACAAAGAACAAAAACAGTTTTTCGAAAAAAATCTTACGGATGAGAATTTTATTCCAAATCCAGAAAAATCAGACAAATCATTTTTTGAAAAAGTGAAAGACATGTTTTCATAATAAAAAGTAGCCATACAATTTATTGATGCTGTTTAAAATATATTCCCCATCCTTGTTAAAATAAGGATGGGTTTTTTATGTAACTATTCTAAGTATTTTGGTACTAATTATTTACTTTTACACCAACTAAAAAATAAGCATGAATAACATTCTTGAAGTGAATAAAGTTGTCAAGCAATACGGTGATTATGTGGCGCTTAACGAGGTTTCATTAACTGTCCCAAAAGGAAGTATTTACGGACTTTTAGGTCCAAATGGAGCCGGAAAAACATCACTTATCCGAATTATAAACCAAATTACATTGCCTGATAGCGGTGAAATTATTTTGGATGGTGAAAGACTGCAACCCAAACATGTTCAATATATAGGCTATTTACCCGAAGAAAGAGGATTGTATAACACGATGAAAGTGGGAGAACAATGCTTGTATTTGGCTCAAATGAAAGGGCTTTCTAAGGCTGAAGCCAAAAAACAACTGGAATATTGGTTCGATAGATTAGAAATTCAAGGTTGGTGGAATAAGAAAATCCAAGAGCTTTCTAAGGGAATGGCTCAGAAAATCCAATTTGTAGTTTGCGTTTTGCACAAGCCTAAACTATTGATTTTTGATGAACCTTTTTCTGGTTTTGATCCCGTAAATGCTAATATTATCAAAGATGAAATTCTGGCTTTGCGAGATCAAGGAGCGACGATAATTTTCTCTACACACCGTATGGAAAGCGTAGAAGAATTGTGTGATCATATTGCTTTAATCCACAAATCGAATAAACTCATTGAAGGGAAATTAGATGATGTAAAAAGACAATTTAAAACCAATAGTTTTGAAGTGGGCATTTTATCGGAGAATGTAGAAGGATTGATGTATGCTATTACACAGAAATTCACCGTTGGTCCGGCTAATTTTAAATCATTGAATAACGAATTAAAACTGGAAATTCAACTAGGGAATGCCACGCCAAATGAGTTATTGAATATCTTGACCCAATGCGGACAAGTAACACATTTTGTGGAAAAAATTCCAAGTGTAAATGATATTTTTATTCAAACAGTAACACAATAGACTTTTTAGACTTCTTAGATTTTTAGAAAATCTAAAGGTTTATAATTCTAACAGTCTAAAATGTCTAACAATCTAACCATCTAAAATGTCTATAGTATCATTAATTATAAAAAGAGAGTTTATTGCCAAGGTGCGAAATAAATCCTTTATTGTTATGACTTTTTTAAGTCCGTTACTATTTGTGGGAATTGCCGTTTTTGTGGCGTATTTAAGTTCCATGAAAGCAGATACCAAACGAATCGCTATTCATGACGAATCAGGTATGTTTGTAAAGGAATTTACGTCGCAGAACAATAAAAATAAAGCGTTCAAATACCTTGATTTGTCTTTGATAGATTTAAAATTCCTGAAAGACAGTATCACAAATGAAAGCTATGAAGGATTATTGTATATCCCAAAGGCGAGTAATACTAAGGATTTCGAAAGTAAAATCCAGTTTATTTCAAACAGTAGTCCCAGTATTTCATTCATTGAAAATGTTCAGGATGTAATTGCAAATAAATTAACTAAAAACAATTTAGAAAAAGCTCATTTAGATACGCTGGCAATTAAAAATGCCCAGTCAAAAGTGAATATCAGTCTGACAAAAGCATCTGGTGAAGAAAGTGTCAAAGGACTTAACGAAATCAAAATCGGGATTGGTGGCGCATTTGGATATCTTATTATGATGTTCATAATCATATATGGAAACATGGTGATGCGAAGTGTCATCGAAGAAAAAACCAGCCGAATAGTAGAAATTATAATTTCCTCAGTCAAACCATTTCAATTGATGATGGGAAAAATCATAGGAACTTCATTGGCAGGATTGTTGCAATTCCTTATTTGGGCAATAATCGGAATGTCATTAATGTTTGCAGCCTCTGTATTTTTTGGAGTAAATGTGGGTCCTACAGCCAGAGTTTCACCAGAAATAATGCAAACTGCACAGCAAGAAATGACAGGAACTGCTCAAATGTATATTAAGGAATTATGGAATTTACCTATTGCAAGTATCTTGATTGGATTTGTGATTTACTTCATTGGCGGCTATTTTCTGTACAGTTCCTTTTATGCCGCAATTGGTGCCGCAGTAGATAATCAAACGGATTCACAGCAATTTTTGTTGCCAATCATTATGCCGTTAATGTTGAGCGTTTACGTTGGTTTTTTTACAGTTATCAATGATCCACATGGTACAGTTGCAGTTGTTTTTTCAATGATTCCGCTTACCTCACCAATAGTAATGTTGATGCGAATTCCGTTTGGCGTACCTTTGTGGCAAATCGCCATATCTGTAACATTGTTGTTCGGAAGTTTCTTATGTGTCGTTTGGTTTGCTGCAAAAATATACCGAATAGGAATACTTATGTATGGCAAAAAACCAACGTGGAGTGAAATGTACCGCTGGTTGAAATATTAAATTTAGATTAATTCGGTTATTCGTTTAATCGATTAAACAAATAGCCGAATTAACGATTAAACAAATTATCAAAAATGAGTAAAATACTAATCATAGAAGACGAAGCCGCAATTCGAAGAGTACTTACAAAAATACTCTCTGAAGAAAATGATACCTATCAGGTTGAAGAAGCTGAAGATGGTGTTGCAGGTCTCGAAAAAATAAAGAACAACGATTACGATTTGGTTTTGTGCGACATTAAAATGCCAAAAATGGATGGTGTTGAGGTATTGGAAGCAGTCAAAAAAATCAAACCCGAAATTCCTATGGTGATGATTTCCGGTCATGGCGATATGGAAACGGCAATTAATACCATGCGTTTGGGAGCGTTTGATTACATTTCAAAACCACCCGATTTAAACCGATTATTGAATACGGTTCGCAATGCTTTAGACAAAAAACAGCTCGTAGTTGAGAATAAAATCCTAAAGAAAAAAGTCAGTAAGAATTACGAAATGATTGGCGAAAGTGAAGCCATCAATCACATTAAAGTGATGATTGAGAAAGTAGCACAAACCGAAGCCAGAGTTTTAATCACGGGTCCTAACGGAACCGGAAAAGAATTGGTTGCCCATCAATTACACGAAAAGAGCGAGCGCGCTAATTTCCCTTTAATTGAAGTAAACTGTGCTGCGATTCCATCTGAATTGATAGAAAGTGAATTATTCGGTCACGTAAAAGGAGCGTTTACTTCGGCTGTCAAAGATCGCGCAGGAAAATTTGAAGCGGCGGATAAAGGGACTATTTTCTTAGATGAAATTGGTGATATGAGTCTTTCGGCGCAAGCCAAAGTATTGCGTGCTTTGCAGGAAAGTATGATTACCAGAGTGGGAGCGGACAAAGACATCAAAGTCGATGTTCGTGTGGTTGCAGCTACCAATAAAGATTTGAAAGTCGAAATTGCCGAAGGGCGTTTCCGGGAAGATTTGTACCATCGTTTGGCAGTAATTTTGATAAAAGTTCCAGCTTTGAATGAAAGACGAGATGATATCCCGATGTTGATTTCTCATTTTGCGGATAAAATTGCTTCTGAGCAAGGAAATGCAGTGAAAAAATTCTCTTCAGCAGCGATTAATTTGTTGAAAGAATACGATTGGACAGGAAATATACGTGAGTTGAGAAATGTAGTAGAGCGCTTAATTATCCTTGGCGGAAGCGAAATTTCAGAGAATGATGTGAAGTTGTTTGCATCGAAATAAAATTAATTTAATGATTTTAAAATTTAACTATTTAAAGATTTGGCACTAGTTTAATCTTTTAATTTTTTAATTTTTAATCTTTCAATCATAAGAAATGAAACTAAAAAAAATAAACGAAGAGTTACAACAAGCCTTAATTGAAAACGGTTTGACTGAAGCCAATGCGATGCAAAAAGAAACATTTTCGACACTGAAAAGTGGTTCGGATTGTATTATTATTGCACCAAAAGGAAGCGGGAAATCAACAACAATTGTGCTAAATGTAATTCAGAGATTGGCAGGCGCAACTGAAGAATCACCAAGGGCTTTGATTATTGTTGAAGACAAAGCGAAAGTATTGGAAATGGAATCTCTTTTTGAAAAATACGGAAAGAATTCTAATTTAGAAGTTTATGGTGTCCATGACAAAGGTGATATGGAATATGATAAAAATTATATCTCCAGCGGAATTGATGTGTTGATTGGGACTCCAAATAAGTTGAGCGAAATGTTTACTACGGCTGGATTTAACGTAAACCGATTGAAAATGTTTATCCTTGATGATGCTGATCCAATCTTGAAATTGCGTCATGAAACAAAAATAATGCGTATTTCGAATAGTATTGTGAGAACCCAACGTATTATTTTTTCGGAACAATTCACGGAACGTATTGAAGTCCTTGCAGAGAAAATGTTAGAGGAGCCTTATGAATTCGACTTTGATGAAGAAGATGATGAAGAAGATGAGGATGAAGACGAGGAAGATTTTGAGGAGGAAGAAAACTTCGAGGCAGATGTAGACGATGATTTTGAGGAATTAGAAGGTGATGAGGAAAACGGTAATAAATAATTAAATAAAGAATAAAATGGGATTAATGAAAGTGTTTTCGGGAAGTGAAATTTTAGCTTTAGCGTTACAAGAAAGAATTGAAGCGATTGGTGTAGATGTAGTCGTGAAAAATAATATACAATCGGCTCGATTGGGAGGATTTGGAAATTCAGATTTAGCAGTTGAATTGTTTGTTCAGGAAACCGAGTTTGCAAAAGTAAACCCTGTTATTGAAGAATTCAGAATGAGTATTTAATTCATTCACAATAAAAGAAATAGAATGAAATATAAAATGTTGGTTTTGGACATGGATGATACTTTGTTGAACGATGATCATACCATTTCAAACGAAAATAAAGTGATGTTGTCTAAGGCAAGAGAATTGGGGGTGCATATTGTTTTGGCATCCGGAAGACCAACGCCAGCAATGATTGCTTACGCTAAAGAATTACAATTGGATAATTCGTATATGATATCATATAATGGCGCTGTTATTACAGATTTAAAAGAAGATAAAGTCATTTTTGAGCAAACGTTAACCCAAGGGCAAATCCATGAATTGTATGATTACAGTTTGAAAAGTAAGACACACATTATTACTTACGTTAATGGGAAAATTGTAAGTGAAACGGATTCTGAATATATTGAAATCGAAAAAAATATTACGGGTTTAGAACATAATAAAGTGGTAAGTTTTAAAGAGGAAGTTCAATCTTCAGCTGTGAAATGTATTTTGTTAGAAGAGCCTGGTTACTTAAAAGAAGTAGAAAAAGACTTGAAAGCGGCAATGCCACATCTTAGTGTCAGCATGTCAAAGCCCTTTTTTCTTGAAGTAGCGCAAAATGGAATTGATAAAGGAGCCAGTATCAAATTTTTAGCCGAAAGACTAAATATTCTTCAAAGTGAGATTATTGCTGTAGGAAATGCAGGGAATGATTTAACCATGATTGAATATGCAGGATTGGGCGTTTGGGTTGATAATGTAGATCCTGAATTGAGAGATAAAGGAGATGTTATTGTAGCTTCTAATAATAATCATGGCGTGGCTGAAGTGGTGAGACGATTTATCTTGAATTAAATCTTAAATCAAAAAATAATAATTTATCATCCGATACTTTGTTTCGTAAAAGAGACTAAGTGTCGGATTTAGTTTTTAATAAAATATGCATTATAGAAAAATTTATAGATTTAGTTCGTAAATTTGCACACTCAATTTTTTGACAACGATTTCATTAATTGAGTTATCTTATGGAAAACAGAAAAAAAGTAGCCTTTTATACCTTAGGCTGTAAACTAAACTTCTCAGAGACTTCTACAATTGCCCGTAACTTACAAGACGAAGGATTTGACCGCGTAGATTTTGAAGAAGTGGCTGATATGTACGTGATTAATACCTGTTCAGTTACTGAAAATGCTGATAAGCAGTTCAAACAAGTAGTGCGAAAAGCAATGAAATTGAATGATAAAGCATTTGTTGCGGCTGTGGGTTGTTATGCGCAATTGAAACCGGAAGAATTAGCAAGCGTAGATGGAGTGGATTTAGTTCTTGGAGCAACTGAAAAATTTAAATTGGCAGATTATATCAATGATTTGTCTAAAAATGATTTTGGCGAAGTGCATTCATGCGAAATTGCAGAAGCTGATTTTTATGTGGGAAGTTACTCAATAGGAGACAGAACCCGAGCATTTTTGAAAGTTCAGGATGGTTGTGATTATAAATGTACGTATTGCACAATTCCGTTAGCAAGAGGGATTTCGAGAAGTGACGAGTTAGAAAATGTATTGAAAAATGCTTCAGAAATTTCGAAACAAAATATCAAGGAAATTGTTCTTACCGGAGTAAATATTGGGGATTACGGAAAAGGAGAATTTGGAAATAAAAAACACGAACATACCTTCTTAGAATTAGTTCAGGAATTAGACAAAGTAGATGGAATCGAAAGATTGCGAATTTCATCTATTGAACCCAATTTATTGAAAAATGAAACCATAGAATTTGTATCGAAAAGTAGAACTTTTGTTCCGCATTTTCACATTCCGTTGCAATCAGGAAGCAATGATATTTTAAAGTTGATGAAACGCCGTTACCAACGTGAAGTATATACTGAAAGAGTAAACAAAATCCGGGAAGTAATGCCGCACGCTTGTATAGGTGTGGATGTAATTGTAGGTTTTCCGGGTGAAACAGACGAGCATTTCCTAGAGACCTACCATTTCTTGAATGAAATGAATATTTCGTATTTACACGTATTCACGTATTCGGAACGAGATAATACTGAAGCTGCTGCAATGGAAGGAGTTGTTCCTGCTAATGTTCGTGCTAAACGCAGCAAAATGTTGCGCGGTTTGTCCGTAAAAAAACGCCGTGCTTTTTACGAAAGTCAATTGGGAAGTAATAGAACTGTTTTGTTCGAAAGTGAAAATAAAGAAGGATACATTCACGGTTTTACTGAAAATTACGTAAAAGTAAAAACGCCTTGGAATCCTGAATTAGTCAATACCTTACACGAAATTAATTTAACAAAAATTGATGAAGATGGAAGTGTACGAATGGATTTTGTTTCGGCTTTGGTTTAATTATTAAACATGTAAGTCATCTAAGTTTTTTAAACCATTAAGAGATTAAGAAAATTAAGCATAAGACTTAATGAAACTTATTCTCTTAATGGTTTTTGGTCATTCGACTTTAAGACTTTTGACTTTCGACTAATTTTAAGGATTTGTAGACCAAATACTGCTGTTTTTGATAAATACGCGTCGGTTTAATTTCAGTTGCGCGATGATTAATTCGGCCATATCTTCTGCCTGCATTACGGTTTCCGGATTACCGTCTGTCAATTTTAATTCTTTGGCCATATCAGTAGCAACAGTACTCGGCGTTAATGCCGTTACACGAATATTATGTTTGCGAACTTCTTGCATCAATGATTCCGTTAATCCTAAAACAGCAAATTTTGAAGCACTATAAGCACTCGTTAACGCATTTCCGCTTAATCCTGCTGTTGAAGAAATATTGATGATATCACCCGTTTGTCTTTCAATCATATTTGGCAAAACGGCACGAGTTACGTAATAGGTTCCCATTAAGTTTACTTGGATAATGCGTTCCCAATCCGTTGGTTCTAATTCTAAGAATTTTCCAAAAGCGGCTATTCCGGCATTATTGATTAAAATATCAATGGTTCCAAATTCGGCTAATGCTTTCTCAACGGCAGCGTTTACCGAATTGATATCAGCAACATCAGCAGTTATTGCCAGTGCTTTTACTCTTAAAGAACGCACTTTTGCAGCTACACTGTATATCTCTTCCTGTGTTCTGGCAACCAAAATTATATTTACACCTTCTTTGGCTAATGCCAAAGCAATCGCTTTTCCAATTCCTTTTCCTGCGCCGGTGATTAGGGCATTTTTATTTTTTAAATCTGTCATTTTGTATATTATTTTAGGTCAATAAGAGACCAAGTTTACTGTAAAAGTAGTACGTTTTATAGTTGAAATCTATTTTGATTTTCTATTTAATCTAAATTTAACGTTCTGTTATTTGACTGAAATGAATATTATTTTTTGTCTAAAGTTAATTTGTAAATATCTGTTTCCAAGACTTCCGTGTCTTTATCTTCACAAAGCAGGAATTCTATTTTTTCTTTTGAATTGGAGTACAAAGTCAATCCTTCGAATTTATGGGTGCTGCTAATTTTTTGGGTAAAATCGATTTTCATGGTTTTCAGGTTGATGCTCCCAATAAGGCTTCCTAAAACTTCGCCATCATCATATGTAGATTCGGTATCTTCGGCTGTGGCCAAAAAATAAATGCTATCACCGACTAAAATAGCATCGGTAAAACTACTGCGCACTCCTTTTATTTTTGGGAGTTTGTAGGCATTAGAAAGAATACTGAAATCATTGGTAAGGTTTTTTCCTTCGATGGTGAAAAGGACATTTTTATTGGAGCTTCCGTTGCCTCGATTTAATAAAAACCAACTTTCGCCATTATAGATGGCGCCTTCGAGGTTGAAATCTTCGGGTTTTATTTCTCCAAAATTTTGCATGACGGCATATAAATCGGTGAGGTCATTTGTGGCGATTATCTTTTTATCAGTAGCATTGACTTGTATCATTTTGTTCCTTTTCTCGGTGGAACCGGAGCCAAAAACGTACAAACTATCACCAAAATGGGTTATGGCTTCAAAATCAGCTTTGTCTTTTTTGAGTGTGTTCTCTGTTGGGTTTTCCAGTAACGGATGGCGTTTTAAATCTTTGGAATCCATTTGATATTCATAAAGAAAACCACTGTTGTCACCAATAATCAGTAGGGAGTTGTCTTTGTAAATAAGTCCTGATGCAGAACCAATACCTATGATTTGAAATAATAATTCGAGTGTGAATTTTTCCATTGTATTTGATTTGAATAGGAGTGCCTAGCCCAGATAGAAGAGGAAATCCTTTTATTATTTTTCTTTAAAATAATAAAAGATTGCAACGAATAGCTGGAAAATGCTCCTTATAATTTGTTATATTTGAGTTTACAAAGATAAAATATTTCTTATGAAGTCTATAAACCCCGATGATTTTAAAGTGATTGGCAAAATTGATTTGTCTAAAATCCCTACAAACTTGTTTAATGGAGCCAGTGAGGATGATAAAGAGGAAAAGCTGGACAAAGTTCAGGAGAAATTGAGCGAGTTGCAGGATGTGATGTACGCGCACAATCGATACGGCGTTTTGATTTGCTTGCAAGGCATGGATACTTCTGGGAAGGATAGTCTGATTCGGGAAGTTTTCAAGGAATTTAATCCGCGTGGTGTTGAGGTGCATAGTTTTAAAACACC
Source organism: Flavobacterium labens (assembly GCF_048286755.1). Classification (NCBI taxonomy): domain Bacteria; kingdom Pseudomonadati; phylum Bacteroidota; class Flavobacteriia; order Flavobacteriales; family Flavobacteriaceae; genus Flavobacterium; species Flavobacterium labens. The sequence goes on along the minus strand of NZ_JBLVPL010000001.1, from coordinate 134,850 downwards.
CAATTCAACGGAACTGGAACACGATTACCTGTGGCGACATTATTTGGCTTTGCCAGAAAAAGGGAAATTCGCTGTTTTTAACAGAACACATTATGAGAATGTTTTGGTGACACGCGTTCACCCAGAATATATTATGAATGAAAATTTGCCTGGAATTGAAAAAGTAGAAGATGTGACGCCACAGTTTTGGCAAGATCGATTGGAGCAAATTAATAATTTTGAAAAGCACATTACACAAAACGGAACTATTGTTTTGAAGTTTTACTTTCATATGAGTAAGGAAGAGCAACGCAAGCGCTTGCTGCGTAGATTAGAAGAAGTAGAGCACCATTGGAAATTTTCGCCCGGAGATTTGAAAGAGCGCGAGCATTGGGATGAGTACATGGAGTATTATGAGGAGGCAATTAATAAAACGGCTACTGAAAATGCGCCGTGGTATATTATTCCTGCTGATGATAAGGAAATGGCACGTTATGTTGTTGCCAAAATTATTTGGGAAGAAATGCAAAAATATACTGATATTAAGGAACCACAGTTAGACGAAAAAGTTAAAGCTAATTTTGAAATGTATAAAGAAATGCTGAAGAAAGAGAGTTAATTTAATAGATTTTCTTACTAAAGTTACTTGAAGTTTATTATTGTATTACGGTATTGTTAGTATGTAAAATAATTGTTTTTATTACTTTAAAAATTCAGCCAACTCTTGGCTTTTTGTTAATATTCAATTCATTCAGAGTTTAAATTCACTGCATTACTTTGCTTGAAATTTAAACAATCAACCAAAATGAAAAGAATTATTTTACCAATGTTATTTTTAGTATCCTTAATCTCATGTGAGAATGATGCTAAATCTTCTAATGAAACAACGAGTGTTGTTTTAGCTAATCAATCAGCAACTCCTGTGTTATTGAAAAAGCAAGCTGGTTTTGAAAGCTTAGAGCTTTTTTCATTGATTGGTTCTGACGATGTTTTGGCAGGAAGCCCAAATTTTGTTTTTGGAGGTTCTGCAGATGGATCAGGATTATTGAAAAATGCTGATGGTACTTTTACTTTTTTGGTGAATCACGAAGACAATTTTGCGGTATCAAGAGTAACTTTTGACAAAACATTCAAACCTACAAAAGGAGAATATTTATTGAACTCTAATGGTGGAACTTGGAGGTTATGCGGTGCTACAATGGCAACGGTTGCTGAAAATGGTTTTGGACCATTGTATTTGACATGTGGAGAATCTGGTGAAGAATCTCGCACTCATGCCATAAATCCTTTTGGAGATGTTGCTTCTGCTTCGGTTTCTAAAGAATTACCTGCTTTAGGAAGAATAAGTGCTGAAAATGCTTTGCCATTAAAAGCGTCTGCATTTGCAGGAAAAACGGTAGTTGTTATTGGAGATGATGATTCAGGAACGTATGGCGGTCAAGTATTTATGTATGTTTCAAACACTGTAGGTGATTTAACGAATGGTTCTTTATACATGATGAAAAGAACGGATAACAATCAGAGAGAGAAAGATATGGTTGTTAATCAATCGTACGGTGTTTCTTTTGTTAAAATTGAGAACCACACTACAATGACTGGAGCGGCTATAAATGCTTCTGTAAATACATTAAAAGGAATCAAATTTGGAAGAGTAGAGGATTTGGATTATAAAAAAGGTTCAGATGCTGGAGCAAGAGAAATCTATTTTAATGTTACAGGACAAAATACAACCGGAACCAATGCAGATGCTTCAAGAACAAAATATGGTAGAGTTTACAAATTGAACTTGGATGCAAGCAATCCTTTGGCTGGTACTCTTGAAGTAATTCTTGATGGAGATGACCGTACCGGAATTGCAGGGAAATTCCAAAATCCAGATAATATCTGTGTGACAAAAAACTACGTTTATGTTCAGGAAGATGCCAATGGATATGGTGATGAAACACATGACGCTTACATCTATCAATACAACATGGCGACAAAACAATTGAAAGTGGTTGTGGAGTTAGACCACCGTCGTACGGCTACAGATGCTACTAAATATAATGTAGGAGGAACAAGTAAATTTGGGGATTGGGAATACGGAGCCATGATTGATGTTTCTGAACAATTAGGGATTGATGATACTTTCTTATTGAGTGTTCAGCCTCATACTTGGAGAGGGACAAAATATAAAGGTGTTGATGGAGGAACGAATCGTCCAAATGAAGATCAGGCAAGCCAAATTGTTTTAATCAAAGGATTAGCACGATAATAAACCCAATCAAATAGTTACAAATCTCCACGGTTTCTTAGTAGGAACCGTGGTTTTTGTTTTTTGCAATTTTTTAAAGTTATTCGCATTTATCATGAAAAACAGTTTCATTTTATTGGTTCTAATTGTATTGGTCTCTTGTCAAAATGCTATTCCTAAGCATGAAACGGTAAATAATGTATTCAAATCAGATATTTTAAAAGTCATAGATGAGGTTTCTAAACTGGAACATTTAATAAAGTTAAATTCCTCAACAGTTCAGCTTCAAAAACAATTTCTAATTGCGCACAGCAATTACAAGCAAGTGGAAACGATTAGTGAGTATTATTTTCCTGCTGTCTCTAAAGCTATAAATGGTCCAGCTTTGGCTGAATTTGAAGAAAATGATGGAAAGACTTTGCCTCCCGAAGGATTTCAAGTGATTGAAGAATTTATTTTTCCGGCATATAATCCAAAATCAAAAGCGGAGTTGCTGAAAGAAATGGGAATTCTATCGGCTAATTTAAAGCGTTTGGACAAAGTATCAAAGACAAATGAATTCACAGATTCCCACGTTTTTGATGCGATGCGTTTGGAAGTTTTTAGAATCATAACCTTGGGAATAACCGGATTTGATTCCCCAATTGCTCAAAAATCTATTCCAGAAGCAGCATCAGCATTAGAAAGTATTGAGAAATATTATAAAATTTATGCTGCTAATTCACCCGATGAATCTTTTCAGAAGGTTTTAAAAACGATTAAAAAAGGCAAGGAATATTTAAAAAAGAATACCAACTTTAATGCCTTCGACCGCGCTTTTTTTATTCGAGAAATCGCTAATCCGTTAAGTGTCGGTTTGTCTAAAACGCAAGTCAGCTTAAAAATTCCTTTTATAAAAGAAACAAGAGGATTAAAAACAACGGCACAGACACTTTTTGATGAAAACGCTTTTGATGCCGAAGCTTTCTCGGCGTTTCCAGATTACGAAACAACACCTGAAAAAATAGAATTAGGGAAATTATTGTTTAATGATCCTGTTTTATCAGGAGATAATTCTCGTTCGTGTGCTTCCTGTCACCATTCAGATAAAGCATTTACGGATGGTTTGGAGAAATCAGTTTCATTAGACGGTACATCGTTGGTAAAAAGAAATACGCCGACACTTACTAACATTGCATTTCAGCGTGCTTTCTTCTCAGATTCCAGAGTTAATTATTTAGAAGATCAGGCTGTAGCGGTAATTATAAATGAAAATGAAATGCATGGTTCTTTAGCAAAATCAGTTGTAGCTTTAAAAAAACAACCGAGTTATGTTGCCAAGTTCCAAAAAGCATTTCCTAAAACCGAAATAGATGAATTTGGGATAAAGAACGCATTGGCATCCTACATAAGATCATTGAGTAATTATGATTCAAAGTTTGATGGGTTTATGAGAGGAGAGGAAAAATTTGATTTGGATGAAATTGCAGGTTTTAATTTATTCACTGGAAAGGCAAAATGTGCTACTTGTCATTTTATTCCATTAACAAACGGAACGGTACCACCAAGTTTTATGAAATCAGAAAGTGAAGTGCTGGGCGTTCCTAATAAGCATAAAAAATTAGATGCTGATTTGGGTAAATTTGAATTAACGAAAGCCGAAATTCATCGAAATTCTTTCAAAACACCAACCATAAGAAATATAGAATTAACTGCGCCTTACATGCACAATGGCGTTTTTAAAACACTGGAAGAAGTGATTGATTTTTATAATGATGGCGGTGGAAACGGATTGGGATTTAATTTGCAAAACCAAACGTTACCTGAAGATAAACTGGTTCTTACTAACTTAGAAAAAAAACAGCTTATAGCCTTTATGAAAACTTTGACAGATAAAAAGTATTCCCGATAGTAAACAAAAAATGCGCTGAAATTCAGCGCATTTTTTATAACTAACTCAATATTTTTTTATAGTTTGAAACCATAAGCTAAACGTACACCAACTTGTCCTACTCCTCTACCAAGAGAACCGTTACTGTTTAAACGATCAAAATGATTGTAGTGTGTATAGTTCAAAGAAATATCTATGTACTTAGTAGCATAACCTATACTTGGAGATAACAATAAAGAAGTTTTATCTCTGGTATTTTCTACATTACTTGTTGCAAATGCTGCACCAGCTTCTCCCATTAGGTAAAATTGGTCATTCCATACGAAAGCTTTAAAACCTGCTTTAGCTGGGATAATACCTAAATCTTTTCCTTCTGTTTGACCAGCAAACCCATCAGCTTTGCTTACAAATAAATTAGTGTAACCTGTAGTCAACGTCAAAGAATATCTTTTTGATAAATCATATTGTCCTCTTACATCCGCACCAAGTGATAATTTGTAAGGGTCGTTAGTTGAATATCCTGCATTTGCACCAAATCCTAAACGGAATCCTTGATCGTAATTTGTAGCTGTAGTTGTTGTTTCTTGTGCTTGTACATTGTTAGCAAACATCATTGCTATTGCGAATACAAATAACATTTTGATTTTTCCTTTCGTTTTCATAATTGTAATATTTTTTATTAATAATTTTTTTGGTGTTATCATGATTTTATTTAATTCAAAACAACGTTACAAATGTATAGCCCTCATAAGCCTGTTTTGTTATAGAATTACTTGGTTTTGTTATAGAATTCCTTGTTGGGTGAAATTATGTACTAAAAAAGAAGTGTTATATATGTAATAGTATTGATGCAATTGAAAGCTTCTAATTATCTTTGCCATCAAAAAAAAGCAAAAGTGAATTTATCTCAATACTTCAAAGAGTTTTCTTATAATATTAAATTAGCTTATCCTGTAGTTCTGGGAATGTTAGGACATACATTAATAGGTATCGTTGATAATTTCATGGTAGGAAAATTAGGTTCTACTGAGTTAGCAGCGGTTTCGCTGGGTAATAGTTTTATATTTATTGCTTTGTCTTTGGGAATAGGTTTTTCTACCGCAATTACCCCATTAGTGGCTGAGGCTGATGCTGAAAAAAATGATCAAAAAATCCGCACTACTTTTCATCATGGGTTGCTTTTATGTACGATTTTAGGAGTTGTATTATTTATTCTGACTGTGCTATCTAAACAAATTATGTATTTCATGCACCAACCCAAAGAAGTTGCTGAAATGGCTGCTCCTTACATTGATTGGGTAGCGTTTTCTTTAATTCCGGTAATTATGTATCAGGGCTACAAACAATTTGCCGATGGATTGTCTAAAACAAAATATTCCATGTACGCCATATTTATGGCTAACATAGTGCATGTCTTTTTTAATTATGTGCTGATTTATGGAATTTGGATTTTTCCAAAATTAGGAATTCTGGGTGCTGCATTGGGAACGGTATTGTCCAGAATAATGATGGTAGTTTTTATGCATTACCTGATGAAAAGAAACTCGGCATTGAAAAAATATTTTAAGAATTTCAGTTTCAAAGAAATTCGAAAATCAATTCTGAAAAAAATCATCAACCTTGGTTTACCTTCAGCAATGCAAATGTTATTTGAAGTAACGTTGTTTACTGCGGCGATTTGGCTTTCAGGTTCTTTGGGAAAAAATAGTCAGGCTGCCAATCAGATTGCACTTATTTTGGCATCCTCCACTTTTATGGTTGCAATGGGATTAAGTGTTACAGCAATGATTCGAGTGAGCCATACCAAAGGAATGAATGATTATAAGAACTTGATTGTCGTGGCAAGATCAATTTTTCTTTTGGCGATTATTCTAGAAACTTTTTTTGCGATAATCTTTGTGGTATTCCATAATTTTTTACCGCATCTATTCTTGAATATGACAGATTCAGCTCAAATGCTTGACAATGAAGAAATTATCTTAATCACTTCAAAACTGTTATTGATTGCAGCCATTTTCCAAATTTCGGATGGAATTCAAGTAGTTGTTTTAGGAGCGTTACGTGGTTTACAAGATGTAAAAATACCTATGTACATTACCTTTGTGGCCTATTGGGTTATTGGTTTTCCTATTTCTTATTATTTAGGAAAATACACAGAACTGAAAGCTGTTGGAATCTGGATCGGACTTTTAGCGGGATTAACTGCTGCCGCTTTATTTTTGTATATTCGCTTTGCGAGATTGACAAGAAAGTTGGTGATGCAAAACGAAAATAAATAAAATAATAAATTACTTAAATATTAAATTACTTAAATATTAAATTCATGGAATTACCAAAATTTTTACTAGGCGATAATACTGATTTTCCCGAAGATATTTTCATCATACACCTTGATTACCCAAGATTTATCATCAATTTGAAAGATGATGAAGTAGAGTTTATGGAAGAAGCTGAAGATCTAGACGAGGCAGAATTAAATTCAGAAATGGAAGGTTTAATCGTTCTTGCCAATGAGTTTTATGATCGAGAAATTAAACTTTACGAGGAGTAGTTAAATTTTTGTCTTACCAAATTTATATTCAAATGAAAAATGTATTTATGTATTCTATGTTTGTTTTCGGTACAATACTTATAATTAAAGGGGTTTTTAACTTTTTTCCGTTTGAAATTAAATCAAATGTAAACGCAAGTGAAGCCTATAATTCTGGACATATTGTAGGATATATTATTGGTAAATTTGGTAAGATTGCTCTTGGTGTTTTAATGTTAAAGTATGGATACCAAACTTATTTAGAAGGAAAAAGAAGAACAGAATAGATTAGTCTTTTTTAAAATATTTTTCCAATAATTTTTGAGCGGCTGCAAAGGGTGAAATTTCATCATTTTGCACCGCTTTTTTTGTTGATTCCAGTGATTTTTGAATTTCTGGATTGTTGTAAAAATTAGTTTTCAACTGCTCGTTGATAGTTTCCAACATCCAATATTGGTTTTGTTCTTTCCGTTTTTCAAAGAAGTAATTATTGCCTTTTGTAAGTTCCAGAAATTTCTGAATGGTTTCCCAAACATCGGATATTCCTTCGTGAGTTATGGCGCTACAGGCAGCAGTTGTGGGTGTCCACCCTGATTTTTTGGCAGGGAAAAGATGCAATGCTCTATTGAATTCTAGTTTAGCAAGATGCGCTCTTTTGACATTATCGCCATCGGCTTTGTTAATGACAATTGCATCCGCCATTTCCATGATTCCGCGTTTGATACCTTGTAATTCATCGCCCGCACCAGAAATTTTCAATAAAAGAAAAAAATCAACCATGCTGTGAACGGCAGTTTCACTTTGGCCTACGCCAACGGTTTCTATGATGATGGTATCAAAACCGGCAGCCTCACAAAGCGTTATGGTTTCGCGGGTTTTACGAGCTACACCTCCTAATGTTTCTCCTGAAGCTGAAGGTCGTATAAAAGCATTTTTATCTTTAACGAGTTCTTCCATTCGGGTTTTGTCACCCAAAATACTTCCATGTGAAATTGTGCTGCTGGGATCAACGGCAAGTACCGCTACTTTTTTTCCTAAACCAGTCAAGTATTTTCCAAAAGCTTCAATGAAGGTGCTTTTTCCAACGCCTGGAACACCTGTAATTCCTATTCTGACAGATTTGTTGGCATAAGGTAAGCAGGTATTTATCACTTCGTTGGCTTTAGCCAAATGATTGACATTCGTGCTTTCGACTAAAGTAATCGCACGACTCAATGCCGTAATATTTTCCTCTAAAATTCCTTTAACGAGTTCTTTTGCCGAAGGTTGTATTTTTCTAAATTGCTGAATATGCTCAACAGCAACGGCACTGACAATTTCAGGAGCAGAAATTCCTGGTTTTTCGTTTAAGGCGCTTGGATGGTGTTTTTTATTTGGCAAAACTATTTTTTAGAATAGTAAAAATAATAAAAACAATCTTGAATAGACGGTCATTTTCTTAAAATGTGATTTCATTTTAATGGTTCCTCTTTTGCGGGGGATATATCACAAATTTTATTTTTTTGAATTCATTTTATTTCTTATTAGTCAATATCTTTGCTGTATTATGACTAACTTCATCCTAATCTTTGTTTTCCTATTCCTTGGGATTGTATTCCAAAATATAAAAGGGTTTCCTGTAACTATTTATAAGCTCTTAAACAAGATTGTTATTTACATCTGTCTTCCAGCTTTAGCATTATATTATATCCCAAAAATAAAATGGAGCAATGAATTGCTGTTCCCAATTGGAGTTGCTTGGATTGGTTTTGTTGTTTCCTATTTGCTTTTTAGTTTTTTAGGTGCCAAATTCGGTTGGTCAAAAAAACTTATTGGTTGTTTAATTTTAACAGCAGGTTTAGGAAATACTTCCTTTTTAGGTTTTCCAATAATTGAGGCATTATATGGGGAAGAAGGTTTGAAAACGGCTATTTTAGTCGATCAACCCGGTTCTTTTGTGGTACTTTCTACCTTAGGAATTCTAGTGGCAACTTTATATTCCAGTGGCAATCCAAATGGTTTTCAAATCGCTAAAAAAATTCTTCTTTTTCCGCCATTTATAACTTTTTTGATTGCCTGTTTGATGAATGTTTTTAATGTCGACTTCCATGAATACGTACAGCTTGTATTTCAAAAATTGGGAAGTGGAGTAACACCTTTGGCTTTGCTTTCTGTTGGTTTGCAACTGCGCTTTGACCGAAAAAGCCAGCATTGGAGGTTTTTAGGACTGGGACTTCTGTATAAATTAATATTGACTCCTGCTCTCATTTACGTATTGTATGTCGTAATTTTGCAACAGCATTCTAAAATTATTCAAGTTGCTATAATGGAGTCAGCTATGGCGCCTATGATAACGGCTTGTATTTTAGCCTCTACCCACGGTTTAAAACCCCGTTTAAGCAGCATGATGATAGGTTTCGGAATTCCATTATCGTTTATCACCTTGTTATTTTGGTATTTTGTGGTTCAGTATGTTTAATTTTCTGAAACTCATCAGAACCAATAATTAGTAATATAGTTTAAAAAATATGAATTCATCTCTTGATACTACATCAAAAATAGATACAACTCCCATTGCGCAGCAAACCGTTTATTCTATATTATTTTCTATCGCATTCGCCCATTTATTGAATGATTTATTACAAGCCGTAATTCCTGCAGCGTATCCTATTTTAAAAGAAAATTTCAATTTAACCTTCACGCAAATCGGATTAATCACTTTGGCGTATCAACTGGCGGCCTCTATATTACAGCCTTTGGTTGGTTTGTATACCGATAAAAGGCCGAAGCCTTTCTCCCAAATTTTCGGAATGCTGTTTACTTTATCCGGAATTGTATGTTTATCGTATGCTTCTAGTTTTGAAATGATTATAATTTCGGTTGTTTTGGTCGGAATTGGTTCTTCCATTTTTCACCCGGAAGCTTCCCGAATCTCCTTTTTGGCATCAGGTGGAAAGCGAGGTTTGGCACAATCCATTTTTCAGTTGGGGGGGAATGCCGGAACAGCAATCGGACCTTTATTAGTTGCCTTAATTGTAGTTCCTAATTCACAATATTACATTATTTGGTTTGTGGTTGTTGCCATCATCGGATTGATTGTTTTGAGTAGAATCGCGCTTTGGTATCAAAATCATTTGAGTTTAAGAAGTGCAAAGAAAGCCGTAATCGATTTGCCTAATTTATCCCAAAAAAAGATTGTCATCTCAGTAGGGATTTTACTGGTTTTGATCTTTTCAAAATTCTTTTACATGGCCAGCATGTCCAGTTATTTTACGTTTTATTTAATCGAAAAATTTGGATTATCGGTTCAGGAAGCGCAATTTCATTTGGTTTTATTTTTGGCTTCTTGCGCCATAGGAACCTTAATTGGCGGACCGTTAGGTGATAAATTCGGAAGAAAATATGTGATTTGGTTTTCAGTCTTGGGAGCCGCACCTTTCACTTTATTGTTGCCTTATGTTGATTTGTTTTGGACAGGCGTTTTGTCGGTTGTAATTGGAATCATAATTTCCTCTGCATTTCCGGCTATCTTAGTTTATGCGCAAGAATTATTGCCTAAAAAACTCGGAATGGTTTCTGGCCTTTTCTATGGTTTTGCCTTTGGAATGGGTGGTTTAGGTTCCGCTTTATTGGGAAATCTCGCCGATCACACCAGCATAACGTACGTTTATTATCTTTGTGCCTATTTGCCTTTGATAGGGATTATAGCGCTCTTTTTACCTAATTTAAAGAAAAAATAACACTTCTTTTTAGGAGCTTTTTCCTGCTCTGCACTGTATTCCCGATTAATAAAAACTACGGCTGAAAAAGCCTTTTTTTTCTAAATCGGCAGATGCCGTTGCGATCAGGGCTAGGGCATTTCGTTTCCTGATTGCTTTCTGTTTTCCATAAACATTAGTACAACTTTAAGATTAGTTTTCTCCTTTATTGCTTTTATTTCAATACCTTACAGTGTTACTAATCAATAAATTAAATTACTATGGCAACAGTACGATTAAGCGATATTGCTCCTGATTTTGAAGCAGAAACGTCACAAGGAAAAATAAAATTTCATGAATGGTTAGGAGATTCTTGGGGAGTTCTTTTCTCTCATCCAGCTGATTTTACACCTGTTTGCACCACTGAGTTAGGAACAGTTGCGAATTATTATCCTGAATTTAAAAAACGAAATGTAAAAGTAATCGCATTGAGTGTTGATGGAGTAGCTTCACACATGGAATGGATCAAAGACATCAACGAAACTCAAAATACAACAGTAAACTTCCCCATAATTGCCGATGAAGACAAGCGTATAGCTGAATTGTATGATATGATTCATCCCAATGCAAGTGAGAGTTTCACGGTACGTTCGGTTTTTATAATTGGACCAGACAAAAAAATAAAATTAACACTCACTTATCCTGCGTCAACCGGTAGAAATTTTGATGAATTATTGCGTGTAATTGATAGTTTGCAATTGACAGCAAAATATAGCGTAGCAACACCGGCAAACTGGAAAGATGGTGATAAGGTGGTAATCTCGACCTCGGTTAAGGACGAAGATATTGCTGCTAAATTTCCAAAAGGCTACGAAAGAATAAAACCCTATTTAAGAATGACACCGCAGCCTAATAAATAGTAATTTTCAGTATATCTTTTAAATAAAAAGCAGAATGAATTTATTTTCATTCTGCTTTTTCTATTTTGTCAAAAGTTTAATTTTTTACTTCTTATTGGTAATTAATAACCCCGTAATAATGATTCCCATACTTATTATTTGGGTTAGTAAAATGGCTTGGTTAAGAAAAAAATACGCCAAAATCCCACTGAATACCGGAATCAAATAATAAATTAACGCTGTTTTTGACGTCCCAATTAATCGAATGGCTTCGTTCCATAAATAAAATGAAATTAAGGAAGCGCAGATGCCTACATAGGAGGTTACCAAGACTGTTTTGGTGTCAAAAATTACTTTTTTGTAATAGACATGTTCATACATATAAAACGGAAACAGTAAAATTGTACCAATTACAAAAACACTGAATAAAAACACTTTTGGACTTAATTCATCTGGTTTTTGTCGAACCAATATCGTGTAATAAGCAAAAAAGAAGCAAGCTACAAGCATTAATAAATCCCCAATGGTAAAGTTGATATGCAGTAATGCATGTAAGGAACCTTTGGAAATAAGCACTAGGACTCCTGTGATTATGGTTGCAATTCCCACTATTTTTATATTGGAGACTTTCTCTTTAAAAATAATTCTGGAGAGTACAACAATAAATAACGGAATTGAAATGGCGATTAACGATAAATTTACTGCACTTGTTGTTTTTCCTGCAAAGTAAATCAGCGTATTAAAAATAGTGATGCCCAATACTGCTGTAAGCGTAAGATAACTAATGTGTTTCTTTACAATTTTGAAACTTTTAATCGTACTTTTTATAGCAAATGGAGCCAAAACAATACACGCAACTGTCCAGCGCCAAAAAGCCAATCCAACAGGAGGAATGTGACCTTTGATCCCACTTGCAATTACCATATTTACAGACCATAGCAAGGTAGCAAATAAGGCAAATAAAACACCTTTAGTCGTATTGCTCATTAAATCAAATTATGAATTTTTGCATATTGTAACAACATAATCGTCTTAGCGTCTTGCATTTGACCGCTTTCGATCATAGCATACGCTTCGTCGAAAGGCATTTCCATTACATCTATATTTTCTTCTTCGTGTGCTACTCCGCCACCGTCGCTTACTTTCATAGATTCATCGTATTCACCAACAAATAAATATAAAATTTCAGTTACAGCACCTGGCGACATATACGTTTCCATCACCTTTTTGACCTTAGAAATACGATATCCTGTTTCTTCTTCAGTTTCTCGAATGATGCATTGCTCCGGATTGTCAGCGTCCAAAAGTCCGGCACAAACCTCTATCATCATTCCGGTTTCATTTCCGTTAAGATACGTTGGCAAACGAAACTGTCTCGTTAGAATAACTGTTTTTTGTTTTTTGTTATAAAGTAAAATAGCAGCGCCGTTTCCTCTATCGTAGACTTCTCTTTTTTGGGTAATCCAAGAGTCGTCTTTTTTTTGATAATCAAAAGTTACCTTGTTTAAGATGTACCAATTGTCAGATAGCAATTCTGTTTTTTGTATTTTGATAGTTGGATTTTTCATTTTATTTTGTAAAAATATTTTAAGGATTTCGAGGTTTAGCAGCTAGGTTTTTATACGTGGAGCCCCAGTTGTTATTGTTGGTATCATTAGGAGTGCCATCGGCAGTGAGCAGTGCATCTTGGTCATTTTTATCGTATTTCCATACCCATGCACATACAGAAACTCCTCTATTGTACAGCATTAAGAAAATAGCGAGGATCCATTAAAATCCCTGCATTCATAGGTGCTGTTTCTCCAAAAAGGACTGGTAAATTTTGCTGTTTTAATAAATCCAGCCTATTGTCTATTGCAGTTTCACTAGCTAATAGCCATTTTTCATAAGCGTGAATATCAAAGACAATATTAGAATTTTTTTGTAGAAAAGAATTCCCTTTTTTTAGCAAAACACTTTCGTCTTGTCCTTGTTCAGCACAAGGTACAAGAATGATAGAGGGATTGCCTGTAGTTCTAATAATGGCAACAAGTTCTGTCATGTCTTGTTCCCAGACTTCATCAGTATAACCATCAGCTCTGTCAAATCTGTAGGGCTCATTCCATACTTCGATCCATACATCAGGTTGATTTTTAAAATGCAACGCCCATTCTTGTAGTTTTTCTTGATAGGGTTTCCACCAAATGGTTTGTGAAGGACTTTTGCCTGTAAATTCTGTTTCTGTTTTTCCGTCCCAACCAAAACCGCATAAAATAGTAATTCTGTTATTTTTTCGGTTTCCATCCACAATACTTTGTAATGAATGTAAAAAAGAACCATTACTGTCTTTTATAGGCATACCGGTTAAGGGTTGTTCTTGAACATTGCCTATAAATTCCCGAGCTATGTCCATATTCCAACTACTCATTTTGGTATCATTTGCCCCAAAAACTTGAAATGAATTTGTTCCAATCAACTGAATGGGTTCGTTGTCTTTCAAGATTTTATTCCCTTTGACGCTATATTTTTGATTGTCAGTGCTTAAAGTAATATCTTGCTCCTCCCTACAAGACAAAAGCATACTAAAACAAGCAAATAGAATTGCGTACTGTAAAAATTTTTCTTGTTTTGGTATCATGGTGAGCTGAAAATGGGTTAGCTATTCAATTACTAAAGTATAAAAAAAACGCTCTGAATTTTCAGAGCGTTTGGTAATCTTATTTTAGAATAGTTTGCTTTCTGTCTGGACCTACAGAAACTATTTTGATAGGAACTTCTACTTCTTTTTCAATGAATGCAATGTATTCTTTCAACTCTGTCGGTAATTCATCGTAGGTTGTCATACCTGTCAAATCTTGTTTCCATCCTTTAAAATCCTGGTATACTGGAGTTACATTTTCTGGTTCTATGTTATAAGGGAAATGAGAAATTTTCTCTCCTTTATAATTGTAGTCCGTACATACTTTTAAGGTTTCAAAACCTGAAAGCACATCACCTTTCATCATCATCAATTGTGTTACACCATTAACCTGAACAGCATATTTAAGTGCTACTAAGTCTAACCAGCCACAACGTCTTTGTCTTCCGGTTACGGATCCAAATTCATTTCCTACACGTGCCATAGTTGCACCATCTTCGTCAAAAAGTTCAGTAGGGAATGGACCACTTCCTACGCGTGTTACGTAAGCTTTGAAAATTCCGTATACTTCCTTGATTTTATTTGGAGCAATCCCTAAACCGGTACAAGCACCAGCAGCAGTAGTATTTGATGAAGTTACAAATGGATATGTTCCAAAATCAACATCTAATAATGAACCTTGAGCACCTTCACATAATATTGATTTACCTGCTTTTTGAGCTTGGTGTAAATACTCTTCGCTATCAATGAAATCTAATTTTTTTAATTCTTCGATTGCTTCAAAGAATTCAGTTTCCATTTCAGCTAAATTGTATTGAATTGATACATCGTAAAATTTGATCATTTCTTCATGCTTGTCAGCCAAAGCTCTGTAACGATCTGCAAAATCTTCTAATTCAATATCACCTACACGAATACCATTTCTTCCTGTTTTGTCCATATATGTTGGACCAATACCTTTTAACGTAGAGCCAATTTTTGCTTTACCTTTAGAAGCCTCAGAAGCCGCATCTAATAAACGGTGAGTAGGCAAAATTAAATGTGCTTTTCTTGAAATGATTAATTTGCTTTTGATATCTAAATTAAATTTTTCAAGACCTTCAATTTCTTTTTGAAAAACTACAGGATCAATTACTACTCCATTTCCAATGATGTTTACAGCAGTTTTATGAAAAATACCAGAAGGAATAGTTCTAAGAACATGTTTTATTCCGTCAAATTCCAAAGTATGTCCTGCATTTGGACCTCCTTGAAAACGAGCAATAATGTCATAATTTGAAGTTAGAACATCAACAATTTTTCCTTTTCCTTCATCTCCCCATTGTAATCCTAGTAATAAATCTACGGTCATTCTATCTGTTATTTGTAGTTAGTTTTTATGTTTATGAACGATTTTGTTCGTCCAAGTTGTTCTTTTGTCTTTTGGTTCCATAGAGATACAATGAGTGATTGGTTATCTCTATATCAAATATTTCTTCGATTGTTTTTTTGATACTTTGAATTCTTGGATCACAAAACTCAATTACTTCGCCAGTATCAGTCATTATAATATGATCGTGCTGTTTGTCAAAATATGATTTTTCATAATGTGCCTGATTTTGTCCAAATTGGTGTTTACGCACTAAAGCACAATCTAATAGCAATTCGATCGTGTTGTAAAGAGTTGCTCTACTCACACGATAGTTTTTATTTTTCATTTTGATATAAAGGTTCTCTACATCAAAATGTTCTTCGCTATCGTAAATTTCCTGAAGGATAGCATAACGTTCAGGAGTCTTGCGATGTCCTTTTTTTTCAAGATACATTGTAAAAACATTTTTTACAATTTCTTGGTTTTTGGTGTTATCTGTGGAAATGAGTGTCATATGCGGGCAAAGATAAATTTTTTAGTTTAAAGTATAAAGTTTAAGGTTTGTTTAGTTTCAAGTTTTTTAATTTCAAGAGGAGCAAATTGAGATTTGAAACTAAAAACAGGATTTTTTTCTATGTTTTATAAACCCTTGTTACTTTATCGATTCCGTCAATTTTTTTGATGTTGTTGATCATTTTTTTCAAAATGGTATTGTTTTGAACAATTACTGCAACTTGACCATGAAAAATTCCTGCATCAGTACTCAAAGAAATACTCTGAATATTAACATGCATATTGTTTGAAATTACCTTTGTTAATTGGTTTGTAAGTCCTAAAACATCCATTCCGGTTATGTTTATGATGGCTTTAAATTCTTCTTGTGAAGAGTCAATCCATTTTGCTGACATGATTCGGTATGCGTAGTTTGATTGCATGCCAATGGCGTTTGGACAATCTTTTTTATGCACTTTTATACCTTCGTTGATTGTTACAAATCCAAAAACATCATCGCCAGGAATTGGATTGCAGCAAGGCGATAATTTGTAATCCAGCTTGTCGTGTTCTTTCCCAAAAACGAGCATGTCATAATTACTGCTTATTACTGGTTTATGAATATCCTCATCCGAAGTGCTACTTGGAGAGCGTTTCATTTTATTTTTGAAAAAATTAATGAAAGTATTGCTCTTTTGCGCAGCGTAATCCTTGAGCTGTTGGTTTTCAATAGCCCCGATTCCTACTCTGTAGAATAAATCCAGGCTTGTTTTTAGTTTGAAAAAATTGACTAATTCATTAATCACTTGTTCGCTTAAAGTGATTTTTAAATGCTTTAATTTTCGGGTCAACAGTTCTTTTCCTTCTTCGCCAATTTTCTTGGTATTCTCGTTTAGAACGTTTTTTATCTTTGTTTTGGCTCTCGAAGTGGTCACATAATCCAGCCAGTTAATGGTTGGTTTTTGATGTTGTGAAGTAATAACTTCTATTTGATCCCCACTTTTTAATTCGAAATTTAAAGGGACTAATTTCCCGTTAACGCGTGTTCCTCTGGTTCGAATTCCTATTTCGGAGTGAATACTGAACGCAAAATCCAGTGAAGTGGCTCCTTTAGGCAATGATTTTATTTCTCCTTTTGGAGTAAAAACAAAGATTTCTTTGGAATATAAATTCATTTTGAAATCTTCTACAAAATCTACTGCATTTGTTTCGGAATTTTCTAAAGCTTCTTTTAGTAAGTTTAACCATACATCCAAACCACTTTCTTCGGTAGCACCGTTCTTATATTTATAATGTGCGGCATATCCTTTTTCGGCAATTTCATCCATACGTTCGCTTCGAACTTGTACTTCAACCCATCGCCCTTTTGGTCCCATTACTGTAATGTGCAAGGCTTCGTAACCGGTAGACTTTGGTGATGAAATCCAATCGCGTAAACGGCTTGGACTAGGTCTGTAATGATCCGTAACAATAGAATATATTTTCCAAGCAACGAATTTTTCTTCATGTGGAGTCGCTTTGTATACAATACGCAACGCAAACTTATCATACACTTCATCAAAACTCACGTTTTGCGCCTGCATTTTTCTGCGAATAGAATAGATAGATTTTGGACGTCCTTTTATAATGTATTCAACTCCTTCGGCATCTAAAGAGGCTTTCAGGACATTAGAAATATCTTCAATATAAGCATCTTGCTCTTCTTTGGTTTCTTTTATTTTACTTACAATTTCTTTATAAATAGCAGGTTCCGTGTATTTTAACCCTAAGTCTTCCAGTTTGGTCTTTATGTTATACAAGCCGAGTCTATGTGCCAAAGGTGCATAAATATAAAGGGTTTCCGATGCAATTTTGGTTTGTTTGTCTTCCTGCATCGATTCCATAGTCTGCATATTGTGCAAACGATCGGCTAGTTTAATCAGAATTACGCGTACATCATCGTTCAACGTCAATATCATTTTACGGAAATTCTCTGCTTGCATGGAAACATTCAGATCTTTTTGTACCAATGATATTTTTGTTAATCCTTCAACGATTTGAGCCACTTTTGGATTAAACAAACGTTCTATATCTTGTATGGTAGTTGGCGTGTCTTCTACAACATCATGTAATAATGCTGCAGCGATGGATGTAGCTCCCAAACCTATCTCGGAAGCAACAATTTTTGCCACAGCAATAGGGTGGAAGATATAGGCTTCACCTGATTTTCTGCGTTGCTCTTTATGAGCTTCTACGGAAACGTCAAATGCTTTTCGGATGAGTTTTTTATCTTCAGGTGTTAAAGTTTGGTAACTTATGCGAAGCAATTCTTTATATTCTTGGGCAATTGCCTTGTTTTCTTTTTCTAAATCTATTTCTGTCATAACGGCATTGTTCATTTCCTAAAAATAAGAATAAGTTGGGAGATATGCAAATGTATATTTGAATTTTAAACGAAAGAAACTAGAGTTTTTTTTAAATTTTTAATCAAAAATCTAAAACCCTCTCTGTCTTTTGGCTTCAAAAATCAAGATGGCGGCTGCAACCGAAACATTCATTGAATCGATCTCGCCCTGCATTGGAATAATAATATTTTGGGTTGCTTCTTTTCGCCATTCTTCCGTCAATCCTGTGGCTTCTGTTCCTACAACTAAAGCGGTTGGCGCAGTGTAATCCTGTGTGTGATACGAAGTCGAGTTTTGTAAAGTCGCACAATAAAAATTGATTTTTCGTTCTTTCAAAAACGCAATAATCTCTGATGTGGTTCCGGTTGCAATTCGGTTGGTGAATAAACAGCCCACGCTGGAACGCACAATATTTGGATTGTATAAATCGCTTTTTGGATTGGCAATAATTACCGCATCAAGATTAGCAGCATCGGCAGTACGAAGTAAAGCTCCTATATTTCCGGGTTTTTCTGGTGCTTCGGCAATAAGAATCAATGGGTTTTCAGATAATTTCAAATCAGATAATTGCATCGATTTGGTTTTGGCTACAGCCAAAATACCTTCAGTGGTATCTCTGTAAGCGAGTTTCTGATAGACTTCTTTATTAATTTCTATCAGCTCGGCATTTTTAGATAATTGACGCGCTTCGTTTTCCGAACAAATTTCAGGTAAAAATAACAGCGTTTCCATTTCGTAACCGCCCTTGATGGCAATAGAAATTTCGCGTTTTCCCTCAATTAAAAAGGTTCCGGATTGTTTACGTGCTTTTGCTTTTTCCTGCAATTGCACTAAAGATTTTATGTATGGATTTTGTATCGAAGTGATTTGTTTCAAGAGGTACAACTATTTAATTTATAGGAAACAAAGATACATAGAGAAAATTCAGTTTTCTATATTTGGATTCGAATATTTATCTGCAGTAATGAACCTTGATTAAATGTAGACAATATGAGTTGGTTACACGAGTATTTTCTTTAATTTTGCCTGAATCATATGCAATTGATAGCATTTTTTTTATCCATTTTTAAATCCAAAAAAACAGCATGTTCCATTTATTAGACATCATCGGTACGATGGCTTTTGCCATGTCTGGGGCTTTGACGGCAATGAATAAAAAAATGGATCCTTTTGGGGTATTTATTATTGCATTTGTAACTGCCGTGGGTGGCGGAACCTTGCGAGACATCATGATTGGGAGAACTCCAGTAGGATGGATGCTGGATTTAAAATACGTTTATGTGATAATCATCGGATTTATACTAGCCATTATTTTTAGAAAAAAATTCGACAGATTGCGAACTTCTTTGTTTTTATTTGACACCATTGGGTTGGGAGTTTTTACTTTAATAGGTCTTGAAAAAGGAATAAACATTGGACTTCATCCAGTCATTTGTGTAGCTTTAGGAACTATGACAGCTTGTTTTGGAGGTGTTATTCGAGATATTTTGTGTACTGAAATCCCCGTTATTTTTAGAAGAGAAATTTATGCAACGATTTGTATTCTAGGCGGAATTATTTTCTTCATCCTACGAGAATTTAATTTAGAAAAGGATGTTTTATACTTAACAACCTCTTTAGTTATTATTTCGGTTCGCTTGATGGCGGTGAAATTCAAGTGGTATTTATCACCTTTAGAGAATAAATAAAAAATGCTTAATTTCACGAAGTCTAAAATCAAATAGTGAAAAATTATTCCGTCAAACAATACCAGGAAAGCGATTATACAAATTGGAATACCTTTATTGGTCAAGCCAAAAACGCTACCTTTTTATTTCACCGTGATTTTATGGAATACCACAAAGAACGATTCGAGGATTTCTCGTTGATGGTTTTTGAGGATAAAAAACTGGTTGCTGTTCTTCCTGCAAATAAAGCTGGAGCAATAGTTTTTTCCCATCAAGGTTTGACGTATGGTGGATTAGTGTATTCAGCTAAAATAAAGGGAGAAAAAGTAGAAATAATTTTGGATTCCCTTTTGTCTTTTTTTAAAGAAAATGGGATACAATTTTTTTATTATAAACCAATTCCCTTTTTCTATTCTTCTGGCGGGAATCATGAAACCGACTTTTTTTTACTTAAAAAAGGAGCGTTTTTGGATAAAAAAGAAATGAATCTGGCTATTAATTTAGCGATGCCTTTAACGATTTCAAAAAGTAAATTAAAGCATTTTAGAAAAATTGAAGAACTCGATTTAGAAATGGTCGAAGAACAGCAATTGGAATCTTTTTGGGAATTGGTTTTAGAGCCGAGATTATTCGAGAAACATAATGCAAAACCGGTTCATACCCTACAGGAAATTACAAAGTTAAAGGAAATGTTCCCTAATAATATCAAACAGTTTTCAGTATATTATGAGGACATTATTATTGCTGGCATTACAGTATTCGAAACAAAAACTATAGTAAAATCGCAATATGGAGCTACTACTAAGAAAGGAGAGGAGTTGCGCGCGTTGGATTTTTTATTCATTAATTTGATTCAAAAATATAAGAATGAAGGTAAACTTTTTTTTGATATGGGTATCGTTAATGATGACAATGAAAAAGGATATCACGCAGGACTTTTAAAACAAAAAGAAGAATTAGGATGTTCTGTTTACAGTCAGGATTTTTATAAAATGAATCTTATATGATACTATTTCTTGATTTAAAAAAAATAAACGAACCATATGAAACTGCATTTCAGGAGAAAATGAAAGCGGTTTTAGATAATGGCTGGTATATTTTAGGGAGTGAAGTCAAGGAATTTGAATCTAGTTTTGCCAAGTATTGCGGTGCCAAATATTGTATCGGGACAGGAAACGGTTTTGATGCTTTAGTTTTGATTTTTAAAGCCTACATACAATTAGGGAAATTGCAAAAAGGGGATGAAGTTATTGTTCCTGCAAATACTTATATTGCGAGTATTCTGGCTATTTTACAAGCAGATTTAATTCCTGTTTTGGTCGAGCCAAAATTAGAAACCTACAACATCAATCCCGATTTAATTTTAGAAAAAATTACTTCGAAAACCAAAGCAATTCTGGTAGTTCATCTTTATGGTCAATTGGCTGAAATGGAAGAGATAAATCAGATAGCTTTTGCAAATAATTTATTAGTTGTTGAAGATGCGGCTCAGGCTCATGGAGCAATTTTAGAAGTCGAAAGTCAAAAGTCGAAAGTCGAAAGTTTAGACACGTATAAACTAATTCCTAAAACTCAAGCGTACAGTTTTTATCCCGGAAAAAATCTAGGCGCTTTAGGAGATGCCGGTGCTGTTACAACAAATGATTCGGAGTTAGCTAAAGTCATTCAGTCACTCAGAAATTATGGTTCGGAAGCAAAATATTATAATGATTATATAGGAGTAAATTCAAGATTAGATGAACTGCAAGCGGCTTTCTTAAATGTGAAATTACCGTTTTTAAATACTGATAATGAAAAGCGGAAAACAATTGCCAAACGCTATTTGTCCGAAATAAAGAATGAAAAAATAATACTTCCAATAGTGTCATTGCGAGGAACGAAGCAATCTAATCATGTTTTTCATTTGTTTGTGATTCGAACACAAAACAGAATCGATTTGCAAGACTATTTACATCAAAATGGTATTCAAACTGTAATACATTATCCAGTTCCGCCACACAATCAAAAGGCTTTGTCATTTTTGAACCATTTGTCTTTTCCGATTACCCAAAAAATTCATGATGAAGTATTAAGTTTGCCTATAAGTCCAGTTTTGACAAATGATGAAGTGGATTTCATTATTTCAATTTTAAACAAGTATTAAATAGTGTCTGAAAGCAAAACGTCATATTATCAAATTGTTAAAACCACTTCGCTTTTTGGGGGTGTACAATTTTTTACTATTCTTATTTCTATAATTCGGACCAAATTAATTGCTGTTTTCATTGGTCCAACAGGAATGGGAATTGTGACTTTATTAAATTCAGCTGTAAGTGTTATAGGTGGTGTTACGAGTTTAGGGATTGAAACTAGTGGGATTAAACATGTTTCAAGCAATTATAAAAATGATGATTTAAGTAGTATAGCGACTATTGTAGCAATAGTAAAAAGGCTGGCATTATTAACGGGAATTTTAGGATGTCTTGTTACTGTTTTTCTTTCCAGTTGGTTGAGTCAGTTAACTTTTGGGAATTCAAATCATATATTTTCATTTGTTTTTATTTCAATTACACTGTTGTTTAGGCAATTAATGATCGGGGAATTTGTGGTTTTACAAGGTTTAAGGAGAATGAGACTTTTGGCGAAAGCCAATTTTTACGGAAATTTGTTTGGATTGCTATTCTCAATTCCACTGTATTATTACTACAGAATTGACGCTATTGTCCCCACGATTATTATTGCCTCACTTTCGTCAATGTTGTTTTCTTTCTTTTATTCGAAAAAGATAAAATTAAATAAAATTGTCATTTCGAATAAACAATTGACCAGCGAAGGAAAAAGTATCATTAAACTGGGAATTCTTTTGACATTAAGTGGTTTGTTTACTTTACTTTCAACCTATTTAATCCAAATTTATGTTGGGAATCAAGGAGGTTTAGAACAAGTAGGATTTTATAATGCAGGTTTTACGTTGTTGAATTCTTATGTTGGAATAATTTTTACGGCAATGAGTACCGATTATTTTCCAAGACTGGCTTCAATAAGTGATGAAAACGAAAAAGTCAGAACAAGTGTAGTACAGCAATCTTTCATCTCAATATTGATTATAACACCTATAATTATCCTGTTTTTAACGCTAATTCCACTCATTGTAAAAATTATTTATACGCCAAAATTCATTTCGATTATTCCAATGGTTTGTTTCGGGATATTAGCCATGTTATTCAGAGCAGTTTCCTGGTCAATGGGTTATATTTTGATTGCCAAAGGAGATTCAAAAATCTTTGTGAAAACGGCTTTTGGTTTTAACCTTATTTCGTTATTTTTAAATGTTTTAGGATATTATTATTATGGATTAGAAGGACTTGGAATTAGTTTTTTTGTCTTTTATTTGATTCATTTTTTTGGATTAAAAATAATTACTAAAAAAAGATATGGTTTTTATTTTGACTCTGATTTTTATAATATTTATGGTATTTGCTTTTTGATGTGCATGGCTACTTTTTTATTTCGATATATTCCAGATTCGATTATAAAATATAGTTTGATGTCAGTAATGGTAGTGATTTCAATAGTTTTTGTATTGTTTCAAATGAATAAAAAAATGGAACTGAAAGGTTTGTTTAATGCTATAATTAAAAAGAACAATGATAGAAATTTTAAAAAATAATTATAGAAAAGCAAAATCAGGTTATAAAAAATTGCAATTGTATTATGCTGTAAATTGGACTAAAACACTCTATTTTAATTTCAAAAAATTTCCTTTCAGTACCGCCAAAAAACTACCTGTATTTTTTTATGGAGCGGTAAAATTTGCCTCAATAGCCGGTAAAATAGAAATTGAAGGAAAAATTAAAAAAGGCATGATTGGTTTTGGACAGCCTTATGAAATGAATACGCTCCATAAGGGGATTGCAGAAATTAATATTTTAGGAAAAATAGTATTCAAAGGACATGTTCAATTTGGTAAAGATTATTTTATCTACGTCGGTGAGAATGGTTATTGTGAATTTGGTCACATGTCATCTTTGGGTTCTTATGCTAAATTGATTTGTATAGAGCGAATTGTATTAGGTAATTATGCCCGTTTTGGTTCGGAATCCCAAATCATGGATACTAATTTTCATCAGATGATGGATACCCAAACGGGAGAAAAGTTTGAAATGACCGCTCCAATAGTGATTGGAAATTATAATTATATAGGCAGTAGAGTTTCTGTCATGCAAAAGACCAAAACTCCGGATTACTGTACCGTTGCCTCCAACAGTTTGTGTAATAGCGATTATACTACTTCGGGTTCGAATATTTTGATAGGCGGTATTCCAGCAAAATTTATAAAAGATTCTATTTCCAGAGATTGGGAAGCGGAAAAAGATTCATTAGATGCTTATTTAATCGTCTAGTTTATGAAGTCACGAAATGAATTCTCAACTTAACTTCTATCAAAATATACTTTAATACTAATGCGAAATTAGATGTTTTATAAGCCAAAATCATCTCAAAATGGATTCGTTTTAAAAGGGCTTTATTTTCTTCTTTTGTTTTATTGAGATCAATTGCTTTTTTTAAAATCAAATACGTGGAGTAATTTATTTTTTTTGCTCTTGAATCTTTCTTCTTAAAAAAATCGGTTCCTAAAGAATTTGGAACAATCCTTTTCTGCATTAGGATTTCGTCGATAAAATCAAAATCATAAATTCGGGAAGCACGAATCCAAAAATCCAAATCTTCGTAAACCAGCGTTTCATCATAGCCATTTAAATAGTCAAATACCGTTTTTTTTACCATCGCTGAAACGGAACAAATGCTATCTCCGCCTGAAAGAACTGATTTATAAATATCACCTGTTGTTCTCGGGGTAATTACTTTTTGAAAACTATCCACAGGGAAATAATAAGATTCAAATTCGCCTTTTTCAGTGATTAATTCAACATTTCCATATACAATTCCAAGGTTTTTATAAGTTGTGTTTTTGAAAGCATGTATTTGTGAAGCAACACAATTGGGTAGTAACACATCATCCGCAGCCAAGTCAATAATATATTCTCCTTTGGCTTTTTTGAGTGCTTTATTGAACGATTTTGTACTTCCTAAATTAGTTTTATTTGCAATAAATTGAATTTTAGGGGAATCAATACCCCATTTTTCAATCACTGATTTAGAATTGTCAGTACTGCAATCGTCAACAATAATTAGCTCTACAGAAGGATAATCTTGATTAATTACTGAAAACAAACTCTCTAAGACATACTTTTCCTGATTGTAACACAAGCAAATAATGGTAACCAATGGATTGTGTTGCATATTTTTTTAAAAGAGTTATATTTGATACGAAAATAACAAATCGATAATGATTTTGCCTAACAAAAAAATTAAAATTGCTTTAATTGGTTATCGATTAAGTCATGGTGGAGCCGAAAAAGTAATGGCTCTCTTGTCTCAGTTTTTTGAAAAAAAAGGAATAGAAATTCACAATATTATTGTTCTTGATGAGGTTTCCTATTCCTATTCAGGGAAATTAGTCAATTTGGGGAAAATGAAAAATGGTACCAATGGACTTTTTAATAAATGGAATCGCTTGGTATTTCTTAACAAATATCTTGACGAAAATAATTTTGATTTCATTATAGATTTTCGGTTTAGAATAAAACCCATTCAGGAATTAATAATAGCAAAATGGCTCTATAAAACTAAATCTATTTTCATGGTTCATAGTTATTTAATCGATCACTATATGCCTAATTGGTCTTTTCTTACCCGTTTTATGTATGGAGATTGTTATAAATTAGTAAGTATTACAAATGAATCCAAAGCATTAATAGAAAGAAAACACCATCTTAAGAACGTTGTCAGAATTTATAATCCAATCGATATTGATGCTATTGCAGAAAAGAGTATGGAGTTAGATGAACTTCCTTATGATTATATTATTGGCGTAGGCCAAATGGAAACAAACATCAAACAATTCGACAAATTAATAGAGGCGTATTCGAAATCTATTTTGCCAAAAAGCAATATACATTTAGTCTTATTAGGAGAAGGAGAACGAAAAATGACACTTCAAAAGTTAGCCAAAGAGAAAAAAATTGAAGACAAAGTACAATTTTTAGGATATAAAAATAATCCGTTCAAGTATTTAAAAAAAGCTAAATTTTTCGTTTTGAGTAGTTTAAATGAAGGCTTGCCCAACGTTATTTTAGAATCACTGGCTTGTGGAACTCCAGTTGTTGCCTTTGATTGTTTGTCAGGACCCAGTGAAATGATTCAGCATCAGGAAAATGGATTGCTAGTCGAAAATCAAAATATTGAAAAACTTACGGAGGCCATGAATTTATTTGTAGAGGATAGGAATTTATATCGATATTGCAAACAAAATGCACCACAAAGCGTACAGTCTTTTTCGGTTTTAGCTATTGGGCAGCAATGGTTGAACTTGATGAAAATTAGTTTATAACACAATTATGACAACATTAAAAGATATACAATTACTTAAATTACCCGTTGTAGAAGACCAGCGTGGGAATTTGGCATTTATTCAAGAGGATGTTTTGCCATTTGAATTCAAACGTGTGTATTATCTTTTTGATGTGCCAAGTAATGCATACAGAGGAGGGCATTCACACATTGCTCAGCAAGAAACGCTGATTGCTTTGAGCGGTAGTTTTGAGGTTGTTCTTCAGGATGGATTAGACAAAAAATCATTTATATTGAACAAACCAAATCTTGGATTATTGATACCAAAAGGCATTTGGAGAGAATTGCAAAATTTTTCTTCCGGAGCGGTTTGTTTGGTTTTGGCATCTGATGTGTTCGATGAAGAAGATTATATTCGGGATTTTGATGAATTTTTGGAGTCTAAAAAATGAAGCTTCTTTATATAGTTCCCAACATAAATAACGAAGGCGGTGTAGCCAGAGTCCTTTCTATAAAAGCTAATTATCTGGTCGAAAAATTGGGATATGAAGTTCATATTCTGACTCAAAACGAGGGTTTTTCTCCTTTATTTTATTCTTTCAATTCCAATATTATTTTTCACGATATATTATTGAAAGGTAATTTTTTTCAGTTTTTTAATTCTTTTTCCAAAGGGTTAAAAAGTAAAATTAAAGCAATTCAACCTGATATTATTGTTGTTTGTGATAATGGACTAAAAGCGTATTTAATTCCTTTTATTTTAAAAAATAAAGTCCCTCTTGTGCTAGAAATGCACAGTTCTAAGTTTATTGAGGAAAGAGAATCAGATAAAAATATTTTGACGAAAGTTGCATTTAATTGTATTCATGCGTTAAAAAAAATAGGAATAAAGAAATACGATCGGTTTGTTGTGGAAACCAGCGAAAGTATTACAGAATGGAATGTAGATAACACTATTGTTATCCCAAATCCTTTATGGTTTACTTCCGGAAAATCGAGTGCTCTAGATAATAAAAAAGTCATTGCTGTAGGACGACATACGTATGAAAAAGGTTTTGACAGAATGTTACAAATTTGGAAAAAAGTTATTACGAAACATCCAGATTGGATATTGGAAATTTACGGGAAATCAAATGAAAGTATCGATTTAAGAGAATTGGCTAAAAGTCTGGATATTTCTAAAAATGTTGTTTTTTATGAACCAGTACGCAATATAAACGAGAAATATCTACAGGCCTCTTTCTATCTTATGACGTCTCGATTTGAAGGTTTTGGGATGGTTTTGATTGAGGCAATGGCTTCTGGATTGCCTTGTGTTGCTTATGATTGTCCGTGCGGACCAAGAGGCATTTTGTCTCAAAAAGAAGACGGTTTTTTGATTGAAAATGGAAACGAATCAGATTATGTAAAAGCAGTCGAGACTTTAATAGAAAATGTAAAATTAAGAAGAGAGATGGGAAAAAAGGCAAAATTGTCCAGCGAAAAATACCATATCGATGCTATTATGGAAACTTGGAATCAATTATTTATTGGAATCAAAAAGAATTAATTTTTAGGACTTAAAGAGCATAAATACCCAACTCGAAACCAATTAAAAAGAAATAAATTAGGATTCTTCCCAGTCAAATTTTGTAGTAGATATTTCTCAAAAACAGAATGTATTTTTGAAATGATAAAAGTAGATTTTGTTCTTTTTAAAAAATGATACAATTGAATCAGTCTTACAAATTCAACATCAATTTTTTCTTCTTCGTATAGCGAAATCAAATTTTCTAAAGACTCTTTGGTTTTGTTCAAATAAACCAAATTGGTATCAATGTCACCATGTTCAACAGGGTTTTCAATGTGATTTACGTTAGATTTTAAAAGACTTAACTCATACGAAAGTTGGGTGTCATCATGACCGTATTTCTTTCTGTTAGTGTCAAATTTTACTTTGTTGAAACAGTCTTTTTTGATTACGGTATTATTAAAAAGTAATGATTGATATAGCTTTTTCTTTCGGTTTGCTGCAGATTTGTCCTCAATAAATCTTCCGTATTTCCAACGTAGTTTTTGATTGTCGGAAGGACATTTTTCAGGATGCAACCTTCCGCCATAAACAACATCAAAATCCTGAAGATTGTCAATGTATTTTTTTATAAAATTGTCATGAATAATAATAGAGTCGCCGTCGATGAAAAGCAAGTAATCAAATTTTGCTTGTTCGGCAAGAGAATTTCTGTTTTCACGATGTGCCAGATTTTCTTTTAAAGAGACAAAACTGCAATTTGATACTGCATTCACATTTTCATTTGATGCATTCAAACTAGATTGAGAAGCGTCGTCTTGACATAGAATTTCAAAATGTATTCCGCAATCTATACATTGTTTGTGCAGCTCTAAAACAAGCGGATAAACATTGTAATTGTATATAGGAACTAGAATGGAAAGCATTATGCCGTTCTCTGAACCACTTCAAAGATTTTTGCATCTTCGCATTTCAACGTTTTTGAAGGGAATTTCATTAGCAACGCATAATCGTGTGTTGCCATAATAATGGTTTTTCCGTTAGCATTGATTTTCTTTAAGACTTCTAAAACTTCGGCGCTGGTTTGTGGGTCAAGGTTTCCTGTTGGTTCATCAGCAAGGATTAATTCAGGGTCGTTAAGCAAAGCTCTGGCGATAGCCACACGCTGCTGTTCTCCTCCAGAAAGTTGATGTGGCATTTTTTTGCCAAAATCTCTCATTCCCACTTTATTCAAAACTTCGTCAATCTTATTTTGCATTTCTACGTTGTCTGTCCAGCCAGTTGCTTTCAGTACAAACAACATATTGTCATATACAGTGCGGTCCGGTAGTAATTTGAAATCTTGAAAAACGATTCCAATCTTTCTTCTCAAAAACGGAATGTCATCTTCTTTTAAAGTGGCTAAATCAAAATCTACTATATGACCTTCACCTTCCGTTAAAGGCAAATCAGCATATAAAGTTTTCATTAAACTACTTTTTCCGGAACCTGTTTTTCCAATAATATAAAGGAATTCACCGTGTTTTACCTCCAAGTCTACTTGGGATAAAATAGATTTACCTTCTTGATAAATGTTAACATTTTTTAGAGACAGTACGGATTGTGACATAATTTGCATTTGTTTATTGGGTAAAAGTAATAAGATAACGGTTCTATTCAAAATAAATTCTATTCAATTAGATAGAATTGTGATAATTATAAATAATATGTGAAAGTAGCGGAGTTTACAGGGATGAATAGTACAGCAATGAAAGTTAAATTCTGCAGTGTTAAAAAAAATGTTCATAATAAAAGCCAATAACGATTCGTTATAGACTTCAGAATATGATACATTTGAATTATTAAAATAAAATCACAATGCGTAAAATTTCTTGGCTCTTCTTTATTTCAATTTTCATTATAACGGCCACTGTTTCGGCACAAAAATCATCCATATACACTCACGATTCGAAAGATTTCAATAAAGCGGTTTCTTTATTTAAAGACGCGCAATATGCATCGGCGCAACTAATTTTTAATAAAGTAAGAGAAACGGCCGCTACTGAAGAGCTAAAATCTGATTGTGCATATTATGCGGCTAATTGCGCCATTCGAACCAATCAATCGAATGCGGATGAATTGATGGAGCAGTTTGTTTCAGATTATCCAACGAGCGTAAAACAAAACCAGGCATACATCGAAGTAGCACATTATCATTTTAACCAAGGGAATTATCCGCAAGCTTTACAATGGTTTGATAAAGTAGACGAAAGCAGTTTAAGTAGAAACGATCAAGATAAATTTAACTTCCAGAAAGGCTATAGTTTTTTTAATGCCAAAAAGAAAAAAGAAGCTACAGTCTATTTGAATAAAGTGGTAAACTCAGTTGAGTATGGTTCTCAAGCCAAATATTATTTAGGGTTTATGGCGTATGAAGGTGATGATTACAAGCAAGCTACAAAGTATTTTGATGAAGTTTCGGGCGAAGAAAAGTACAAAGAAAAGCTTTCGTATTATCAGGCTGATATGAATTTTAAACTCGGGAATTTCCAAAAAGCAATTGATTTAGGTCAGAAAGCAATGGCTAAATCAACTCCTTTGGAAAAATCAGAACTCAATAAAATCATTGGCGAAAGTTACTTCAATTTGAAGCAATATGATAAAGCAATTCCATTTTTAGTAGATTATAAAGGAAAAAAAGGAAAATGGAATAATACAGATTTTTACCAATTAGGATATTCGTATTACAAACAAAAAGACTACGAAAACGCGATTTCTCAGTTCAATAAAATTATTGGTGGAAAAGATTTCGTAGCGCAAAATGCCTATTATCATTTGGGAGAAAGTTACCTGAATACGGATAAAAAGCAACAAGCTTTGAATGCTTTCAAAAATGCTTCGGAAATGGAGTTTGATGCGGCAATTCAGGAAGATGCCAGTTTAAACTATGCCAAATTAAGCTATGAATTAGGGAATTCGTATCAAAGTGTACCAGCGGTTTTGCAAGCTTTTTTGAAAAAATATCCAGATAATGCAAGCCGTTCTGAGGTGGAGAAATTACTGATAGATTCTTATATTTCTTCTAAAAACTACAAAGAAGCCTTAGTTTTATTGGAAAAAAATAAATCGCCAGAAAATAAATTAGCGTACCAAAAAGTGCTTTTTTATAGAGGTTTGGAACTATACACGGATGGAAATTATCCTGAAGCATTAAAAATGTTTACGAAATCCATAAGCGAACAAAAAGATGCTGTTTTTACGGCTCGTGCTACTTTCTGGAAAGGCGAAACAGAATATGTTTTGAATGATTTCAAAGACGCTTTATTAAGTTTCAAGCAGTTCATTGGTGCAAACCAAGCAGCGACAACACCGGAATTTAAAAACAGTAATTATAATATTGCATACACGTATTTCAAATTGAAAGAATACGATCAAGCAGGAGATTATTTCCAAAAACAAATTGAAAAAGCGCCTACTGATAAAGTGCGTTTGAATGATTCGTATTTACGTTTAGCAGATTGTCGTTTTGTGACTTCAAAATACGGTCCCGCAATGGATGCGTATACTAAAGTGATTGAATCCAAAAGTGTTGATGCGGATTATGCCTATTTCCAAAAAGCAATTTCTTATGGATTTATGGCTAAAAACGATAAGAAAATTGATGAGCTAAATGCTTTTTTACAATTGTATCCAAAATCAGAATACAGAGACGATGCACTTTTTGAACTGGCAAATACCTACGTTGCTGAGAATAAAAATGACCTTGCCGTAAAAACGTATGACCGATTAAATACGGAATTCAAAAAAAGTTCTTTCACTTCCAGATCTATTTTGCGTCAGGGATTGGTTTATTACAACACGGATAAAGACGATCAGGCATTGTTGAAATTTAAAAAAGTAGCCGCTGATTTTCCTCGAACTCCGGAGGCTTTAGAAGCGGTAGCAACCGCTCGATTGATTTATGTGGACAATGGAAGAGTAGACGAATATGCAACTTGGGTTCGTACATTGGATTTTGTAGCTGTTACGGATGCGGAATTGGATAATGATACCTATGAAGCTGCTGAAAAACAATTTCAACAAAATAACACCAAGCAGGCAATAGCAGGATTTAGCGGCTATGTAAGTCAGTTTCCTAGAGGAATTCATGCTTTGCAGGCTAATTATTATCTGGCTCAATTGTATTATTCTGAAGGATCAGAGAGCAAATCTATTCCTAATTACGAGTATGTAATTGCGCAATCCAGAAGTGAATTTACTGAACAATCGTTGTCGCGATTGGCTCAAATTTTCCTTAAAAACAAAGAGTACGAGAAAGCAATTCCGGTTTTATCTCGTTTAGAGAACGAAGCGGATATTTCTCAGAATAAAACTTTTGCACAATCTAATTTGATGAAATCGTACTATTACAAAAAAGATTATCCAAATTCGGTTATATATGCTGAGAAGGTTTTAATGAATCCTAAAACGGATGATAATGTAAAAAGTGATGCGCAAATCATCGTTGCACGTGCGGCAATTGAAACTGGTGATGAAGCGAAAGCAAAAGTTGCTTACGCAAAATTAATGACGATTGCCAAAGGAGAATTAGCAGCCGAAGCCCTGTATTATGATGCTTATTTCAAAAACAAAGAGGAAAAGTTTGAAGCTTCAAATGTTGCGGTTCAAAAATTAGCGAAGAATTATTCCAGCTATAAATATTTTGGAGCCAAAGGATTAGTGGTAATGGCCAAAAACTTTTACGGACTAAAAGACAGTTATCAGGCAACGTATATTTTAGAAAATGTAATTCAAAATTTTACTGATTTTCCAGATGTGGTTTCAGATGCACAAACAGAATTGAACGCTATTAAAGCCGAAGAATCTAAAACTAACTCATCGATAACAAAATAAAAATCAAGGTTTTAAAGTTGGAAAACAGCTTAAATCAAGCGTAAAATTTTTAAAATAATTGAAAGCCAAAAAACAAAGAGAATGAATCTACCTTTTTATATAGTTGATGTTTTTACAGAGAAAAAATATGCAGGCAATCAATTGGCTGTTTTTTTAGAGGCTGAAGCCTTAAGTGCCGAAGAGATGCAAAAAATTGCCCGTGAAATTAACTTTGCGGAAAGTACATTCATTACGAAGCTTAGCCCTGAAAGTAATACAGCAGAAATTAGAATTTTTACACCTGAGCACGAAATGAAGTTTGCGGGTCATCCTATTATTGGTACATCTTGGGTTTTGATGAATAAAATATTTGGAAATCAACCGCGAAATATAACTTTAAACGTCCCAATAGGTGAAATTCCCGTTAATCAATCAGGCGATTTAGTATGGTTACAGGCTACTCAACCACTGTTTTTGGATACTTTTTCTGCGGAGGGCTTCTTATCCTTCAGTAATCTAAGCAGTGCTGATTTTGATGATGAATTTTCCATTCAGGAAGTGACCACAGGAAGCGCGTTTGTAATTGTTCCCCTCAAAAACAAAAAAGCATTGGAGAATTTAATTCTTGACAAGGATAAAATGAACGAATGGTTGCAGGCAAACTGTAAAACCAATCATAGAGCATTATATTTTTATTGTTTAGAAGATGCAAAACTCATTAGCAGAATGCTATGTGTTGAAAATAATCAACTTATTGAAGATGCCGCTACTGGAAGTGCCAGCACTTGTTTACAGGCTTTTCTTTTGAAATATTATTCACCAGAAATTAAAATTGTCAATCATCAAGGAGATTTTATAAGCAGAGCTTCCCAGATTTACTTTGATGGAAAATTAACTGAAAATCATTTTGATATAAAAATAGGAGGAGAAACGCAATTCATTGCAAAAGGCGAATGGGAAGTTTAAAAATAAGATTAGACGCATTAGAAATAAGAAGTAAAAAAATAAAACATGACATTTAAACAATTAAACATAAAATCATTTACAAATAGGGCAACAACGTTTTCGGCTCCTTTCCTTTCGGGGAGAGTGGGGTTGGGGGTTTTATTCTTCTTTGTATTCCAATCTTCGTTTGCACAAAAGAAAGAGCAAATAGGAACCGAAACGGTAAATGTTGTTAAACCTTATACGCCAAAAATTTCCGATGCTTTTAAAGTAAAAGAAATTCCAGAACTAGATGAGGAAGGAAATGCTAAAAAAGAAACCATAAAATACACGATTTTCTCTTTTCCTGTAGCATCTACTTTTACACCGTCAAAAGGAAAAGCTGAAGGTGTAGAAAAAGAAAAACAAGCACATTTATTTAAAAATTACGCCACTTTTGGTGTTGGTAATTACGGAACCTTTATTGGGGAGTTATTCGTAAATCATGATATTAATAACACAGATTATGTTGGTGGAATGTTCCGTCATCATTCGTCTGAAGGCGGAATTCAAAATGTAGCATTAGAAGATGGTTTTTACGATACATCGCTGGACTTGATGTATGGTTCCAATCAAAAAGACGTGTCTTGGAATCTTGATTTAGGGTATCAAAACCAAATTTATAATTGGTATGGATTGCCAGAAAATTTTGGAAGTACTTTGACACCTCAAGACAGAGTGACTTTAATTAACGGAATTAATCCACAGCAAACTTACGGTACGATATCATTAGGCGGAAATGTAGCATTTAATGAAAGTATTTTAAACAAAGCAAGTCTTAAATACAATCATTTTTCGGATGCTTCCGGATCTTCTGAAAATCGATTTTATGCAAAGCCAACAGTAGAATTTGATGTAATGGAAAGTGCTGTAAAAACAAATATAATTGTCGATTATGTTGGTGGTAGTTTTAAGAAAAATTATTCAAATACGAATACTGAGCGTGTGAAATATGGTTTTACAAATTTTGGAATTGCTCCTAGTTTTGTAATGCAAGAAGATGATTGGACGTTGAATATCGGAGCTGGATTGTTTTATAGCTTGGATAATGTAAACAGCAATAATAAATTTTTAGTGTATCCGCAATTCAATGCTTCGTATAAAGTGGTTGGTGATTTGATGATTTTCTATGCTGGAGCCGAAGGGAATTTGGAACAAAACTCCTATATGGATTTTGTGAATGAAAATCCGTTTTTATCGCCAACATTGAATATTGCACCAACAGACAAACAGTATGATGTTTTTGCCGGATTAAAAGGGAAATTGACTAATAATGTGAGTTATAATGTTAAAGCTTCGTATGTAAACGAAAGAAATAAAGCCTTGTTTAGAAGCAATGATTATAATGAAAATACGAGTAATGATGATTATGCGTATGGAAACTCTTTTCAAGTAGTGTATGACGATATGAAAACATTGAGTTTTTACGGAGAATTAAAAGCTGATTTTTCTGAAGATGTATCTTTTGGAATTAACGGAACATTCAGTAGTTATACTAATGATTTTCAACAAGAGGCTTGGAATTTGCCAACAATTAAATTGAATTCAAATCTTGATTTTAATATAACAGAGAAATGGTTCGCTGGTGCAAATGTGTTCTACGTAGGCGAGCGAAAAGATTTTCAGATAAATACGGCCTTTGCGGCTAATGCTGCTCCTGTAACTTTGAAATCATATTTTGATGTCAATGCAAATGTAGGCTACAAATACAGCGACCGTTTGACTGCTTTTGCAAGAGCTAATAATATCACTAATAATGCCTACCAAAAATGGTTGAATTACCCAGTTCAGGGATTTCAAGTGATTTTAGGAGTAAACTATAAATTTGATTTTTAAATCCCCACCCCAGCCCTCCCCAAAGGAGAGGGAGCCGAAACGGAAAACAATCTTCGCTTTTTTTATAAAAAAAAATGAAAGCGTGAGAGGCTTCAAAACTATGTCAGGCTTGTAATTCTAATTATGACTTTCAAACAAAAAATACATACCCATTATTTACAATTAGTTCAGGATCGAATCGATGTTTTTAAAGACATGATTGTAGCGCTTACGGAAGATTCTAAGAACGATGCCAAAGGTTCTGCAGGAGACAAACATGAAACCGCTTTATCAATGATGCACATTGAGCAGGAAAAACTCAATCGTAAATTGAGAGAAGTATTGGATCAAAAAAAGGTTTTGGATAAAATTGATGCCACTACAACTGCTGAGACTATTATTGTTGGGAGCTTGGTAAAAGCAAACGGAATCTATTTGTATCTGAGTGTGGCGCTTCCAAAAATCAATGTCGAAGGAATCAATATTATCGCATTATCACCACAATCGCCTTTGGGGAATAAATTGATGGGAAATCAAGAAGGTTTTACTTTTGAGATTAACAGTACGAAGTATTTGGTGGAGACTATTGAATAAAATCTGTTATAATGCGTCCCGAAACTTCGGAAGTTGCATCCGTCTCATTTGCATCCCTTTTTACAATTCTTAACTTCGATTCCTTTTTTATTCTCTTTTAATTACATTTTAAACACAAATACTAATTTTTGGTTATAATTTATAACTAAAAATAGCATTTGTGTTTTTCAATTAGAACTATAACTCCATCTTTGCCTTATCAAAATAAACAAAACATTAAAAATATATAGTTATGTGCGGAATAGTATGTGCCTTTGATTTAAAACAAAAAGCGGAAGTTTTAAGACCGCAAGTATTAGAAATGTCTAAAATTATCCGTCATCGTGGACCGGACTGGAGTGGAATTTTTAGTAATGAAAAAGCCATTTTGTCTCACGAACGTTTGGCAATTGTTGATCCTGCGTCAGGGAAACAACCGTTGTTCAGTGAAGATAAACAACTTGTTTTAGCTGCAAATGGTGAAATATATAACCACAGAGAATTGCGTAAACAATTTGAAGGGAAATACAACTTTCAAACAGAAAGTGACTGCGAAGTAATTCTAGCACTTTACAAAGAAAAAGGACCTCATTTTATAGATGAAATGAACGGAATTTTTGGATTTGCTATTTATGATGTAGAAAAAGACGAATATTTTGTTGCTCGTGATCACATGGGAATTATTCCATTATACATTGGTTGGGATGAGCACGGAACTTTTTATGTAGCTTCAGAATTGAAAGCCTTAGAAGGCTATTGTACAAAAATACAATTGTTTCCTCCAGGACATTATATGTCTAGTAAAGACGGCGAATTTGTACAATGGTATAAAAGAGAATGGACTGATTACGATGCCGTAAAAGACAAGGTGACCAGCATTGATGAAATTAAAGTGGCTTTAGAAGCTGCGGTTCACAGACAATTGATGAGTGATGTGCCTTATGGAGTATTACTTTCCGGCGGGTTAGATTCTTCTATTACTTCGGCTGTAGCCAAAAAATATGCGCAAAAACGTATTGAATCTGGAGATGTTGCTGATGCTTGGTATCCGCAATTACATTCTTTCTCAGTAGGATTAGAAGGTTCTCCAGATTTAGCGGCAGCTCAAATCGTGGCGGATCATATTGGAACGATTCACCACGAAATTAAATTCACTATCCAAGAAGGTTTGGATGCGGTTAAAGATGTAATTTACAACTTGGAAACCTATGATGTGACTACAATTAGAGCATCAACACCTATGTGGTTAATGGCGAGAGTTATTAAATCTATGGGTATCAAAATGGTATTGTCAGGCGAAGGAGCAGATGAACTTTTTGGAGGGTATTTATACTTTCACAAAGCGCCAAACGCAAGAGAATTCCACGAAGAAAACGTACGTAAATTAGGTAAATTGCACATGTATGACTGTTTGCGTGCTAACAAAAGTTTAGCAGCATGGGGAATTGAAGGACGTGTGCCGTTTTTAGATAAAGAATTTATGGATGTGGCGATGCGCGTTAATCCTCAGGATAAAATGATCAATGCAGAACATCCAATGGAAAAGTGGGTAGTTCGTAAAGCTTTTGAAGAGATGTTGCCGCCAAGTGTTGCTTGGAGACAAAAAGAACAATTCAGTGATGGTGTAGGATACGGTTGGATTGATACTTTGAAAGAAGTGGTAGCGGTTGAAATTTCGGATGAGCAATTAGCAAATGCTAAATACAAGTTCCCTTTACAAACGCCAACTTCAAAAGAGGAATATTATTATCGTTCTATTTTTCATGAGCATTTTCCAAGTGATGCCGCAGCTTTGTGTGTTCCACAAGAGGCAAGCGTTGCCTGTAGTACAAAAATTGCATTGGAATGGGATGAGGCATTCAAGAACATGAATGATCCTTCAGGAAGAGCTGTAGCTAGCGTGCATGATGATGCATATGCAAAAGCCTAAGCTGTATTGAAATAAGATTTTACAAATAGATAAAAACGCTCTCCTTTTCGAGAGCGTTTTTTTTATGGAAATAATCAGAATTGTCAAGTTAAGAATTCAAAAATTTCTTTTAATTCCGTTTGTTTAAAATAATTCGGTACAGTTTTTTTATATTAGCACAACTAAAATGTTTATTATGAGATCTATTACTTTATTTCTTGCTTTGTTTTTGTTGGTTTCCTGTGATCAAAAAGATAAAGTTGCCGTTGATACCATTATTACAGATGCAACTATTTACTCGGTGAATAACTCTTTTGCTGAGGCTTCGGCTATGGCAATTGATAAGGGGAAAATTGTCGCTATTGGCACAAATAGCGAAATTTCAAAACAATATGAATCCAAAAATACAATAGATGCAGAAGGCAAATTCATTTACCCCGGATTAATTGATGCGCATTGCCATTTTTATAGCTATGGTTTAAGCTTGCAGGAAGCTGATTTACGCGGTACCAAAAGTATGGACGAAATAATTACTCGTTTAAAGGCTTTTCAAAAAGATAAAAATCCAACGTTTATTGTGGGTAATGGTTGGGATCAAAACGACTGGAAAATAAAAAAGTATCCTACAAAAGCTGATTTAGACGCTGCATTTCCTGATATTCCTGTAGTTTTAAACAGAGTTGACGGTCATGCGATTATCGTTAATAGTAAGGCATTAAAATTAGCAGGAATCACTAAAGATACGAAAGCAGATGGTGGTCAAATTGAAATAGCAAACGGAGAACCAACAGGAATTTTAGTAGATAATCCGATGGAGTTAGTGTTTAAGATAATTCCTAAACCAACTCGTAAAATACAAATAGCCGCTTTATTGGATGCCGAAAAAGTAATGTTTGATTATGGATTGACAACCGTAAATGATGCAGGATTAGATCCGGACATTATTCATTTGATGGATAGTTTGCAAAAAGCAAAAGTGATGAAGCTTAATGTGTATGCAATGATTACGGCAAATCAGAAAAATATTGATTTATATCTAAAAAAAGGAATTTATAAAACGGATAATCTAAATGTTCGATCCTTTAAAATGTACGGTGATGGCGCTTTGGGTTCTCGCGGTGCTTGCATGCACAAACCGTATTCTGACAAGCTAGGCCAATACGGTGCTTTGTTGGCGCCAATTTCTGGATTAAAGGATGTAGCCAAACAGATTGCGGCTTCAAAGTTTCAGTTGAATACGCATGCTATTGGCGATTCGGCAAATACGGTGATTTTGAAAATTTACGGAGATGTTTTGGCTGGAACCAAAGATAGAAGATGGAAAATTGAGCACGCACAAGTTTTGCGTGAACAAGATTTTGATTATTTCAAATTTGGAATTATTCCTTCAGTTCAACCTACGCATGCCACATCCGATATGTATTGGGCAGAAGATAGATTAGGGAAAGAAAGGCTGAAAAATGCCTATGCTTATAAAAAATTACTTCAAAAAGCAGGAATGGTAGCCCTTGGAACTGATTTTCCTGTGGAGGAAGTGAATCCGATGCTAACTTTTCATGCTGCAGTTGCGAGAAAAGACAGTAAGGAATATCCAAAAGGTGGTTTCCAAATGGAAAATGCATTATCCAGAGCCGAAACTTTAAGAGGAATGACCATTTGGGCTGCTTATTCTAATTTCGAAGAAAAAGAAAAAGGAAGTCTTGAAGTGGGAAAATGGGCTGATTTTGTTATATACGATCAAGATTTAATGAAAGTGGAAGAAAATAAAATAGTGAAAATGAAACCAACGAATACGTATTTAAAAGGTCAGAAAGTGAGATAAGTATGTGAGTCATCTTTGATGATTTGTAATTGTAAAAGAATAATTTTATTAATTTAGTTTTTTAATTACATTTTAAATGTAAAATTATTTTTTTTGTTTTAAATATGAACTAAATAGTGTGTTTGTGTTTTGTATTTGTAACTGCTATCGCATATTTGTTGAGTTGAATTGGTAAAAAATAAAAATATAGGTGTTATGTGCGGAATATTAGCCATTATTGGAAGAGCAAAAGATGAACAATTAGTTGGAGAACTTTCAAAAAGAATGTCGCATCGTGGTCCGGATGAAAGTGATTTGCATGTTACTGAGAAAGGACATATTTTAAGCCATGAAAGGCTATCGATAATCGATTTGCATTCCGGAAAACAACCGATACAAGGTACAAAAACCGCCTATATGGTTCATAATGGCGAAATATACAATCATCAGGAATTAAGAGATGGTGTT
The DNA here is from genome assembly GCF_048286755.1 of Flavobacterium labens. Classification (NCBI taxonomy): domain Bacteria; kingdom Pseudomonadati; phylum Bacteroidota; class Flavobacteriia; order Flavobacteriales; family Flavobacteriaceae; genus Flavobacterium; species Flavobacterium labens. The sequence goes on along the minus strand of NZ_JBLVPL010000001.1, from coordinate 94,847 downwards.
TTGAAAGATCATACTTTTAGAACAAAATCAGATTCAGAGGTTATTGTGCATTTGTACGAGGAGTTTGGATACGATTTTTGCAATAGGTTAGATGGAGACTGGGCTTTTGTGGTGGTGGATGGAGATGATTTTATTGCTGGTAGAGACCCAATGGGAGTGAAACCGTTGTATTATGGTTTGGACGAAAGAGGAAGAATCTATTTCTCCTCTGAAATGAAACCTATTGCAGATCAATGCAAAACATTTTCTACTTTTCCTCCGGGACATTTTTATACTCAAAAAACAGGTTTTGTAAAATATTACAAACCGCAATATGAAGATTATTTAAAAGCCGACCAAGAATTAGATTTGGAGTTAATTAGAGAAACGTTGACTGAAGCGACTCGTAAAAGATTAATGAGCGATGTGCCCATTGGTGTATTACTTTCTGGAGGATTAGATTCCTCATTAACTTCAGCAATTGCTTCTCGTTTATTGGCAGAAAGCGGTAAAAAATTACAGTCATTTTCAATTGGTTTGAACGCTGATGCGCCAGATGCTGCGGCAGCCAGAAAAGTTGCTGAGTATTTAGGAACAGAGCATCATGAAATTCATTTTACTGTCGAAGAAGGAATTGAAATTTTAGACAAACTAATCTGGCATTTAGAAACCTATGATGTGACTTCGGTACGAGCAAGTACGCCAATGTATTTCTTGTCGAAAGCGATTACTGATTTGGGTGTAAAAGTAGTTCTTTCAGGCGAAGGAGCTGATGAAATCTTTGGTGGGTATTTGTATTTTAGAAATGCACCTTCGGCAGAAGATTTTCAAAAAGAAACCATCGAAAGAGTGCAGAAATTATTTACTGCCGATTTATTAAGAGCAGATAAATCGACTATGGCACATGGTTTAGAGACTAGAGTTCCGTTTTTAGACAAAGCTTTCTTAGATATAGCCGTTCGCATCAAAGCAGAAGAAAAGATGCCTAAAACGTATGATGGAAAGGAAAAATACATTCTGAGAAAAGCATTTGATACTCCAGACAATCCATATCTTCCGGAGGAAGTTTTATGGAGGCAAAAAGAACAATTTTCTGATGGAGTAGGATACAACTGGATTGATCAATTGATTGAATATTGTGCAACGCAAGTTACGGATGAGCAATTAGCCGGAGCAGCAGGAGAATTCCCATACAATTCTCCTGCAACTAAAGAAGCTTATTTTTACAGATCTATATTTAATAAATATTATCCGCAAGTAAGTGCCGCGCAAACAGTTAGAAAATGGATTCCAAAATGGCAAGAAAATCTAGATCCAAGCGGAAGAGCTAATGCAGCGCATGTTCAGGCTGATACTGAAATTGCTAAAACAGGAGTTACAGTTTAAAATAATAATTTGATTTTGCATAAATAGAAAACGCTCTCGATTTTGAGAGCGTTTTTTTTGTGGTTATATGAACAAATGTTAATAACTTAAGAGCTTAAAAAGGGATTTTAACGGTTATATAATTTGCGTTTTTATATATTTGCGTGTTAGACAAAAATTACATTTTTTTAGAATAAAATATATGAGCGAAGAAATCAAGAAGGACAATTATTCAGCGGATAGTATTCAGGCATTAGAGGGAATGGAGCACGTAAGAATGCGTCCATCGATGTATATTGGAGATGTAGGTGTTCGTGGACTACACCACTTAGTTTATGAGGTTGTAGATAACTCTATTGATGAGGCAATGGGTGGTCATTGTGATACCATCAGAGTCGATATAAATGAAGATGGGTCTATTTCTGTTGAAGATAATGGACGTGGTATTCCAGTTGGTATTCATAAAAAAGAAGGTGTTTCGGCATTGGAGGTTGTAATGACTAAGATTGGTGCCGGAGGTAAGTTTGATAAAGATTCTTATAAAGTTTCTGGAGGACTTCACGGTGTTGGGGTTTCTGTAGTAAATGCTTTGTCGAATCATTTGAGAGCTACCGTTCACAGTAGTGATGGAAAAGTGTATGAACAAGAGTATGAAAAAGGAAAAGCCTTGTATCCGGTTAAACAAATTGGAGAAACGTCTAAAAGAGGAACAATCGTTACTTTTTACCCGGATCCAAGTATATTTACGCAAACAATAGAGTATTCTTATGATACTTTATCCGCTCGTATGCGTGAATTATCTTATTTGAATAAAGGAATCACAATTACTTTTACAGACAAAAGAGAATTAGATAAAGACGGTAATTTTGTTTCTGAAATTTTTCATTCTGATGAAGGTTTAAAAGAATACATCCGTTATTTAGATGGAAATCGTGAGCCAATTATTGCGCACGTTATTTCTATGGACCACGAAAAAGGAGAAATTCCAGTTGAGGTTGCATTAATTTACAATACAAGTTATACAGAGAATATTTTCTCTTACGTAAATAATATCAATACACACGAAGGAGGAACGCACTTGCAAGGTTTCAGAACAGGTCTTACGAGATCGTTAAAGAAATATGCAGATGCTTCGGGAATGTTAGACAAACTGAAATTTGATATTTCTGGTGATGACTTCCGTGAAGGGTTAACAGCTATTATTTCGGTAAAAGTTGCTGAACCACAATTTGAAGGACAAACTAAAACGAAACTTGGAAACAGAGAAGTTGTTTCTCCGGTAAGTCAAGCGGTGAGTGAGATGATTGAGAATTATTTGGAAGAAAATCCAAATGATGCCCGTATCATTGTTCAAAAAGTAATTCTTGCAGCACAAGCGCGTCACGCGGCCAAAAAAGCACGTGAAATGGTACAACGCAAAACCGTAATGGGTGGCGGTGGATTGCCAGGAAAATTATCAGATTGTTCTGAACAAGATCCTGCAAAATGTGAAGTGTATCTTGTCGAGGGAGATTCGGCAGGTGGAACTGCAAAGCAAGGTCGTGATCGTGCTTTTCAAGCTATTTTGCCATTACGTGGTAAGATTTTGAACGTAGAAAAAGCAATGCATCACAAGGTTTTTGAAAACGAAGAGATTCGAAATATATTTACTGCTCTTGGAGTTACAATAGGAACTGCCGAAGATAGTAAAGCCTTAAATATTGAAAAATTACGCTACCATAAAGTAATTATTATGTGTGATGCCGATGTCGATGGTAGTCACATTTCTACTTTAATCTTAACATTCTTCTTTAGATTTATGAAAGAATTAATCGAAGAAGGTCACGTATATATTGCAGCACCACCTTTATATTTAGTCAAAAAAGGAAATAAGAAAGAATACGCTTGGAATGACGTACAACGTGATCAAGCGAATGAAAGAATGGGTGGAAGCGCAGGAATTCAACGTTATAAAGGTCTTGGAGAGATGAACGCGGAGCAATTATGGGAAACCACAATGGATCCAAGTTTCAGAACCTTGCGTCAGGTAACTATTGACAGTTTGGCGGAAGCCGATAGAGTTTTCTCTATGTTAATGGGTGACGAAGTACCACCACGAAGAGAATTTATAGAGAAAAATGCAGTCTATGCAAATATTGATGCTTAATAAACAAATAACCGATTAACCACAGAAATTAACTAATAACCGAATAAACTTTAAAATATGAAAGTTACCATTGTAGGAGCAGGAAATGTAGGTGCAACCTGTGCAGATGTAATTTCTTATAGAGGAATTGCCAGCGAAGTAGTGTTGTTAGATATCAGAGAAGGTTTTGCTGAAGGTAAAGCTTTGGATATTATGCAATGCGCTACTAATACGGGTTTTAATACCAAAGTATCAGGCGTTACCAATGATTATTCTAAAACCGCTGGAAGTGATGTAGTTGTTATTACATCAGGGATTCCAAGAAAACCAGGAATGACTCGGGAAGAATTAATAGGTATTAATGCGGGAATCGTGAAAACGGTTGCTGAAAATGTATTGAAACATTCTCCGGATACTATAATAGTTGTAGTTTCTAATCCTATGGATACAATGACTTATTTAGCATTGAAATCTACTGGATTGCCAAAAAATAGAATAATAGGTATGGGAGGAGCATTGGACAGCTCACGTTTCAGAACGTATTTGTCTTTAGCTTTAGACAAACCAGCTAATGATATTTCAGCTATGGTTATCGGGGGGCATGGTGATACTACTATGATTCCTTTAACTAGATTGGCTTCTTATAATGGAATTCCGATTTCTCAATTTCTATCGGAAGAAGAATTGAAAAAAGTAGCTGCAGATACTATGGTTGGTGGTGCTACACTTACGGGGCTTTTAGGAACATCAGCTTGGTATGCTCCAGGAGCTTCAGTTGCTTTCTTGGTTGATAGTATTTTGAATGACCAAAAGAAAATGATTGCTTGTTCTGTTTTTGTTGAAGGAGAATACGGTCAAGATGATATCTGTATTGGAGTTCCTTGTATTATTGGTAAAAATGGAGTGGAAGAAATTCTTGATATTAACCTCAATGAACAAGAAAAAGCCTTGTTTGCTAAAAGTGCAGATGCTGTTAGACAAATGAATGATGCCTTAAAATCGATTTTAGCATAAAAAATTACATATATAATAAGGAAGACTGCTAATATGCAGTCTTTTTCTTGAGATTAATTAATAAATAAATTGGTTAATCTTAACGTTAATTATATATTTGCTCGGTTTAAAAAAATGATGTAGTTCGAGATATTCTTTTTTGAATTTAAAAAATCGATGTCAAGTCTTATTCTATAAGGTTTAAAGCAAAAATAAATAAATAAAAAATAATTAATTTTTAGTAATAATGCAGAATAAAGGACTTATTAAATTTTTCGCAATTCTATTTGCATTGGTAAGTATTTACCAACTTTCTTTCACTTTTGTCGCAAGCAAAGTAAAAAGTGATGCAAAATCTTTTGCAGGTGGAAATCCTGAAAAAGAAGTAAAATATTTAGATTCTATTGGTAAAGAAAAAGTATTTAATCTTGGTTTTACCGATTTTACATTCAATGAAGTTAGTGACAAACAAATCAATAAAGGTCTTGACTTAGAAGGTGGTATCAATGTTATACTTCAAATATCTGTAAAAGACATTTTAAAAGGATTATCGAATAATTCTAAAAACCCAGTTTTCAATAAGTCTTTGGCTGATGCCACTGCAGATTTACAAGGGAATAAATCGTATTTAGATAAGTTTTTTGATGCTTTTGAAGCAAATTCAAAAGGAACTGTAAAATTAGCGTCTCCTGATATTTTCGCAAACAGAAGTTTGCAAGGTGAAGGTGGTGTTGATTTTCAAATGACAGATTCAGAAGTTAAAAAAGTAATCAAAAGAAAAGTTGATGAATCTGTAGAAAGTGCTTTTGGCGTTTTAAGAAAACGTATCGATCAATTTGGTGTAACACAACCTAATATTCAAAAATTAGGAAATTCAGGTCAAATTCTTGTTGAACTTCCTGGTGCAAAAGATGTGGATCGTGCTAAAAAATTATTATCAAGTACAGCTCAATTGCAGTTTTGGGAAACTTATAAAATTGACGAAATTGGTAACTTTTTAATGGCTGCAAATGAGTCATTGAAAAAAACTGAAATCAAAATTACTGAAGTAAAACCAGTTGTAAAAGATTCTTTAAGTGCATTGCTTACGGATACTAAAGATTCAACGGCTACTAAAAAAGGAGAAAATCCTTTGTTTGATAAAATTATTGGTCAAGGTGGAGGTCCAGTTTTAGGGCTTTTCTCTCCAAAAGATACTGCTGTTGTAAATGGATATTTGAAAAGAGCTGATATTAGAGTGTTATTGTCAGGAGACCAACGTTATGCAAAATTCGTTTGGGGTAAGCCAATGATAATTAAAGATGCTAAAGCAAAAGATATTGATGCTGTAGAGTTATATGCTTTAAAAGGAAACAGAGACAATGTGCCTTCAATGAGTGGTGGTGTGGTTACAGATGCTAGCGATACATTTGACCAATCAGGTAAACCGGCTGTTTCTATGCAAATGAACGGTCAAGGTGCAAAAGCTTGGGAAGAATTAACAGGTAGAGCGTATACTCAAAAAAGTAATATAGCTATAGTTCTTGATGATGTGGTTTATTCTGCACCGGGAGTTTCTACAGGTCCTATTTCAGGTGGTAGATCTGAAATTTCTGGAGCTTTTGATATTACAGAAACTAAAGATTTAGCGAATGTGTTAAGAGCAGGTAAACTTCCTGCTGCTGCAGATATTGTTCAATCAGAAGTGGTAGGTCCATCCTTAGGTCAAGAAGCAATTGATAACGGTACTAACTCTGCTTTGATAGGATTACTTTTAGTATCACTTTGGATGATGATTTATTATGGTAAAGCAGGTTGGTATGCTAATGTTGCATTAGCGGTTAACTTACTTTTCTTATTCGGAATTTTAGCAAGTATAGGAGCAGTTCTTACATTGCCAGGTATTGCCGGTATCGTTTTAACAATGGGAACAGCAGTTGATGCGAATATCATTATTTACGAAAGAGCAAAAGAAGAATTACGTGCGGGTAAAACACTAGAAGAAGCTGTTAAAACTTCTTATAGTTGGAGAGGTGCAATGTCATCTATCACTGATGCGAATGTTACACATATTTTAACTGGAGCAGTATTGTTTATTTTTGGTTCAGGACCAATTAAAGGTTTTGCTACTACCTTATTAATTGGTATCGTAACGTCATTATTTACTTCAATTTTTATTGCACGAATCTTCATTGATTGGAACATAAGCAAAAAGAATGATTTGACGTTTGTTACAAATTTCTCTAAGAATATGTTTAATAACTTTCATTTTGATTTCTTAGGAGTAAAAAAATGGACTTATCTGTTCTCTAGTATTGTTGTTATTATTAGTGTTATTTCATTAGCAACAAATGGTCTGGATGAAGGAGTTGATTTTGTAGGAGGAAGAACATTCCAAGTACGTTTTGAAAAACCAATTGAAACAGAAACTGTAAAAGCGGAATTAGCTAAAGTTTTTGATGGAAGTGCTGAAGTAAAAGTTTTTGGGAATGATAATCAATTAAAGATAACAACAAAATTTAAAGTTCAAGAGCCAGGAATTAAAGCAGATGAAGAAGTAAATAAATTGTTGTTTGCTACTTTAAAACAGCATTTTTCAGCTGATATGACTTATGATAAGTTTGTAAATTCTTATGATGGTAAAAAATTAGGAGTTTTACAAGCTTCTAAAGTTGGTCCAACCGTAGCAGAGGACATTAAGACTAATGCATATTGGGCGGTTCTTGGAGCGATGGCTATTGTATTTTTATATTTAATGATCAGTTACAGAAAGTGGCAATACAGTTTAGGAGCTATTGCAGCAATTGCACATGATGTTATATTTGTATTAGGTATTTACTCTTTATGCTACAAATTCATGCCTTTTGGTATGGAAATCGATCAGCATTTTATCGCTGCGATTCTTACTGTTATTGGATATTCGATGAATGATACCGTTATTGTATTTGACAGGGTGAGAGAGTTTTTAGCAGGTAAAACTAAAGGGTCTTTCTCAGATATTGTAAATCAGTCAATTAATACAACAATGTCCAGAACAATCAATACTTCATTAACTATGATCGTGGTTTTATTAATCATGTTCGTTTTTGGTGGGGAATCGATCAGAGGATTTATATTTGCTATGTTAGTAGGTATTATCGTAGGAACTTATTCTTCATTGTTTATTGCAACTCCAGTACTTGTAGATACAATATCTAAAGAAGATAAAAATAAGGTAGAAAAAGCTCATCAAGAAAGCTAAAAAGCTTTTTATATAAATTTTAAAAAAGAGATTCAGCGTTAGTTGAATCTCTTTTTTTTTAATTCGTAATGACAATTTTCAGTTTTTATTTGTAATTTAATGGTAAGGAAATATATTGGGTCAAAAATAAATTTCATGTGTAAAAAAATAGTTTTCCTTTTGATTATTGTATTTAGTTCTAAGACATTTTATGCTCAAGATACATTGAGTAAAGTAAAATTAGGCTTTGATTATGGTTTTGGCAATGAATTGAAAAATAGCGATTATACCTATACCAATAGTTATTATAAACTACAATTATACTATACAATAAAACAAACAAAAAACTTTGAGTATGAGATCTTGGTGCAACCTGAGCTAAACTTTGCGAAGCACCAACTTTTGAATTTTTATTTTGTGCAACCTGATGATCCCAATTACATTGAAAAAAGGGAAAGATACACGAAGCTAAAAGATATAAAAGAATATGTCTTGAATATTGGATTTTTGATGAGAAAACCAATTTCTAAAACTGCGAGTATTTATGTTTTAGGAAGTGTTGGACCTCTGTTTACTGATACAGAAACAGAGCGATTATCAAAAGGTTTTGCTTTTTCGGATGTGCTAGCTATTGGCTTCACTTTTAAAATAAATAAAATAATATTTGACATAAGACCTAATTTTCGTCATGTTTCCAATGCTGGATTACAAAGTTTAAATTCAGGTTATAATACTAAAAATATTGATTTTGGTTTTTCATTCTCTATATAGAATTACTGCTGAATTTACTGTGTAATGCATAATCTATTAATATTTATGAAGTTATATATTATGGAGGTATAAAATTTATATATTTACTAAATATTTGTTAAAGCTCACTACTTTTTTGATGAAATTAAAACCTAACTAATAATGGAAAAATTTATTAAGTATTTCGTTTTTATTTTTTTTGTTAATTTGTTTCTTGGGTCTAGTATATTGGCACAAACTGCAGCTCCAACTCCAAATCCTCAATTCTTGTATTATTGTTTGAATGAAACTGCAGCTCCTTTAGCTGCAACACCTTCTGGAGGAGGTATATTGAGGTGGTATACAACAGCTTCTGGCGGGAGTTTTTCTACTACTGCTCCAACTCCGCTAACAACTGCAACTGCGAGTCCTATTCCGCTTACATATTATGTAACTCAAATAATTGGAGGTGTTGAGAGTACTCCTCGAACTGAAATATATGTTTATGTTAACCAAAAATTAGATTTATACTGTCAAACAGTAACACCTAATTCTATTAAATTTGATTTTGCAAATACAGGTCAATCTAGTTTTACATATAGTTATACGGTTGATGGAGGAGCACCAGTTACAGGAACTCATACAGCTCCTTCTAATTTTACAGTTTCAGGTTTGAATGAAAAACAAACAGTAGCGTTTACTATTACTGCTATAGGAGCAAAGGTTTGTGTGACTCCTGAAACTGTAACTTGTACAACAACATGTATTCCAGCTAATATAAAAACTCCTAATTTCCCTGCTATAGCTCCTTTTTGCAACGGATCACCAGCACCAATATTAGGTCCAACATCTCCAAATGGAATTACAGGAACTTGGGCGCCAGCAATAATAAGTAATACTGCCAGCGGGAGTTATGTGTTTACACCAAATTCAACTTTATTCCCATGTGCCACCACACAAACTTTGAATGTAATCGTTACGCCATTAGTTACACCAACTTTTACTGGTATTCCAACGACTGTTTGTCAAAATGCGACTGCACCAATCTTGCCAACAAGTTCAAATAACACACCGGTTGTTTCAGGTACTTGGAGCCCAGTTTCAGTTAATACGGCAGTTCTGGGTCCAGTTACTTATACTTTTACTCCTAACGCAGGTCAATGTACTTCATCTACGCTGACTAGAGTTACTATAAATATTGTACCCGTTGTTACGCCAGATTTTGCAAGTATACCACCGTTTTGTTCTGGAACTACTTCTCCTCTTTTGACTAATACTTCTCCAAATGGTATTGTTGGAACATGGGCTCCATCAACGGTTAGTAATACTGTTAGCAGAAGTTATGTGTTTACCCCAAATCCAAATCAATGTGCGACTACACTAACATTAAATGTCACGATTATACAAAAAGGAACACCTAATTTCCCGGCAATTGCTCCTTTTTGTTCAGGATCTACTGCGCCAATATTAGCAACAACATCTCCTAATGGAATCACAGGAACATGGTTGCCATCAACAATTAGTAATACAACTAGCGGAAGCTATGTTTTTACACCAAATGCCTCAGAATGTGCAAATAACCAGACATTAGCAGTAACGGTTACACCTCTTGTTCAACCTAATTTTTCTAATTTTTCAATCTGTATGGGAGGTTTGACGCCTATTTTAAATACTACTTCTCCAAATGGAATTTCAGGAACTTGGTCACCCGCAATTGTAAACAATATGTCTAGTGGTGCTTATGTTTTTTCTCCAAATTCAAATCAATGTGCCACTTCTCAAACAATTAATGTAACTGTGAATCCTTCAAATACTCTTTTTGATGTGGAATGGACAGTTTCAGAGGCTTTTGCGAAAAATCAAGTGGTGACTGTTATCGCTACAGGTACTGGAGATTATTTGTATCAATTAGACGATGGACCATTTCAGGAAAGTCCGGTTTTTGAATATGTTTCTTTAGGAACTCATTCCATTACGGTTAAAGATAAAAATGGCTGTAGTCTGCCAATAACTAGAAGTAATGTTTTAGTAATTAATTACCCTAAGTTTTTTACGCCAAATGCTGATGGGTTTAATGATACTTGGAATGTTTTTACTTTAGAAGACCAATTAAATTCTAGAATTCTAATATTTGATCGTCATGGTAAATTTTTAAAAGAAATTTTTCCAAATGGTACGGGATGGGACGGAACATATATTGGACAGCCTATGCCGGCCAATGATTATTGGTTCAGTATTGAATACACAGAACAAGATATTCCTAAAAAATTCAAATCCCATTTCTCATTAAAAAGATAAAATAAAAAAGCTCCCACAATGCGGGAGCTCTTTTATTAAATAAATAGGGTGTTAAATTTTAAGCGGTTTTTCTGCAGTAAAAATAAAATACAATCCTATAAGTATAAAAGGAATACTTAGCCATTGTCCTGTAGAAAATAATCCCAAAGCACTTTCAAAGCCACCTTGGCTTTCCTTAACCGATTCCACTACAAAACGTACAGAAAATAAAAGCACTAGAAACATACCAAATATATATCCTGTTTTGTTTCTTTTTTCAGTTTTCCAATACAAGAAAAATAAAATTGCAAAAACAAAAATATAGCAAAATGCTTCGTACAATTGAGTAGGGTGTCTTACTGGAACCTGCTCCAGCAATGAGGCAAATTTTGGGTCGGTTGCTATTGCTGTATAGGCATCTTTAGGATTCGCTATTTGTGTAGCGTTTACAGCATCCATTGGGCTGAAATGATCTTTGATAAATTTTATTCCAAATGAAGAGGTGGTCTCATGACCTATAATTTCCGAATTGAAAAAATTTCCTAATCTAACAAAAATAGCTCCACTGGCTACAGGAATTACCACTCGGTCTAAAATCCACATTTGTGGTCTTTTCAAGATGTTTTTACTGTAAAAATACATGGCAATTATTATAGAAATAGCTGCGCCATGACTCGCTAAACCTTGGTAACCGGTAAATTCAAAATTTGGAGAAAAACGGAAAGGCAAAATGATTTCCAATAAATGATTGCGGTAATATTCCCAATCATAAAAGAAAACGTGTCCTAAACGAGCGCCAATCAAAGTGGCAAGTACAGTCCAGATAAACAAAGAATCTAATTTTTCTATAGATTCTCCTTCACGTTCAAATATATGTTTCATGATGTACCAGCCTAATCCAAAAGCAATTACAAACATTAAGCTGTAATATCTAATGATAAAAAAGCCTAAATCGATTCCTTCTGATGGATTCCAAACGATGTTTAAAGCGTGTGTCATTTAGTGTTAAATTTGTTTATTAATCGTAAAAATAAAGATTTAAAGTAAAATTTCGTATTTAAAAAAAGTTAATGTTTATGATTACATACTTTTTTGGGAACAGGATCGTAACCCGTTTTTCCCCAAGGATTGCAACTCAAAATACGTTTCATTCCTAAAAATCCACCATAAAATAAGCCATGGGTTTGTAATGCTTCAATCATATACGAAGAGCAAGTAGGCTCAAATCTACAAGCTGCAGGTGTAAAAGGGGAAATAGCAACTTGATAAAACCGAACCAATAGCAAAAAAGGGTAAACAATTATTTTTGACAACATGACTTTAGTATTAAAATTTAAAACTTCATTTTTGTTAATCAAAATTATTTCACGGTATTAATCTGCAACTTGATATGGAAAACTAAATGCTAAAAGTAGTTCCTTCTTTTCCGTCTTTCAACTGAATTCCCAATGCAATCAATTGATCCCTAATTTGGTCTGATAATGCAAAATTCTTATTGTCACGAGCTTGTTTTCTCATTTCAATAAGCATATTTACAGTTCCTTCTAATTTGTCATTACTGCTATCCGAAACTTTTTCATCTTCCAATCCTAGTACTTCAAAAACAAAACTGTTCATTGCTTTTTCAAAAGATTTTAAGTCCTCAGCATTCAATGTCTCTTTCCCGTCTTTCAATAAATTGATAAAACGAACACCTTCAAATAACTGAGCAATTAAAATTGGCGTATTGAAATCATCATTCATGGCATCGTAACATAATTGTTTCCATGCCGAAATAGCAATAGTGCTTTTTGCGTCAGCAGTGATATCTTTTAATGAATTCAATGCTTCCATCAATCGTTTGTATCCTTTTTCTGCTGCTACAATTGCATCGTCAGAAAAATCAAGAATGCTTCTATAATGCGCTTGTAACATAAAGAATCGGGCTACCGATGCTGAAAAGGCTTTACTCAAAATGGTGTTGTCACCAGTCAATATTTCTCGCGGTAAAATGTTATTTCCCGTAGATTTCGCCATTTTTTTACCGTTCAAAGTCAACATATTGGCATGTAACCAATAATTAACAGGAGTTTGACCAGTACAAGCTTCGTTTTGTGCAATTTCGCACTCATGATGCGGGAATTTTAAATCCATTCCGCCACCGTGAATATCAAAATGATTGCCTAAATATTTCGTACTCATTGCAGTGCATTCAAGATGCCATCCTGGGAATCCATCACTCCATGGTGAAGGCCAACGCATGATATGTTGGGCTTCTGCTTTTTTCCAAAGTGCAAAATCCTGTGGATTTCTTTTGTCACTTTGTCCGTCTAGATCACGGGTATTGGCAAGCATATCCTCAATGTTACGACCACTTAATCGTCCATAATGATTGGTTTCATTGAATTTTACCACATCAAAATAAACGGATCCATTCGCTTCATAGCCAATTCCTTTGTCAATAATAGTTTTGATTATTTCAATTTGCTCAATAATATGACCCGTTGCCGTTGGTTCAATACTTGGAGGTAAAAAGTTAAATTCATTCAATATATCATGAAAATCTACCGTATAGCGTTGTACCACTTCCATAGGTTCCAGCTGCTCTAAACGCGCTTTTTTTGCAATTTTATCTTCACCTTCGTCCACATCATCCACAATATGTCCCACATCCGTAATGTTTCGAACGTAGCGCACTTTGTAATCCAAATGCAAAAAATACCTGAAAATCACATCAAAGGACATGAATGTTCGCACATTTCCAAGATGGACATTGCTATAAACCGTAGGTCCACAAACGTACATTCCTACATTTCCTTCATGTATTGGTGTGAAAATTTCTTTTTCTCCAGAAAGAGAATTGTATATTTTTAGAGTTTGGCTACTATATAATGGCATTGTAGATTATTGTTTTCCCCACCCCAGCCCTCCCCAAAGGGAAGGGAGTTGAAATGTGAATTGTTATTAATAATTGTTATAATCTTGTTTTGATTTTACCAGACCAAGCTCCTTCTCCTTTGGACAGGGTCGGGGAGATGACTAGAACTTTGTTTCTAATTTGATATAATCCAAAAACTCTCTGCGAGTTACATTGTCTTTAAATTTTCCACCAAATTCGGATGTCACAGTGCTACTCTCAATATCACTGATTCCTCTTGAATTCACACAAAGGTGTTTGGCATCAATTACGCAAGCTACATCTTCTGTACCCAAAGCGATTTGTAATTCCTGAACAATTTGCATAGTCAAACGCTCCTGCACCTGAGGTCTTTTGGCATAATATTCTACAATACGATTCATTTTAGATAATCCAATTACGGTTCCATTAGAAATGTAAGCCACATGAGCTCTTCCTATGATTGGTAATAAATGATGTTCACAGGTAGAGTAAACGATGATGTTTTTTTCAACTAACATTTCACCGTATTTATAATTATTATCAAATGTAGATGCTTTTGGTTTTTTAGCAGGATTTAAACCTCCAAAAATTTCCTTCACAAACATTTTTGCAACACGATTGGGCGTGCCTTTCAAACTATCATCAGTCAAGTCCATTCCAAGTGTAATTAGAATGCTCTCAACATCTTTTTTTATTTTTTCAATTTTATCATCATCAGAAATGTCAAAAGCATCATCTCTTACTGGATTTTTTGCGGATAAACTAACATGATTATCTCCTATTTCGTCTTGAAATTCTTCGTTTTTTATCATTAAAAGCAACTATTATTGTTGGTATAAATATTTAAGCGGTAAAGATAAATAATAAAAATTTAAGAATTTCTATCGTTCCCACTATTTAAGACTACTTTATCGGTTTCTATGAGCCTTTATCATTTCTTTTTTTAGAAGTAAAAAGAAAGGCAATAACGAGTTCGTTATTGCCTTTATATATAGAAGTCAATTTACTTTAGTGGTAAATGTAAAATTTCTTGTTTAATTATGATTTTGTTAAGGATACATTATAAACAGGAATTGCTGCTTTTAAGATTCTCACTGCGCTAATTAAGTCAGCTTTCTTCAAAACATAAGCGATTCGAACCTGATTTAATCCCATTCCTGGAGTAGAATAAAAGCCTGCAGCGGGTGCTACCATTACAGTTTCACCATTTAAATCATAGCTTTCTAAAAGCCATTGTGCAAAATTATCAGCATTGTCAACAGGAAGTTGTGCAATACAATAAAAAGCACCTTTTGGTTTTGATACGATAACACCTTCAATTTTATTCAACTCACTTATTAAAGTATCTCTACGTTCTCTATATTCTGAAATTACTTCATCAAAATAACTTTTTGGAGTATCAAGAGCTGCTTCACTTGCAATCTGTTCAATAGTAGGAGGACTTAATCTAGCTTGTGCAAATTTCATAGCGGTAGCCATCACTTCCTTGTTTTTAGAAACAATACATCCTATTCTTGCGCCACACATACTGTATCTCTTAGAAACCGAATCAATCATAATAGCGTGTTCTTCAAGTCCGGGAACATTCATTACTGAATAATGGATGTCACCATCATACGTAAACTCACGATATACCTCGTCAGAAATCAAGAACAAATCATGTTTTTTGACTAAAGCTGCCAGTTGCATAATTTCTTCTTTCGAATATAAATATCCCGTTGGATTTCCGGGGTTGCAAATAAGGATAGCTTTTGTTTTTGGAGTAATCAGTTTTTCAAAGTCTTCTACTGCCGGTAAAGCAAAACCAGTCTCAATAGTCGAAATTACAGGAACAACTGTAACGCCTGACGCTGTTGAAAATCCATTGTAATTAGCATAAAATGGTTCTGGGATAATGATTTCATCTCCTTGATCCATAGTGCTTCCCATCGCAAACATAAGCGCTTCTGATCCACCAGTTGTGATAATGATGTCTTCAATATTTACCGAAATCCCTTGATTGATATAATAAGCCGATAATTTTTTTCTATAGCTTTCATTTCCGGCAGAATGACTGTATTCTAATATAGTTAAATCAATATTTTTAACTGCATTCATGGCAACCTCAGGAGTTTTAATATCCGGTTGACCAATGTTTAAATGGAATACTTTATGTCCTTTTTTCTTCGCTATTTCGGAGTATGGAACTAATTTTCGTATTGGCGATTCCGGCATTTGTTTGCCTTTGTTTGATATTTTTGGCATAGTCTTAATTATTGAATTGCAAATTTGCAATTTTTTTTTCGAATTTATTATAATCAATGAGCGTATATATTGTTAAATCTGCATTTTTGATATGATTTATTTAGTATTTTTATGTAAAAGATTAACAATGAAAAAAATAATAGTTATTATTCTCATTTACCTGTTTATTTGCCCTGTTGTTGCACAACAAGGATTTCAGTTTGAAAAAAAAGTGAATAAAATTACCGTCCCTTTTAAATTGATTAATAATTTAGTATTTGTGCCTATCAAAGTAAATGGAATAGAATTAAATTTTTTATTGGATACCGGTGTTGCCGAAACTATATTATTTAGTTTAGAAGATAAAAAAGAAGTTCGTTTTTTTAATGCCGAAAAAATATTACTGAAAGGATTAGGAAGTCAAGAGGCTGTTGAAGGATTAAAATCCACCAATAATATTCTAGAATTCAATAGTATGAAGTATAGTAATCATATACTCTATATTATTTTGGATCCTGAATTTAATTTATCGTCACATGTTGGAATTCCGGTTAACGGAATTATTGGATATCATTTTTTTCGAAATAATTTAGTAGAAGTTAATTACAAGAAAAAGAGAGTTATAGTTTACAAAGACAATGATAAAAATCGAAAAAAAATCGAAAAAAATTACAAAACAATTCCTATTTCCGTTGAAAAATCCAAGCCCTATTTGAAAAGCACGGTGGTTCAGGATAATAAAGAAATTCCTGTAAAATTATTGATAGATATAGGGAATAGCGATGCTATATGGTTGTTTCAAGATCAATCAGAATTGATTAAAGTTCCAGCTAAAAATTTTGAAGATTTCTTGGGAAGAGGTTTTAGTGGTGATGTAAAAGGTAAAAGAGCCATAATTAAAAAATTTGAGATGGGAGATTTTGAATTTAATAATCCTGTGGTGGCCTTTCCAGATTCTATATCAATTAGGAATGTTAATATGGTGCCAGATCGAAAAGGATCTGTAGGAGGGGAGATTATGAAGCGGTTTGCAGTTGTTTTTGATTACCAAAACAACCAAATATATTTAAAAAAGAATAGTGATTATAGTGCTCCTTTTAGCTACAATAAGAGTGGAGTTGAAATACAACAGAAAGGATTACAGTGGGTTCAGGAAACTGTACGAATGGAAACGGTTCCGTTATCTAAAAAATTTAATGAGTCCGGTGATGTTAAAGTATTTATGGATGACTTTAAATATAAATTCCAATTAAAACCTATTTATGAGATTGCCTATGTTAGACAAAATTCTCCCGCAGCTAGCGCAGGATTACAAAAAGGGGATATAATCATTTTGATTAATAATAATCCCATTCATAAACTTTCATTGCAAGAAATTAATGCTCTTTTTAAGGAGGAAGAAGAAAAATGGATTACTCTAGAAATAGAACGTAAAAGCGAAATCTTAAAATTCAGATTTCAATTATACAATATTTTATAAAAAAAAAGCTTTTGGAAATAGTATCCAAAAGCGTTTTCAATTTATTTTTGATTCTTAAATTAATTAGAAATAACTTCTCCTTTAATTTTCAGAGCAACTCTTCCACCTTCATAGTTTACTGCATTTGACTCAACAGTTATCGTTTTTCTGATTGGCCCTGGAGCCATATTATATTTCACAGTTATTTTTCCTGTTTTCCCTGGCATAATTGGTTCATCTGGTTTTGTAGGAACCGTGCAGCCACAAGTAGACAGTACATTAGTAATAATTAATGGAGCATTACCTGTATTTGTAAAGATAAAATCACGAGAGCCATTTTCATTCTTAGTAACCTTTCCATAATCAATTGTATTGTCTTTGGCTGCAAATTCAATTTTTGGGCCATTCTGAGCAAAACCGATACTGCTGATTAATGCGAATGCGAATAAAGCTATTGTTTTTTTCATTTTATTGTATTTAAATTCATTTAGTAAATTTACTTTCTTTTAATTAACGTACAAATTTTTATTTCTCTTTTTATAGTGTACTTAATTATTTACTTTTGTTCCCAATTACAATTACAAATATCAGACCAAAGTTTAATTTTGGTTTTAACAGTTGCTTTTTATGACAATTCCTGCACAATTTGACGCTAAAACTATTGAAAACAAGTGGTATGACTACTGGATGAAAAACAATTATTTTCACTCAGAACCAGACCATAGAACACCATATACCATAGTAATTCCTCCGCCTAATGTTACTGGAGTTTTGCACATGGGACACATGTTGAATAATACTATTCAGGATGTATTAATCAGAAGAGCGCGTCTTAAAGGATTCAATGCTTGTTGGGTTCCAGGAACAGATCATGCTTCTATTGCTACTGAAGCTAAGGTAGTTGCAAAATTAAAAGCTGAAGGAATCAATAAAAATGATTTAACACGCGAAGAATTTTTGGCTCATGCTTGGGAATGGACTGACAAATACGGAGGAGTAATTCTAGACCAATTAAAAAAACTGGGAGCTTCATGTGATTGGGAAAGAACTAAGTTTACAATGGATCCTGATATGTCAGCTTCGGTAATTCGTTCATTTGTAAATTTATACAACAAAGGTCTGATTTATAGAGGGTATCGAATGGTGAATTGGGATCCCGAAGCTAAAACGACTTTGTCTGACGAAGAAGTAATTTATGAAGAACAACAAGGAAAATTATATTTCCTAAAATATAAAATCGAAGGAAGTGAAGATTTCCTGACTATTGCTACTACTCGCCCAGAAACTATTTTTGGAGATACCGCAATTTGTATTAATCCAAATGATGAACGTTTTGCTCATTTGAAAGGCAAAAAAGCAATTGTACCTATTTGCGGAAGGGTTATTCCAATTATCGAAGATGAATATGTTGATATCGAATTTGGAACAGGTTGTTTAAAAGTGACGCCTGCTCACGATATGAATGACAAAGCGCTAGGAGAGAAGCATAATCTGGAAATTATTGATATTTTTAACGAAGATGCGACTTTGAATAGTTTTGGATTACACTATCAAGGACAAGATCGTTTTGTGGTTCGTGAGGCTGTTGCCAAAGAATTAGAAACGATTGGAGCTTTAGCAAAAACAGAAATTCACCTAAACAAATTTGGAACTTCGGAAAGAACTAAAGCGGTTATAGAACCTCGTTTATCAGACCAATGGTTCTTGAAAATGGAAGATTTGGTAAAACCAGCTATTAAATCCGTTTTGGAAGATGGTGAAATCAAATTGCATCCTGCACGTTTTAATAATACGTATGCACATTGGTTAAATAATATCCGCGATTGGAATATTTCCCGTCAATTATGGTGGGGACAACAAATTCCAGCTTATTTTTATGGCGATGGAAAAGAAGATTTTGTGGTTGCTGAATCTATCGAAGAAGCTTTAGTTTTAGCGAAAGAAAGAACCAACAATTTACAACTTACAACTTCAGACTTAACTCAGGATGTTGATGCGCTTGATACTTGGTTTTCTTCTTGGCTGTGGCCAATGTCTGTTTTTGGAGGAATTATGGATCCAGAAAGCGAAGATTTCAAATACTATTATCCTACGAATGATTTAGTAACGGGTCCGGATATTTTATTTTTCTGGGTAGCGAGAATGATTATTGCAGGTTATGAATACACCGATAAAAAACCGTTTACAAACGTGTATTTGACTGGTTTGGTCCGTGATAAACAAAGACGCAAAATGTCTAAATCATTAGGGAATTCTCCAGATCCTTTGGACTTGATTGAAAAATTTGGTGCTGATGGAGTTCGCGTGGGATTGCTTTTGAGCGCATCTGCAGGAAATGATATCATGTTTGATGAAGAGTTGTGTAACCAAGGAAAAGCGTTTACCAATAAAATTTGGAATGCATTCAAACTGATAAAAGGTTGGGAAGTTTCGGATGCCATTCCGCAACCAGAATCTTCTAAAGTAGCGATTGAATGGTATGAAGCCAAATTGCAACAAACACTTCTAGAAATCGAAGATAATTTCGAGAAATACAGAATTTCCGATGCGTTGATGGCAATTTACAAATTGGTTTGGGATGATTTCTGTTCTTGGTTTCTCGAAATGATAAAACCGGCATACCAACAGCCAATTGACAGTGTAACTTTGGCGAAAGCCATAGAAATGCTGGAAAACAACCTAAAATTATTGCATCCGTTTATGCCGTTCTTGACCGAGGAAATTTGGCAAATTCTTGCTGAAAGAACTACAGAAGAAGCATTAATCGTTTCGACTTGGCCTGAAATGAAATCTTTTAATGCAGGTCTAATTACTGATTTCGAAAATACAATTGAAGTAATTTCTGGAATTAGAACGATTCGTAAAGACAAGAATATTCCTTTTAAAGACACAATCGAATTGAAAGTTGTAAACAATGATAAAGTTTCTACTTATTTTGATAAGGTTATAACCAAATTAGGGAACATCACGTCGTTAGAATATGTTTCGGATAAAGTAGAGGGAGCATTGTCTTTCCGTGTAAAATCGAATGAGTATTTCATCCCAATAACAGGAAATATCAATGTAGAAGAGGAAATTGCTAAACTAACCGCTGAGTTAGTGTATACGCAAGGTTTCTTAAAATCGGTTCAAAATAAACTGGCAAATGAGAAATTTGTGGCAGGTGCGCCAGAGAAAGTTTTGTCAAACGAAAGACAAAAAGAAGCCGATGCCTTATCTAAAATAGAAACTATCGAGCATAGTTTGGCCGGATTGAAATAAGGATTAGTTTATTTATAAAATTTAAAATCCCATTCGCCGCGGTGAATGGGATTTTTTTTTGAAAAATTAAATACATAATTTGTTTTTGGTCAAGAGTATAATAGTTGTGTTTCATTGTAATTTGACAATTTTTAATCGATAAACGTCACACGTATTGTGATTTAAAGAGTATTTCTTCCTTTAAACGATTTTTATGTATTTACTGATATATTGTTAATATGTTTGGTGAATAATTGTCAAATACCACATCAATAAAGAAATGAAAAAAATATTTAGTCCGGCTTATAGACAACATTATTTTGAAGGATACTCAATTGGTTTGAATCCATTTCTGGAATTTAATTATGCAAAAAGGAATGAAGCTTTTATTGCTGGATTTGATTCTGGAAGATCAGATTATGAAAGGATGAACGGATGCATTAGTGATGGAATTCCACAATGCATTGTTAATAATAAAGTTCTGGAAGATTTTCTTCTGTCGGGTTTACTGGGTTTAAGCATAGATACGGAGGGTTATACTTCGCATCAGATGAATTTGATAGAAAAATGGTATCAAAGTGGTGTAGAGAAATATGAACCAAATCATAGTATTGCTCTTTTTGAATTACTTGAAAAAAACGGAATTCAAATAAAGTAAGCTTTTTATACAATGTCTCGCAGCTTCAATATTGACTTAATGTAAATGGGTTATAATTCACTAAGTTTCCGTTTAATATTGAACTTTATAATTATAAACTCAAAGGTTTGTATTAAAAAAAATCCATCTCATTTATAACGAGATGGATTTTTTTTAATTTAATTATTTCTATTTCTTTGATTTTAGGTATTCATCCAAGAATAGTAACGTTGTTTTTGTTGTGGCAATTTGGTTTTCCTTTTTTTGAAATCCATGCCCTTCATCTGGATATACTACATATTGAACCGGGACTCCATTTTTCTTTACTCCTTCCACAATTTCATCACTTTCTATAGGCAATACCCTTACATCATTGGCTCCTTGGAAAACAAGTAACGGCTTGTTTATTTTATTGTAATTGTATAATGGTGATATTTTCTTCAATCGAACACTATCAGCAGTATAAGGATCTCCCATTTCGTCATATAATGCTTTACGGAATGATTCCCAATAAGGAGGAATGCTTTTTAATGTTCTAGGCCAATTGGCAACGCCAAATAAATCCACGCCTACTTTAAATTCTTCCGGATGAAATGCTAATGCGCCTAAAACCATGCATCCTCCATAGCTACCACCATAAATACCAATGGCATTCGGATCAATATAATCCTGTTCTGTTAGCCATTTTTTGCCCCAAATACAGTCTTTTAGATCTCCGTTACTATGATCTTTATTGTCCATTTTGTAAAATGTTTTTCCATAGCCACTACTACCACGATTGTTTACTGCTAGAACTGCATATCCTTTATTAACAAGATATTGTATGGTGTTTGAATATCCAATGCGGCTTTGTCCACCAGGTCCTCCGTGTACCCAGATTAATGCAGGAACTTTATTGTTTTTAGAAGCTTGTAAAGGCTTATAATAAATAGCCGGAATTTCTTTCCCATCAAAAGATTTGAAACGAATCACTTCAGCTTTTGCAAGGTCGTCCTGATTAATTTTTTTACTCAGAGTGGAAGTCAGTTGTTTTAGTTTTTTGGTAGGAATATCATAAAGATATAAGTTTGGCGAGCTCGTACTGCTTCCTACTGTCAGCAATAATTTATTTTCACTATTTGAAATGATTACATTTATGACATCACCATCGTCAAAGTCAGGTAATTTTAGCGGTTTTCCGGTAGCGTGTTCAAAAAGGAGTACTTTGTTTTTTCCGTCACTATTCACAAAAATAATATGGTATTTTTCCTTTTCGCTTAAAGACATATACATTATATCCCATTTATCTTTGAATATTTCTTCTGATTTTCTGGTATTGATATTGTATTTGAGTAACGAACTGAATTCTTTATCTTCATTACTGGTATAATAAAAAATGCTGTCATTTTTTTCAAAAGCCATCGGACTCCAGTTGGCTTCTTTGTCGTTACTGAGACGTTTAGTTGTTTTGGTTTTACTATCGTATAAATACATTTCGTTTTTATCTGTAGTAATTTCTTTGGTAAGTGCTATATAGCGTTCCGTTTTACTAATTATAGATGGGGTTAAACCGGATTCGTTTTGGTATAAAATGGTAGGTTTCCAAGTTAGAGTGTCTAATTTTAAAATATCAAAATACTTTACGTCTCGCTTGTTACTATTTATATACATACTTTTTTTGTCTTGGCTCCAGCCATTGAAACTATTGGCGCTATTTGCCCAAGGAGTGATATCTTTTGGATTATTACTTTTACGATCCATCAGGAATAAATGAGAATTTTCATTTCCTCCTTCATCAGCCGAATAAATGAATTTAGAACTTCCAGGTAAATAATCGACAGTGTAAATGCTTTCTTTAGTAGATTTTGTCAATGCTATAGCAGTAGTATCAGCGATGGATAACTCATACGCATTGTAGATTCCAGTTGTATTATTGTTTATTAGAATTTTAGTTTCATCGTTATTAAACCCTGATGCACTTATCGATTTAGTATTGTAAAAATCTTCCAAATCATACTGTCCAGGTAAACGTGCTTCTTCCTTTTTTTTCTCATCTTTACATGATGAAAATACCATGATTAATAAAGCTCCAAATAAAATAGATGTTTTTTTCATAATTTAAAATTTGTTAAGTCATTATGTATCAATTAATAGTATCAAATATAGGGAAAAAATGGCGATTTTGTAAAAAGTAGAAAACCCCGTTTATTTCTAAACGAGGTTTTTGAATTTTATGTGTTGAATTGGATTTTAT
The DNA here is from genome assembly GCF_048286755.1 of Flavobacterium labens. NCBI lineage: Bacteria > Pseudomonadati > Bacteroidota > Flavobacteriia > Flavobacteriales > Flavobacteriaceae > Flavobacterium > Flavobacterium labens. The sequence goes on along the minus strand of NZ_JBLVPL010000001.1, from coordinate 71,510 downwards.
CCCAATAAAAATAAGAAAATTAAAGGGAATAGAACTCCGGCAACTGCCAGCTTCCAACCTCTGTTTTTCCAACTGAATTTTCCGGCTTTGATCATTATTGTTCCTGTCAAAGCGATGATGATTAAACTTATTGCAAAAATATCAGAATAATAAATCCAGAAATTTGAAGTGTTTTTATGCAATTTCATCGCTTGGCTGATGATTGGTGTTTTTACAAAAGATATAATTTCTCCTTTTCCGGTTTTCATATCAATTTCGACATCGTGGTTTTCAAAAGAAATTTTAAACTCTTCTTTCTTCACCGTGTAACGCCTCATTTTATCATCAATGCCCAATTGTTTTCCTAAATCTTCAGAAAATTTTTCATTGATTTTATTTTCTTCAGGCAATTTTACTTCAATTGCTTTTGTTTCAGTAGTGTATTTTTCAGGATGCCAAGCATCTCTGTGGTTCATCAAAAGCCCAGAGAAGGCAAATGATACAATGAGTCCAATATAAAAATAGCCTAGATCGCGGTGTAAATTTCTGAATTTTATTTTTTTCATAATTTTTATTTTTTGCAAAACACTCTTTTTTAGGTCGTTAAAATAGCAAAAACTTTTTCTGCTTTTCAAAAAAATGAAATTGGCAGAAAAAGTTTTAGATGAAATAAAACCAAATGTAGGTTTTAGAATTTATATTTTAAACTGGTCAATATTTGACGTGGTGCAATAGGATTGATACTGTAGTTTTCATGTACCGTATAATTCAACTCATTTGTAATGTTTGACAACCTGCATAGGATTGAGATTTTTTTCCAAGTGTAACCGGCCGATACATCGATTGTAGTATAACCACTCATTGGAATTTCTCTGTCATTGATGGTTTGAACTCCAGACGTAGGATTAATTACAACTAGATTGTTCCAACCTCCAAGACGGTCACCAATATAATTTCCTATTGCTCCAAAAGAAACACCTTTCAAAGCTCCTGTAGGCAAGGTATAGAAAAAGCTTAAATTAGCAGTATTAGCAGGAGTTCTTACCACACGATCTCCTTCGATAGTGCTTCCGTTTAATCCGGATGTTTTTGTATAACGCATATCGTTGTAGCTATAACCAGCGATGATGTTTAAGCCTTCGGTTGGTCTGGCTGTAATGTCAATTTCAATTCCTTTGCTTGTAGTTTCCCCGTTCAAGACTTTTATAGTCGTATCAGTATTGTTTGATCCATCCGCTTTAAATTCTGCAGTTTGTGCTAAATTGCTGTTTGTAATTTGGTAAGCAGTAATATTTGTACTCAAAATACCTCTCCAGAAATCTTTTTTAATACCTGCTTCATATTGGTCAATAATCGAAGGTTTTATTGGTTTTAAATCAACTGTTGTACCTGTATTTGGTGTAAATGAGTTTGAGTAGCTTGCAAACAAAGACATCTCTTTTGTAGGTTGGTATACTAATCCAAATTTTGGAGAGAATGCCTCATCTATACGAATTGGAACTTGAGTTGTCAAGCTGTTATTGATTACTTCTGATTCTTGCCAAGACCAACGAATACCTGCTAAAAGCTTAATTTGCTCTGTGAATGAAATCAAATCTTGTGCATAAACTCCAAAACGGTTTGTATCAGTATTTACTACTCGAGTAAGTGTAGAGTTCGGTTCGTCCATTCTCTGCGATGTAGGGTCGAAAGTAAAGATATTTACAGTATCATAATTAGTAGGACTAAAGGCAAAGGTATATGCCTCAGCAAAAGAGTTTTCAAAGTCTATACCTGTGAATAATTGATGTTTTATTTTTCCAGTGTTGAAGTTTCCTTGTATGCTTAGTTGATCTCCAAAAATTTGCTCAGTACCCTTATTCTGTCCTAATGGCCTATTAAAATTTCCATAAGGATTAGCTGTAGGTGATATTACAATACGTTCAGTAGCTTTTGATTCTCTATCATAATTTTGAAAAGAAGCATTGAAGTTTAATTTCCAGTTTTCATTGAAACTGTGATTAAGTAATGCCGAAGCACTTGCTGATTTTGTTTTTCCGTTTGACCATAGTGCACCGTAATAGTTGCTACGTGGTACATCAACAATTACTTTACCAATTACTCCTGTCCCAAAATCTGGTGTCCAATTGCTTTTCAAGTAATCTCCTTGTACTGTAATTTGCGTTTTATCACTTACATTAAAAAGAAAAGATGGATTTACATAAAGACGCTCATTTTTGACTACATCTCTAAAACTTTCTGCGTTTTCATAAGAACCTGTAAAACGATATGCAATATGTTTATTCAAAGGGCCATAAAAGTCAACCGATGGTTTAAAGTAAGCAAAACTTCCTGCTTGCATGGTGATTTCTCCACCACTTTTAAAAGAAGGTGTTTTGGTAACCAAATTTAAGATTCCTCCTGGAGCTACATTTCCAAATAATAAAGCAGCACTTCCTTTTAAGAATTCTACTTTATCTAAAGAGGAAACTTCAGGCATAGATCCTCCATTATAACGAAAACCATTTTTAAACATGTTGTTGGCTGACATATCATATCCTCTTGAGTAAAAGGATTCCTGAGCGCCACCTCGTGCGGAACCTACATATACACCATTTGCATTTTTCAGAACCTCACTCAAACGAATACTTTGTTGTTGCGCTATAATCTCAGCTCCAATAACTTGTACACTTTGTGGAGTATCCATTGGTTTTAAACCTGAACGCAAAGCCGAAACTGGCTTTTTCTCTTTATTGGCTGTAATAATAACTTCTTTAAGTATTCCTCCTTTTTTGTTTTTTATAGTATCAAATTCTGAAGAAATAGTTTCATCATAATTTTTATCATCAGAGGTATTTGCTGATTCTTGTGAGAAACAAGAAATACTGAATAAAAGTGTTAAAGTTGGAAGTAAAATATATTTCATGATTGTTTATTTGGAATAATTAAAAATAACGATGCAAATATAAAACCCAAGTTTGGTTTGACAAAACTTATTTAGATTAAATATTAATAATATTTTTATTTAATTATAAGTTGTTGTTTAGTAGCTTATTATGTTTCAATAAAAATCTTCATTTTTTCAATAAATATAATATTCAATGCCTTTTTCGAGGATAAAGTGTCGTTTTAGCTTTTATAATTTCTGTTCCTAGCCTTAAAAATTGCTAACTGTGTGTTCTGTTAATTTCTGTTAATGTCAATAAGAGTTAGAAGAGATCTTTTTTAATAAACTCATAAAGTGATAAAAACGTAAAGCTAATATGGAGTTTAGGTTATTTGCAGATGTAATCTAATAGGAGAGATGGGTAAAATAAAGGGAGGTAGCGACCAAAAATCGATTTGTAAGTGAACTATTTTTTTGAATTTAAATCTCGGCAGAGAGTTGGGAATGCATTTTATAAAAAATCATTTTTTAGTCACCAATAGATTCGGTAGCTATGTTTTGTATTTTGTTATCTAATTTCTGTGTGGAAACCTTGCCTTTTATTTCTTTTTTCGAAAATTTTTTGATTTCACAACTTTTCCATCATCAGAAATCATGATGCAGCTGTATTCAGGGTATTTATTGAGTAAAAGAAGTCCAGCTGTTTTTCCTAAAACCATTAAGGAGGTACTCAATCCGTTTGCCGTTTCAGCATTTGGTCCAAAAACAGTCACGCTACACAAGCCTGTTGCGGGAAATCCTGTTGCCGGATTAATAATATGCGAATACCTTTTGCCATCAAAAACAACAAATTTCTCATAGCTGCCAGAAGTAGTTACCGCTCCGTTATTTATAGGAACAACAGCAACGAGTTTTTCAGGATGAAAGGGATTCGTAATTCCAATATTCCAAGGTTTTCCATTGGGCTGTTTTCCCCAAGTACTCATATCGCCAGATCCGTTTATAATTCCCGCTTTAACGCCTTTTGCAAGCATGATATCTCGGCATTTATCGGTAGCATATCCTTCTCCTAAAGCACCAAAACCAATTTTCATCCCTTTTAGTTTCAGAAAAATGGTAGATTGTACGCTATCCAAGATTATATTTTTGTAGCCCACTTTTTCAACCGATTTTTTAATGGATTCCACCGAAGGCATCGCTGTCATGGAGCCATCAAATTTCCAAATTTTATCCATTGCCGCAAAGCTGATATCAAAACCGCCATTCGTCACTTCAGAAAACCGAATCGCTCTTTGCGTTAGTTCAAAAACTTCTTTATCCACTTGCACCGGACGAATGCCCGCATTTTGATTTATTTCAGATACCTGCGAGTCCGGTTTCCAATCAGAAATTAAATTTTCTATTCGGGTAATTTCTTCAATAACAACATCAATATTTTTTTCTGCAGCTAACGAATCTTTGTCAACGATGGAAATGTCAAATCGACCGCCCATAAGTAAGGTAGTTCTTTTTCGTAGTGTTTGTGCACTACTTGTGAAGTTGCAGACAATGAAAAAAAGGAGAATGATTTGGTATTTGGTTAACATAGCGTTTGATTTTAAATCCTGCAAGGTTTCCAAAACCTTGTAGGTGTCGTTTTTATCTAAATACTACAAGGTCAAAAAAGACCTTGCAGGAAAATCGATTAATCCTAAATTTTTCAATCTAGTTTCGGCTCCCTCTATTTTGGATAGTCCCGTCCCGACACTTCGGGGTCGGGAGGGGAGAGGACTTAGTAACAATCCGTCAGCACTTGTCCATTAGCTTTATAGTCAGCAATTCCTTTCCCAGTTTTGTCAAGACAAAGTGCATCAAGAATAGCTTCTACATCTTTTTGCATCGCAAGTGAACCGCAAATCATTACAACCCCTCCTTGTGTTAGCAAATCCACGAAAACATCAGCGTCACGTTTAATTAAATCCATAACATAATTATGGTTTTCTTCACGGGATAAAGCCAAATGAAAACTTTGTAGTTGCTGTTTCTGAATCATTTCAGCAGCAAATTTTTCATATCCTAAAACAGTTTCAGTTGCTTTTCGAAAACCGCAATACAAATGAATTTCGGTTTTTTTCTTGTTTTGTTCTATCATTCCCAGGAACGGAGCAATTCCTGTTCCATTTGAAATCAGCGCTACTTTAGAGGCTTTTTTCGGAAAATGAAAAGTCTGGTTCTTAATAATTCGTGCTTTAAAAAAAGAACCCGGTTCTACATTATATAAATAGCCGGAACCTAACCCTGAAGGATGTAATTTCACCACTAATTGTATATTTCCATTATGGTTTCCGATAGAGTAGAGGCGTTCTTGGTTGTCGTTTGCAGGATAAATAGCCAATAGGTCACCCGAAGTAAATTTAGTGCTTCTGTTAGTGCGTAAGGTCATTAAAAAGGTATGTTCCGTATCAGATATTGCAGTTTTATCAAGTACTGTCATTTTTTCCAAATCTTTCGGAACTTCATTGTAAAGTGATGGAGTGGCTGAAAGTGGAATTCCAGTTTTGGCACTCCATAATTTTACCCAATCTACAAAATCTTCTGCTGATTTGTCGTTTACGGTTTGTAATTCTAAAAAATGTTCCGCCCAATTTTGCTTTGCTAACAACACATCAATTTCCTGTGCATAACCGCAAAAATCAGGATATGCTTTCGACCCAAAACCTACTACTGAAACATTGATTTTTTGCTGTTGTTGCGTTTTGTTGATGAGCGAAATAGATTTGCTCGCATTAGATGGCGCATCACCTAATCCGTGGGTTGAAGTAAATACGATAAGATGTTTTGCTTTGGGATAAACCGAATAATTATTCAATTCAGTAAGGAAAACTTTTTCTCCGTGGGCCAGCAATTGTTTTTGAATCGCATTGGCAAAAAGAAGCGTGCTTCCGTTTTCAGAACCAACCAATAATATGAAGGTGCTTTCTTGAGCTTTGTATTTATTTTTAATGCGGCTCGCTCTTCGTTTTAACGTCATGGCAAAACCCGAGTAGATAAAAAACAGAATATTCAAACTCGCGATTCCTAAAATTATCGCCCATAAAATACTTGCTCTCCCGGTATGCAAATCAAGACTCAAATTCGATGCTAAAGTTTGCAGCGGAAAAGGAGTTTCACTTACAATTGCTCCGGTAATTTGGTTGACTTCGATTTCTCGGTCTTTTAGTGTGATGATATAATATTCCTCGTGATCATCAGAAAATGGGAATTCAATTTTTTGAACATCAGTAAGAAGTGTATTCTTAAAAACAGAAGTCGTAGCCTCTTTTTTTGAAATAGGTGCGTTTGCAACCATTTCGGTTTTTTCTTCGGAATCTGTTTTTTCAAGGAAAAAATTAAACTTTTCTAATGTCAAATACGTTCCTGAAAGTGCAATAATCAGAATAGGAATCAGTGATAATCGTCCTAAAAATATATGGTAATATTGAGCGAAATTTTCTTTTACAATTTTAGAAAACAAACTGCGAAGACTCCTTTGGCGGTTGAGTATCAAAGCGAAACCCGAAATGGAAATCAATACCAACAAAAAGGAAATGAAGCCCACAATAAAACGCCCGGTTTCTTTAAGTAATAAAGAACGATGGAGCGCTGTTGTCCATTGGATAAACTCACTTTTTTTGATTGGTGTTCCTAGTATTTTTCCAGTTCTTGCATCAATGTAGGCATTGACATCATTGTCTTCCTGGTCGATACCTTGCAGCGTAACAAATTGATTATGGTTTACACTCAATTCCGTTATTTCAGGATAGGTTTTGCGTACTATTGGCAAAGTTTCTCCAAGAGTTATTTTTTCAAAATTTTCTACTTTGTAGGGCGGTACTTTCTCTTGTATGGCATCGACTGCAAGGATGACACCAGTTACGGATGCCAATACTAAAAATGCAGCAGAAAATACAGCCAAAGCTAAGTGTGAGTAACGCCAAAAAGAAAGAGTCATTTGTAAAGTTATATGTTTCCCCACCCCAACCCTCCCCGAAGGGGAAGGAGTTGAAACTGGATAAAAATGTTGTTTAAATATTTTTGTTTGTTGTATAACTGCGTTTGCGTGAGGGGTTGAAGTGGAGCTCTTTTTTATAAATGCTTTTTTGCCTTTATAAAAAAAGCGGGAACGGAAGACCCGACCCGACTTTTTTTAGAGAGGGTCACGCCCAAAATCCCTTTAGCAATAATAGCTGTTTATTTTATATTTTGTTTAATCTTACGTAACGAATGTAGTTTTTACCTTCTGTTTTTGCGGCTATTCCTTCAGTTGTCAGTGGAATCTCTAAATCAGTGGTGTGGTATTTGTGATCTTCAACTGCAGTTTCAAAGCGCAATTTAAATCCTTTGTTGATTTTAGCATCTTCAATTTCTATTGTGGTGATGCTGCGATCGCCACCAGTAACGGAAGCTCCCGTTTTGGCACTGATATTTTCCGGTTTTTTAGAATAGAATTTATGCCATTCTTTAAGGGTTTTGTACCATTTTTTATTGTCACCCATTACGTATAATGTTTTTACATATTCGCCTTTAGCGTTTACAAGTGAAACTACAATATAAGCGCCTTCTCCCATGTAGTTTGACATTTGGAGCATGCATTTGTATTTACTTATTTGTGCTGTCGCTTGAAAGGACAAAAGGAATAGGAACGCTATAGATAAACTAATTTTTAGGATTGATTTCATATGAGATAATATTTTGTTTTTTAAGAAATATGGTAGCGTCATTGTTTATTATTGTTTGTGATTTTGTATCACGGCGATTTCATACTGTTATTTTAAAAATTCTAGAGCTATTTTGTTAGTTGTTAACGACTCGTTTTCTTTGGCTAAAGCATACGCACTTTCATCAAAATCAGTAGTGATTTCTTTTTTGGCACCTATAGTTACTAAGTATTTCAAGATAGTATCGTCTTTAGAAATCATAGCAGCTTTGTGCAAAGCGGTTAAGCCATCTTTGTTTTTGGCATTGATATCGATGTTTAAAGCGGCGATTTTTTTCAATAAAGCCAAATCGTTTTTAATTACAGCGAAATGATATAATGTATTCCCATCTTTTTGAGGAGTGGCCAAGTTTAAACCTTTATCTTGAAGTAATTTTATTTTGGCTTCAAAAGGATCTTGAGTAGTTGCCTCTTGTCCGCGACCTGATGGTCTGTAAGATTGAATCAGGTAATATCCTAAATTGTTTCCGTCTTTGTCCAATACTTTTGCATCAGCTCCTTTGTTTAAAAGTACTGTTAAAGCCTCAGGAACTCCTGCTTTTACAGCCATTGTCAATGCCGATTCTCCTTTTAGATTTTGAACATTGTTGTTTTTTACTATTGGTAATATCAGTTCTAATACTGCAACATCTCTAGCCGAAGCTGCTGCCATTAATGCTGTATTTTCCTCGTTATTGGCTTTATTAGCATCTACTCCTTTGGATAAAAAGTAAGTAATATTTTCGGTTTGGTTGGCTTTGCTTGCCAATAAATGAAGCGCCGTTTCACCCGATTTGCTTGTAGCAGTTGGCTTGATTTTTAAATCTTCAACTAAGTATTTGTAGGTTTCAAGAGGAGTCACATCTCTACGGGAACCTTGTGCTGCAAACAGCAGTGCATTGTCAGTATATTTTACTCCTTTTTCTAACAGGGATTTCAATAATGGCAAGTTTCCTGATTTTGCAGCATAGTTAAAAGCAGTATTTCCATCACTATCAGTGTCCTTAATTGACATTCCTTTGGTGGTGAAATAGGTAGTAAGAGTCAGGTTTTTGTCGGATGCAATCGCCATTAATAATAGGTTTACACCGTCTTTATATTTTTTCTTTGGATCAGTTCCAGCTTTAAAAAAGGCATCATACAGTGCGGTATTGCTTTGACCTCCAACTGCCGCAAAAGTTAGCGGAGTTTCTCCTTTGCTGTCTTCTAAATTAAGGTCTGAGCCTTTGCTGATAAGGTATTCTACAATTGCTGCATTTCCTTTATTGGCGGCCCAGTGTAAATAAATACGATTGTCGTGTGTCAATTTATTGACTTCGTTCCCGGGTTGTTCCAGTAAGAATTGTATGGTTGCTGTAGGTGCATCATTATTAATAGCCATAACGGTTACATCAAAAGCATTTGGAGTTGATGCAGATGGGCTGTTACCTTTTGCTATTTCTGCTTTAACTGCATTTACATCTGGTGTTGTTTTCCAAAAAGATTGCTCCAAAAGTGTGTTTTTTTGCTGCGCACTAACTAATAAAGTAGCGACTAAAGCAAAAGAAATAAAAAGATTCTTTTTCATAAAATTTTTATCAAGGTTCTTATTAATAGAGGATGTGTGTTTGTTTAATTTAGTTATTTAGAATAAATAAAAATAACGCAAATGTAAAAATAAATAGTATAATTCCAATTATTATTTAGGCCATTAAATAAAATTTTTATTGTTTTTTCATGCTTGGTTGTACTATTTAAATATAAAAAGAATTGAAAGGTTTAATGTAATTGCCTTAAATTATTCAATTTTGCTTTTATATCGATTTATGCCTAAACTGTTGTTGTGTTTTTATTTTTTTTATTTCGTCCCCACCAAATGTAGCATCCGGATATTGGCAGACTTGCAATGAGTAAACTAAATAAGAAGGCGAATATTTTTCCGGGTAGTCCTAATATGGCTCCCGTGTGAATGTCATAATTCATTTTCAGGAGGTTATCGGCAACTTTATCGGCTGTTTTCCTGCCCCAAAGATGTGAAACCGGCATCTCTTTCAAGCTGTATTGATCAAAATACCGATAGTCAATTTTCCAATACGTTCCTTTGTCGCTATTCGCATTTGCTGCTATTGTGGACATATTCGTTTCTGGCGGGTGAATTTCAATGGATTTGGCCAATGGATATTCTCTTTGCATTTGGAGCCAAACCGCATCTAATGGTTTTACGGTTGAAGTAGTTGTAGTTTTCTGGTTTTTTTTCGAAAGCGGTTCTTCATATAATAATGACTTTTTACCACCGGATACTTTATAATACGAATACGCAAACCATTGAAAACCCCATATTAATCCTGTAATAGCGAAAATAATCCCGATAATGAGCACATAAAAACCAGTAATGTTATGCAAGTCGTAATTTTTTCTTTTCCATTTAGTACCTTTTTTCCATTTGAACCAAAACCGTTGTTTGGCGGCACTTTTATTTTTGGGATACCAAAGAATTAATCCCGAAATCAACATGATTAGAAATATCAATGTTGCAGATGCCACAACTGTTTGCCCAATTTCATGTGGCATCCAAAGATAGAAATGTCCGTCTAGTATAAAAGGGAAAAAACCTTCCTCATTATTGATCGTTTTCAGCACTTTTCCTGTATAAGGATTCATGTAAGTTGTATAATGATAACTGGGTTCGTAATGAAAAAATATAGCTTCAACAGAATTATTTTTTTTATTGTATTTGATGGCATGAAGCACTTTATTAGGAACTTCTTTTCGTGCGATGATTTCCAGCTGAGATGGAGGTAGAAAGGATTTATTTTGCGTTTCCACAAAACGATATTCTTCTGTGATGTTCTGTATTTCCTCTTGAAAGGCATACAAACATCCTGTTATGGCGATTATAAAAACAATTAAACCAGAGGACAAACCAAGCCAAAGATGGATTTTTCGAATTGCTTTTTTGAAGTTGTTATTTTTCATTTAAAAAGGATAAAACTCCCCACCGAAATGAGGATTTTAGTGAAACAAAACCAATTATGAAACTTAAAATTTATAGGTTAAACCTGCTGTTACACTTCTCAAACGCTGAGGTGTTACAGTAGACCATCCTGAATAATATTTTTCGTTTAAAGCATTATTTAATTTCAATGAGAGGTTGAATTTATCACTCGAATACGATAATGCTGAATTTAAAACGGTATAACTTGGTAAGGCAAAGGTTCCTATATTCGCTCTGTTCAATGTTTTGTATTCGCTGGCATAATTTCCACCAAATCCTATTCCGAAACCTTTTAATTTTCCTGAAGTCAACGTGTAATTAGCCCAGAAATTAACTAGGGTTTCCGGTCCTGCTTCTTCGGGTCTTTGACCTAAATAACCATCTCCGGGATTATCTTTGGTGACTTCACTTTTATTATTACTGAATCCTGCAATGATGTTAAATCCTTTGACAGGATTTGCTGTAAAACTCACCTCGATTCCTTTACTGTTTACTTCGCCGCCTTGAATGGAATTGTTGATATTATTGGTATCAGTCATTATTCTATTTTTTACATCAATGTTGTAATAGCTAATCGATGCCGAAATAATATCCTTGTATAAGTTTGTTTTTAATCCAAATTCATATTGATTAGCTTGCTCTGGGTCAAAAGATTCCATTCTTGGATTTGATCCATCCACTTCAGAAACTTCTCGTGGCGTTACATTTACAAAGCCATTCATGTAATTTGAAAAAACAGAAACTTTATCTTTAATCAACATATAAACCAGACCGAATTTTGGAGAAACGGCTGCTTGGCTGTTTTCTTCGGTTGCTGTTTTAGATTTGAAGTTGTCAATTCTCAAACTTGCCATAGCGGATAATTTATCGGTAATATTCAACACATCCGAAGCATATGCACTGATAACTTCCACTTCGGCTGTTGAGTTTCCTTCAAATGAACCGACTAATAAATTATCAACTCCCGCTTGGGTCAAGTCTCCCGTATCTGATCCATCGATTAAGGAAACAGTTCCGTTTCCTAACCAACCGGTGCTTCCGTTTATAATATTTGATTTATAATAATCAATACCTGCGACCAATCGGTTTCTTAAGTTCCCAATTTTAAAGTCTCCAATGAAATTTTGCTGAATATCAGTTGCCAACGTCTCTCCATTTCTTTTAGAGATGTATCTAGAGAAATCATTTCCGTTTGAAGCATCAAATAAATACGAATAATATCCGCTGGTTTTACTGTTGCTTCTGGACAATACGGTTTGGGATGTCCATTGGTCAGACAACTTATAAAACATTTGAGCTTGTAAACTATACGTCGGATTACTGATTGATAATTCGTTTGAAGTAAACGATTTTTTATAATTTCTTTCGAATAATTCGATTGAATTAAACGATAGAGCAGAATATCTGCTCAAGAAAAGCATGGGCGCATTAGCAGAATTTCTGTTAGTAAATTCTGTATTGATTAAGAACGAAAGTTTATCGTTTACTTTATAACTCAACGAAGGCGCAAAGAAAAATGATTTGCCAAAACCTGCATCTTGAAACGAATTCTCTTTTTGATATGCAGTATTTATTCGTACGGCAACATCTTTATTTAAAGGTAGGTTTACATCGGCTGTAATTCGGTCTAATCCATAGGATCCTGATAGGTAACTTATTTCTCCACCAAATGTTGAGTATGGTTTTTTAGTCACAGTGTTTATTAAACCTCCGTAAGAAATCAAACTGCTTCCAAATAAGGTTCCTGATGGCCCTTTTATTACTTCAATATTATCCACATTTGCAGGATCGATACTTCCATTATTGATTCCCGGAAGTCCATTAATCATGGTAGCCTGAACAGCAAAACCTCTCATAGAAAAATATTCTGCACCATCACCACCACGTCCGGTTGATTCCCAAAGACGCGTTATACCAGTTGCATTTTTTAAAGCATCATTAAAATTGGTTACCAATTGCTCTTTCAATAATTCGTTGGTAACAGTATTGTACACTTGAGGATTTTCAATATTGTTCAAAGGCATTTTAGAAACCGTAGTGCTTTTTTCTCTTTTGTACTTGAATTTGTTGGTGTTAACAATAACTTCTTTCAGGGTTTTAACAGAATCTTTTTCTTGCTCTTTTTTTTCTTGAGCGTTAGCTGTTATACCAATTAATAAAACGGACAGGTAAAATGTATGTATCGACTTCATTTATTTAGATTAATTAAAAATAATATTGCAAATATAATAGTGCTTTTTGTTTTAACAAAACTTATTTAGACTAAATATAAATAATATCAAAAAATAATTTTCAGTAATTTGAAAGTCAGTATTTTAACAGCATAAAAAAACCTTGCTTATTTAGAGCAAGGTTTTGATTATAACAGAAATGTTAAATTTTATTTTATTTTTTTCATCGAAAACTGTTCGGAACTTGGTTTTCCTTGTTGGATTCCCGAAATTTTAGCCACTAAACTGTCTGGAGTAATTTGGGTATAACTGATTTTTTGAGGGTAGTCATGTTTCAAATTCTCAAAAGATACTTGTTTATCGGTTGCGGTTGTCAATTTGAAAGCAACAGGTTTGTCATTATTTTGTCCCTTTACGGTTGCAGTATAGGTCATATTTTCTCCTTTTTGTTGTAATACGATAGATTCAAAATGCACTGTATCTTTCTCTTTTATGAAATAGGATTGCGCTTGAAAGGTGCTGTCGTTTACTTTTTCCCAATATTCGGTTAGAGTACCATCGTCTGATTTATTTTCCCAATTCCCCAAAAGCCAACTTGCCGCCTTGATTTTTTCGTTTTTGTTTGAATCAGAATTTTTGCAGGAAACTATGGCAAGCAAAAGCAGTAGAACTGTCGTTTTTTGAAACATTATATAGAATTTTTGATATTATTTTGAAATGCTAAATTATGAAAAAATAAAATAGCGTGCTTTTTTAGATTTGGAATATCCAAAGCGAGTAAACATTTGAATACTTTTTCAAGCAAATAATTAAAATGTCACTCCCGAAACTTCGGTATTAAAAACTTTACTATATAAGTCCTATAAGGAAATTTAAGCAGTTGTTTTTACAGCTAACTTCAATGCTCTTGTATGACTTATATGGTGGAAAATTAAATTTAGTTTATAGTCTTAAATACTTTGTTTTAAAATAGTATAAACCAATTCCTTCGTAGGTTTTTGATCTTTTAAATTCGCTCTAACTACATCAAAAGTCACTTTAAAATCACAGCCTGATTTATACTGACTGCAACCATAAGCCGTTTTTCCTTTTAGCACGGTTCCTTTCTGGCATTTCGGACAGGTTAATTCGTCCGGAATGGCTTTCGCCAAAGTTTTCTTAGGTTCTAAAATAAGTTGGTAATTTTCGTCAAAGCGGAGTAAACCTTCCACAGTGCCGGCATTGGTTTTAAAGTCTTTCAAGTTTACAGTAGAACCTTTTTGAAGCAATCGCAAGTATTGATTCTCGGATATTTTTTTCTCTGCAAAAGTGTAGGGCAATAAAAACGTGCAACCCGTTTTATAATCAGAACACCCAAACGAAGATTTCCCTTTGATAAGTGTTCCTTTTTTACATTTCGGACAGGCTTCCACCAAAATTCCGGCTGCTTTCTTTTTCTCCACTTTTGCCACTTCTGTTTGAACGCTTCCTGCATGCGAAATATTGGCGCGTCTGGTTTCGCTGCGTACTTCGTATACCAAAGTTTCAACCATGTGTTTCATGTTTTTGATAAACGAACCCGCGGTAAACGTTCCTTTTTCAATATCTTTCAACTGCTTTTCCCAAGAACCCGTCAATTCAGCCGACTTCACCAAATCATTTTGAATCGTATCTATCAGTTGAATCCCTGTTGGCGTAGGCAAAACCTGTTTTTTGTTTCTTACGATGTATTGGCGTCTAAAAAGCGTTTCAATAATATTGGCTCGCGTAGATGGACGACCAATACCGTTTTCTTTCATCAATTCGCGTAAATCCTCATCGTCCACTTGCTTGCCCGCAGTTTCCATGGCGCGCAATAAAGTTGCTTCCGTAAATTGATTAGGTGGTTTGGTTTCCTTTTCTAAAAACGAAGGTTGATGCGGCCCTTTTTCACCTACAACAAAACTCGGCAAAATGTCGGCTTCTTTTTCTTTTGTATTAGGATCTTCAAACACTACACGAAATCCTTTTTTTAAGATTTCTTTTCCGGTAGTTTTGAATAAAACGTCGGCAGCTTTTCCGACAACTGTAGTATTGGCAACCAAACAATCGTCATAAAAGACTGCAATAAATCGCTTTGTAATAATATCATACACTTGCTGCTGATTGTATTGCAAATTACTTTGAATCCCCGTTGGAATAATCGCGTGGTGATCCGTTACTTTTTTATCGTTGAAAACCTTGGGTGATTTTTTTATCTTTTTTTCCAAAAGTGGTTGCGTCAACGCAGCATAATTCGTCAAGTTTTTCAGAATCCCCGGTACTTTTGGATAAATATCATTGGGTAAAAATGTGGTATCGACTCTGGGGTACGTGACTACTTTTTGTTCGTACAAAGTCTGTACAATTTTAAGCGTTTCGTCTGCCGTAAAGCCAAATTTCGTGTTGCAATATACTTGTAAACCTGTTAAATCGAATAGTTTTGGTGCAAACTCATTGCCGTTCTTTTTTTCGACAAAAATAATTTCGAATTCACTTTCCTTGACTTTATTGGCGAGAAGTTCTCCATCTTCCTTTTTCAAAAAGCGGCCTTCTTCATAGCTGAAAAGTGTCTCTCGATACAAGGTTTGTAATTCCCAATACGGTTGCGGTTTAAAATTCTCAATTTCTTTGAATCGGTCCACGACCATTGCCAATGTTGGGGTTTGCACCCTTCCAATAGACAAAACTTGTTTGTATCCGCCATGTTTTACAGTGTACAAACGCGTGGCATTCATACCCAGTAACCAGTCGCCAATGGCTCTGGAAAATCCCGCATAGTATAAATTATCGTAGTTGGCAGATGGTTTTAAGTTCTCAAAACCTTCTTTGATGGCTTCGGTGGTCAGCGACGAAATCCACAAGCGTTTTACCTCGCCTTTGTACTGCGCTTCGTTCATGACCCAGCGCTGAATGAGTTCTCCTTCTTGCCCGGCATCCCCGCAGTTGATGACCAAATCAGCTTTGTCAAACAAGCTTTTTATGATTCTGAATTGCTTTTGAATACCCGAATTCTCCACCACTTTAGTTTCAAATTTCTCAGGTAGCATCGGTAAATTGTTGAGGTCCCAACTTTTCCAGTGCGGTTTGTAATCGTTCGGTTCTTTCAAGGTGCATAAATGACCGAAAGTGTACGTTACCTGATAACCATTGCCTTCAAAATAGCCATCGTGCTTGGTATTGGCTCCCAAAACGGATGCGATTTCACGGGCTACACTTGGTTTTTCGGCAATACAGACCTTCATTTTTACTACTTATTTTGAGGGCGCAAATTAGGAATTTAGAAATTGGTATTAAAAAGAAATCGGTAGGAGTTATGAACGGCTTGGCTGTTCTATTTTTTAGGAGCAGAACGAACGGATTTTCTATAACGAACCGTCCTGCTGTCCGCTGTATTCACGCGAAAAAGCGTGAGATGCCGCTTCCATCAGGGCTATTGATTTCGTTTCATTCTCATAATTACAAAAGCAAAAATTTTTTTCTAGCTTGCTATTTGTTTTCTTCTCTAATGTATTTGTGTGAACCGTCACAGCTGGGCATTTTTTTAGACATTCCACAAATGCAATCGTTGATTCCTTTTCCGTTCAGAATACGTTGCGTGTATTTTTCAATTCGGGTTACGCGGGTTTTGGATTGTTTAGCCTCGGAAAAATGGAGATTGTACGCGCGTTGTCGGCCGGGTGTTAAGGCATTGAAAGCGGTTTTTAAATCCGGATTTTTGTCAAAAGCAATTTGCAATTCTTCCACCAGTTCAAGTTCCGTATTACTTTTGAAAATTACTTTCAGCCCCGCTTTTTCAATTTCAATGGCTTCATAAATGTAAGCTTTGATTATTGATTGATTTTCTGTGATTTCTTCCGGATTAGTAAATTTAAAAAAACGCATGGACTGACTGTTTTCTCCTGGTTTACTAAGAATTCCATTGCTATCTTGGAGTAAAATTCCTTTAAAAAAACTAAGTGTACAAAATTCCTTAAAACTGCCAATAAGTACAACATTATTTCCCTGAAAACAGTAACAAGGCATACGCCACTTGAATTCTTCGGTTAGTCCGCAATCGAGCAGCAATAATCGTAATTGCTTTATTTCGGGCTGCCATTTTGTTGCATTGTTTATAAAGTCATCAACTTTGGGATTCATTTTAGTGGATTTTAAAAATAAAAGAAGTTTGGTTTTATAAAAGTATTAAAATAAATCCGTTGCAAACACTATGATGCTGTAAATTAAAATTGGCAATCGATGCAAATGAAATCTGAGGAATTAGCTATAGGCAGTGTTGCAAAAATGCAGTTGCTATCTGTTGATTATAATCCATAAAAAAACCGTTGCAAATACAAAATTGCAACGGTTCCTGAATTAATAAAGTAAAACCTTATTTAGGCATAACAACAGTATCAATTGCATGAATCACTCCGTTAGAAGCGGCCACATCAGCAAGAACAACGGTTGCAGTTCCTCCATTTGCGTCAGTCAACATCACTTTTCCATCTTTCAAGCTCAAAACAATAGTGCCACCTTGAACAGTTGTAACGGTATATTTTCCGTTATTTTTATTTATTGCATCAATTACTGTAGCTGCATCAAATTTTCCTGATACAACATGATACGTCAATACTGCTTTCAATTTGTCTAAACTTTCTGGTTTCAACAAACCATCAACAGTTCCTGCCGGAAGTTTTGCAAATGCTGCGTTATTTGGTGCAAAAACGGTAAAAGGACCTTCGCTACTTAACGTTTCTACTAATCCTGCTGCTTTTACTGCAGTAACTAATGTTGAGAAATCTGCATTTCCTGCCGCTACATCAACAATTGTTGATGGCGCCACTACAACTGTAGTATCCATGGCTACTGCAGTAGAATCAGTCATTTCTGTAGATTCTGCTTGCTTTTTTTCTCCACAAGAAGTAGTTATTACTCCTAATAATACAAATGCGCTAATTGTTTTTACTAATTTCATAGTCAATGTTTTAAGTTTAAAATTATTTATATTTCAAATATACAGATTAAAAACTGTTGTTTAATCTTTTTAACAAATAATTAAACAAAAAATAAGATAATAGTATTATTAATAGAGATGGGTTCTAGTTTTATAAATATGGAGCGCTGCTACCAAATTTTGCAAATTATTTAAAGATCAAATAAAAAAATACAATTGGAAGTCTTTGCAAATCAACGCTAGTAGGGGATTGGTAATGCGTACCTATATTTTAAAAACATCCAGTCGTTGCATCCAGAAAATTTCTGATTCAACAAACGTAAGTTTGGTCTTAATGATGCGGTCACTTTTATCTCTGGGATTTTTAGTTACAAATCTCGCTTTGGAGTTCGTAAAATCCAATGTGTATTTTTCATCAAAGTCTTCTTGTTTGTTCGAAGAGAAAGTAATCACATTGTCTTTCGCAGTCCATCTCCCTTTTCCGTATTTATTTACTTCAGGCGGAAATCCGTTTTTGATTTTAGAATACGAATGAAATACAAATGTTCCATCTTGATGTAAGGTCAATTTGTATTCAATCAAATGATCACCTGCTGCGCTAAAAGTACGATTGTAATCACCGGAAAATCCATTCGATTGTGCGAAAGTTGTAAAGCTGAACAATACAAGTAACGTGGTCATTAGTAATTTCATAGGTTTGGTTTGTTTAATGGGTTCGTACTTATTTGCTGCTTTTGGTTTATTTGTGAGCGATAGGCACTTTTTATTTTCTGTTAAAGATGAAAAATCTTGCGAAACGCAAACGTGAATTTACCACAAAATTCGCAATCTTGCCAAACGGCTGTTGTAGCCAGTACTTTTCTACACAATACTTAATAGGTCAGTGAACATTTCTGTAAATTCATATTTTTCAACACCATTATCATTATGCTTTTCAACTTCTCTTATTTGGTCTACTGTCATAAGAGTCCAATAATCTTCAAGTACATTTTGTTTTCTAGAAATTTTTTGAGCTGCTATTAATACTTTTGCGTCGCAAGTATCGGTAAAAGTAAAGGTACTCCCAGGTGGTAAATTAAGAACATCAAGATGTATATAATTTTCAGGTTCACGCTTTAATGTTAGATATGCTTTTACTCCTTTATCTTTTAATTCTTGAATTGTGTTAACGTTGGCTTGTTCTTCATTTGTGCCTTTATCAGAATCCAATATTACACCATAAGGAATTGCAAATTGTTCAATAAGACGAAGTGTTGTCCAATGTTTTAAATTACCACAACCTCCAATAGGAACTAATGCTATTCTTTTATCTTCAAATGTATGAGTAATGTGACCTCCACTTTTAAGTTGAGTAGCTGTATGGTTTACAAATGCAACATCACTTTTACCTTCTACTAACAAAATTGCATTTGCATTTTTAGAAATAGGGTCAGCTAAAATGCCTAATGTATCAGCAACTTTTATAAATACATCTTCAGTCCCCAATTCCACAGTTCTATCATTTCCATTCTTTTGAATAAATCGCAAACTATTCAGTGGAATTAAGCCAGCTAGGGCAGGAGTGTGTGTTGTTAAGATTATTTGAGAATTACCTGTATTTGATAAGTCTTTAAATGCTTCAATAAGCATTTCTTGATGGTCAGGATGTTGAGCGGTTTCAGGCTCTTCAAAGGCAAAAATTATTTGATTACCTTGATTTTGAGCTCTCAATCTTTCAGCTTCCGCTCTAAAGAAGTTTAGTAGAATTAGTCGACGAATTCCGCTACCTCGCTTGTTAATTGGTATGTCTTCTTCAGATTTTATAGTTAATTTAAATTGCGAATCAAATTTTGGTTCGGTTTTAAATTCGGGAATTAATGCATTTGCTAACTCAGGAGACATTTCTCTAAGTTTTTCTAATGTTCTATTAGCTGTATCGATAGCTTTGTTTCTAACCTGTTCTTTTATATATTCAAGTTCTACTGTTAATTCAGATAAAGCTTGTTGAACAGCAATTTTCATCGGGTCAGTTACTTCTTTATCATCATCTTTACTTTGTCTGTCTGATTGAAAAAGAGCGTACAACGGTAAATAAGATTTTAAAGTGTCAAAGACTTTTTTAGTATCTTCTTTATCAACTAGCAATTCTGTTTCTTGTAGTTCGAGATTATCGAATGAGTTCCAAATAGCAAGGCGAATTGATGAATTTATATTTCCGTTAAAATTTTCTGATGGAATATTTAAGGTTTGCGTAGCTCTCTGTTTTAGTTCAGTTTTTTTAAGAGTTAATAAATCATTTCCATTTTCAATTGTTGGATGATTACAAATTATGTATACTTTTTCTTTTGGTTTCGCAGCTGTGGCTGGAAATACTTTTTTAATTTCAAGCCTATTTTTAGCATTTAGTAAGTATTCAGCGGCAAGACTTGTAGGATTTGCTACATCAATTATTAAATCATCTGGGAAGTCTGAAAACACACAAGATATTTCAATTTGATTGTTATCAGCATTAACATTTAAATCTTCTCTTTCACAGGAAACTAGTGAATTATTGAAAAATATTTCAAGAGCTTCCAGAATTGTAGATTTTCCGGCATCGTTTTTTCCAATAAATGCTGTCAAGTTAGAAACTGGAATTATAGTTTCAGATTGATAACCTCTAAAGTTTTTGATTTTTATAGTTTCTAATTTCATGCAGTTTTTTTTAGTATTGGCTACAACGTTCCCACGCTACAAGCAGTTTGGTAATAAATTAAGCCCATTATTCGGATTTGCCAAATCTTCCAAATACAAAACCAACTTTAAATTAAGCCAAATCCCCAAATTGCTTGTAGCGTGTGTTGGGTGATGTTTTTTTCTTTCTGTTGGGCTTGATTAGTTTTTATCAACTTTCTTCTTTTCAACTTTAATTATATCACTAAATTTTTTTTGAAATTTTATACCTTCATTATTTCCATAAAATAAGTAAATGTTTTCCCAAAGTTCAGTTTCTGTATTATTAGTTATTTTTTCTATGATATTTTTCACTTCAACGATAAGAGTTAAAAGTCTAGTTTCGTCGCAATTTACAGAGATAAAAACTCCATTTTGAAATCCATATTGTTTCATAGCAAAAACAATTTTCTTAATATCGGAGCTGATTTTTTTTGCACTTAAACTACTATTAGTTTTTATTTCGATAAATATTTTTTGAAAATCTGGATGAAAATTAATTTGTGATTGATGCAGGATTAAATCAGGTTTGAATGTTTTTTTATCTTTTACCAAATTGTTTTCGATGAATTTTTTACTTACTTCAAAACCAATTTTTAAATCACTGTATTCATTTTTTTTATGCTTTATAATTTTTCTCCATTCAGAATATAATTCCGCTGAAAAATGAAGTTCAGTTTGTTGAATGAATTTAGTTTTCGGTATTTTATCATCAAAAAAAGATCCTGGCTCTTTTATAGTTTCTGTTGAATAGAATTCATTATCAACAATATTAAACGCTTTATATAAATCCGTTATATATTCATTCATTTTTTGTGAATTTTAATTTTTAGGCAATCTATTTTAGCAAGTCAAATTTCAAAATATCACCCAACTTGTATATAGTCGATATAAACCTTCGTATATGCACCTAATTATGGGCAGATTGGCGAAGGTTCGTTTCGCATTATCTTTTTTCAAATATATAACTTTCTTCCGAAAATACTTATGAAATATAATCAAGTTTAAATGGCTGCCCAAAACTAACTACTTTTGCTTCAGCAATTTTACGGGAAACCGTAAACGCAATTATTTTAACACAAATTCCCTAGCCCTGATGGAAGGGAAAATCCTTTATTGATAAAACGCGAAGCAAGTTTTATCAATAAAGATTAGAATGACAGCAGGAAACAGCTCCTGAAAAGACATGTAAAATCTGCAATCCAAAATGTGAAATCTTTTCACTAAATAATGTGAAATATTTCACTAAATTTGCACCCTAAATAAAGGACTAAGAAAATGTTAGATAGACTTCAAATAGTAAAACAACGTTTCGACGAGATTTCGGATTTGATTATTCAGCCGGATGTAATCTCGGATCAGAAGCGTTATGTGCAATTGAATCAAGAGTACAAAAGTTTAAAAGCTTTGGCTGAAAAGCGCGATGAATACGTTATTTTGATGGCGAATATCGATGAAGCAAACGAAATAATTGCCGATAACAGTGATGCAGATATGACCGAAATGGCCAAAATGCAACTGGAAGAAGCAAAAGAAAGATTACCGGAACTGGAGGATGAAATCAAGTTTATGTTGATTCCTAAAGATCCCGAAGATGCTAAAAATGTTATGGTGGAGATTCGTGCCGGAACGGGTGGGGATGAAGCGAGTATTTTTGCCGGGGATTTGTTCCGTATGTACACGAAATATTGTGAAAACAGAGGTTGGAGAACATCTGTGGTGGATATGAACGAGGGAACTTCAGGTGGATTTAAAGAGGTGATTTTTGAAGTTACCGGTGAGGATGTTTATGGAACGTTGAAGTTTGAAGCGGGTGTTCACCGTGTGCAACGTGTACCGCAAACGGAAACACAAGGACGTGTTCACACATCAGCAGCGACTGTTATGGTGCTTCCGGAAGCAGAAGAATTTGATGTACAGATTGATATGAATGATGTGCGTGTGGATTTCTTTTGTTCGTCAGGACCTGGTGGACAATCGGTAAATACAACTAAATCTGCCGTTCGTTTGACACACATTCCAACCGGATTGGTGGCGCAATGTCAGGATCAGAAATCACAACACAAGAATAAAGATAAAGCTTTTGGCGTTTTGCGTTCCCGTTTGTACGAACAGGAATTAGCCAAGAAACAAGCCGAAGATGCTACAAAACGTACATCTCAGGTAAGTTCTGGTGACCGTTCTGCAAAAATTCGTACTTATAATTACGCACAAGGTCGTGTAACAGATCACCGTGTAGGTTTGACGTTGTATGATTTAGGAAATATTATGAATGGTGACATTCAAAAAATTGTTGACGAACTAGCGTTAGTTAACAACATGGAAAAATTGAAAGAAGCCAGCGAGGTATTCTAAATAAAAAAAAGTGAAATTCGTTTCACTTTTTTTTGTGTTCTTCGGGACCTCAAAAGGGAAATAATTTTTATAAAAATAAGCTATTGAAGCCTATATTTAGTTTAAAGACTATTTATAGGCTTCAACGATTCTATACGTTACGATGTCGTTTGTAGCCATCAATTTTATTGTCGTCATTGCTTTAGCTTCAGAAAGCGTATAACCACTTGCATAACCTGTTGGCGTGTTTACTTCCCAAAAATATACCGTTTTTTCTGTTGTTTTGCTAATTTCAACTTTTTGTTTTTTTGAAATTACAGTTTGATCGATTTTTTCTTTTGCGTTTGCAAACATAATTGTTGTAGCAAGTAAAGATGCAGATAAGATAAAGTTTTTCATATATTTTTTGTTTTTACATTGTTAGTTTAACGCTGCAAAGGTCATATAGATTTAGGTTTCATTTGTTATATAAATTTTTGTTTTTCTTATATAATTAACTCTTATTGGTTTGAAAATCAATTTCTTTTGAAATGGAAATACTGTTTTAGTTTTGTCGCGTGAATCTATTATACTGACAATTTTAAAAAAAAGGACAGCATTAAAATAGAGCATATTCATTGAATTTTTAAGTTATAAACGCCCAATGCTTTTGGTTTTTTTGCATGAATTAAAAACCAACCTATTTGTGTTTATTCTCCAAAAAAAATCTCTGAATCGGGTTGTGCCGTTTGTCTAAAAATGGAATTTCGGAACGCTTCATATTTTTCCGTAGCGGAATCAATTCTGGCGTCGAAGGATTCATTATTTTCTAAATTATCCATTCCTAGATTGAGTTCATTTGATTTTTTTTCAAAGGATTTCTCGATGCTTTTCCAATTTTGGCGGGCATCTAATGTAGTTTTATCAGTTATTGAATCTACAAAACGAACGTAATCATCAGTTACTATTTCGACATTTTTTTCGGCGTCACTTTTGCAGGATGTAAATGCGTTTGCTATTAAGAAAAATCCCAATAGAGGTATTAAATTTTTCATTATGGTATTATTATAATTTGAATCTGTAAGCTAGTTATACTATTAGGTTTTTAAATCCTTCCATATAGGTTACTTTTTTTGGTGAAAATGGTATTCAAATGCTTGTATCCTTTTCTACTATCAATTTTTCTGCGATGTGGAAATAGCACTTAGACTTCGTTGTATGCTTTTTTCCGCTGAAATTGCTTTTTATCGTATATTTCTAATGGAATGGATTGTACAAAACCAACAAATCACACTGCTTTAAAAGAGTGTGATTTATTGGTTTTTGATTAAACAATTGCCTTGTTTATATCTCTAAGATGGTCAAAGTTTTGTATTTCATCTTTAACACTCTCTGTTGTATTTTCTATGAGATTTTGTGATTCTCTCTTAAGTTCATTGATTGTTTGAGTAATTTTATTGGTTAGTTTTCCAGAGGAATCTGCTACAATGTCTTTCAAATCAGTGCTTTTATCAGCTATTTTTTTTCTGGTTTCGCTTCCTTTTGCAGGTGCAAATAATATACCTAAGGCTGTTCCTATTGCTAAACCTCCTAGTAGTCCGATGGCTAATGTGTTATTTTTCATATTTAATGTTTTTATAATTGAAATTATCCTTTTATCACTCTGAGTAAAATGGCTATAACTGCGATTATTAATAAGATGTGAATGATACTGCCCACGCTGTATACGAAGAATCCTAATGCCCAAAGTATTACCAGTATGACTGCGGCTATGTATAAAATATTTTGCATGATTCTTTTTTTAGGGTTGTTTAGTTTAAAATTTTATGGCTGCGTATACGCTTAATACGCTGTTTTTTGAATCTGGAAAAGTATAGGTTTGCCCCAGAACTGTTCTTTCTTTTCCAACAGTGCTTAATCCATAATTGTATCGGGCGCCTATTCCAAAACTGTCAAAATCAAATCCAACTCCAGCAGCTACACCAAAATCAAATTTATTTAAATCATCTTCATTCACATTTTCTTCAAAGTTGTAAGATCCATCTGCTGATTCATTAGTAATTTTGGAATCTACCAAGAAAGCAGCGTAAGGTCCAAACTGTACATTGAAATTTTTAGTAAGATTTGCTTTCAACAATACAGGAACTTCAATATAGTTTAATCTGAATTTTCCGGTTCCCTCAGCAAAGGCGTTGTTGTATTGCAATTCAGCTCCTTTTGTAGTGTAACTAACTTCTGGCTGTAATGATAGGCTTGAAGTTATAGGAAGTTGTGCAAATAAACCAATATTGAAACCGGCCAAAACATTTTTGTCATCAACATCTTCAGTGTATAAATTAGACATATTTAAACCTCCTTTAATCCCTAGTGACGCACCAGTTTCTTGTGCATGCACTGCATTTGTTGCTCCTAATGTTACTAAAACAACGGCTAATACTCTCTTTAAATTTTTCATCTTTGTATATTTTTAATTGTTTATTTCTATTTTACAAAGATGCGACGGTGATTGAAATTGCATGTTACATCAATTTCTAATTTTATTACATAATTTAAATATGACTTTATAGAATTTGGGGTTTTACAAAGTAATATCCGGAAAACAACTAGTTTTTATGTTGGTTCAGTAGTGTAGTAGAAGATGATCGACGATATTTTGAAAACTAATAGTTATAGCAATGGATATCTCATTTTTAGGTATGAGATAGTATTTGCAGAACCTAAATTGGTCTGCAAAAGTAGTTCATAAGGAGTGTGCCTTACTACTTATCAAGAGTGTTGTTTTTTGGTAAGCGTGGAATAATCTTTTATTCAGCAGGAATATAAATTGTAAAGGTTGCTCCTTCATTAAGTTCAGAATTCGCAACAATAAATCCTTTGTGGTTTTCTACTATTTTTTTACAGATTGCTAAACCAATTCCTGTTCCGGCATATTCATTTTTGTTATGCAGTCGGTTGAAGAGAATAAAAATCTTTTTAGCATATTCTTGTTCAAAGCCTATACCATTGTCCTCGACAGTAATTTTGTAATATTTAGCATTGTTATTGTTAGGAAGAAAATTAGATTCCTGCGCACTGATTAGGGAAGAATTTATTTTGATAACTGGCGCGATATCTTGTTTACTATATTTTAATGAGTTGCTGATAAGATTAATGAATAACTGTTGAATTTGGAAAGGAATTACACGCAGGGTAGGTAGGGTATTGTTTTCTATGATTCCATTTTTCTCCTCAATTACTTGAGCTAATTCTTGTTTTGCATTATCCAATAAGCCATTCAAATTTGCCTCTTCAAAAACTTTTTCAGCTTTATTAGTTCGGGAGAATTGTAATAAATCTTCAATAAGCATCCGCATTCTTTTTGCAGAAGATTGAATACTGGAAACATATTGCTGACCGGATTTAGATAAATTATCATAATCTTTATTCACTAATCTGGAAAGAAAAGTTTCAATTTTTCTTAGCGGTTCCTGTAAGTCATGACTGGCAATATAATTGAATGCGGTAAGTTCTTTATTGTTGCTTTCTAATTCTCTATTGCGTTCCTCAATAAAATTTTTAGCATACATCTCTTCGGTTACATCACTGGTAGTTCCTATGTGTGTTTTCTCACCAGAAGCAACGGTAACAACTCTACCTAATGCTCTAAAATATCTTATTTCACCATCTTTTCGGATAATTCGATAGGTAAAAGGCGGTAATACAGAGTCGGTAGGAATATTATTCGCATTGTCAATAACGTATTGTAAATCATCAGGATGCACAAATTTATAAAACTCTTCGACACTTGCTTTGAAGGACTGGGGTTCACATCCCAATAGTCGGTATTCGTTATCAGAGAATTGATATTCGTGTGTCTCCAGATTGTATTGCCAACTTCCAAAACCTCCTACAATTTCTGCAAGTTTACTGGCTTCAATCGCAACAGTAAGGGTATTTATGGTGCTTTTTAGGATAATTAAATCCCGGTTCATTTTGATGAAAGCAATTGTGATTAAAATAAGTGTAACAATTAGCGTTAAATAAATGAGTAAGGGCGTATAATTCATTGTAGATTCATATTCCTTTTGTCGGTTATTCAGTAAGTTTTTTTGGGCTATCATCATGTCTTCTATCTTAAATCTTATAGAATCCATAGCCTGTTTACCTACCAATAAATTAGCAGTTAATTGTTTCTCATCATAATTTTTCTGCTCTGTGAGGTATAAGGTTTTAGAAAGGTAATTTTGTCTTTTATTGATAAAAAACAACAGTTTTTTTAAATTTGCCTGTTGCGTTCGGCTATTCTTAGTGAGTTTAGACACTTTGTTAAAAGATTTTTTTACTAAATCCTTTGATTTTAGGTACGGGTCCAGAAACTGTTTGTCGCGAGTCAGGATATAACCTCTTTGACCAGTTTCAGCATCTTTTATGAATGAAATTAAGCGTTCAAGTTCAGTATTCACCTCATGACTATTACTTACATAATTGGACGATTTTTTTAAAACCGTAATATGTTTGAAAGTAATACCGCCAATAAAAAATATAACTGCAACAGAAATAGTAAAAATTATTTTTAAAAAAAGCGGTGATTTGTGAAGTTGAATATATTTCATTTTACATTCTCATTAAAAAATTATCTTTATTCAGGCCAGAGGTATGGTATTGCCAATTGATGGTCACTACTTCTGAAAGGATTTTTTTTAAATTATCGAAATCACTTGGTTTTTTTATATAGATATTCGCCCCATTTATGAAAGTTTCTTCAATATGTTCTTCCGATGATGAAGTAGAATATATAGCTATTGCAATATCATTCAGTTTTTCATTCTTTTTGATTTCCAATAGGCATTCAACTCCATTTTTTTTTGGCATGTTTAAATCTAGGAACAATACATTTGGCAAAACGGAATCTTCACGGTTGAGATAATCCATCAATTCAACACCATCTTTGAAGGTGCTTACTTTTGTATTAATTTTTAATTCGTCAAAGGCTTCAGTAAAAAACAATCTGTCATCTTCGTCATCATCCGCTAGGCAAATATTTATAAAATCAGTATTCATATAAATGTGTTTTAACTTTTGTTTTTATTAGATTGTTCTCTTCTTTTCTGGATAATCTTCTGGAATGATGAAGGAGTCATTCCCGTTAAATGTTTGAATTGTGTGCTCAAATGTGCTACGCTGGAATAATTCAATTGAATGGAAATTTCAGTTAAATTCATAGAGGTATTAAGCATAAGTTGTTTGGCTAATTCTATTTTCTGAATGATAATAAAATTTTCAATGGAAGTATACGTCACTTCTGAAAATAAATTAGATAAATACACGTAACTAAGATTTAATTTGTCTGCAATATACACGGAGCTTTTTATGTTCAATGGTTTATCACTGTTGACCATTTCCACGATTGTATCTTTAATTTTCTGAACTAATACACTCTTTTGGTTTTCAACGATTTCTATACCGTATTCTTTGAAAACAGTTGTGATTTCATCCATTTTTGAAGAAGGTACTTTTTCTAAAAAATTAAATTCACCAAATCCGACAATGTTATATTTAAATCCTAATTCAGTTAGTTTTTCCTGAACAATTTTTTTGGTCAGTTGCGCATAGTCAAACTTTAAATATACTTTCATATAATACTTTTGTTAAATAGTAAAGATATAAAAACGTTGCTTTTAAATTTATTTTTGAATCATCTACAAAATAAATCCTTTTAAAAATACATGTAGAACGATGAATTTTTCAAAAGTCTTTGAATAATAATTAGGTTGTTATGTTTTGATTATTAAGTTTTTAAAATTATGCTTTTTAAAATTTTTCAGCGTAAATAAAAATATTTAAAGGTTTAACAATCGTTAAATTTATGTTTTTTTTAACAATAACAAAACCTTTTTCAGCTCAGTTTTTCTCAAAAGCATCAGGATTATTTCTTTTATTATCAAAAGTTGGGAGTAATTGGTTTTTTGAGGATAATTTTCGTTCATAAATAATATAATTTTACAATTATCATTTCGGAAATTTCAGAATACTGTATTTTAAATTCTTAATATAATTTTGAATTTTTATTATCGTATTCTAACTGTTATTGATTCTATGTTTGTAATTTTGCCGCATAACTACAAAACAATGACTACACAACAACTTATTGACCAAATCAAAATCAAGAAATCATTCCTAGCTGTAGGACTCGATGTTGATTTGAATAAAATTCCACAACATTTATTAGAATTAGAAGATCCTATTTTCGAATTCAATAAAGCGATAATTGACGCGACGCATGATTTAGCCGTAGCTTACAAACCCAACACTGCTTTTTATGAAGCCTATGGAATAAAAGGGTGGATGTCGTTACAAAAAACAATCAATTACATCAACTCAACCTATCCGGATGTTTTCACGATTGCTGATGCAAAACGGGGTGATATTGGAAACACGTCATCGATGTATGCCAAAGCTTTTTTTGAAGATTTGAATTTTGACAGTGTTACTGTTGCTCCTTATATGGGGAAAGATTCGGTAGAGCCTTTTCTAGCTTTCGAAAATAAGCATACGATTATGTTGGCTTTGACTTCAAACGAAGGAGCTTTCGATTTTCAGACTTTGAATGTCGATGGAACCCGAGGCGAAGCTAAAGAGTTGTACAAACAGGTGTTAGAAACGTCTAAAACGTGGAAAAACAGCGAAAATTTGATGTATGTTGTTGGTGCTACCAAAGCCGAATATTTCACTGAAATTCGTAAAATTGTTCCTGACAGTTTCTTGCTTGTTCCTGGAGTGGGCGCACAAGGCGGAAGTCTTTCAGAAGTTTGTAAATACGGAATGAATGACAATGTAGGATTGCTGATTAATTCTTCCAGAGCGATTATTTATGCTTCAAATGGAACTGATTTTGTTGAAAAAGCAAGAGCCGAAGCGTTGAATATGCAACAGGAAATGGAAGGAATTATGAGATTGAAGTTTAACGTTTAACGTTTCAGGTTGAACACCTTTTGAACATTAAAATCTTTAAACAAAAAACATGAAAACTTTAATCGATCAACTCGGGATTTCCCATTCTTTTGAAAGTTCGCCAAAACGTATTATTTCATTAGTTCCTTCGCAAACGGAATTGTTGCATGATTTAGGTCTCGAAGACCGAATTGTTGGGATTACCAAGTTCTGTGTGCATCCGTATCATTTTAAGTCTGTTAAGAAAATCGTTGGCGGAACCAAAAAAGTGCATTACGAGAAAATCAGATTGTTACAGCCCGATATTATCATTTGTAACAAAGAAGAAAATACACAGGAAATAGTAGAAGAGCTGCGTAAAATTTGTCCGGTTTGGGTCACGAATATTATCACGATTGAAGACAATTTTCAAATGATAACCGACTTTGGTCAACTCTTTAATTGCAGAACCCAATCGCAGAAATGGAACGACAAATTGGCTTTTGCCTTGAGCGATTTTAAAAACTTCATCAAAGATAAACCGGTTAAAAAAGCAGCCTATTTCATTTGGAAAAACCCGTTTATGGTTGCTGGTTCTGATAATTTCATCAATGAATTACTGAAACTGAATCACTTTCAGAATATTTATGACAACAAAGAGCGTTATCCGGAAATCGAACTCAAAAAAATGCGTTTAGAGGGCGATCCGGATTTGGTTTTCCTTTCTTCAGAGCCGTATCCTTTCAAAGAGGAAGACGCATTCGAAATAGGAAGACACACGCATCATGCAAAAACAGTTTTTGTTGATGGCGAAATGTTTTCTTGGCATGGAAGCAGGTTGCTAAAAGCATTTGATTATTTTAAAAAAATCCATCAAAAACTATAATGCGCATTCCTCTAAAATTAATTCTTCCTGAGCTACGGTGGTATTTATAGGGTTTTTTTCGAGGTCGAAATTAAATTTTGCAAGTATTTGGTATTCTCTTTTAAGCTTTTCTATTTCACTTTTCTCTTTCAATAATCCAATCATCGGTGTAATTTTTTTGCAAATTTAAGCCATACAATTATAAAAAAAGCACTATTTGTTGTTAAGATTGAGATTTAAAATTAAAGTTCTATTTTTACAAAAAAAAATACGTGATCAATTATACCATATACGAAAATAAAAACAGCGATCAGTGGGTAACTTTTGTCCATGGTGCCGGCGGAAGTTCGTCTATCTGGTTTAAGCAAATTCGCGATTTCAAGAAACAATATAATGTATTGTTATTGGATTTACGAGGTCACGGCGAATCAAAACCCACTTTGAAGACGGCTTTCAAACAGAAATATACTTTTTCGGCTTTGGCCAATGATATTCTGGAAGTCTTAGATTTTTTAAAAATTGGAAAATCACATTTTGTAGGTATTTCATTGGGAACAATCCTCATCAGACAATTGGCTGAAATGTATCCGGAACGCGTGCAAAGCATGATTCTGGGTGGTGCAATCCTGAAAATGAATTTCCGTTCTCAAGTATTGATGCGATTGGGAAATATGTTTAAATATGTTTTGCCATATTTGGTTTTATACAAGTTTTTTGCCTTTGTGATTATGCCTAAAAAAAGTCACAAGCAATCACGTGTCCTTTTTATAAACGAAGCCAAGAAGTTATACCAAAAAGAATTTATAAAGTGGTTTAAACTCACTGCTGAAATAAACCCAGTGCTGAAATGGTTCCGTCAGGTAGAATTGAATATCCCTACGCTTTATGTAATGGGTGAGGAGGATTATATGTTTTTACCTTCGGTGCGTAAAGTAGTGGAGAATCATTATAAATCATCGAAACTCTTCGTAATAGAAAAATGTGGACATGTAGTAAATGTGGAGCAACCTAATGCTTTTAACGATGCGGTTCTGTCATTTATAAATACAGCTAAATAAAAAATGCCTGCACTATGAATGCAGGCAATTCTTTAACTAACCAAAACCAAAATAATAAATAACCAGTTTATTACCCTGCAAAGATCACACTTAAGGAAACGTTTTGCTGTTAAGATTTTGTTATTACTTTGTTGCACATAAGTTAAGATTTTTTACACTTTTTATTCTTTACAATTAATTCCAGTTTCGGAAGATTTTATTGGTGTATGGTTGACAATATTGAGTGCAGAAACTAATTCGAAAAAGGATTGTTTTTTATAAAAACACCACCGTTTTATTGTCATAAACCATTGTTTTTCTTTCAGCATGCAATTTTATGGCTCTGGCCAAAACCATGCGTTCCAGATCACGTCCTTTCATAATAAAATCTTCTATGGAATGACTGTGCGAAACTCTGGCAATATCCTGCTCAATAATCGGACCTTCATCCAATCCTTCGGTTACATAATGACTGGTGGCGCCAATGATTTTTACTCCACGTTTAAAAGCCGAATGATACGGTTTTGCGCCAGGAAATGCGGGAAGAAAGGAATGATGAATATTGATAATTTGATTCTTGTATTGCGCTATCAAATTAGGAGTGATAATTTGCATGTAGCGTGCCAAAACAATAAAGTCAATATTGTATTGCTTCAGTAAATCCAACTGCTTTTGTTCACCTTCGGTTTTGATATCTTTAGTAAACGGAATATAATGAAACGGAATAGAAAAACGTTCTGCCACACACTTCAAATCTTCATGGTTGCTAATGATCAAAGGAATTTCTAAAGGCAATTCGCCAGCGCTGTAACGTCCTAAAATGTCATACAAACAATGGTCGTATTTAGAAACAAACAAAGCCATTCTTGGTTTTTCGTCCTGCGTATACATTTCCCATGACATATTGAACGGAGAAGCTAACTTGGCTTGAAAATCAGTTTTAATAGCTTCAATATTCCAATTTTTAGCACTGAATTCGCATTCTAAACGCATGAAAAACACATTTTCATCGGCATCAACATGTTGGTCTAAATAAATAATATTCCCATCAATGGATGAAATATAGTTTGTAACGGAGGCAATAATTGCTTTTTGATCTTCGCAATGGATTAGGATTGTAATTTTTTGCATTAGCGTTCTGTTTTCAGCTTTGTTCTTAGTAATGAATAGTATTTTTCAAAACTAAACGTATTTGTTTTTATAAAAAAGTTGAATTTGGCTGTTTAATGTTTAAAAAAAAACAGCCCAATTTCAATCTATTTGTTATCCTGCATGGCAAAAACTTTCTGTAACAAAAAAGAAGTTCTGGCACTTAGATTAGTTCTGATATTTTTCTCTTCAACGGCAACCATTTTGAAAACACCATTCAGCGCTTGATTCGTAACGTAATCCGTCAAATCAGGATTTACTTTATTTACAAGAGGAATGCTGTTGTATTTTGTAATAATGTTGGCCCAAACTTTATCGGCACCTACTTTAGTAAACGAATTTTTAATCACAGGATTGAATTTTCCGTATAAAGCTGTCGAAGTACTGTTTTGTAAATAAGTAGTCGCCGAACTTTCATTTCCCATCAAAATCGTTTTGGCATCCATAAAAGTCATGTTTCTTACGGCATCAACAAATATTGGCGTCGCTTCCTTTACCGCGTCTTCGGCAGCACGATTTAATACTTTTAATCCTTCGTCGGCTAAAGAACTCAATCCAATTCTTCTCAAACCCGCGTCTACTTTTCTCAATTCTTCCGGCAATAAAATTTTTACGGCTTCATTTCTGTAAAAACCATCGGTGGCAGTCAATTTTGTTACCTGTTTTGAAATCCCATTATTCAGTGCTTCCTTCAATCCGCCGGCAATATCAACGCCCCCAATTCCTTGCGTTTGCGGAAATTGATTCATAACTTGTTGCATTTCGGCACAACTGGAAAGCGAAATTGCTACTGCTAAAACTAAAATTTTCTTCATCGTAATTATATTATTAGTTTACTTCATCTGTTTGCCATTTGGCATTTGTAAAAATACTACTTATTCAAAAACAAAGCCAACTATTATTTAGAAGCACAAAGTTTAGTAGTATTAATCACGATTTGTCCCGCTTTCCGCTGTATTCCCGATAAATAAAAACTACGGCTAAAAAAAAGCCTTGTTTTTCTAAATCGGGAGATGCCGCTTCAATCGGGGCTAAATAACAAAATTCTTCCTTATTTATTAACAACGAGCGGCAACATCAAATAATTTTTAAAATAAAATTGTAAATTGCAGGCTTAAATTATCATATTCATAAAATGGAACAACAAAAACCATATATCCCTAACAATAAAGTAAGAATTGTAACCGCAGCTGCTCTTTTTGACGGTCACGATGCGGCAATCAACATCATGCGTAGAATTATTCAATCTACAGGTGTTGAGGTAATCCATTTAGGCCACGACCGTAGTGTGGAAGAAGTGGTCAATACAGCAATTCAAGAAGATGCCAATGCCATTGCGATAACTTCTTATCAAGGAGGACATAACGAATATTTCAAGTACATGTACGACTTGCTTCAGGAAAAAGGAGCGGGCCAAATCAAGATATTTGGTGGTGGTGGCGGTGTAATCCTGCCTTCAGAAATTGCTGAATTGCAAGCGTACGGAATCACCAGAATTTACGCTCCAGATGACGGACGTGCGATGGGATTGCAGGGAATGATAAACGATTTAGTACAAAAATCGGATTATGCTATTGGCGATAAACTGACGGATGAAATCAATCATTTGGAAGAAAAAAATCCAAAAGCAATTGCCAGAATTATTTCATCAGCAGAAAATTTTCCTGATGTAGCGGCAAAAACTTTGGAAGCCATCCAAAAAAAGAATGAAAATAGTACGATTCCGGTTCTTGGAATTACAGGAACAGGGGGAGCAGGAAAATCATCTTTGGTGGATGAATTAGTGCGTCGTTTTCTAATTGATTTCCCCGAAAAAACAATCGGATTAATATCAGTAGATCCATCTAAACGTAAAACGGGAGGTGCATTATTAGGCGATAGAATCCGAATGAATGCTATCAATAATCCTCGTGTTTACATGCGCTCATTGGCTACACGTCAATCCAATTTGGCTTTATCTAAATATGTTGCCGATGCAATCCAAGTAATTAAAGCGGCAAAATACGATATCATCATCTTGGAGACTTCTGGAATCGGGCAATCTGATACGGAAATTATGGACCATTCCGATGTTTCTTTATATGTAATGACACCTGAATTTGGTGCTGCAACCCAATTGGAAAAAATCGACATGCTTGATTTTGCTGACTTGGTAGCAATAAACAAATTCGACAAACGCGGTTCTCTTGATGCTTTGAGAGACGTGAAAAAACAGTACCAACGCAACCATAATTTATGGGATGCTAATTTAGATACACTTCCGGTTTTCGGGACAATTGCTTCGCAGTTCAACGACCCGGGAATGAATACGCTGTACAAAGCGATAATGGATAAAGTCCATGAAAAAACAAATTCTGATTTGAAATCAACGTTTCAAATCACGCGTGAAATGAGCGAGAAGATTTTCGTTATTCCGCCACACAGAACCCGTTATTTATCTGAAATTGCTGAAAGTAACCGTAAATATGATGTTACTGCGGTAAGCCAAGAACAAGTTGCTCAAAAATTATACGGAATTTTCAAAACGATTGAAACAGTAGCTAAAAAAACTCCTGAGTTAAACAAAGCAGGAATTAATGACGATTCAGTTTTGCCAAGTGCTTTGGAATCTGAAAAACCAGGTGCTTCTGAGGACAAAATATTTTTGAATCTTTTACTGAATCAATTCGATAAAGTAAAAATGGATTTGGATCCGTACAATTGGGAAATCATTTTGACTTGGGACGAAAAAGTAAACAAGTACAAAAATCCCGTTTATACGTTCAAAGTTCGTGACAGGGAAATAAAAATGGCTACGCATACGGAGTCACTTTCGCATTCTCAAATCCCGAAAATTGCATTGCCAAAGTACAAAGCTTGGGGTGATATTTTACGTTGGTGTTTGCAGGAAAATGTTCCTGGAGAATTTCCTTTCACCGCAGGTTTGTATCCTTTCAAGCGTGAAGGAGAAGATCCTTCTCGAATGTTTGCCGGAGAAGGCGGACCGGAAAGAACCAACAAACGTTTTCATTATGTGAGTGCGGGATTACCTGCTAAAAGATTATCAACTGCTTTTGACAGTGTAACTTTATACGGAAACGATCCACATGTACGTCCTGATATTTATGGAAAAATCGGTAACGCCGGAGTTTCTATTTGTTGCTTGGATGATGCTAAAAAATTATATTCCGGTTTTGATTTGGTTCATGCCATGACTTCGGTGAGTATGACTATTAATGGACCAGCACCTATGTTATTAGGTTTTTTCATGAATGCGGCGATTGACCAACAATGTGAGTTTTACATCAAAGAAAATGGTCTTGAGAAAGAAGTTGAAGCAAAAATCAACAAAATATACGCAGCTAAAGGAGTAGAAAGACCGCATTATCAAGGTGATTTACCCGAAGGAAATAATGGTTTAGGTTTGATGCTTTTGGGCGTTACCGGAGATCAGGTTTTACCTTTGGAAGTATATAATGATATCAAAGCAAGAACGTTATCTCAAGTTCGTGGAACCGTTCAGGCAGATATTTTGAAAGAAGATCAAGCCCAAAATACGTGTATTTTCTCTACTGAATTTGCGTTGCGATTGATGGGTGACGTACAGGAATATTTCATTACTAAGAATGTTAGAAACTTCTATTCGGTTTCTATCTCAGGATATCACATTGCTGAAGCAGGAGCAAATCCAATTACACAATTGGCATTTACACTTTCAAATGGTTTCACGTATGTGGAATATTATTTGAGTCGTGGAATGAATATCAATGATTTTGGACCAAATTTATCGTTCTTCTTTTCAAATGGAGTAGATCCTGAATATGCCGTTATTGGTCGTGTAGCGCGTAAAATTTGGGCGAAAGCCATGAAAAACAAGTACGGTGCTAATGAACGTGCTCAAATGTTGAAATACCATATTCAGACATCAGGTCGTTCTTTGCATGCACAGGAAATTGATTTCAATGATATTCGTACGACTTTGCAAGCGTTGTATGCGATTTATGACAATTGTAATTCGTTGCATACTAATGCTTATGACGAAGCAATCACAACGCCTACTGAAGAATCAGTGCGTCGTGCCATGGCGATTCAGTTGATTATCAATAAAGAATTAGGTCTGGCCAAAAATGAAAATCCAATTCAAGGTGCTTTCATCATCGAAGAATTGACAGATTTAGTGGAAGCTTCAGTTTTGCAAGAATTCGACAGAATTACCGAACGTGGCGGAGTGCTTGGTGCTATGGAAACGATGTACCAAAGAAGTAAAATTCAGGAAGAAAGTTTGTATTATGAAACGTTGAAACATACAGGTGAATTCCCAATTATTGGAGTGAATACGTTCTTGAGTTCCAAAGGTTCTCCAACGGTGATTCCAGCTGAAGTAATTCGTGCTACGGAAGAAGAAAAACAATACCAAATTGATATGTTGAACCATTTGCACCAGTCCAATCAGGATTTAGTGAATGCGCATTTAAATACGCTTCAAGAAGCAGCTATTAAAAACGAAAACTTATTCGAACATTTAATGGAAGCAACGAAGGTTTGTTCTTTGGGACAAATCACATCTGCTTTGTTTGAAGTGGGTGGGCAGTACAGAAGAAATATGTAAGCAGAGAACCACTTTTTGCATCGCAAAAAGTGTGTGAATAGCTTAACCGCTTTCGGGCAGTAAAGATTTGCATTAAATATTTTTAGAAGACCTTTCAGCGATGAGAGGTCTTTTTTTTGTGTAGTAATTAGTACGAGTTCATTTTATTTATTCTAAAGTATTATATTTACTTTTCAATCACCAAAAAAACGTTCCAATGAAAAAACTTCAAATTGTATTCTTATTTTTTCTTTTCGGGCATGTTGCCGATTCTTATGCTGCAAAAGCCGATACGTTGCAAATTCCTAGTATGGCAATGAATAAAACCTATAAAGCTGCGGTAGTTTTACCAAGTTCTTATGCGAAAAGTAAAGCTAATTATCCTGTTCTTTACCTATTGCATGGCGCTTATGGTCATTTTAATGATTGGTTGTCTAAAACTCCTGATAAGAATTTATTACACAATTTAGCCGACCAATATAATATCATAATTGTAATGCCAGAAGGGGAAACATTCAGTTTTTATCTGGATAGTCCTGTGAATAAAGGAAGCCAGTTTGAAACTTATATCACGAAAGAAGTAATTCAGAAAGTAGATAACACGTATCGAACCATAAATGACAGAAAAGGGCGTGTAATTACTGGGCTTTCCATGGGAGGCCACGGAGCACTGTATCTTTCAACAAAACACCCAGAACTATTTTGTGCTGCAGGAAGTATGAGTGGAGCAGTAGATATGGGAAGCATGATAAATCCGGAATCTAAGGAGAGAGTTACCAAGTTAATGGAACCTGTTTTTGGAATCGAAGGAGCGCCTCAGGAAGTTTACGCCTCTAATGCGGTTTTGAATATGGTGGACAAAATAAAAAGCAACAAACTGGAATTGATTATAGATTGCGGAGTAGATGATTTTTTGATTGAATCCAATCGAGAATTACACCGAAGACTTGTTTATAATAAAGTTGCTCACGATTACACGGAACGGCCAGGAGCGCATACTTGGGAATATTGGGAAAATGCGTTACCTTCTCATGTATTATTTTTTAGCAAAATTTTAAGGAATAATTCTCTAGTGGTGAAATAGATATTAGAATTTGATTATAATTGTTAACACAAAAGACCTTTCAGGAATGAAGGGTCTTTTTATATCACAAACATTTATCACAAATTCTCGCCTCAAACTTTGCGGAATAACTGTGTGGGAATTCCTCCTTTGATAACTATCGGAATCCATCAGAACTCTAAAAATTACTTGATTAGGGAACAAAATTAAACGTTGACATCTTTAAAATTGTTTAATCTGGCATATCGAATCAATTGAGTAAATGTCTCATTATCAAGTGTTGGAATTTCTAGAATGGAATTCAGTAAAGTAGTGTTAAATTGTTTGTCACTGGACACGAGATAGGGCTTTAGGTGCTTGCCTATGCTTTCGTAATACAATTTTTCGGTGGTGTTTTGGTACTCGAA
Organism: Flavobacterium labens; assembly: GCF_048286755.1. Lineage (NCBI taxonomy): Bacteria > Pseudomonadati > Bacteroidota > Flavobacteriia > Flavobacteriales > Flavobacteriaceae > Flavobacterium > Flavobacterium labens. Next base: position 32,872 of record NZ_JBLVPL010000001.1, on the reverse strand, counting down.
ATGTGGTGTGTTTTTAATTATGGTATAATTGTTATATCCAACTTCCTTCATGATCAATTCCAATCCCTTCATTAGATTTAAGCTTTTATGGCTGACAATATTGAGTTGTTGAATATCATCTCTTCTAAAAACAGAAACAATCACTTTGGCCACATAATCGACAGGAATGATATTTAAGCCGGTTTTTTCATTGATCATAAAGCGTACATTTTCCTGTTCAGTTTTTCTTTGGGCTGCAAAGTGGAAAAATTTGGCTAAGAGGTAGAAAACCATGTATTTGGAGATAAAATAGTTGTTTTCTGTTCCTAACATTTTTCCGCAAATAACGCTTGGACGCAGTATTTGAAAAGGTAATTCCAGGGCTTTACATCGTTGGGAAACAAAGCTCTCAGAATGAAATTTGGCGTTTTCATAAGCATTGCGATGCTTGGGTATGAAGTCCAGATTATGAAAGTCATTGTCTACTAATCCCGTGCGTTCTCCAGAGGAAAAAGCTGTTCCAATGTAAATGAATTTTTTTATGAAATGATGAAAATTGTTTAAAATGACTTTGGTATTCTTAGTGTTTTCATCAAATATTTTTTCACGGTGCTCCTCATCTGTGGATAAATTGACAAATCCTGCCGAATGGATAAAATAGGCACCATCAATCTTGCTTGAAAAATTCTCCTGTATAGAATCCAAATCCGTATCGATAATTTCGATGTATTGGTCTAATTTTTCAAGCCCTTTCTCTTTTAGGATTTGAGGTGTATAGCTGCTAGATAGCAATTCGTTTATGCGGTCCAAGGCGGTTTTTTTTCCTTTGCTTCTGGAAATCAAGAAAAGCTTCCCGTCAATTCTCTCGTTTATGAATAGTTCGAGAATTTCATACATGATCTGAGAACCCAAAACGCCCGTTGCACCTGTAAGTATTATTTTCATCGTAAGTGTTATTTAAATGGATACTAAATTCGATTAATAAACTAAGTGAAAAAAAATATGTAAGAAAAGGAATGGTTGCGACTTAAAGCAGTTGTTGTTCAGGTAATTGGGGATTTACTTCCTTTGCGAAAAAGGACTATAAAGTTACTGATTTTTTTTGTTTTAGGTGTAAATTACACTTAAATTTTCATCTAGGCACTTAGGTATGACTTCTTGGGAAACTACTAAAACTCCTTTCAAGAATGTCTAAAAGTAAATGATAACAATTATCATTTTTTAACATTTTTTGCATCTATTAGATTCATAAAAGATGCTGAAAGATTTGCCTAATAAAGTTTCTCATGATTATGCGGAACGCACAAGAGTACCTACTTGAGGATATTTGAAAAATGCTTTACCTTACCATTTGTTTTTTTTTAACAAAATTTTAAGAAATAATACTGTTGTCACAGCATAGAAATTAGAATCGAATTGTAACATAAACGACCTTTCAGCAATGGAGGTCGTTTTTTATTGTCATTTTTTAAATTGCTGTAGCGTTTTAAAAAAAAATCAATGTTTTAGAACTTTAAGGAAGTTTTAAAATCTAAAAATGGGAATCATTTCTAATATTTTAAGATTAGAAATATTTTAATAAAATGTTAGTTAAAAAATTGACACTAATAATACATATGTTAAAGAATTTTGATGTTTTTTAACATCATTTTTTTATTAACAAAATTTAAATAATAATTTACTTAATTAATTGATTGTCAAATAGTTAATATGTAATTAAGTATTAATATTTTATAACTGTAAACCTTTTCTTAGCGAATAGTGTCTCTTGTCGGGAATAATAGAATTTTATCTTGTTTAGAGTTTTTTTATTTTCTTTTTTTGATGTTATACCTAACTTTGATTCAACAAAAAGTTAATTATTTAAGTTTTTTTGCAAAGTAACTTTCTGGTAAACAAAAGATTTTTTTGTTCTTTACAATAAAATGGACTTTGTTAGTTTACGTGCTTCGTGAAGTTGTTTTTTGAAGATATTTCGTTTTCTGCAAGTTATTCCTTTGAGTTAAAAATCTTTGTTTGCCTCTGTTTTTATTAATTTCAATACTGATTGTTTTAGATTAAAGTTTCGAGATTGCTTTATAAGGCAATTGTCTGGCAGATAAAAGAATTTTGTTATTGTTCCCCACAATAAAAATCTTTTGAACGATGGATTACTTCATAAATGTGTTTATGAAGATTGATTTGTATCTCAGTAATTTTTAATGCCCCGGTTTGTAACTTCCTTTTTTTTCTAATTTATGGTATTAAACTACTCTCTATGAAACAGGACTTTTCAATTTTTCGAAAACCCAACATCTACATGTGCTTTCTTATTAATAATATGGTCTTAAAACCAAATTATTATGAAAAAATTTATTTTCCATACGATAAAAAGTGTATTAGAATATTGTCACACTTTTTCCTGGCGCTTCAACGCAGGTTTTTCAAAGTTTAATTTTAATACTCCTATTTATCAACTATCAAGGCTATGGCTCCGTTGTTGGCGCCAGTCGTTTGCTTTACCTCTTTTGTTTGGGGTAATCCTGATGGCGGGATATACGGCAAATGCGCAGTCTATCAAAGGAGTTATACCTGTACAGTACCCCATTGGAGGTGATGGAATTGATGGTGATGGCTGGGCTCATGAACCCGTTGGTGGTATATATCAAAATGTAGGTGATTTGTTTGACAGACTTCGTTCTGTTGACCATCCTACACTACCTATTGTAAATCATGGTATTCTTAACATGACTGATGGAAGTCTTCTTTATCCAGGATCAACTCTTGCTCCTGTTCCAGTTACCTATTTCCTGAAGGATCCATACACAAATGACCCAACGATATTCACTAGCTCCAATAAAATAAATGATAATCCCAATACCTATACTTGGGGTGGAGGGACTTCGCCAAACAAAAATGAAATCCAAAACTGTGGTGCTCATTTCAGTTATGGTAAGGATGCTATGGCAGGTGGAGTAAGTACGAATGGGACCAGCTATAGTTTTCCTATAACTGGAAACTCAAATGATTTGTGGTGTCTTTTTGCCGGTGACCGTCAGGTAACTAATGGTAGCAGTTATATTGATTTCGAATTTTTACAGAAATCATTAACAATTACTGGTGCACTTCCGGAACCTGGAGTGATTGATCCTTTTATAAATACAGCACCCATCACAGGAGGGAGCGGCACATTTATTACTGGCGCACCTGACTCAACTGGTGGTCGCACGGAGGGGGATTTGTTAATTACCATTGAGTTTACTCAAGGTGGTGGTGACGCTACGGTCGTGATTCGTAGATGGACTAATGAGGATGGACCGTGGCAATATAAAGTTATATCAAACGATGCTCCTGGTATTAAAGGCAATATTTTTTGTACGAACAACGACTCAACTACCGATGTGCCCTTTGATGTATATGGAAGCGGACTCACCGGTTCTTATGCTCCGAATCAATGGGCAGAGGGTGCCATCAATCTTACTCAAGTGTTCAAATTGTTTAATAATCCTTGCTTTACAATTAGTACGTTGTTTATTAGAACAAGGTCTTCTGGAAGTTCAGACCAATCTGAATTAAAAGATTTCCCTGGAAGACCCATTCAATTGAATTTGGATTTGACTCCACAAGTTAATGCTGGAGCCGACTTTGCTAAAACATGTATAAGCAACCCTGATGGTAAAGAAATAGGAGAAACTCCTCAAGCAGGATTTACTTATTCATGGGCGCCAGCTACAGGATTGAGCGCAACAAATATTGCAAATCCTATCGCTAATCCATTAGTAAACACTACCTATACTGTAACTAAGACTAAAATAGGTACTACCTGTAGCGATACTGATGAGGTAACTGTAACGGTTAATAAACCAACGGTAGTTGCGAATGCAGGCTCTGATTTCACTAAAAATTGCTTGATTAACATATCAGGTGGTTCTATTGGAGAAGTTGCAGAAGCTGGATTTACTTATTCTTGGACTTCTTTACCGGCCGGATTTACTTCGACTGTTGCAAACCCAACGGTTAATCCAAGTGTGACAACTACTTATACCGTTACTAAAACGCATACGGCTTCTGGTTGTAGCGATACTGATGAGGTAACTGTAACGTTTAACAAACCAACGGTAGTTGCGAATGCAGGCTCTGATTTTACTAAAACCTGTACATCAAATCCTGATGGTGGTTCTATTGGAGAAGTTGCAGAAGCTGGATTTACTTATTCTTGGACTTCTTTACCGGCCGGATTTACTTCGACTGCAGCAAACCCAACAGTTAATCCGAGTGTGACTACTACGTATACCGTTACTAAAACGCATACGGCTTCTGGTTGTAGCGATACTGATGAGGTAACTGTAACGGTTAATAAACCAACGGTAGTTGCGAATGCAGGCTCTGATTTTACTAAAACCTGTACATCAAATCCTGATGGCGGTTCTATTGGAGAAGTTGCAGAAGCTGGATTTACTTATTCTTGGACTTCTTTACCGGCCGGATTTACTTCGACTGTCGCAAATCCAACAGTTAATCCAAGTGTTACGACTACTTATACCGTTACTAAAACGCATACGGCTTCTGGTTGTAGCGATACTGATGAGGTAACTGTAACGGTTAATAAACCAACGGTAGTTGCGAATGCAGGCTCTGATTTTATTAAAACCTGTACATCAAATCCTGATGGCGGTTCTATTGGAGAAGTTGCAGAAGCTGGATTTACTTATTCTTGGACATCTTTACCGGCCGGATTTACTTCGACTGCCGCAAATCCAACGGTTAATCCAAGTGTGACTACTACGTATACCGTTACTAAAACGCATACGGCTTCTGGTTGTAGCGATACTGATGAGGTAACTGTAACGGTTAACAAACCAACGGTAGTGGCAGTAGCAGGCTCTGATTTTACTAAAACCTGTACATCAAATCCTGATGGCGGTTCTATTGGAGAAGTTGCAGAAGCTGGATTTACTTATTCCTGGACTTCCTCTCCAGCCGGATTTACTTCGACTGTTGCAAATCCAACGGTTAATCCAAGTGTTACGACTACTTATACCGTTACTAAAACACATACGGCTTCTGGTTGTAGCGATACAGATGAGGTTACTGTAACGGTGAATGAACCAACGGTAGTTGCGAATGCAGGCTCTGATTTTACTAAAAATTGCTTGATTAACATATCAGGCGGTTCTATTGGAGAAGTTGCAGAAGCCGGATTTACTTATTCTTGGACTTCTTTACCGGCCGGATTTACTTCGACTGTTGCAAATCCAACAGTTAATCCAAGTGTGACAACTATATATACCGTTACTAAAACGCATACGGCTTCTGGTTGTAGCGATACTGATGAGGTAACTGTAACGGTTAATAAACCAACGGTAGTTGCGAATGCAGGCTCTGATTTTACTAAAACCTGTACATCAAATCCTGATGGCGGTTCTATTGGAGAAGTTGCAGAAGCTGGATTTACTTATTCTTGGACTTCTTTACCGGCCGGATTTACTTCGACTGTCGCAAATCCAACAGTTAATCCAAGTGTTACGACTACTTATACCGTTACTAAAACGCATACGGCTTCTGGTTGTAGCGATACTGATGAGGTAACTGTAACGGTTAATAAACCAACGGTAGTTGCGAATGCAGGCTCTGATTTTATTAAAACCTGTACATCAAATCCTGATGGCGGTTCTATTGGAGAAGTTGCAGAAGCTGGATTTACTTATTCTTGGACATCTTTACCGGCCGGATTTACTTCGACTGCCGCAAATCCAACGGTTAATCCAAGTGTAACAACTATGTATATCGTTACTAAAACGCATACGGCTTCTGGTTGTAGCGATACTGATGAGATTACTGTAACGGTGAATAAACCAACGGTAGTTGCGAATGCAGGCTCTGATTTTACTAAAACCTGTACATCAAATCCTGATGGCGGTTCTATTGGAGAAGTTGCTGAAGCCGGATTTACTTATTCCTGGATTTCATCTCCAGCCGGATTTACTTCGACTGTCGCAAATCCAACGGTTAATCCAAGTGTGACAACTACGTATACCGTTACTAAAACGCATACAGCTTCTGGTTGTAGCGATACAGATGAGGTAACTGTAACGGTTAATAAACCAGCGGTAGTTGCGAATGCAGGCTCTGATTTTACTAAAACCTGTACATCAAATCCTGATGGTGGTTCTATTGGAGAAGTTGCAGAAGCCGGATTTACTTATTCTTGGACTTCTTTACCAGCCGGATTTACTTCGACTGTTGCAAATCCAACAGTTAATCCAAGTGTGACAACTACTTATACCGTTACTAAAACGCATACGGCTTCTGGTTGTAGCGATACTGATGAGGTAACTGTAACGGTTAATAAACCAACGGTAGTTGCGAATGCAGGCTCTGATTTCACTAAAACCTGTATATCAAATCCTGATGGCGGTTCTATTGGAGAAGTTGCAGAAGCTGGATTTACTTATTCTTGGACATCTTTACCGGCCGGATTTACTTCGACTGTCGCGAATCCAACGGTTAATCCAAGTGTGACTACTACGTATACCGTTACTAAAACGCATACGGCTTCTGGTTGTAGCGATACTGATGAGGTAACTGTAACGGTTAATAAACCAACGGTTGTTGCGAATGCAGGCTCTGATTTCACTAAAAATTGCTTGATTAATATATCAGGTGGTTCTATTGGAGAAGTAGCAGAAGCTGGATTTACTTATTCTTGGACTTCTTTACCGGCCGGATTTACTTCGACTGAAGCAAATCCAACAGTTAATCCAAGTGTTACGACTACTTATACCGTTACTAAAACGCATACAGCTTCTGGTTGTAGCGATACTGATGAGGTTACTGTTACGGTGAATAATGCACTGCCAAATGCAGTTGCAGGCGATGATGTTCAAATTTTGTGTGGTAATACTACTGTAATACTTTCAGGTTCATCTTCAACATTGAATGCTACATTTGCGTGGGCTGCTAGCAATGGTGGAAACATTGTTTCTGGAGCGGATACAGCAACACCAACAGTTGATGCGGCAGGTACATATACCTTAACCGTTACTGATCCAACTAATGGATGTACTGCTACTGATCAAGTTGTGGTTACTACTCAGATTTGTATTAAAGCTTTATGTACTTATACACAAGGATATTACGGTAATCTTGGAGGTATGTCATGTGCTCCAAATGATGAAAGTGGTTTTGATAAATACACAACTCTAGAGCTTATAGAAAGAGCTTTGGCATCTTATGGAGGAACAATGACAATAGGTTCATTAGGAAATACGGTGGTAGTTACAAATACGCTTTCTGATAGAGAATCTATAATAAGAGTTTTACCAGGAGGTGGAAGCAGTTATGTGTTATCAGGTAGTTACTCAATTAGCGCATTGCCTAGTAGTTATTTGTCTAAAAAAGGGACTATCAATAATACTTTATTAGCTCAGACTATCACTTTAGGTCTTAATGTAGGTGTAAATGGCGCTCTTGGCGATTTTGTATTACAAGATGGTGTGTTAGTAACTGCTGCTGCTGAAGGTGGTTGTGGTTCAGATATTCCTAAAGTACGTACATGTAATTATGATATCAATGGTAATTTGACCAGTGTGACAAATGATTACCAATACTACTCAATAGATGCTAATGTTTTGGCTGCCATTGAAGGAGATAAAACGGTACAAGGATTGTTTGATTTGGCAAATAAAGCTTTAGGAGGTGGTAATACAAATGGAGTATCACTTACCAGTATTGCTAATGTTGTAGATAAAATCAATAATGCTTTTGATGGTTGTAGAATATTCATAGGATATGACGTTCCAAAATGTCCAACTACTATCAATACTATTGAGCCTGTAGATATTTCAACTTCAAAAGCTAGTTTTGATGCCTATCCAGTTCCTTTTAAAGATCAACTTACTATTAGATATAAATTTGATTATGTATCTGATGTAAAAATTGATGTACTTAATTCACAAGGAGTTTCAGTACTTTCAAAAATGGATAATAATAGTTACATGAACAAAGAAGTTACACTAAATCTTAATTCTTATGTAGATAGATCTGAGGTGTATGTTGTAAAAGTAACTACTAATCGTGGAAGTAGTATTAAAAAAGTGATTTCTTCTAAATAGTCTTCATAACTAATTTTAATCAAAAAGCATCTGTTTTTGCAGATGCTTTTTTATGCTTTTATAAATCGATTATTTTATCCAGTTTCAAATATTCAATATACAATTCCTCTTCTTTTTAAGAAACTCGCAGATTTTGCAGTTTTTTACGATATTTTTCTTTAACGGCTTGATCTGTATTTCAGAACGTCGAATCGAAATTTCCCTTTGGCTTTAAGCCAAAAATCTTTTATAAATATGATCAAATTACTAATTCCAAAAAATATATTGTGTTGCTCTGTAAACCGTTCTTGTTGCGTAAAGCCTAGTGTTATCGTATGTAATTTAAGTTCTTTTTCCGTTTTTAAAAAGTACATTATTTTTTAAAATAAACTTTGGCACAATTAATGGATACAGTTTTTCAATATAAATTATTAAAGCTATAACTAATGAAAAAAATTACCTTATTTTTAGTTTTCATCGGGATGATGACACTACAAAGTTGCGAAGTAACTGAAATAAACGATACTGTGGATAATGATACCATTAGTGAAGTGTTTGAAGTAACAACTTCGTTTAATTCTAATAATAACTACAGTAGATTGGTTACTTTTAATCCACCAATTTATTCGTCGGATGTAGTTTTAGTATATCACTTGTATGATACGGTAAATGGTGAAGATGTTTGGAAACTAATGCCTCAAACATATTATTTTAGTGATGGCGGAGAATTAGATTTCAATTTTGATTATACCAGATATAATGTCAATATTTTTCTTTCTGCTAATTTTAGTCTAAGTACATTACCATCAAGTTGGACTCAAAACCAAACCTTTAGAATTGCAATTATACCTGCTAATTTTGCAACTACAGTCAATAAAAATAGCATCGACGCAGTAATGTCAGCACTAAAAGTTAGCAAGTCTGAGATTCAGAAAATTGATTTGTAAAATAGACTTTTCATAAATAAATAAAAAAAGGAAATCGTGAGATTTCCTTTTTTTATTTATTTTACTTTTTATGATTACACCATTTCTTTGCTGCTCTTTCTTAGAGATGCAATAATTCCTGCTATAAGTGAAACGGCTATAAAAGCCAGTGACACCCATTCTGGTAATTTAATGTAATCATGAAGTAGCATTTTAATACCCACAAAAGTCAAAATAGCAATAAGACTGTATTCTAAATGAGCAAATTTGTCAAGCATATGGGCAAGAAAGAAATACATAGAACGCAATCCTAAAATAGCAAAGATATTCGAACTAAAAACTAAAAATGGATCGCTTGTTATAGCTAAAATTGCAGGGACACTATCAATCGCAAAAACGACATCCATAACTTCAATCACTATCAGTGCTACGAATAGAGGAGTAGCAGCTGTAATATGCCTTCTTTTTACAAAGAAATGCTCTCCGTCAATGTGATTGGAGATAGGCATAACTTTTTTAAGAGTCTTATAAATGAATGATTTTTTAGGTTCAAATTTTTCATCTTCACCACTGAAAAGCATTTTCATGGCGGTGTAAATTAGAAAACCTCCAAAAATATAGGTCATCCATGAAAATTTGTTAATAAGTAAAACACCAAAATAGATCATTAAACCTCTAAAAACGATGGCGCCTAATATTCCCCAAAATAATACGCGATGTTGATATTTTTGAGGGATTTTAAAGGCAGAGAATATAATAGCGATGACAAAAATATTATCAATGCTAAGAGATAATTCTATTAAATAGCCCGTGATAAATTTTATTGATGCATCCGCAGGTTTCAAAGAATCTGGATTTGCAATATAATCTGTGGTATAAAGCCAGAAGATGACACCAGAGAATATAAAAGATAATGTAACCCATATCCCAGTCCATTTACCCGCCTCTTTTGAGCTTATAATATGTGGTGTTTTATTGAAAACTCCTAGGTCGAGTGCTAGAAAAATTAAAACAGCTGTTAGAAAAGAAATCCAGACAATCATAAGTCAAATATTTAAAGTTGCACAAAGATACTTTTTGATTCTTACTTTGAAAAATATTTTTGATAGGATAAGTGCCAAGCGTATTACAAAAAAAAGTGCCATCGTAGTTATGGCACTTTTATTATTTATTAAAGCTGTAAATTATAGAACAGAATTTACTGTTTTGATAATTCTAGCTGCAATTTTGTATGGATCTCCGTTTGAAGCTGGTCTTCTGTCTTCTAGCCATCCTTTCCATCCTTTTTGAACGGTCATTAATGGAATACGGATTGAACATCCTCTGTCAGATACTCCGTAAGAGAAATCATGTATAGATGCAGTTTCATGTTTACCAGTTAAACGTAGGTCATTGTAAGCACCATACACAGCAATGTGTTCTGCGGTTACAGGGCGGAAAGCTTCACATATTTTCTCGTAAGTTTCTTGAGAACCACATGTTCTTAGTACTTCATTAGAGAAATTAGCGTGCATTCCTGAACCATTCCAGTCAGTGTCTCCTAACGGTTTTGGGTGATATTCAATGTAGTAACCATATTTCTCAGTCAAACGGTCTAATAAATATCTAGCAATCCATATTTCATCACCTGCTTTTTTTGCTCCTTGAGCAAACAATTGGAATTCCCATTGTCCACAAGCAACTTCTTGATTAATACCTTCAAAATTAATTCCAGCAGCAATACACAAATCAGCATGTTCTTCTACCAATGATCTTCCGTGTGTGTTTTTACCACCTACTGAGCAATAGTACATCCCTTGTGGAGCAGGATAACCACCTATAGGGAATCCTAACGGCAATAAAGTTTTGGTATCCATAATGAAGTACTCTTGTTCAAATCCAAACCAGAAATCACCATCATCATCTATAGTTGCTCTACCATTTGAAGGATGTGCAGTTCCATCAGCATTCATAACTTCAGTCATTACTAAGTATCCGTTGATACGCGTTGGATCTGGGTATATTGCAACAGGAACTAATAAACAGTCAGAAGAACCACCTTCGGCTTGTCTTGTTGAAGAACCATCAAATGACCAGTTTCCAATTTCAGCTAAAGTTCCTTGAAAGTTTTCGTGTTCTTCAACTTTAGTTTTACTTCTTAAGTTTTGTGTTGGTTCATAACCATCTAACCAAATGTACTCTAATTTTATTTTCGCCATGACAATGTAAATTACTTCGTGATTATTATTGGCACAAAAGTAAAATATTTTTTTTATCATTAAAAATTAGGGGGTGATTTTTATTATTTAAGGTAATATTTTTTTCAAATGTGCATTTTGATAGGGGTGATTTTTTTTTATATACAATAATTTGGGGGTTAAAAATATAATTTCATAAATACGACGAGTTATTTTTTCGTTTAAATTGATTATATTTGAACTTTATCAAATCGATTTATAATAATTTAAAAATTGTAATATGCCAACATTACGTTTTCAAGCTTTAAGAGAAGCATCGACAAGGAAGCCGATTCATTTTGAAGAATTGGATAGGAAATCAACTATTTTTGGTTCGAATGTGTTTAATGAAAAAGCAATGAAGCAGTATTTAACTTCGGATGCTTTTAAAGGAGTTCGTGATGCAGTACAGCATGGAACTAAAATAGATAGAAAATTAGCAGATTATATAGCTATGGGCATGAAGGAGTGGGCTTTGTCAAAAGGTGTGACTCACTATACACACTGGTTTCAACCCCTGACAGGTACTACCGCTGAAAAGCACGATGCTTTTTTTGAAACGTCCTATGATGGAAGTGATCCAGTGGAGAAATTTGGAGGTGCGCAATTAGTGCAACAAGAGCCAGATGCTTCAAGTTTTCCAAACGGTGGAATTAGAAATACATTTGAAGCAAGAGGATACACAGCTTGGGACCCTACATCTCCAGCATTTATTTTTGGAACTACTTTATGTATTCCAACGGTTTTTATTTCTTATACCGGGGAGGCATTAGATTATAAAACACCTTTATTGCGCGCTCTTATGGTTATGGATGAAGCTGCAACTGAAGTGTGTAAATATTTCGATAAAAACGTAAAGAAAGTTACCGCTACATTAGGCTGGGAACAAGAATATTTCTTAGTAGACAGAGCATTAGCAAATTCGCGCCCAGACCTAATTATGACCGGAAGGACTTTGTTAGGGCATACTTCTGCAAAAGGGCAGCAATTAGATGATCATTACTTCGGCTCTATCCCAACACGTGCTTTAACCTACATGAGAGATTTAGAGCAAGAATGTATGTTGTTAGGAATTCCGGTTAAAACACGTCACAATGAAGTAGCTCCAAATCAATTTGAATTGGCACCTATTTTTGAAGAGACAAACTTAGCGGTTGACCACAACTGTTTGTTAATGGATGTAATGCAAAAAGTGGCGGAACGTCATGATTTGAAAGTGTTATTCCATGAAAAACCGTTCAAAGGAGTTAATGGTTCAGGAAAACACAATAACTGGTCATTAGCAACTGATACAGGAGTAAACTTGTTGAGTCCAAGTAAAACGCCTATGAGCAATTTACAGTTCTTAACTTTCTTTATTAATACAATTAAAGCGGTTAATGATTATGAAGCATTATTAAGAGGAGCTATTGCTTCTGCAAGTAATGACCATAGATTAGGTGCAAATGAAGCGCCACCGGCAATTATCTCTGTATTTATTGGTGAGCAATTAACTAAAGTTCTAGCTGAATTAGAAGGTGTAACTGCAGGAAAATTATCTCCAGAAGAAAAAACAGATTTAAAATTAAATGTAGTAGGTAAAATTCCAGATGTACTTTTGGATAATACAGACAGAAACAGAACTTCACCATTTGCTTTTACAGGAAATAAATTTGAGTTCAGAGCCGTAGGTTCTACTGCAAACTGTTCTAATGCAATGACTACTTTGAATGCGATTGTTGCAAAACAATTGAGAGATTTCAAAAAAGAAGTCGATGGCTTGATTGAATCTAAAGACATGAAGAAAGATGATGCTATCTTTAATGTATTGAGAGAGTATATCAAAGTTTCTAAAAACATCCTTTTTGAAGGAGACGGTTACAGCGATGCTTGGGAAATCGAAGCGAAAAAAAGAGGTTTAAGCAACTTCAAAACTACTCCTGAAGCATTAAAAGCAAGAGCTTCTAAACAAGCTTTGGATTTGTTTTCTGAGTTGAATATCATGAATCATATCGAGGTTGAAGCGCGTTACGAAATTGAATTGGAAGAGTACACTAAGAAAATTCAAATTGAAGGTAGAGTTTTAGGTGATATTTCTAAAAATCACGTAATTCCTACTGCTATTCGTTACCAAAATACTGTAATTGAAAATGTTAAAGGATTAAAAGATATTTTTGGAGCTGAATTTGAATCAATTGCTAAAGAACAAATTATCTTAATCAGAGAAATTTCTGGTCATATCGAAGGAATCAATTCTAAAGTGGAAGCGATGACTAACGAAAGAAAGAAAGCAAACAACATGACTGATCCACAAGGAATGGCTGAGGCATATTGTAATAATGTAAAACCTTATTTTGAAATCATCAGAAACCACTGTGATAAACTTGAGTTACTGGTAGATAATGAACTTTGGACATTGACTAAATACAGAGAATTGTTGTTTACAAAATAAACATAAAATCTCTAAAATATTAGACCCGATAGGTTTCAAAACCCATCGGGTTTTTTATACTATTTTTTTTATTTGTGCGTTATTTTAAAATAATGATCAATCGTTTTACATGAAAATAAGACTTTTTTTAATTTTGTTTTTTAATATAATTACTTTGTCTGCACAAGATAAACTTGTATTGTTTTTTGATTTTAACCAAGATATAATTAATGAAAAATCACAACACGATTTTTGCAAATGGTTAGAACATTCAAAAGGTAAAGAAATTTTAAAGATTCAAGGTTTTTGTGATAGTATAGATTCCAATTCTTACAACAAGGAATTATCTTTTAGAAGAGCTAATAATGTACTCGCACTTTTAGAATTCAGTAAAGTTCATCTAAGTGAAAAACTTGAATTATACGGTTTGGGAGAAGACTTTCAACAATTAAAAAATCAAAGTGATAACCGAAAAGTTTTTGTTTATTATCAAGATAAGATATCCGTCAAGAAAAAAATGGATAATGAGAATTTAGTTTTTGAAAATACCCCAGAGAAAGAAGTTCAGGTTAATGAAACGAAAAATACGATTTCTCTAGTTGAAAAAGTGAATAAAGCTAAAGTAGGAGATTTAATAAAACTTGAAAACTTAAATTTTTATTTTAATTCAGAAAAAATAATTGTCGAGTCAGAACCAATTCTTTCAGATCTTCTTCAGGTTTTAAAAATGAATCCTCAATTGAAAATCAATATATACGGACATATTTGTTGCAATGATAATCCAAATGACGTAAAGCTTTCCTACAGGAGATCAAAGTTTGTATTTGATTATTTAATAAGAAACGGGATTGCTACTTCACGATTGGGGCATAAAGGATTTGGAAGCAGTAGACCTATATATTCTTTGCCGGAAAAAAATGAAGCAGAACGAATTGCTAATAGAAGAGTTGAAATTCTAGTTGTTAAAAAATAATATAATGCTATAAAATAATAGCAAACACTTTTTTATAGAAAATGCCTTTCCGTTTTGGATAGGCATTTTTTTTAAGTTTAATACATTTAATTGTAGTTCGCTAAACTGTTTCTTCTGCAGTTGTCGGGTCAATGGTTGTCGATATTCGATTTATAGAATTAGCTGGAAACCCGCCTTGTTTTGCATGTTCACGAATCATTTCCTCGTTGGGTGCAATATAAGTACAATAGATTTTGTCAGCAGTTACCTGACTGTTAACCCACTGAATTTGGGGTCCCATTTTACCCAATACTCCGCAAGAAGTTTGGGAAATAGCTTTCAATTGTTCGGCGCTTAATTTACCGGCGCCAGGAATTTCTCTTTCAATTACATATTTAGGCATAATGTTGTTATTTTAATTTCCTACTCGTATGGCTTTTCGGCATGGCCCCGTTTTTTATAGTGGTCGCTGGTTTCCACTTTTCTAAGTTTAATTCAGGGTTTGAAATTTGTTGAACTTTAAAAGGTAATTTAGACATTAACTTCAATTAAAAATCAATATGAATTTAGGATAATATTTGTTTATATAAACGACATTTAATTGTTAGTTTTTAAATGTAATAATCTAATAGTTAAAACATTATAGCAAATTTACTAAAATAAAACAACACTTTACAGGCGGATTATAGATTTAACGAAACACTTGAAAACCCCATAGGCAAAACCCAAAAAAATAATTATCTTTGCCGCACAACTACCTGTCATAAAGCAGGCTTCACAACTATACTAAATGAGTTCAGATACTTCAAAAAGATATGCGCTTCGCGGTGTTTCGGCATCCAAAGAAGATGTTCACAATGCCATAAAAAATATTGATAAAGGATTATTTCCACAAGCTTTCTGCAAAATTGTCCCTGATTATTTAACTCAAGACGAAGAATATTGCCTTATCATGCATGCTGATGGAGCAGGAACTAAATCCTCTTTGGCTTACATGTATTGGAAAGAAACAGGAGATATTTCTGTTTGGAAAGGTATTGCTCAAGATGCTTTAATCATGAATATTGACGATTTATTGTGCGTGGGTGCAACAGATAATATTTTGCTTTCATCTACTATTGGAAGAAATAAAAATCTAATCCCAGCCGAAGTTATATCAGCAATTATCAACGGAACGGAAGAGTTGATTAAAGAACTGGACTCTTTTGGCGTGACGATTCATTCAACAGGCGGTGAAACAGCAGATGTGGGTGATATTGTTCGAACTATAATTGTAGATTCAACAGTTACAGCTCGCATGAAACGTTCTAAAGTAATTGACAATGCTAATATTCAAGCGGGTGATGTCATTGTAGGATTGGCTTCTTTTGGTCAGGCTACTTACGAGAAAAGCTATAATGGCGGAATGGGAAGTAACGGATTAACATCAGCGCGACATGATGTTTTCGGGAAGTATTTGGCAAACAAATATCCGGAGAGTTTTGATGCTGCTGTTCCAGAGGAATTAATCTATTCCGGACAAGTACAATTGACGGATGCAGTTGAAAATTCTCCAATCGACGCAGGACAACTAGTACTTTCACCAACCAGAACCTATGCGCCAATCATCAAGAAAATTTTAGATAAATATTCGTCTGATGAAATTCACGGTATGGTACATTGCAGTGGAGGAGCACAAACTAAAATTTTACATTTCGTAGAAAATCTACACATTATAAAAGACAATTTATTTCCGGTTCCGCCATTGTTCCAGTTGATTCAAGAGCAATCTAAAACGGATTGGAAAGAAATGTATCAAGTTTTCAATTGCGGTCACCGTATGGAAATTTACGTTCCGGAAGCTGTTGCTCAAGACATTATTGCGATTTCAAAATCATTCAATGTTGATGCGCAAATCGTAGGTAGAGTAGAAGCTGCTACTTCGAAAAAACTGACTATTACCAGCGAATACGGTACTTTTGAATATTAAAAAGTAAAATAAAATACTATGTACGAATTACTTTTTTGGAAATATCAGGACGGAATTTATCTGAACCATCACTTGGTTTATGAAGCTATTAGTGAGCAGGAAATTGTCGAAGGACTAGAGGAATTGCCTGTGACGGTTATCATCAATCGAATCAATTCGGTATTTTCAAACTGGGAAAAAGTAGATGAATTTAGTTGGAAAAATACGTCTGGAAAAGGTGCTTTTCACATCAAAACTACACCACAGAGCATCCAGATTGATTGCTATGGAACCGAAGGGAAAACCATGAATCTTCTCGCAGATACTATGGAAGAATTCAAATGTCCGTTGTACGATCCGCAAATTCCGGTGCGTTATGACGAAATGAATGAATAATTCTTTTGGAGCTATCCCGAAGCTTCGGGACAGCGCTCCGTTACATCCCGATATTTCGGGACTTCCTTAAAAAAAAATATTTTTCTTGTCCTGAAAGGAGCTTCCGTTGGTCGCTCTTTCAGGACAAGAAAAATTATTTTTTTTACAGTTCGGGATTTTTACTTCGATCTGGACTAAAACAATCAGTGATGTAAAGCCCAAATTCGTTTAAAATCAACTTATTTTACTGCTCGTTTATTCAGAAGAATTGGTTCTCCAAAACCAATTTGCTCCAGCTTTTTTAATTGTGTTTCAGCATCACCTACCACTAAATAGATCATTTTATCAGCATTCAAATACTTTTCTGAAAGTTTTTTTATAGCGTCAATAGTGCTGTTTTTCACAATGTTTTCTTGCTGTTTCGCATAATCATTAGCGTAGTTGTAGTTGCTGATATCATATAGCATTTCCAGTTTAGCAGAAAGTGTTTCAAATGCTCTCGCATTACTTTTTATTAAATATCCTTTCGTCACTTCAAGATCATTCTCGTTGAAGTTTTTTCCATATTGCGAAAGAATTTCTTTGATTAAGCTAACGGATTCATAAGTTACATTCGAACGCACACCACTTGCAATAGTAAATGGACCTTTGTTTACAGAACCATTAAAGGAAGAATTGATTCCGTAAGTATATCCTTTTCCTTCGCGTAATTCTTGTGTCAATTGTGAAGCAAAACTACCACCGCCCAAACGGTAATTCATGATTTGAACGGGATAAAAATCAGCATCAGTAGCAGCAAGAGCAGGATATCCAATTCGGATTACAGATTGTTTGGCACCGGGAACATCATAAAAATAAATTTTTGAGGATGCTACCGTATTTATAGCTGCTATTTTAGGAACCGTAACTTTTTTAGCTTCCCAGTTTTTATTTAAAGCCGCTAATGAATTTGTCACATCTGCTTTTGAAATAGCACCTACAATTTCAAAATTAGAAACAGATGGAGTCATGTTTTTGTTGTAATAATTTTTCAAATCGGCAATCGTAATGCTATTCAATGAATTTTCAGTACCAATGCGGTTGTTTGCTAAAATAGATTCTTTTCCATAAATTAATTTCTTGAATTCATTTCTGGCAATACTATTTGGATCTGCTTTCTGTTGTGTGATTTGGCTTAACGTACTTTGTTTAATCAAATCAAATTCGGTATTATCCCAGCGTGGTTGTAAAATTATTTCTTGAACTAATGCCATAGTTGCAGCGTAATTTTTGGCTAAGGTATTTCCTGAAATAAATATAGATTCATCACTTGCATACGCTCTAATGGTTGCTCCCAGACTTTCGATAGCATTTTCAAGTTGCTCTGGAGTTTTGTTTTTAGTTCCTTTTGTCATCAGTTCCGCCAGCATAGTCGAAACTCCTACTTTATCGGTGTTTTCAAGCAACATTCCGCCTTTAATTTGCAATTGAAATTGAACAAGCGGCACTTCGTGGTTTTCAATTCCTAATACGTTTAAACCGGATGATAACTTACTTTTCCAAACTGTTGGTAATTTTACATCAGGGCTTTCACCATAAGCGGGTTCAACACTTCGGTCAAATTTAGAAGGTGTTTTTTCATACGTAGCAGCAATACTTGCATCAAATGAATCTTCTTTTCCTTCGATAATTTTTTCTTCCACAACTGCGGCTAATAATGAACCATCTAAGATTAAATTTGCCTCACCTTTTGGAACAAAACTAGTGGCAACAAAATGCTTTCCTTTGATGTATTTTTGATACACGCGCATCACATCTTCGGTAGTCACGGCTAGAATATTTTTTACATCTTGATTGATATAATCCGGAGTTCCTGCAAAAATTTCATATTGTGCCAGTTGAAATCCTTTTCCTAATACACTCGATAAATTCGTGTAAAAAGCAGTTTCTTGTCCTGCTTTAATTCTATTTAAATCCTGTTGTGAAATTCCTTCAGCTTCAAAGTTTTTAAAAGCTTCGTTTACGCCATTCATTACTTCATTCAAATTTGTTTTTTCAAAAGCAGTAACACTTAACATATACTGACCTGCTATTTCTGAATTGTATTGGAAAACATCAACAGCATCCGTTAATTTTTTGTCTTCAACAAGGGTTTTGTACAAAGGTGCTTTTTTACCTTTTGAAAGATAACTGGCCAGGACTTCTAGAGCATAACTGTCAGGATGGTATTCATAAACTGAAGGCCAAGTCAGTGTGAGTTGCGGTAACTTGGCAAAATTATCCTCGTAATATAGTTTTTTGGTTTCGGTCAATGTTACAGACTGTTTTTCCATTTTGGGAATGGCTTCCCCACGTTTTATTTCTCCAAAATATTTTTCGACCCAAGCTTTGGTTTGTTTCACATCAAAATCTCCAGCAATTGTCAGTGTAACATTATTAGGTACATACCAGCGATTGTAGAAACTTTTTACATCTTCTAATGTGGCATTTTGTAAATCTTCTAAGGAACCAATTACATCCCAGCTGTACGGATGCGTTGCCGGATATAAATTCTTAGAGATTACTGAAAAATTATGACCATACGGTCTGTTATCATAACTCTGTCTTTTTTCATTTTTAACGACCTGTTTTTCCTTAGCTAAAACCGGTTCTGTAACCGTGTTGATGAAATAACCTAATTTATCCGCTTCGGCCCAAATCATTTTTTCTAATGCATCTTTAGGGACCGTCTGAAAATAATTAGTGCGGTCTCTGCTGGTAGAACCATTGGCACCAGCCCCGCCAATACGGGCACTCATTTTATCAAGTCCACCTTTTCCTAAGTTTTCCGATTCCAAGAAAAGTAAATGCTCAAACAAATGCGCAAATCCAGTGCGACCTGCTTTTTCTCTGGCAGAACCTACATGACTCGTCAAAGCAACCGCAACTACAGGATCAGACCGGTCAATATGCAAAATAACTTGTAATCCATTTTCAAGTGTGAATTTTTCAAATTCTACTTTGAATTCTTTTGATTTTTGATTTTGGGAGTTAGAGGAAAATGTACTAAAAAGTAGTAAACAGAACGCTAATAACTGGATTGGTTTCATTTTTTAAATTTAGGTTCAACGATATTTTAATAGCAAATGAAGTTTTTGCTTTAGACACTAAAAGTAAGAAAAAATAAAATAGTAAAACAGTAGAAAGCACGCAATTGAATTTAGGTTTGTGGCTATTGTCCAGTTAATAAGGTATTTGGTAGGTTTTAATCCGGGCGTAAAATATTTTTCTGTACTAATCTAATATGGTTTATATTTGGTTCTCATTTGTTTACAACTCTAAAATGAATACCAAAATGGATTTAAACTTTTCACATACGCTGGTTCTGGAGGATGAAACAGTTTTATTACGTTCCTTACAAGAATCAGATTTCGAAAATCTATTGGAAATTTCCATTAATGAACCGGAGACTTGGGAATATTCTTTGGTGCGCGCCAATGGCAGAGAAAATCTGGAAAAATACATTCAGATTGCGCTAAAAGCCAGAGATTTAAAAACCGAGTTTCCCTTTATAGTTTTCGATAAAAAATCTGGAAAATATGCTGGAAGTACTCGTTTTTATGATATCAATCTTCAGTTTAAAACGCTGCAATTGGGCTACACTTGGTATGGAAAATCATTTCGAGGAACAGGACTGAACAAGCATTGTAAATATTTACTTTTACAATATGCATTTGAAACGCTTGGAATGGAGCGGGTTGAATTTCGAGCTGACAATAATAACGAACGAAGCATTGCAGCCATGAAAAGTATCGGTTGTAAAGTAGAAGGTGTGTTGCGCAATCACATGCCAACTTTAGGAAGTGACGCTCGGAGGGACAGTATTATTTTAAGTATTTTAAAAAATGAATGGTTTGATGAAGTGAAAGAGAATCTAAAAAGGAAATTATAGTGCAAATAATCCTTTGCAAATGTGGCTTTCCAGTTTAAATCATTGTATCATTATTGCCTTTTCGAAATCCTATTAATTTTCTGTATTTAGATTCTGATTCTTTCAAATCTTCTTCCATTTGTTTGTATTTACTAATGTCTTTTATTGTTACAACAGCTGCGACTACATTATTGTTTTGATCAACTAACGGTCTGCCGCTAATAAGCACTCTTTTCTTTTCCTGTGCCATTGGATTCCAAAGAATTATTTCAACATCAGTAGTCACTTCACCTCTTAGAGCACGCTCCATAGGTAAGTTTTGCGATGGAAAAATGGTTTTTTCATCTGGGAAATAGAGCTCGAAATGATTGCTTAAATTTGGGGATATTTTGTCGTCTTCTTCGATTCCAAAAATGGCATTGGCCATCTCATTGGCCATGATTATTTTTTTATCAGCATTTGCCACAATAATTCCTTCGCTGATATTTTCGACTATTAATCGTAATTTTTCTTCATTTTCATAGAGATTTTCTATGGTTAATTGCTGTTCATTTTCGAGTTCTACGAGTTCCGTAACATTTCTTCCAACAGAATAAAAAACTCCATTTTGAAGATCCATATTACTATTCCAATCGAGCCATTTATAAGAACCATCTTTACAAAGAAAACGTATTCTAAAATTAACAACAGATTTTCCTTTTAAATGTTTTTCCAAGACTTCTTCTGTAGTTTTTTTATCATCTGGGTGAATCAAATCCATGAATTTAATTCGATCCATGTCTTCTTGATTATACCCAAGGGTTTTTGTGAAAGCTTGATTAATTTTGATAAAACGATCACCTTTGGCAACGGTTAAAATGTCGAATGCCATATCAAAAAACATATTTGCTACCTTCAAGGATTCTTCATTTTTAATCAATTCAGAAACATCTCTTGCTACTGCATAAATTATTCCTGTTTGAATATCAATCGTGCTGGTCCAGTCAAACCATTTGTAAGAACCGTCTTTTAGTCGTTCTCGAACTCTATGACTTATAAAGGAGTCGCTAACTTGTAGTTTTTTAATTCCATCCATAAAAATTTTAGTATCCTCTGGATGAATAAAATCTAAAAAGGGCTTGTTGATTATTTCTCTTTGATCGTATCCAAGTATTCTTGTGAAAGCAGGATTTACTTTTACGAATTTTTCATTTTTAATGACAACAAACATATCAAAGGACATGTAGAAAAATGTATTCGCCACATTTAGTGCGGTTTCAATTTCTTTTTGAGCGGTTATATCACTGGCAACGGCATACAATAATCCAGTCGTAATATCAGGAAATACAGACCAAATGAGCCATTTTATAGAGCCGTCTTTACAAATATATCTGTTTTCGAATTTTATGGAGGGAGCTCCGGTTTGAAGTTTAGCAACTTCTTTTTGTGTGATTTCAATATCATCTGGATGTGTAAACTCCAAAAAGCTTTTACTTAATAATTCTTCCTCTGAATATCCTAAAATTTTACTGACTGCCGGATTCACTTTTATGAATTTATCCATAGAGGAAATAATCATCATTTCTACTGACATTTTAAAAAAATTATAAGCCGCTTTAGAAGATTCTTCCAGTTTTTTTCTTTCAGAGATATCTGTGAAAATTCCACCAATGGCGTAAATTCTTTTTGTAGCGTCATAGATGGGGAACTTCACGGCAATATAGGTATGCATGCCATCAGATTGTTGAATGGTTTCTTCGGTTTTTAATTCTTTTAATGCTTTTACAACCTCAAAATCGGAGTTTCGGTTGGCATCTGCAATTAAAGCAGGTAAAAAATCATGATCGGTTTTACCTGTTATTTCTTCATTTTTGATTTTATGTAAAGATTCAAATTGTTTATTAATCAACAGATACTCACCATTTATTTTTTTGATAAACATAGGACTTAAAGTATTGTCAATAATCGATTGCAGTAATTGTTTGTTTTCTAAAAGTAAATCTTGAGAAAGATTTTTAGCCCGAAGTTGGGATCGAATGATAAAATAAACTACAGTCAACAAAATGATTGAAAGAATGATTAATGCAATTTCAATCCAATTCAATGAATTATCTAACTCTGGATTTCTATGTTTATTTATTCTTAAAATAAAAACCCCAGCTATCGCGAAAACGACAAATAGATTGAGGATGAATCCAATAATTATTTTTTTTTCTAAAGAAATTTTCATAGTCGTATGGTATAAAAATTAAATA
Source organism: Flavobacterium labens (assembly GCF_048286755.1). Lineage (NCBI taxonomy): Bacteria > Pseudomonadati > Bacteroidota > Flavobacteriia > Flavobacteriales > Flavobacteriaceae > Flavobacterium > Flavobacterium labens. Next base: position 9,871 of record NZ_JBLVPL010000001.1, on the reverse strand, counting down.
GTGTTAACCTTATTTCTAGAGTTGATAATTAAAGTATAAGTGTATGAAAGTTAGTTAATTAAATTGAATTAACAAGTGTTTTTTTTATATTTTAACCAAGTGTGGAGTAAACCTATTTTAGGATTAAGCTTAAATAGCTAGGCTTTTTTTTGATAATAGAGGGGATTTAGAATAACAAAAAAGCCATGAATTACTCATAGCTTATTGTCTTATTTGCTCACTATTGTGGGCGCAGTTCGCAAAACCACAATTATTTGCTGTTGTTCATGTGTTAAGTATTTTTCGTTACTCTAATTCAAAATGTTAATATGCCTGAGAATATTTATTTCTCCTTATAAAGGTTAATCTACTCAATCGGTTTTTTGCAGAACCTTAATTATTTTACTGTATAGCAGTTGTTCATCAACAGGTTTAGAGACATAATCATTCATTCCCATTGCTTGGGCTTTTTCCAAATCAACAGAAGTAACATCTGCTGTAAGTGCTATGATGGGAATATTAGATTTCATAATGTTACGTACGTATGCGGTTGCATCAAAGCCGTTCATTTCGGGCATTTGCAAATCCATTAGCACCAGGTCGTACTTCTTTTGTTCTAGTTTTTCAATCGCAATTTTTCCATTGTCAGCAATGTCCACTTCAAAGCCAAAGTCAGCAAGTATTATTTTAATTAAAAGTTGATTGAGTGGCATGTCTTCGGCAACCAATATGTTTATTTTTTTTACCTCGGATTGTATGTTTGAAACCGGTTCCGATTCGTGCTCTATTTTTTGATTTGTTTTAGCAAAGTTTAATTGGAAACTAAAGGCCGACCCTTTGCCTAATTCGCTTTCCACGCGTATGGTGCCACCTTGCTGTTCTATTAATTTTTTAACGATGGTTAGCCCAAGACCTGTTCCTCCATAAAGGCGCGAGTTTTCATAAGTTGCTTGTCCAAAATCGTCAAAAATATGTTCTAGTTTGGTTTTATGGATGCCTATTCCGGTGTCGGTTATCGTAAATTCAATAGTTATTTCCTCTGCATCTTGTTTAAGCAAGGAAACACAAATGGTTATTTTTCCTGCGCTGGTAAACTTAACAGCATTGCTAATCAAATTCAAAATGATCTGCCGCAATCGAATAGAATCGCCCATTATAATTTCGGGTATTGCGGTGTCAAATTGTTTTACCAGTTCTAAATTTTTCTCCTTTATTTTCATATCGAATAATTGGAGCATTGATGATAGGGAATCAGCTAAATTGAACGGAGTTTGTTCAAAAGTCATTTTACCAGCATCTACTTTGGCAAGGTCAAGAATATCGTTAATTAAAACAAGCAGGGCATCTCCTGAATCCTTAATTGCCGTTAAATAGTCTTCCTGACTTTGGTCTAATTTCGATTTTAAGAGCACGTTGGTAAACCCTATAATAGCGTTCATCGGAGTTCGTATTTCGTGGCTCATATTGCTCAAAAATTGCTGCTTTGCCTGCATGGCATCCTCGGCTGCCACTTGCGCAGTTTCGGCTTTGCTTTTGGCTTCTTTCTGGTCGTGAATATCAGTGGTACTGCCTATCCACACTTTTATTTTGCCGTTTTCATCTTTAACCGGTACCGCCCTGGAAAGGTTCCATCTAAAACCCAATTTTTTATTTAAAATACGACATTCCACTTCGTGTGTAGTTCCGGTGTTAACCGCATTTAGCCAGCTATCGGCGGTATGCTTTATGTCCTCATGGTGCACGGCTTTAATCCATTCCCCGTTTAACAATTCTTGCATGTTATAGCCGGTTTCATTTATCCATTGTTGGTTAAAGAAAATTACATTGCCTGCGGCATCTGCATGTGTTATTTTTTGGGGCATTGAATTAACCAACTGCCTGAACCGCTGCTCGCTTTCTTCTATTTTTTTGCGCGCCATCACCATTTCTGTCACTTCATACGCTATTTGTGTAACACCAGAAATGGAGTTGTCTGCTTCATAGTAAGGTTGGAAAACAACGTTAAAATACTTATGTTTTAGCTTACCATTACAGGTTACTTTTCCGAGTATTTCATTGGCATACAATGGGATACCTGTTGTGTACACTTTCTCAATCATTTCGGGAAATGGTTGGTCTTTGATTTCCGGTAAAACTTCTAAAAGCGTTTTTCCTTCTACATCTTTACCTTTTCCCCAAAATTCTTTTATCAAATCGTTGGCAAGGGTAACTACCATGTCTTTTCCTTTCATAACACAAAAAGCAAATGGCGAATCCATGAGCATCATGTAATACCGATTGTTACTTTCTTCTATTTTCTTCAATGCTTTCTGGTCTGCATCGTGTAGTGCGGCTAATGCATTTTTTACAATCACAGCTGCTGTTACTTCATAAGCAATTATGGTTATCCCAGAAATAGTCTCATCTGCTTCCAGATAGGGTTGATAAACAAAATTGAAATAAACATCCTCCAATTTACCATTGCGAAAAACCGGGCAAAGTACCTCATCTCCACAAAATGGAGTACCGCTGGTATAAACCTTATCGAGCAAATCGGGAAATTCGGAATCTTTAATCTCAGGTAAAACTTCAAGTAGAGTCTTTCCTTCTAAGTGGTTGCCTTTTCCCCACATTTCTTTTACAGAATCGTTGGCAAGGGTTATCACCATATTTTTTCCCTTAAGTATAGCAAAACCAAAAGGCGATTTAAGAAGCATCATGTTGTATCGCTTTTCGCTATCTTCAAGCTGCTTTAACGCTTTGTGCTCCGCATCAAGTTGCGCTACCAGTGTTTCATTTTCAGTAACATCATCAGAACGCTGAATGATATATTTTACGTTATTGTTATGATCTAGAATAGGGGAGGTTCACTACTTTCCAATACTTTGTTTCAAATCCACCACCTTCCGATGCAGGTTTAGGAATATCGTATCTTATTACCGGCAAGGTATCGGCAGTTTTATTTTTGATAACGCGGTTGAAAGAAGCTCGTATCGTGCTTTCTCCATTTCGGTTTGTATTATCAGGATTAGAAGGAAACACATAAAAAATGTCTTGTCCTGTAATACGCTCACGGGTGGTTTTGGTTTTCCTTATAAAATCGTCTGAAGCAGCTACTATGATAAAGCTGGCATCTATAACTAGCATCAATTCAGGAGACTGCTCGAATATCTTGATATAATCTTTTGCATCCATATGTTTGGTAAATATCAGATAAAAAATCCGATTAATGAATTTAAAAGCTTGTCAATGATTTCATTTTTGTCTTGCTTAATAATATTGGTGTATCAAATGGTGTTAGTTTTATTTGAAGTTTGATTGAAGCGATGTATAACGTTCCGGTACTTCAGCGGATTTGCGAACTTCCTAACCGCTCAATTTTCGGTTTAACGAAAACTTGATGCGAGACAGTAATTTCACTATACTCCAGCTAACTCAAAACCGCTGTTAGCAGTTCGGGCTTTATTTTCTAATATATTTGGATTCTATTTGTTAAAATTATTTTGCCAAAGTGAAAATAGTTATTTTGGGATTTTCCTTATTCTCTTCTATTGATTTTAAAAAATTCAATTTTAAGAGAAGTTTGGTTGATTTCTTATTCCCGTAATGTGTAAAGGCAAGTATTTTTTTAAATTTTAAAGTCTGAAACACAAAGTCGATTACTTTTTGTGTCGCTTCTTGCATTATTCCGTATCCTTGAAATTTCATCATTAGTTCATAACCAATTTCACAACTGTTTTTTTCAATTGAGAAGTCAAATATGCAAATTGTACCGACAACTTGTTTTGTGTCTGTTAAGTAAATTACCCAATAATACGTTCCGCCTTTTTCAATGCTTTCATTGACTTTGTTGATAAAGTTTTTTGCATCTTCGGTTGTTTTACATAGTTGTCTGTTAAGAAACTTGCTAACTTCTGTATCCGAACGCAAATCAAAAATATCTTGATAATCGTCAATTGACAATCCTCTTAGTGTTAATCTTTCAGCTGTTAATATTGGAAATGTTTCCGTATTCATTTTTGTAATTCAGTTAAATTTATTTTGTCAATTTTATGTCTCTAGAGCATTACTGTTAATGCTATGCATATTTTCGTAGTAGCGGTAATTTACCGCTTAGTTGTAAAGAATTGTAAATTCCCGGCTGGTTTTATTATTAGGCTAAGGAAAATAAAACCAGACATTGCGCAAAACGGCTGTTATCTGTAGTCATTTCTTATCTTGCTAATTCCATTTCTGTAATTCTGAATAAACATATCTATATTTTTTTTATCCATGCAATAATCATGAATATTATAAACAAATTCATTTACACTGTCAGTTTCAATTTCGTTTTTAAAATATTTAATTTTTTTTAAACCGTTTGGAATCGCAGTTAATACTGTTGGAAAACCGTGATTTTGATATGACACATTTTCTGGAGTAAGTTCAGCAAGTGGAATTATCCATTTTTGTAAACTTTTATTATAATTTTCGCCATTGTAGATTATCAAAGATTTAGATTTTTGGTCAAAGTATGCTTTCTGATCAACTTCTATTTGATTAGAACCTTCGGGACAATTGTTTATACTTTCTACAACTAATGAAATATCATTTGAATTTTTACAGGATATAAATGCAAACGTCAAAAGAATTACTAAAGTTGATTTCATCGATTTTCTATGATTACAGATAACGTTCCCGCGCTACTACAGCGGGTTAGGGACTAAATTAAGCTCTATTTTCGGATTTGCCAAATCTTCCAAATACAAAACCAATTTTAAATTAAGCCTAATACCCAAATTGCTTGTAGCGTGTGTTGGTGGTAGTATTTTTTTTGTTTCAATGATAACTCTTATCGTTTGCAAATGGGCTTTCGAAAATTTCCCACTCCGTCGTACTTAATGAGTTGCCATCAATATTCATAGGTGTGAATCTAACTTTATATTTTCCACGTCTATTAAATGTAAAAGCTCCAGAGCACATTCCATGTCCAACATTAAGTTTCCCATTCCATCCTTGGATATAATATATAGTCTTTTCTTTTGTAGTAAGATTAACCATTTCTGTTTTATACCAAATTTCAGAATTTGATGTATTATTAATACCAAAGATTGCATTTGCTGAAGGCCCACAACCATAATGAACAACTTCAGTTTTCTGATACTTAATACTCAAATTGGGATTCAATAGTTCAATTGATTTTTTGTCTGTTGTTCTCCAAAAAACCTTTTCGCTCTGTTTTGTTTCAGAGTTCCATTACATCATATCTCTTGTCTCATTCTCTGTCTGTTCAGAGTATTTTAAAAAATAAATATTGTTTGGATCTAGTTCTTTTTCTGGTTTAAAAATGGCTTGAATTAAACTCATTTGCCCTTTTAGAATTTCTAGAAGGTTAAGTTTGATTAGTTCACCATCTTTACTTTCTAAATAAACTGTTCGATTTTTAAAACTATTGATTGTTTTTTCACTTAAGGAATATCCTTGTATTATAAACATTGAATTCAAGCTTATATTTCTTTTTTCAGGAAAAAATTGCATTCCATCCATTCCGCATTCTGCACTAGCTGAATGTAATCCAATTGTAAAGAAAAAAAGTAAGAAAAATTTTTTCATAATGAGATTTAATATTTTATTTGAATTTTCTCGTTTTCGCTGAATATTACTGCCAACGTTCTAGTACTATAGTGGGTTTGGGACTAAATTAAGCGCTATTTTCGGATTTGCCACCCGAGCGATAGCGAACAGGCGAAGCAATTTTAAAAGAAAGACTATGAAGTAAAAGAGATCAAATTACGTGGCATTATTGAAAAAAGTTAGAATAACTTTTTCAGTCTAAGCCTTCGGCGGATAAAAAGTTGTTTCCAACTTTTTCAACAAGCCGTTGGAGCGGAATTTTATACTCGAAAAATAACCAACATATAACCCTCTCAAAAGTTGTGAAGAACTTTGCGATGCTTTATGTAGGAGTACCTGTTAGCAGTAGTTTTTTTTTATTCGGCTAATCGGTTTTCAATATCCATTCTTTCGTGTAAAACTCTAATGACTTCAATTTCATTTGTTTTGTATTTTTTAAAGAAAATTAAATGTGATTTTACTTTTGAGTATCTATACGATTTTCTAATTTTCCCAAAGTCACGAGCCATATCTAAATTATCGACGATATATTCAATTTCGTCAATGATTAAGTTATAATATCGATCTGCTTGTGCAACAGACCAATTTTCCGACGTATAAATCCAAATGTTATTAATATCCTCTAATGCCTTTTCACTAACTATATACTCTGGCATTATTTTTGAAAATTAGCTTTTAGCATTTCAAGATTTTTATTGCGGTCAAAATTTCTAATTTTACTACTCTTTTCACCAATTTTTAGTTCATTGATAAGAGATTTTGTTTTATTTTCTTCTTGCTCAAAAACTCTTAAAGCAGTTCTTACAACTTCACTTACGGAACTATACTTTCCAGTAGAAATTTGTTCATTAATAAAGTTTTCAAAATAGTCTCCTAATAATATTGATGTGTTTTTTGCCATAATTTTTATTTTTACCAAAGATACCAATAATTGGTATTAAAGTCAATTTTTTTCATATTTTCTGTGTTTTCAAGTTCTGCTGATAAATGACTCCTGACGTTCCAGCGTTTGGCGAGGTTGCGAACTTCGGAACCGATTATTTTCTGTTAAGGATAAAATTTCTTGCGAAATGTAAACGTGAATTCACTACAAAATTCGCAATCTCGCCAAATGCCTGTTGTGCATTAGTATTTTTCAAAATTGCTTTTCAAAAGTCTTTCCGTTAAACTTAAATATGTTTCCATCTGCCAGTCCAAAAAGCAAACTGTTATTATTGTCTTTATAAATTGTCCAAATCATTGGTGTCGAAAGTTTGTTGCTGATTGTATAGTTTATCATAGTCTTGCCGTCAAATTTCCAAGCTCCTGTATCCCTGTCTCCAAACCAAATATTCCCTTCACTATCTTCCTCAATTGCAAATACGTGTTCAAGAGTGCCAGCTTCAGATTTATCTCCTCTTCTTGTACTTGTTGGATGAATTAAATGATGCTTTTCAGAAAAATTAATGACAGCGTTACCGTCCATAAGCAATACACCTATACCGTTATTTCCTATCCAAATTCTACCTTTTGAATCTGCTAATACACTTCTTATATGCAAAAGCTCATTATCTTTAAGTTTTAAATTTTTATGGTCAAAGATATTTACCATTTTACCATCATAGTTGAATAATGCTGCATAAGTCGCAATCCAAACTTTACCATCATTATCTTTTGATACATCAGTTACACCATAAGAATTATCAGGGTTTTCATTTTTTGGTTTTGGGAAAATTAAATAGTTCATATTTATTCCGTCAAAACGATTTATTCCGTCTTTTTCACCCGCATTAAACCATAAATCTCCATTGGTTTCATTCCATTTATATTTTGGTTCGTTACTCTTTGTTGAATAATTGGTAACCTTTCCTTTGTAATATACACTTACACCTTTTGCAGTTCCAAACCAAATTTTTCCATTCTTGTCTTCTTCAATGGAACGGATTTGATTGTCTGATAAACCTTCATTAGTTGTAAAGTATTCAAATGAATTTCCGTTGTAATAGCTTACACCTTCATTATGACTTCCAAACCAATAATTACCTTTGCTGTCTTGAAATATTGCACGTATTCCAGAAGTGAATTTTAAGGTGTCGCTTTTTGAAGGCCTTACAATTTCAGATTTATTAATTTCTTTTTCGGTTGCTTTCTTTTCTATGCAAGAAAGGTGTAGCGTCAATATGAGTACTATGAATATCAAATTATAATATTTTTTCATTGATGTATTTATTTAAAAAATTTTTCAAACGAATTACCATTAAATTTATAAACTCCTGCATTATGACTTCCAAGCCAAAGAACTCCTTTGTTGTCTTTATAGATTGTAAAAAGTAATACATCTGTTATGCCATCTTTGATCAGGTAATGAATAAGTTCTTTTCCATTGTATTTCCATACACCGTTATCATAAGTTACCATCCAAAGGTTGCCTTCATTATCTTCGGTTATTGAATGGAAAAATGGAAATTCCATTTCGTTATTTTCGTTAAGATAGCCAATCCCGTTTTCTTTACTATAGCCTAAATTAATACTACTATTCGGTTTTACATTGTACCTAAAACGAGTGTTATTTATCCAAAACTTTCCATCTTTATCTTCAAAAATAGCACGTGTTTCAAAATCGCCACCTTCTGGCGTTGTTTGTAATTGTTCCTCATAATGCCAACTCAGAGTTTTGCCATCATATCGGCACAGACCTAAACTTGATGTTCCGAACCACATAAATCCTTTACGGTCTTTGTAGATGCTATAAAGCCCAAAGGGTCTCAGACTTGCATTCTTATTTTTGCTATTAAATTCGTCTTCTTGTGGCGATTTTGGAAATTTTAGATAATGTAAATATTCGCCATCAAATCTATAAGGTCCATTTTTATTAAAACCTATTCTGAACCACAAGTCATTTGGTTCTAAACGCCAATCAGTCGAAGGGGATTCTGGGTTTGCAATTTGCAAAGTTTTTAAGGACTGACCATCAAATTTACTTACACCTCGTTCGGTTTCAATAAAAATATTACCCGCCGAGTCTTCTTGAAAACTACGTATTTCATTGCTAACTAAGCCATCTTGTATAGTGATGTGTTTTAAAAGCTGCCCATTATAATAAAATACACCATTATCTTTACTTCCAAACCAAAAATTTGATTTCTTGTCTTGATAAATTACCCAAATTGTTTTATCGATTTGTGAAACAGTTACTCCGATTGCAGTAGTCTTCTCTTCTTGTGTTTTTGAATTAATTTGCCCATTACAAGAAGTAAAAGTTGAGAAAAAACTTATTAGTAAGATTGTGTATAATACCATTTGTGTTTTATTCATTTTTTCAAAAGTTGTCTGTTTATAGTTCTGCTCTAAATGACACACAACGGTTTTCGGCTTGGCGATGTGGCGGATTTTTAGCACTAAAGTTCAATAGAATTCCTAAAGTTGAAACTTGAACAAATGTTTCATAAAAGCACTTCAGCCGCCATATTGCCACACCGATGTTAGCGGTAGTGCGTCTTATTTTTATTTTATATTATCTTGAATTTCAATAAAAATTGAATATTGTATTTAGACCTTTTGTTAGAAAAAAACAAATACCAATTATTAATAGATTTATTAAAGCTCTAAAAATCCATTTTCGATTTGATAAGTTGTAGTTAATTTCTTTTGAAATCACAACGCACATCCCCATTAAAAGAAACCAAACTGCAAAAAAAAGTGAAATTTCACCTCTTATTAAAGTCGTTACTAAATCATGAATGAGTCCACAAAAAACAAATGTCAACACTAAAGAAAATCCAGTTGGAAATATTTTTTTTAACGGTCGAAATACGGTTGTTCCCAAATAATAGCCGAAAATCGGGTTCCAGAAATTCCAAAAAATTGAAAAATTATTTGCACCAAGCGACCTTTCTAAATTATTACGAAGCGAGTTAGGGTGCCCGAATGGAACGCCATTTCTCTTCTTTATATATTCGGATAATTTCATTTAGTGTTATTTTCTTCGGGTTTTAAATTGATTGTTTCTAGGCATTCGTCAAGTTGATGACTTCACTTTGTGTTTTTTTATTACCTGAGTTTCTGTCGCATTACTGTTAACGTTCCGCTACTACAGCGGGTTTGGGACTAAATTAAGCCCTATTTTTGGATTTGCCACCCGAGCGATAGCGAACAGGCGAAGCAAATCATCCCAAATACAAAACCAACTTCCTATTGAACCAATTGCCCAAATCCGTTGTAGCATCTATGTAAAAGCATAACTTAGAGTTACTAAAAACGAAGATTATGCAATTACAAGATGCCTTAACTATTCCAAAGATATTCATTGGTTTAGACATTC